>NZ_BOOC01000043.1 GCF_016863035.1 Microbispora corallina
CCATGTCCTGGCCGCGCTCGCGGATCACCCGGTTGAGGTGCGCGAAGCAGAAGTTCAGGCCCGGAGTGGTGCCCCAGTGGCCCAGCAGGCGCGGCTTGACGTGCTCGGGCCGCAGCGGCTCGGCGAGCAGCGGGTTGTCGAGCAGGTAGATCTGCCCGACCGACAGGTAGTTCGCGGCCCGCCAGTAGGCGTCGACGCGATCGAGGTCGTCCATGCCATGAGCGTCTCCGGCCGCCGCCGCCCATGTAAGGGACCTTCGTCACTACCGGGGCCGCCGAACGGTCGGCTAGCGTCCGAGACATGATTCGCGTGTTCCTGGTGGACGACCACGAGGTCGTACGGCGGGGCGTCGCCGCACTGCTCGACGCCGAGGACGACATCGAGGTGGTCGGGGAGGCCGGCACGGCGGAGTCCGCCGTCGCCCGCATCCCGGCGCTGCGGCCGGATGTCGCCGTGCTCGACGTGCGGCTGCCGGACGGCAGCGGCGTGGACGTCTGCCGGGAGGTCCGGTCGCGGATGCCCGAGCTGGCGTGCCTGATGCTCACGTCCTTCGCCGACGACGAGGCCCTGTTCGACGCCGTCATGGCGGGGGCGTCCGGCTACGTGCTCAAGCAGATCCACGGCTCCGACCTGGTCGGCGCGGTCCGGACGGTGGCCGCCGGGCAGTCGCTGCTCGATCCCCAGACCACCGCGAGCATGCTCCAGCGGCTGCGCGACCAGGCCGAGAAGAAGGACCCGCTGGCCGCCCTGTCCGACCAGGAGCGGCAGATCCTCGAGCTCATCGGCGAGGGGCTGACCAACCGGCAGATCGGCGAGCGGCTCTTCCTCGCCGAGAAGACCGTCAAGAACTACGTGTCCAACCTGCTGAGCAAGCTCAGCATGCAGCGGCGCACCCAGGCGGCCGCGCTCGCCGCCCGGCTCAAGGCCGATCGACACCGATGACGGGACCTTCGCCCCTAATCCCCGCTGTCCCGCGGCAGCAGGCTTGACCTCATGAAGCTCGACGCGACCGGCCTGGAGATCCTGGCCCCGGAGGAGTGCCTGGACCTGCTGGCGTCCACGCCGATCGGGCGGATCGTCTTCACCGATCGCGCCCTGCCCGCCGTCCAGCCGGTCAACTTCTGCCTGGACGACGGCACCATCGTGATCCGCACGGCGATCGGCTCCAAGCTTGCGGCCGCAGCCCGCAACACCGTCGTCGCCTTCGAGGCCGACGAGTTCGACCCGGCGACGCGCACGGGGTGGTCGGTGACCGCGGTGGGCCACGCGAGGGCCGCGTCGGAGCCCGCCGAGATCGAGCGGCTGGCGGCGCTCCCGCTGACGCCGTGGGCCCCCGGGAGCCACGACCACTTCATCGTGATGACGCCCGAGCAGATCTCGGGCCGCCGGATCAACCGGTGAGCGAGAGGACCGGCTCCGGCGTCCGTCTCCCGGTCCGGGAGACAGACGCCGGCGCGCGGCGGGTGGCGGCCCTCTTTCCGGGATCCCACGCTGTCATCAAAATCTGCTGACAGCGTGGGGGTGCGCCCGTGCTCAACCTGAGGATCTATCGTCGAGATCCCCTGGGGTCCCTCATCGAACCCGTCTGTTCCAACCTCAGCCGCAAGGAGTCGCCACGTAGGTGGCGGCGGTGGCGGCGGGGCAGCCACTGTCCAGGACGACGAGGCTCGCGTCCAGGTAGGTGGCGGGCAGCAGCGGCGGCGCCCAGTAGGTCGCGCCCCACGGACGGCCCCAGCCGCCCCAGTGGTGGCCCCAGCCGCCGCCCCAGCCGCCGCCCCAGTGGCCGCCCCAGCCACCGTGACCCCAGTCGTGCGGGGTGGCGGTGACCGCGGCGGCGGCCGGCTGAGCGGGGCTGAGCGGGGCGATGGCCTCCGCGTTTGCCGCCGCCGGCGCCATCACGGCGAAGGCGGCGCAGGCGGAACCGGCGAGAAGCAGTCGTTTGATCATTGCTGGTGTATCCCTCCTGTGCGAGTGCAGTCACCAGGTGTGACCTGCCCGTCACGTTATCCAGCCGTCGATCATCGTTCTGGACGTGGACACCTCAAGGGACGGTAATCATGCAATCCCGCCAAGGGACGAATCAGGCCATCAACGGGCGAAACCCACAGGGCGCGGGCCGGTCAGGAGAGGCGGCGGCGGAACACCCAGTACGTCCAGCCCTGGTAGGCGAGCACGACCGGCGTGAAGACGGCCGCCACCCACGTCATGACCCCCAGCGTGTACGGCGTGGACGCGGCGTTGTGCACGGTCAGGCTGTTGGCCGGGTCGAGCGCGGGCATCACGTCGGGCCACAGGCTCCCGAACAGCGTGGCGGTGACCGCCACGACGGCCACGGCGTTGGCGGTGAACGCCCAGCCGTCCCGGCCGCGCACGGTCGCCACCACGGCGCCCGCGATGCCGGCGGCGGCCGCCGCCACCCCGGCCCACGTGGCGGCCGTCCCGGTCGACAGCTGTGTGAGCACGAGGAACAGCCCGCCGGCCGCGAGAGCGGCCAGACCCAGCGTGCGGGCCAGTTCCCTCGCGTGGTCGCGCAGTTCGCCCGTCGTCTTGAGCGCGACGAACACGGCCCCGTGCAGGGTGAACAGCGTCAGCGTCGCCACGCCCCCGAGCAGGGCGTACGGGTTGAGCAGGGTCAGCAGCGAGCCGGTGTACTCGTGGCGCGCGTCGAGCGGCACGCCTCGGACGATGTCGGCGAAGGCGACCCCCCACAGGAACGCCGGGCCGAGCGAGCCCCAGAAGAAGGCCCGGTCCCAGCCCTTCGTGACGTCGCTCTTCGAGCGGTACTCCAGCGCGACGCCCCTGACGATCAAGGCGATCAGGATGAGGAACAGGGGCAGGTAGAAGCCGCTGAACAGGGTGGCGTACCACTCGGGGAACGCCGCGAACGTGGCGCCGCCCGCGACCAGCAGCCACACCTCGTTGCCGTCCCACACCGGCCCGATCGACCGGACGAGGGTGCGGCGGCGCGCCTCGTCGGTGCCCAGGACCGGCAGCAGGACGCCGACCCCGAAGTCGAAGCCCTCCAGGACGAAGTACCCCGTCCACAGGACGGCGATGAGCAGGAACCAGACGGTGGTGAGCTCCATTGGACGTTCCTCAGCTGTACGGACCTAGTAGGACAGAGCGGGCAGGGTGTCGACGGGCTCGTCCGTCCGTCCCGCGGGTTCCGGCCCGGAGCGGATGAACTTCAGCAGCAGCCTGACCTCGATGAACGCGAGCACGGCGTAGACGAGGGTGAAGCCGGCGAGGGTGACGGCGACCTCGGCCACGTCCGAGCCGGGGGACACCGCCGCCGAGGTGCGCATGACTCCGAAGACCGTCCACGGCTGGCGCCCCATCTCGGTGAAGATCCAGCCCAGCGAGTTGGCCAGGAACGGCAGCCCGATCCCGATGACGGCGATCCGGTAGAACCAGGGGTTCGCGGGCAGCCTCCGCCTCCGGGTGAACCACAGGCCGGCGAGGGCCAGCAGCCCGGCGAGCCCGCCGAACCCGATCATGAGCCGGAACGACCAGTAGGCGAGGCCGACGATCGGCCGGTAGTCGCCGGGGCCGTACGTCGCCTGGTAGCGGGCCTGGATGTCGTTGACGCCCTCGACCCTGCCGTCCGGCGTGCTGGTCGCCAGCAGGCTCAGGCCGTACGGGATCTGGACGTTGACGTGGTTGCGGCCGTTGCGGACGTCGCCGACGGCGAACAGCGAGAAGCCGGCGGAGCTCTCGTCCTCCCACAGCGCCTCGGCGGCCGCCATCTTCATCGGCTGCTGCCTCGTCATGATCTGCGCCTGCCAGTGCCCCGACAGGGACACCCCGACGGCCGCGACCAGCGTCACGACCATCGCAGCCCGCGCGGAAGCGCGGAAGAGGTCCACCTCGCGCTTGCGGGCGAGCTGCCAGGCGCTCACACCGATGACGAACGCCCCGGCCGTGACGAACGCCCCGAAGATCACATGGGGGAAGGTCGCCAGCGTGGTGACGTTGGTGAGGACGGCCCAGATGTCGGTCAGCTCGGCCCGGCCGGTGGCGGGGTTGAGCCGGTATCCGACCGGGTGCTGCATCCAGGAGTTGGCCGCGAGGATGAAGTACGCGGAGATGGTGGTGCCGAAGGCGGCCAGCCAGATCGTGGCGAGATGGAGCCCGCGGGGCAGCTTGTCCCACCCGAATATCCACAGGCCGAGGAAGGTCGACTCCAGGAAGAAGGCCATCAGGCCCTCCATGGCGAGCGGCGCGCCGAACACGTCCCCCACGAAGCGCGAGTAGGCGCTCCAGTTCATGCCGAACTGGAACTCCTGGACGATGCCCGTCACCACGCCCATGGCGAAGTTGATCAGGAAGAGTCTGCCCCAGAACCTCGTCATCCGGAGGTAGGCAGGATTGTCCGTCCGGTACCACGCCGTCTGGAATCCGGCCACGAGGGCGGACAGGCCGATCGTCAGCGGCACGAACAGGAAGTGGTACACGGTCGTGATGCCGAACTGCCATCGGGACAGGTCGAGGACGTCCATCGGGGCTCCACAGTCGTCAGCGGGGACATCCGCAGCGTGACGGAGGAGCCCGCCCTGCCCGTAGGGCCGCGCGGCCTCGGCTCGGAGGACCTTGGTCCCTGCCCCGCGAAGACACCGCGACGACACCGCGAAGACCGCGCGGCGGCTCGCTGGGGAGGCGGGGAGGCGGACGGGCGGGGCGCGGCGGCGGGGATGATGGAGGGGTGCGCGCCCGACCCGTCTCCCCAACGCTGCTGGTCGAGGAGCTCGCCGACCGCGTCGCCGCCGTCCCCGGCGGCGGATGGGTGCGGGTGGCGGTCGACGGCGCCCCTCCGGCCGGGCCGGGACGGCTCGCGGACGACCTGGTCGGCCCGCTGCGCCTACGTGGGAGGGAGGCGCTGCGGGTGCCGGCGGCCGGGTTCCTGCGCCCGGCCTCGCTCCGCTTCGAGTTCGGCAGGACCGATCCCGACGTGTTCTACGACGAGTGGCTGGATGTGCGCGGGCTCGTCCGGGAGGTGCTCGGCCCGCTCGGGCCCGGCCGTACGGGCAGGGTGCTGCCCTCGCTGTGGGACAGCGAGCGCGACCGGGCGACCCGCGCCGGCTACGTGACGCTGCCGCCCGGCGGGGTCGTGCTGGTGGACGGCGCGCTGCTGCTCGGCCGGGGCCTGCCGTTCGACCTGACCGTGCACCTGTCGATGTCGCCCGCAGCGCTCGCGCGGCGCACCGCCGACGCCGAACGGTGGACGCTGCCCGCCTACGAGCGCTACGAGCGGGAGGTCGAGCCGGTGAGCACGGCCGACGTGGTGGTCCGCGTCGAGGACCCCCGGCACCCCGCCCTGGTCACCGATCGGGAGTGACGCCCGAGCACGCGGAACGGGGACGACCGGGCACCCCGTCCTGGCCGCCGGGCGGGCGTCACACCTCGCGTCCCCGACGCGGTCGCCGGGCGGGCGGGACCGGCGTCCCTTCGTGGTCGCCGGGCGGCGCGACACCCCGGCGCCGGGACGACGCCGCGCCGGTCGTCGACGCGGGGCTCGCGGACGTCAGAGCCCGTACTCCTCCAGCAGCCGCAGCCAGACCTCGCTGACCGTGGGGAACGACGGAACGGCGTGCCACAGGTCGTCGAGCGGGACCTGCGCCGTGACCGCGATGGTCGCGGCGTGCAGCAGCTCGGCGGCGCCCGGCGCCACGAACGTCACCCCGAGCAGCACGCGGCGGCGCTCGTCGACCACCGCCTTGGCCCGTCCCCGGTATCCCTCGCCGAGCAGCGCGCCGCCCGCGACCTGGCCCATGTCGTACTCGACCACGCGCACGTCGAGTCCGTCCGCCCGGGCCTGGGCCTCGGTCCTGCCGACCGCGCACACCTGCGGGTCCGTGAAGATCACCTGCGGCGCGCCCATCCCGTCGGCCCGGTCGCGCATGGACGGCCGGTCGTCGGCGGCGTTCCGCGACCGCGCCACGATCACGTCGGCGCAGACGCGGCCCTGGTACTTGCCCATGTGCGTGAGCGGGCTGAGGCCGTTGACGTCGCCGATGGCGTAGAGCCAGCCGTCCCCCACGCCTGTGGCCCGCATCGACCCGTCGACCCGGACAGGACCCCGCTCCTCGAGCCCCACGGTGGCGAGGCCCAGGTCGCCGGTGGCCGGACGGCGGCCGGTGGCCACGAGGATCTCGTCGGCGACCAGCGTCCGCCCGCTCGCCAGGCGCACGGTCACCTCGCCCTCCGGATCGGGACGCTCCACCTTCTCGACGTTCTCGTTCGTGCGGAGCTCGACCCCCTGGCCGGTCAGCGAGGCGGCCACCATCTCGCCCGCGAAGGGCTCCAGCCGCTCCAGCAGCCCGCCGCCGCGCACCACCATCGTGACCTCCCGGGCGCCGAGGCCGCGCATGGCCTGGGCCATCTCGGAGGCCACGACGCCGCCGCCGACCACGACCAGCCGCCCGGGGACGGCGCGGGCACCCGTGGCCTCCCGGTTGGTCCACGGCCGGGCGTCGGCCAGCCCCGGCACCGGCGGGATCACGGCCGTGCTCCCGGTCGCCAGCACGACGGCCTGCCGGGCGGTCAGCGCCCGCGTGTCCCCGCCCTGCGTCTCGACCTCCACCCGCCGGGCGCCCGCCAGGCGGCCCCGGCCGCGTACGAGCGTCACGCCGGCCGACTCGATCCACCGCACCTGACCGCTGTCGTCGTACCCGGACACCATGGAGTCCCGCCACGCGAGCACGGCCTTGGCGTCGATCGGGGCCATCTCGACCCCCGGCACCCGCCCGGCCTCCCCCGCCAGGTCGACCGGTCGGAGCAGGGCCTTGCTCGGGATGCAGGCCCAGTAGGAGCACTCGCCGCCCGCCAGCTCCTTCTCCACCACCGCCACGCTCAGCCCGGCGGCCGCCGCCCGGCCGGCGGCGACCTCACCGGCCGGGCCGGCGCCGATCACGATCACATCGAACTCGTCAGGCATGGGCACCCCCACCTCGTACGGCACGTCGTCCGCCGTCCAGCCTGTCACGAGGGGTGGGAGGGGGCCGACACGAGCCCTGACTCGTAGGCGGCGATGACGAGCTGGGCCCGGTCCCGGGCGGCTAGCTTGGCCAGCAGGTGGCCGACGTGGGTCTTCACGGTCGCCGTGCTGAGATGGAGTCGCGCGGCGATCTCGGCGTTGGACAGCCCGCGGGCCACGAGCACCAGCACCTCGCGCTCCCGCTCGGTCACGCCGTCGAGCCCACGGACGGGCGCCGGCCGGATCTCGCCGCCCCGCGCGAACTCCTCGATCAGGCGGCGGGTCACGCTCGGGGCGAGCAGCCCCTCGCCCTCGGCGACGACGCGGATGCCCGCGAGCAGGCCGGCCGGCGGGGTGCTCTTCAGCAGGAACCCGCTGGCCCCGGCCCGCAGCCCGCCGTACACGTACTCGTCCAGGTCGAACGTCGTGAGGATCAGCACCCGGACGCCGGCCGTCTCCGGGGAGCGGCAGATCAGCCGGGTGGCCTCGATCCCGTCCATCTCCGGCATGCGGACGTCCATCAGCACCACGTCGGGACGCTCGCGCCGGGCCGCGTCGACCGCCTCGGCCCCGGTCGCCGCCTCGCCGACCGCCACGAGGCCGGGGGCGGTGTCGATCAGCAGCCGGAAGCTGCCGCGCAGCAGGGCCTGGTCGTCGGCCACCAGGACCCGTATCGGTTCGGGCACGCTCACCCCTCCTCTCCGAGCCCCGCGCCGTAGGGGACGGGGTCGAGCGGCAGGCGGGCGTGCACGCGGAAGCCGCCGCCGGGGAGCGGCCCCGCCGCGAGGGCCCCGCCGTACAGCGCGGCGCGCTCCCGCATCCCGGCGAGACCGTGCCCGCCGAGGCCGTCCTCCGCGGGCAGCACCCGCGCGCCGGGCCCGTCGTCGGTCACCTCGATCCGCACCTCGTCCGCCGCGCGCTCGACGACCACGCGGCATCGGGCCGGGGCCGCGTGCCGCACCACGTTCGTGACCGCCTCCTGCACGATCCGGTAGACCGACAGCTCCACGCCGTCGGGCAGCCGTCCCTCCACCCGTACGTCGAGGTCCACCCGCACCCCCGCCAGCGCGGCGCGGCCGGCGACGTCGGGCAGGGCGGCCAGCCCGGGGACGGGCCCGAGGTCGGCGCGCCCCTCCCCCGACCGCAGGACGCCGAGCATCCGGCGCATCTCGGCCAGCGCCTCCCGGCTGGTGGTCTCGATGACGCGCAGGGCGTCGCGCACCTCGTCCGGCCGCTCGCCCGCCACATGGGCGGCGATCGCGGCCTTCACCCCGATCACGCTGAGCGTGTGGGACACGACGTCGTGGAGCTCGCGGGCGAGCCGCAGCCGCTCCTCCGTCACCGCGCGTTCGGCGGCCTGCCCGGCCGAGCGCGCGGCGTAGGCCCGCCGTTCCCGCACGGCGCGGCCGATCGTCCAGGCCCCGCCGGCGGCGACGCACCCGGTCAGGACCCATCCGGCGACGTCGCGGCCGGGGGTCTGCGGGGAGCCGCCGCCGACGGTGGCGAGCAGCGCGGTCAGCGCGCTGAGCAGGCCGATCGCGAGCGTCGGCTCGCGCCTGCGGCGGGGGGCCGTCAGGGCCACCGTGTACAGGGCGTACGCCGCCGCCGCGAACGGCTCCCGCACGACGCCGAGCGCGAGCCCGGCCGCGGACGCCGTGAGGACGACCGCGAACACGGGCAGCGGCCACAGCCTCCGGACCGCGACGGGCAGCGCGACGGCGGCGACGACCAGGCACCGGACCCACGGCTGCACGGGCGACGGCCGCGCGAGCGCGCCCACGAGCAGCACGAGGCCGTATCCCGTCCCGGCCAGCGCGTCGAGCCCGACGAGCTCCCAGCGGCGCAGCGCCCGGGGGAACAGCGGCCGAACGCCCGGATCGTCCACCCGGCAACGGTAGCCCGCCGGCCCCGCCGGGCGCCTCCGCCCGTGGTCGGTCATCCTCCGGGCGGAGGCCCGGCCGCCGTACGACCGGGAGACGAGCGGCGATCTCGGACGCCGGTCCGATGCGCGGGAGGGGCGCGGCGCGGGACGGTCGGACCGTGATCGACGTGACGGATCTGACCAAGGGGTACGGCGGCACGGTCGCCGTGGACCGCCTGACGTTCCACGTGAAACCAGGACGGGTGACGGGCTTCCTCGGCCCCAACGGCGCGGGGAAGTCCACGACCATGCGGGTGATCCTCGGGCTCGACCGGCCGACGGCGGGGACGGCGCTGATCGGGGGCCGCCGGTACGGCGAGATGCGGCATCCGCTCCGCGAGGTGGGCGCGCTGCTGGACGCCACGGCCGTCCAGGGCGGCCGCACCCCGCTGGGCCATCTCGGGTGGATCGCCCGGAGCAACCGGATCGGGCGCGAGCGGGTGGCGGCGGTGCTGGAGCTGGCCGGGCTCGCGGGCGCCGCCCGCACCCGGATCGGCCGGTTCTCCCTGGGGATGAAGCAGCGGCTCGGCATCGCGGCGGCCCTTCTCGGCGACCCGGGCGTGCTGATGCTGGACGAGCCGGTCAACGGGCTCGACCCCGACGGGGTCCGGTGGATCCGCGGGCTGCTGCGCGGGCTGGCGGCCGAGGGCCGGACGGTGCTGCTGTCCAGCCACCTGATGAGCGAGATGGAGCTCACGGCCGACCACCTGGTGGTCATCGGCCGTGGACGGCTGATCGCGGACACCTCCCTCGGCGAGCTGGCCGCCCGCTTCCCCCGCGGGGTGCTGGTCCGCTCCCCGCGCACGGGCGAGCTGGCCCGCCTGCTCGCCGAGGCCGGGGCGGCGGTGGCGACCGGCGCGGAGGGCGGACTGACGGTGAGCGGCCTCGGCGCGGCCGAGATCGGCGAGCTGGCCGCCCGGCACGCGATCCCGGTCCACGAGGTGACCCCGAGGACGGCCTCGCTGGAGGACATCTACCTGCGCCTGACGGACGGCGCGACGGAGCACGCCGCAGGGAGGGCCGAGCGGTGACCGACGTCCTCGCCGCCGAATGGCGCAAGCTGTGGTCGGCCCGGTCCACCCGCCTGGTGCTGGCGGTCGTCGCCGCGTCCGTCGGACTGATGGCCCTGCTGGCCTGGTACGCCGCGAATCTGTGGGACGGGCTGCCGCCCGCGCGCAGGTCGACGATGGGCCTCGCCCCGCTCCCCGGGCTGCTGGAGTGGATCGCGTCCCTGTGCTTCGCGGTGCTGGGCGTGATCTCGTTCACGGGCGAGTACGGCACCGGCATGATCCGCCTGACGTTCACGGCGATGCCCTCCCGGCGGTCGGTGCTCGCGGCGAAGGCGGCGGTCGTGGGGGCCCTGGCGCTGGCCTGCGGCCTGGCGGCCGTCGCCGCCACGTCCCTGCTGGGCCGGGCGATCATCGGCGGCCGGACCATGCGGGGACAGCCGACCGAGCCGTTCCTCCAGGAGCTCCCGCAGCTCGGCGCGATGGGCCTGTCGATCACGACGTTCGCGCTGCTCGGGCTGTTCGCCGGGGCGATCGCGCGCTCGACGGCCGCCGCCGTGGCCGTTCTAGTGGCGATCTGGTACGTGATCCCCATCGTCGTGAACAACGTCCCCGCCCCCTGGGACGAACGACTCGGCTCGGTGCTGCCGGGGGCGCTCGCCGGCCAGATGGCCGGCACCGGCAACCCGTACTCGGTCGGCGGCTCGCTCCTGTCCCCCCTCGCCGCGCTCGCCGTGACCGCCGCCTACGTGCTCGTGCCGTACGGACTGGCGGCGGCCGCGCTCTCCCGCAGGGACGCCTGAACGTCAGACCGCGGCCAGGGCGCCGGCGGGGGGCATGCGGGAGGCGCGGACCGACGGGTACAGGCCCGCCACCACGCCGACCGCGACGGCGCCCGCCACGCCCCCGGCCACGGCGGCCTCGGGGACGACGGGCGGCCAGCCCTGGGCGAGCGCGTAGCCGACCGCCGCCGGCACGCCCAGCGCGACGCCCGCGACCCCCCCGAGGCCCGACAGCGCGACCGACTCCGCCAGGAACTGGGCCCGGACGTGCCCCCGGGTCGCCCCGAGCGCCCTCCGCAGGCCGATCTCCCGGCGCCGCTCCAGCACGGAGACCACCATGGTGTCGGCCACCCCGATGCCGCCGACCAGCAGGGCGACGCCGGCGAGGCCGAGGAACAGCGCCGAGAACGCGGTCTCGGTCACCCGCTTGGCCGCCAGGGCGTCGGACGGCCTCCCGACGAGCACGAGGCCGGGCGTCTGAGGCGCCACGGTGGCGGGGAGCACGGCCCGGACGTCCTCCACGGCGTCCTCCCTCGCCTGGACGTACACCACCGTGGGGTGGCCGTCGAAGCGGAGCAGGCGGCGGGCGGCCTCCCAGCCGACCAGGACGGATCGGTCGATCTCGGGGGCCAGCGGCACGGCGTCGAGGATCCCGGTGACCGTGAACCAGTGGCCGCCGACGGAGATCTGCGGCGGCCGGCGGCCCGCGCCCAGGTCGTCGATGCCCAGCCGTATGGCCGCCTGATATCCCAGGACGGCCACCGGGAACCGGTCGACCGGCGCGCTCAGGAACCGTCCCGAGCGGATCCTCCCGTGGATCGCGGCCGGCAGGTTCTCCCGGGCGGCGAGGACGCTGATCCCGGCCGCGTCCCCCTCGTCCGCCCGGTCCGAGCGGGCCACGACGGCGTGCGTGTTGGCGACCGCGGCCGCCGTCGTGACCGGCCCGATGCGGGCGGCCATCCGGTCGGCGTCCTCCGGCAGCAGGACGGGTGGATCCTGGTTGGGCATGGGCTCGGCGCGCAGCATGCCGGTGCCGAGCGCGGACAGGCGCTCCATCAGCGCCTTCTGTCCGCTCGCCGGGATGCCGATCACCACGATGACGGTCGCGACCCCGATCGCGATGCCGAGGGCGGACAGCGCGGCCCGCACCTTCCGGATGCGGATGCCCAGCAGGCCGAGCCGCAGCACATCCGGCGGCGATAGCCGTACCGGCCGGCTCCCGGTCAGGGCGCCGCGGGCGCCCGCGCTCACGCCGCGCTCCCGGCGCGGACGTCGGCGACGACCCGCCCGTCGAGGATCTCCACGCGGCGGGGCGCGCGGGCCGCGAGGTCGCGGTCGTGCGTCACGATCGCGATCGTCGTGCCCTCCCCGTTCAGGCGGACGAGCAGGTCGAGCACGGCCCTGCCGTTGGCCGTGTCGAGCGACCCGGTGGGCTCGTCGGCCAGGACCAGCGACGGCCCGTTGACCAGCGCCCGCGCGATCGCGACCCGCTGGCGCTCGCCGCCCGACAGCTGGTGCGGCAGGTGCCCGGCCCGGTGGGACAGCCCCACGCGGTCGAGCGCCTCCAGGGCCAGCGGCCTGCGCCGGCGGTGCGGCACGCCGGCGTAGAGCAGCCCGGTCGCGACGTTCTCGGCCGCGCTCAGCCCGTCCGTGAGGTGGAACTGCTGGAAGACGAAGCCCAGGTGGCGGCCGCGCAGCGCGGACAGCCGCCGGTCGCCGAGGCTCCCCGCGTCCTGGCCGCCGATCTCCACGCCGCCGCTGGTCGGCAGGTCGAGCGTGCCCATGATGGTGAGCAGCGTCGACTTCCCCGACCCGGACGGCCCGACGATCGCGAGGAGCTCCCCCTCGTGGACGTCCAGCGAGACGTCGTCGAGGGCGACCACCCCGCCCGGATGGACCTTGCCCGCCCGCCGGACGCGCAGGAACGGAACCGGCCCGCTCATGAGCTGGTCACCACCTTCAGCCCGGCGGCGATGCCGGGGCCGCCGACCTCGACCATCCCCCGGGCGAACATCCCCGTTCTGGCGGCGACCAGCGTGCCGCCGGGCGTCTGGAGGGCGTAGCCGCCCTCGCGCAGGGCGAGCAGCGCGCCGATCGGCACCGCCAGCACTCCCCGCCGCAGGGCGGAGGTGAAGCGCACCTCGACCGGCGCGGCGTCGAGCCCCTTGATCCTCTTCGCCGGGGTCACGGTGACGTCGAGCCGGGTCTGGGACTGGCCCGAGGAGTCGGCGGCGTCCTGGGCGGTCCGCGCGACCGCCGTGACCGTCCCGCCGGCCGTGCGGCCGTCCGGGAGGACGATCCGCACCTTCGCGCCGCGCCGGATCGTCCCGGCCGAGGCGGTCTCCACCGGCACGGTCACCACCTGGGCCGTCCGGGTGACCGAGAGGATCTCTCCCGCGACCGGGTCGCCGAGCTGTGCCTTCACCGCGTCGACCCGCATCGGGCCGGGGAACACCACGGCCTGCCCGACGTCCAGCACGCCCGTCGGTTTGAGGCCGTTGTCCTGCTGCCACCGTTTCAGTGCCGCGCGCAGCGACGCGGTGAACACCTCCCCGGGTGGCGCCGGCGTCCCCTGGGGCGCCGGCGACCAGGAGCGGACCGGAGCCGAGCCGGGCGCGTAACCGAGGGCCCGCAGGTTGTCCGCCACAACAGCCACGTCACGTCCCCGCGCCCCGAGCGCGCCCAGCCTCCGAAACAGCGGCGTGTCGCCGTAGAAGACCGCCACCGGGCGGTCGTCCGCCCAGTACAGCGGCCTGCCCCTGACCGTCGTCGCCCCCGGCTTCGGCAGCCGGGTGACGAGCCCGGTCCCGGCGCCCCGCAGGGGCCGGGCCGCTCCGAAACCGAGGGTTCCGGGGAGGGTGACGGTGTCCGACAGGTCGGTCTTCACCACGGTGGTCGTGGCCACCGGGATCCCGGTGACGCGCGGCGCGGGCGGCGGGCCGCCGCGGGTCGCGACCGCGACCGCCCCCGCGCCGGCCACCGCGGCCAGCGCGGCCCCCGCGACCACGAGCCGCCCGCGGCGCCGCCGGGCGTCGCCGTCCCCCTCGGTCACCATCGGACCTCCGTCCACACGTTCTCGTCCCCCTCGGCCCCCGGGCAGGGGCCCGGCACGGCGACGAGCATGGCCGTGGAATGTCAGGAAGCCGTCAGCAACCCATAGCGCTCCGATGAGCACGCGGCCGCCCGGGGAAGGCAGTCGCCTGGCCGACCTAAGCTCGGCGGCATGTGCGCATATGTCCTGGTGGCGGAGGACGACGTCAAGCAGGCCGACCTGGTCCGCCGCTATCTGGAGCACGAGGGCCACCGGGTCGTCACCGTCCACGACGGGCGGTCGGCCCTGGAGGAGGTGCGCCGCCGGGCCCCGGACCTGATGGTGCTCGACGTGATGATGCCGAAGGTGGACGGGCTCGACGTGTGCCGGATCGTCCGCGCCGAGTCGGACCTGCCGGTGCTGATGCTCACCGCGCGCACGACGGAGGACGACCTGCTGCTCGGCCTCGACCTCGGCGCGGACGACTACATGACCAAGCCGTACAGCCCGAGGGAGCTGATGGCCCGGGTCCGCGCCCTGCTGCGGCGCACCCGGGCGGCCGCCTCCGCGCCCGCCCCCGTGCTGACGGCCGGCGCCGTGACCGTGGACCCGGCCCGGCACGAGGTGGTCGTGGACGGCAGGCGGATCGAGTTCACGCCGGGGGAGTTCCAGATCCTGGAGCTGATGGCCGGGGAACCCGGCAGGGTCTTCACCCGCGAGCAGATCCTGCTCCACCTGCACGGCTTCGACCGGTACATCACCTCACGGGCCGTCGACGTGCACGTCATGAACCTGCGCAGGAAGATCGAGCCCGAGCCGCGGCGGCCGGTGCGCCTCGTGACCGTCCACGGGGTGGGCTACAAGCTGACCGACGCGGCTCCGGGCTCCCCCGATGACGCCTGACCCGCCCGCCCGCCGGGGACCGCTCGCGCGCCGCGGCCTGCTGGTGCGGCTGCTGGCCGTCTCCGTGCTCGTGTCCGTGTGCTCGATCGCGGCCACCGCCTGGCTGGTGGTCCGCAGCACGACCGTGGCCATCAGGCAGGAGGAGGGCCAGGCGCTCGCGGAGGACGCCCGCGCCTACCGGGCCCTGCTCGGCTGGGCCGCGACGCACACGACGTGGGACGGCGCGCGCGACACGGTGGTCCGGCTGGCCCGCCAGATCGGGCACCGCGTCACGCTCACGACCGAGGACCGCCGGGTCGTCCTCGACTCCGACTCCGGGCCGGTGTCGCTGCCGTCCACGCCGACGGCGGTCGTCGAGCCGCTGGCCGTCGACACCGCCCTCGCCGGCGGATCGCCCTCCGACCGGATCGACCCCCGCGTGACCGGGCCCTTCCGGCTGCCCCGGGCCGAGCGCACCCGGCTGCGCGTGGCCGCCGAGCAGCAGGCGCTCTGCCTGCGGCAGAGCTTCTCCGCCACCGCCCAGGTCGTCGAGGGGCCGAGCGGGCGCCCGTACGTCGAGTCGCCCACCCTCAACCCGACGCTGGCCGCCCGCTGCGCGAGCCCGGTCCTGGACGGCCTGACGCCCACGGAGCGAAAGGCGCTGCGCCACCTCACCGGCCTCGTGAACGCGTGTCTCGAGCGCCGCGGCGCTCCCCCGGTGACGATCGGCCTCGACTTCACGTGGACACCGGTGCCTGGTCCCGCGCCGGCCGGCGGCCGGGCCTCCGGCCCTTCGGCGCAGCCACCCGCCGCGAGCGTGCCCAGCTGCATCGCCACCGGCCGGCACGAGCAGCTCGCGCCGTACGTCGCCCCCTCGGTTCTGCTGTTCGTCAGCAGCCGGGGCGCCGGCGCCTCCACGATCGTCGACCTGTCCCCCACCGGCCAGGCCAGGATCGCGGGCGTCGTCGCGCTCGTGCTGGCCGTCACCGTGGGCGTGACCGTCCTGGCCGGCGTACGGCTCGTCCGGCCGCTGCGGGCGCTGACCCACGCGGCCCGGCGGATGACTGACGGGGACGTGTCCGCCCGCGTGGAGGTCGCCGGCGGGGACGAGATCGGCCGGCTGGCGGACGCCTTCAACGCCATGGCCCGGCGGCGCGAGCAGCTGGAGGAGCTGCGCAAGGGCATGGTCAGCGACGTCGCACACGAGCTGCGGACCCCGCTCAGCAACATCCGCGGCTGGCTGGAGGCGACCGAGGACGGCCTGGTCGCGCCGGACCGGGCGCTGATGTCCTCGCTGCTGGAGGAGGCCGCGCTCCTCCAGCACGTCGTCGACGACCTGCAGGACCTCGCCGTCGCCGACGCCGGGGAGCTGACCCTGCACCGGCGGCCGACGGACGTCCGGGAGCTGCTCGACCAGGTGGCCACGGCACACCGGAGAGGCGCGGACGGCGCGGGCGTCCATCTGTCCGTCGAGGTCGAGGGAGAACCGTCGGTGGCCGCCGACCCCGTGCGGCTGCGCCAGGCGGTGGGCAACCTCGTGTCCAACGCCGTCCGGCACACGCCCCCCGGAGGCCGGGTGGCCCTGCGGGCGCGTGAGGAGGGGGCCGACCTGGTGATCGAGGTCGCGGACACCGGCGTCGGCATATCGCCCGAGGACCTGCCGCTCGTCTTCGAGCGGTTCTGGCGGGTGGAGAAGTCCCGCAGCCGGCGCACCGGCGGCAGCGGGCTCGGGCTGCCCATCGTCCGCAAGCTCGTCGAGGCGCACGGCGGCTCGGTCTCCGCCGCGAGCGTCCCGGGCGAGGGCTCGGTCTTCACGATCCGCCTGCCCGTCCGTTCCTGAAGCGGCAGGCCGCACGACTACCGCGCCCTCATCCGGGCCTGACGATTCCCTGACACGGGTCCCCCATCCTCGTCCCCATGAACGGACACAGCATCGTCACGCCGACGGGAACGCGCATCCGGCTCGGGAGGGCACTGGGCGCGGCCGCGCTCGCCGCCGCCGCGCTGACGGCCTGCGGGGGGACCTCGCAGGCCGCCTCCGGCGCGCAGAACGACCCTGCCGCGCAGAACGACCCTGCCGCGCAGAACGACCATGTCGCCTCCCTCGTCACCGCCACGGCCTCCGGCGCGACGGCCGCGGGAACGGCCGCGGCCCGGCCGCCGAAGCAGGAGACGGTCGACTCGCGGCGCCCGCAGCTGCGCCTGGACAGCTCCGAGGAGGAGATCACCGCGCTGAGGAAGGCGTACGCCGAGTGCCTGCGCGAGCACGGCGCATGGGACGCGGGGACGACGGGCTCCGCGGCGCAGAAGGCCGAGGACAAGGCCCGGAAGTCCTGCGAGGACAAGGAGCCCCTCCTGCCGCCCGAGATGGACCCCGAGCGGAACCCGCACTACGCCGACGCCGTCAGGGCGGAGGTGAAGTGCCTGAAGGGCCACGGGTTCAAGGTCCACCTCGTCCCCGCCGCCGGCTCGGACCCCAACGCGATCTCCTGGACGTACGACAGCATCCCCGCGGAGGGCGTGGACATCGAGGGGATTCAGGACCAGTGCCGGATCAAGGCGTTCGGCGGCGGCGGGGCGTTGCGCCCGGGCCCCGCGTGAGCCGTACGGCCTGTGGGAGGCCCGGCCCGGGTCCGGCGGAGGTGACGGCGGCGGCTGTCCGGGTACCGCTCCTGGCATGACCTCTGGACCGGATCCGCTGGCCGGGCTCGACCCGTTCGGCATCTTCGACACCGAGGCGGAGCGGCTCGACCGCTTCTTCGCCTCCCTCGACGAGGACGGCTGGAACCGCCCCTCCCGCTGCGAGGGGTGGACGGTGCGCGACGTGCTCGCCCACCTGGCCGGCGAGGAGCTCTACAACCACGCCTGCCTGGACGGGGACATCGACGGCTTCTACGAGCTGCTCGACCACGAGGGCGTGCGCGGCGGGTTCGAGGGCTTCAACGAGTGGTGCGTCCGCAAGCGCCGGCTGCTGCCGGTGCGGCAGGTGCTGGACGAGTGGCGGGCCAAGAACGGGGAGACCCGCAGGCGCATGCGGGCGCTCGGGTGGGACGCCTCCCTCGACACGTCCGTCGGCCCGTACCCCACGGGGTTGCAGGCCTTCCACTACGACTCCGAGTACGCCACGCACGCCGACGACGTGGGGGCGCCCGTGCCCGGCGAGGAGGCGCCGGGCCGGCTCGACTGGCGGGTCCGCGTGGGGATGTTCGCCCTGGACGAACGCGGCGCGAAGGCCGGGATCGAGCGCACGGGCGACCGCGTCCTGGTGACCGTGGACGGGATGGGCGCCGACCTGTCCTGCGAGGAGTTCGTGGAGGCGACGGTGGGCCGCCTGCCTGCCGCGCATCCGATCGACCCGCGACTGCGGGCCGCCCTGCGCTGCCTCGCCTGACCCCGCCGCTCCCGGCCGGTCGCCTGGGACGGCATCACAGCCCGCGGAAACGGCCCGGCCGGGGCTCGGTGGCGACCACCGCGCCCCGGCCGGGGAAGGCTCTGCGCCGGGCGGCGCCCCTCAGCGGGTCGCACCGCGGCCTCCGCCCGCCGCGTAATAAGACGCGGGCGGCCACCTGACCCGCCCCGGCCGGCGACGGGCGCGGCGTCGCCGGAAGGAGCCCCCGAGGCACGCCGGACGGACATCCTGCCGGGCTCGCACCCGCGCGTGAGGCGGTGTGGCGGCCTGGCGTGCGCGCGAGCGGCTCTCGTCCGGCCGGGCTCGCACCCGCGCGGGCGGTGCCGCGGCCGGGCGTCCGCGCGAGCGGCTTTCGCGGCGTCGCCTCGGCCTGGCGCCCGGGCCCGCCGGACGGGACGGCCCGGAGCCCCTCGCGGCCGGCGACGGGTCCCCGCCTGGTACGGCGCGCGAACCGGCACAGGCCGGGCGCGGCGGGAGGACGGGTCCGGGCGCGAGGGCCGGTGGGCCTTCCCCTCCCGCCCGGAGCGGTTCGTGCCTGGAAGGGCACACGTATCGATAAACGCGTCATCGCGAACAATCCCCAAGTCGGTACGGCCCTGGGAGGCCGGTTTGCCGGGGGGATCCAGACGTGTCGCTCATCCAGTCGTGCAGGCGATTGGCGGCGGCACGTCAACCATGCACCGGGATCGGCCCCAATCGCAATCAGGCGCGCCAGAGAGGGCCGTTCGGCCCGTGTTGCGCCCGACCGGCGGCGAAATGCCCCACGAACCCCCGGGGGTTCACGCCGGCGCGGCCGGAAGGGAGAGGATCATGGTCAGCCCTCCCCCGGGCGTCTCCTCGGGGACGAGCGTCCCGCCCATCGCCTCGGCCAGCCCGCGCGACAGGGCCAGCCCGAGCCCGACCCCGGTGTGGGCGTCCCGGTCGCCGTACCGCTGGAAGGGCAGGAACACCCGGTCGTGCGCCTCCGGCGGGATGCCGGGCCCGCGGTCGACGATCCGGACCTCCACGCGGTCGCCGTACCGGCTCGCCCCGACGAGCACGGGAGCCGCGGGCGGGCTGTACCGGACGGCGTTGGACGTGACGTTGACCAGGATCCGCTCCAGCAGGACCGGGTCGGCCTCGACGTCGGGCAGGTCAGGCGGCATGTCGAGGACGACACGGGCGCCCGCCTCCCCGAGGTCGGCCACGGCCCGGTGCGCGACCTCCTCCAGCGCGACGTGCTCGAGCGCGACCCCGAGCACGCCGGCCTGGAGCCGGCTCATGTCGAGCAGGTTGGCCACCAGCCGGGTCAGCTTCACCAGCGACTCGTCGGCCGTCGCCAGCAGCTCGTCGCGGTCCGCGCGCGACCACCGCACGTCGGTGCTGCGCAGGCTCTCCACGGCCGCCTTGGCCGAGGCGAGCGGGGTGCGCAGGTCGTGGCTGACGGCCGCGAGCAGCGCCGTGCGCATCCTGTCGGCCTCCGCGAGCGGCCGCACCTTCTCGGCCTGCTCCTCCAGCCGCCGCTGCCGCAGGGCGACGGCCAGCTCGGCGCCGAAGGCCTCCAGCACCCTCCGGTCCGACGCGTCGAGCAGGCGCCCGCGCAGCGCGAGCACGAGACCGCCCGCGATCGGCATCCCGGTGTCGGCCGCCGCCGGGCACGTGCAGGGCGGGCCGCCGGCGGCGCCGAGGATGCGCCACGCCTGCGGGTCGCCCGCGTCGCCCACGCCGGGGACGGCCTCGGTCCGCCGTTCCAGCAGCGTGACCGACGTCATGCCGAAGATCTCCCGCAACCGCGCCAGCAGGGACGGCACGGCGGCCTCCCCCCGCAGCACGTGCCCGGCCAGGGTGGACAGGATCTCCGCGTCCGCGCCCGCCCGGGCCGCCTCGCGGGTGCGGCGGGCGGCCAGGTCCACGATCGCGCTGACGGCGCCGCCCACGACCACGAAGACGACCAGGGCCAGCAGGTTCTGCGGGCTCGCGATCGACCAGGTGTGCAGCGGCGGGGTGAAGAACCAGTTGAGCAGCAGGAAGCCGCCGACCGCCGCGGTCAGCGCGGGCCACATCCCGCCCACGAGGGCGACCGTCACGACCGCCGCCAGGAACAGCAGGATCTGGCTCGGCAGCGTGAGCGCCCCCCGCAGCGGCAGCAGGACCCCGGTGAGGGCCGGGACGCCCAGCAGGGCCAGGGCCCACCCCGCGAACCTCCTGCCCCGGGTGAGCGCGGCCCGGGACGGCGGCGGCCGCCTCCCGGCCCGGGCCTCGTCGTGCGGGATCATGTGGACGTCGATCGAGCCGGACAGCGCGGCGACCGTGACCCCGACGCCGCGCGTGAGCAGCCGGGCCACCCGTCCGCGGCGGGAGGCGCCGAGCACGAGCTGGGTGGCGTTGACGCTCCGGGCGAAGTCGAGCAGCGCCTTCGGCACGTCGTCGCCGACGACCTGGTGGTAGGAGCCGCCCAGGTCCTCCGCGAGCGTGCGCTGCCGGGCGAGGTGGACGGGGTCGGTCCCGGCCAGCCCGTCCGACCGGGTCACGTGGACGGCGAGCAGGTCGGCGCCCGTGGTCCTGGCCGCGATCCGGGCGGCGCGCCGGATGACGGTGTCCCCCTCCGGGCCGCCGGAGAGGGCGACGACCACCCGCTCGCGGGTCTCCCAGGTGCTCAGGATGCCGTGCTCGGCGCGGTAGCGGTCGAGCTGCTCGTCGACCTTGCCGGCGACCCACATCAGCGCCAGCTCGCGCAGCGCGGTGAGGTTGCCCTCCCGGAAGTAGTTGGCCAGCGCCGCGTCCACCTTCCCGGGCACGTAGATGTTGCCGTGCGCCATCCGGCGCCGCAGCGCCTCGGGTGACATGTCCACCAGCTCGACCTGGTCGGCGCGCCGGACGACTTCGTCCGGCACGGTCTCCCGCTGGGGCACCCCGGTGATCTCCCGCACCACGTCGTTGACCGACTCCAGGTGCTGGACGTTCACCGTCGAGATCACGTCGATCCCGGCCTCCAGGATCTCCTCGACGTCCTCCCAGCGCTTGGCGTTGCGCGACCCCGGCACGTTCGTGTGGGCAAGCTCGTCGATCAGGACGATTTTCGGCCGGCGGGCGATCACGGCGTCCACGTCGAGCTCGGTGAACGTCCCGTCCCGGTACGCGATCGTCCGCCGGGGCAGCACCTCCAGCCCCTCAAGGAGCTCCTCCGTACGGGGACGGTCGTGGGTCTCCACCAGCCCCACGACCACGTCCCGCCCGCGGGCCCGGCCCCGGCGGGCCTCGCAGAGCATCGCGTACGTCTTGCCCACCCCGGGCGCCGCGCCGAGGTAGACCCGGAGCCGCCCGCGCGTCATCGGCGTGCGCCCCCGCCGTCAGGAGCGGGCGCCGTCCAGCTCCTCATGGAACCCAAGGTACGGCGCGCGGCGGCCGCCGTCTCGGGGGCCCGGACGCTCAGGGCAGCCAGGAGACCCGGCCGTGCAGCAGGCCGTACCCGACGAAGGCGACGACGTCGATGAGGGTGTGGGCGACGATCAGCGGCATGGCCCGGCCCCAGCGCTGGTAGAGGCGGCCGAAGACCAGGCCCATCACGACGTTCCCGGCGAAGCCGCCGAAGCCCTGGTAGAGGTGGTAGGAGCCGCGCAGGACCGCCGACACCACCACAGACCGCCAGGGCGCCCAGCCGAGCTGGCCGAGCCGGTGCAGCAGGTAGCCGCTGACCAGCACCTCCTCCAGCACGCCGTTCTGAGCGGCCCCGAGCACCAGGACCGGCACCCGCCACCACACCTCGGGCAGGTCGTCCGGGACGACGTTGAGGTTGACGCCGGACGCGTACACCGCGAGGTAGAAGGCCAGGCCCGACCCGCCGATCGCGGCGGCCAGCACGGTCCCGCGCAGCAGGTCGCGCCCCGGCTCGCGGCGGTCGACGCCGATGGTGCGCAGCGACTCCCCCGAGCGGGCCAGCAGGTAGGCCACGAGCCCGACGGGCGCCACGTTCACCGCGAGCTGCGCGAGGTGGAGCGACAGGTCCAGCCAGGGGCGGCCGGGCGCGTACGAGCCGTTGAGCACGGCGTGCTGGCTGTCCAGCGCCTTGGGCGCGGTGAGCGCGCCGATGAGCTGGATGAGCGACAGCAGCCCGCTCGCCCCCAGCGAGACGGCGAAGACCGCCACGATCTCCGGCCCGATCAGCCGCGGCGTCAGGCCCGGGGGGCCCGACGTCCCCACCGAGCCATCCGCCGGTCGTGCGGCGCTGTCGTCGTCCATGCCCGCAGGGTAGCGCCCGCCCGGACCCGGTCCCGACCCCCGGCGGCGTCATCGCCGCGGCGTCGTCAGTACGGCAGCGCCCGGGCCTTGAACGAGGCGGCCACGAACGGCGCCTTGAACTTCGGGAACGCCACGGTGTTCGCGTAGCCGTCCGAGGTGTAGCGGTCGTTGGGGTTGGCCTTGAGCCAGTCGAGCCACGCCATGGAGCAGAACTTCACGCAGTCGCCGACCTTCTCCTTCGACCGGATGCGCGGGATGCCCACCGGGTCGAAGTCCTTGGTGTACGGCGAGGGCGCCGGGGTGTACCCGGCCAGGAAGACGCCCCGGTAGTTGTACGACACGCCCTTGTACGAGCCGTGCAGCGCCCACTCCTTCTTGCTCGGCTGGTTGCCGTACGGCAGGGCGAGCGTCACCGGAGGCGTCTTGATGAGCGAGGTGATGAGGTTCTGCCCGCCGACGATCTGGTCCTCGACCTCCTCCTTGGACTTGCTCAGCAGGTTGAGGTGGTCGCGGGTGTGGTTGCCGATGTCGAACCCGTTGTCCTTCAGCCACTCCAGGACCTGGACCTGTTCCTCCTGGCGGGCCTTGCCGAACATGTCCTTGATCACGTAGAACGTCGCCACCGGACGGAAGCCAGGATGCTTGGCCGCCACGTCCATGAGGATGCCGACCGCCGTGTCCGGCAGCGGCTTGCCCATGCCGTCGAGCGACACCTGGGACGGCGAGGAGTCGTCGAACGTCAGCACCACCGGGTGCTTGCCGGCCGGGATGTCGATCTTCCCGGTCACGTACTCGGCGGCCGTGATCGGCACGTAGTCCTCGGCGGCCAGCCGTTCGAGCTCCTCGCGGAACTGCTGCGGCGAGCGGTCGTCGCCGGGCGGCGGGTTCTTCACGACCCGGTGGTACATGATCACCGGGATCTGACCCAGCTCGTTGGCCTTCACCCGGGCCGCCGCCTCCATCTCGCTCTTGCGGAGCGAGGCCTCGGCCGCCACCCTGTGCTGCTTGTCCGCCGGAGCGTCCGCCTGCTTGACCGGCTTGGCGCTCGACCCGCACGCGGACAGCGTGACGGCGCTCAACGACACCACTGCCAGGCCGGCAGCCCCGAAGCGTCCCATGGATCCCCCTCAACGGGCCGCGGTACTCGATGAGCGACTCCTACCCACCGACCTCGCGATTCTCACCGAGCGTAGGACAAACACCACGCTGCGTGAATCTCCGCAGGAATTACCCGCTTCGGGCGTGTCGCTTCGCGGCGGCCCGCCTCAGATCTGGGGCTCGGCCCCAGATCTGGCGCCCGGCCTCAGATCTGGGGCTCGGCGCAGAAGGCGACGCCGTCGCCGGACAGCTCGACCGGGCCGTCGGACGCGGGGACGAAAACGGACTCGCCCGCCTGGAGCTTGACCTCGGCGCCGACCCGGACGGCGCCCTCGGTGCACAGCACGATCCGCGGCAGCGCGCCCTCCAGCACATGGGAGGCGCCGGGAGTGACCCTGCGGAGCAGGAAGTCGGGGCACGGCGGCGCGTACACGCCGCCGGCCGGCTCGACGGCGAGCGGCTGCGCCTCCGGCCGGGTGACGCGCAGCAGCTCGTCCACATCGATGTGCTTGCCGGTCAGCCCGGCCCGCATCACGTTGTCGGAGCACGCCATGATCTCCACCCCGAACCCGTCGAGGTAGCAGTGCAGGACGCCGGCGCCCAGGTAGAGCGCGTCGCCGGGGGCGAGCTCGTGGCGGCGCATGAGCAGCGGCGCGAGGACGGCCGGGTCCTCGGGATACCGCCGGGCCAGCTTGGCGACCAGGGCGTAGTCGGGCTGGTGGACGCTGGACGCGGCCCACACGACGGCCTCGACCAGCTCGCGCCGGGAGCCCGGCCACTCCAGCAGCAGCCGCAGCGCGGCCAGGACGTCGCCGTCCCGCAGCGCGTCGGCGACCGGCGTGAGCGCCTCGACCTGGAGGCGGCCGACGAGCATGGCCGCCTGGTCGGCGGGCCGGAAGCCGGCGAGCCCCCGGAACGGCGTGATCGCGCAGATCATCTCGGGCTTGTGCCAGGGGTCGGCGTAGTTGGCGTCGCCCCGGGCGAACCCGTCGGCCGCCTGCTCCGAGTCGGGGTGGACCTGCAGCGACAGCGGCTGGTCGACCGCGATGACCTTCAGCAGGTACGGCAGGCGCTCCCCGAACCGCTCGACGACCGGCCGCCCGAGCGTCCCCTCGGGGTCGGCGGCGACGGCGTCCGCAAGCGACACCGGGGAGCCGTTCCCGGACAGCAGCGACGGGCTCGCGGGGTGCGCGCCCAGCCACATCTCGGCCTCCGGTCCCCCGGCGGGCCTGCCCATCAGGGCGGCGATGGCCGTACGGGAGCCCCAGGCGTAGTCCTTGATCGGGTTGGTGAGCAGATCCACGTCGTCCTCGCGTTAGGTGACCACCGGCGCGCGGCGGGGGAGGGGGAGCGCGCCGGTGTCAGAGACTAACAGCCGTCATCGGCGCGGCTCGTTGACGCACCGCAGCACCGGGTGGCGGACGAGCGCGTCCGGGTCGGGGCTGCCGCCGGTCACGTGGAAGACGGCCGTCTCCCCCGGCAGCAGCGTGACGAGCTGGTCGTCCACGGTCGCCCGGGGGTCGAGGCGGTCGGGGAACAGCGCCAGCTCCCGCACGACGGTCCGCGCGGTCACGGCGACCCGCAGGCCCTCGGCCGTCCGCTCCACCACGGTGTCCATCTCGGCCTCCGGGTAGTCCATGGCCGGGTCCTCGGACGGGAACCGCAGCGCGCGGACGCCGTCCAGCGTGGCGGTCAGGACCTCCCGCGCCGGGTCGTCCGGGGTGAGCAGGGCCGCCGGCAGCGCGACCGACGCCGTCCCCCGCGCCGGGACCTCGACCGCGAGGCGCTCCTTGGCGAGCGGCTCCCCGGACAGGGTCAGCCGGACCACCGACAGCTCCCCCGACCACGGCTCGTCGCTGTCGTTGACCACGGCCACGGCGTCGTCCTGGAACGTCAGCAGCCGGTCGGCGTACGCGTGGCGGACAGCGTGCCAGAGCGGCTTGAGCCGCCCGCCGCCGTCCACCGCGGCCCAGGAGGTGACCGGCCAGCAGTCGTTGAGCTGCCACACGATCGTGCCCATGCAGTACGGCGCGAGCGCCCGGAACCGCTCGAGCGCGAACGTCACCGCCCTGGCCTGGTTGACCTGCGTGTAGTAGTGCCAGTCGTCGAAGCCCTCCGGCGCGGGCAGGTGGTCGCCGAGGCCGCGCAGCAGCTTGAGGTTCCCGTCGACCGCCTTCTGGTGGTGCGCGACGCCCGGCGAGGCCGGCGTGAGCGGCTCGTCGGTGACCGCGGCGCGCAGCGTGGCGTACGCCGGCGGCCCCTGGAAGCCGAACTCGGCGACGAACCGCGGGGTGTACGCCGCGTAGTCCGTGTAGTCGTGGGTGTTCCAGACGGTCCAGATGTGCGCCGTCCCCCGGGACGGGTCGTTGGGCGGCAGGTCGGGGGCGCCGGAATAGGGGGTGCCCGGCCAGTAGGGGCGGGTCGGGTCCAGCTCGGCGACGATCCGCGGCAGCAGGTCGTAGTAGAAGCCGCCGCCCCAGGTGCGGCCGTGGAGGTCGTCGCGCCAGTCCCAGTCGGCGAGGCCCCAGATGTTCTCGTTGTTGCCGCACCACAGCGCGAGGCTGGGGTGGCGCGCCAGGCGGGCCACGTGCTCCCTGGCCTCGGCCTCCACCTCGCCGCGGAACGGCTCCTCCTCGGGGTAGGCCGCGCACGCGAAGGGGAAGTCCTGCCAGACCAGCAGGCCGGTCTCGTCGGCGAGGTCGTAGAAGTCCTCGCTCTCGTACAGGCCGCCGCCCCACACCCGCAGCAGGTTCGCGCCCGCCCCGGCCGCCTGGGCGAACCGCTCCGCCACCCGCTCCCGGGTGAGCCGGCTCGGGAAGGTGTCCTCGGGGATCCAGTTGAACCCCCGGACGAACACCGGCCTGCCGTTCACGACCAGGGTGAACGCGCCGTCCGTCCGGTCCAGCTCGATCGAGCGGAAGCCGATGCGGCCGGTCCACTCGTCGTCGCCCAGGCGCACCGTCAGGTCGTACAGCGGCTGCCCGCCGTGCCCGCGCGGCCACCACAGCTCCGGCGCGGGCACGGTCAGCGCGACGACGCCGGTGCGCCGTCCGGCGTCCAGCCGCACGGTCTCGGTCACCCCGGCGACCGAGGCGGTCAGCGTGAGCGGGCCCTCGGCCGCGCGGTCGGCGGTGACGTGCACCTCGACCCGGCCGTTCACCGCGCCGTCCGACTCCTCCAGCGTCACGAGCGGGCGGACCTCGGCCAGCCGGGCGCCGCTCCACGTCCGGATGCCGATGGGCCGCCAGATCCCGGACGTGACCAGCGTCGGCCCCCAGTCCCAGCCGAAGTTGCACGCCATCTTCCGGATGAACGGGAACGGC
Organism: Microbispora corallina; assembly: GCF_016863035.1. GTDB lineage: Bacteria > Actinomycetota > Actinomycetes > Streptosporangiales > Streptosporangiaceae > Microbispora > Microbispora corallina. The sequence goes on from NZ_BOOC01000043.1 coordinate 26,645, forward strand.
TGCTCGTACGCGCCGGGACGGTCGCCCAGGGCCGCTCGCCGCGCCTCGGCGTACTCGTACGGCGGCTCGAACAGCACCTTCAGCGTGTTGTCGCCCTCGCGCAGCAGGTGGCGCACGGAGAAGCGGTACGACCGGTGCATGTTGGCCGTCCTGCCCAGCTCGACCCCGTTGAGCGTCACGGTCGCCGCCGTGTCGAGCCCCTCGCACACCAGGTCGGCCCGCTCGTCGTCCGTGCCGTCCCAGGTGAAGACGGTCTCGTACGACCACGCGGTGCGGCCGATCCAGGTGAGCCGCGTCTCGTTGTCGTCGACGTACGGGTCCTCGATGAGCCCGGCGGCCAGCAGGTCGGTGTGGACGCAGCCGGGGACGGCGGCCGGGACCCCGGCGACGACGGGCCGCAACTGCCCTGTGGACGACACGGCCGTGACGGTCCATCCCTCGTGCAGCGGACGGTACGAGCTCACGCTTTCTCCTTTGCGAGTTTCCTGGGGGCCCCTGCCCCCTCCGCGCATCCCGAGCAGGCCGCGAAGTGGCCGGGCTCGGCCTCGGCGAGGCCCGGGCGGGTCCGGGCGCCCTCCGGGCTGCCGTGGTACGGGCAGGGTGTCTCCCCGGGGTCCGCCTCCTCCTCGTCCCACCGCGCGTGCAACCGCGGCACCGCGGCCAGCAGCGACCGCGTGTACGGGTGGAGGGGGTTGGCGAAAACCAGGTCGGTGGGGCCCGTCTCGACGACCGATCCGTGCCGCAGCACCACCGTCCGGTCGCTGACGTAGGTGCCGAGGGACAGGTCGTGGGTGACGAACAGGATGCCGAGCCCGCCCGCCCTGAGGTCGGCGAGCAGGTTCAGCACGTCGATCCGCGTCGACGCGTCGAGCATGCTGATGATCTCGTCGGCGACCAGGAGCCGGATGTCGAGCAGCACGGCCCGCGCGATGAGCATGCGCTGGAGCTGCCCGCCGCTGAGCTGGTGGGGATACCTGCCGAGCACCTGCCCGGGGTCGAGTCGCACACCGCGCAGGGCGCCCTCCACCCGCTCGCGCCACTCCGCGGCGGCCACCCGGGGGAAGTACTCGTCCTTGATCATGGCGAACACGCGGTCGGCCTTGAAGACCGGGTTGTAGCAGCTGAACGGGTCCTGGAAGACGCCCTGCACCTGCCGGTAGTACGCCTTGGGCGAGCGCAGCGCCCGGATGTCGGTCCCGTCGAACGTGATGGCGCCGGAGCTCACCGGGGTGAGCCGCAGGATCATGCGGCCCAGCGTGCTCTTGCCGCTGCCGCTCTCGCCGATGAGGGAGACCACCTCCCCGGCGTTCACGTCGAAGCTGACGCCGGAGACCGCCCGCAGCTCGCGGCCGCCGAACGCGCCGGCCCGATAGACCTTGGAGACGTCGTCGAGTCTGAGCATCACTCGGCCTTCCAGCAGGCGACGTGGTGGCCGGGGGCGACCTCCGCGAACGGCGGCTGCTCGGCGCACCGGGCGAACGCGAGCGGGCAGCGGTCGCGGAACCGGCACCCGGCGGGCGGGTCGAGCAGGGACGGCGGGGCGCCCGGGATGCCCGCGAGCCGCCGGTCCTCGTGCCGCACCCCCGCCTCGGGCAGCGAGGAGATCAGCATCCGCGTGTACGGGTGCCGCGGGGCCGTCACCAGGGCCTCCGCCGGGGCCTTCTCGGCCAGCCGCCCCGCGTACATGACCGTGATCGTGTCGGCGATCTGGTGGACGAGCGCGATGTCGTGGGTGACGACGATCATGCTCTTCACCAGCCCGCGGTCGCGGAACTCCCGCAGCGTCCGGGCCACCGCCCTCTGAGTGGAGACGTCGAGCGCCGAGGTGACCTCGTCCGCTATCAGCAGCGAGGGGTCGAGCAGCGTGGAGATCACCATGACCACCCGCTGCCTCATGCCGCCGGACAGCTCACCGGGGTAGCGGTCCAGCACGTCGCGGGACAGGCCGACCAGCTCCAGGCGCCGCTCCAGCTCGGCCGTCTCCGGCCCGGCCCCGCGGGAGGCCAGCAGCTCGGACACCATCCTGCCGATCCTGCGGGTCGGGTTGAGCGCGCTCATCGCGTACTGCGGGACGAGCGACACCTCGCGGAACCGGTGGGCGTTCATCGCGGCGTCGTCGCCGATGGGCAGGGTCACCCCGTCGAGCTCGACCGTGCCGCCGACGTGGCGCATCCGGCCGTCGAGCCGGATCAGGCTCTTTCCCAGCGTCGACTTGCCCGATCCGGACTCCCCGGCCAGGCCCATGATCTCGCCGTCCGCGACCGAGAAGGTGACGCCGTCGAGCGCCTTCACGTCGCCCCGCAGCGTCCGGTAGTGGACCCGGAGGCCGGTGACCGTCAGGGACACGTCACATCTCCCTCAGCTTCGGGTTGAACACCTCGTCCAGCCCGACGTTCATGACGTACAGGGCGCCCACGACGGCCGTGATCCCGGCGCCCGGCGGGACGAACCACCACCACATCCCGAGTTGCAGGGCGCTCCAGCGGGCGGCGTTGTTGAGCATGAGACCGAGCGAGACCCCCTGGGTCGGCCCGAGTCCGATGAAGTCGAGCGAGGCCGCGACGAGGACGGCCCCGCCGAACAGCAGGATGAACGTCATGAACAGGTAGGAGCTCATGTTCGGCGCGATCTCCCGCACGATGATCCGGGGAGTGCGCACGCCGCTGAGCCTGGCCAGGTCCACGAAGTCGCGCGAGCGCAGCGAGAACGTCTGCGCCCGGATCGCCCGCGCCGCCCAGGGCCACGACGTCAGCCCGATGAACAGCGCCTGCACGCCGATGCTCCGCACGCCCAGGTACGCGTTGGCGACGAGCAGCACGACCAGGGCGGGCAGCACGAGCACGATGTTGGTGATCATGTTGAGCACCTCGTCGACCAGGCCGCCCCGGTAGCCGGCCGTGAAGCCGACCGCCATGCCGATGAGCGCCGCGAGGCCGCCGCCGAGGACCCCGACCAGGAAGGTCGACCGCAGGCCGTACACGAACTGGGCGAACACGTCCTGGCCGAACATGGTGGTGCCGAACCAGTACTCCCCCGACGGCGCCGCCATGGCCGGCCCCACGTAGTCGTTGGGCCCGTACGAGATCGTCATGGGCCCGACGACCGCGGCGGCCAGGAACACCACCACGACGACCAGGCCGGCGACCAGCTTGCCGTTGCGCAGCGCGAAGTGCAGCGCCTCCCGGCGGACGGCCGGGACAGGGGTCTCCTCCGTGACCGCGGGCGTCGTCGTCACGCCGCGCCTCCCATCCCGGCCCTGGTCCGCGGGTCGACCAGGACGTACGCGACGTCGACGACGAAGTTGGCGACCAGCACGCCGAGGACGATGAACAGGAACGTGCCCTGCAGCAGGAAGAAGTCCTGGTTCTGGACGGCCTGCAGGATGAGGTGCCCGAGCCCGGGGTACGAGAAGACGATCTCGGTGACCAGGGCGCCGGCGACCAGCACGCCGAGTTGCAGGGCCAGCCCGGTGATCTGCGGCAGGATCGCGTTCCTGAAGGCGTACCGCCGCACCAGCCGGCCGGGCGCGCCGAGCGACCGCAGGTAGGTCACGTAGTCCGCCTCCAGCTCGTAGATGATCATGTTGCGCATGCCGATGGCCCAGCCGCCGAACGCCACGAGGAACAGCGACGCGAACGGCAGGAACCAGTGCTGCAGGAGGCTGCCGGCGAACGCCCAGGACAGCTCGGGCCGCATGGCGAAGCTGTAGGCCCCGGCCACCGGGAAGATCCCCGCCACGATGCCGAGCGCCCAGGCCAGCAGGATGGCCAGCCACATGTACGGCGTGGCGGTCAGCACGTAGCCGAGCGGCAGGACGCTGTTGTCGAGCCACCTGCGCCGCGCCGCGAAGGCGCCGAAGCGGTTGCCCGCCACCCAGCTCAGCAGGATGGCCGGGACCAGCAGCCCCAGCGTGTACGGCACGGCCCTGACGATGACGTCGGTGACGGGGGTGGGGAACAGCCAGATGCTGATCCCGAGGTCGCCGCGCAGCAGCGCCCCCCAGAAGTTGAGGTACTGCCGCCACAGCGGCTGGTCGAAGCCGAACATGCTCGTGTAGTGCAGGCGCATGGCCTCGACCGCCGCCGGCTGGGAGACGTTGGCCCGCGAGAGCATGCTCTGCACGGGGTCGCCCGGCATGAACCGCGGGATCAGCCAGTTGACGGTGACGGCCACGAAGAACGTGAGCCCGTAGACGAGCAGCTTCCTGCCGAAGTACCGGCGCACAACCGACCTCCAGGTCGCACAGGGGCGCCCCCCTTCCCGCCGCGCGAAGGGGGGCGCGAGAAGATCAGCCTCCGGAGACCGGCTGGAGCTCGGTCAGCATGAGCGTGCCGCCCATCTCCAGCCAGTTGCGCCACAGCGTCGGCGGATACTTCGGCGTGCCCGCCGCGCTCGTCGGCCAGTTCTTCCACACGGAGTCGGTGGTCTGCGACCACAGGCCGTTGTACCAGAGCGGGATCACCGGCAGATCCTGCAGCTGGATCTTCTGCAGCTGCGAGGTGATCTTCCTCATGCCCTCGATGTCGTCCGGCTTGACCTGGTCGAGCTGCTGGGTGAGGTCCCACGCCTGCTTGTTCTCGTAGCGGCCGAAGTTGGTGACCGTCTGCAGCTTCTGGACGGGCATGCGGAAGACGTAGTCGTAGTACATCCAGGGGGTGTTCGACAGCTGCCGGTCGTTGTTGAGGACCATGTCGAACTTGCCGGCGTTGCGGTCGTCCACAAGGGCGTTGTAGTCGGGGAAGTCGGCCTGGACGTCGATCCCGGCCTCCTTGGCGCTCGCGCTGATGACGCGGGCCGCCTCCATCCAGTCGGTCCACCCGGCCGGCACGACGAGCTTGAGCGAGATCCTGGCACCGGTCGGCGACTCGACCAGCCCGTCGCCGTTCGTGTCCTTGTACCCCGCGTCGGCCAGCAGCTTCTTCGCCTTCGCCACGTCGTGGGTGAAGCCGTACTGGGCGACCACGCTCTGGTCGACGTACTTGTCCCACTGGGGCAGCAGGCCCGTCGGGCCGGCCGCCTTGACGAGGTTGCCGTAGACGCCCTCCACGATCTTCTTGGTGTCGACGGCGGCGGCGACGGCCCTGCGGAAGTTCACGTCGTCCATCGGCTTCTTCGTGGTGTTCAGCAACAGCCACGTCGTGTTGGCCGGCAGCATGTACGGCGGCTGGTCGTAGTAGGTCTTGATCCCGAAGTTGCCCTTGACCAGGTTGGGGATGCCGGGCAGGAAGTTCCCGCTGAGGTCGAGGCCCTTCTGCAGCAGCATGCCCATCGCGACCTCGTTGCTGGAGTTCACGATGTCGACGATGTACTTGGGCTTCACGTCCTTGCCCAGGGCCTTGGTCGCCCACCAGCCGTCGCGCTTCACCCAGACCATGCGGTCCTGGTCGTGGGACTGGTACACGTAGGGCCCGGTGCCGATCGGCTTCTCGTTGGCCCCGTTCATGACCTCGTCCTCGGTCCGCCCCTGCCAGATGTGCGCGGGCACGATCGCCCGGCTGTACAGGTGGTTGGCCCACTCTTGGTAGTTGGTCTTGGAGAAGGTGAACCTGACCGTGAGGTCGTCCACCTTCTCGACGCTCTTCAGCCAGCTCCACAGGGGGTGGTAGGGCACCGTCTCCATCTTGCCGAGCTCGAAGGTGAACACCACGTCGTCCGCCGTGAACGGCTGCCCGTCCGACCAGGTGACGCCGGGCCGCAGCTTGAGCGTGTACTCCTTGCCGCCGGTCCAGTCGCCGCTCTCCGCCAGCCAGGGCGTGAACTTGTCGGTGTTCGGGTCGTACATGAAGAGCGTCTCGTAGACGAGGCCCTTGGTGCCCGTGGCGAAGTCCCACTCGCGCAGGGGGTTCCAGTTGGCGGGCGGGCCCCACTGGGTGCCGCTGGTGTAGAGCGTCTGGCTGCGGGGGAAGGCCCCGCCGCCCGCCCCCGGCGGGGCCGCCGCCCCGCCCGGGTTCGAAGCCTGCGAGGGCGTCGTCGTCCCGCCTCCGGAGCAGGCCGTCAGCAGGCCGGCCGCCAGCAGCGGGATCAGAAACCGTGGTCGGTCTCGCATGGTGACTCTCCTTCCCCCACGCGGCGCGCGCGGGGACCGCACTCCTGCCAGCCCCGATGATGGATGAGAGCCCTGATCGGGCTCCCCTGTGAACCGGTTCCGGCGTCGCCCCCGTACGGCGGGGCGGGACATCGCACGGCGGTACGGTGTCGCTCACCTCGTCTCCGCCGGGCGGGCCGCGCTGAACCGGATAAGTACCGAGACCGTAAAATCCCAATGTCTGTGGTGTCAATAGCCTCCGGGCGCGGCAAAGTAACGGTAGTAATGTCAGCCCTACTGGACCGGTTCAGTCGAGGGGACACGTGAGAAGACCCACGATCGCGGACATCGCGCGCCAGGCGGGCGTCTCCAAGGGCGCGGTCTCGTACGCCCTGAACGGGCAGCCGGGGGTGTCCGAGGCCACCCGGGCCCGCATCCTCGCCATCGCTCAGGAGATCGGGTGGCGGCCGAACATCGCCGCCCGCGCGCTGAACGGCGCCCGCGCGCACGCGGTGGGCCTCGCCCTGTGCCGCCCCGCGCGGATCCTGGGCGTGGAGCCCTTCTTCATGGAGCTGATCAGCGGCATCGAGGCCGAGCTCGCCTCCCGGTCGTACGCGCTGCTGCTGCAGGTGGTGGCCGACCACGAGGCGGAGACCGACGTCTACCAGCGCTGGTGGGGCGAGGGGCGCGTGGACGGCGCGATCCTGGTCGACCTGCACGTCGAGGACCCCCGGGTGCCGGAGATGGAGGCCATGGGCATGCCGGTCGTCGTGGTCGGGCACCCCTCCGCCGCCGGAGCCCTCGTCCCGGTGTGGTCGGACGACGGGGCCGCCGTCCGGGAGACGGTCGCGTACCTGGTCGCCCTCGGCCACCGGCGGATCTCGCGCGTGGCCGGCCTGCCACGACTCGTCCACACCGCCATCCGGGACACCGCGTTCGCCGACGTCTGCGCCTCGCTGGGGGTCGAGCGGCACCAGACGGTGCACACCGACTACACGGGCGAGGAGGGCGCCAGGGCCACGAGGCGGCTGCTCAGCTCGCCCGACCGGCCGACCGCGATCGTCTACGACAACGACATCACGGCCGTGGCGGGGCTGTCGGTGGCCCAGGAGATGCGGCTCACCGTGCCCGCCGACCTGTCGATCGTGGCCTGGGACGACTCCCCGCTGTGCCAGGTCGTCCGGCCGCCGCTGACCGCTCTCACCCGCGACATCCCCGCGTACGGCGCGCACGCGGCCCAGCGGCTGCTCGCGCTGATCGACGGCGGGGAGACCACGCCCCTGGAGGACGAGGCCCCCCGCCTCACCGCGCGGGGCAGCACCGCCCCGCCCGGCTGACCCGCGGCGCGGAGACGGCCGCAGGCGCCCGCTTCGCAGGCGCGGAGCATGCCGGTAGTCGCACACCTCCGTGACCGGCGCCGCCGCAGTCGAGAGCGCGGCCTCCGTGGCCGGCGGCGTCGGTGCTCAGGACGGCTCGCCGAGCAGTTCGAAGCGCTCGGCCATGCCGGCGAATACCGGGTCGTCCTCCTCGGGCACCGTGGTCCAGCAGCCGAGGCAGAAGCTCACGCCGCCGCGGATCGCCATGTACTCCCGCAGGGCCATGACCCGTCCGGCGTCCTCCTTTACGCCGGTGAGCAGGGCCGAGGGCAGCCCCGCGACCCGTGTCTCGGCGATCCCGAAGCCGGTGAACCCCAGCCCTTCGAGGGAGGATTGGACGATCTCCGCCATCTCGGCCGCCTCGCGCCCCGGCCGCACGGGCTGGCGGAAGACGATCAGCCCGTGCCTGCGATCGTTCCTGTCCCCGTACCTGGCGGTCTCCCAGGGACTGTTCCTCAGGTTCGGCGGCCGTTCGTCCCACCCCTGCGGGATGTGGACGGCGTAGCCGAAGTCGGTCCTCTCGATGCGCTGCCATTCCATGCCGTACTCCTCGGCGTCACTGCGCCGAAGGTGCCTGAGGGCAGCGGTGTAGGACTCGCCCGTGCGGCGGGCGCGCTCGCGGACGCGGCGCTTGAAGTGCTTGTCGGCTGTCATCAGGCCCCTCGGCACCACGGAACCCGTCCCCGGCGAGGAGCCCGTGGCGGGCGGATGACCAGCGATCCGAGGAAACGACTTCCCCTTTGCCTCCGCCGAGCGGCCCCGCCGGGAGGGCCGAAGGAGGTTGGGCGGTGGATCGACGCCGACCGTCAGCATCGCCCACGACTATCTGGCTGTCAAGGCGCGATCGCCCCGCCGGGGACCGTCCGGCCGCCGGTCCCCGCCCAGGTCAGGGCTGTGCGGGAAGGACGGACCAGTCGATGACGATCCGGGCGGGGTCGGCGGGGTCCGACCAGACGCGGACCGTACGGCCCGGCAGCACGCCGCCCATCAGCAGGCGCGGCAGGATCTGCCGGTGGCTCACCGGGTACGGCTGCCCGCCCTGCGGCTGCACCAGGAGGTCGAAGGCGACCACGACCTGGTCGTTGACGGCGGTGCCGGTGTCCCGCATGCCGGTGATCACAGCCGAGGCCGGGACGCCGGCGCCGACGAGCTCCTGGTTCCCCGTGCCGAGGAAGCTCTTCATCTGGCCCAGCATCCCGGTGGACGGGCCGGAGCCGTTCACGAGCCGCATGCTCAGGATGATCGTGCTGGACACCAGGACGAACATCCCGGCCAGGAAGGCGGGCAGTCCCCACCCCATCGTCGCGAGGGAGCTCATCCCGTAGATTCCGGCGATCAGCAGAGCCAGCCCGGCTCCGGCGGCGACGACGAGCGCGTTGCGCGGCATGTTTCACAACCTTTCAGGTTTTTCGTACGTCTCAGAGATAGCGGGCGGCCTTGATCCCCACTTGCAGAGCGCTTTACGAGAAGTTTGAAAGCTGGCATTCAGGGGAGATCGCTACACTTGGCCCGATTTGCCGCTACTGGCTACTGACCTGGGGTGAGACCCCGGTCCGACCTCAGGAGCACGACAGTGGGTCACGTCGACGTCCGTCCCGCGCCTCCCGCGGAGGACCTCCCGGCGCCGCCTCGCACCGCGCCCAAGTGGCGGGCATGGCTGTGGGTCGCCCTGTCGGGCGCGTTAGGGGTCGTCGTGGCCGCCGCCGGCTCGGCGGTCGGCGGCTACGTCAAGCTCAGCGGCAACGTCCGCCACGAGACGGTGACGACGTCGGAGCTCGGCACCCGGCCGGCGAAGATCAGCAAGGCGCTGAACGTCCTGATCGTCGGCTCCGACCAGCGCGACGGGGCGAACGCCAGGTACGGCAAGGTCCCCGGCGAGCGGACCGACACGATCATCCTCGCGCACATCTCCCCGAAGCGGGACGGCGCCGTGCTGATCAGCTTCCCGCGCGACTCGCTCGTCCAGCTCCCGGGCTGCCCCGCGAAGAAGAGCCAGGCCCTTCCGGGTCAGCGGGCGCACGTCGGCATGATCAACGAGTCGTTCAACTTCGGCGGCATCGCCTGCACCTGGCGGACGATCGAGGGGCTGACCGGCATCCACATCGACCACTTCGTCAAGGTCGACTTCACCGGCTTCAAGGCCATGGTGAACGCCCTCGGCGGCGTCCCGGTGTGCATCCCCGAGGCCATCGACGACAAGAAGGCCCTCCTCCACCTGAAGGCGGGCAAGCAGCTCCTCATGGGCGAGCAGGCCCTCGGGTACGTCCGGGTCCGCTACAGCCTCGGCGACGGCTCCGACATCGGGCGGATCCAGCGGCAGCAGATGTTCCTCGCCTCAATGGCCAAGAAGGCGATGAGCGGGCAGACGCTGACCAACCCCTCGGCGCTGTTCGGCTTCCTCGACGCGGTCACCAAGTCGATCACCACGGACCCCGACCTCACGCTCGGCGTGATGAAGGACCTGGCCATGAGCGCCAAGGGCCTCACCGCCGGCCAGATCCGGTTCGTCACCACCCCGTGGCGCTACTCGGTCGCCAACCCCGGCCGGGTCGAGTGGGTGGAGCCGCAGGCGGACCGGCTGTTCAAGATGATCGCCGCCGACGAGATCAGCAAGAACGTCAAGAGCGGCGAGCAGAAGATCCCGAAGTCGCAGATCCACATCGTCGTCCAGAACGGCACCGGCACCCAGGGCCTCGGCACCCAGGTCGCGGCCGAGCTGGAGCAGCGCGGCTACCACATCGTGAAGGTCGAGCCGGCGCCCAAGCAGTACGCGAAGTCCGTGATCAAGTACGGCCCGAACGGCGAGAGCCGGGCGGCGCGGCTGTTCCGCGAGCTGAAGAGGTCGACCACGTTCCAGGTCAAGGCCGCGCAGACCCAGTCACTGGTCCTGGTGGTGGGGGCGGACTGGAACGGCCTGAAGCCGCCGAAGTCGCTCGACGACGTGGAGGGCTTCGACGCCACCCAGGACAGCTGCACGGCCTCCTGACCGGAACGGCGCCAGGCGCTGTTCGCCGGGGCGCCGGACGCCGTCGCGGCCCGGGTCCGCTGCCGCGGACCCGGGCTCCGCGTCCTAGAACAGCCAGCCGAACAGGCCGCCGTTGTGCTTCGGCGGGTCCTGCGTGGGGGCAGGGGCCGACGTCGGCTGCGCAGGCGCCGAGGTGACCGGATCCGGCGTCGGCTCCGACGGGTCCTCCGCCGACACCGGCGGCTGCGAGGTCGGGACGTGGGTGGGCGACGTGGTCGCCCGGTGGGTGGCGCTCGCCCGGCTCGTGGGCGCCGTCGTCCGCGGGCGGGGCGCCTGCGGACTGGCCTTCGGCGGCGCGGAGGGCGTCACGTCCGGGTCGGCGGCGACCGACTCCGTCGGGCCGGGTTCCGCGCTCGGCCCTGACTCGACGGGCGAGGGGGACGCGACGGGCGGCGCCGGCGCCTCGGCCGCGCAGCCCGGTCCCGACGGGCAGGAGGAGGCGGACGGCTGGCCGACCCAGGCCGTGAGGGCCCAGATGACGCCCAGCACCGCGACGGCGGCCACACCGGCCCGCACCAGCACGCCCCGCCGCCGCGACTCCTCCACCTCCTCGGGGTCGTCCGGGCTGTTGCGCCAGCCCGCGCCGAGGAAGCCGCCGCCGGAGCCGCCGTCCTCGCGGTCGTGCCAGGCGGACCGCATCACGTCCTGGTCGGTCGCCGGACCGCCGTCGTCCTCGTAGGACTCGTAGGACTCGTAGGAGTCGTCCTCGTAGGAGGCGTCCTGCGGAGCCCCGTCCACGTCGTCGTCGCGGTCGAGGTCGTCGTCGAGGTCGCGGGGGCCGGCGTCGTCGGGGCGGGCTCGGTCGTCCGGGCGGCGGCCGGGACCGTCGTCGTGACCGCCCGCGTCGTCCGGGGTCCAGTCCTCGGAGAGCAGGTCGCCGCCGCGGGGGGCGTGGTCGGCGGCCCTCCTGCTCACGGCCGCGTCGTCCAGCTCCTCCGACCAGAACCTGTCGGCCTCGGAGCCGTACCGGCCCCCCACGGGGATGTACGGCCGGACGAGCGGGCCGGTCTCCTCGCGAGGGTCCTCGGGGTCGAGCATGGAGGTCCTTCCTCTCGCGTCATCGCTAGCGATCGTTAATAGCACTCTCCGACAGCCGATGTCTGGAAATTTCACAACAATCACTGGAGGCTCAGTTGTACGAGAGCGCACACCCGGCGTCCGGGGAACAGCCCGATAACGAAAACCCACTCAACTTGACGGGAATGTCGGAAGGGCCTTTAATAACGACGAACCCGACTGATTAAGTAGGAATACAAGGAGACGGGCATGAGAGTGCGCAGGCTCAGGGGAATCGCGGCCGCCGCCGTGGCCACCACCGCCCTGGTCACCGCCTGCGGGGGAGGGAACGGCTCTGCCGGGGGGGACGGCAAGGTCCAGCTGGCGCTCGTCGCCTATTCGACTCCGCAGGCCGCGTACAAGGACATCATCGCGGCGTTCCAGAAGACGCCGGAGGGCAAGAACATCACGTTCACCCAGTCGTTCGGCGCGTCCGGCGACCAGAGCCGGGCCGTGGCGTCCGGCCTCAAGGCCGACATCGTCGAGTTCTCGCTGGAGACCGACATCACCCGGCTCGTCAAGGCCGGCCTCGTCGCCCCCGACTGGAACTCGGGCCCGACCCAGGGCATCCTGACCAAGTCGGTCGTCGTCATCGGCACCCGGAAGGGCAACCCGAAGAACATCAAGACCTGGGACGACCTGGTCAAGCCGGGCGTCGAGGTGATCACCCCCAACCCGTTCACCTCCGGCGGCGCGCGGTGGAACCTGCTGGCCGGCTGGGGCGCCAAGTCGAACAAGGGCGCCGACGAGGCGGCCGGGCTCTCCTGGCTCGACGCCCTCCTCAAGAACGTGCCCGTCCAGGACGACAGCGGCCGCAAGTCGCTGCAGACCTTCACCGGCGGCAAGGGCGACGCGATCCTCACGTACGAGAACGAGGCGATCTTCGCCCAGCAGAACCACCAGGAGATCGACTACACGGTCCCCGACTCGACGATCCTCATCGAGAACCCGGTGGCCGTGACGAAGAACAGCGCCCACCCGAAGGAGGCCGCGGCCTTCCTCAAGTACCTCTACTCCACCGAGGCCCAGACGATCTTCGCCAAGAACGGCTACCGGCCGGTCGTCGACGGGATCAGCGGGTTCGACTTCCCCACTCCCCCGCAGCTGTTCACGATCCGGGACCTCGGCGGCTGGGACGCGGTGACCAAGAACCTGTTCGACCCGACGGGCAAGGTCGCGGACATCGAGCGCAAGCTCGGAGTGGCGACGGAGAAGTGACCTCCGGCAGATGACCACCGACACCGCACTCCGGCCCGCCCCCGCGCCCGGCTCCACGCCCGGCGCGGGGGCGCGGCCGCGCTCGCGCCTCTCCGGGGGCACCGCGACCGGCCTGGGCGCCGCGGTGCTCTACCTGAGCCTGATCGTGCTGATCCCGCTGGCCCTGGTGGTCTGGCGCTCCGCCGACCACGGCCCCGGCTACTTCTGGCGCGCGGTCACCACCCCCGACGCCTGGGCGGCGCTCACGCTGACCATCGGCGCCTCGGTGATCGTCGCGCTGATCAACCTCGTCATGGGCACGCTCATCGCCTGGGTGCTGGTCCGCGACCGCTTCCCGGGCAAGGCGGTCGTCGACACCGTCATCGACCTGCCGTTCGCCCTGCCGACGATCGTGGCCGGCCTCGTGCTCCTCGCGTTGTACGGCCCGGAGAGCCCACTCGGGATCAACCTGGCGTACAGCAGGGCGGGCGTGATGCTCGCGCTGCTGTTCGTCACGCTGCCGTTCGTCGTGCGGACGGTCCAGCCGGTGCTGCTCGAACTGGACGCGGACATGGAACAGGCGGCGGCCTCCCTCGGCGCCGGGCCGTTCCAGATCTTCCGGCGGATCATCCTGCCCAACCTGGTGCCCGCGATGCTGTCCGGCACGGCGCTCGCGTTCACCCGCTCGATCGCCGAGTTCGGCTCGACGGTCCTGATCTCGGGGAACCTCCCCTTCAAGACCCAGGTCGCGGCGGTGAACATCTTCAGCCAGATCGAGGGGGACAACACCACGGGTGCGGCGGCGATCTCGACCGTGCTGCTCGTGGTGGCCCTGGTCGCGCTGATCTCGCTCGATCTCCTGCAACGCTGGGGGAACCGCCGTGGCTAAGTACGCTCTGCGCGCGCTCGCCCTCGTCTATCTGCTGTTCCTGCTCGTGCTGCCGGTCGCGCTGATCGTCTGGCGGACGTTCGGGGACGGGTTCGGGCCGTTCGCCGAGGCGCTGACCTCGCCGTCGGCCCTGCACGCGTTCCAGGTCACGCTCACCGTGGCCGTCTGGGCCGTGGTGGCCAACACCCTGTTCGGAATCGGGGTGTCGATCCTGCTCGTCCGGCACTCGTTCCCCGGGAAGAGGCTGCTCAACGCGTTCATCGACCTGCCGATGGCCGTCTCGCCGGTGGTCGTCGGGCTCGCGCTCATCCTCGTGTACGGCCGGTTCGCCCCGGTCGGCGGGCTGCTGGAGAGCTGGGGCATCCAGGTGATCTTCTCCACGCCGGGGATGGTGCTGGCCACGGTGTTCGTGTCGCTGCCGCTGGTCGTACGGGCCGTCGTGCCGGTGCTGGAGGAGCTGGGCGACGAGCAGGAGCAGGCCGCGCACACGCTGGGCGCGAGCCGGTTCCAGGCGTTCCTGCGCATCACCCTCCCCGGCATCCGCTGGGCCCTCGGCTACGGCGTGGTGCTCTGCCTGGCCCGCTCCCTCGGCGAGTACGGCGCGGTCGCGGTCGTCTCCGGCCGCCTGGTGGACCAGACCCAGACGCTCACGCTGTTCGTCGAGGAGCGCTTCCAGAACTTCGACCAGCCGGCCGCGTTCGCCGCGGCGACCGCCCTCGCGCTCATCGCGGTGGTCACCCTGCTGCTCACCAAGCTCCTGCGCCCGAAGGATTGACGCCCATGGCCATCGAAGTACGAGACGTGAACAAGTCGTTCGGGACGACGCCCGTCCTGCGCGAGGTGTCCGTCGACGTCGCGTCCGGGTCGCTGACGGCACTGCTCGGCCCGAGCGGCGGCGGCAAGTCCACGCTGCTGCGGGTCATCGCCGGGCTGGAGCAGCCCGACACCGGCACCGTCCGCATCTCCGGCGTGGACGCGACCCGGCTGTCGCCGCAGCGACGCAACGTCGGCTTCGTCTTCCAGCACTACGCCGCCTTCAAGCACCTGTCCGTCTTCCGCAACGTGGCGTTCGGGCTGGAGATCCGCAAGCGGCCCAAGGACGAGATCCGCAAGCGGGTCATGGAGCTGCTGGAGCTCGTCCACCTGGAGAAGATGGCCGACCGCTACCCCTCGCAGCTGTCCGGGGGCCAGCGCCAGCGGATGGCCCTGGCCCGGGCGCTCGCCGTGGAGCCCGAGGTCTTGCTGCTCGACGAGCCGTTCGGCGCCCTCGACGCGCAGGTCCGCAAGGAGCTGCGCACCTGGCTGCGCCGCCTGCACGACGAGGTGCACGTCACGACCGTCTTCGTCACCCACGACCAGGAGGAGGCGATCGAGGTCGCCGACACGATCGTGGTCCTGGCGAACGGCGAGGTGGTGCAGGTCGGCAGCCCGGCCGACGTGTACGACAACCCCGCCAACCCGTTCGTGATGCGCTTCCTCGGCCCGGTCACCGAGATCGGCGGCAGCCTCGTCCGCCCGCACGACATCGAGATCAGCGTCGACCCGATCGAGGGCGGCACCCCCGCGACCGTCTCCCGCGTCGTACGGCTCGGCTTCGAGGTGCGAGTGGAGGTCGAGGTCGGCGGCCAGGAGGCCTGGGTCCAGGTGACCCGGGAGTTCGCCGACCGCCTCGGGCTCGAACCGGGGGACGCCGTCGTCGTCAGGCCCGCCCCCGGCGCCCGATCCCTGGCTCTCAGCGCCGTGTGACAGATGCGGCTATCCGCCCGGACGCAGTACGCCCTGCGCGCCGCCGCCGAACTCGCGGCGGCGCCGCCGGGACCGGTCCCCGCCGAGAAGATCGCGGCGGCCCAGGACATCCCCCGCCGGTTCCTCGACAACATCCTTCTCCAGCTGCGCCGCGCCGGCCTGATCCACAGCCAGCGCGGCCCGGACGGCGGCTACTGGCTGGCCCGGCCGGCCACGGAGATCACCCTCGCCGACGTGATCGTGGTGGTGGAGGGCGTCTCCCAGGACAGCGAGCGGTTCCCCGGCGTCGCCGGGCCCCTGGCCAACGTCTGGAGCGCGCTGCGCGAGTACGAGCACGCGACGCTCACGGAGATCACCCTGGCGCATATCGCCAGTGGTTCACTTCCGCCCCTTTAGTTGTGGAAGACTCCGCAATCAGTGAAATGTGCCAGGCGTAGAGGCAGGGCGGGATGGGGACTGCTGGGCAGCTCATCGTCAAGCGGTACCAGCTGGTGCGCGCCCTCGGTCACGGCGGGACGGGCATCGTCTGGGAGGGCCACGACACACTGCTCGACCGTCCGGTCGCCGTCCGGGAGGTGCTGCTGCCCGACGGGCTGACCGAGACCCGCCGGCTCCAGCTCGCCCAGCGCGTCGCCCGCGAGGCCCGGCACGCCGAGCGGCTGCGCCACCCCCACGTCGCCGCGGTGTACGACGTGGCCGAGGAGGACGGCGTCCCCTACGTGGTGATGGAGCTGGTCCGCTCCCGCTCGCTCGACGGGCTCGTGGCGAGCGACGGGCCGCTCGCGCCCGAGGCGGCGGCGCCGATCGCCCGCAAGGTGCTCGCCGCGCTCACCCACGCCCACGCCCACGGCGTACGGCACGGCGACGTCCGGCCGTCCAACGTCCTGATCGCGCACGACGGGCGGGTGCTGCTCGCCGACTTCGGCGTCGCGGCGCTGGCCGCCGATCCCGCCTTCGCCCGGACCTCGGCGCAGCGGTCGCCGGCCCACGGCGAACCGGTCAGCGCGACGCGCGGCGTGGTGGCGTTCCTCGCGCCGGAGCGGGCCGACGGCGGCCCGCTCACCGCCCCGGCCGACCTGTGGTCGCTCGGCGCCACCCTGCACTTCGCCCTGACCGGGCGGCCCCCCGGCGCCCGCGCGCAGGAGGAGGTACCCGAGGCGCTCCGGCCGGTCGTGTCCGGCCTGCTGGCCCGGGACCCGCGCAAAAGGCTCGACCCGGAGGAGGCCAACCGCGCCCTCGCGGCCCTGGAGCCGCCGCCCACGCCACCGGCGCCGCGCGTCCGGGAGAGCCGGACACGCCTGCTCGCGGGCGTCGCCCTGGCGGCGCTGGTCGCGGGCGGGGTGGGCGGCTGGGCCGTGCTGCGGCCGCATTCCGGCGCGTCCGCCGTCCCGGAGCAGCCGCTCGCCGCGACCGCCGCCGTCACCCCGGCGGCGCCGTCACCCTCGCCGTCCCCCAGCGCCGCGCGCCGGCTGAAGCTGAAGTGGTACGCGGCGCAGGCGGGCTGGCGGGCCGCCGTGCCGAAGGGCTGGACCCGCGAGGACGGCGACTACGCCGTCCGCTGGCTCGACCCGCGGGGAGCGGCCCAGCTCACCGTTGAGGTGACCGCCCAGAGCGGCACCGATCCCCTGGGAGCGCTCCACGAGGCCGAGGCGATCCTCTACCCGACGGTGAAGGGCTACCGGAAGCTGCGGCTCAGGTCCACCACCACGCCGTACGGCCCGGCCGCCGACTGGGAGTTCTCCTGGACCCAGCGGAAGGCGTCGGCCCCCGACCACCTCGGCAAAGGCGTCGCCTACCACCAGTACCGCCGGGTGATCTCCACGCCCACGACGACGAGCGTGCTCACCTGGACGACCACGGCGGCCGACTGGGACCGGCTGCGTCCCACGCTCGTCAAGGCGTTCCAGATGTTCCAGCCGCCCGCCTGACAATCCTTTCCTCTTCCCCCGCCGCGTCCGCACCCCGGCGGGGGTCGCGCTGTGCCATGATTCCCGATGAAAGTGACAACGGTTTTCATGACCAGACTAGAGGAGACTCTCGTGCGGGTGGCCTTCGTCGGCAAGGGCGGGAGCGGGAAGACGACGCTGTCAGCGCTGTTCGCGCGCTACGCGGCGCGGCGCGGTCCGGTGGTCGCGATCGACGCCGACATCAACCAGCACCTCGGCCTCGCGCTGGGCGCGGCCGAGATCCCGCGACCGCTCGGCGGCATGCTGACCGAGATCAAGGACTATCTGCGGGGGGACAACCCGCTGATCCGCGACGCGGCGTCGATGGTCAAGACGACCCCGCCCGGCCGCGGCTCCCGGCTGGTCAGGCTCGGCGACCCGTTCTTCCCGTCCTGCCGGGTGGCGGGCGTGTCCCTCATGGTGACCGGCCCGTTCGGCGAGGAGGACCTGGGGGTCGCCTGCTACCACTCGAAGGTCGGCGCGGTCGAGCTGTTCCTCAACCACCTGGTCGACGGCCCCGGCGAGTACGCCGTGGTGGACATGACGGCGGGCGCCGACTCGTTCGCCTCCGGCCTGTTCACCCGGTTCGACCTCACCTACCTCGTGGCCGAGCCGACGCGGCAGGGCGTCGGGGTCTACCGGCAGTACCGCGACCACGCGGCCGGCTTCGACGTGCCGATCGCCGTGGTCGGCAACAAGGTCCAGTCGCCCGGAGACGTCGACTTCCTGCGCGAGCACGTCGGCGACGCCCTGCTGACGTGGTTCGAGCACTCCCCGGCCGTCCGCGCGCTGGAGCAGGGGCGGCCGTTCGCGCTGGGCGACCTCGAACCCGCCAACCTCCGCGCTCTCGGCGCGCTGCTCGACCGCCTCGACCGCCAGCCGAAGGACTGGGACAGGTTCGGCAGGCAGGCGGCCGAGTTCCACCGCAGGAACGCCCTGACGTGGGCCAACCGCGCCGCCGGCGAGGACCTGACCGCCCAGATCGACCCCGGTTTCGTGTACGGCCCCGCGGTCGCCGCGCCCTGACGCCGCGCCCTGACGCGCGACGCCGCCGCTGAGCCGCCGCCGCTGAGCCGCCGCCGCCGTGACGCCGCCGTGACGCCGCGCCCGTTCGCGCCGCCGCCGCCGCTGTGCCGCCGGCGCCCACCGACGTCGCCTCCGCATCAGATGGAGGCGGTCCCCCTCGGAACCACCGTCATGTCCGTCCCTCGGAGAGGAGAACCCATGTCACTGACCGTTCCCGCCGGACTGCTCGGCCAGGCCCGTGGAGGCGAGGTCGACGACGAGGCGTTCGTCGCCTGCGTCCGCGACTCGCTGCCGTACGCCTGGGCCGTCATCAGCGAGCTCGTCGAGCGGCGCGGCCGCACGGGAGCCGAGTTCGCCGACAACCAGGTACCCCCGCCGGACGAGGCCGCCCGCGGCCAGCTCCTGCGGTGCCTGGCGAGCGACGCCATGCGCGGCGCCCTGGAACGGCACTTCGGCGTACGGCTGGCGTTCCAGAACTGCCACCGGGTGGCGGTGTTCCACCCGGCCGCCGCGGCCGCCCACGCCGAGTTCGTGACGCCGCGCGCCCAGATCCTGAACCAGAGGCCCGACCTCGTCGACTGCTGACCGGCGCCGGGGGCGGTGGCCCGGTTCACACCGCCCCCGGACGTCCCGGCTCGGCGGAGCCGAATCCCACCCGCCGGGCCCTGACAATGGCCTGCCCCCGGTCGTCGACCCGCAACTTCGCGAAGATGCTGGAGACGTGGTTGCGCACGGTCTTCTCGCTGAGGACGAGACGGCGGGCGATCTCGGCGTTGTTCAGCCCGTCTGCCACCAGCCGCAGCACCTCGACCTCCCGGTCGGTGAGCTCGGGCAGGGGCCGGGCGGCCCGGCCTCCGGCGGGGGCGGCGGCGAAGTAGGCGAGGGCCCGCTCGGCGACACCGGCACCGAAGATCACCTCTCCGAGGTCGACGGTCCTGACCGCCCGGACGATGTGCTCCTGCTCCGCGCCTTTCACCAGATAGCCCCGGGCTCCCGCGCGCATCGCCGTGAACAGCGACTCGTCGTTGTCGAACATCGTGAGCACCAGCACCGCCACCTCGGGAAGCCGCCTGCGCAGTTCCCCGATCGCCTCGACGCCGTTCATGCCCGGCATGTCGAGGTCCAGCAGCACCACGTCCACGCCCAGGTCGGCGGCGAGCTCGACGGCCGCCCGGCCGTCCGCCGCCTCCCCCACGACGACCAGCCCGTCCACGTCGGCGAGGGCCGCCCGCAGGCCGTACCTGAACATGGGGTGGTCATCGGCGATGAGCACCCTGATCGGCTCCCTGTTCGCCACCTCATCCCTCCAGCCGCAGTGTCGCGAGGACCAGTGTGCCGCCGCCGCCGGCCGGGCCGACCTCACACGTGCCGCCGAGCTCGGCCGCCCGCTCCGCCATCGACCGCAGCCCGAGGCCCCGCCCCGTCCGCTCCGGCTCGACCCCGGTCCCGTCGTCCCGTACGGCCAGCCTGAGCATGCCCGCCTCGGCCGCCAGGCCGACCTCGCACACGCGGGCGTCCGCGTGCCGTGCCACATTGGTCAGCGCCTCCAGCGCGATCCGGTAGGCCGCGAGCTCGACCGCCGGGACGAGCGGGGGCAGGTCGCCGGACACCGTGACGGTGATCGTCAGCGCGCCGCCCGTCCGGGCCGACAACGTGTCCGCGTGACGTCTCAGGGCCGCGACGAGCCCGAGGTCCGCGAGCCCCTCTGGACGGAGGTCGGCGACGAGGCGGCGGACTTCGTCGAGGCCGCCCAGCACCTCGGACTCCAGACGTCCGAGCAGGTCGGCCGGTCCCGAGTCACCGACGGCCCGGCGTGCCGCGCCCAGGCCCAGAGCCACGCCGGCCAGCGTGGGGCCCAGGCCGTCGTGCAGGTCCCTGCGGATGCGGTGCCGCTCCTCCTCCCGGGCCGCCAGCACCCGGTCGCGGGAGCGCCGCAGATCACGCGTGAGCCGGACGCCGTCGGCCGCAGCGCCCGCGTGCCGGGCGAAGTCGTGCAGGAGACGCTCGTCGGCCGGTTCGAGCCCCCGCCGGCCCTCGCGCAGCCCGATCGTGAGGCGCCCCACGTCCTGGCCCGCGTGCCGGAGCCGCAGGTCGACGAGATCGGCGGGCGGCTCGCCGTACCGGGACGCGGGGGTGTCCTCGCCCTCAAGGGTCACCGCCGCGTACGGCAGGCGCAGACCGGTCGCCACCGTCCGGACGATGATCGGCAGCACCTCGTCGGGCGCGATGGCCCCCGAGAGCCGGCGCCCCAGATCCGTGATCGCGGTGTAGGGGTCGCGGCTGCGCCCGTAGAGGAGGCGGTCGACGGTCCGCTGGACGAGCGCCCTGGCGGGCGACAGCCCGAGGGCGATCACCACCGCGGCGGCCACGGCTCCGGTGCCCCCGCCTCCGACCACGGTCGAGGCGAGACCGACGAACAGCCCGAAGACCCCGGCGATCAGGACGGTCAGCGCGATGTACACCAGGGTGCGGCCGAGCAGGCGGTCGGCCTCGAACAGCCCGTGCCGGACCGTCGCGACGCCCAGGGCGATGGGGAAGAACCCCCACGCCGCGGCGGGGAGCAGCCCGGAGTGGCCCGGGACCAGCTGTGCCAGCAGGCCCACGAGGAAGGGGACGAAGAACCAGCCGATGCGGCGCCGCTCGGGCCCGTCCGCCCGTCGCATGCGCAGCAGCAGTCCCGCCGCGCCCGCCACACCGCACGCCGCCGCCAGGGCAAGCGAAGCAGCCGCCACCGCCGTCAGCGCCGGTTCGGCCGCGCGAGGCAGGGCGAGGGGATCGCTCCACCGCGGGAACTCCTCCCGCATCGGCGCGCCGGACATCACGATCGCGGCCGTGCCACAGGCGACGGCGACGACCCCCGCCCACAGCAGCGGACGCCACCGCCGCGAGGCGACCCTCCCGTCGGGGAAGAGCGGGGTGATGAACGCCGCCGCGAGCAGCATCCCGGGGAACCACACGTAGCCCCCGATGAAGGCGGCCACGGCCGCGAGCGGCGGCGGCGGAGTCCGCTGCGCGTACTGCGCGCCGAGCACGGACAGCCCCTGGAGCTGTCCCTCCGCGACGAGGATCCAGCCCAGCGCGTGGCCCGGCCGGCCCCGCACGACAACGGCGCCGGCGGCGCCGAAGGACACGGCCACGACGGCCCCGGTCACCTCGTTCGCCGCGACAAGCCGCGCCGGCGTCTGCCCGTTCACCCGCGCGAGGACGGCCCACAGCAGCGCCTCGACCACGGCGGCGACGCCGAGGGACAGGGCCACGGTGGACCGGGCGGCCCGGCGGCCGGCGTCCGCGTGGACGGCGACCGCCGCCGGGCCGATAGAGGTCATGGCCGCTCCGTCACGCCGCCGCGGCCGTCCGAATCGTCCGCCACGGGCGTGCGCAGCAGCGCCGCCGCCATCCAGACCAGTCCCGCGGCCGCGATCAGCGTGCTCGGGAACGGCGGGTCCGCCAGTTGCGTCAGCTGGAAGGCGACCAGCAGTGCCGCGGCCGCCCGGGGGAGGGCGCGGGAGCGCCATACGGCCGCCATCATCACGACGATACCGACGAAGGCCCCGGCGAAGAACATCACCGTGAAGACCGTTCCCGGCAGCGACCCGTCGGGGCCGTCGCCCAGCGCCGCCGAGAACGCCGCGGCGTCGATCTTTCCGCTCCGGGCCACCATCTGGGCGGCCATCTCCACCCCGGCGATCATGGCCTGCCCCGTGAGCCCGAGGACCAGGAGCACGGCCCCGGCCCAGGCGAGCCGCGGAGACCGGCGGCGGGACAGCAGCAACCAGACGGCGGTCGCGCCGAGCAGGCAGGGCGTCGCGAGCATGTCGGCCGTGAGGGCGATCCCGGCCTGGCCGGGGTGGGCGGCGGTCCAGGCCGACGAGGCCGCGCCGTCGAGATCCGGCTCGATGAGGTCGGCGGCGGCCCACAGCAGCCCGGACAGGGCCAGGGTCGTCGCGCCGGCGACGCGGGCGGCGCCGTTCCAGGTGGCGGCGGGCGAGATCGTTCGGACGGGAGTGTCGAGAGATGTCATGGGAGCTCCGTTCGCGACGGCCGTGGTCCGGCCGAGTGGCAGAACGGTCCACCGGGACCTGTCCCGGCCACATCGGCCCGGTGTCCCGTCCCGGGCCGGGAGCGCGCCGCTCAGGCGGAGCGCAGGGCCGGGAGCACCTCGGCCCCGAGGCGCGCGACGGTCTCCAGCGTGCGGGCGGGCGAGCCCGTGCCCTCGACCATCAGCACGAGGTGCCGCAGCCCGGTCCTCGCCACCGTCGCGCGCATCTTCTCCACGCAGTGCTCCGGCGAGCCCACCGGGTGGATCCGGCACAGCAGGTCCACGTACGCGGGGACGTCGCGCCGCGGCCGCGGACGCCCGTCGACCGGCACGTAACCGGCGAGCCCCGGCTCGAGCCACCGCGGCAGCGCCTCCTTCAGCTCCCGTACGGCCCTGGCGGTGCTGTCGGCCACGTGGCAGACGGCGGCGGCGATGTGCGCGGGCCGGGCGTCCTCCTCCCGGAGGTGCGGGGGCCTGCCGACGCCCTCGCGGCCCTCGTCGTAACGGGCGACCATGTCCGCCTTCTCCTCGTCGCCGACGTGCATGCCGAGCAGCATGGGCAGTCCGCGCCGGGCGGCGAGGCGCGCGGTGGCGTCCGAGGTGCAGGCGACGACGGGCGACATCCGGGCCGGCGGCACCACGGGGACCTCGCGGAAGCGGAAGAAGTCGCCGTCCGCCGACACCGGCCTTCCGGAGAGCGCCTCGCACAGCAGGTCGAGCGCCTCCGGGAAGCCTCTCTCGTACCGGGCGAGCCCGGTGCCGAAGACCTCCAGCTCCAGCCACGGCCCGCCGCGTCCCACCCCGAGCCTGAACCTGCCGCCCGACGCGTGGTGCAGCACGGCCGCCTGCTCGGCGAGCGCCACGGGGTGCTGGGCCGGCAGCACGCTGACCGCGGTCCCGACCGTGATCCGCGAGGTGCGGCCCAGCGCGACGGCGGCGAGCGTGACCGCCGAGGGGCAGACGCCGTACGTCATGAAGTGGTGCTCGGCGATCCAGGCGTCGTCGAACCCGGCGCGCTCCGCCGCCTCGACCACCTCCACCGTGTGGCGGAGCACGTCCCCGGGGTCGGTGCCCGGGAACCCGGCCGCGATCAGGAAGACACCCACCCGAAGGGGGCTCAGCGCGCGCCCCCGTTGACGTAGACGGTCTGGCCGCTGACGTACGACGCGTCGTCGGAGGCGAGGAAGGCGACGACGGCCGCGATCTCCGTGGGCTGGCCCACCCGGCGCAGCGGGATGGCCTGCGCGGCGGCCGCCTGGTGCTCCTCGGGCGTCACGCCCACCCGTACGGCCGTGGCCTCGGTCATGGGCGTGGCGACGTAGCCGGGCGCGACCGCGTTGACCCGCACGCCGAACGGCCCGAGCTCGAGGGCGAGCGTCGCGGTGAGCCCCTGGATGCCGGCCTTGGCGGCGGCGTAGTTGGCCTGGCCGCGGTTGCCCAGCGCCGACCGGCTCGACATGTTGACCACCGCGCCCGACCGCTGGTCGACCATGTGCTTCTGCACGGCCCGCGTCATCAGGAAGGCGCTCTTGAGGTTGACGTCGATCACCTTGTCCCAGTCGTCCTCGGACATCCGGAACAGCAGGTTGTCGCGGGTGATGCCGGCGTTGTTGACGAGCACGTCGATCCGGCCGAACTCGGTGACGACGTCGGACACGAGCGCCTCCACCTGGCCGGAGTCCGAGACGTCGCATCCGAAGGCGGCGGCGCTGCCGCCCGTGACCGCGATCTCGTCGATGATCGAGGCGCAGCGGGCGGCCGTCAGGTCGACGCAGCCCACGACGGCCCCCTCCGTCGCCAGCCGCCGCGCCGTCGCGGCGCCGATGCCCCGCGCCGCGCCCGTGACCAGCGCGTACTTGCCGGTGAACCTGGACATGACAAAGCCCTCCTCGCCCCGAAGCCCGATCACGCAGAAACCTACTCCCCGCGACCGCCGCGGTGCCGTCATGCCACGGGACGGACCGGGCTCGCGTAGAGGGAGGCCACCGCGACCTCCAGGGCGTCGAACGTACGGCCGACCAGCACGATGTGGTCCCGCCGGACGTCCTCGGCCGGTTCCCCGGCGATGATCCTGCGGGCACCCTCCAGGTAGGCGGCCCGGTAGGCGGCGACGGCGAGCGCCCCGGCGATCCGGGGACGGGGGTCGCCTGGCGGATGCCCGGCCGCTTCGGCGGCCTCGGCGAACAGGCCGGCGACGACGTCCTCCATCTCCTCGCCGAACTCCCGCGCCCGCGCCCGCAGCGACGGCGACTCGGCCACCACGTGCCAGAAGTGCTGGTAGCCGGCGCCGATTCCGCCGAGGGGATGGCCCTCCTCCAGCAGCCCGACGAACAGCCGCCGCAGCGACGCCAGGGGCGTCTCCCCCTCGGCGCGCCCGCGCACGGCGGCGGTGACCAGCTCGACGGCCTGCGGGAAGCGGTCGAGGAACAGGTCCTCCTTGCGGGGGAAGTAGTTGAACACCGTCTTCGTCGACACCCCCGCCGCCTCGGCCACCTCGGCGACCGTGACGTTGTCGAACCCCCGCACGATGAACAGCCCCGACGCGACGTCCGAGATCAGCTGCCGGGTCTGCGTCTTCTTCCGTTCCCGCAGTCCCATCTCCTGAGCCATGGCGAACACTATAGTTGCTAAAAACTTTTATTCAACGTAAGTTTCTAGTCGATGTACGAAGAGTCGAAGGGGACGGCATGACGGGGTACGACGTGGACGTGGTGGTGGCGGGCGGCGGGCCGGTCGGGCTGATGCTCGCGTGCGAGCTCCGGCTCGGCGGAGCCTCGGTCCTGGTGCTGGAGCGCCTGACCGAGGTGGACCCGACCATCAAGGCGGGCGCGCTGAACGCGCCGAGCGTGGTGGCGCTCTACCGGCGCGGCCTCCTGCCCGCGCTGAAGGAGGCCCACGACCAGACGATCGCCCGGATGACGCAGTTCGTCCGGGGACGCTCTCCCGAGAAGGCGTCCGGGGAGGGCCCGGCCGCAACTGGAGACAACCGGGCGCCGGGAGACGGACCGATGAGGACACCGCCGCGGTTCGCCGGGCACTTCGCCGGGATCATGCTCCGCGGCGACCTGCTCGACGAGACCGACCCCGAGCTGGGCGGTCTCGGTCCGGCCGCGGGCGTCGGCCTCGTCGCCCAGCAGGATCTCGAACGCATCCTCGGCGCCCGCGCCGCCGAGCTGGGGGCCGAGGTGCGGCGGGGCGTCGAGGTGACCGGGTTCGAGGCGGACGACGACGGCGTGACCGTGACGGCCGGCGGCGAGCGCGTCCGGGCGCGGTGGCTCGTCGGGTGCGACGGCGGCCGCAGCACGGTCAGGAAGCTCGCCGGCTTCGACTTCCCCGGCACCGGCCCGGAGATCACGGCCTACCAGGCGCTGGCGGAGATGGAGGGCACCCAGGACCTACGGCTCGGCTGGAACGCCACGCCCACCGGTGTCTACACGCACGGCCCGGTGCCGGGCCGGATCCTGACGGTGGAGTTCGACGGCCACCCGGCCGACCGCACGAGCCCCGTGACCGCCGAGGAGCTCCAGGGGTCGATCCGCCGGGTCACCGGGGCCGACGTCGTGGTGAAGGCCGTCGTCACCGCCACCCGCTTCACGGACAACGCGCGGCAGGCCACGACGTACCGGATGGGCCGGGTGCTGCTCGCGGGGGACGCGGCCCACGTCCACTCGCCGTTCGGCGGCCAGGGGCTCAATCTGGGGCTGGGCGACGCGATGAACCTCGGGTGGAAGCTGGCCGCCGTCGCCCGTGGACACGCGCCCGAGGCCCTGCTCGACACGTACACGGCGGAGCGGCACCCGATCGGGGCGTGGGTCCTCGACTGGACCCGTGCCCAGATCGCGCTGATGCGGCCCGACCCGCACGCCCGCGCGCTGCGGGCCGTGGTGGACGACCTGCTCGCGACCGTCGCCGGGACCACGCATGTGGTGAAGCGGATCTCCGGCGTCTGGCAGCGGTACGACCTGCCCGGCGACCACCCGCTGACCGGCCGCAGCGCGCCCGACTTCGCGCTCGCCGACGGGTCGCGCCTGGCCGACCACCTCCGCGGCGGCCGCGCGCTGCTGATCGCCCCGCCCGGACTGCCGCTGCCCGCGATCGACGGCGACCGGGTGACGGTGATCGGCACGCCGATCGAGGACGAGGACGCCCCCCGGGCCGTGCTGGTGCGGCCCGACGGGTACGTGGCCTGGGCGGCCGACACCCCCGATCCGGCGGGCCTGGAACGGGCTCTCGCGACCTGGTTCGGCGCTCCCGCGACCGTGGGCGGGGGCGTCGGATGACCCCCGGCCGGGCGGGGTAAAGGCCCACCGGGCGGTGGCTTTCGACCCGTCATCGCCCGGTCCGTCCGGGCTTGTCGATCGTTGACCGAATCTTTACCCGGAGCAGCCCTCGGCGCGCTCCGCGATCATGGCTGTGACCTGCGGTTTCACCGGCCCTGGTGCCATTTAACCCAGGTCCCCCCAAGATGTCTCGTGTCATTTGGCATCAGGCGTGTTCGGCAGCCCCCATCATGTGCTCATGCCCGCTTTTGTCACCCTGTCCGGGCGCTCCGTGCGCCTGGAGCCGCTCAGCCTCGCGGTGATCGACGACCTCGTCGCCGCGGCGCGTGAAGACCGTTCTACGTACGCCTTCACTCGCGTTCCCGCTGGCCGGGAAGAGATGGTCTCCTATGTGGAGGCCGCCTTGGCTGAGCAGGCGGAGGGCCGCTCGGTGCCCTTCGCCATCCGGTGGCTGCACACCGACCGCGTGGTCGGTGCCACCCGTCTGATGAACCTGGAGTACTGGCAGGGCCCGATGCCCTGGCCGCCGGGAACCAAGAGCGCGGTGGGCGAGGTCCCGTCCGTCGCGGACATCGGGTACACCTGGCTCGCCGCGTCGGCCCAGGGGACCGGTGTCAACCGGGAGAGCAAGTTCCTGATGCTCTCTCTGGCCTTCGAGACCTGGCAGGTGCACCGGATCACCCTCAAGGCAGACGTACGCAACACCCGATCCCGGGCCGCCATCGAGGCCCTCGGCGCACACCTCGACGGTGTGCGACGGGCGGACAGCCGAGGCGCCGATGACACGGTCCGAGATACGGCGTACTACTCCATCCTCGGCCCGGAGTGGCCCGTGGTGCGAGAACGGTTGTGCGCGAGGCTCGGCCTCGTGGAAGCGGCCTGACACCCACACGGACACGGATCACCACGGACGACGGCGCGGCCCGCCCCCCTGAGGGGACGGGCCGCGTCTGGTTTCGCGCAGTCGGAGGGATCAGGCCTCGTAGCCGTAGTCCTCGTCGTAGGCGTTGTAGAGGTCGTGCCACGAGCCGCACTTGACCGGGTAGCTGCTGTACAGGCCGACCTGGCAGACCTTGGCCTGGACCTGCGCCACGTCGTACCGCCAGAAGCTGATCGCCTTGTAGCCGCCGGCGCCGCAGTACTTGTACGACTTGATGCTGGAGGACCAGTCGTCCTCGTCGTCGTCCCAGGACGAGACGCGGAACTTGATGTAGGCGCACTTGCCGCCCTCGTCGTAGGTGCGGTGGTCGAGGTCGTAGAGCTTGCCGGTGATGTGGACGGCGTTGGACTCGTCGTCGTCGTAGTTGACGTCGATGTAGCCCTTGGCCTTCGCGAGGTGGTTCGAGGACCAGTACGGGCCCCAGTAGTCGTCGTAGTCGGACGAGTGCGAGGAGGCCGCGCTCGCGGTGGAGGCGTTGGCGGCGGTCGACAGGGCCGGGACACCCACCGCGACGGCGGCGGTGACGGCGGCGAGACCGAGGATGTTGCGGACGGAGCGACGCATTTCGATTCTCCTGAGGTGAGGACGATCCCCCGTTGCGGGGTGCTTCCGGGGTTGCACCTCAGTGATAGGCCGGGCCGCCTGCAACCTGCTTTCAGCGGCCTGAAACCCGTTTGCAGGTCGCTTTCATCATTCTGAACGAGGCGTTAACAGCGCGATCACTCCTATTGAAGCGGAGTTCCTGGATCTATCATTTGGTCGGAAAACTTGCCATTGAGGCGATCTCGCACGTCAGGGTGGGATCGCGGGTACGGAGACACGTCAGATGCCCGGTCACGCCCCCGAGGACGGCCTGCGCTTCACTGTGCTGGGACCCGTCCTGGCGTGGCGCGACGCGGTCGAACTCGACCTCGGCACGCCTTTGCAACGCTCCATTCTGGCGATGCTGCTGCTTCGGGAGGGCCACGCGGTCACGCCGACCGAGATGATCGACGGGGTGTGGGGCGAGGACGCGCCGCCGCGGGCGCTGGGGGCCCTGCGCACCTACGTCTCCCGGCTGCGGACCGTGCTGGAGCCCGGCCGCTCCCCCCGCACCCGCCCCGAGCTGCTCACCTCCGTCGGCCGCGGCTACGCCCTGCGCCTGGACGCCGACCGGCTCGACCTCGGGGTCTTCGAGCGCGAGTGCGCGGCGGCGGAGTCCGCCCGCCGTTCCGGCGACCTGGAGGAGGCGGCCGGACGCCTGCGGGCCGCCCTGGGCCTGTGGACCGGGGAGCCGCTGGTCGGCGCCGTCGGCCCGTACGCCGAGCACCAGCGCGGCCGGCTCGTCGAGCGGCGCATGGGCGCGGTCGAGACCTTGATGGACCTCGACCTGCGGCTCGGCCGGCACGCCGAGGTGATCTCCGAGCTGATCGCGCTCACGGCCGAGCACCCACTGCGCGAGCGGCTGCGCGCCCAGCTCATGCTGGCCTACTACCGCTGCGGCCGGCAGGCCGAGGCGCTGGCCGTGTTCACCGACACCCGGACCGCGCTGGTCGAGGAGCTCGGCATCGACCCCGGGGCCGAGCTCACCGAGCTGCACCGGCGCATCCTCGCGGCCGACCCCTCGCTGGCCCTCCCGCGCGAGGCGGCGGCCGTGCGGGAGGCGCCCTCCACACCGGAGGACGAACCGGACGAGCCGGTCATCGAGATGCCCCGGCCCGCCCAGCTCCCCGCCGCCGTCAGCGACTTCACCGGCCGGACCGGGCTCGTGCACCGCCTGCTCGTGCTGCTGCGCGGCGAGGGGCCGGGCGAGGGCGTGCCGGTCGCGGCCATGTCGGGCATCGGCGGCGTCGGCAAGACCACGCTGGCCGTCCATGTGGCGCACCTGGCCGAGGACGCCTTCCCCGACGGCCAGCTCTACGCGGACCTGCGCGGCTACGGCGCCGAGCCGACGCCGCCGGAGACGGCGCTCGTCGCCTTCCTGCGCGCCCTCGGCATCCCCGTGGACGTCATCCCGGACGGCCTCGCCGAGCGGTCGGCGCTGTTCCGGTCGCTGCTCGCGGAGCGGCGCATGCTGGTGCTGCTCGACAACGCCCGCGACGCCGACCAGGTGGAGCACCTGTTGCCCGGCTCGGCCGGGTGCGCCGCGATCATCACGAGCCGGGGCAAGCTGGCGGACCTGCCCGCGGCCCGGCTGATCGACCTCGACGTCATGGAGCCCGACGAGGCCCTGTCGCTGCTGGCCGCCGTGGCCGGGCGCGACCGGGTCGCCGCCGAACGGGCCGCCGCGATGGACGTGGTGGCGGCCTGCGGGTTCCTCCCGCTCGCGGTGCGGATCGTCGCGGCCCGGCTGGCGGCCCGGCCCTCGTGGACGGTCGCCTCCCTCGTCCCCCGGCTGGCGGACGAGCGGCGCAGGCTCGACGAGATGAAGATCGGCAACCTCGCCGTCTCGGCCACCTTCGCCCTCGGGTACGGCCAGCTCGACCCGCGCCAGGCCCGGGCGTTCCGCCTGCTCTCGCTGCCCACCGGCTCGGACATCTCGGTCCTCGCCGCGGCGGCCGTGCTCGACCTCACACCATACGAGGCCGAGGACCTGCTGGAGTCGCTCGTCGACGCGAGCCTGCTCGAGGCCCCCGCGCCGGGCCGGTACCGCTTCCACGACCTGCTGAAGCTCTTCGCCCGGCGGCAGTCGGAGGAGGCGGACGAGCCGGCCGCGCGCTCTCTCGCGCTGCGCCGGCTGCTGGGCTTCTACCTCGCCTCGGCCCGGTCGGCCCACCGGCTCGCGTACGAGGGCAGCGCGATCGCCGACAACCTCGTCGATCTCGGCGTCCAGGGGCACACGTTCTCCTCGGCCGACGAGGCCGTGGCGTGGCTGTCGGTGGAGGCGGAGGACCTGTTCGCCTCGATCGCGCAGACGGCGGCGCAGGCGGGCGGCGACGACCTGCTGCCCGCGGCCGACCTGCTGCTCGCGATGGAGCCGCTGCTGGAGTCGGGCACGAACCAGCGCGAGTTCGAGCATCGCGGCTCGGCCCTGCTGGCCGCGGCCGAGCGCGTGGGCGACCGGCATGCCGAGATGCGCTGCCGGTACGTGCTGGGCCGGGTGCTCTTCGGGGCGAACCGGCTCGACGAGGCCGAGCGGCAGTTCCTGGCGGCCCGCGACGCCGGGGAGGAGACCGGCGACCACGTCGTGCTCGGCGAGACCTGCAACGCGCTCGCGGTCGTGGCCGGCCGGCAGCGCCGGCACACCGAGGCGCTGGACTGGTTCGACCGGGCGAGCGCGATCTACCGGGAGGTCGGCAACCCCGCCGGGGAGGCGCTCGTGCTGAGCTACTCGGCCCGCGACCACCTCGGCCTCGGCCACCCCGAGGCGGCCATCGCCGCCTCCGAGCGGGGGCTGGCCATCTTCACCGAGATCGGCAGCGGCGCCGGGGTCGCCCGGGCGCGCTACCACCTGGGCATCGTGCTGTCGTTCGTCGGCCGGCTCAACGAGGCCGTCGTCCACCACGCCGAGTGTCTCGCGTTCTTCCGCGCCAGCAACCAGCGGGTGTGGGAGCAGCGGGTCTGCTACCGGCTCGCCGCGACGTTCATCGCCGCCGGAAGATACGCCGAGGCCGTCCGCCACGCCGAGCAGGCGCTGACGGTCAGCCGCGAGATCACCCACCCGTACGGCGAGGCGCAGTCACTGGCCGCGCTCGGCAAGGCCCTCCTCGGGCTCGGCGAGACCGCCCGGGGGAGGGACGCTCTCGGCAAGGCCCTCGACCTGTTCGGCAGGCTCGGCTCCCCGGAGGCCGACGACGTCCGGGCCCTCCTGCGGGAAGTCGATCAGGTCGAGACGTAGGTCGTCGTCCAGGCGCGACATCCGGACGTGGTTGATCACCGGTTGCTCTCCCGCTCGGTCGTCTCCGGCCGGACGTGCGCCCGCGCCGTGGGGATGCCCGGCCGGCCGCCGGCCGTCACCGGGCGCGCAGGGGGCCCGGACTCTTCCGGAGCGCCTGGTGACGGCTCGCCGCCTCACTCGACGACCGGCCGGACTGGTCGCGCCCCGGAGGGACGCTCCCGGTGGGCGAGGGTCCCGAACCCCCCCGGTCCCTCGCCCACCTCCACAGTCGCCGGTGCCGTTCAACGTCGGATCAACACGGGTTTGCAACGCCGGTCAGACGCCGTTCACGCCCCGATCAGCGCCCGCCGTCGTAGTGCGCGCTTCGTGGTCGGCGGGGGCGGTCGTGGTGCGCGGCCTCGTGGTCAGCGCGGGCCGGGAACGCGTAAGAAGCCCTCGGCGACCAGCGACCGGAGGGCGGCGGGGGCGCGCTCGACCAGGGCCGCCTCGTCCTCCCCGGTCAGCTCGGCGATCGCGGCCAGCAGCGGCCGGGCCGGCAGGTCGCCGTCCACGACGCCCGCCAGGGCCGCCTCGACCGTCCCCACGACCGCCGTACGGCGCAGCCCGCGGCTCTGCCGCAGCAGGATCCTCTCGGGATGGTCGGCCCCCGGCGGGCCGATCCGCTCCTCGACCAGCCCCTCGGCCACCGCCAGCGGCGTGTCGAGCAGGTCGTCGCCGGACATGCGGTGGGCGGTCGCCACGGCCCGCAGCACGTCCTCCACCTGCGCGCCCACGGGAAGCTCGACCTGCTGCGTGAGCTCCTCGACGCGCACGACCGGGTTCAGCGAGCCGGAGTCGTGCAGGACGATCCAGCCGAAGCCGACGCCGGTGACGTCCATGGACTCCAGCCACGCCAGCCACTCGTCGTACCGCTCCCGGTAGGCCGACGTGCCGTGCTCGGCCGAGTCGCGCAGCCACAGCTCGACGTACTCGGCCGGATCCTGCACGTCCCGCTGCACGACCCAGCCGTCGCAGCCGGTCTCCTCCAGCCAGCCGCCCACCCTGTCCTGCCAGTCCTCGCCCTTGACGTGCAGCCAGTTGGCCAGGAACCGCGCATGGCCGCCCGGCGCGAGATGGCGCGGCGTGCCGCGGACGAGGTCGCGGCAGAACTCGTCGGCCCGGAAGCCGGACTCGCGGTAGCTGTAGCGGGCCGCCGGGGAGATCACGAACGGCGGGTTGGACACCACGAGGTCGAAGCGCTCGCCCTCCACCGGGTCGTACATCGACCCCTCCCGGGCGTCCACCCCGGTCACGTCGGACAGGCCCCAGCTCAGGCGGGCCAGCCGGAGCGCGCGGCGGTTCACGTCGGTGGCGACGACCTCGCCGGCCCGCCCGGCGAGGTGGAGGACCTGCACGCCGCAGCCGGTGCCGAGGTCCAGCGCCCGGCCGACCGGCCCGGTCCACGCCAGCTGCGCCAGGTTGGCCGACGCGCCCCCGGCGCCGACGACGTGGTCGGGCCGCAGCGACGGGTCCCCCGGCCGCACCTTACGGTCGGAGACGACCCAGGCGGGCCGGTCGGCGCCGGTGTCCCAGGGCTGCAGGTGGACGGTGGCCTGGACGGTGTCGCCGAGCCGCACCAGCAGCCCGGCGTCGATGAGGTCGAACAGCGGCAGGTCGGCGGCCGCCATGCTCACGGGGGCGCCGAGCCACCACAACCGGATCAGCGTCGCCAGCGGATCTCCGTCCCTGGTCGCCCGCATCGCGGGGACGATCTCCTCGCGGGCCAGGGCCGAGGCGGCGGGATCGCCGAGCCGCTCCCGCACGCCGTCGATCGTGTATCCGGTCTCCGCGAGCCTGTCACGAAGCCGTCGGACCAGGTCAGAAGGGGCGTCCACGGAACGAATCTATCGCGGTGCGGCCGGGGCTCAGGCGCCGTTTCCGGATGTGGCCGCGGCCGCCGGCGGGCGGGAGCTGTAAGCGATTCGCAAGTGCCGTTCAAGCGGGTGGGCCTATCTGTGTTCGATAGCCCCACCCGTGAGGACCCCGAGATGCTGATCCCCTGCCTGGCCTGCGACTCCCGCTTCCGTCCCGACGAGTTCTTCGGCGCCTGCCACGACTACAACCGCGGCCGGGACCTCGTCGCGTGGACCTGCCCCCGCTGCGGCAACCGCGACGACGTCCGGATCTTCCCCGGCGAGCTCGGGTTCGGGTACGTCCGGCGCGGCAGGTACGACGTCCAGGACCGGATCCGGGTGCCCGGCATGCGGCGGCGGCGCCACGAGCTGCGGCTGGACATCTGCCTCGACGAGCACGTCTGGCGCGTCCGCGCCCGTGACCTCCCCGGCGACGGGTCCCGGCCGTTCCGCCGCACCCCCTTCTACGAGGACACCGGCCCGTTCGACCAGACCGGGCCCTTCGACGCGGCCGGAGCCCGCGGCTGACGGAACGCGCCGGTCAGGCCGAGGAGCCCCCGGGAGACCCTAGGAGGACGGCATCCGGAGGCTGTGCCACGCGGCCTCGCCGAGCTCCCCGATCTCGTCCTCGGTGGGCTGGTGGGCGCCGGCGAACCACAGGCGGCACATCTCCTGGGCCGGGCCGAGCCAGAGCACGTAGCACATGGTCGGCGGCACCGGCCGGAGCACGCCGTCCTTCATGTGGGGCCGCCACCAGTCGGCCACCTGACGCAGGAACGCGCGCCGCGACTCGGCCACCTCCGGCCCCCCGGGCTCGTTGCGCCGCGGGGGCCGCTCGCTGATGAGCAGCCGCGCGCGCTCGGGGTGCTCGCCGCACCACGCCATGTGGAAGGCGACGATCGCCTCGATCCCGGCGCGCGCGTCCTCGTGGCGGGTGATCTCAGCGAGGAAGGCGTTCTGGTACGCGTCGAGGATCTCGGCGTAGAGCACGCCGAAGACGTGTTCCTTGCTCGTGAAGTGGTGGTAGAAGCTCCCGACGCTGACGCCGCTCTCCTCGCGGAGGCTGGCGAGCGTCGTGGCCGAGACGCCGCTCTGGCTGAACCGGCGCAGCGCGCCCTCGATGATCCTGGTGCGGCCGTCGCGTCCGTTCTTCGAGGTCTTCACACGGTCAATGGTGACCCAACAGAACCTTGTTCTGCAAATATGGTGTCCGATTTGACCACCACACACCCGGACTGGACCCTCATTGTCGCATCCGGCCACGCCTTCCGCACCATCGACAGCACTTTCCGGTTCTCGGCCATGACGTCCATGCCGAGCGACGTCGCCCCCCGGGCGGCCGCCCTGCGCAGGAGCGTGCGCACGAGCCGGGAGCCCACCCCGAGGTCCTGCCAGTCGTCGCCGACCACGACCGCGATCTCCACCTCGCCGTCCGCCAGGTGGCTCATCGCGTGCCCGACGACCGTGTCGCCGTGGACGGCCAGCAGCGCGTCGCGCCGCCCGTCCCTGGTGATCATCGTCCGGACCAGCGACCCGCCGGGGTTGGCCAGGCCGGTGAAGAAGCGGCGCGTCTGCGAGGCCAGGGACAGGCCGGCCAGGAAGGCGCGCAGCCGCTCGCCGTCGTCGAGCCGGGCCGGCCGCACCTCCACCCATCCCGTACGGCGAGAGGGCGTGTGCCCGACCTGAGTTCGCTGCATGGACTCAGACTCCATCGGCACGGCTAGGTCTGTCAAGTAGACTTAGATGAGGTGAGAGGTCATTGAATACGATGCGTGACATGCGGCGGTATCGGGTGGAGAACTGCTCCATCGAGCGGACCCTCGCCGTGCTCGGCGAGAAGTGGACGTTCCTCGTCCTGCGCGAGGCGTTCAACGGCGTGCGGCGGTTCGCGGACCTGCAGGCCCTCACGGGCGCGCCCCGGCAGGTGCTCAGCGCCCGCCTGACCCGGCTGGTGGACGAGGGCCTGCTGCGCAAGGTGCCCTACCAGGAGCCCGGCCAGCGGCAGCGCGACGAGTACCGGCTGACCCAGAAGGGCCTCGACCTGTACCCCATCATGATCGCGCTGATGCACTGGGGCGACCGCTACGTGGCCGACCCCGAGGGCCCGCCGGTCGTGGTGACCCACCGGGACTGCGGGGCACCCGTCTCCCTCCACATGACCTGTGCGGACGGCCACGAGGTGGCCGGGCCGCGCGAGGCCACCCCGCAGCCCGGGCCCGGCGCACGGCTGAGCGCCACCGCCTGAGCGCCACCGCCTGAGGCGGCCGCCCGGGCCCCCGGGTGAGGCCGCGCGCACTAGACTCCGCCCCTGGCGGCGCGACCCCGCGCCCGCCCCGGACGAGATGTGCGCCGTACCCGGCCCGCACGACGACGCACGCGAGGAGACGTCATGGGCGCTGTCCCGCCGCCCGCCGCCCCGCACGCCCCCGAGCCCCGTCCGCTGGACGTGCGGTGGATCCACGGCTCGCCGTCGGCCAAGCACAACACCGACCCCGACATCCAGGTCCACTGGTACGACGGGCACACGGTGGTGCTGCGGCAGAACAAGGCGGTCGACTACGAGGCGCCGTTCCTGTTCCTGCTCTTCGGCGCGGACCGGGCCGTGCTGGTCGACACCGGGGCCACCGCCTCCCCCGATTTCTTCCCGCTGCGGCGGGTCGTGGACGGCCTCGTGGCCGAGTGGCGCGCCCGGCACCCCCGGGAGGCGTACGAACTGCTCGTGCTGCACACGCACGGGCACGGCGACCACGTGGCGGGCGACGGGCAGTTCGCCGACCGGCCGGACACCACGGTGGTGGGCGCGGACCGGGCCGCCGCCTGGGCCTTCTTCGGCTTCGACGAGGACCCGGACGCGATCGCCGAGGTAGACCTCGGCGGCCGCGTGCTGGAGTGCCTGGCGACCCCCGGCCACCACGAGGCGGCCGTGACGTACTACGACCCGTGGACCGGGCTGCTGCTCACCGGCGACACGGTCTACCCCGGGCGCCTGTACATCGCCGACTGGGCGTCCTTCACCCGCACGATCGACCGGCTCATCGCGTTCTCCGAGAGCAGGCCGGTCACCCACGTCCTCGGCTGCCACATCGAGATGACCACGCGGCCGGGGGTGGACTACCCGATCCGCACGACGTACCAGCCGGACGAGCCGCCGCTGGAGCTGACGACCGGGCACCTGCGGGAGATCCGCGCGGCCATCGAGGAGATCGGCGACCGGACGGGCCGGCACGCCTACCGCGACTTCGTCATCTGCCGCGGCGACGGCTGAGCGCCCGCCCGGCGCGGGCCGGAGGCGGGACCACTCGGGGTCGTGCCTACGCTGGTGACGTGTACCGGTTCCTCCTCACGCCGCGCTGGATCGGGTTCCACCTGCTCGTCCTCGCGCTGATCCCCGCCTTCCTCTTCCTGGGGAGATGGCAGTGGGGGCGGTTCGAGGAGAGGTCGGCGAGCAGCGCCCGGATCACCGCGAACCTCGCCAGCGCCCCCGTGCCGCTCGACCGCCTCGACGCGATCGGCGGGAGCGTTCCCGAGAGCCGGGAGTACCGCCTGGTCACCGCCACCGGCCGCTTCGACACCGCGCACGAGGTGGTGGTGCGGCGGCGCACCCAGAACAGCCAGGTGGGCTACTACGTGGTGACGCCGCTCGTCACCCCGCAGGGCGCGGTGCTGGTCAACCGCGGCTGGGTGCCGATGGGCGCCACCGCCGAGGCGGCCCCCGCGGTGCCCGCGCCCCCGTCCGGCGAGGTGACGGTCACCGGCCGCCTCCGGCCGTCCGAGACGGAGGACTCGACCGGGATCAGGAACCGGCCCGGCCTGCCGCCGAGGCAGGTCCTGCTCGTCAACACCGCCGATCTCGGCAGGGGCCTGCCGTACCGGCTGTACGGGGGCTTCGTGGAGCTGACCGCGCAGCGGCCGCAGGGCGGGCCGGCGCCCGACCCGCTCCCCGCGCCCGACGTGGGCGGCGGCGGGGGGCTCAACCTCGCGTACGCGGTGCAGTGGTGGCTGTTCATCGGGGTCGCCGTCGCCGGATGGGTCCTGCTGATCCGCCGCGAGGCCCGCGACCTGCGCGCCGCCGAGCAGGAGCCGCACGCCACCGCCGCCGTCTAGACCACCCGACGGCCTCACACGCCCGCCGTCGTCCAGACCTGCCGGGCGCCCAGACCAGCCGGGCGTCCAGACCAGCCGGGCGTCCACCGCCCCTCGCGGCCGGCGCCGGACCGCCCGGGGCCCTCAGGCGGCCGCGGACGGTCATCCCATGCCGCCGAACCAGCCGGGGACGTCGAGGCGGAACAGGTCGGGCGGGGTCATTCTGCGCAGGTCGTCCTCCAGCGCCCTGAGCCGGTCCTCCCCCAGCTCCCGGGCCCACCGTGCCCGCAGCTCGTCGAAGATCCGGGCGGACTGCTCCAGCGAGTCGGCGCCCCGCTCGGTCAGCCGCACGATCTTGCGTCTCGTGTCGTGCGGATCGGGCACCCGATGGACGTAGCCGAGCCGCTCCAGCCCGTCGATCGTCTTGCCCGCGGCCTGCTTGGACACGGCCAGCAGCCGTCCGAGGTCGGCCGCCGTCGACCCTCCGCGCGTGATCGCCTGCAGGACGATCCCGTGCATCGGGCGCATGTCGGCATGGCCGCGCCGGGCCAGCTCGGCGTGCAGCTCGTCGATGAGCACGCGGAACGCGAGCAGGAACCGCATCGGCAGCTCGAAGCCGGGACGGTCAGTTGACACGATGGACAACCAGGTTCACTATTACGACAACCATGTTGTCTATCGTAGGAGATTCCGCGATGTCCGTCATCCGCAGCGCCGAGGCCCGCCGCCACGAGACCCCCAACGCCGTCATGACCACGTTCGCCTCGCCCAGCCTGGGCGGGTCCGGGCAGTCGCTGTGGCGGGTCGAGATGGCGCCGGGGGCCGCCGGCCCCCTGCACGCGTTCGACGCCGAGCAGGTGTGGACGGTCCTGGCCGGGGCCGCGTCCGTCGAGCTGGGCGAGGAGACGTTCGCGGTCGCGCCCGGCGACACGCTCGTCCTGCCGCCGCACGTGCTGCGCCGGGTCACGGCCGACCCCGCCGAGGGCTTCACGGCCGTGGTCACCGCTCCCGGCGGCGCGGTGGCGATGCTCGGCGACGGGACCGTCCACGGCGTTCCCGCCTGGATCGCCTGACAGGGCCCGTCAAGACGGGAGGGGCCTGCGTACCAGGTGGGACGACTCCCGTCACGCGCTGTGGACCGGTCCACATCGCAAGGTGAGCGAACGGATACCAACCGGAGACCTTGCAGCTTGTTCGGTGTTATCCCTTGGCCGTACCGTTTACTACCGTGACGACGCCGCTGCATCCCGACCCAGAGCCGAGGCGGCGGGACTACGTGATCATCTCGGTCGACGATCATCTGATCGAGCCGGCCGATCTCTTCGAGGACCGCCTGCCGGACAAGTACAAGGACCTCGCTCCCAAGGTCGTGGAGACCGACGCCGGTCACCAGGTGTGGCGGTACGGCGGCGCCACCTACCCATGCGCCGGGCTTGACGTGGGCGCCGGGCTGCCCAAGGAGCAGTGGACGCTCGACCCCGTCCGCTTCGAGGAGATGCGGCCCGGCTGCTACGACATCGAGGCCAGGATCGGCGACATGGACGCCGCGGGCGTCTGGGCGGCGCTCTGCTTCCCCGGCATGCTGGCCAACCAGGCCGGCGTCCTGTTCGCCCGCACCCGCGACCAGGACCTCGGCCTCGCCCTCGTCCAGGCGTGGAACGACTGGCACGTGGACGTGTGGGCCGGCACCTATCCCGAGCGGATGATCGCCCTCCAGCTCCCCTGGCTGCCCGACCCCGAGACGGCGGCCAAGGAGATCAGGGCCAACGCCGCGCGGGGGTTCAAGGCGGTGGTGTTCCCCGAGTTCCCCACCCGGTTGCGGCTGCCGTCCATCCACAGCGGGCACTGGGACCCGTTCTTCGCCGCCTGCGAGGAGACCGGCACCGTCGTCTGCCTGCACACCGGCGCCTCGTCCTGGGCCCCGGTGCCCTCGCCCGACACCCCGATCGAGGCGATCACCACGCTGATCCCGGCGAGCGCGATGTTCGCCTGCGCCGACTGGCTCTGGTCGGGCGTCGCCCTGCGCTTCCCCGCGCTGCGCATCCTGATCGTCGAGGGCGGCGTCGGGTGGCTGCCCATGCTGGCCGAGCGCGCCGACCACGCCCTTGACCACCCGGTCGCGGGCGAGTCGAGCTGGGAGGGCGGCCTCAAGCCGAGCGAGGTCCTGCGGCGCAACTTCTTCTTCGGCACGCTCGACGACAACGCGCTCGGAGCCGTCCGGATGGCCGTGGGGATGGAGCACGTGCTGCTGGAGAGCGGCTACCCGCGCGCCGAGTCGACCTGGCCCGACACCCAGCGCACGGTCGCCCGCAACCTCGGCAGCCTGCCGCCGACCGACGTCGCCCGCGTGGCGTACGGCAACGCCGCCCGGCTGTTCGGCCACCCCCTCCCCTCACGCGCCTGGCTGCGCATGGAGGAGATCTAGGGCAGCCGGGGGACGCTGTCGACGAGGCGGCGGGTGTAGGGGTGGCGGGGGGAGCCGAGCACCTGGGCGGTCTCCCCGCTCTCCACGATCCGTCCCCGTTCCAGCACCGCCACCTCCTGGCAGAGGGCGGCCACCACGGCGAGGTCGTGCGAGACCATGACGACGGTCAGCCCGCGGGTCTCCCGCAGCTCCGCCAGCAGGTCGACGATCCGCACCCGGGTCGAGACGTCCAGCGCGCTGACGGGCTCGTCGGCGAGCAGGACGCGCGGTCCGCACGCGATCGCCCGGGCGATGGCGATGCGCTGGCGCTGCCCGCCGGAGAACTCGTGGGGGTAGCGCCCCGCCGCGTCCTCGGGCAGCCCGACGGCCCGCAGGGCCTCGGCGACGCGGGCGCGCGCGACGTCCCTCGGGACGCCGTCCAGCAGGCCCAGCGAGCGGAGCGGCTCCGACACGATCCCGCTCACCCGCTGACGGGGGTCGAGCGACGAGTACGGATCCTGGAACACGGTCTGCACGCCCCGCCGGAACTCCCGCATCAGCGCGCGGTCGCGCGGCGCCAGGTCGCGGCCGTCGTAGCGGATCGCGCCGCCGGTGGGCCGGGCGAGCCCGAGGAGCAGGCGCAGCAGCGTCGTCTTGCCCGCCCCCGACTCCCCGACGAGGGCGAGGTTGCGGCCGGGCGTCACCGCGACCGACACGTCGTCCAGGACGGGGGCCGACCGGCCGTAGGCGAAGCGCACCTCCCGCGCCTCCAGGACGGGTCCGGTCACGGCGTCCTCCAGTCCAGCGCGCGATCCAGGTGCCGGGCGCTCGCGACCAGGTCCTGCGTGTACGGGTGCCGCGGCGCGCGCACGACCTCGCCGACGCTCCCGGACTCCACGGCCCGGCCGTCCCTGAGCACCACGACCCGCTCGGTCACCCGGGCGACCACGGCAAGGTCGTGGCTGATGAACAACAGGGCCATGCCCCTGCCGGCCACCAGGCCGTCGAGCAGCGCGAGGACGTCGGCCTGCACGGTGACGTCCAGCGCCGTCGTGGGCTCGTCGGCGACGAGCAGGGCCGGGTCGCAGGCGAGGGCCATCGCGATGGCCACCCGCTGACGCTGGCCGCCGGAGATCTCGTGGGGGTAGGCCCGGGCGACGCGCTCGGGATCGGCCAGCCGCACCTCCTCCAGCGCGGCCAGGACGGCCGCGCGCAGCGCCCGGCCGCGCAGCCCGCGCCGGCGCCGCAGCGGCTCGGCGACCTGCCGGCCCACCCGCATGAGCGGGTCGAGGGCGGTGAGCGGCTCCTGGAAGACCGCGCTCACGGCCCGGCCGCGCACCCGGTTCAGCCGCCGCTCCCCGGCCCCGAGGACGTCCGTACGGCCCGCGCCGGGGGCGTCGAGGACGACGGCGCCGGAGGCGGTCATGCCGGGCGGGAGCAGGCCGAGAACGGCCAGCGCGGTGAGCGACTTCCCCGATCCCGACTCGCCGATCAGGCCCAGCCGCCCGCCGGGCTCGACGGAGAACGACACGCCGGACACGAGGTCGCGGCCGCCCGTGCGGATCGTGAGCCCGGCGACGTCGAGCAGGGTCACCGCGTCCTCCTCCGGGTCGGGTCGGCCACGTCCCGGACGCCGTCCGCGATCAGGTTCACGCCGACGACCAGCACGACGAGCAGCACGCCGGGCGCGATCACCCCGGCCGGCGCGATGAACACGCTCGCCTGGGCCTCCTGGAGCATGCGGCCCCAGGAGGCGTTCGGGGGCGGCGTGCCCAGACCGAGGTACGACAGGCTGGCCTCCGCCAGCACGGCCAGCCCGAACTGGAGGGCCAGGTTGACCGACAGCGTCGGCCAGATGTTCGGCAGCACGTGGGTGACCACGATCCTGGGCCACGAGGTTCCCGAGGTGCGGGACGCCGTGATGTAGTCCTGCGCCAGCACACGCTTGACCAGCACCCTGGCCAGCCGCGCGACGATCGCGGACATCGCCAGCCCGATCGCGATGATCGCGGAGCCGAGCGAGGCGTCCCTCGCGGCCGTGACCAGCATCGCCAGCAGCACGGTGGGGAACGCGATGAGGATGTCGAGGAACGCCGAGAGCGCGTCGTCCATCCAGCGGGTGGCGAATCCGGCGACCAGCCCGCCCGCGAGTCCGGCCACGCCGCCGATCAGGACCGACCCGGCGCCGGCCTCCAGCGCCACCCGGGCCCCGATCATGAGCTGGGTGAGCAGGTCGCGGCCGAGCTTGTCGGTCCCCAGCAGGTGGGGCAGGCCCGGCGGCATCAACCGGTCGCCCGAGGTGT
Source organism: Microbispora corallina (assembly GCF_016863035.1). Taxonomy (GTDB): domain Bacteria; phylum Actinomycetota; class Actinomycetes; order Streptosporangiales; family Streptosporangiaceae; genus Microbispora; species Microbispora corallina. The sequence continues at coordinate 68,689 of NZ_BOOC01000043.1, forward strand.
CGTCCGGCGCGTACGGCAGCCAGAACAGCGACACGACGGCCACGGCGACGACCAGGCCGGCGAGCACGCAGCCGGTCAGCAGCGTCACCGAGCGCGGGACGCGGCGGCGGGCGGGCGGCGCGGCGGCCTCCGCCTCGCCGATCAGCGGCGCGGTCACCCGGCCTCCCGGGCGAGCGAGCGGCGCAGCCGGGGGTCGATGAGCCGCTGGACCACGTCGGCCGCGAACCCGATCAGCAGCACGCCGAGCGTGCTGACGACGAGGACCCCCTGGATGACCGGGTAGTCGTGCTGGGCGAAGCCCTTGACCAGCATGCTCCCGAGGCCGGGCAGGGCGAACACGCTCTCGACGACCACGGCTCCGAGGAACGTGGTGGCCAGCTCGATGCCGAGGATCGACACCACCGGCACGACGGCGTTGCGGAGCCCGTGCCGCCACATCGCCCGGGTGAACGAGGAGCCGAGCGCGCGGGCCGTGCGCAGGTAGTCGGCGCCGAGCACGTCGAGGGTGGCCGAGCGGACGTAGCGGATCAGCGAGGCCGACATGACCAGCGCGACCGTGACGACGGGCAGGGTCAGCGAGGTCAGCGCGTCCGCCGGGCTCGCCCAGTCGTCCTGCGGGAAGCCCCCGGCCGGCAGCAGGCCGAGCGAGAGCGAGAAGACCGTGATCAGGAGCATGCCGACCCAGAAGACCGGGACCGCGACGCCGAGCTGCGACAGCGCGCTCAGCAGCGAGCCGTACCAGGTGCCGGCCCGGTGGGCGGCCAGGAACCCGACCGGCACGGCGATGACCACCGCGAGCAGGAAGGCCAGCAGGGTCAGCGGGACCGTGACGACGAGGCGCGAGGCGATCTCCGGGCCGACCGGGAGCGTGCTGACGAACGACGCGCCGAGGTCGAGCGCGGCCATCTGGCCGAGCCAGGAGGCGAACTGCTCGGGCAGCGGCCGGTCCGACCCGATCTGGTGGCGTGCGGCGGCGATCTGGTCGGGGGTCGCGCCGACCGACAGCAGCGAGTTGGCCGGGTCGCCCGGCAGCAGCCGGAGCAGCAGGAACAGCACCATGCCGGCCAGGAGCAGCGACACGACGAGCAACGCCGTCCGGCGCAGCAGGTAAGCAGTCATGGGCGAGGACCGATCGGTGGGAACACGGGACGTGCGAAGGCCCCGGCCCTGTGGGGCCGGGGCGCCGCGGTCAGCCTCCCGCGCCGGCCTTCTTGATGCCGTACGCGTAGAACTGGGAGTTCAGTCCGTTGACGGGGTAGCCCGACAGTGATGTGGAGGCGACGACGATCTGCGGGTAGAGGTAGAGCCAGTCGCTGGCCGCGTCGGCCGCGATCTGCTCGTTGACCTTCTTCAGCAGCGCCGTCTGCCCGTCCGCCGTGTCCGACTGCTCGGCCTGCTTCACCCAGTCGGTCACCTGCGGGTTGTCGTAGCCCCAGTAGAAGTCGGGGTCGCCGTACCAGACCACGTCGCGGTCGTTGACGTGCTCCTGCAGCGTCGCGGCGAAGTCGTGGTTCTTGTAGACCTTCGTGTACCACTGGTCGGCGGTGATCACGTTGATCGTCACCGTGATCCCGACCTTGGCCAGCTCCGACTTCACGAACGTCGCCACCGTGGGGTGGGGGTCGTAGTTGGGCGTGTCGAGCGTGAAGGAGAAGCCGTTCGGGTATCCCGCGTCGGCCAGCTCCTTCTTCGCCAGGGCCGGGTCGTACGGGTTGACCTTGGTCAGGTCCTCGTACCACGGGTCGGAGGGCGGCACCATCGAGCCGATCAGCGTGCCGTACCGGCCCCAGATCGAGCTGAGCAGCTTCCGGTCGTCGATGGCGGAGGTGATCGCCTTGCGGACGCCCACCTTGTCGAACGGCGCCTTCCGGTCGTTGAACGCCAGCAGCAGCTTGGTCGTCGACTGGCCGTTGTTGACCTTGTAGCCCTTGTCGCTCTCGAACCGCGCCAGCGCGTCCGGGCTCTGCTCGCTGGTCACCACGTCGACCGCCTTGGTCAGCAGCGCGTTGTTGAGCGCGGTCGCGTCGGTGAAGTAGTGGAACACGACCTGCTTGTTCGCGGCCGGGGTGCCCCAGTAGCCGGGGAAGCGCTCCAGCGTGAGCGAGGACCCGCGCTTCCAGGTCCCCAGCGTGTACGGCCCGGTGCCGTCCTCGGAGGTCGTCAGGTCCTTCGCCTGGGAGTCGACGATCCACACGTAGCTGAGGTTGTAGACCAGAGAGATCGACTTGTCGGACAGCTTCACGACGACCGTCGAGTCGTCCGGCGTCTCGATGCTCTTGATCACCTGGAGCTGGCTCTTGCGGGCCGACTGGGAGTCGTCGGCGACCACCCGCTCGATGCTGTACTTGACGTCGGCCGAGGTCAGCGGCTTGCCGGAGTGGAACTTCACCCCGCTCCTCAGCGTGAACGTGTACGTCAGGCCGTCCGCGGCGGCCGTGCTCTTCGTGGCCAGCAGGTTCTCGACCTTGCCGGCGTCGGTCAGCCGGAACAGGCCCTCGTACACGTTGCCGTTGAACGCCTCGGTCACGCCCTGGCCGCCGCCCGCCGTGTTGTCGAGGTTCTGCGGCTCGTAGAGGGACCCGATCCCGATGGTGGCGTCCGGGTCGTACGACCCCGTCGCCGCGGGCGCGGCGCTCCCGCCACCCCCGCCGCACGCCGTGAGGGCGAGCGCGAGGGCGAGGGCGGCGCCGAGCAGCGACGTCGTCTTGCTGATCACTGTTTCTCCTGGCCGGCGGCCACGTGGCCGCCCGATGGTGGTGCGGGGTGAGGCGGGGGGTCGGGTCAGTGCGGCAGGTAGCCGTCGAGGAAGACCGGAAGCTTCTCGCCCGCCTCGATCGACACGCCGAAGCGGTTGCCGGGCGGCGGAAGCGGACAGTTGAAGTGGGAGGAGAAGCCGCAGGGCGGCACGAACGCCCGGTTGAAGTCGAGCACGACCCGGTCGGCGCCGGGCTCGTGATGCACGTGCAGGAAGCGGCCGCCGCCGTAGGTGGCCGAGCCGTTGGTCCGGTCGCCGACGACGAGGAGCAGCGTCCCCTCGTCCTCGAACGCCGCCAGGTTGTACGCGGTGCCGTCCAGCGTGAACGTGATGTCGCCGGGGACCACGTGGTCGCGGGTGCCGCCGTCGTCGCGCATGTGCTCGAACGGCAGCAGCCGCGACTCGGACACCGGCGTGAAGGTCGCCTCGACGACCCACTCGGGCGCGAACGGATAGGTGTCGATCGTCACGAAGTGGTTGATCGCCGGGGAGGCGGCGTCCCACAGCCGGATGCCGCGCTCGGTCTCTCCCGTGCCGATGTGGGACCGCTCGATCCAGGTGGCCCTGACCGTGTCCGGGCGGCCGGAGAGCGCGTCCTCCAGCGACGCGCTCTCATCCGGCTGGAGCCAGCGCGTCTCCACGAGTGCCAGAGGACCGGTCGGGGAGGCGACGGACGCCAGCCGGGCGGCCCGCCAGGCCTCCCAGTCCGCGCGCGCGGCCTCGACGGCAGCCGGGGAGGCGAGTGGGGGCATGGGGTCGCTCACTTCGGTCGGGCGCCATGATCAGCACCATTGGCGAGGTTTGAGCATTACCCTACAAGAAAAGGGGGTTTATGGCCAGCCGGAAGCTCAGCGCCGGGACGCCCGGCCGGGGATGGTCCGGTGGACGCCCTCGGTCTCCCAGTCGACGTAGCGGCCGCTCTCGCCGAGCAGCGCGGTCATGAGCCAGAGGAACACGCCGAAGTCGTCGACGACGCCGATGCCCAGCAGGAAGTCCGGGACCACGTCGATCGGGGACACGATGTAGACCACCGCCATGCCGAGCATGGCCAGCTTGCCCTTGGTCAGGCCCGGGTAGTCCCCCCGCATGCCGGCCCGCAGCATCCGGGGCAGGGCCCGCAGCCGTGCCACGAGGCCGGGCGAGCCCGGGCGGGAGACCTCCCGGTAGGCGCGCCAGGTCGCCGCCGCGCGTCCTGCTTTCACCATGCCGACCACCTCCGGACCGATCACTGCCCTTGTCACCGTCGTGGTAACGTCCCGCGCCGCCGGTGGGGTTCCGCCGGTACAAGGTCCTGACGTCCCGGTGAGGCCGCCGTACCGGCGTCAGCGGGGGGCGGCGGCGTGGCCGAAGGCCTGGAGGATGAGCCCGGTGGCGTCGAGTCTCGCCGTCCGTCCCAGCGCGTCGAGCGCGATGCCGCCCGGCCACGTGTGACCGCCCCCGTCGACGACGTACGCCTCCACGGTGGCGCCGCCCGCACAGGGGAAGGTCCGCAGGGTGACGTCTGGCGCGGGCCTGCTCGTGCTCGACGGCCGGCAGCCCATCGCCCGGGTCCAGCGGGCCAGGGTGGTCTCGAACGACGGCAGCCGCACCCGGCTCAGCCACGCCGGCACCTGGTAGCCCTGGATCCGCCCGGACAGGCGCACCCGACCTCCGTCGAACGGCACCACGCGGTCGCCCGTCCCGTGGAACGCGACGATCGTGGTCGGCCGGGGATGGGCGCACGGCGGCGCGATCGTCAGCCCGCTGACCGGCGCGACCGCCGCGAGCCTGCCGTCCAGGCCGCAGACGAGGGCGGCGGCCATGCCCGCGCCGTTCGACATCCCCGTGGCGAACTCCCTGGTCGTGTCCACGCACAGGGTCGCCTCAAGGTGGTCGAGCAGGGCGGCCGCCGCCTTGATCTCGATGTCCGGGTCCGCGAACCGCCCGAAGCCGGGCAGGATCCACCCGGGCAGCCCCGAGGCCGACTCCGGCGTGACCACGATGTAGCCGAGGTTGGACCCGGCGACGGGCAGGCGCGTGTACGCGTCCTGCTGGACGGCGTTCGAGCCGAGACCGTGGTAGTTGAGCACGAGCGGCGCGGGCGAGGTGTTGGGGAACCCGGCCGGCAGCGTGAGCAGGAAGCCGAGCGTCCGCCCGCCCGCCTTCACCTCGCGCCGTCCGCCCGTGGGCGGCGTCTTTCCACAGCCTGTGGACGCGCCGCGCGGCGGGACGGACGCCGACGCGCGCACCGGCGGCGCGGCCGCGCCGGGCGAGGACGAAGACGACGGCGCGGACGAGCAGGCCGCCAGCGCGACCAGCACGCCGGTCAGGACGGCCCCCAGCCGGGACGGGCGCGCCACCCTCAGCCCAGTCCGGGCGCCAGGTCGCGCACGGCCTGCTCGACCGAAACCGGACCGCCGGGCAGGGGGGCGAGGACGGGCGTGTCGAGACCGGCCGCCACGTACTCCCGGATCCTGGCCCGGCACGCGGCCGCGTCCCCGTGGACGACCAGGTCGTCGACCACCTCGTCGGGGATGGCCTTGACCGCCGCCTGGCGGTCGCCCGCCGCCCACGCCTCGTGCATGGGCCGCAGCACCTCCCCGCGGCCCAGCCACTCGTGGAAGGCCGCGTAGACCGGCACGGTGAGGTACGCGGCGAGCAGGCGCCGCCCGATCGCCCTGGCCGCGTCGGCGTCCTCGGTCACCACGACGAACAGCCGGGCGATGAGCTCCACGCCCTCCCCCAGCTCGGCCCGGACCCTGGTCACGTCGCCCGGCGACAGCCAGTTGGTGATCGCGCCGTCCGCCTCCCGCGCCGCGAGCCTGAGCATGCCGGGGCGCAGCGCGGCCAGCACGATGCGCGGCGGCGTCGCCGGCGCCCGCTCCAGCCGGAACCCCTTCACGTCGAAGGTCTCGTACGACGCGGTGACCTTCTCCCCGGCCAGGGCCGTCCGCAGGAACCGCAGCGTGTCGCGCATCCGGGCGTACGGCCGGTCGAACTCGGCGGCGTTCCAGTTGCGGACGATGACCGGCGAGGAGGCGCCGATGCCGAGGACGAACCGCCCGGGGGCGACGTCGGCCAGTGTGGCGGCCGACATGGCGAGCAGCGCCGGGCCGCGCGTGTAGACGGGCACGATGGCGCTGCCCAGCCGCAGGCCGGGCGCCCACTCGGCGGCGAGCGCCAGCGGGACGAACCCGTCGGTGCCGGCGACCTCGGCCGACCAGGCGTCCGTGTAGCCGAGCTCCGGCAGCTCGGCGACGAGCGCCTTCGACTCGATCGGCGTCCGCCCGAAGAACGGAATCGTCATGCCCCAGCGGTCCACGGCCACCCCTTCCGGCGCGATGCTGTCCAGGCGACCATACCAACCGGACGGTATGCCCGTCCCCTCACGTGCGCAGCTCGTGGACCAGCTCGATGACGTCCCGCGCGATGCCGCGGATGCCCGGCAGATGGGACAGCCCGACGAGCCGGTCGACCAGCGGGACCACCCGGTCGATCAGCCGGTAGGTGCGGGCGCACCCGGGGGAGGTGTCGTGCACCCAGAACAGCACCACGCCCATGGACAGCAGCCAGAGCAGCTCGGGAAGCTCCGCGCGGACCTCCTCGTCCATCCGCTCGGCCGAGCCCCGCACGACCTCGCGGTAGATCGCGATGGCCGACTCCCTGGCGGGCGCGGAGTCGGCGCTGAACGGGCTGAGCGGGTTGCTGGGCTCGGCCGCGTACTTGAAGAACTTCACGGCGAACTCGTGGTACGGCTCGGAGATCCGCACCCACGCGCGCAGCACGCCCCCGAGCCGGCCGGCGAACGACCGTTCCCTCTCCAGCAGCTCACGGGACGCGGCCTCGTGCGCCGCCTGCGCCCGGTCGTAGTAGGCCTGGACCATCTGCTCCTTGGAACTGAAGTAGTAGTAGGCGTTCCCCACCGAGACGCCTGCCTCGGCGGCGATCGCGCGCATCGTCGTCGCCTCGAAACCCCGCTCCTTGAACAGCCGGAGGGCTGTCTCGACGATCAGCTCCCGTGTCTTCTCGGCCACGCTGGTCACTGTACGGCGAGTGCCCGTGTGCGGTCATGGACCGACAACAAGATCCACATTCCTCGGCAAACTCCCTGCGGATGAACGGGCGTCCCGCGGCGCGTCCGTGGGATTGATCTGTCTGGCGCGCTCCCCCGCCGGCAGCCCCCCGGCATCCGACATGGACACATCGACGGGGGGAGACCGTGCACGTCCGCTCGTGGCGGCGGGGGGTGGTGGGGATGGCCGCGGTCGTCCTCGTCTCCCTGCCCATGCAGCACGACCCCTCAGGCGCCAGCACGACCCCGCGCCCGCCCTCACCGGCCGCCGACGCAAAGGCGGTCACCCACCCCGGCGCACGAGCGGGCGCACAGGCCGCATCACCGGCGCCGCCGGACGCCGCTCCGGACTCCCCAGCCGGGGCCTCCACGGGCCCGGCGACCGGGGACTCGCCGGGCTCGCCGGGCTCGCCGGCCGGGGCCGGGCCGGGGCCGTCCCCGTATCCGGTGGAGACGGGCCTCCCGGCGCCGGTGGAGGCCCTGGCCGCGGACCTGCCGCCGCTCGACGCCGTCCTCGCCGGCACCTTCCCCGCCACCGTGAACGCCTGGGACGCCTCACAGGCGGGCACGCGGATGGACCAGCCGGACGCGCTGGGCCTGCTGCGCGACGCGGGGGTGCGGGTGCGGTCCAGCGGCGGCTGCGACGACCGCCGCCGCCCGCGGTGCACCTCGCTCGCGACCATCCGGTACGGCACGGTCATGCGGGTCGTCGACCTCAAACGGGCCAGCGGCTGCGACATCACGATCACCGGCGGCACCGAGACCGGCCACTCCGGCGGCCGCTACAGCCACGGCGCCGGGTACAAGGTCGACATCGCGCACAACAGGTGCGTCGACGCGTACATCAGGAAGACGTTCCCCCTGTGGAAGGTGCGGGGGGACGGCGCCCGCCTCCACCGGCCCACGGGCGACCCCGACGTGCCCGTCGGCGCCGAGGTGTACGCCGACGAGCCCACCCACTGGGACATCCTCTTCCCCTAGGACGTCCCGGGGTGGGCCCGGCGGGCGGTCAGGAGAACTCGGCGGCGACCAGCGCGGCGATCTCGGCGGTGTTCAGCGCCGCCCCCTTGCGGAGGTTGTCGCCGCACACGAACAGGTCGAGCGTGTTCGGGAAGTCGAGCGCCTGGCGGATCCGGCCGACGTAGGTCGGGTCGGTCCCCACGACGTCGGCCGGCGTGGGGAACACGCCGTTCGCCGGGTCGTCGAGCACGACGACGGTGGGCGCCGCTTCCAGGATCGCGCGGGCGCCCTCGACGTCCACCTCCCGCTCGAACGTCGCGTGGACGGCCAGCGAGTGGGTGGTCACCACCGGGACCCGGACGCAGGTGGCCGAGACCTTCAGGCCGGGGATGCCGAGGATCTTGCGGGACTCGTTGCGGACCTTCAGCTCCTCCGACGTCCAGCCGCCGTCCTTGAGCGAGCCCGCCAGCGGCACCACGTTGAGCGCCAGCGGAGCCGGGAACGGCGAGTCGGCCAGGTCGGGCACGGCCTTGCGCACGTCACCCGCCACGGTGCCCATCGTCCGGTCGCCCGCCACGGCCTCGATCTCGGCGTACAGCCGCTCAGGGCCGACCACGCCGGCGCCAGAGACCGCCTGGTACGACGCCACGACGAGCTCGCGCAGGTCGTACGCGCGGTGCAGCGCGCCCATGGCGGCCATCATCGACAGCGTCGTGCAGTTGGGGTTGGAGATGATCCCCTTGGGGCGGTTGCGCGCCTGTTCGGGGTTGCACTCGGGCACGACGAGCGGGACGTCCGGGTCCATCCGGAACGCGCCCGAGTTGTCGACGGCCACCGCGCCGCGGGCGGCGGCGATCGGCGCCCACTCGGCGGAGACCTCGTCGGGCACGTCGAACATCGCGATGTCGACGCCGTCGAACGCCTCGGGGGCGAGGGCCTGGACCGTCACGTCCTCGCCGCGGACGCTCAGCACCTTGCCGGCGGAGCGGGGCGAGGCGATCAGGCGGATCTCGCCGTACGCCTCGGACAGGTCGGGGCGGTTGGTGAGGATGTCGAGCATGACGGTGCCGACGGCGCCGGTGGCGCCGACGACGGCGAGGACGGGTCGGCGGCTCATCGTCCGGTACCTCCGTACACGACGGCCTCGACCTGGTCGGAGTCGAGGTCGAAGGCGCGGTGGGCGGCGGTGACCGCGGCGTCCACCTCGTTCTGCCCGACGACCACCGAGATGCGGATCTCCGAAGTGGAGATCATCTCGATGTTCACCCCGGCGTCGGCGAGGGCGCCGAAGAACTTGGCGGTGACCCCCGGGTGCGAGCGCATCCCGGCCCCGATCAGCGAGACCTTGCCGATCTGGTCGTCGTAGAGCAGCGACTCGAAGGCCACCTGGCTCTGGATCTTCTTCAGGGCTCCCAGGGCGACCTGGCTGTCGTTCACCGGCAGCGTGAACGAGATGTCCGTGCGGCCCGTCGCGGCGGCCGAGACGTTCTGGACGATCATGTCGATGTTGATCTCGGCGTCGGCCAGCGTGCGGAAGATGGCGGCGGCCTCGCCGACCTTGTCGGGCACCCCGACCACAGTGATCTTGGCCTCGCTCCGGTCGTGCGCGACCCCGGAGATGATGGGCTGCTCCACTTCGGTTCCTTCGCTGTAGGGGTCGGAGACGACCCAGGTGCCTTCCCTGGTGCTGAACGAGCTTCTGACGTGGATCGGCAGGTCGAACCTGCGGGCGTACTCCACGCAGCGCAGATGCAGGATCTTGGCCCCGCAGGCCGCCATCTCGAGCGTCTCCTCGTAGGAGATCCGGGGGATCTGGCGGGCGGCCGGGACGATGCGCGGGTCGGCCGTGAAGATGCCGTCGACGTCGGTGTAGATCTCGCAGACGTCCGCGCCGAGCGCGGCGGCGAGCGCGACCGCCGTGGTGTCGGAGCCGCCGCGGCCGAGCGTCGTGATGTCCTTGGTGTCCTGGGAGACGCCCTGGAACCCGGCCACGATCGCGATCTGGCCCTGGTCGACCGCCTCCCGGATGCGGCTCGGGGTCACGTCGATGATGCGCGCCCTGCCGTGGCTGGAGTCGGTGATCACGCCGGCCTGCGAGCCGGTGAAGCTGCGCGCCTGGTGGCCGAGGTTGGCGATCGCCATGGCGAGCAGCGCCATCGAGATCCGCTCCCCGGACGTCAGCAGCATGTCCAGCTCGCGCCCGGGCGGCAGCGGGGACACCTGCTTGGCCAGCTCCAGCAGTTCGTCGGTGGTGTCCCCCATCGCGGACACGATCACCACGACGTCGTTGCCGGCTTTTTTCGTCGCGACGATCCGCTGGGCGACCCGCTTGATGCAGGACGCGTCGGCGACGGACGAACCACCGTACTTTTGGACAACGAGCGCCACTGGAATCTCCAACGAATCAGGACGTGGAGCTCACAGTGTACTTGCGGGCCCCAAAGCAGATCCGGAGCCGACCAGCATGTGGACGGTCAGACGACCGTGCTCTCCTCCACCACGTCGAGCCGCGTGTGCGCGACCAGCGCGTGGAGGGCGCGCAGCGCGGCGCCGGCGTGGTTGCCCCAGGTGTTGAAGTAGGAGTACTGCCACCACCACAGCGCCTCCAGCGGGCGGCCCGCGTGGAAGTGCCGCAGCCCGTGGATCAGGTCGGCCGCCACTGCCGTCAGGTCGTCCGACAGCCGGTACGGCGTGACGACCGTGTCCTTGTACGGGTCGAAGACCTCGGCGTAGTCGTCGACCGGGCCCAGCCGCGCGGCCAGGGCCGTACGGAGGGGGTCGATGTCGGGGTCCTCGCTCAACGCGGGCTCGAAGTTGCCCTGCAGGATCACGTCCTGCGCCGCCCCGAGCTGGGTGCCCGCGAGGCTGACCTGGGCCACCTCCACCAGCAGCAGCGGCAGGATCGCGTCGCCGCCCTCCCCGCGTGCCAGGCGGGTGAGGCCGTCGACGTAGTTCTGCGCATGGGTGGCGACGCGCGCGGCCAGGTCGTTCCACTCGTCAGACATCCAGCAGCCTCCGTCCTTCGAAAGCGCGGCCCAAAGTGACCTCGTCGGCGTACTCGAGGTCACCGCCCACCGGCAGACCGCTGGCGAGTCGTGTCACTTTCAGCCCGAGAGGCTTGACGAGCCTGGCCAGGTAGGTGGCCGTCGCCTCGCCCTCGAGGTTCGGGTCGGTCGCGAGGATCAACTCGGTCACCTGGCCGTCGGCCAGCCGCGTCATCAGCTCGCGGATCTTCAGGTCGTCCGGTCCGACGCCGTCGATCGGGCTGATGGCCCCGCCGAGCACGTGGTAGCGGCCACGGAACTCGCGGGTCTTCTCGATCGCGACGACGTCCTTGGACTCCTCGACGACGCAGATTACATGCGGGTCGCGCCGCTGGTCGCGGCAGATCCGGCATTCCTCCTCGGCGGCGACGTTCCCGCACACCCGGCAGAAGCGGACCTTCTCCTTCACCTCGAGCAACGCGTGCGCCAGCCGCTTCACGTCGGCCGGATCGGCGGCGAGCAGATGGAAGGCGATGCGCTGCGCGCTCTTGGGACCGACGCCGGGCAGCAGCCCGAGCTCGTCGATCAGATTCTGGACGACCCCTTCGTACATCGGTCTCAGAACCCCGGCAGCTGGCCGAGGCCTCCCCCGAGGCCCTGCGCGAGGGGCCCGAGCTTCTCCTGCTGCAGCTCACCGGCCGCGCGGACGGCGTCACGCACCGCGGCGAGTACGAGATCGGCCAGCGTCTCGGCGGTCTCCTCCGGGTCGCTCGCGTCGATCGCCAGCGGGCTGATCTGGAGCTCGAGCAGCTCCCCGCTCCCGTTGACGGTCGCGACCACGAGGCCGCCCCCGGCGCTCCCCTCCACCTCGGCGTCGCTGAGCTCCTGCTGCGCGGTGACGAGCTGCTGCTGCATCAGCTGAGCCTGCTCCAGCAACTGCTGGAGGTTGACATCCCCTGGATTCACGATCGTGCGCTCCTCAGCGTCCAGCGACATGTTCGTCGCGACGAGCCTACGGTGTCCGCCGCTGTTGCGACACCGGCGCACGCGCGTGTTCCCCCACCGCCGGTCGGCCCGGTCCGCAGGGAAACCGCACGGACGGAGACCGCGCTACCCCCGCGATCCCCGTCCATGCGGAACCAAAGGACCGGCCGGGCCCCGTCCCCCCTCCACGCGTCCGGGACCCGGCCTTTCCACCACGCCGGACGTCACCCGGCCGACATGACGTCGCAACCGTAATCAGGCCAAGGTTGCATACGGGTTGCGATCACTTGGTTACTCATGGACATTGGCAAATACCGTCCCAGGGGTGGCGCAAATCTCTCTGGTACGGAGGCGCACCGCGAGAACAGCACCCCCCACCGGGAGCCATCGATGCCCGAATCGTCGACACGCCGCATCCACGAGGCCGTGATGACCGGGAGGCGGCCGGCGGAGTCCGGGCCTCGCGAGGTGATCTCCGACTCCTGGCGCCGGTGCCTGGAGGCCGGCATCGACCCCGAGAGCCACGAGGCGCCGCTCGTGTACGACGAGGGCGACATCCGCGAGGTCCGGTCGGTCACTCCCATGGGCACGCTGCTCCCGATGCTGCGCCACACCCTGCTGCAGGTCGCCGACGAGGCCGCCCACATCATGGTCGTCACCGACGCGACCGGCGACGTGCTGTGGCGCGACGGCCACCGGCAGGTGCTGCACCGGGCGGACCGGATCGGCCTGTCCGACGGCTTCCGCTGGTCGGAGCAGGCCGTCGGCACGAACGGCATCGGCACGGCCCTCGCCACCGGCCGTCCCATGTACGTCTACTCCGGCGAGCACCTGGCGCGGACGCTGCACGCCTGGTCGTGCGCCGGCGCCCCGATCGTCGACCCCGACTCCGGCCGCACGATCGGATGCGTGGACATCAGCGGCACCACCCGCAGCCTCCACCCGGCCACGGTCGCCCTGGTCCGCGCCGCCGCCCGGCTCGCCGAGAGCGACCTCGCGGTCGGCATGCGGGAGCGCGACGAGCGCCTCCGGTCCCGTCACCACCGCCACCTCGACCGTCCGGGCGCCCTCGTCACGCTCACCGGCCGGGTCGTCGCGGGCGACCTCAGCCTCGGGCCGCGGATCCGCCTGCCCGAGTGCGGCGAGCGGGTCATCCTGTCGGACGGCCGGGTCGCGCTGGTCGAGTCGCTCGGCGACGCGTACCGGCTCGTCCCCCTCGGCGCCGAGGCCGCCGTCCCCCGGCTCAGGCTGACGCTGCTCGGGGAGGACCACCCGTACGCGCATCTCGACGGCGTCCGCGTCCCGCTGTCGCTGCGGCACGCCGAGATCCTCACGCTGCTCGCCCTGCACCCCCGCGGGCTCACCGCCGAGCGGCTGTCCTTCCTCCTGTACGGCGACGAGGGCAACCCGGTGACCATCCGGGCCGAGATCCACCGCCTGCGGGCCCAGCTCGGCCGGGCCATCGCCGCCAAGCCGTACCGGCTGGCCTGTGAGGTCTCCGCCGACTTCCTCGACGCGCGGCAGGCGCTGGCCGCCGGGGCGACGGCGGTGGCGGCCCGGCTCTACCAGGGGCCGCTGCTACCACGCTCGGAGGCCCCGGCCGTCCTCCGGGCACGCGAGGAGCTGGAGGCCCGCGTGCGGTCGGAGCTGCTCGCCCGGGGCACGCCCGAGGACCTGTGGGAGTACGCCCAGACGCCCAGCGGATACGAGGACGCGGAGGTCCTCGAACACGTCGTGGCGGCCATTCCGCCCGGCGACCACCGGCACGCCGCGGCGTGCGTGCGGCTGGCCCGGCTCGACGACTGAGACGCCAGCCGCAGGGCCGTCACGCCGTCCGCCGCCGTCACCCCTGCTCGTCCGACGTGGCCGATCGGGTTCCCGCTCTGCGGCGGCTCAGGAGTGGTCGATCTCCTCGATCACGCGCCCGCCGAGCTCGCGCTGGATCAGTGCCATGCCGGTCAGCTCGCTGACGTCGGCGTCGGCGTCGTTCAGGGGGTCCACGTCGTCGACGTCGCTGGCGCGGCGGCGCGGGACCGCGTCCGGCCACGCGGGCCGGGGACCGGACTGGGCCGCGGCCCTGGCGGCGTCGCGCGCCGCCGCGATGCTCGGGCTCGAAGCGGGAGCCGGGGTCGACGCCGGGGCCGAGGCCGCCGGGAACGGGGGCCGGGGGCCCGGCGAGGGGGCGTCGAAGTCGTCGGACGGCGCGTCGGGCCAGGTCTCGTCGGTCGCCGCCGGCGCGGTCTCGGCGGGGGCGGCCGGCACCTCGGCCCGTACGGCGGGCCGCGCCTGGCTCGCGGCCACCGCGGACCGCGCCTGCGCGCTCTCGGCGGCACCGGCGGAGGGACCGGGATCAGGGGCGCCGCCCTGCCCGGCGGGAGCCCGGGGAGCGGCGGCCGGCGCGCCGGACCCCTGGGGACCGGCGGGGGCGGGCGGCCCGGCCGCGGGGCCCTGCGGACCGGACGGCCCGCGCGTGGCCGGACCGGCGGGGCCGGGCCCTGAACCGCCGACCACGACGTCCACCCGCCAGGTGCCGCCGAGCACGTCGCTCAGCGCCGCCGCCACCACCTCGTCGCGCTTGCCCTTGAGGAAGCCCTGCACGTCTCCGGGCTTCTCGAAGCCCACGGTCACGACGTTGCCCTCCACGCCGAGCAGGCGGCCCTGCGCGTTGAGGATCATCCAGGCCACGCGCTGCCGGTTCTTGATCGCCTCCAGCACCTGCGGCCACGCCTGCTGGACGGGCCCGCTCCCCGCGGCGGCGGGAGAGGCCGCGGTCGGCGCGGTGGGAGCCGTGGCCGCGGCCGGGGCGCCGGGCCGTACGGGAGTGGGCCAGTCGTCGGCGGGCGCCTCGCCGGCGGAGGCGGGCGTCTGTGCGCCCTCAGCCCCGCGGGCCGGAGCGGCCTGAGGGACCTGAGCCGGGGCGGCCGGCGGCGCGGACACGGGCGGCGCGGACGCTGGGGGCGCCGTGGCGGCGGGCGTGGCGACCGGTGCGGAGGCGACCGGTATGGAGAGGACCTGACCGCCCGCGGGGATGCCGCGCTCCAGCCGTTCGAGGCGGGTCAGCAGCGCCGCCTCCCCCTGCTCGGCGGCCGGGAGCAGCACGCGGGCGCACATGAGCTCCAGCAGCAGCCGGGGCGACGTGGCGCCGCGCATCTCGGTCAGCCCGGCGTTGAACACCTCGGCGGCCCGGGTCAGCTCCGCCGGTCCCATCGACGCGGCCTGGACCTTCAGCCGTTCCAGCTCGTCGGCCGGCCGGTCGAGCAGGCCGCTGCTCGCCGCCTCGGGGACGTTCGACAGGATGACCAGGTCGCGGAAGCGCTCCAGCAGGTCGGTGGCGAACCGGCGGGGGTCGTGACCGCCCTCGACCACCCGGTTCACGGCGTGGAACACGGCCGCGCCGTCGCGCCTGGCGAACGCGTCGACCACCTCGTCCAGCAGGTCGCCGTCGGTGTAGCCGAGCAGGGAAACGGCCCGCTGGTAGGTGATCCCGCCGTCGCCCGCGCCGGCGAGAAGCTGGTCGAGGATCGACAGCGAGTCGCGGGCCGACCCGGCGCCCGCCCGCACCACCAGCGGCAGCGCCGCCGGCTCGTACGGCACGGACTCCGACTCGAGGATCTCCTCCATGAGCTGGCGGAGCGTGGCCGGTGGCATGAGCCGGAACGGGTAGTGGTGGGTGCGGGACTTGATCGTCCCGATGACCTTCTCCGGCTCGGTGGTCGCGAAGACGAACTTCAGGTGCGGCGGGGGCTCCTCCACCAGTTTCAGCAGCGCGTTGAAGCCCTCACGGGTGACCATGTGGGCCTCGTCGATGATGTAGATCTTGAAGCGCGCCGAGACCGGGGCGAAGAAGGCCCGCTCACGAAGGTCGCGCGCGTCGTCGACGCCGCCGTGCGACGCGGCGTCGATCTCGATCACGTCGAGGTGGCCGGGGCCGGTCGCGGCCAGGGCGACGCACGACTCGCACTCGCCACAGGGGTCGGGCGTGGGGCCCTTCTCACAGTTCAGGGAGCGGGCGAGGATGCGGGCGCTGGAGGTCTTGCCGCAGCCGCGGGGGCCGCTGAAGAGGTAGGCGTGGTGGATGCGCCCGCTCCGCAGGGCCTGACGCAACGGCTCGGTGACGTGCTCCTGCCCCTTGACCTCGGCGAACGTCCCGGGCCTGTACTTGCGGTACAGCGCAAGACTCATGCCGCCTCCTCGGGGGGTCGACCCGGCCGGCGAATCCGCTAACTGAGAGACCCCTCGCACACCCGCCAGAGCCCGCTTATCCTTGCTGCCTTCCGGCCCTGGGGAGGTTCACAGGATGACGCCGCGCGAGGGGTCCGGTGCACAGTCTAACCACTCGGGAACGATGCGCAGGCCGTTCGGCGGCGCGGTCATCACGGGCCGGAAAGTCCGCTAAGCTGTTCGGCGGAGGATTCGCCTAGTTGGCCTAGGGCGCACGCTTGGAAAGCGTGTTGGGGGCAACCCCTCAGGAGTTCGAATCTCCTATCCTCCGCGCATGGTTGAGGCAGAAACGTAGCGGGGCCGGTCCCATCCAGACCGGCCCCGCTACGTGTTTGGGTCTCGGTTGTGCTCCTCGTCGGGTGTGCCACGGAACTCCTCGCCACCACCGGCGCCATAGGGACCCTTCACAGCCCGCAACAGCAGAGCGGGATCGTTGCTCAGGTTGTCAGGTCGCCGGCGCCGGCGCAGGGCGTCACTTCTCGTCCGCTCCGGGTTCCGCGCTGATCGATTCCTGGTAGACGTCCGCGTAGGTTGGGGAGTCCTTGACCAGGTCGTCGCAGAACGCGGCGATGTCGGTACCGATGAGTTCCACGACTCCCTTGCCTGTGGCGACGCCCTCCTCGAAGAAGCCGACGATCCCGGGGAGCAGGGGCCCGTCAGGCAGGTTGATCGGTCCGACCTTGAACAGGTACTTCTGCATCTCCTTGTAGACGATCTGGTAGTCCGGCGGGAGAGCCTTGACTCGAGCCCCGTGCGCCCGCCACTGTTTCTTGCCCTCGATGATGTCGTGGATGCCCACGTCAGCCTCCCAGCCGGCTCAATTTCCTTGCGACGTTCCTGTTCAACTCCTCGCGCCATCGATCGCGATACGTTCGAGCCCCTTCTCCACCGGCAAGCGCGGTACAGAAGCCTCGGATGTCCTCGCCGAGCACGTCGTGGACGCTCTGCCCGTCTGCCGCTGCTACTTCAAGCAGCCCCAAGGCCGCGTCGAGGATCGGCATCAGGTTGCGGCCGGTGAAGTCCCCATAGGGGAAAAGGTGGGCGATGATCTGTCCCCACGCCGCACGGTAGTCGGCCGGCAACGCCTCGGCACGGGCTTCGAACGCCTTCCAATCCCTGGTGAGATCGCTGCCTGTGACCTTCTCCCAGAAGTTCATCTCCCGCCCTCCTTGTTGCGGCGGTAGGTGGTCATGGCGAAGAGGTAGGCGACGATGAGGATGCCGATGCACCAGGCGAGGGCGATCCAGATGTCGGTGCCGACCGGCTGCTGCGCGAACAGGTTGCGGATGGCGTTGACGATCGAGGTCACGGGCTGGTTGTCGGCGAAGACGCGCACCACGGTGGGCATGGTTGTGGTGGGCACGAACGCCGAGCTGAGGAACGGCAGGAAGATGAGCGGATAGGAGAACGCGCTCGCCCCC
>NZ_BOOC01000044.1 GCF_016863035.1 Microbispora corallina
AGGCTCTGCCCGGACGGCGACGGAGAAGGGGACGGAGAGGGGGACGGCGACGGCGAGGGGAACCGGGTCGGCGACTGGCTGGGCGAGGGGCTCGGGGAGGGGCTCGGCGACCCGGTCACCCCGCCGGTGCAGGCCGTGCCGTTCAGGGCGAACGCGGTCGGCGCCGGGTTGCTGCCGTTGTAGGTGCCGTTGAAGCCGAAGGCCGTGCTCGTCCCGGTGGCCAGCGTCCCGTTGTAGGAGGCGTTGGTGACCGTGACCTGGGCCCCCGACTGGGTCACCGAGCCGTTCCACAACTGCGTGATCGTCTGTCCGGCGGGGAACGACCAGGTCAGCCGCCACCCGTTGATCGGGTCGCCGAGGTTGGTCACGTTCACGTTCGCCCCGAACCCGCCCGGCCACTGGCTGGTGACGGTGTAGTCGACCCGGCATCCGGCGGCGGCGTGGGCGGCGGTCGTGGTCAGCGCGCCCACGGCGCCGACCAGGGCGGCGACCCCGGCGGCGAGCCAGAGCCGTGCGCGAGGGATCTTCATGAGTAACTCCCGGGGGTGGATCCACGGAGAGAGGCGAGGTTGTTAGCGTTAACAACAGGGCGCCGACCGCGGCGTCTCTCAGCCGGCCGGCCGCACCGTCGACGGCCGGCGGGCGAGCCCGCCCCGACGCTCGACGGCGGCGCTGATAGCGCTAACATTCATGCGGTCGCGCCGTTCCCTCTCCGTGACGATGAAGTTGTGGTGCTGCGGCGGAGCAAATAGGACGTCTCCGGGTCTCGTCAATCAGGGACCCGGCGCCTCCGGCCGCCGCTCGCCGCCCGGTCCGTCCTTACTGGGATGCGTCGCATTCGCCGACGTGCCGTAGCTGAAAATTTCAGCTCGGGTTTCCGCCATCCGCGTTCCCCGAACGGCCCAACCCGTGCCCCGTCTCAGGGCGTGCGACGCACACCCTGAGACGCCGCCACGGTGGTCGCGCCCGAGCCGTTGGCCGTCAATCCCTCCGGAAGTAGGTCAGCTCGAAGTCGAGCGCCCAGGTCGTGCCGTCCCGCGACATCTCCCAGCGGGCGTCCACCCTGTCGCCGTCCGCGCTCAGCGTGCCGGTGAAGCGCTGGTTGAACCCGGGCGCCTCCCGCCAGATCGTCCAGAGGCCGTCGTCGAACCGCATCCGGTAGACGCGGTGCACGCTCCGGGCGTCGGCGTACAGCATGCTGAATTCCTCGCCCGCGTCGTCGAGTCCGATCAGGGCGGTGTTCGGGAACGGCGCGTTGTCCCGCCATATCTGGGGCGTGGTGGGCGGCATCGGGTCGGCGTCGGACTCCTGTCGCAGGAACAGGCCGTCGTCCTGCCAGGAGAAGTCGACCCAGGCGGTGCCGACGCCGTCGACCTTCGGCGCCACCGTCCATCGTCCGACGAGCGCGTCGAGCCGGGCGAGCGCGGGGTGTCTGTGCGTCATGTCCGTGTCCTCTCTGTTGGTGTCGTCAGGAGTACGGACGGCCAGGCCGGCGAAAGGAATCGGTGTCCCCCGCGACAGCGGGTCAGAGCGTCGGCGGGAGGTCGAACGCGGCGAACACCGCCGGGTCGGCGAAGTCGACGATCTCGACGACGGCCCCGTCCTCGACCCGCAGGACCTCCACGACGAGCGGCCGGAACGCCGTGTCGCCCGGACGGCGCAGGTAGATCGCGGCGGCCGGCTGCCGGTTGGCCGAGGTCGGCACGAAGCGGTACTCGCCCGCGGCGGCGTGCTTGCGGCTCGCCTCCAGGAACACCGCACGGGAGTCCGCCCACAGCGGCAGCGGGGGGAACGCCGTGCGCAGGTCCTCGTGAAGCACCTCGATCAGCGCCTTCTCGTCACCGGATTCCTGGGCGGACAGGTAGCGGCGCAGGAGCGTCCGCTCCTCCTCGGTCAGCCCGCCGTCCGCCGTCCACTCGCTCCGCCGTCGGGGCAGGCGGGCCCGCATGGTGGCCCGGGCGCGCTGCAGCGCGCTCTTGACCGTGGGGACGCTGACGTCGAGCGCCGCGGCCGTCTCGCCGGCGGGCCAGCCGAGGACGTCGCGGAGGATCAGGACGGCCCGCTGCCGCGGCGGCAGGTGCTGGACGGCGGCGAGGAACGCCAGCTCGACCGTCTCCCGGGCCACGACCTCGGTGGCCGGGTCGTCCCCGGACGTCACCCCGTCGAGCAGGTGGTCGGGGTACGGTTCGAGCCACGCGTGCCCGCTGGCGGCGGGAAGCGGCCCGTCGGGGTCGGCGGCGGCGGGGGCCACGTCGTACGGCAGGACCCGTCGCGGGCGCCGGGCGAGCACGTTGAGGCAGGCGTTCGTGGCGATGCGATACAGCCAGGTGCGGACCGTGGCCCGGCCCTCGAAACCCTCCCTGGCCCGCCATGCGCGCAGGAACGTCTCCTGGACGAGGTCTTCTGCGTCCTGGTACGAGCCGAGCATCCGGTAGCAGTGCAGCCGCAGCTCGGGCCGGTGACGCTCGACGAGCCCGGTGAACACGGCCTCGTCCCCGGTGCGGACCGACTCGGCGAGCTCCGCGTCCTCAGGCATCGAGGACTCCGCTCGGGGGGCCGTGCCGCATGGCGGAACTGTACCAACGGGCCGGCCGCCCGCGTCTCCCGTCAGCCCGGCCGAGATTCCAGGCTCGCTCGACCGGTTCGTCGCGAGCGATGCCGTGCCGGCGACGCCCTCGGCGGCTACGCGTCGGCCGGGCGCAGGTGCGCGGTGTCCACCGGGTGCCCGGCCTCCTCCAGGACGGCCACCGCGTCCCTGATCATCGGCTCCGGCACGAGGACCAGGTCGGCGTGGAACGTCGAGGCCACGAAGACGGGGATCCGCGCCTCGGCCAGGGGCTGGAGGATCGCGGCCGGCATGCCGGGGGCGTCGAGACGGTGGCCGGTCCCTCCGCCGTACAGGCCGATCCACCGCTCGCCCGAGCCGGTCGGCCAGGTCTCGCGGACGACGGTGAGCCCCTCGGGGGCGCGTACCAGGGCGATCCAGTCGTCGTCGTCGGGGAACGTCGCGTGCGGGAGGTGCTGGACGGCGAACACGGACGGGACGACGCCCAGGCGCGGGGAGCTCATGGGAACGTGTGTACCAGATCCCGCCAGACACGAACTCCTAACCCCGGATGGTGGCGGGGACGATCCGGTAGTCCTTCTGGAAGACCAGGTTGTGCAGGTCGGCGGCGGCGATGGCGCGCAGCGTGGGCAGTTCGGCGGCGGCCTGCTCGTCGGTGAAGACGTTCAGCGGCCAGTCGCCCACGGTGGCGCCGCGCAGGTGCGGGTGGTGGAAGCCCGCGCCGTAGAAGGCGTTGAGCACGATCGGCTCGACGCCCGCCGAGCGCTGCTCCGGCCACGAGAGCGTCCACAGGGCCGCCACGCCGCCGTCCGGGGACCTGCGCACCCCGGTGGCCTCGACCTCCCCGCTGCCGAGGAGCAGGTCCGTGTTCATCTCGGACAGCACCCTCCTCGCATAGGGGTCGAGCAGCGCGACGGCCTCGGAGAAGAGCCGTTCCTTGTCCGCCCGCGACTCCGCGGCCCCGTGCCGGTGGTCCCGCAGGTCGGCGAAGTGGCGCAGCAACGCGCCGATGTGGTCGGCCCGGCCGGTGTCGGTCATCGTCTCGTCCTCCCGTCGGCGTACGGCGAGGTTGTCGCCCTCAGTCAGGACGGACATGCCCCTCAGGCCGTTCCGACACCTCCTGGGGCGGGATTCCGTCTCCAGAGGGTCGCGGCGGCGACGAGGACCGCCGCGACGGCCAGGTTCCACCGGATCAGCATCGCGGCCTCCACCTGGGCCGCCTCTCTGAGCCGTTCGCCGTCGGCCAGGAGGGCGACCGGGACGAACCCCTCGACGGCGGCGACCCCGAGAAGCGCCGCGGCGGCGAGCGCGATCCGGCGGCGCGTCCCGTCCGTCAGGACCGCGCTCGCCGTGGCGGCGAGGGCGACGAGCACGACCGGCAGACCGTCCGCGTCCGCCTTGCAGGACCAGAGCACGGGGTAGTTCCAGAGCGTCACAGGGTCCCCGGACGCGGACCAGCCGAACGAGGAGACGCTCTCATCGCCCGGGATGAGGGAGATCCGGACGGCCGTCCACGCCGCGGCCACGACCGCGGCCGCCCAGAGGGCGAGTTCCGGCCACGGCAGGGAACGGGGCGGCCGTCGCGCCGCCGTCCACAGCAGGGCCGTCGCCGTGGCGGAGCACAGAGCCGCCGTCCACAGCGGACCGGCGGGGGGAAGCCCGTCCGTGAACGGGCCGGCGGGTGTGAGCCCGCCCGTGAGCGGGCCGGCGCCGGGCGCGCGCACCGTCACCAGGATCCGCAGCGCGAGCACCCCGCACAGCGCGACGGTTCCGAGGGCCGCCGTCCACCGGGAGGGGCGCAGCAGGAGCCCGGCCAGGACCGCGGGGAGCAGGAGGTCGGCCCACGAGACCAGCTCCCACGTGATGGGCCGCGGCAGGAAGAACGCCTGGTCCTCCCGTCCCCAGCAGATCATGCCGTACATGTCGGCCGGGCCCAGTCTGAAGGACCTCGTGACGACCGGCCCGGACGCGGCGAGAACCGCTGCCACTCCCGCGAACGTCCGCCTCATCGCGTGTCCTCGCCTCCGTCCCGATCGGCCGGGCCGACGGTAGCGCAGACGCGTGCGACCGGCCAGGGGGGAGATCCGGCCGCACGCGCGGGCTCATGTCACGTGCGCCTCAGGGCGTCGCTTGCGATGACTCGGCCCGAGGGGTGACGGCGCAGGTCGTGACGATGGTGCCGGGTGTGCCGGGGACGGCCGAGGCCGCGACCGTGTGGCGGGGAGCCGTGCCCCCGTCGGGGGCGGTGGCCACACCGCCGTCGGCCGTCCCGGGCCCCGCCTCCGTGCGGGCCGTGAACGTGCCCGACGCCGACCCCGCGCGTTCCGCGGGCCCGTCGGCTGTGCCCGACGCCGCCCCTGTGCGGGCCGTGAACCCGTCGCCGCCGGGCGTCCCGGGCGCCGCCCCCGCGCGCGCCGTGGGTCCGTCGCCGTCCTCGGACGTCCCCTTCTCCAGCGGAACGACCGGCGCGGCGTCGGCTCCGGACGGCCCTTCGTCGCCCGGCCGTCCGTTCTCCGCGCTCGCGACGCCCTTCCCGGCCGGTACGGCCGGGACGGCGCGGACCCGCTCACCCTCCTTGATCTCGCGGAGCCCGGTCCCGTCGTCGACCAGGAGCTTCCCGTCCCTCTCCACCACCTTCACCGCCCGGGGACACGCGGGACCCGGCGTCCCCTCGTCCGCGCGGGCGGATGCGGTGAGCGTGCCGGCGAGGGCGGTCCCCAGCACCGCCGCCGAAAGCACCGCGCGCATACGCTTGCTGATCATCGTCGTCTCCTTGAGAAGTCGTCAGGACGGAGACGACGGTGGCGGGCCGACCCTGAAGCCAGGCTGAAGACGCCTGAAGGACCTTAAGCCGGGCTTCAGGTCCCCCCTGTCATCGTGGACGGCATGCGTGTGCTGCTGGTGGAGGACGAGCGGCGGCTGGCCGCCCTGGTGAAGAGCGGACTGGCGGACGAGGGCTTCGCCGTGGACGTCGCCCACGACGGGACCGAGGGCCTGTGGATGGCCGAGGAGAACGCGTACGACGCGATCGTGCTCGACGTCATGCTGCCGCGGCTCAACGGGTACGCGGTCTGCCGCCGCCTGCGCGACGCCGGGAACTGGACGCCCATCATGGTGCTGACCGCGAAGGACGGCGAGTACGACGAGGCCGAGGCGCTGGACACCGGCGCCGACGACTTCCTGTCCAAGCCCTTCTCGTACGTCGTCCTGCTGGCCCGGCTGCGCGCCCTCGTCCGGCGGGGCGGCCGGGAGCGTCCGGTCTCGCTGAGGGTCGGCGACCTGGTGGTGGACCCCGCCGGGATGCGCTGCCGCCGGGCGGGGACGGACATCGCGCTCACGCCGAAGGAGTTCGCCGTCCTGCACGGCCTCGCCCGGCGGGCGGGCGAGGTGGTCTCGAAGGCCGAGCTGCTGGAGCAGGCGTGGGACTTCGCGTACGACGGCGACCCGAGCATCGTCGAGGTCTACATCAGCGCGTTGCGCCGCAAGGTGGACGCCCCCTTCGGCCGCTCCTCGATCGTGACGGTCCGGGGCGCGGGCTACCGGCTCGACGGGAGCCGGTGATGCCCGGATCGGGGTCCGCGCGGTGGGCGGTGAAGTGGCCGGCGTGGCGGGCGGCGCCGTGGTCTGTGCGATGGTCTGTGCGATGGTCCGTGCGGCTGCGCGCCACCGTCGCGGCCACGTTCATCGTCGCGGTCGCCCTGGCCGCGGCCGCCGTCACACTGACCACGGTGCTGCGGGCGAACCTGGAGAACAGCGCCGCCGAGCAGGCCGTGCGCCGGGCGGACGCGGTGGCCGGCCTTCTGTCCGTCGCCGGGACGCCGGCGCAACCTGTGTGGCCGTCGGCGCAGGCGGCGACGTCCGCGCCGACCGTCGCGACCGGCCCGGAGCCGGGCATCCGCACGCAACCGGGCACCGGCACGGCACCGGGCACCCGCACGGAGCCGGGAGCCGGCCCGAAGGCGGGCGTCGGCACGGGAACCGGGCTCGGTCCGGGGGCGGTGGCCGACCCCGACGTGCGGATCGGCTCCGTCGCCCAGCCGCCGTCCGCCGACTGGACGACGGACGCGTACACGATGGCCGCCACCACGGTCCGCACCCAGGCCGGGCCGATGACGGTCCTCGCGCGCAGCTCCCTCCAGCCCGCCCGCGAGGCGCTCACCGTGCTGAACCGGCTGCTGGTCTTCGGGATCCCGGTCCTGCTGCTGCTGGTCGCCGCGATGACCTGGTTCCTCGTGGGCCGCGCCCTGGTCCCGGTGTCGGGCATCCGGGCCCGGCTCGCCGACATCACGGCGCGGGACCTGCACCGGCGGGTGCCCGTCCCGGCCGCGCGGGACGAGGTCGCGGCCCTCGCCCGCACCGTCAACGCCACCCTCGACCGGCTGGAGAAGGCGGTCGGGCAGCACAAGCGGTTCGTCGCCGACGCCGCCCACGAGCTGCGCAGCCCCATCGCGACCCTGCGGACGCGGCTGGAGCTGGCGCCGCCGGGCGAGACGGCCCGGGAGGCGCTGGCCGATCTGGACCGGCTGCAGGCCCTCGCCGCCGACCTGCTCCTGCTGGCGGCCCTGGACGCGGGCGAGCCTCCCCGGACCGGCGAGGTGGACCTGGGGCAGGTGGCGGCGGAGGAGTCGCTGCGGCCGAGGGCGGGAGCGCGGGTCCGGCTCGCGGCCGACCCCGACGTGGTGGTCGCCGGCTCCCGCTCTCACCTGGCCCGCCTGGTCACGAATCTCGTGGACAACGCCGTACGGCACGCGGCGTCGGCCGTGGAGGTGCGGGTACGCGCGGAGGGCCGGGACGCGGTGCTGGAGGTGCGGGACGACGGACCCGGGATCCCGCCCGAGCACCGGGAGGCCGTCTTCGACCGCTTCACCCGGCTGGACGGGGCGCGGGCGAGGGACGCGGGCGGTTCGGGCCTGGGCCTGGCCATCGTCCGGGACATCGCCGTGCTCCACGGCGGGCGGGTGACCGTGACCGGGCGCGAGGGCGGCGGCGCGGCCTTCACCGTACGGCTGCCCCTGGCCCCCGCGCCCGGTGACCGGTCACGGGACGCGGGTGGAGTCCATGATCCAGTTGGTCTCCCACGTATGGCCGCCGTCGTAGGAGAAGGCCTGCTCCCAGTGACACGAGTCCTTCGAGATCCCGGACCAGGTGAACCTGACGCGGATCGGCCGGCCCTCGTCGGTGTCGTCGGCGTAGAAGGTGCCGACCCCGTCGACGAAGCGGCCGACGACCGGGACCGGGTCGAGGCCGCGCCTGCTGTTGATCCAGTAGATGGACCACTCGTCCCGCTCGGCGTCGTACGTCCGGATCGTCGCGCCGTCGAAGTCCTTGGTGGGCAGCGTGAGCGTGTCGAAGCTGCCCGCGCCGTCGAAGAAGCGGTGGGCGACGCTGCGGCCGGGGAACTCGTCCCACTCGTCGCTTCCGACACCCCGCTTGAGCAGTCTCCGGTTGGCGATGTCCCAGGTCCCGACGAGGAAGTCGAAGTCGTTCACCGGCCCACCGGACCTTCCGGCCGGGCGTCGGCCAGGTAGCCGTCGAGGTCCGGGCTGTCGGGCACGAACATGTGCCGCACCCAGGCCGACCGCTCGTACTCGAGCGACGGGAGCTCCCACACGCAGCCCGCCCAGCGCCGGGTCTCCGGCACGAAGTTGGCCGGGTCCTCGTCCGGGCAGCCGATGGCGGGCTGGCCCGCGGCGGCCGTGTGCACCTCGACCACGTTGTCCCAGGCCCAGGTGTAGACCAGCAGGTACGCTCCGGTGTCCCCGCCCCTGTGGAGGACGATCCAGCCCGCCGGCGAGTCGGCCGCCGGCGGGGGCACGAGCCGCGGCAGGAACGCGTACGCCGCCTTCTCCACCTCCGGCTCGATCGGCTGCTCGGGCCGGTCCACGTGGTACCGCTTGTACGGGCGGCCCTCGACCCCGATCGGGTCGAGCGGCCGCATGATCTTCTCGATGAACGCCATGCCCGGGACCGTACGGCCCCTCCACTGACACGTATCGTCAGTGGATGTGCGCGCGTCCCGGCTTCTGTCCATCCTGCTGCTGCTCCAGTCGCGGGGCGTCCTGACGGCCCGCCAGCTCGCCGAAGAGCTGGAGGTCAGCGTGCGCACCGTCTACCGGGACGTCGAGGCGCTGCACTCCGCCGGGATCCCGCTGTACGGCGAGGCGGGGCACCGCGGCGGATACCGGCTGATGGACGGCTTCCGCACCCGGCTGACCGGCCTGACGCCGCGGGAGGCCGAGGCGCTGTCCCTGGCCGCGCTGCCGGGACCGGCCGCCGAGCTCGGGCTCGGCGCGCTCGCGGCGGCGGCCGAGCTGAAGATCGAGGCCGCGCTGCCGCCGGCGCTGCGGGAGGGGGCCCGGCGGGTCAGGGAGCACTTCCTGCTCGATGCGCCGGGCTGGTACCACGACGGCGACCGGGCGCCCCACCTCCCGGAGGTCGCGGACGCCGTGTGGAACACCCGGGTCATCGAGGTGCTCTACCGCCGGTGGGCCGCGCCGTCCGAGGTCGAGCGCCGGCTGGAGCCGTACGGGCTGGTCCTGAAGGGCGGCAAGTGGTACCTCGTGGCCCGCTGCGACGGCGCCCTGCGGACCTACCGCGTCAACCAGATCCTGCGGCTGCGGGTGACGGACGAGACGTTCGACCGGCCCGAGGGCTTCGACCTGGCCGGGCACTGGCGCGAGCATCTGGAGGGCTTCCGGTCGCGGCTGTTCCAGGGCCACGCCGTCATCCGGCTCTCGCCGGCCGGGCGGGAGCGGGCCGCCGACGTGCTGAGCTCGGCCGTCGTCGCCGCCGTCGAGAAGACGGCCGAGGGTCCGGACGCGCAGGGCTGGATCCGCGCCACCGTGCCGATCGAGTCGCTGATACACGCCGAGACCGAGTTCCTCAAGCTCGGGGCCGAGGTCGAGGTACTGGAGCCCGCCGAGCTGCGGCGCCGGCTGGCAGGAACCGCGGCCGCGCTGGCCGCGCTCTATCGGCCGCAGGCGTTCGCCCCCCGTTCACCTGGGCCGCCCACAATGACCGGATGACCTGGCGTCGTCTCGCCGGCCTCCTCCTGGTGGCGGCCGTCGTCCTGCCCGTCCCGCTCGCCGTCGCGCCCGCGGCCCTGGCGGACGGCATCCGCACCCCGCGGAACCCGTCGTACACGGTCCGCCTGACCGGCGACGCGACGGGGACCGTGTGGACCGGCCACATCAGCGTCGCGTTCGCCAACCCGTCGGTGGACCCGCTCGGCGACGTCAACCTGCGCCTGTGGGGCAACGCGCGCGGCTCCTGCCGGTCCGCCCCGGTCACGGTGACTCACGTGACGGGCGGCCGGGCCGGGCCGCTCACCGTCGGCTGCACGTCGCTGCGCGTCGCGCTGGCCACCCGGCTGAGGAGGGGCCAGAGCGCGGTCGTCGGCTTCGACGTGACGATCCGGGTGCCGCCGGGCGCCGGCCGGTTCGGCCGTTCGGGTCCCTACCGCTACCTCGGCGGCGCCCTGCCCGTCCTGGCGGTGCGGGACGGTGCCGGATGGCACCGCGAGCCGCCCACACGCCTCGGCCCGCACGCCTACACGGTCGCCGGGGACTTCTCCGTCACGCTGGACCACCCGTCCGCGCTGCTCGTCCCCGCGACCGGGACGGCGTCCGACGCGCCGGGGGCGCCCGGCCGCACGGTCACGACGGTCACGGCCTCCGGCGTCCGCGACTTCGCCTGGGCCGCCGGGCCGTTCGTCCGTACGAGCGGCGTCACCGGCGCGGGCACGGTGGTGAACGTCTATCGGACGGCCGGGGTCGCCGCCGGCCGCGCCGCCGCCCTGACCTCCGTCGCCGCCCGCGCCATGGACACGTACGCGCAGTTCGGGGCCTACCCGTACGGCGAGGTCGACGTGGTGCTCGACGGCCGCCTGGGCGAGGCCGGGACGGCGTATCCGGGCGTCGTGTTCGGCCGGCCGGAGACTCTCCCGCTGGCCCGGTCGCTGGCCCGCCAGTGGTGGTACGGCGTCGTGGGCAGCGACGGGTACGGCAGCCCGTGGCTCGACGAGGCGTTCAGCGCGTACGCGGCCGACCTGTACCTCGGGCGGACCGGCGCCGGCTGCGGACGGCGGACGGCCTGGGCGTCGCGGGATGAGAAGGTGACGAACTCGATGGCGTACTGGGAGGCGCACCCCGGCCGGTACGCCACGGTCGTCGCCGGCTACGGCTCGTGCGCCCTCCACGATCTGCGCCGCGCGCTCGGCGCGGAGACGATGCGCACGCTGCTGCGCACGTACGCGAGGGCGACCTGGGACGGCGTCGCGACGACCGCCGTGTTCACGTCCCACGCGCAGGCGGTGTCGCCCGCCTACCTCTCGGCGTTCTGGCGGACGCACCGCATCGCGAACTGACCGGGACGACCGGGACGACCCCCGTCAGAAGGCGGCGATGGTGGCGGGGGAGCGCTCGGCGCGGCTGAGGGCCCGCAGCACGGCGGTGGGGCCGTGACGGCGCACAGCCAGCCGGGACAGCAGGTCCACGACCCGTTCGACCGCGCGCTCCGGAAGCGGCGGCGCCGGGACGCCCACGCTGACCGCCAGGTCGTCCGCGTGGACCGCGAGCTCCATCATCCGCGTGACCAGCATGTCGTCGAGCGTCAGCGACCACGGCCCCCAGAAGCCGATGCGCACGGGCCGGTTCTCCGCCGCCGCCAGCAGGGCGGTCAGCTCCCCGATCGCGGACTCGGTCCGCTTGGCCAGGGCCGCCGCGCCGCCGGCCGCCTCCCGGTCGCCGCCCCGGCGGATGGCCACGTTGATGTCGGCGTCGAGGGCGGCGCCGACCCAGGCCGCCCGGGCGTAGTGGTCGAGGAGGCCCACGATCGGCTCCTCGGGGACCGGGGTGGCCAGGATCTCCGGGAGGGCGAGCACCTGGTAGGCCAGATGACCGGCCAGGCCGCCCACGGAGAACTCGGGGAGCGCGCTCGGGCGGTCCCACGCCGCGGCGACCGCCGGCTCCCGCAGCAGGGCCGTGGCCGCGCGCGCCGTGTCCAGGAAGTCGTGTCTGATCCCGGTCATGCCCGTCCCTTCGTCCGCGGTGATCCAGGCTCCCACGGGCGGCCGGGGCCGTCGACACGGCCTCCGTTCGACCGGCAAATGGGTTGTCCGCGTCCGCGGCTGTCTGTTCTACTGCCGGGGACGGTCACCGAGGAAGGAGATCCCCAGATGCGCCAGGCGTTCATGTCCACCCGCCACCCATCCGCCCATGCCAAGGACATGACGCTTCGTGAAATATCTCAATTTGGGGATCTTGGCCCATGTAGACGCCGGTAAGACCAGCCTGACCGAGCGGCTGCTGTACGCGGCCGGCGTGATCGGCGAGATCGGCAGCGTCGACGAGGGCAGCACGCAGACCGACACCCTCGCGCTCGAACGCCGGCGCGGCATCACCATCAAGTCCGCCGTGGTGTCGTTCGACGTCGGCGACGTCGTGGTCAACCTGATCGACACACCCGGCCACCCGGACTTCATCGCCGAGGTGGAGCGGGTGCTCGGCGTCCTCGACGGCGCGGTGCTCGTGGTGTCCGCCGTCGAGGCCGTGCAGGCCCAGACGCGCGTGCTCATGCGCGCCCTCCGGCGGCTGCGCATCCCGACGCTCGTGTTCGTCAACAAGGTCGACCGCCGCGGCGCCGACGTGGACCGCGTGGTCGCCGCCGTGCGCGAGCACCTCACGCCGTCCGTGGTCGCGATGGGCGCGGTCCGCGGCCTCGGCACGCCCCGGGCCGCCTGCGCGCCGTACGGCGAGGACGACGAGGGATTCGCCGCCGCGCTGGCCGACCTGCTGGCCCGGCACGACGACGGCATCCTCGCGGCGTACGTCGAGGGCGGGGCCCTGCCGTACGGCGTCCTCCGCGAGGCGCTCGCGGCGCAGACCGCGCGGGCGCTGACGCATCCGCTGTACGCGGGGTCGGCGATCACGGGAGCCGGCGTGGACGCCCTGGTCGACGGGCTGACGGAGCTGCTGCCCGCCTACGGGGGCGACGCGGACGGGCCTGTCTCCGGGACCGTCTTCAAGGTCGAGCGCGGCCCGGCCGGGGAGAAGATCGCCTACGTCCGCCTCTTCTCGGGGACCGTGCGGGCCCGCGACCGGCTGCGGGTGGGCGGGGACGAGTGGAAGGTCACCGCCCTCCAGGTCTTCGACAACGGGTCGGCCGTCGAGCGCTCCGCGCTCCCGGCCGGGCGGATCGGCAGGCTGTGGGGGCTGGCCGGCGTCCGGATCGGCGACCCGGTGGGCGTCCCGCGCGACGGCGGCCCGGCGCACCGCTTCTCGCCGCCGAGCCTGGAGACGGCCGTCGTGCCCCGTCGTCCGGAGGACAAGGCGGCGCTGCACCTCGCGCTCACCCGGCTCGCCGAGCAGGACCCGCTCATCGACCTCCGCCAGGACGACGTCCGGCAGGAGATGTTCCTCTCCCTGTACGGCGAGGTGCAGAAGGAGGTGATCCAGGAGACGCTGCTGGCCGACTTCGGCGTCGAGGCCGAGTTCCGGGAGACCTCGACGATCTGCGTGGAGCGGCCGGCGGGCACGGGCGAGGCCGCCGAGACTTTGGGCGAGCCGGACAACCCCTTCATGGCCACCCTGGGCCTGCGCGTCGAGCCCGCGCCCCCCGGCTCGGGCGTCCGCCTCGGGCTGGACGTCAAGATCGGCGCGATCCCGCTGTACGTGTACAAGACGGTCGAGGCCTTCCAGGAGGCGCTCGGCGAGGTCGTGCGGGAGACCCTGCGCCAGGGCCTGCACGGCTGGGAGGTCGTCGACTGCGCGGTCACGGTCACGCGGTGCGGCTACGTCTCGCCGCTGACCACGGCCAGGGACGTCCGCCTGCTCGCGCCGCTGGTGCTGATGAGCGCGCTGCGCCGGGCGGGCACCACCGTGTGCGGGCCTGTCCACCGCTTCCGTCTGGAGGCCCCCGCGGACGCCGCCGGGCCGATCGGGGCCGTGCTCGCCAGGCTGGGAGCCGTGCCGGGGACGCCGGAGACCCGGGGCCGGACGTACGCGCTGGACGGGCACATCCCGGCCGGCGGGGTGCACGAGCTGCGGCTGCGACTGGGGTCGCTGACGAGCGGGGAGGGCGTCCTGGAGGCGGCCTTCGACCACTACGAGCCGGTGCGGGGCGAGCCCCCCGCCCGGCCGCGCACCGACCGCAACCCGCTCAACCGGGCGGAGTACCTGCTGCATCTCAGCGGGAGGGCGTGAGCCCCCGGACCGCCGCGACGTCCCGGCCCCCGCGATGCCCCGGACCCTCGCGATGTCCTGGACCGCCCGCGGCCTCCCGGACCGCCCGCGGAGCCGGAGCCGATGTCCGTCTCCGGCTCCGCGGGCGGCGGGTGTCACACGACCGGGACGTCCCGGCGGCGGAGGGCGGCGAGCCCGGCCACGCCCAGGGCGACGGCGACGGCCGTCAGCCACAGCAGCGGGACGGCGCTCACCGGGCTCCCCGGCACGTGCGGCAGATGGGTGAACGGCGAGACGTCGAGCAGTCGCTGGTCGAGCCCCACGGCGGTCCCGACCAGCCCCGCCAGCAGGCAGATCGCGAGGGCGCCCCACCCGGCGGCGGCGAGCCGGGGCAGCGCGCCGGCCAGCGCGATCGTGACCGCGGCCAGCACCCACACCGCGGGAAGCTGCACGAGGGCCCCCGCCAGCACGCGGGGCACCTGACGCCCGGCGTCCCCGGTGTTGAGGCCGTGGGCGAGGCCCATGGCCAGACCGCCCGCGACCAGGGCCGCCGCCGGGCCCAGCAGCGAGAAGACGATGTGGCTGCCCGCCCAGCGGACCCGGCTGACGGCCGTGGAGAGCACCGGCTCGGCCCGGCCGGCGCTCTCCTCCGCGCGCATGCGCAGCGCGGCCTGGACGGCGTACCCGCCCGCGACCATCCCGAGCAGGCCCACGATCCCCGCGAGGTAGCTGTCGATCAGGCCGTTCGCGCCGCCCATGCGTCCGAGGACCTGCTTCATCTCCGGGCTGGCGTCCACGATGTCGCCGACGCCGTCGGCCAGGTAGCCCAGCACGGCGCCGAGCGCGACGAACGTCGCGACCCACGCCGCCAGCAGGCTCCGGTGCAGCCGCCACGCCAGCGCGAGCGGCGAGCGCAGCGCGGGCGCGCCGTCGGCCGGGCCGAGCCGGGGCGGCAGCACACCGGCGCCCAGGTCGCGACGGGCCGACAGCGCGACAGCCGCCGCGGCGAGCACCGCCGTCAACGCCACGGCCAGGACGGCCGGCCACGCCTGCTCGTCCCCGTACGGCCGGATGCGGTGCACCCACCCGATGGGCGACAGCCACGACAGCCACGAGACGGGGCCGGAGGACAGGCCGCTGACGTCGCCCACGACCCGGAGCAGGTAGGCCGCGCCGAGCACGCCGATCGCGATGCCCCGCGCCCCGCCCGCCCCGCCGCTGAGCTGCGCCGCGACGGCCCCGACGGCGGCGAACACCCACCCGATCAGCGCGAACTCCAGCCCGAACGCCCAGGAGCCGCCCGCGGGCAGGCCCTGACCGATCATGCCGCCGGCCAGCACGACGCCGAGGAGCAGGTCCGCGCAGAAGGTGACGATCAGCGCCGCCGCCAGGCCCGCGTGCCGGCCGACCACGGTCGAGCCGAGAAGCTCGCGGCGGCCCGTCTCCTCCTCGGTCCTCGTGTGCCGGATGACGGTGAGGATGCTGATCAGGCCGATGACCACGGGGACGAACCCGGCCCGCCAGGCCACCAGCTCCCCGATGCTCGATCCGTCCAGGGGGCCGTAGAGCACGACGAAGCCCGCGTTGCGCGCGCTGGCGGAGGCGTACCCGGCGCGCAGGGCGGCCGTGGGGAACAGCTCGTTGATGGAGGCGACGTAGGAGACCGGGATGATCCCGAGGAAGACGATCCACAGCGGCAGCAGCACCCGGTCCCGCCGCAGGATGAGGCGGGCCAGCCCGCGCGTGCCCGTCAGTGCGGTCATCGGGCGGCCTCCGCCGTCGCCGCCTCGCCGTCGGCCGGGCCGCGGTCGTAGTGGCGCAGGAACAGCTCCTCGAGCGTGGGCGGCCGGCTCACCAGGCTGCGCACGCCGACGGCGGTGAGGTGCCGCAGCGCCGGGTCCAGCGCGGCGGAGTCGACGTCGAACCGCACGGTGGCGCCGTCGGCGCGCAGGTCGTGGACCCCGGGCAGGCCGGCGAGCCCGTCCACCGGGCCGGCCAGCTCGGCCTGGATGGAGGTGCGGGTCAGGTGCCGCAGGTCGGCGAGGCTGCCCGTCTCGACGGCGCGGCCGTCCCTGATGATCGTGACCCTGTCGCACAGCTCCTCGACCTCGGAGAGGATGTGGCTGGACAGCAGCACGGTCCGGTCGCCGCGGCGCCGCTCCTCGCGGACGACGTCGCGGAACGCCTCCTCCATCAGCGGGTCGAGGCCGGAGGTGGGCTCGTCGAGCAGCAGCAGTTCGACGTCGGAGGCGAGGGCGGCCACCAGGGCCACCTTCTGCCGGTTGCCCTTGGAGTAGGCCCGGCCCTTCTTGCGGGGGTCGAGGTCGAAGCGCTTCAGCAGGTCGTCGCGGCGCCGCTTGTCCAGCCCGCCGCGCATGCGGCCGAGCAGGTCGATCACCTCGCCGCCCGACAGGTTGGGCCACAGCGTCACGTCGCCCGGCACGTACGCCAGCCGGCGGTGCAGCTCGGTCGCCTGGGCCCAGGGGTCGCCGCCGAGCAGCCGGACCGTCCCGGCGTCGGCGCGCAGCATGCCGAGCAGGACCCGGATCGTGGTGCTCTTTCCCGCGCCGTTCGGCCCGAGGAAGCCGTGCACCTCGCCGGTGCGCACGGCCAGGTCGAGCCCGTCCAGGGCCCGTGTCGGGCCGAATGTCTTGACGAGCCCGGTCGCCGAGATGGCGTCATTCATCGTGGAGCTCCTCGTCTGGGCCGGGTGCGGCCTCGCGCCCGGCGGGGGTGGCCCGGTGCGCCGTCCTGTCGAGCGCGTCGAGCAGCACGGCCGCCTCCTCCGGGCTGATGAGGGGATGGGAGTAGATGTCGAGCAGCGCCCGCGACAGCAGGAGGTCGCCCTCGGGGCTGAACATGTCGACGCCCAGCCCCCGGGACACGTGCTCGTACAGGATCGGGACGGCCATCGCCATGGCGGTCGCGATCGTGGCCCGGACCCTGAGAGGGACGACGGGCGGATCGGGGCGCTTCAGATCGGCGAGCCACTCCTCGGTCAGGTTCACGACCTCGTCGAAGAGGGAGGCTGCCGCCCCCTCGGACAGGGCGCGGGCCATGTAGCGCTGGTACGGCCGCAGGGCCGCCCGTGACTGCTGGATGTAGCTCATGTCCGTGTGGCTGGTGTCGGCCCGCACCCGATCGTTGAACCGGTGGACCAGCGCGACCAGGTACTCGTCGCACGCCTCGCGCAGCCCCTGCTTCGAACCGAAGTGGTGGCGGACCAGCCCGGGGGACACACCCGCGGTCTCGGCGATCCCCCGGATCGTCGCCCGCTCGAATCCGTGCTCCCCGAAGTGGAACAGGGCCGCGTCCCTGATCCGGGCGCGTGCGGTGAGGTCTTCCGGGTCCCGCTCCGTCGTCACTGTCACCTGTCCTGTACGCCGATACAGCAAACTATCCGTGCGTGAAGGATGCTATACACACGTATAGTCGCCCGTCCAGGCGGGGTGGTGTTGACCTTGTCCCTGGGGGAGGCTGCAGCATCGAGGCGACCGGGCGAGGTGCCCGGGACGAGGGAGGACGGCGTGGGGCTGCTGACGATCGGGGCGTTCGCGCGGGCCTCGCGGCTGTCGCCCAAGGCCCTTCGCCTGTACGACGAGCTGGGCCTGCTCCGCCCGGCCAGGACCGATCCGGATTCGGGCTACCGCTTCTACGACCCGGCGCAGCTCGAACGGGCCCGCCTGGTCGCCTGGCTGCGCAGGCTCGGGATGCCGCTGGCCCGGATCAGGGCGGTCTGCGACCTGGATCCCGAGGCGGCCGCCGCCGACGTCGCGGCCTACTGGGCGGAGGTCGAGGCCGAGACGGCGGACCGGCGGGGCCTCGCCGTCCTCCTCGTCGACCATCTGTCGGGAAAGGACACCGCCATGGCCGAGGTCGCCGTACGCGACATGCCCGCGCGGATGCTGCTGAGCATCCAGCGCCATCTCATGGCCGAGCAGCTCGAGGCGTTCACCACCGGGCTGGTGCTGCGGCTCGGCGACGGCTCGGTGCCGGGGCTGCCCGGGATCGAGGGGGCGCCGTTCCTCATCTACTACGGGCAGGTGGACGAGGACGGCGACGGGCCGGTGGAGTTCTGCCGCCCGGTCCCCGACTCGGAGGCCGAGGGGGTCGCGGCGCGCTTCCAGGACCTGGCCCTGCGTGCCGAGCCCGCCCACCGCGAGGCGTACGTGCGCCTCACGAAGGCCCAGACGGGCCAGGCGGGGTCGCTGCGCGCGCTCCAGGCGCTGGAGCGGTGGGCCGCCGAGCACGGGGAGACGCCCCAGGGGGTCTCGGTCCGGACGGTCTTCTTCGCCGACCCGAGGACGGCGGGAGACGACGATCCGGTCATGGACGTCGTCGCCTCCCTCCCCAGGCGGGTCACCCCGGGTACTCCCGGAGCGTGATCGAGGTGGCCGCCTTCGTGGTGAGCCGGTCGAGGACGCCCGCGAGCAGCCGTGACGTCATCACCCGGTAGAGGCGGTTGCGGCGCCGGATCCTCGCCCGGGTGGGCGGGGCGAGGAAGGGGCCCGAGTTGGCCCCGATCCGCTGGCACGCCTTCGCGAACCCGCGGATCAGGTTCTCGTACTCGGCGAACCCGGTCCGGTGGTCGCCCCCGGCGGCCGCCAGCTCGCCCGCGAGGACGTGGGACGACACCAGCGCCATGCCCGCGCCCATGCCGCCGAAGGTGGCGCCGTAGCCGGCGTCCCCGATCAGCGCCACCCGGCCCTGGGTGAAGCGGTCCATCCGGACCAGACCGATGGTGTCGAAGTAGAAGTCGGGGGCCGTGGGCAGGTGCTCCAGCAGCCGCGGGACCTCCCAGCCGGCCCCGGCGTACGCGTCCGCCACGATCCTCCGCTGCCCGGAGACGTCCTGACGGTCGTACCCGAGGCCCTCCGCGTGGAAGACGGCCATCACGTTGAGCGCGCCGCCCGGGACGGCGGTGACGCCGAGCGCCCGGCCGGGCTCGTTGTACAGCAGGGTCCCCTGGCCCAGCCCGAGGTGGTCGGGCGCGTTGAACAGCGCCACGTGGTAGCCGGAGGGGCGGACGAACCGCGACTCCGGGCCGAAGGCGAGCCGGCGGACGCCTGAGTGGAGCCCGTCCGCCCCCACCACCAGGTCGAAGGTCCGGACTGCGCCGCTGTCGAAGGCGACCTCGACCCCGTCCGGCGTCTCGGTCATGGCGGCGATCGAGTCGCCGAAGACGTACTCCGCGTCGTCCTTGGTCCGGTCGTACAGCAGGCGGACCAGGTCCCCTCTGAGGATCTCCACCTCGCCGCCGGCGAACTCCGGGGGGAGGCTCACGATCGGACGGCCCTCGGAGTCGACGATGTCCCACCTGCCGGGCCGGGTGCGCATCCGCTTGACGTCGTCCAGCAGGCCCATCTTCCTCAGGAGGGCCATGTGGACGTGGCCGCGGAAGTCGACGGCCTGGCCGCCCTCCCGCAGGGCCGGGGCCCGCTCGACGACTGTGGGGGTGAAGCCGTACCGGCGCAGCCAGTAGGCCAGGGACGGGCCGGCGATGCTCGCGCCGGAGATCAGGACGGTGGTGCTCCTCATGGTTCGCGCTCCTCGTGCGGTCCCGCGCCGCCCCGTGCGGCCGCGACGACCACAGGTTCGGCGCGGGCGCTGACCGCACGACCACCGTCCGCTGACGGCGCCGGTCAGGCCGCTGACGGGACGGCGCGGGACCCGGCGCTCAGAGGTTGATCATGTGGCCCGCCAGGCCGTGGATCGCCTCCTTGACCGCCTCGCCGAGCGTGGGGTGCGCGTGGACGTTGCGCGCCACCTCGTGCACGGTCAGGTCCCACTGCTGCGCGAGCGTCAGCTCCGGCAGCAGCTCGGTCACGTCGGGGCCGATCATGTGCGCGCCCAGCAGCTCGCCGTACGCCGCGTCGCTGAGGACCTTGACGAACCCGTTCGCGTCGCCGAGCCCGTGGGCCTTGCCGTTCGCCGTGAACGGGAACTTCGCCACCTTCACGTCGAAGCCGCGCTCGCGCGCCTGCGCCTCGGTGAACCCGAAGCTCGCGATCTGCGGCTGGCAGTAGGTGGCCCGGGGGACCATGACGTAGTCGATTTCCATCGTCTCGGCGCCCCCGATGGTCTCGGCGGCCACCACGCCCATCGCCTCCGCGGCGTGCGCGAGCATGAGCTTGGCCGTCACGTCCCCCACCGCGAAGATGTGCGGGACGCTCGTGCGGCACCGGCCGTCCACGTCGATCGCGCCTCGATCGGTCAGCCGCACGCCGGTGGTCTCCAGCCCGTAGCCCTCGACCCGAGGGCGGAACCCGACGGCCTGGAGCACCTTGTCCGCCTCCAGCGTCCGGGTCCCCCCGTCGCCGGACACCGTCACCCGGACCTGCTCGCCGGAGTCGTCGATCTCGTCCACCCGGGTCGAGGTCAGCACCTCGACGCCGAGCCGCCGGTAGCGCCGCGCCAGCTCGGCCGACACCTCCTCGTCCTCCAGCGGGACCATGCGGTCGAGGTACTCGACGATCGTCACCCGCACGCCGTAGCTGCTCAGCACGTACGCGAACTCGACGCCGATGGCGCCCGCGCCCGCGATGACGACGCTCTCGGGCAGCTTGTCGCTGAGGATCTGCTCCTCGTAGGTCACTACCCGCTCGCTGACCGACGTGCCGGGCAGCAGCCGGGTCGTGGCGCCGGTGGCGACGACGCAGTGGTCGAACGTCACCGTGCTCGACGAGCCGTCCGCGCCCTCGACGCGGATGGTGTGGGCGTCGGTGAACGTGCCCCGGCCGTTGTACTCGGTGATGCCGTTCTTCCTCATGAGGTAGTGGACGCCCTTGACCCGGCCGTCCGCGACCTTGCGGCTGCGCCGGAAGGCCTCGCCGTAGTCGAAGGTGACCCGCCCGTCGACCTGGATGCCGTACGTCGCCGCCTCGTGGGACAGGAGGTGGACGATCTCGGCGTTGCGCAGCAGCGCCTTGGAGGGGATGCACCCCACGTTGAGGCAGACCCCGCCCCAGTAGCGTTCCTCGACGACCGCCGCGCTGAGCCCGAGCTGGGCCGCCCGGATTGCGGCGACGTATCCGCCGATGCCGGCGCCGAGGACCACGACGTCGTAGTGATCGCTCATGCCCGGACCCTACGCTCCGGCGCCGCGTCGGGCGCGGGCGGGGGCGGCTCCCCGGGGGTTGACCCTCGCGGCAGGGGTAGGGACCCGGTACGCCCAGCGAGGGAGGAGTGACGGACATGAGCGAGTTCGAGCGTTCGCGCAGGATGCCGGTCGCGGCCGGCCAGGTCTTCGACACCGCGTGCGACGTGGACAGGCTCGACCTGTGGCTGCCGCGCGACCTGCACGTCCGGGCAGAGGAGCCGCCCGCGGTCACCGTGCACGAGGACGCCACCGGCGAGGACGCCCGGGCCCTGCTGCGCTCGGAGCGCGACCAGCTCAGGATGGAGTGGGGGACGCGGGACGTCGACCGCTACGCCGGCTGGCTCCAGGTCGCCGGGATCGGCGACGACGCCAGCGACGTCACCGTCCACCTCTCGTTCTTCGACGAGGCCCACGTGCCCCCGGCCGAGGCCGTCGAGAGCGCGCTCGACGAGAGCCTCGAACGCCTGGAGGGCCAGGTGACCCCGCAGGGCTGAGGCGTGGCGGCGAAGCGGCGGGGGTAAAGCGGACAAAGCGGCGTTGCCCGAGAAATGACGCTTCCTTAATCCCGGAATGTCCGAGTCCAGGGTAGGAAAGCGCCGACCAAGGGGGGCGACATGACCACGCACGCAGGCAGGGTCTCCACACCGCGCCACATCCCCGCCGGTGCGCCGGCCAGCGGAGACGGCATCGTCGTGGGGACGGGCACGGTGGTGATCGACGTCTACGTCGACTTCCTGTGCCCGTTCTGCCGCCAGTTCGAGGAGACGGCCGGCCCGACGCTGCACAGGCTGGTGGACGACGGGCTCGTCAGCATCGTCTACCACCCGATGGCGTTCCTCGACCAGCTCTCGGCCGACCACTACTCCTCCCGCGCGTCCGCGGCGTCCGGGTGCGCCGCCGACGGCGGTCTGTTCGTGGAGTACGCCGAGGCGCTGTTCGCGAACCAGCCGCCGGAGGGCGGGCCGGGCCTCACGGACGACGAGCTGATCGGGATCGGCGACCTCGTCGGGCTCGATCCGCCGTTCGCCGGGTGCGTGCGCGACCGCACGTACCTCGACTGGGCGGCGTACGTCACGGACAAGGCGATGGAACGGGGGGTCAGCGGCACGCCGACCGTGCTCGTGGAGGACGTCCCGGTGCCCGCGAACGTCCGCTCGATCACGCAGGCGGTCGCCGCGGCCCGCTGACCCCGGGCCGGGCGCCGGTCATTCGCGGACGTCCCCGCCCGGCAGGTCCTCGCCCGGCGGCGTGCCGGGGTCGCCCCCCGGGAGCGGCGGCGTGAACGCG
This sequence comes from Microbispora corallina, assembly GCF_016863035.1. GTDB lineage: Bacteria > Actinomycetota > Actinomycetes > Streptosporangiales > Streptosporangiaceae > Microbispora > Microbispora corallina. The sequence continues at coordinate 22,133 of NZ_BOOC01000044.1, forward strand.
GACGCCCGGGGGCCGGCGAGGCCCAGGACCTGCCGGATCCACGCCTCCAGCCCGGTGGGGTCGGGCGGGGTCAGCGGTGTGGGTTCCGTTCCCGGTCTCTGCGGTCCGGGTCCCTGCGCGGGCGTGGTCACCACCGTCTCCTCTCCGGAACGGGAGCCGGTGCCGCCGCGTGACGCGCGCCGCCGCATGACGATCGTGGAGACGTACGCTCGGCCATCCTGGTGCTCCTTGTCTGTCGCACGACCAGGCGAAGGGGGGCTTCGCGCGGAGAACGCCTCCCCGGCAGGTCGGGGGCCCTCACGGCAGGCGTCAGAGGCTCAGCATCGCACCGCCCCCGCCGGGCGGCGGGGCAGGACCTCGTGATCGCTTTCCGTGTCGGCCACAGCCAGTCACCGTATGACTTTTACCCCATTTTCCCGAAATTTGACTTTCTATCCGCTTCGCTGGGCGGCCGGGGAACGACGTCACGGGCGGGGCCGCGGCGGCACGCCAACCCACTCCCACGAGACGGCAAAGGCCTGTCCCGGATCTTCGTGTCCGCCGGGCGGGGCCACGCTCACCGCGTGTCTCCTGGGAGCCACTCGCCTACTTCCCTGGAGCCGAAGATGAGGAAACTGCTGTACGCCGGCGCGATCGCGATCGGCCTGCTGGCGTCCGGCTGCGGCGGCGCCGCGAACGAGGACGCCGCCAACCCCGCCGCCGCGAACGAGACGTCGCCGGAGACCTCGGCGTCCGAGTACCCCTCGGGTTCGGCCAGCCCCGGCTACTCGGCGTCGCCGACCTCGGCCGTCCAGCAGACGCCGACCGGCCCCGCGAGGATCGACACGGCGAGCACGTCGCTCGGCACGGTGCTCGTCGGCGTCGAGGGCCGCACCGTCTACCTCTTCACCGCGGACAAGAACGGCCAGCCCACCTGCAACGGCGCGTGCGCCGCGGCCTGGCCGCCCGTGCTCACGAACGGCGCGCCGCAGGGCGGGACGGGGGTCCGGGCGAACCTGCTCGGCACCGTCAAGCGCGCCGACGGCATGACGCAGGTGACCTACAACAAGCACCCGCTGTACTACTACGCCAAGGACCAGAAGGCCGGCGACGTGACCGGCCAGGACGTCAAGGACTTCGGCGGCGAGTGGCACGCCGTCACGCCGGAGGGCAAGAAGGCCAAGCACTGACGCGGCGCCGTCCGCACCGCACCGGCCGCCCTGGAGCCACGCGCTCCAGGGCGGCCGTCGTCTGCGCAGCCATCACGAACACCCCATGAAAGGCGCCGCCGCCCTCCCGTACGGTCACCCAGGCCGTAGGGGAGGGCCGCCGCGTATCGGCCACGGGGTAGCCTGAAGGATCGGGTCGGACCGCCTGGCAGGATCGGCGTGAAGCCCACTAGGCTTATCGGCAATCCGCCCTGTGTCCGCGGCCGCTTCGTCATTTGGAGACGGCAGGCGATGACATGGATGCGTCGTCAGTTCTTGAAAGCGTGCTCATCGGCATGGCCGACCTGTTCGGGGTCGACGGTGCCGCTCTCATGCTGCTCGACGAGGAGGACCGGCTGCGTGCGGTCGGGGCCACGGACGACGACGGCCTCCTGCTGGAGTCGGCCCAGGAGTCCGTCGGCGAGGGCCCGGCGATCGACAGCGCCTCGCGCTGCGACCTCGTCGCCATCCGCGACCTGCATGCCGCGAGTCCGATCGGATACCCGCATCTCGCCGCCTACGCGGCGCCCGTCCACGCGGTGCTGTCGGTGCCGCTCATCGAGGGCGCGGAGCTGATCGGCGTACTCGACTTCTACGCCAGGGTGGGCCACGCCTGGGGGCCCGCCGAGGCGGAGGCCGGCTCCCACCTGGGCGAACTGCTCGTCATCGTGCTCCAGGTCCTCGCGGAGAGCAGGACTGACGCGCCCTTCTCCGGGCAGTGACATTGGTCGAATCGGCATCTCTCCGCTGCCACAGCGGTGCAGAGGTGAGGTTCACGAGAGGATACGGAATGACCCATATCGATCCTGATGCGCTTGTCGCCAGCCTGCGCCGTCTGCAGAAGGACAGGTCGGCGACCGGGATCGTGCACCACCTCGAGCGGATCGTCCAGGTCGTCGACCGGCTCTTCGGATACTCCGGGGCCGGCCTGATGTTCGCCGAGGAGGACCGCACGCTCCGCTTCCTCTTCGCGACGGACGAGCGCGGGCGCAGCCTCGAGCACGCCCAGGCGGCCACCGGGCAGGGGCCGTGCGTCGCCGCCTACGCCGGCGACACCGCCGTGACGACCGTGGACGTCCGGGACGACGTCCGCTGGCCGGCCCTGAAGGACCTGCTGCACCCGGAGGTGCGCGGGGTGGCCGGGGTCCCCATCCGGCTCGGCGGGGTGCCCGTGGGCACCCTGAACGTCTACCAGGACAGCCCGCACGAGTGGCAGGAGTCCGACACCCAGGCCCTCCACGCGTACGCGCATGTGATCGAGCAGGTCCTCGTGGCCGCCATCGAGGCGGACGAGAAGGCCGTGCTCGCCGACCAGCTGCAGTACGCGCTGGACTACCGGATCGTCATCGAACGCGCCATCGGCTACCTGATGGGCAAGCACGACCTCACCGCCTCCCAGGCGTTCACCGGGCTGCGCAAGCAGGCCAGGGACAGCAGGCGGAAGGTCTCCGACCTCGCGGCCGAGCTGCTGGGAGAGCAGGGCCCGAAAAGTGTTGCGGATCCAGATCACGTCGGCTGAGCCGGCGCTGACGGTGGCCCTCAGCGGCGACCTCGACATGGCCGAGGTGCCGGAGTTCCGCGCGTTCCTGACCCGGACGCTGGCCGTGCACCCGCCCGGCCACGTACGGGTGGACCTCGCGGAGGTCGGCTTCCTGGACTGCGCGGGGGCGCGGTCGCTGCTGTGGGCCGACGCCCGGGTGCGGGAGTGGGGCGGGACGGCCACGTTCGCCCGCCCCTCCCAGCCTGTGCTGCGGCTGCTCCGGCTGCTGGAGCTGGACCGGACGCTGCTCCTGCGCGGCGGGGACGCCGCGACCCCCACGCCGGCACCCACCGCTGTCCCCAGGCCGGTTCCCAGGCCGGTCCCCACGCCGGCACCCACCGCGGCGGGCCGGGAGGTCAGGCCCGGCCGCGACTGAGGCAGGCGATAGTCTTCCCTCGATGTATCGAATCGTGTTCACGCAGGTCCTGAGCCGCTTCGACGCGGAGGCCGTGCACCATCTCACGATCAGGGCGCTCCGCCTGCTCGGGTTGCTCCCGTTCGTGACGCGGCGGCTGCACCGGCTGCTCGCCCCGCGTGAGGAGTCGCTGCGGGTCACCGCGTTCGGCGTGCACTTCCCCGGGCCGTTCGGGCTGGCGGCCGGGTTCGACAAGGACGCCCGGTGCGTCGCCCCGCTGGCGGCCTTCGGCTTCGGGCACGTCGAGGTGGGCACGATCACGGCCCACGCCCAGCCCGGCAATCCCCGCCCCCGGCTGTTCCGGCTGCCCGAGAGCCGGGCGGTCATCAACCGGATGGGCTTCAACAACGCGGGGGCGGCGGAGGCCGCCCGGCGGCTGCGCCGTCCCCGGGGCGTCCCGGCCGTGGTCGGTGTGAACATCGGCAAGACCAAGGTCGTCCCCGAGTCCGAGGCGGTGGACGACTACGTCACGAGCGCCCGGCTGCTCGCGCCCCTCGCCGACTACCTCGTGGTCAACGTCAGCTCGCCCAACACGCCGGGGCTGCGCGACCTGCAGGCCGTGGACCGGCTGCGCCCGCTCCTCGCCGCCGTGAAGGAGGCCGCGGGCCGCACGCCGCTCCTGGTGAAGATCGCCCCCGACCTGGCGGACGAGGACGTCGACGCGGTGGCCGAGCTGGCGGCCGACCTCGGTCTGGCCGGGATCATCGCCACGAACACCACGATCAGCCGCGAGGGCGTCGCCAGCACGGAGGCCGGCGGACTGTCGGGCCGCCCGCTGAAGGCCCGCTCCCTGGAGGTCCTGCGCCGGCTGCACCGCAAGGCCGGCGACCGCCTCACGCTCGTCTCCGTCGGCGGCGTGGAGGACGTCGACGACGTCTGGGAGCGGCTGCTCGCCGGCGCCACCCTCGTGCAGGGCTACACCGGACTCATCTACGAGGGCCCCCTGTGGCCGTCGCGGATCAACCGGGCCCTGGCCCGCCGGCTGCGGCGGCACGGCCACACGTCGATCCGCGAGGTCGTCGGCAGGACCGCCTGACCCCCTTTCCCCCTACGCGCGATCCTTTTCCGGAGGGTGACATGAGCCTGAAGACCTACACCGTGCAGGGCATGACCTGCGGCCACTGCGTGAGCTCGGTCAAGGAGGAGGTCGGCGAGATCCCCGGCGTGACCGGGGTGGAGGTCGACCTGGACAGCGGCCGGCTCGACGTCAGCGGCGACGGCGTGACCGACGACGCCGTCCGGCAGGCCGTCGAGGAGGCCGGATACCAGCTCGTGCCCTGACGGTCACATGCTGGGCCGGGTGGAGTCGGCAGCGTGGGTCAGCTCGTCGAGGTGGCGCATGACGTCCCCGACGACGACCACGCCGGGCCGGTGCCGCCGCCACCCGCCGCCGCGCTGCCACGGCCGCGGCCCGTCGAGCGGGCGGTACTCCACCCCGAAGGCGTCCAGGCGGGCCAGGTGGTCCTTCAGGCGGGGTCCGAAGTCCTCGCCGGCCGGGCCGCCCGTCCAGACGACCTCGGCGGCGGCGCAGCCCCGCGGCCAGGCGCGGTAGTCGAGCGTCCGGCCGTCCGGGATGCGCTCGCTCCACAGCTGGAACTGCGCCCCGATCACCCGCGCCCGCTCCCCGGCCGTCCAGTCCTGCGGCGCCGGGGCGAAGGCCGCCACATCGGCGACCGTGACGGCGTCGCCGAGCCCGGCGGGCTCCTCGGGCGAGGCGGCCTCCGCGTAGTCGAAGTACAGCGGGAAGACGGGCGTCGCCACCACGTCGTGCCCGGCCGCCGCGGCCCGGCGGCCGACCTGCGGGCCGCGCCACGGCATCACGATCGTGTCCTGCCTCAGCCGGCCGCTGACGAAGGCCTCGTCCCACACGACCGCCCGGCTGCCCCGCTCGGCCAGGGCGTCCGCCAGCCGCCGCAGGAACCACGCGTGCAGGTCGCCCACGGTCTCCAGGCCCAGCTCCTCCCGGTACGCGGAGATCTCGGGCGAGGCGGCCCAGTCGTCCAGCACGCACTCGTCGCCGCCGATGTGGAAGTACGGCACGTCGCCGACGGCCCCGGCGATCTCGCCGAACACGGTCGTGAGGAAGGCCACCGCGGCGGGCAGCGGGGACAGGATGGCCGGCGAGATGCCCCACCGGTCGAGCACGCGGTGCCGCTCGCCGGGCCGGACCCCCAGCTCCGGGTACGCCGCCAGGATCGCCGACGCGTGTCCGGGCACGTCGATCTCCGGGACGACGGTGACGGCCCGCGCCCGGGCGTACGCCGCGATCTCCGCGAGGTCGGCCAGCGTGTAGTAGCCCCCGTGCGGGACCTCGTCGAAAACGGGCTCCTCGCCGTAGTGGCTGACGATCGTCCGGGGGCGGTGCGAGCCGACCTCGTGCAGCAGCGGGTACGCCGGGCTCTCGACGCGCCACCCCTGGTCGTCCGCGAGATGCAGGTGGAGCCGGTTGAGCTTGTGGACCGCGAGCAGGTCGACCAGGCGCAGCACCTCCCGCTTGGGCAGGAAGTTGCGGGCGACGTCGAGGTGCGCCCCCCGCCATGAGAAGGCCGGAGCGTCCGCCACGCGCCCGTACGGGACCGTCCAGGACACGCCCGGCAGCGCGGCCGCCCGGTAGGCGTCCACGGGCAGCAGCTGCAGCAGCGTCTGCGCCGCGTAGAAGGCGCCGGCCCGGTCCCCGGCGCGGATCCGCACGCCGTCGTCCCCGATCTCCAGCTCGTACGCCTCGGGGCCCAGCCGGGCGTCCTCCTCCACCCGTACGGCGGCGTCCGGGCCGCCGGGCCGCAGGTCCGGCACGGGTACGGCGAGTCGTACGGCGTCGGCGAGCGCGGCGGGACCGGCCACGGCGGAGCCGGGCGGGAGCGCGAACGACCCCGGCCTGCTCTCGACCGTGCGAGGACGGGGGAGGAGGCGATTCATGCCGCAGATCATGCCAAATCGCCCGCGGCGGCGCTCACCGCAGGTAGCTCTGCAGGCCCTTGGCGAGGGAGACGGCGATGCGCTGGCGGAACCGGGGGTCCTTGAACTTCGCGGCGTCGCCGGCGTTGCGCATGTTCCCGCACTCGATGAAGATCTTGGGGACTGTCGACAGGTTGAGCCCGCCGAGGTCGCTGCGGTAGTTGAGCGCGTTCGTGCCGATGTACGTCGAGTACGCGATGCCGGTGCCCGCGTGGAAGGCGTCGCGGACTGTGATGCCCAGGCGCCTGGAGCCGGCGACGACCGGGTCGACCGGGCCGTGGATCTTCTTCGGCATGATGACGTGGAAGCCGTGGGCGGCCGAGGGCGCGCCGTCCGCGTGGATGGAGATCGCGGCGTCGGCCTTCGCCCGGTTGCCGATGGCCGCCCGCTGGGTGATGCACGGCCCGACGCCGGTGTTGCCCGTGCGGGTGAGCTTGACGGTGGCACCCTGGGCCCGCAGCAGCTTCGCCAGGCGGCTGGAGACGTCCCAGGTGAAGGCGGCCTCGGCGTAGCCGTCGTTGGTGGACGTCCCGGTGGTGTCGCAGGCCTTCTTCTCCGTGAGGATGTCGACCTGCCTGTTGATGATCTCCGGGTGCCGGTAGTTGCCGCCGTTGTGGCCCGGGTCGATCACGACGACCTTGCCGGCCAGCGGCTTGGCGGGCGCGGACGACGTGCTGGCGGTCCGGGCGGAGTCCGCGGCCCCGCCGCTCGCGGGGACCTCGCGAGACGCGGGCGCCGACGGCGGCGTGGAGGGGCCGGAGGCCGCCGCACCCGAGACCGCCGTGCCGCCGCAGGCGACTGCTCCAAGCCCGCACAGGCCCAGGACTGCGGCGGCAAGTGGTCGTCTGATCACGCTCGAATCCCTTCGCGGAGGCACGTCCTCCTAACGTACGCGGATTCGGCTCGTGACCAGACCGTTATGCCGGAAAGCGCCCCACCCAGGCCGGTTCCGCGGCCTCCTGGCTGTGCAGGAGCGCGGCCAGCTCGCGGGCGTCCTCGGCGTCGAGGCCCAGCACCACCCGGGGACGTCCCCACGGATGGTCGATCGAGTGGGCGACGTAGCTCGCCACGGAGTCGGCGACCTCGTCGCCGCTCAGTCCCCGGGTCTCGCGCCAGTGCGCCCAGGCCCGCTCGAGCTCGCCGGCCGCCCGCTGAGCGCAGGAGACCAACTCAGGATCACGCATGAATCCCCCCGATTCTCGCGACATGCGGTCGCCGTCCCGGCGGGTTGCCGTCGGCGACCCGCCGGGGGTCGGCGTCACGGTACGAGTGAACACCGCCGCGAGGGGACACGTCGGGGATTGACCTACCCTTGGTCATCCCTTGGAGCCGGCCCGGTGCTGCGCCGCACCACGAGCTGCGGGGTGACCTGGCGCAGCCGCGCCACCTTGCCGGGCTCGGAGATGCGGTCGCTGAGCAGGGCGGCGGCCGATCGGCCCATTGCGCGCCTGGGCTGGTCCACGCTGGTCAGCGATATGTGCGTGACCGCCGCGAGGTGGGTGTTGTCGTAGCCCACCACCGACAGGTCCTCCGGCACCCGGAGGCCCAGCTCGCTCGCCGCCGTGAGCACGCCCATGGCCACGATGTCGTTGGCCGCGAAGATCGCGGTCGGCCGCGGGTCGCGCTGCAGCAGGGCCAGGGCCGCGCGCCGGCCGCCCTCCTCGGTGAAGTCCCCGTGCTCGACCATGATGTACGGCGCGAGGGCGTGGCGGCGCATGGCCACCAGGTAGCCCTCGCACCGGCAGCGGGCGGCCGAGGACGGCGTGCCCTCGATGTGGGCGATGCGCCGGTGGCCCATCTCCACGAGGTGGTCGACCGCCAGGCGGGCGCCGAGCTGGTCGTCGTCCACCACGATGTCGACGCCCTCGAGCTCCACGTCCCGCTCGCCGACGACCACGGTCGGGGTGTAGGCGGAGGCCTCCGCGAGCGTGTCGCTGGACGGCGCCACGCCGAGCAGCACGAGCCCGTCCACGCGCAGCTCCAGGAAGGCCTCCACGGCCTCGTCCTCGAACGCCGGGTCCCAGCGCCCGCTGCCGATCAGCAGGCGCAGGCCGTCGCCGTGCAGGCTCTCCTGCAGGCCGTCCAGGAACTCCGCGTAGAAGGGGTTGTGCAGGTCCGCCACGAGGGCGCCCACCAGGTGGGTGCGTCCCTCGACCAGGCTTCGGGCCACCGCGTTGGGACGGTAGCCGAGCTCCCTCGCGGCCTGCAGGACCGCCTCACGGCGGTGCTCGCTCACGTGCGGCGAACCCCGCAGCACGAGCGAGACCAGCGACTTCGAGACCCCGGCGCGTTCCGCCACGTTGCGGATCGTCGGCCGTGGCCGTGGGCTGAACCCATCGGACAGCCCGCCGTCGGGTAACGAGACCGCGACGTTCCGGGCAGTGGTCTGCATGGACGGTCCTGACATGGTTCTCCCCACGATGCGTGGACGTGCACCTGACACACCAAACGATCGAGTTGCCCAGAGGGTACGGGTAGATCGCAGTAACGCGTCTTCCTTCCTCTTAATCAGGCGTTGGGAAGGGTAGCCCGGAGGTGGGAACGCGGCCCCTTCCGGGAGCCCCTTCCAGAGGATCTCTTGATCAGGGCAGCGCGCCCGCTGTGGACTCCACCCGTTAGGGTTCGAGGTGTGGGTGCCACACGCCAAGCGGAGGACGGCGCACGGCCGGCACGGCGCAGGCTCAGCGTCGACCGGCGGCGGGAGGAGCTCATCGCGGCAGCGTTGGAGCTGTTCAGCAGGCACGACGCCGAGGACGTGTCGATCGACGACGTCGCCCTGTCGGCCGGGGCGTCACGAGCCCTCGTCTACCACTACTTCGGCGGCAAGCAGGAGCTGTACGTGGCCGCGTTGCGCAGCGCGGCCGAGGAACTGGAGGCCCGGCTGCAGCCTCAGGGCGGCGGACGGCCCATGGAGGAGCTCGCCCGCGGGCTGCGCCGCTACTTCGATTTCGTGGAGGAGCACGCGGCCGGGTTCGCCGCCCTGCTCAGGGGCGGGCCCGCCAACCGCGCCGGCGAGATCGGCGAGATCGTGGACGGCGTACGGCGGCGGATGCTGCACCTGATCATGAACGAGATGCGGGTGACCGACCCCGGGCCGGTGCTGCGCACCACGCTGCGGTCGTGGATCGCCTCGGTGGAGACGGCGGGCCTCGACTGGCTGGAGCACCGCGACATGGAGCGGGCGGAGCTCGAACGCCTGCTGGTGGAGCAGATGGCCGCCCTGCTGCGGGTGGCGGCCGGGCACGACGACGAGGTGGAGCGCCTGGCGCGCACGCTCCTGGACGGGTGACGCCCGCCCGGCTGCACGGCGTACGGGCCGCGGCCCGATGCCGGAAACGGTTTCCAGCGAACCTGAACGGGGGGCACGTGGCGGAACGCAGCGGGGGACGGGCCGGACGGCTGCGCGGACTTGCGCGGCGGGTCACGCTCCCCGCCCGCCGGAGCGGTGGAAAGGGGCCGGACGGCACGTGAGGGAAACGGACGGCAGGAAGGAACGGGCGCCCTGGCGGCGACGGTCACGCGGAGTCCGGCGGTGGATCACGGTCACGCTACGCGCCGGGGCGACGGACGCACCGGCAGGGGAGCGCGCACCGGGGCGGCGGGGAGGCGCCGGGCGGGCGGCGCCGGCCCCATATCGTCCCGTGACCCATGGCGGTCACGGGACCGTGGCGGACGCGCTCACATCCATGGCGACGCGAGCGCGCCGGTACTTCCCCCTGGTGCGGCGACGCTCCCCGTCCTACTCCGACCGCTGCTGCGGTATGCCCGCCAGCAGCGCCCGGACCTCGGTCTCCCGGTAACGCCGGTGCCCCCCGAGCGTGCGGATGGACGTCAACTTGCCGGCCTTCGCCCACCGAGTGACGGTCTTGGGGTCGACCCGGAACATCGTGGCGACCTCCGCCGGGGTGAGCAGTGGCTCGGCCTCGGGTGTACGAGCTGACATTTGTGCGGCCTCTCCTCCGTGTGGACCGCCGAGAGCGATCCTTGCGACTTGTCTGGCGCTTGTCACGGATGTCCTCAATGATCAAAAACGTGCGGTTTCTAGGATCATTTGCGGCATCACCCGATGTGACCATACAGCCACGTAGTGCGATTGGCGAGCCCTTGGGGCGCAACGTCTCGACCACATGTTGATGTCACGCTGGGTGATTCTAGCGACACGTTTCGTGGTATCGCAGTGAAAACGGCAAACTACTCAGTTCGTAGATGTGAGATCGAACATCCCTTGACCAGAAACTGCAGGTCAGAGACTGGCGATTACGCTCAGTTTGCCGTTTCGAGGGCCTTTACTGATCTCCAGCGGAGGATGACGCGCTGGTACATCGCGAAGGCAAGTTCTTCCTGACCCTTGTCCAAACTCGCGAGGGCGGTCGACACCTCCGCCACGGACTGGTCGCCCTGCAGGGTCTGGTCGTCCATGAGGTGGACGAGGCCGCCGTAGTCGAGCTCCACCAGCGAGTGGGGGTGGAACTCCTCCAGCCAGCGGCCCACCTCCTCGACCTCGCCGAGGGTGGACACCTGGCCCACGTGGCGGCGGATCACGACGAGGGCCCGCGCCACCCGGCGGCGCGCCTGGGCCATCGAGGTGACGTACAGCATGTTGCGCGGCGGCGCGGTCGTGGTCGGGGCGGCGTGCTCCGGCGACTCCTCCGCGCCCAGCACGAGCCACCGCTCCGCTGAGTCGAAGGGGACGAACCACGAGGTCGGGACCTGCCAGGTGCTCGTCCTGATGTGGGTGCGCAGCGAGGGCTCCCCGCGCTTGAACCGGTCGAAGTCGTCGGCGGTCTGCTCGGCGATCGCCTGTGGCACGAACCGGTGGGCGAGCTTGGCCGGCACGCTCCCCCGGAACGTCGTGAACGCGAGCCACGACCGCAGCCTGCTCTGCCAGGGGCAGACGTAGAGCGTGTCCTCGACGCGGCGCAGGTAGGCGTTCGGGCTCTCCCGCTCGGGCGCGGGCAGCGGTGGCACGGACAGCAGCCGGCGGACCGACTCACCGTGCTCGACCTCCAGCGCGCCGGCCCGCCGGGGGCGGTCGCGGGACTCGGCGTACCGGGCCCACCGCGCCCGGTCCTGAGGGGTGAAAGCGGTCAGCGGCTCGTACACACGGAGATAGGCGGCGTAGGGGAGCACACCAGAATCGTGCCACGCCGCCGCGACCCTGTGCAGCACCGGGCGCGCTTTCCAAGATCGTTTTGCCATGGGCTGGCTAAGCTGGGAGGGAGTCGTCGCAACGAGGCGGCGACCAGAGACGACCAGGAGTCACCACCGTGACCGACGTCTTCGGGCTCTCCCACAAGGACCCCAGCCCAGGAAGCGACGCGAACCCCGTCCATCCGGGCAGGCACGAGCAGGTCGTGTTCTGCGCCGACGAGCCCAGCGGCCTGTACGCGATCATCGCGATCTACAGCACCGCCCTCGGGCCCGGCCTCGGCGGCACCCGGTTCTACCCCTACGCGAGCGAGCAGGCCGCCCTCGCCGACGTCCTCAACCTCTCCAGGGCGATGGCGTACAAGAACGCGCTGGCCGGGCTCGATCTCGGCGGCGCGAAGGCCGTGATCATCGGCGACCCCGCGACCGCCAAGAGCGAGGCCCTGCTGCGGGCGTACGGCCGGTTCGTCCAGTCGCTGGGCGGCCGCTACTACACCGCCTGCGACGTGGGCACCTACAGCGAGGACATGGACGTCGTCGCCCGGGAGTGCTCCTACGTCACCGGGCGGACCCCCGAGCACGGCGGCGCCGGCGACTCCTCCATCCTCACGGCGTTCGGCGTGTTCCAGGGCATGCGGGCGGCGGCCGGGCACGTGTACGGCACGCCCTCCCTCAGCGGCCGCCGGGTCGGGGTCGAGGGCGTCGGCAAGGTCGGTCACCGCCTGGTCGACCACCTGATCGAGGACGGCGCCGAGGTCGTGATCTGCGACGTGAACGAGGGCGCGGTCGAGCGGGTGGCGCGGCGGCACCCCGGGGTCCACGTGGTGGCCGACGCCGCGACGCTGTCGGCGTCCGACCTGGACGTCTACGCCCCCTGCGCGCTGGGCGGCGCGCTCGACGACGTCACCGTCCCCCGGCTCAAGGCCAAGATCATCTGTGGCGGCGCGAACAACCAGCTCGCCCATTCCGGGGTCGAGAAGCAGCTCGCGGAGCGCGGCATCCTCTACGCTCCCGACTACGTGGTCAACTCCGGCGGGGTCATCCAGGTGGCGGACGAGATCGAGGGGTTCGACATGGCCAGGGCCCGGGCGCGGGCCGCCAAGATCTTCGACACCACCGCGAAGATCTTCGAGATGGCCGAGGAGGAAGGCGTCCCTCCGGGGGCGGCAGCGGATAGGCTGGCAGAGCGCAGAATGTCGGAAGTCGGTCGGCTAAGGGGTATTTGGCTTCGGCGCTGACCGGCGCCGCTCGTACGACGTACCGAGCGGCGCACAAACCAGGTACGGTAATAGGCGAACGAGAGACTGACGCCTGAAGTCAGGTGGCGTCGGTGCGCGGTGCGTTAGTGACGAGGGGTCGGGCACGACCCCGCATGAGGGGGTCGAGCCAATGGGGCGCGGCCGAGCCAAGGCCAAGCAGGTCAAGGTCGCCCGCCAGCTGAAGTACAACAGCGGCGGCACAGATCTTGAGCGCCTGCGCGCGGAGCTCGGAGTCGTGGACGAGGACGATTCCGGCCACAACGACGAGCATGACCCTTACGAAGAGTTGGCTGATCGCTACGCCGACTACGCCGTCGATGACGACGACGATGGCGACAGCGACCGTCACGGGCGACGTTGATCCGTTCCTGATCACCTGATGACCGTCTCCGGCGGGTCCACAGCCCGGCCGGATGGTCGTCATGTCCCAACCGTCCAGGCGTTCCGGCAGGGCCGGAGCGCCTGGTGGTGTTTCTCCGGCGAGCCGCGCGACCCCCCGCTCGGTGCCGGGCGGGGTCTCTACCGGAAGACGGCCCGGCCGGTGCCGGGGACGATCTGCCCGAGCACCCACGCGGGCAGGTTCCGCTCCTCCAGCAGCGCGAGCGCCCGGTCGGCGTCGGCCTCGGACACGATGGCGCACATGCCCACGCCCAGGTTGAAGGTGCGGTCCATCTCCTCCTGCGGCACGCCGCCGTGCCCCGCCAGAACCTGGAAGATCGGCGGGGGCGTCCAGGAGTCCCGGTCGAGCAGGGCGTCGGCGGTCGGAGGGAGCGAACGGGCCAGGTTGGCCGCGAGCCCGCCGCCGGTGATGTGGGCCATCGCGTGCACCTCGGTCTCCCGGGCGAGCGCCAGGCAGTCGAGCGAGTAGACGCGGGTCGGCTCCAGCAGCTCCTCGCCGAGCGTGCGGCCGAGCTCGGGCACGTCCTGCTCCAGGTCGAGTCCGGCCGTCGCCACGATGTGCCTGACCAGGGAGTACCCGTTCGAGTGGATCCCGCTGGAGGCCAGCCCCAGCACGATGTCCCCCGGCGTGACACGGTGCGGCCCGAGCATCTCGGACGCCTCGACGACGCCGGTGCCGGCGCCCGCCAGGTCGTACTCGTCCGGGCCCATGGCGCCGGGGTGCTCGGCGGTCTCGCCGCCCACGAGTGCGCACCCGGCGAGGCGGCAGCCCTCTGCCACGCCGCCCACGATGTCGGCGATCCGCTCGGGGACGACCTTGCCGCAGGCGATGTAGTCGGTCATGAACAGCGGCTCGGCCCCGCACACGACGAGGTCGTCGACGACCATCCCGACCAGGTCGATGCCGATCGTGTCGTGCTTGCCGAGACGCTGGGCCAGCATGACCTTCGTGCCGACGCCGTCGGTGCTGGTCGCCAGCAGCGGCCGCTTGTACCGCAGGAACGCCGAGGCGTCGAAGAGCCCGGCGAAGCCGCTGGCGTCGTCGAGCACCTCGGGACGGCGCGAGCGGGCGACGCGCGTCTTCATCAGCTCGACCGCGCGGTCACCGGCCTCGATGTCCACGCCGGCGGCGGCGTAGCTCGTCATCGCCGGGCCTCCAGGACGAACTTGCCCACGCGGTCGTCCTCGATCGGGATCGGGTACCGCCCGTCGAAGCACGCCCGGCAGAGCCGCTCGGCCGGCAGCGTGGTGGCCCGGGTCAGCCCCTCGATGGAGATGTACCCGAGGGAGTCGGCGCCGAGTGAGGAGCGGATCTCCTCGACCGACAGGGACCCGGCGATCAGCTCGGCGCGGGTGGCGAAGTCGATGCCGTAGAAGCAGGGCCAGGCGACCGGCGGCGAGGAGATCCGCACGTGGACCTCGGTGGCGCCGGCCTCGCGCAGCATCTTCACGATGGCTCGCTGGGTGTTGCCGCGGACGATGGAGTCGTCGACGACGACCAGCCGCTTGCCCTCGATGACCTCGCGCAGCGGGTTGAGCTTGAGGCGGATGCCGAGCTGCCGGATGGTCTGGGACGGCTGGATGAAGGTCCGGCCGACGTAGGAGTTCTTCACCAGGCCCTGGCCGTACGGGATGCCGCTCTGCTCGGCGTAGCCGATGGCGGCGGGCGTGCCGGACTCGGGCGTGGGGATGACGAGGTCGGCGTCCACGGGGTGCTCGCGGGCGAGCTCGCGGCCGACCTCGACCCGCGTGGACTGCACGCCGCGGCCGGCGATGGTCGTGTCGGGACGGGCCAGGTAGACGTACTCGAACAGGCAGCCCTTGGGATTGGCCTCGGCGAACCGGCGCGAGCGGACGCCCCTCTCGTCGATCGTGAGCAGCTCGCCCGGCTCGATCTCGCGGATCACCGACGCGCCGACGATGTCGAGGGCGGCGGTCTCGGACGCGACCACCCAGCCGCGCTCCAGCCGGCCCAGCACGAGCGGGCGGATGCCCTGGGGGTCGCGGGCCGCGAACAGGGTCGTCTCGTTCATCCAGACGAGCGAGTAGGCGCCCTTGACCTCGGGGAGCAGCTCGGCCGCGACGTCGTCCACCGGCCGCGTGGCGTCCTGCGCGAGCAGGGCGGTGAGCACCTCGGTGTCGGTGGTCGCCCTGATCGCGCCGGGGGCCAGCCGCTCGGCGAGCTGCGCCGTGTTGATGAGGTTGCCGTTGTGGGCGAGCGCCAGCCCGCCGCCGTCGGTCGAGCTCAGCGTGGGCTGCGCGTTCTCCCAGACGCTCGATCCCGTCGTGGAGTAGCGGCAGTGCCCGATCGACAGGTGCCCGCGCAGGGTGCCGAGGATCGACTCGTCGAAGACCTGGGCCACCAGGCCCATGTCCTTGTAGACGAGGATGCGGCTGCCCTCGCTGACCGCGATGCCCGCGGACTCCTGCCCGCGGTGCTGCAGCGCGTAGAGGCCGTAGTAGGTGAGTTTGGAGACGTCCTCCCCAGGAGCCCAGACGCCGAAGACGCCACAGGCGTCCTGAGGTCCGCGGTCCTGAGGGTCGAGGTCATGGCCCAGCCGGCCGTCGCCCTTCAACACGTACCCGAGTCTATTTGGGCATCGCCGCTGCTCGAACCCCCCCATGCCCGGACGGCACCGAAACGATCGACCGCTCTTTACCGTGTCGCCCCTGCTCAGGCGGGGGTTCACGGGAGAGTCTGGGCCTTCCGGCATGCCCGATATTCAGGTACGGGAGTGACCACCGTGGCGACACCCGACGACCCCGACCGGCCCCGCGAGCCGCACGAGAGGCCCGCGCCCGGTGAGGGCGGCCCCCACGAGGAGCCCTCCGGCCCGTACGGCCCGGGGCCCGGGGGACCCACGCCGCCGCCGTACGGGCAGGGCCCGGGGGGAGCCGTCCCGCCGCCGTACGGGCAGGGCCCCCAAGGCCCTCAGGGGCCTCCGGGGCCTTACGGGCAGCCGCCGTACGGGGAGATGCCCCCGCCGCCGCCCGGGACGGCCAGGGGCGCGGGCTGGCCGCCTCCGCCCCCCACGGGTGGCGGGCTCGGCACGGCGTCGCTCGTGCTGGGCGTCTGCGCCTTCGTGCTGCTGTTCGTGTGCGGCGTGGGGACGCTGGTCGCGGTGGTGGGGGCCGTCCTCGGCGCGATCGCCATCGCCCGGAACTCCAATCGCGGCCGGGCCGTCGCCGGGCTCGTGCTGAGCGTGCTGACCCTGGTCCTCGCGGTGGTGCTGGGGGTCCTGATCTACAACTGGTACCAGTCCAGGAACCTCGGCGAGTGCCTCGACCCCGTCCGCTACCCCACGAAGGAGGCGGCGCAGCGGTGCCTGGAGGGCAAGCTCGGCGGCCCCTGAGACCGCGTCAGCGGAGCGGCAGCCACTCCGAGACGTCGGCGCGGGAGCCGCTGGCGGAGATTTTCCCCGCGGCCGTGGCGTCGGCCCAGGTCAGGCGCCCGGTGGCCAGCTCCAGCCAGGTGCGGGGGTCGGTCTCGACGACGTTGGGCGGGGTGCCCCGCGTGTGCCGGGGCCCCTCCACGCACTGCACCGCCGCGTGGGGAGGGACGCGCACCTCGACCGAGCGGCCGGGCGCCAGGGCCGCCAGCTCCTCCAGCAGGTGCCGCACGGCGGCCCTGGCGGCCTCGCGGACCGGCGTCAGTCCGGCGTCGTAGGCCGCGAGCACCGCGCGGACGCAGGCGTCCGCCGCGGCGCTGTCGGGGCCGTCGAACGGCGGGCTGTCCAGCTCGACGAGCTGGGCGTCCAGCGCGTCCCTCACCTTTCCGGGGTCCAGTCTGCGTGGCGGCACCCGCCCATTGTGTCCCCTCAGGCGACGGGCTCGGCGAGGGCGGGCTCGGTGGCGGGGGGCTCGGCGGGCGCGGCCGCCGTCCCGGCGCGGCGGAGCGAGAAGAGGCTGACCGGGACGCCCACGAGCATGATGGCCGCCGCGACCAGCAGGGTGAACTGGTACGCCTCGAGGAACCGGTGCAGGGGAGGGCCGGCCACCGCGCTCTCGCGGGCGCTCAGGATCGCGCCGAGGATCGTGATGCCGAGGAGCCCGAAGACCTCGCGCGAGACGTTCAGCACGCCGGAGGCGACCCCGGCCCTGGCCGCCGGCATCGCGCCCAGCACGACGTTGGTCAGCGGGACGAGCAGGCCGGCGCCCGCGCCGTACAGGAGGAACCAGGGGAGCAGGTCGAGGTAGCCGCTGCCCTCACCGGCGCCGGACAGGCCGCCGACGGCGACCGCCATGAGGCCGAGGCCCACGGCGACCGTGCGGCCGCTGCCGAACCGCTCGGCGATCCGCGGCGACAGCGTGGCGACCACGGCCGTGAGCAGCGCCATCGGCACGAAGCCCGCGCCCGCGGCCGTGGGGCTGAACCCGAGCGCGCTCTGCAGGTAGATGGCCGTGAAGAAGTAGATCCCGAACACCCCGAACGCCCACAGGCCCATCGACAGCAGGCCGCCGCTGAAGACGCGCTCGCGGAAGAGCGTGAGGTCGATCATCGGCTGCGCCACCCGGGACTCGACGACGCCGAACGCGGCCGCGGCCACCGCGGCGAGCGCGAACGAGCCGAGGATCACCGGCGAGGTCCAGCCGCGGGACCCGCCCTCGATCAGCGCGTACGTCAGCGCGAACAGGGCCACCGCGGAGGACGCGAGTCCGGGGAGGTCGAGCCCGGCGCGAGCCCCCGCGTCGCGCCGCACCCGGATCGACCGCAGCCCGACGATCGCGGTGATCACGCCGATCGGGGCGTTGATCAGGAAGATCCAGCCCCAGTCGGCGTTCTCGCTGAGGACGCCGCCGGTGAGCGGGCCGATGGCCAGGGCGAGCGCGCCGACCGCGCTCCAGACGCCGACGGCCGTCCCCCGCTCGCGCGGGTCGGGGAAGATCTTCGGCAGCAGGGCCAGCGACGACGGCGTCAGCAGCGCCGCGCCGACGCCCTGAAGGGCCCGGGCGGCGATGAGCGCCTCCTGGCCGCCGGACAGCCCGGCCGCCACCGACGACAGCGTGAAGATCGCAAGCCCGCCGAAGAACGCGGTCCGCGCTCCGAACACGTCCGCGATCCGGCCGCCCACGAGCAGCAGGCCGGCGAACACCAGGATGTACGCGCTCACGATCCACTCAAGGCCGGAGATCGACAGCCCGAGGTCCCGCTGGATCGTCGGCAGCGCCACGTTGACGACGTTGTTGTCCAAGTAGGTCATGAAGGTCGCGAGTGACACCGCGACGAGCGCCCACCATCTGCCCATCATCAGCTCTCCTCTTGTACGAGGTACATGTACGACGTACATGTACGGTGCATAGGAGACCTTGTACGGCGTATAGTTGTCAAGTCCCCGGAGGGAACGAGGAGCGAAGCCATGGGTAATGCGGACAGGCTGACCCGCCAGGCCGTGGTGGAGAAGGCGATCGCGCTCGCGGACGCCCAGGGGCTCGAGGCCGTGACGATCAGACGGCTGGCCCAGGAGCTGGGGGTCACGCCGATGGCCCTCTACTGGCACTTCAAGAACAAGGACCAGCTGCTCCAGGGCGTGGCCGACCACGTGCTGGCCGAGGTGACGCCGGCGATCGACCCCGAGGACCCGTGGGCGGTGCGGCTGCGCGGGATGATCGAGGCGCTCGTACGGGTGCTGCGCCGGCATCCGCCGCTGGTGGACATCTTCCCGCTGGTCGAGAAGGACGAGGTGCCCAGTTTCGTCCGGGCCACCGAGGCCGCCCTCGACCTGCTGACCCGGGCCGGCTTCGGCTTGAGCGAGGCGTACTTCGTCTCGTCGTACCTCCTGCACGGCACGCTCTCGCTGGTCAAGGCCGAGCCGGGATGTCCCGTGCAGTTCACGCCGGCCGAGGCGGCCGAGTGGCGCAGGCAGAAGCGGCTCATGCTGGAGGCGCTGCCGCCCGACCGGTTCCCCTGCATGGTCGCCTTCGCGGCCACCTTCAGCGAGGAGCCCGACGTGGACCGGTACTACGCCTTCGGCGTCGACCTGCTCATGGGCGGTGTGGAGGCCATGGCGGCGAACAGGACGCCCAGCACGGCGACGGCGAACAGCACGAGGTAGGTCCGCCGGAAGCCGGCCATGAGCTGTTCCAGCGCGACCGGGGACACCCGCGAGAGCGTCCCCGCGTAGACCTGGCCGCGTAGCCCGGGCGGGACCGCGCCGGTCAGCACGGTCAGCGTGGTGGCCACGCTGAGGACGACCCCGATGTTCATGATCATGACGCGGAAGCCGTTGACCACGCCCAGCGTGCCCGGCGGCAGCGCGGTCATGACCTGCGTGGTGTTGCCGGTCAGGAAGGTCCCGCTGCCGCAGCCCGCGACGAACAGCCCGGTCCCCACGATCCAGTACGGCGTGGCCGGGCCGGCCGACAGGGTGAGGACCAGCAGCCCGCCCGCCGTGAGCAGGCACCCGCCCACCGACAGCGCGTACGGCGAGACGCGGCGGCCGAGGGCGCCCGCGATGGGGGAGGCGATCGTCATGCCGATCGGCACCGGCAGGACGCCCACGCCGGCCGCCAGCGCGTCGACCCCGCGGGCCGCCTGGAAGTAGAGCCCGGCCAGCAGGATCAGCGACGACCGCGCGAGCGCGTTGCCGAACGAGGCCAGGTTGGCGAAGACCAGCATGCGCCCGCCGAACAGCGCCAGGTTGAGCACCGGGTTGCGGGCCCGGCGCTCGATCACCAGGAGGAGGGGGACGAGCGCGAGAGCCAGGGCGCCGGCGAGCGGCTCGCCCTGGCTGATCGCGATGAGCGCCGCCGACAGCGCGGCGAACACGACGAGGTTGCCCAGCGCGTCCACCGGCTGCCGCGGGCCGGCCGGCGTCCTCCTGAGCACGGCGGCGCCCCAGAAGAGGGCGGCCAGCCCGGCGGGCACGTTGATCCAGAAGATCCAGCGCCAGCCCAGCGTCTCGGCGATCAGGCCGCCGAGCGTCGGCCCGGCCAGCTGGGCGACCGACAGCGTCGCCATGTAGACGCCCATCCCCTGGCTGAGCCGGTCGGGCGGGAAGGCGTCCGTGATGATGACCGTGCCGTTCGCCAGGATCATGGCCGCGCCGAGGCCCTGCAGCGCCCGCATGGCGATGACCACGCCGATGCCCGGCGCCAGCCCGGCGAGCAGCGACGCGGCCGTGAAGAGGGCGAAGCCGAGCAGGTAGATCTCCCGCCTGCCGAGCAGGTCGGCCACCCGGCCGAAGAAGACCAGCGTGGCCGTGCTCACCAGCAGGTGGGCCAGCAGCACCCAGCCGGACGCCAGCGGCCCCGCGTCGAAATGCCGCACGACCGCGGGCAGGGCCACGTTGAGCGTGCTGGAGCTGACGCCGATGAGCACGAGACCGAGCCCGGTGACCGAGCAGACCCGCCAGGCGTACCGGAGGGCGGCGGTGCGATCGGGGGAGCCGGATTCCAGGAGGGCGTCGGCCATGCCGTCGATTGTGACGTACGCCGTACGTCCGGATGATCCCGAGGGGCGGCCTGCTTCGCGACGGCCCAGGCCGGAGGGCCGCGCCGGAACGGCCGGGCCCGCGAAACAGGGGTCCGGCCGTGCCGTGGCCGGGGAGCGCGGGGCCCGGGACAGGGGCGCGTGGTGCGGTGGGCCGGGGGGCGGCGGGCCCGAGGGTCAGGGGTGTGGCGGGGGCGGGGAGCGCGGGCCGGGAGGTCGGGGGGCAGGGGATCAGCGGGCCCGCTTGCGCAGGCCGTCCAGGTCGTAGACGATCACGCGGCGGCGGCCGGTCTCGATGAGCCCGCGGTCGCGCAGCGTCCGCAGCGCCTTGCTCACGGCCTCCCGGGAGGCCCCGGTCCACCCCGCGAGCTCGTCCTGGGACAGCGGCAGCGCCACCCGCACGCCCGCGCTCGTCTGCTCGCCGTACCGCTCGGCGAGCTCCACCAGCCGGGTCGCGACGCGGCCCGTGGTGTCGAACGCGCCGTACTCCACCCGCTTGCGGTCGGCGTCCCGGAGCCTGCCGACGATCAGCCGCATGAGCATGACCGCGACCCGGCCGTGCTCGTTCAGGAAGCCGGAGAAGTCGTGCACGACCAGGCCCTCGATGGGTTCGAGTGCGGTGACCGTCCCCGACCGCGGATCGCCGTCGAGGGCCGACATGTCGCCGAGGAGCGCGCCGGGCCCGCGTACGGCCAGCACGACCTCGGTGCCGCCCGCGGTGTGCGACGACACCTTGACCCGTCCCGAGGTCAGCACGAGGACCCAGTCTCCGGTCTCGCCCTCGTTCATCACGGTCGCCCCGCGCTCCCACCGGCGGGTACGGCCGGCCGTCCGAAGGTCGGCGGCCTCCTCCGGCGTCAGCAGGGCGAGGAACTCGCCGGGTTCCGGCCTGGTGGTCACCCCGTACCTCCCGCTCGCGACTGGTGCGTGCCCAGTGTTGGCCTCCGGGCCGCCGCCCGTAAAGCGCGTTTCGCCCCCCGGGCGGCTTTGTCCGCGGATCAGCCCAGCGCCACCAGGCGGTACGCGTGGACCGTGTGCTCCTTGCCCTTCAGGCTGAGGTCGCCGAGCGACACGACCCGGGCCGGCCCGAGCAGGTCGCGGGTGCTCTGGCCGATGACCACCGTGCCCGGCTCGGCCAGGGCCTGCAGGCGGGCGGCCACATTGACGGCGTCGCCCATCGCGTTGAACCCGCGGAACTCCGGGCTGCCGATGTTGCCCACGAGGGCCGGCCCGGTGTTCACGCCCACCCGGAAAGTGGGCCACTCGACCCGGGACAGGCGGCCCGCCGCCTGCTCGGCGACCACCTCCCGCGACACGCGCGCGGCGGCCTCCTGAAGCTCCAGCGCCGCCTGCGCGGCCCGGACGGCGTGGTCGGGCTGCTGCGCGGGGGCGTTGAAGAGCGCGAGCATCGCGTCGCCGACGAACTGCACGATCGTGCCGCCGTTGCCGAGGACGCACGGCACGGCCGCCGTGTGGTAGCGGTTGAGCATCTCGACGATCTCGCCCGGGGAGACCCGCTCGGAGAACGTGGTGAACCCCCTCAGGTCGGCGAACAGGGCCGTCACCTCGGTGAGGCTGCCGCCGAGCGCCGCCTGGTCGGGGTCGGCGAGCAGGCCGTTCGCCACGTCGGGGGACATGTACTGGCGGAACAGCGTCTCGATCTCCTGGTAGAGGCGGGCGTTCTCCAGCGCGATCGACATCTGGCCTGCCAGCGTGGCCGCCAGCGCCTCGTCCTGGGCCGTCACGCCCACGGGGACCGACAGGGCCCCGGCGAGCCGTCCCTTGACCGTCAGCGGGTGGACCACGCGGCCGTCCGCGGCGACGACCCGCCCCCCGTCCAGCTCCCGGGCGTCCGGGAAGCCACCTGCCGGTCCGTCGTACGGGACGAGGCGGCCGCCCCGCACCAGGGCCAGCCGTACGTCGCCGTACGCGCGGCGCACCCGCCCGAGGGCGGCGGACAGCAGGTCGGCCTCGGGCAGGCCCACCCGGGCCTGGCGGCCGACGTCGACGAGCGCGCCCAGCCGCTCCGACAGGTCCCGCTCGGCGGCGAGCGCCGCTCCGGCCCGGTCGAGGACGGCCGCCTGCCCCTCGGTGAGCCGGAAGCGCCCGGCCAGGCGGGTGCTGATCGGCGCTCCCGACCGGGTGCCGCCGCGCAGGTGGGCGACGAGTTCCTCCAGCGCGCGCTCGTAGTCGGCCTGGATGCGCCGTGCGGTGGCCGAAAGCGCCACGGCGTCGAACAGCCCGCCGGTCGCGCCCTCGCGCCGGAACTGGAGGTACGCGCTGTAGGCGACGAACAGGAAGGCGAAGGTCAGCAGCAGGTGCCACTCCCACCACGACAGGTGCCAGTTGCGGTGGGACATCCCCGCGAGCATGGCCTCCGCGAGCAGCGCGTACGCCGTGATGAGGCTGATCAGCACGGCCGCGGGGCGCCGGCGGTGCAGCCGGAACATCATGACGGCCGCCACGACGTACAGGGCGACGCCCACCAGCGCGAACGGGCCGAGCCCGGTGCCGTGGGGCGGGAGCGGCTCGCTGAGCGGGGGCACCAGCGAGGCGACGCCCCAGGCGACCAGGACGAGGCCGAGCCCGGCCCTGAGCGGCGCCTGGGCGCGCAGGACCGCGGCGGCGGCGCGCTCGTTGAGCGGGAGCGCGGACACGAAGGCGAACACCGAGGCGATCGCCAGGCCCACCGGCTGGGCGAGGTCGAACCCCACCGTTCCCGTCGGATGGAACACCTGCGGCGTGGACAGGCCGTGGAGGAGGAAGAACCCGGCGCTGGTGAGGAAGACCAGCGAGACGAGCAGCAGGCGGGCGTCCCGCCGCCGGGCCGACGCCCGCCCGATGAGCGCCCCGAGCACGACGTTGACCCCGGCGACGACGAGGATCAGCCAGAAGTGGCCGAGGTTGTCGTGCCACTGCACGTCGATGCCGGGGTGGGCGAGCAGCAGCCACAGGCCGAGCAGCGGCAGGGCCAGGTGCACGGCCCACACGACGCCCCGTACGGGCTGGGTCGCGGGCGGGAGGTACGGCCCGGGTGGCGGGACGGTGCCTGGAGGCGGGGGAGCGGCGGCGGGGGCCGCCGGGGGACGGCTCGTCTCCGGCGGCACCGGGGGAACCGGAGGCACTGACGGCCCGGGGGGTACGGGGGACACGGGGGACACGGTCTCCTCCACAGGTCGCTCGGCCTGCCTGCGCGCTGATTATGCCGATGCTGCCGTACGCGGGCCATTCCTTGACTACGCAGGATTACTCGCAGACCCGATGCGTATACGTGATGTTTCGTCCGCCAACCGCCCGGTCGTGTGGCGCGTGAATCACATGTCTTTCATTTCGCATCACGCACCTCTGTGCTTCAGAAGGGATATTCCGTGGCTATCAGGTTGCCGGGCGGGCGCACCGTCGGTCTTGTGACGGCGGGTGCCGTGGTCGGATCGTTGCTCGTGCTGGGCGGTGGGGCGACCGCCTCGTCGGCGAGCGGCACGGTCTTCTACGCCTGCGTGAACAAGACGACGCGGTACGTGCGTCTGGTCGGCGTGACCACCGCGTGCAAGCCGACGGAGTACAAGGTGTCGTGGAACCAGACCGGTCCGCAGGGGCACACGGGCCTGCAGGGCGCGACCGGCCAGCAGGGCCCGCAGGGCCTGCAGGGGAGGACCGGTCCGCAGGGTCCGAAGGGCGACACCGGCGCGACCGGTCCGCAGGGTCCGAAGGGCGACACCGGCGCGCAGGGCCCCAAGGGCGAGCCGGGCCTCAAGGGTGAGACCGGTCCCGCGGGGGCCAAGGGCGAGCAGGGCGAGCGCGGCCCCGCCGGCCCGGCCGGTCCGCAGGGTCTTCAGGGCCCGAAGGGCGACGACGGCAAGACCGGCGCCACCGGCCCGCAGGGCCCCAAGGGTGACGACGGCAAGACCGGCGCCACCGGCCCGCAGGGCCCGAAGGGCGAGCAGGGCGAGCGCGGCCCGGCCGGCCCGCAGGGCCCGAAGGGCGACGACGGCAAGCAGGGTGCCACCGGTCCCCAGGGCCCGGCCGGGCCGGCGGGCTCGGTGACGGTCACCACCGAGTCCGACACCTTCAGCCTGCCGGGCAACGGCGGCACCGAGACCCTGTCGTGCGGCAGCGGGAAGATCGCCACGGGTGGCGGCTACGTCGCCAACGGCAACGCCCCCCAGATCACCGCGAGCGCCCCGTACCTGGTCAACGGCAAGGCGACCGGCTGGAGGGTCAGCGGCAAGAACACGACCGGCACCATCTACGTGATCTGCATGACGGCCTGACACACATGCTCGGGTGGCCGGTGGAGCCGGAGGGCTCCGCCGGACGCACCCGCGAACTCGCCGTACGCGACGAGGCGTTGGCGTACGGCGGACAGCGAAGGCCCTTCCGGAGGGGTTACCGGAAGGGCCTTCGTCGTCTCCGAGAGGCGGACTCAGCCGAAGATCGCCGGCAGTGCGCCCGTGTGGGCGGCGCGCAGTTCCTCGACGGAGATCTCCAGGACGCCCTCGACCGCGAGCGCGTCCCCGCCCGTGGTGCCGAGGCCGTAGCAGGGGACCTCGTGCCGCAGGCACAGCTCGGCGAGCGCGTCGAACGCCTCGGGCCGCACGCACACCAGCGCCCGGGCCGCCGACTCGCTGAACAGGCCGACGAAGGCGTCCTGGCCGGGCAGCGCCACCGAGCAGCCGACGCCCAGCGCGAGGCAGGCCTCGGCGAGGCCGACGGCGAGCCCGCCGTCGGACAGGTCGTGGGACCCCTCCAGCAGCCCGTCGGCCGCGGCGGCGACCAGGACCGACGCCAGCGCCCGCTCGGCAGGCAGGTCGGCCTCCGGCGGCAGCCCGCCGAGGTGGCCGTGCAGGACGTGCGCCCACTCCGAGCCGCCGAGCTCCTCCCGGGTCTCACCCAGGAGGACGACGCGCAGACCGGGCGCCGTGAAGCCGGACCGCACCCGCCGGGCGACGTCGTCGATCACGCCGAGCACGCCGACGACGGGCGTCGGGTGGATGGCGGTCGAGCCGGTCTGGTTGTAGAAGGACACGTTGCCGCCGGTCACCGGCACGCCCAGGGTCTTGCAGGCGTCCGCCAGGCCGCGGACGGCCTCGCCGAACTGCCACATGACCTCCGGGTCCTCCGGCGAGCCGAAGTTGAGGCAGTTGGTCACGGCGAGCGGCCGCGCCCCGGTTACGGCGACGTTCCGGTACGCCTCGGCCAGCGCGAGCTGGGCCCCCGTGTACGGGTCGAGCTTGGCATAGCGGCCGTTGCCGTCGGTGGCCAGCGCGATCCCGCGGGTGGTCTCCTGGGCTCCCGGCATGACCTCGGAGATGCGCAGCATGCCCGCGTCGGCCGGCTGCGCGAGAACCGTGTTGCCCCGCACGTACCGGTCGTACTGGGAGGTCACCCACTCCTTGGAGCCGAGGTTCGGCGAGCCGAGCAGGGTGAGCAGCGTCTCCCGCAGGTCCACGGGGCGGGGCAGCCGCTCCGGTCCGTCGGCGTTCAGCGCGGCCTGACCGGCGGGCTCCCGCAGCGGGCGCTCGTACACCGGGCCCTCGTCGGCGGCCGTCCCGGGCGGGATGTCGACGATCACCTCGCCGTCCCACGTCATGACGAGGCGGCCGGTGTCGGTCACCTCGCCGATGACGGTGGCGGGGACGTCCCACTTCTCGCAGATCGCCATGAAGGCGGGGATGTCGTCGGGCGTGACGACCGCCATCATGCGCTCCTGCGACTCGCTCATCAGGATCTCCTCGGGCCGCAGCGTCGGGTCGCGCAGCGGGACGAGGTTGAGGTCGACGCGCATGCCGCCGGTGCCCTTGGCGGCCAGTTCGGTCGTCGCGCAGGAGACGCCGGCCGCGCCGAGGTCCTGGATGCCGACGACCACGTCCGCCTGGTAGAGCTCCAGGCAGCACTCGATCAGGAGCTTCTCCATGAACGGGTCGCCGACCTGGACGGCGGGCCGCTTGGCCTGCGACTCGTCCTCGAACGTGGCCGACGCGAGCACCGAGGCCCCGCCGATGCCGTCCGCGCCGGTGCGGGCGCCGAACAGCACGACCTTGTTGCCCGGGCCGGGGGCGGTGGCGAGCTTGATCTGGTCCTTGCGGAGCAGGCCCACGCACAGGGCGTTGACCAGCGGGTTGCCGATGTAGCAGGGGTCGAAGGCGACCTCGCCGCCGATGTTGGGCAGGCCGAGGCAGTTGCCGTAGTGGCTGATGCCCTCGACGACCCCGGGCAGCACCCGGCGGGTGTCCGGCTGGTCGGCCCCGCCGAAGCGCAGCGCGTCCATCACGGCCACTGGGCGGGCGCCCATCGACATGATGTCGCGGACGATGCCGCCGACGCCGGTCGCGGCGCCCTGGTGCGGCTCGACGTACGACGGGTGGTTGTGCGACTCGATCTTGAAGGTGGCGGCCCAGCCGTCCCCGATGTCGACCACGCCGGCGTTCTCGCCCATGCCGACGAGCAGCGCGTCGGAGTGGGGGGCCTTGGTGCCGAACTGCCGCAGGTGCACCTTCGACGACTTGTAGGAGCAGTGCTCGCTCCACATGACCGAGTAGATGGCCAGCTCGGAGCTGGTGGGCCGGCGGCCGAGGATCTCGCGCACCCGCTGGTACTCGTCCTCCTTCATGCCCAGCTCGGCGTACGGCTGCCGCTCGTCCGGCGTCTGACCGGCGCGCCCGACGGTGTCGAGGGTCATGCGTTCACCAGCCTCTTGAGGATCGAGGTGAACAGGCCGCGCCCGTCCACGCTCGGCGCGCCGGTGAGGTCCTCGACGGCGTGCTCGGGATGGGGCATGAGGCCGACGACGGTCCCGGACTCGTTGGTGATCCCGGCGATGTCGTTGAGCGAGCCGTTCGGGTTGCCGAGGTAGCGGAAGACCACCCGGCCCTCGCGCTCGAGCTCCTCCAGCGTCGCGGCGTCGGCGACGTACCGGCCTTCGCCGTGCTTGATCGGCAGCACGATCTCCTGGCCGGCGGCGAACTCCGTGGTCCACGCCGTGGCCGCGGTCTCGACCCGCAGCCGCTGGTCGCGGCAGATGTAGTGCAGGCCCTCGTTGCGGGTGAGCGCCCCGGGCAGCAGGTGCGCCTCGCAGAGGATCTGGAAGCCGTTGCAGGTGCCGAGCACCGGCAGCCCGGCACGTGCGGCGGGGATCAGCTCGCCCATCAGCGGCGCGAACCGCGAGATCGCCCCGCAGCGCAGGTAGTCGCCGTAGGAGAAGCCGCCGGGCAGGAAGACCGCGTCGACTCCCTTGAGGTCGTGGTCGGCGTGCCACAGCGGCACGGCAAGCGCGCCGGCCAGCCGTACGGCGCGCGCGGCGTCCTGGTCGTCAAGTGTTCCGGGGAAGGTGACGACGCCCACCCGGGCGGCGCTCATGCCTTCTCCTCGCCTGCCGGCCCGAAGCCGCGGTCGCGCAGCCAGCTCCGCTCGCTCACGTGTTCCCTCCAAGGCGCACGCCACCGTCCATGGCCGGACGGCGGTCTGTGGCGGTACACCTCAGGGTATCGAAGCCACGCGATGGGCCGCCCCGCCGGAAGCGGAGCGGCCCGAGGTCAGAGGGCCATCCGAGGTCAGACGGCAGCCAGTTGCCGATCGAGCGTGAGATGGTGGGCGATCGCGTCCTCGTCCCAGTCGAGCTCCTTGCTCATCCGCACCGTGGTGCCCCTGCCGGGGGTGATGTCGAAGGAGACGTCGTCGACGACGGCCCGCATGATCAGGATGCCCCGGCCGTTCTCGGCGTCGCCCGGGGGGTACTGCCTGGGGATCGTGTGCAGCCCCTCCCCCCGGTCGGCGACGCGCAGCTCGCAGCGGCCGTTGCCGATGGTGGCCATGACCTCGTACCGATTCGCGGGACCGCCGTGCCGCACCGCGTTGGCGCAGGCCTCGGACGTCGCCAGCAGGATGTCGGACACGCATTCCTCGGTCACGCCGAGAGATCGCAGGGCGTCGCCCACGACTCGGCGGACCATCGGGATGCCGATCGCGTCCCTTGGCATGGCCAGCGAGAACTCAATATCCACCGGACCCCTCCCCGGTGTCGAAGGTCACCAAGGAAGGCTTCCCCTATGAATCAGGGCTAACCGCAAAATCACGTGCCTGTTATTTAGAACACGTCACTGACCTGGGTTTTGGGCAACCCGATGTCCCTTATATGCGGCTATGTCAGTTCTTGGCCGATGTGAAATCGGTCACTCAGTCCTCGACGCGGATCGAGAAGTCCTCGATCACCGTGTTGGCCAGCAGGGTTTCGGCCATCTTTCGGACGTCCGAAAGGGCGGCCTCGTCTGCCGGGCCGTCCAGCTCCAGCTCGAACCGCTTGCCCTGCCGTACGCCGGTGACGCCGGAGAAGCCGAGTCGCGGCAGCGCCCGGGCGATCGCCTGGCCCTGCGGGTCGAGGATCTCCGGCTTGAGCATGACGTCGACGATGACGCGCGCCACGATGTTCCTCCAGGTGGGTGGTTGACTCCGTTCAAGACTAGTGCCCGCCCGCGAGGGCGCCGCGACTACCCGCGCCCCGCCGCAGGAGGCCGACCTGGTACGTCTGGTGCCCGAGGGGTCGGGTTGGTCGCCGGTCCTGAGAGAGTGTGGGCGACGGCCGTACGGGAATCGGGAAGGTGTGGAGCTCATGGCGGAGACTTGCGCGATGGGGTGTGACCTCTGCCACGATGTCCGCAGAAGCGGACGGCCGCCCACCCCAGTGGCCGTACGCGCGACGACCCGGCCTCCCGGCGGTGGCGACCCCACACACGGACGGCCCAAGACGCACAGGAGTGGCACGTGACAGCCGACGCCCCTCGCGGTGTTGACGCACCCCCGGAGCTCGTACAGCTGCTCACCCCGGAGGGTGAGCGGGTCGAGCACCCCGACTACGACATCGAGCTGACCGCGGAAGAGGTCCGCTCCCTCTACCGGGACCTCGTCCTGGTCCGCCGCGTCGACCTGGAGGCGGTCGCCCTCCAGCGGCAGGGCGAGCTGGGCATCTGGGCCTCGCTCCTCGGGCAGGAGGCGGCGCAGATCGGCTCGGGGCGGGCGCTCACCGACGCGGACATGGCCTTCCCCACCTACCGTGAACACGGCGTGGCCTGGTGCAGGGACGTCGACCCCGTCAAGCTCCTCGGCCTGTTCCGGGGGGTCAACCACGGCGGCTGGGATCCGGCGGAGCACAACTTCCACCTGTACACGATCGTCATCGGCTCGCAGACGCTGCACGCGGTCGGGTACGCCATGGGCATCCAGCGCGACGGCGCCGAGGCCGCCACGATCGTCTACTTCGGCGACGGCGCCACCAGCCAGGGCGACGTCAACGAGTCGTTCATCTGGGCGTCGGTGTTCAACGCGCCGATCGTGTTCTTCTGCCAGAACAACCAGTGGGCCATCTCCGAGCCCCTGGAGAAGCAGTCGAAGATCCCGCTGTACAAGCGGGCGTCCGGCTTCGGCTTCCCGGGCGTCCGGGTCGACGGCAACGACGTGTTCGCCTGTCTCGCGGTCACCCGGCGGGCGCTGCAGAACGCGCGCGAGGGGCAGGGCCCGACGCTGATCGAGGCGTTCACCTACCGCATGGGCGCGCACACCACGTCCGACGACCCCACCCGCTACCGCCTCGCCGACGAGCTGGAGGCGTGGAAGCTCAAGGACCCGATCGAGCGCGTCAAGGCCTACCTGTTCAAGAACGAGCTGGCCGACCAGGAGTTCTTCGAAAAGATCGACGCCGAGGCCGACGCCCTCGGCAAGGACGTGCGCAGCCGCTGCCTCGCGCTGCCCGACCCCCGGCCGGAGGCGATCTTCCAGCACGTCTACTCGGGGGCGCACGCGCTGCTCGACGAGGAGCGCGAGCAGTACCTCACCTACCTGGCGGGGTTCGAGCGATGACGACACTGACGCTCGCCAAGGCGCTCAACGAGGGGCTGCGCCGCTCGATGGAGGACGACTCCAAGGTCCTCGTCATGGGAGAGGACGTCGGCAAGCTCGGCGGCGTCTTCCGCGTCACCGACGGCCTGCAGAAGGACTTCGGCGAAGATCGCGTGATCGACACGCCGCTCGCCGAGTCGGGCATCGTCGGCACCGCCATCGGCCTGGCCCTGCGCGGCTACCGGCCGGTGTGCGAGATCCAGTTCGACGGGTTCGTGTTCCCGGCGGCCGACCAGATCATCACGCAGCTCGCCAAGATGCCGCTGCGCTCGCTCGGCGCGCTCAAGCTGCCGGTCGTCGTCCGCATCCCGTGCGGCGGCGGCATCGGCGCCGTCGAGCACCACTCGGAGTCGCCCGAGGCGCACTTCACCCACACGGGCGGCCTGCGGGTGGTGGCGTGCTCCAACCCGGCCGACGCGTACACGATGATCCAGGAGGCCGTCCGCTGCGACGACCCGGTCATCTTCTTCGAGCCCAAGCGCCGCTACTGGGACAAGGCCGAGGTCGACCTCGCCGCGCCCGGCCTCCCGCTCGACCAGGCCAGGATCGTCCGGCCCGGCCGCGATCTGACCCTCTTCGCGTACGGGCCGATGGTGAAGACGTGCCTGGAGGCCGCGGCCGCCGCCGAGGAGGAGGGGCGCGACCTGGAGGTCGTCGACCTGCGCTCGCTCAACCCGCTCGACATGGGCGTGCTCGTCGACTCCGTGCAGCGGACCGGCCGGTGCGTGGTGGTCCACGAGGCCCCCGTCTTCACCGGCTTCGGGGCCGAGCTGGCCGCCCGGATCAGCGAGACCTGCTTCTACCACCTGGAGGCTCCGGTTCTGCGCGTGGGCGGGTTCTCCACGCCGTACCCGCCGTCCCGTCTGGAGGAGTACTACCTGCCCGACCTGGACCGGGTGCTCGACGCCGTCGACCGCTCGTTCGCCTTCTGAGAGGGGGGTTTCCTCATGCTGCGTGAGTTCAGGCTCCCCGACGTGGGCGAGGGCCTGACCGAGGCCGAGATCGTCAAGTGGCACGTCGCCATCGGCGACTCGGTCAAGGTCAACCAGACGATCGTGGAGATCGAGACGGCCAAGGCGGTCGTCGAGCTGCCGTGCCCGTTCGAGGGGACCGTCTCGTCCCTGATGGCCGCCGAGGGTCAGACGGTGGACGTCGGGTCGCCCATCATCGCGGTCAAGACCGGCGAGGACGAGGACGTCCCGGTCACCGGCGGCCTGGCGGAGGACCTGGTGCCCCCGCCGCCCTCCGGTCAGGCGCCGGAGCAGGAGAAGCGGCAGCCCGTCCTGGTCGGGTACGGCGTCAAGGCGTCCAGCACGAGGCGTCGTCCCCGGAAGGGCTCCGCGGCCACCCCGGCCCCGGTTTCGCCCGCCGCTCCCGGCGCCGCGCCGGCCGCCGTGCGCAACGGCGGCCCGAGCGCCGTTCCGGCCGTCGCTCCCGGCGCGGCCGCGGCCTCCGTGACGCAGGCCCCGGCGACGCAGGCCCCGGCGACGCGGGCGGTCGGCGTGCTGGCCAAGCCGCCCGTGCGGAAGCTCGCCAAAGACCTCGGCGTGGACCTGGCCGCCCTCACCGGCACCGGCCCGCAGGGCTCGATCACGCGCGCGGACGTCGAGGCGGCCGTCGGAGCCGCCGCCGTCCCCGCGGCGGCGCCCTCCCGCGCGGCGGGAGCCGTGCGCGAGGAGCGCATCCCCGTCCGGGGGGTCAGGAAGGCCACCGCCCAGGCGATGGTGGCCAGCGCGTTCACCGCCCCGCACGTCACGGAGTTCCTGCAGATCGACGTGACGGAGACGATGGAGGCGGTCCGGCGGCTGCGCCAGCTTCCCGAGTTCGCCGAGGTCAGGGTCTCCCCGCTGCTGCTGGTGGCCAAGGCGCTGCTGACCGCCGTACGGCGGCACCCCATGGCCAACGCGACCTGGACCGACGAGGAGATCGTGGTCAAGCACTACGTGAACCTCGGCGTCGCGGCGGCCACCGAGCGTGGGCTGATCGTGCCGAACGTCAAGGACGCCGACGCCATGTCGCTGCCCGAGTTGGCCCGGGCGCTGGCCGAGCTGACCGAGCGCGCCCGGGCGGGGCGGTGCCAGCCGGCGGAGCTGACCGGCGGCACGATCACGATCACCAACGTGGGCGTCTTCGGCGTCGACGCGGGCACCCCGATCCTCAACCCCGGCGAGGTGGCCATCCTCGCGTTCGGCCAGATCAGGGACATGCCCTGGGTGGTCGACGGGCAGATCGCGGTCCGCAAGGTCACCACGCTGGCGCTGTCGTTCGACCACCGGGTGATCGACGGCGAGCTCGGCTCCCGCGTCCTGCGGGACGTCGGGTCCATGCTGGAGGACCCGCTGCGGATGCTCGCCTGGAGCTGACGCCCCTCGGGGGACCGGCCCGCGCAAGTGGCCTGCAAGATCGGAACCAGTGGCCGACAACCACGGGTTCCTACCGTTGTCCCGTGTACGACATCCAGGACGACCGGGCGGGCCACGTCCCCGAGGCGCCCGAGGCCGCGCTCCCCGCGCTCACCGTGGTCACGGTGGACCGCGTGCGGCTGCGGCTGCCCGAGGCGGTGACGCTGCTGCGGCAGTGGTCGCGCGAGGGCCGCACGGTCCACGACGAGATCGTGGAGCAGTGCCTGCTGCTGAACGAGGTCCTGGACGACGACGAACCCCTGGCCGAGGCCGACCTGCGGGCCGCGACCGAGGAGTTCCGGCGCGCCCGCGGCCTGCGCGACCGCTCCTCCACCCTGGCCTGGCTGGCGGAGACGTCGATGACCGGCGAGCAGTACGAGGCGTTCGTCGCCGGGGCCGCCCGGCGGCGGCGCTTCCGGCGGCGGAAGGAGGCGGAGCTCGCCGCCGCGTACCTGGAGGCGCACCGGGCCGACTTCGACCGCGTCCGCGCGCTGTGGGCGAGCGGGCCCCAGCCGGTGAACGGCGAGCTGCTGCGCGGCCTCGGCGGCCTGCTCGGCTGCGGGGAGGCGGTGGTCACGCTCGGCGAGCGCTGGGCGGCCGACGTGCCGGCGCCGCTGCGCCACGCCCCGCGCGGGTCCCTCGTCGGGCCCGTCGCGCACGCGGGCGGCTACCTCACCGGCCTCGTCCTGGAGCGGACGGTATGCCGGGACGACCCCCCGACGCTGCGGGCGGCGGGCACGGCCGCCTTCGCCGAGTGGCTCGCCGACCGCCGCCGCCACGCCTGCGTCGAGTGGCACCTGTCCTGAACGCGCCGTTCCCGCCACGTGGGATGATGGGGCGTTCGTACATAGCGAGGGGGAGGGCCATGTTCCGGCACGTCGTGCTGCTCAACTGGGTCGAGGACGCCACGGAGGAGCAGAAGGCCGAGGTGGCCGAGCGGCTGAGCGGGCTGCCCGCGGCCATCCCCGAGCTGCGCCGCTACGAGCTGGGCGCCGACGCCGGCCTCAACCAGGGCAACTTCTCCTTCGCCGTGGTCGCCGACTTCGACTCCCAGGAGGACTACGTCGTCTACCGCGACCACCCGGTCCACCGGGCGATCATCGAGGAGTCGATCGTGCCGATCCTCGCGTCCCGCGCGGCCGTGCAGTACGAGATCTGACCTCGTCGCGTCCTGACGCCGCCGGCGGGCGGACGATTCTCCATGGGCCTCCCGAGGGACGGTCACCGATGCCAGGCGGTGACGGGTCCGTGGTGTACCGATGTCGATATCTCACTCGCCGCACACTTTCACCTCTCGTCATGTGCGAGATCAAGGGCGTGTCAGATAACGATTCAGATACGCGAAGACGGTTCATATATCTGAACACGTCGTGACCTGCGCCACACTCCCGCGGCCTGCGCCGTACGGGTCCGTGACCTGCGAGCCCGCCATTGACGGCGGCCGGGAGGCGGGCGCAAGGTAACGGGGCCAGGCGGTTCGCGGTCCGGGTGCCGAGCGTTCACCCGGAGGTCTGACAGGCATGACCGCACTGGACTGGCTCGTCCTGGGCGCCTACTTCGTCGTCATGGTGGCGATAGGCGTCTACTCCCACAGCCGCATCGGCAACATCAGCGACTTCTTCACCGCCGGCGGGCGGATGCCGTGGTGGCTGGCCGGGATCTCGCATCACATGTCCGGCTACAGCGCGGTCATGTTCACGGGGTACGCGGGCCTCGCCTACCTGTACGGCGCGACCTCCTACTTCACCTGGGCGTTCCCGATCGCGGTGGGCATCGCCATCGGCTCGGTGCTGTTCGCCCCCCGGCTGAACCGGATCCGGGCGAAGCTCAGGGTGAGCTCGCCGCTGGAGTTCCTGGCCCGGCGGTACAACGTGCCGACCCAGCAGGCCCTCGCCTGGTCGGGCGGCCTGCTCAAGATCGTGGACGTCGGCGCCAAGTGGGCGGCCATCGCCACGCTGCTGTCGACCTTCACCGGCCTGTCCCTCAACCAGGGCATCCTGCTGACGGGCCTCGTCACCGCCGTCTACTGCACGGTGGGCGGCCTGTGGGCCGACGCGCTGACCGACTTCGGCCAGTTCGTCATCCAGTTGCTGGCCGGCGTCGTCATGCTCGCGGCCGTCCTCGGCAAGCTGGGCGGGATCGGCGCCATCGGCGGGCTGTGGGACCGGCTCCCGCCCGAGCACGCCCACCCGCTCAACGGGCCGTACACGCTGACGTTCCTGCTCGCGTTCCTGTTCATCAAGACGTTCGAGTACAACGGCGGCATGTGGAACCAGGCCCAGCGCTACATGGCGGCCCCGACGCCCGCGCAGGCCGCGCGCGGCGCCCGGCTGTCGGCGGCGCTGTGGGCCGTCTGGCCGCTGCTGCTGTTCTTCCCCATGTGGGCGGCGCCGCTGCTCGTCCACGCGGTCAAGCCCGACGCGAGCGACTCCTACGCCCTGCTGACCACGCAGCTCATCCCGCACGGCCTGCTCGGGCTGGTGGTGGCGGGGTTCTTCTCGCACACCATGGCGATGGCCTCCTCCGACGCCAACGCGATCGCCTCGGTCTTCACCCGGGACGTGATCCCGGTGCTGTCGAGCAGGGCACGGGCCTGGGACACCCGGGCGAGCCTGGTCGCGGCCCGCGTCACCACGGTCGCGTTCATCGCCCTGTCGATGAGCGTCGCCACCCAGGTCAACAGCCCGGCCCTGAAGGACATCATCACCGTCGTGATCAAGTGGGTGGCGGGCCTCATCGGCCCGATCTCGATCCCGCTGCTGCTCGGCATGCTCCCGGCGTTCCGCCGGTCCGGCCCGACGGCCGCCCTGACCTCCTGGGCCGCCGGTCTGTTCGTCTTCTGGCTGACCAACTACGGGATCAGCGGCGTCTCGACGGCCGTGGCGACCGCGGCCCCTGTGGCGACCTCGCTGGTGCTGTTCACGATCATCGGCTTCCTGCGGCCGGAGAACACGCCGGACCGCGAGGAGCTCATCTCCACCATCAACACGGACGAGGACAGCGCGGCCCGGCCGCTGCCCGCCGGCACCGCCTGAGAACGGAGTTTCCTTGCCCCTCCACCGTCTCATCGTCCCGGTGGCCGCCGTCGCGGCGGCGGCCACCCTGGCCCTCCTCGCGGGCTCCGCTCATGCCGATAGCGCTCCCGGAAGCGCTATCGCAGCGAAGAAGCCGGTCACGCCGAAGACCGTCGTCCTCGACGGCTCGCGGCTGGCCCGCACGCGCGACCAGGTCCGCCACGTTCCGGCACTGCGCCGCGACCTGGACGCGCTGACCGCCCAGGCCGACGCCTGGCTGACCGAGGGCCCCTGGTCCGTCACGGACAAGCCCCAGGTCGCGCCCAGCGGCGACAGGCACGACTACCTCAGCGAGGCGCCGTACTGGTGGCCCAGCCAGCCGAAGACGGCCGACAACCCGTGGGGCTGCCCGTACGTGCAGAAGGACGGCGTCCGCAACCCCGCGATCGACGAGATCACCGACCACGCCGAGCGCGGCGAGATGTTCACGGCCGTCTACACGCTCACCCTCGCCTGGTACTACACCGGCAGGGCGGCGTACGCCGAGCGGGCCGCGCTCGACCTGCGGACCTGGTTCGTCGACCCGGCCACCCGGATGAACCCGCGCCTGACCTACACCCAGTTCATCCCCTGCAAGGTGGACGGCCGGGGCATCGGGATCATCGACTTCTCCCAGCAGTTCACCGACATCCTGGACGCGACGGCGATCCTCGACCTGGGGGCGCCCACCTGGACCAGGGCCGACCACGACGCGATGCGCAGCTGGTATGCCGACTTCCTCACCTGGCTGCGGACCAGCCCGAACGGGATCGAGGAGGCCGCGGCCGCCAACAACCACGGGTCGTTCTACGACATGCAGAACGCCGCGCTCGCCCTCGCCACCGGGCAGCGCGACCTCGCCCGGCAGATCGTGGAGGACGCCGAGGTCAAACGGCTGGACGTCCAGCTCGCGGCCGACGGCAGCCAGCCGAACGAGATCAGCAGGACGCGCAGCTGGCACTACTCCACGTTCAACCTGGTCGCGCTGACCCGCCTGGCGGCCGTCGGCGAGCACGCAGGCGTGAACCTGTGGACGTACCGGACGCCTCAGGGCGGCGGCCTGGCGACGTCGATCGACTACCTGCTGCCCGTCGCCAGCGGCGCCGCCGCCTGGCCCCACCCCGAGTTGGAGTTCTCCAGGTACGCCGCGAGCGACATCGTCCACGCGGCGGCCGACCACGGCGACCGTGCGGCCCGGAAGGCGGTGCCCCTACTGGAGGCGCCGCCCGGCGGCGACCTGTGGCCGCTCCGCCCCGCGGTGGAGCAGCTCGACCCGATCGGCTGACCGGGTGAACG
>NZ_BOOC01000045.1 GCF_016863035.1 Microbispora corallina
CGTACGGCCGGAGCAGCTGTTAGAAGGCCTCCTCGGGAACCTCCATGAGGTCCTGGCTGGTGGCGGCGAGCACGCGGCGCTCGGCGGCGAGCCGGGGCAGGACCGTCTGCGCGAAGAACGAGGCGGCGGCCACCTTGCCGGTGTAGAAGTCCTTGTCGGCCTCGGACCCGGCGAGGGCGTTGAGCGCCACCTCGGCCTGGCGCAGCAGCAGCCAGGCGAGGACCAGGTCGCCGAGCGACAGCAGGAACCGGGTGGTGTTGAGGCCCACCTTGTAGACCTCCTGCGGCGTCTCCATCGAGGCGATCGCCCAGCCGGCCATCGTGTCCGCCATGGCCTTGACCTCGGCGGCGGCCTCGGCGAGCAGGCCGCGCTCGACCTTAAGCCGCCCGTTGCCGGCCTCGGAGGCGGCGAACGCGTCGATGTCGTTGAGCAGGGAGCCGAGCGCCCAGCCCTGGTTCTTGAGGATCTTCCGGAAGAACAGGTCGAGGCCCTGGATCGCGGTCGTGCCCTCGTACAGAGAGTCGATCTTGGAGTCGCGGATGTACTGCTCGATCGGGTAGTCCTGCAGGAAGCCCGAGCCGCCGAGCGTCTGCAGCGACCGGGCGAGCAGCTCGTACGACCGCTCGGAGCCGACGCCCTTGACGATGGGGAGCAGCAGGTCGTTCAGCGCCTCGGCGTCGTGGTCGCGGCGGCCCTCGAAGTCCGCGATCTGGATCGCGTCCTGGATCGTCGCCGTGTAGATGACCAGCGCCCGCATCGCCTCGGCGTACGACTTCTGCAGCATCAGCTCGCGCCGTACGTCGGGGTGGTGGGTGATGGTCACGCGCGGCGCGGTCTTGTCGGACGACCGGGCGAGGTCGGCGCCCTGCACCCGGCTCTTCGCGAAGTCGAGGGCGTTGAGGTAGCCGGTCGACAGCGTGGCGATCGCCTTGGCGCCCACCATCATCCGGGCGTGCTCGATGACCATGAACATCTGGCGGATGCCGTCGTGCACGCCGCCCACCAGGTAGCCGACGGCCGGGTGCTTCTCGCCGAAGGTGACCTCGCAGGTCGTGGAGACCTTGAGGCCCATCTTCTTCTCGACGTTGGTGACGTAGGCGCCGTTGCGCTCGCCCAGCTCGCCGGTCTCGAGGTCGACCAGGTACTTGGGCACGAGGAACATCGACAGGCCCTTGGTGCCCGGGCCGTGGCCCTCGGGCCGGGCCAGCACCAGGTGGAAGATGTTCTCGGCCATGTCGTGCTCGGCGCTGGTGATGAAGCGCTTGACGCCCTCCAGGTGCCAGGTGCCGTCGGGCTGCTGGACGGCCTTGGCGCGGCCGGCGCCCACGTCGGACCCGGCGTCGGGCTCGGTCAGGACCATGGTCGCGCCCCAGTGGCGCTCGACGGCGAGCTCGGCGAACCGCTTCTGGTCCTCGGTGCCGACGTCGTGCAGCAGGTGGGCGAAGGCCGGGCCGCAGGCGAACATCCAGACGGCGGGGTTGGCGCCCAGCACCATCTCGGCCATGGCCCACACGAGGCTGCGGGGGGCGGGCGTGCCGCCGAGCTCCGGCTGCAGCTCCAGGCGCCACCACTCCGCGTCCACCCAAGCCTGGTACGACCGCTTGAAGCTCTCCGGCATCGTCACGCTGTGGGTCGCGGGGTCGAACACCGGAGGGTGCCGGTCGGCGTCCTCGAAGGACTCCGCGATCGGACCCGTCGCCAGCCGGTTCACCTCATCGAGCACGCTGCGGGCGGTGTCCACGTCCACGTCCGCGAACGGTCCGGTGCCCAGGACGCTCTGCCGCCCGAACACTTCGAAGAGGTTGAACTCCAGGTCGCGGAGGTTGCTCTTGTAGTGACCCATCGTGTTTGCGCTCCTAGAACCAGACCCGGGGTAACGTACTGGTCGGTAACTATAGCTAATGCTACCCGCGAGTAACCACCCACACGCATGTTTTATGCCACAGATCGGGACGCGTACTGGTGGGTGATCAGGAGCGCGGTAACTCGCTTGACACGTTTGCCGGTGTCTCGGTTGGCTGGCCCGCATGATTGAGATCCAGACGGTGACCGTCGACAGCGAGCGGCCGTACGAGCTGGCCCAGTGGTGGAGCGCGGCCCTGGGCTGGCCCCTCGTGGACTCCGAGCCGGAGGACGACGAGGTGCTGCTCGACCGCCCGGATGGTCCGCCCCACCTGCTGTTCATCAAGGTGCCCGAGGGCAAGAGCGTGAAGAACCGGATCCACCTGGACGTGGTCCCGACCGAGGGGCGCACCCGTGACCAGGAGGTGGAGCGGCTGCTCGGCCTCGGGGCGAAGGAGCACGAGGACCACCGGACCCCCGGGGGGCCCGGCTGGTTCACCCTCCTCGACCCCGAGGGCAACGAGTTCTGCGTGTGCCGGAGCCGGGCCGAGCGCGAGGCCGCGGGCGGCTGAGTGGGACCGGCGGCCCGGTGAGGGGCTCGGCGGCCCCGCGCCGCCCGGCCTCAGGAGGCCTGGGCGCGGCCCTTCATCCCGAACGTGATGACGGCCGTCACCAGCAGGACCAGCAGGCCGCCCCACGCGGCGTCCCAGACGGCGCCGAACACGCCCTCGCGGTCGACGACGATCTGGACGGGGATCATCAGGGCCGCCGCCCCGAGCCCCGGGTAGAGGGAGAAGCGCCAGGGGTGGCGCAGGGCCCACAGCCGGGCCTGCCTGGTCACCCGGTCGCCGTCGTGCGGACGGGCGATCGCGCCGATGGCGGCCACCCACGCGAAGAGGCTGATGCCCGAGCACAGGGCCCAGGTCAGGTCGGGCGGTCCGGGGAGGATGACGCCCAAGACGAGGCTGGTGGCCGCGACCGCCCCGCCGGCGATCGTCGCGGCCCGCCAGGGCGCGCCGCGCAGGGCCGCCCCGGCCAGGGACATCTCGTCCATTCGGGTCAGTTCGTTCATGGTTACAGGCTGCCTCCCCACGCCTTCTCGCGGCATCGGGGAAGTCCCTGACCGCCCCCTGACCCCTCCCGGTTAGGCTCTCGGGATGCCCCTCACCTTCCGTGCGGCCCGGCGCGACGACGTGCCGGCGATCGTGGCCCTGCTCACCGGCGACCCGATCTCCGCGGCGCGGGGACACGCCGCCGCTCCCGACTACGACGCCGCCTTCGCCGCCGTCGACGCCGACCCCCGCAACGAGCTGATCGTGGTCGAGGAGGACGGCGAGGTCGTGGGGACCATGCAGCTCACGTTCATCCCCGGGCTGTCGCGCGGCGGCGCGGAGCGCGCCCAGGTCGAGGCGGTCCGGGTCGCCGAGCGGCGCCGTAACCAGGGGATCGGGCGGGCCATGATGACGTGGGCGGTCGAACGGGCGCGAGAGCGCGGCTGCGCCCTGGTCCAACTCACCTCGGACAAGGAGCGGGCCGACGCCCACCGCTTCTACTCCTCCCTCGGCTTCACGGCCTCGCACGAGGGCTTCAAACTCCGCCTCGGCTAGTGTCGCGTGCTCACGACGCTAGAGCGGCGCGACGTCCACGAAGTTGTCGTGGTAGACCGCGCCCCGGCCCATGTCGGCGTCGCGCTCGTCGACCACCGCGTTGGGGTTGGCGCCGCCGGCGCTGAGCTTGGGCCAGTGCCCCTTGGGCGCCGCCACCACTCCCGGCGCCACCCGGTCGCTGATCTCGACGTCCGCCGTGAACTCGCCGTTCGCGTTGAACACCCGGACCGGCTGCCCGTCCGTCAGGCCGCGCGATTCCGCGTCGGCCGGGTTCACCAGCACACGCGGCCCCTTCGAGCGCCTGAGCAGCTCCGGGTTGTTGGCGAAGGTCGTGTTCAGGAACGTGTGCGAGGCCGGCGTGACCAGCGTGAGCGGGTGCGGCCGGTCGCTGGGGGCCGTACGCGCGGTGAGCGAGGGGGTGTACCCGGCGACGCGGGGCAGGCCGGCTGCCCCGGCCCGCTCGGAGACGAACTCCAGCCGCCCGCTCGGCGTGGGGAAGCCCTCGGTGAACGGCACGAACGGGTCGGCGACGCCGAGCCGGACCCAGCCCTGCTTGCGGATCTCCTCCAGCGAGATCCCGGCCGGGCCGAGCAGCTGCTCGGCGATCTCCAGGTCGGTGTCGTAGAGCGACGGCTCGGTCAGGCCCATCTGCCGGGCGAGGCGGCGGAACGTCTCGGTCGTCGACAGGCACTCGCCCGGCGGCTCGACCGCGGGCTCGTTCCACATCAGGTACATGTGGCCGTAGCCCGCGTGCACGTCCAGGTGCTCGGTCTGCATGGTCGAAGGCAGCACGATGTCGGCGTAGTCGACGGTGTCGGTGGGGAACTGCTCCATCACGACCGTGAACAGGTCGTCCCTCGACAGGGCGGCCCTGATCCGGTTCTGGTCGGAGGTCGAGCCGAGGGGGTTGGCCGCGTAGACCCACAGGCACTTCACCGACTCGTCGAGGCCGTCGGCCAGGCGGGTCATGGTGAGCGTCCTGACCGGGTGGGGGAGCAGGTCCTCGCGGGTGTCGGCGCGCAGCGGCACGTGGGCCGAGGTGGAGTAGGCGACCCCGCCGCCCGGGTAGCGCCAGTCGCCGGTGACGCCGGGGATGCAGGCGATGGCCCGCATGGCCGCGCCGCCGCCCTCGTGGCGCTGGATCCCCATCGTGGCCCGGATCCCCGTCGGCCGGGTGTGCGCGAGCCGTACGCCGAGGGCCCTGATGCGGTCGGCGGGCAGCCCGGTGATCTCCGCGACCCGCTCGACCGGGTACTTCGCGATCTCGGCCGCGAACTCCTCCCACCCGAGCGTGTGCCGCTCGATGTAGTCGCGGTCCTCCGCGCCCTCCTCCAGCACGACGTGCAGCAGGCCGAGGGCGAGCGCGGCGTCCGTGCCCGGGCGGATCGGCAGGTGCTCGTCGGCCTGGTCGGCCGTACGGGTCCTGATCGGGTCGATGGCCACGACGTACGCCCCCGCGGCCCGCGCGTCCTGGACGAACTTCCACAGGTGGTGGCCGCTGGTCAGGGTGTTCGTGCCCCACAGGAGGATCAGCCGGGACAGTGCGAACGTCTCCGGGTCCATGCCGCCGGGCGTCCCGTACACGTACCGGAGGCCGTCGTTGCCCGCCCGGGAGCAGATGTTGAGGTCGTGCCTGGACGCTCCGAGGACGTTCCACAACCGCCGGCCGGCCTCGCCCGTCTCGCCCTGGACGTAGCCGAGCGTCCCCGTGCCCTGATAGGGCCAGATAGCCTCGCCGCCGTGCTCCGCCACGATCGCCGTCAGCCGTTCGGCGATCTCCGACAGCGCCTCGTCCCAGGTGATGCGCTCGAACCGGCCCGACCCCTTCGGCCCCGTACGGCGGAGGGGGTACAGGAGGCGGTCGGCCGCCCTCGTGTGCTCCAGGTAGCGGTTGACCTTCACGCACAGCGCGCCCCTCGTGTAGGGGTGCTCCCGGTTTCCGCGCAGGGAGACGGCCTCGCCGTCGCGTACGGTCACGACCCAGGAACAGGTGTCGGGGCAGTCGAGCGGGCAGGCGCCGAGAACGGTCAGGGACGAGTCCATGCCTCAGACGGTAACCCCTGGCCCCGACCGGCCGGTCAGCCGATCTCCCCGATGTGGGCGATGTTGGCCGCGTCCTGCGGGTCGTCGCTGGGCTCACCGGCGAACCAGGCGTCGAGGATCTCCGCGAGCACCTGCTCGGAGGTGAGGCGCAGGCTGAGGGCCAGCACGTTGGCGTCGTTCCAGGTGCGGGCCCCGGCAGCCGTGGGCCCGTCGGCGCACAGCGCCGCCCGCACCCCCGGCACCTTGTTGGCCGCGATGGACGCGCCCGTACCGGTCCAGCAGCATACGATCGCCTGGTCCGAACGGCCGGCGGCGACGTCTTTCGCCGCCGCGGAGCAACACCATGCCCAGTCGGCACGGCCGCCGGGGGCCAGCGCTCCATAGAGTGTGACTGAATGGCCGCGCCGTTCCACCTCGGTCACCAGCGCTGACGCGATTCCGTCCAGACTGTCCGAGGCAAGGGAAATACGCATGCGGTAATTGTGGACACCGAGTGCGAAGATCGCACAGAATCGCTGGTGGTGAGAGGCATCAAGGAGCAGGACCTAACGTTGGACACTCCTGGCCAGGGAGCGGTCCTCGTCGTCGAGCCTCTGCTGCCGCAGCGGATCCGCCGTCCCTCCGACGCCCTGCGGTTCCTGCTCACGCTGCTGTCCCTGGCCGCCGTCGTGCTGCTGGCCCTGGCACTCCAGCGGACGCTGAACGGCCTCGAGACCGACGTCCAGGCCGGCACCGG
The DNA here is from genome assembly GCF_016863035.1 of Microbispora corallina. Classification (GTDB taxonomy): domain Bacteria; phylum Actinomycetota; class Actinomycetes; order Streptosporangiales; family Streptosporangiaceae; genus Microbispora; species Microbispora corallina. Next base: position 6,229 of record NZ_BOOC01000045.1, read on the forward strand.
CCGGGCCCCCGAGGTCCTGTCGGCCGCCTCCGGGCTGCTGGGCGGAGTCGCCGTGCTCGTCGTCCCCGTGGCGTTCGCCGTCGAGCGGGTCTTCCACCGCGACGGCATGCGCGTGACGCAGGGCCTGATCGCGGCCATCCTCGCCCTGCTGATCTCGTACGCGATCGACGAGTGGCTGATCCTGTCCGGACCGGCCGAGTTGAAGCAGCTTCTCACCGGCGGCCGGGACGTCGAGCCCCTCAACACCGTGCTCACTCCCGCCATCGCCTACGCCACCGCCGTACGGATGTCGCGGCGGCCGCAGTGGCGGGCCCTGATGTGGATGGCGCTCGGGCTCGACGTGTTCGCGCTGTTCACGGCCACCAAGGTCACGGCGCTCGGCGTGATCCTGACGTACCTCGTCGGCCTGGCCGTGGGCTTCGGCACCCTGTACGGCATCGGCAGCGCCAACACCCGCCCGCCCGGCAGCGCCGTGCTGGCCGCGCTGCGGCGGCTCGGGTTCGTCCCGGTCAGCGCGCGGCGGGTCGAGGACGACAGCTCGGGCAGCCGCCGCTACCTCGTCGGCCTGGCCGACGACCGGCGGCTCGCCGTGACCGTGCTCGACCGCGACCGCCAGGTCGCCGGGATCGTCTACCGGCTGTGGCGCCGGTTTCGGCTCAACACCGAGACCCGCCGCCGGGCCATCCGGTCGCTGCGGGCGGAGCTCGAACGCGAGGCCCTCATGGCCTACGCCGCCCAGGCGGCCGGGGCGCGGCTGCCGCGGCTGCTGGGCACGAGCGAGGTCGGCACCGAGGCCGCCCTGCTGGCGTACGAGCACGTCGAGACCCGCCCGGTCGGCGAGCTGCGCGACGACGAGATCGACGACCGCCTGCTCGGCCAGATATGGGAGCAGGTGCGGCTGCTGCACGCGCACCGGCTCGCCCACCGGCACCTGACCGGCGAGACCATCCACGTGGACGCCGACCACCGCGTGTTCCTGGGCGACGCCCGCAGCGGCGAGATCGCGTCCGGCGACCTGCTGCTGCGGCTCGACATCGCCCAGCTGCTGACCTACCTCGGCACCCGGGTCGGGCCCGCCCGCGCGGTGAGCTCGGCGGAGGCCGTCCTCGGCGCCGACACGCTCGCGGGGGCGCTGCCGCTGCTCCAGCTGATCGCGCTCAGCCGCGAGACCCGGGCCGCCGTCCGCCGCGACAAGGACCTGCTGCCGTCCATCCGCGAGCAGATCGTCGCGCTCCGGCCGCAGGTCGCGGTGGAGGAGGTGCGGCTCGAACGGTTCCGGCCCCGGACGCTCGTCACGATCATCGCCAGCGCCCTCGCCGCCTACCTCCTGCTCTCGCAGCTCACCAGGATCAACCTGGTCTCGGTCGTGACCAGCGCCAACTGGGCGTGGGGCGGCGTCGCGCTGGTCGCCGCCGCCCTCAGCTACGTCGCCGCCGCGGTCATGCTGCGGGGGTTCGTCCCCGAGCCGCTGCCGCTCGGCCGGACCGTGCTGGCCCAGTTCGCCGGGTCGTTCGTGAAGCTGGTCGCCCCCGCCGCCGTGGGCGGCGTTGCGATCAACACCCGCTACCTGCAGAAGCGCGGCGTGCCGCCGGGCGCGGCCGTCGCCAGCGTCGGGGCCTCCCAGGTCGTCGGCCTCGCCTCGCACATCGTGCTGCTCCTGCTGTTCGGCTACCTGACCGGCACCCAGGCGGCGCCGTCCCTCACGCCGTCCCGCGGCCTGCTCGTGGTCCTGCTCTGCGTCGCCGTGGTGTTCCTGATCGTGCTCGCCGTACGGCCGCTGCGGCGGCTGCTGACCACCCGGGTGCGGGCGATGTTCTCGGGCGTGATCCCCCGGCTGCTCGACGTGGTCCAGTCACCCGGGAAGATCGCGGAGGCCGTCGGCGGCACGCTGCTGCTGACGATCACCTTCGTCGCCTGCCTCACCGCGTGCGTGCACGCCTTCGGCGGCCAGGTCAGCATCTCGGCCGTCGCCGTGGCGTTCCTCGCGGGCAACGCCATCGGCTCCGCGGCCCCCACGCCCGGCGGCCTCGGAGCGGTCGAGCTCTCCCTGTCTGTCGGCCTGACCGTCGCCGGCCTGCCCGGGACGGTCGCCACCTCGGCCGTGCTGCTGTTCCGGTTGATGACGTTCTGGCTGCCCGTCCTGCCCGGCTGGGCCTCCTTCACCTACCTCCAGCGCCAGAACGCCCTCTGAATCCTCTGGGAGTCGCGGCCCGCTCGTCTGGGAGTCGCGGCCCTCGCCGCGCCCGGGAGCGGGTGGAGGGCCGGGCCGCCCGGGATTTCTCCCAGAGGGCTCACAGATCCTCTCAAGGGCCGCCCAGAGCCGTCGGCCAGCCTTCTCCGCATGATTCGGTTGCGACAGCTGACCAAGCGGTACGGCGAGGTCACCGCCGTGGACGACCTCACCGTCGACGTCCGGCCGGGCGTCGTCACGGGCTTCCTCGGCCCGAACGGCTCGGGCAAGACCACCACCATGCGCATGATCCTCGGGCTCGACCGGCCGACGAGCGGGACCGCGACGATCTCCGGCCGCCCGTACGCCGGCCTCGCCGCCCCGCTGCGCGAGGTGGGCGCCCTGCTCGACGCCCACGCCGTGCACCCGCGCCGCAGGGCGTACGACCACCTCCTGTGGCTCGCGCAGAGCAACGACATCGGACGCCGGCGGATCGACGAGGTCCTCGCGCTCGTCGGCCTCGGGGACGTCGCCCGCCGCCGTCCGGGCGGGTTCTCGCTCGGCATGAAGCAGCGTCTCGGCATCGCCGCCGCGCTGCTCGGCGACCCGCCGGTCCTGCTGCTCGACGAGCCCGTCAACGGTCTCGACCCCGAGGGCATCCGGTGGATCCGGACGCTCGTGCGCGGCCTGGCCGCCGAGGGCCGGACCGTCCTCGTCTCCAGCCACCTGATGAGCGAGATGGCGCTCACGGCCGACCATCTGATCGTCGTCGGACGGGGGCGGCTGATCGCCGACACCGGGCTGCGGGAGTTCATGCGGTCCCGGTCGCCCGAGGCCGTCCTCGTGCGGGCCGCGGCGGCCGACCGGCTCGCGGGCCTGCTCCGGGCAGCCGGGGCGTCCGTGGGCACCGGCGGCGGGGACGCGCTCACGGTGACCGGTCTCCCGAGCGCGGAGATCGGCAGGGTCGCCCTGGCCCACGGGATCGCGCTGCAGGAGCTCACCCCCCAGTGGTCCTCGCTCGAGGAGGCGTACCTCGACCTCACCAGGGACGCCGTCGAGTTCGCCGGAGTGCCGTCATGACCGCCCTGGGACTCCTCCGCTCGGAGCGGACGAAGTTCCGCACCCTCCGCGCCACCGTCCGCCTGCTGGCCGGGGCCCTCCTCGTCGCCGGGACGTACGGCTTCCTCTTCGGGACGGCCGCGGCCCGGGACTACAAGGCCGCCTCCGCCGCGGCGAAGGCGGCCTTCGACCCGGCCGGCGCCGCGTTCCGCGCCATGCTGCTGGCCGGGGTCCTGGTGAGCGCCGTGGGCGTGCTCGCCGTGACCGCCGAATACGCCACGGGCACGATCAGGGCCGGGGTGACGGCCGTGCCCCGGCGCGCGTTCCTGGTCGCCGCCAAGGCCGCCGTCGTCGCGCTGGTCCTGCTGCCCGCCGGGCCTCTCCTCGCCCTCACGTCGTTCGTCGCGAGCCAGACCGCGCTGGCCGCGCGGGGCGTCCCGAGTCTGGCCCTGGGCGATCCCGGCGTGGCGGGCGCGGTCGCGGGCAGCGCGCTGTTCGCCGCCCTGCTCGGCCTGTACGGCGTGGCCCTGGGCTTCCTGCTGCGCCGGTCGGCGGGCGCGATCTGCCTGGCGACGTTCCTCCTGCTGCTGCCGGGCATGGCGGCCCTCCTCCCGCCGGGGGCGGCCCGGTGGGTGGTGACGTGGTGGCCGAGCGCCGCCGGCGCCCAGGTGTTCGCGGTTCATCCCGGCGCCGGGGCGCTCGGCCCGCTCGCGGGGACCGGCGTCCTGGCCGCCACCGTCCTCGCCCTCCTGCTCGCCGCCGTCGCGGTCTTCCGAAGGCGGGACGCCTGATGGCCGCTCTCGCGCGGCGTCGTCTGCTCGCCGAGTCCGTACGGGGGGCCGGTGCGGCCGTGCTCGCCTGGCTCGCGATGGCCACGCTGTCGGCGGCCTGCCTCCTCGCGCTCGGGACGTGCTCGGCCGGCCTGGTGGCGGCCCTGGTGACCGCGGCCGTCTCCGGCGGCCTGGGCTTGTCCGCCGACCTCGGGCTCCTCGTGCACCTGGAGGGTCACGTGGTCGCGGCGCCCCTGGGCGTGGCGTCGGCCGGCGCCGTCTGCCTGGCGTACGGGCTGCTCCGCCGGTCCCGGGCGCTGCCCGTGGCCGCGCTGGCCGTGCGGTGCGCCGCGGCGGTGGTCGCCTGCCTCGGCCTGCTCGCCCTCACCGCCGCCCTCGCCCGGGGCGTCGTGGCCCTGGGCGGCAGCGGCGGGCTGCCGTTCGGCGGTGGGTCGACGGGTGGGGTGCCGTTCGGAGCCGATCCGGGGCTTTTTCCTGCGGCCGGTCGGGGGGCCGTCCCGGCGAGGGTGTCCCTGGTGGGAGATCCGGGGGCCGCGCTCGTGGGGGGCCTCGCGCGGGTCACCGTCCTCGTGCTCGCCTGCGTGCTTGCCGGGCGGCCCTCACCACTGCGGCCCGCCGTACGGGCGGTCGTCGGGGTGTGCGCGGGGGTGGCCCTGGCGGCGTGGGGAGCCGGAACGGTGGTCGCGCTGGTCACCGGCGCCTCGTCGGGGTGGGGAATGCCCCGGGCCGCCGGGCTGGCCCTGTTGGGCGGCCCCAATGTGGCGCTCGCGGCACTTTCGGAGGCCCTGGGCGTGCCCTGGTGGCCCGGGCCGGCCCTGTGGCCGGCGGGTCTCGTCGTCCTCCTGGTGATGGGCGTGCTGTCGGCCGTACCGGCCGCCCGGGAGCCGTCCGCGGCCGATACGCGAGCGCCGCGCCGGCCACTGGCGCTGCGTACGGCCCTGGCGCTGGGCGCGGTCATGGCGGTGGCGGCTCCCGTGATCACTTTGATGTCGGGCGCCTCGGTGGAGGCGGCCGTCGAGGTGGCCGGTCACACCCTGCGGACCGTCCAGCTGGGGTTCGCCGGCGACCCCGTACGTGCGGCCTGGCTGGGCGCGCTGGAGGGCGGAGCGGCGGGGCTCGCGGGGGCCCTCGTCCTGGACACGGTGCGCCGGGGCGGGGCTTCGCGCGTACGACGGCCTTACACGGCGGATCCCTATCCTCGACACGACGCAGCCCGCCGGTGAAGGAGGCCGCATGGAGAGGCAGCGCCTGCTGGTGGTCGACGACGAGCCGGTGGTCCGCGAGCTGCTGTCGGCGACGCTCCGCTTCGCGGGGTACACGGTGGCGAGCGCGGCCACTGGAGCGCAGGCCATCGACGCCGCCCGCGCCGAATCGCCCGCCCTGGTCCTCCTCGACGTGATGCTTCCCGACATGGATGGGTTCGAGGTGATCCGCCGGTTACGTGAGCTTCCCCGGCCGCTGGAGGGCGGGCGGCCGGGGACGGTGCCCGTGCTGTTCCTCACGGCCAGGGACGCTACGGCGGACAAGATCAACGGGCTGCGGCTGGGCGGCGACGACTACGTGACCAAGCCGTTCGACCTGGAGGAACTGCTCGCCCGGATCGAGGCCGTCCTCCGGCGCGCGGGCCTCGCCCCGGACGACCGGACGCTGCGGGTGGCCGACCTGGAGCTCGACCCCGACGGCCATCAGGTGCTCAAGGCGGGCCGGCCGGTACGGCTGTCGCCCACCGAGTTCCGCCTGCTGCACTATCTGATGCTCAACGCGGGGAGAGTCGTCTCCAAGGCGCAGATCCTCGACCACGTCTGGCAGTACGACTTCGCCGGCGACTCCAGCATCGTGGACACCTACGTCAGCTACGTGCGGCGGAAGGCCGACACCGCCGAGCCCAAGCTGATCCACACGATGCACGGCGTGGGGTACGTCCTGCGCAAGCCACGCCCATGACGCCTCCCCATCGGCATCCGGGCACTCGGTTTCCGAGGCGCCTGACCCCACCAGACTCATCCCCGGCCGGCGGTTCCCCGAGCGACCCGCGACCCCTGTCCCCGGCCGCCGGTTCGTCGGGCGGCCGTCCGCGGGCCATGTCCCCGGCTGCCGAGTCGCCGGGCAGCAGGTCCCCGGGCGGCGACTCTCCCGGCCGTGGTTCCCCGGGTGGCGGCACTCCCGGCCGTGGTTCCCCGGGTGGCGGCACTCCCGGCGGCGGTTCCGCGGGGGGCGGGTCTCTCGGCGGGCGATCTCCGCGGGGTCTGTCCCTGCGCGGGCGGCTTCTGCTGACCACGATGGCTCTGCTGACGGCGGGCCTCGCGGTGAGCGGCGCGGTCGCGGTGGCCACACTCCGGGCGCACCTGATCGATCGGGTGGACCAGCAGCTCACCCCGATCGCGACGTTGCTGACCCGCCTGCCTCCCGGCCTGCTGGACCTCCCGGCCACCGAGCAGAGCCGGCAGGCCGTGCGCCTGCTGCCCGGGATGGACCTGATCGACCAGGTGTACGTCGCCTACCTGAGACCGGACGGTACCGTACGGCAGGCCACCGGCCTCTGGCCGCGGAACCTCCGGCAGACGCCCGATCTGCCCCGCCTCGACGCGGCGGCGGTCAGCCGCCTTGGAGGCGAGCCGTTCGACGTCCCCGGACGCGCGGGCGACGGCTCCTGGCGGGCGGTCGTGCGGCCGTCTTCGGCCTTGGGGCAGGTGGCAGGGGACGGAAGTGTGGTTGTGGCCGCCTCGCTGGCCGGGGTCCGGTCGACCGTGGGCCGGCTCACCGTCGTCTGCGCCGCCACCGGCGCCCTCCTCCTGACGTCGCTCGCCCTCATCGGCTGGTTCGCCGTACGCCGGAGGCTGCGGCCGCTGCGCGAGATCGAGGAGACCGCCGCCGCCATCGCGAAGGGCGACCTGTCCCGGCGGGTGCCCGCCCTGGCCTCGCCCCGTACGGAGGTCGGCCGTCTGTCGGCGTCGTTGAACGGCATGCTCGGTCAGCTGGAAACGGCCTTCGCCGAACGCGAGCGGTCGGAGGCGCGGATGCGGCGGTTCGTGGCCGACGTGAGCCACGAGCTGCGCACACCCCTCTTTGGGATCAAGGGCTTCGCGGAACTGCACCGGATGGGCGGCCTGCCCGACGTCGACCGGACCCTCGGCCGGATCGAGAGCGAGGCCGGACGTCTGGCCGGCCTGGTGGAGGACCTGCTGCTGCTGGCCCGCCTCGACGAGGGGGATGGGGCCATGCCGATGGACCTGGCCCCCATGGACCTGCGGACACTGGCCGCCGACGCCTACCACGACCTGCGCGCCCTCGATCCGGACCGGGAGGTCACGCTGACCGGCCCGGAGGGCGGTGCTCCCGAGGAGGCGCAGGTCCACGGCGACGAGGACCGGTTGCGGCAGGTCGTGTCCAACCTGGTGGGCAACGCCGTCACCCACACCCCGCCGGGCACCGCCGTCCGCATCGGCGTCGGCAGGATCGGCGACCAGGGTGTCCTGGTGATCGAGGACGAAGGGCCAGGCCTGCCGCCGGGGGAGGCCACGAAGGTGTTCGACCGCTTCTACCGCGTCGACGACTCCCGCAGCCGCTCGGCCGGTGGCGGGGCCGGCCTCGGCCTCGCGATCGTCCGATCGATCGCCACCGCCCACGGGGGCCGGGTCGAGCTGACGACGCCTCCAAGCGGCGGCGCCGCCTTCCGGGTACTCCTCCCGGCAGCCCCGCCCTCGCCCTGACCGGCGCACGGCCAGAACAGCGACCCCGGCAGGGTCCTGATCAGGGCATCAACCTCTTCAGTCAGGCCATCGACCTCACCGGTCGCGAGCCGGGCACGAACCTGCGAGGGCCTGAGCCGACCGTAGACCCGCCAGGGCCTGAGCCGGCCGTAGACCCGCCAGGGCCTGAGCCGGGAACTGGCCCGCCAAGACTTGGGTCGGGCGTCGGGCTGACGGGGGCTGACCCGCGATGCGCGACGCCCGGCCGTGGCGTGCGCCCGAAGCCGGGGCTGAGCGCGGACGATCAGTGGGAACTGGAGGCCGCCCACAGATTGATGCCGGACTCGACGGCGTCCTTGTCGATGGTCTCGAGCTCCTCCTTGGTGAAGTCGAGCCTGTTGACGGCGTCGAGGCTGTCGTCGAGCTGCTCCACGCTGCTCGCGCCGATCAGCACCGAGGTCACCCGGCTGTCGCGCAAGGCCCACGCCAGCGCCATCTGGGCGAGCGACTGGCCGCGCTTCTTGGCGATCTCGTTGAGCGTACGCACGTGACGCAGGGCCTCGTCCGTCAGCAGTGAGGGGTCGAGCGACTTGCCCTGCGCCGCCCGCGAGTCCTTCGGAATGCCGCCGAGGTAGCGATCGGTGAGCATGCCCTGCGCCAGTGGAGAGAAGGCGATGCAGCCCACCCCGGCCTCCTCCAGCACGTCGAGCAGGCCCTCCTCGATCCAGCGGTTCAGCATCGAGTAGGACGGCTGGTGGATCAACAGCGGCGTGCCCATCTCGCGCAGGATTTGGGCGGCCTCCCTGGTCCGCTCCGGCGAGTAGGACGAGATCCCGGCGTAGAGCGCCTTCCCGGAGCGGACGGCGTGGGCGAGCGCGCCCATCGTCTCCTCCAGCGGCGTCTCCGGGTCGAAGCGGTGGCTGTAGAAGATGTCGACGTAGTCGAGTCCCATCCGCTTCAGCGACTGGTCGAGGCTGGCCAGCAGGTATTTCCTTGATCCCCAATCACCGTACGGTCCGGGCCACATGTCGTACCCCGCCTTGGTCGAGACGACGAGCTCGTCCCGGTACCTGGCGAAGTCCTGCTGGAAGAGGTGGCCGAAGTTGATCTCGGCGGAGCCGTACGGCGGGCCGTAGTTGTTGGCCAGGTCGAAGTGGGTGACGCCGCGGTCGAAGGCCCGGCGGAGGATTGCCCGCTGTGTCTCGATCGGCTTGTCGTCCCCGAAGTTGTGCCACAGCCCCAACGACACCGCGGGCAGCCTCAGCCCGCTGCGCCCGGTCCGGTTGTACGGCATGGGCCCGTACCGGCCCTCGGCAGCCACGTAGCTCACTCGGTCACTCCCACTCGGTCGAGGATCCAGGAGAGCGCGAACGCCTCCTCACGCCATGCGTCGTAACGGCCGCTCCGGCCGCCGTGTCCCGCGCCCATCTCGGTCTTCAGCAGGAACGGCCCGCCGTCGGCCGCCTCCCGGAGCCGCGCGATCCACTTCGCCGGCTCATGGAAGAGGACACGGGTGTCGTTCAGGCTGGTGATGGCCAGGATCGGCGGGTAGCGCCGGCCGTCGACGTTCTCGTAGGGCGTGTAGGACTTCATGTACGCGTAGACGTCGGGGTCGTGCAGCGGGTCGCCCCACTCGTCCCACTCGATCACCGTCAGCGGCAGCGACGGGTCGAGGATCGTGTTCAGCGCGTCCACGAACGGGACCTCTGCCACCACTCCCGCGAAGTCCTCCGGGGCGAGATTGGCCACCGCGCCCATCAGCAGCCCACCGGCCGAACCGCCGCGCGCGATGATCCTGCTCGACCAGCCCTCGGACTTGAGGTGCCGCGCGCACGCCACGAAGTCGCTGAACGTGTTCTTCTTGCGGGTCAGCTTGCCGTCCTCGTACCACCGCCGGCCCATCTCGCCACCGCCCCGTACGTGCGCCACCGCGAACACGAGCCCGCGGTCGAGCAGCGACAGCCGTGCCACCGAGAAGTAGGGGTCGATGGAGGTCTCGTAGCTGCCGTAGCCGTAGAGAAGGGTGGGGGCGGGCCGGCCCGTCCCCTTCTTGACCACGATCGAGATCGGGACGCGGGTGCCGTCCTCCGCCGTCGCCCACTCGCGGAACTGCTCGTAGTCGCCCGGGTCGTAACCCCCGAGCACGGGCCGCCGCTTCAGCAGGATCAGCTCACCCGACGGCAGGTCGTAGTCGTAGACCGACGGCGGGGTGATCATGGAGGTGTAGCTCAGCCTGAGCCGGCTCGTCTCGAACTCCGGGTTCCCGCTCGGCGCCGCGTCGTAGATCGGCTCCGGGAACGGGATCTCGTACGGCTCTCGCCCCTCGCCCGGCAGGATGCGGATGCCGGTCAGCCCGTCGCGCCGGAAGTGCACGACGATGTGGCCTTCGAACGCGTCGACGTCGAGCAGCCGGGTGTCCTCGCGGTGCTCGATGAGTGGCGTCCAGGCCGACGGGTCGTCGATGGGCGCGGTGGCGAGCTCGAAGTTGACCGCTCCGTCGTTGTGCAGGACGAGGAAGCGGTCCCCCGCATGGTCGAGCGCGTACTCCACGCCGGTGCGCCGCGGCCTGACGACGGTGAACTCGCCGTCGGGCCGGTCCGCGTCCAGGACCCGCACCTCGCTGGTGATCTTGCTGCCGGCGCTGAGCACCAGGTAGCGCTGGCTCCGGGTCAGCCCGATGCCGACCCAGAACCGCTCGTCGTCCTCCTGGTAGACGAGCGCGTCCTCACCGGTCGAGCCGAGCGTGTGGCGGAACACGCGGTACGGCCGCCAGGCGTCGTCGATGGTCGTGTAGAAGAACGTCGAGCCGTCGGAGGACCAGGCGCCTCCGTAGAAGACGTCGGTGACCTCATCGGGGAGCAGCTCGCCCGTCCGCAGGTCCTTGAAACGCAGCGTGAACCGCTCGTCGCCGCGGAAGTCCGTCGAGTACGCGAGCCTGGTGCCGTCCGGGCTGACCGCGCTGGTGCCGATGGAGAAGAACGGACTGTCGCCGGCGAGCTCATTGCCGTCGAGGATGACCTGCTCCCCTGGGAGGGGCTCGCCGGGCTTCAGCTCGGGCGGGCTGTCGCCGTCGGCCGCCACCCGGCACTGGATCCCGTACTGCTTGCCCTCTTCAGTGCGGGAGTAGTACCACCAGCCGCCCTTGCGAGTGGGCACAGACAGATCGGTCTCCAGGGTGCGGCCCTTGATCTCCTGGAAGACGGTCTCCTGGAGGTCCTTGAGGTGGCCCGTCATCTCCTGGGTGTAGGCGTTCTCCGCCTCCAGGTGCGCGATCGTGTCGGGATCGTCCTTGTTGAGCAGCCAGGCGTACTCGTCGATCACGGTGTCGCCGTGATGCGTGCGCTCGACCGGTACCTTCTTCGCCACAGGCGGCATGTCGCTCACCCGGGAAAGTCTATGTTCGCCGTGGTCCCGCCACCGCGTGCCGCTCTAGCCTGTGGATAACTTCCCCGCGAGGAACGACGGCCCCTTCGTTCCAACGCAGGTGACGCTCCTCGCGCGCGCCCTACGCGTCACAGGCGCGGCAGGAATAGGCCGGGTGATGGGGACGTTGTTCGCTTGTTGGGTCTGGTGGTGTTCCGGGCCTGGTAATCTTGTGATGTCGGCGCGGTCCGGCGTCTCCCTTCTCGATCATCTCGGTGGTTGCGTGATGGGTGTCGCCGGGTTGGTGTGCCGGCGCTCCCCTCTGGTTTGGCTGACTCTCGCTGCCGAGTTGTGTTGGTGGCTGCGGTCGGG
>NZ_BOOC01000046.1 GCF_016863035.1 Microbispora corallina
TACTGACCGGCGGCACAGCCGCGCCGGCCGCCGTCTCCGGCGCCCGCCACGCCGGACCGGGAGATAAGCGCGCGATTTCGGGGCTCCGGCACCGGTAGCATCGGATTCCGGAGCCCCGCCCGCCCCTTCCGCGGGCCCGCGGGGACGTCTCAGCGATCCGTGCCCATGGATGAAGGAGCCACCGTGTCTGCCGCCCACGATCTGCACATCACCCTCGCTGGAGCCGAGCGCGTGGTGGCGGCGGGCACGACGGCCGGGGAGGCGCTCGACGCCGACGGCCGGTCGGTGATCGCGGCCAGGATCAACGGAGACCTGCGCGACCTCGCCGCCGAGGTCGCCGACGGCGACGTGGTGGAGCCGGTCGCCGTCGACAGCCCCGACGGCCGCGCCATCCTGCGCCACTCCACCGCCCACGTCATGGCCCAGGCCGTCCAGGAGATCTTCCCCGAGGCGCGCCTCGGCATCGGCCCGCCGGTCGAGAACGGCTTCTACTACGACTTCGACGTCCGCGAGCCGTTCACCCCGGACGACCTCAAGCGCATCGAGAAGCGCATGCGCGAGATCGTCAAGCAGGGGCAGACCTTCCGTCGGCGGCCGGTGAGCGACGACGAGGCCCGCGAGGAGCTGGCCGCCGAGCCGTACAAGCTGGAGCTCATCGGGCTCAAGGGCGGCGCGGCCGAGGCCGGGGAGGGCGCGAGCGTCGAGGTGGGCGGCGGCCAGCTGACCATCTACGACAACCTCGACCCCAAGTCGGGAGACCTGTGCTGGAAGGACCTGTGCCGCGGTCCGCACCTGCCCAGCACCCGGGTCATCCCCGCCTTCAAGCTCATGCGGTCGGGCGGCGCCTACTGGCGGGGCAGCGAGAAGAACCCGCAGCTCCAGCGCATCTACGGCACCGCCTGGGAGTCCCGCGAGAAGCAGGACGAGTACCTCCACCTGCTGGAGGAGGCCGAGAAGCGCGACCACCGCAAGCTCGGCGCCGAGCTCGACCTGTTCTCGTTCCCCGACGAGCTGGGCTCCGGCCTGCCGGTGTTCCACCCGAAGGGCGGCGTGATCCGCCGGGTGATGGAGGACTACTCCCGCCGCCGGCACGAGGAGGCGGGCTACTCCTTCGTCAACACCCCGCACATCACCAAGGACAACCTGTACAAGATCTCCGGCCACCTCGACTGGTACGCCGACGGCATGTTCCCTCCCATGGAGCTGGAGGGCGCGCGCTACTACCTCAAGCCCATGAACTGCCCGATGCACAACCTGATCTTCGGGGCGCGCGGGCGGTCCTACCGGGAGCTGCCGCTGCGGCTGTTCGAGTTCGGCACGGTCTACCGGTACGAGAAGTCGGGCGTGGTGCACGGCCTCACCCGGGTGCGCGGCCTGACCCAGGACGACGCGCACATCTACTGCACCCGCGAGCAGATGCGCGACGAGCTCACCTCGCTGCTGCGGTTCGTGCTCGACCTGCTGCGCGACTACGGCCTGGAGGACTTCTACCTGGAGCTGTCCACCAAGGACCCGGAGAAGTTCGTCGGCTCCGACGAGACGTGGGAGGAGGCCACCCAGACCCTGCGGGAGGTGGCCGAGTCCGAGAAGCTCGAACTGGTCCTCGACCCGGGCGGCGCCGCCTTCTACGGCCCGAAGATCTCGGTGCAGGCCCGGGACGCCATCGGCCGGTCCTGGCAGATGTCGACCATCCAGCTCGACTTCAACCTGCCCGAGCGCTTCGGGCTGGAGTATCAGGCGTCCGACGGCACCCGGCAGCAGCCCGTCATGATCCACCGGGCCCTGTTCGGGTCGATCGAGCGGTTCTTCGGCGTCCTGGTCGAGCACTACGCGGGGGCCTTCCCGGCGTGGCTCGCCCCGGTGCAGGTCGTCGGCATCCCGATCTCCGACGCCCACGTGCCCTACCTCCAGGACGTCGCCAAGCGGCTGCGTGAGCAGGGCATCCGGGTCGAGGTCGACGAGAGCGACGACCGCATGCAGAAGAAGATCCGCAACGCGCAGAAGGCCAAGGTGCCGTACATGCTGCTCGCCGGCGACGACGACGTCGCCGCCGGAGCGGTCTCCTTCCGCTACCGGAACGGCGAGCAGAAGAACGGCGTGCCGATCGACGAGGCGGTCGCCGAGATCGTCGACGCCGTCGAGCGCCGCATCCAGACCTGACGCCCTGCCCGTACGGGCTCCCGCGGGAGCCCGTACGGCGGGTCGGGGGCCTCGTCCAGGCAGCCCCGACTCCCGGGACCGGCGCGGTCAGGCGTCCGCGTCGTCGCCGGAGGGGCGGCCCGGCATGCGGACGTCGTCGACGGTGACGTTGACCTCGACGACGCGCATGCCGAGCATCCGGCTGACGAGCCGGGCGACGTTGGTGCGCACCTCCGTGGCGACGTCCATCACCACATGCCCGTACACGATGACGATCGTGACGTCCACGGTGACCTCGCCGTCGCGGATCCCGGCCCTGACGCCCTGGTTCGCCCGCTTGGCGCCGATGCCGATCCGGTCGCGGACCGACTCGAGGGCGCGCTCCACGTCGCCGCCGAGGTCCGCGACGCCCGGGATCTCCAGCGCGGCCAGCGCGGCGACCTTCTCCACCACCTCGTCGGCCACCTTGATCCGGCCCCTGACGATCCCCGTGCCCGAGGTCTCGGCCCCGGAGGACACGCTCGCGGCCCCGTTCTGCCCGGCCGCGTCGGACGCGGCCGCCCCGTCCTGGCCCGCCGCCCCGTCCTGCGCGGGCGCGCCGTCGGACCCCGGCGCCACGGGCGCTCCCTCCAGCCCGGACGCGGGCGAGTCCCCGTCCGCGGCGTCCCCGTCCACGGCGTCCCCGGGCGTGGCGTCTCCGTCCACCGCGTCCCCGGTCGTCCAGGGCTCCTCGCCGGTCTCGTCGCCGGTCTCGGAATCCTCCTGCCACTGCCCGGCCCGCACCTCTGCGACCTCGCTCATCTGACCCCTCCTGCTGCTCGACGCCTCGGCGAACCCCGATCGGCAGGGGGATTCTGCCGGATGATCTCCGGAAATACCGGATATCTGCTGATCTGGTGGGCATGTGGAGCGACCGCCGTCCCGCGACCGGCGTCCCGCCGGCGGCCGCCGGCCCGGACGAACGCCGCGGCAGCGGGCCGACCCGGGGGTCCGCGGAGAGATCGGCGGGTCATATGCTGCTGGACAGGCGGCGGCGGGGATCCGGCGCGGAGCAGGGACGGAGGAGAGCGGGAACGTGGACTCAGAGCCGATCGAGCAGGCCGGCGCCGGGGTGCCCGACAACTTCCAGCGTCTGTGGACCCCCCACCGGATGGCCTACATCAAGGGCGAGAACAAGCCCAGCGGGGCCGGGACGGACGACGGCTGCCCGTTCTGCGAGATCCCCAAGCTCTCCGACGAGGACGGGCTGATCGTGGCACGCGGGGCGACCGTGTTCGCCGTGCTCAACCTGTACCCGTACAACTCCGGCCACCTGATGGTCTGCCCGTACCGGCACGTGTCCGACTACGCCGACCTGGACGAGGCGGAGACGGCGGAGCTGGCCGAGTTCACCAAGCGGTCCACGCAGGCGCTGCGCAAGGCGAGCGGCGCGCAGGGGTTCAACGTCGGGATGAACCTCGGCAGTGTGGCCGGCGCGGGCATCGCGGCCCACCTGCACCAGCATGTCGTGCCCCGGTGGGGCGGGGACACCAACTTCATGCCGGTGGTCGGGCGGACCAAGGTCCTGCCGCAGCTCCTGCGCGACACCCGGGAGCTGCTCGCCGACGCCTGGCCCGCCTCCTGAGCCCGACCGTCCCCGAGCCGGGGGCGGTGGCCGGTCAGCCCGTACGGCCGGCGTGCGCGCCCGCCGTCGCGGGCACCGGGTCGCCGAGCTGGAGCGCCCGGATGCCGGCGCTCAGCACGAGCGGAACGGCCAGGGCCAGGGCCATCGAGAGCACGGCCGCGCCGGAGTCGTTCACCAGCATGCCGACGACGCCGCTGACGAGGGCGCCCAGCAGGCCCGCCTTGAGCGTCGGGGCGCGTTCGAACGCCACCGGAAGGGCGCCCGCGCTCGCCTGACCGGGCCGCAGCAGCGCGAAGACCAGGAACGCGAACGCCGCGATCACCACGGGCATCAGGTTGGGGCTGATCAGCGTGTGCAGCATGGCCCCGAGCTTGCGGGAGATCACCGGCAGGAACGTGCCGTCGAGCACCTGCCCGACGAACCGGCCGAGGTGGGTCTGGCTGTCCGGCGGGCGCAGGTAGTCGAGGAACGCGATCCCCATCACGACCACGCCGCCGGCGACGCAGAAGGCGGCGAGCCGGATCACCGACACCCGTTTCCCGGCGACCAGCAGCGCGGCCACGGCGATGCCCGGGACGAACGCGATCACCCCGCCGAAGTCGCTGCCCACGCCCGGCCAGCCGTCCAGCAGCATCGCGAACCCGCCGAGCGCGGCCACCAGCGCCACCCCGAGCGCCTTGCGTCCCGAGCGGACCAGCCGGTCGGCGACCACCGTGGTGACCAGCAGGACGGCGGTGGCCAGCAGCGCGAACGGGATGTTCCCGAGGCCGTAGTAGCGCGCGCCCACCACACCCGTGTAGCCCATGACGCTGTTCAGCTGCAGCGGGGTGCCGGTCAGCAGGTCGCCCAGCAGCACCGCGGCCGTCACCGCGGCGATCACCGCGACCGGCCCGACCACGCCGCGCCGCCACGGCCCGGCGAGCGCCACGACGGTCAGCGCGGCCGCCGCCAGGGCGATGCCCCCCACCAGGGTGAGCGTGGGCTGCGGGGCGCGGGCCCAGGGCGTGAGGTTCACCAGGTACGTCGACACCGGGATCGCGGCGAGCGCGATGGCGGCGACCCGCACCGCGCGCAGACCCTCGCGGCGGCGCAGCAGCAGGAACGCCCCGGCGTAGAACAGCACCTGCAGCACGGCCAGCGAGGTGAAGAAGACGCCGGTCATGTTCCTGATCGTCTGCCCCGCCACGTCGCCGACGCGCAGCGCCTCGACGCGGCCGGCGAGGTCGCCGCCGCCCGCCGGGGCCGTCTCGGCCGGGACCCCGACGACGGCCGCGGGGACGGGGACGGCGGCCCGGGCCAGGATCGTCGCCGTCAGGTCGGGCAGGATCACCATGTCGTCGCGGTGGGTGGACCGCCCGCCGAGCCACCGCGCCCGCCCGCCGTCCGCCGCCCCCGGGTCGCGCAGCATCGCGGCGCGCAGGTGCGGGACCGACGCGTGGTCGCCCAGGCCCGCGAGGAGCACGGGGGCGGTCCCGAGCCGGGGGAGCACCTCGCCGAGGCGCGCGTCCGCCGCCCTGACGGCCGCCAGGCGCGCCTGCGGGGAGAGCGGCTCGGGGACGGCGGCGATCCTGTCCCCCTGGACGTACGGCGTGATCAGGTCGGGGATGTCGACGGCCAGCACGTCGGCGCGCGACCAGTCGGTCACCTCGGCGGGGGAGGCGGCGTAGACGTCCACCCGGCCGCGGCGGTCGGCGAGGGCCAGCGCGGCGCCCGGCCCCACCGCCATCGTCGTCCTGCGGGCGTCGTGGAGGGCCTGGCCGAGCGTGCCGGTGCCGTCCTGGCCGCGGACCTCCCACAGCCACGAGAACTCCGGCACGACGGCGCCCTCGCCGCTCCTGTCCGGGACGGGAGGCATCCCGCAGCGCCCCCCGACGGCCGACCTCACCCCGGAGGAGACCGTGAGCCACCCGTCGTACGGGCAGGTCACGTTGCCGACGGTGCGCACCGACAGCGAGCCGAGGGCGCTGCCGCCGGCCAGGCGCCACAGGTTCGGGGTGTCGGCCGGGGTGACGTCACTCCACAGCAGCCCGGGCACGCCGACCAGGGCGATCCGCGGCCCGCCCGCCGTCGCGGACCGGCTCGCCGTCATGGCCTCGCCCGCCGTCGCCGACGCGCTCACCGCGGAACCACCCGCCGACGCGGACCGGCTCGCCGTCGCGGATTCGCCCGCCGTCGCGGACCCGGCCGCCGCGGCGGACGCGGCCGGCGTCAGCGCGCCCGCCAGCAACCCGAGCACGACGGCGACCAGCGCTCGCCTCACCGGTGACCTCCCCGATCCGCTTCACGAACATGATCTTGCTGAAGCTCGCGTCCACGGTACCGGACCCGGGGCGGCCGCGCCCCTCATCGCGTCAACCGGCGGGGACGGCCGCGCTCTCGTTCCCCAGGCGGTCGAGGGCCGTCACGTAGTAGGCGCCGGGCGCCGTCGTCGCGTACGACGGGGCGGCGGAGGCCGGGACGACGGCCACCAGGTTGCGGGCGTCGGCCGTGGCGCACGAGGCGTCGTCGCCCGCCACCCGGTAGACGCCGTACGCCCGGGCGCCGGGCTGGGCCTTCCAGGTGAGCGTGCCGCCGGACGCGGCGACCCCGCGGGGGGCGGCCGGGGCGGTCGTGTCGAAGCCCGTGAGCAGCGGGAGCAGCGCCGGCCGGGTGTAGTGCTCCTTGGTGATGCGGTCGAGCACGCCGAGCGGGTTCTTGACGAGCTGGGCGGCGCTGAAGAAGACGTCGCCCCCGACCTCGGGGTACTTCCGGTTGAGCGCGAGGTGCGCGGGCAGTTCGCCCGCCTTGGTCCAGGCGCCGGTGGTGCCGACCTGGTAGAGCGCCTGGCCGATGTAGAGGTCGACGCCGGTGCCCTTCACGGCGTTCGCCCACCAGGGGAGCAGCACCGAGTAGTCGGCGGCGGCGAAGCCCCGCGGCCAGTAGAGCTGGGGCATCACGTAGTCGACCGAGCGGGCCTTGATCCACGCCTTCGCGTCGGCGTAGATCGCGTCGTAGCCGGACATGCCCTTGGTGGCCGAGCCGCCCGGGTCCTCCGCCTTGTTGCGCCAGATCCCGAACGGGCTGATCCCGAACTTCACGTACGGCTTCGCCGCGTGGACGGCGTGGGACACCTCCGCCACCAGCTCGTTGACGTTGCGGCGCCGCCAGTCGCCCAGCGACATGCCCTTGCCGTACTTCTTGTACGCGGCCGAGTCGGCGAACTTCGCGCCGTTGCCGGGGTAGGGGTAGAAGTAGTCGTCGAAGTGCACCCCGTCGACGTCGTAGCGGCGCACCACGTCGGTGACGACCTTGGTCACCCAGTCGCGGACCTGCGGCAGCCCGGGGTTGTAGTAGAGGCGGCCCTCGTGCTTGACCACCCAGTCGGGGTGGACCTTGGCCGGGTGGCTCGCCGGGAGCTTCGACGTGGCGCTGTCGGCCGCGCGGAACGGGTTGAACCAGGCGTGGAACTCCAGGCCCCGCTTGTGCGCCTCGTCCACGAGGAACGGCAGCGGGTCCCAGCCCGGGTCCTTGCCGGCGGTGCCGGTCAGCCACTGGGACCACGGCTCCAGCGAGGAGCGGTAGATCGCGTCGGAGGCCGGGCGGACCTGGACGAAGACGGCGTTGAACCGGTGCTTCACGGCGCTGTCGAGGATCTTCAGGTACTCGGCCTGCTGCCGGGCCGGGCTCAGCCCCGGGCGCGAGGGCCAGTCGAGGTTGTGCACCGTCGCGATCCAGACGCCCCGGAGCTGGCGCTTGGGGTAGCGGGCGCTGGTGGCGCAGGACGCCGCGGCGGTCAGGCTCTGGGCGGGCGCGTCCGCGGCCCGCGAGCGCTCCTGCGAGGGCGAGGCCTTCCGGTCCGCCTGGTCCGCCCGCGCGCCCGGCCCGAAGGTGTAGGCCGCCCCGGCCGCCACTGTGGCGACCAGGGTGGTGGCGATCAACGGGCGACTGACCTGCCTGCGGCCCCGCTCACTCACGTGGCGACCCTCCCGAATTGCCGATAAGTCCGGCCCTCAGTCTGGCATCGGCAAACGAGCGGTTTAGCCCGAAAAAAGAAATCGACTCGTGATACGCGTGTGACGAGACGCACGTAAAGGGGCTCCCCGGGCGGCGGGCGGGCGAAACCCGCCGCCCGGGAAACCCCAGGCAGGAGGCCGTTTACCGGACCGTGGACGGCCCGGGCCGGAAGAATTACTCGGCCGTCGCGGCCACCTTGTCGGCCAGGTGCGACGGAAGCGGCTCGTACCGCAGGAACGACCGGGTGAAGGTGCCCGTCCCGTGGGACATCGAGCGCAGGTCGATCGCGTACCGCGTGATCTCCAGCTGCGGCACCTCGGCCCGCACCAGCGTGCGCCCGGTGCCGACGGGCTCGGTCCCGAGGACCCGCCCTCTGCGGGAGGACAGGTCGGACATCACCGCGCCGACGTACTCGTCGGAGACCAGGACGGACATCTCGTCGACCGGTTCCAGCAGCGGGGTGGCGCACTTGGCCGCCGCGTCCTTCAGGGCGAGCTGCCCGGCGATCTGGAAGGCCATGTCGGAGGAGTCCACCGAGTGGGCCTTGCCGTCGTGGAGGGTGACCCGGATGTCGACGACGGGGTAGCCGGCGACGACGCCGCGCTCCATCTGCGCCCGGACGCCCTTCTCCACCGACGGGATGAACTGCCGGGGCACCACGCCGCCGACGATCTTGTCGACGAACTCCAGCCCGCTGCCCGAGGGCAGCGGCTCGACCTCGATGTGGCAGATGGCGAACTGCCCGTGGCCGCCGGTCTGCTTGACGTTGCGGCCCGTGCCCTGGGCCTTCCCGCCGAACGTCTCCCGCAGCGGCACCCGCAGGTCCACCTTCTCCACCTCGACGCCGTGCCGCTTGGCCAGCCGGTCCAGCAGCACGTCGGAGTGGGCCTCGCCCATGCACCACAGCACGAGCTGGCGGGTCTCGGGGTTGTTCTCCAGGCGCAGGGTCGGGTCCTCCGCCACGAGGCGGCCGAGGGCCTGGCTGAGCTTGTCCTCGTCGGCCTTTGAGTGGGCCCTGATGGCGATCGGCAGCAGCGGGTCCGGCATGGTCCACGCGGTCATCAGCAGCGGGCTGTCCTTGTCGGACAGGGTGTCGCCGGTCTCGGTCCGCGACAGCTTGGCGATCGCGCAGATGTCGCCCGCGACGCACTTGCCGACCGTGCGCTGGACCTTGCCGAGCGGCGAGGTGAGCGCGCCCGTGCGCTCGTCGACGTCGTGGTCGTCGTGGCCGCGCTCGGCCAGGCCGTGGCCGGAGACGTGGACGGTCATGTCGGGCCGCAGCGTGCCGGAGAACACCCGGACCAGGCTGATCCTTCCGACGTACGGGTCGCTGGTGGTCTTGACGACCTCGGCGACCAGGGGGCCGTCCGGGTCGGCGGTCACGCCGGACACCGGCTTGCCGTCCACGGTCGTGATCTGGGGCAGCGGGTGCTCCAGCGGCGACGGGAACCCCTGGGTGACGACCTCGAGGATCTCCCGCATGCCGACCCCGGGCCCGGAGGCGAGCACCGGGTAGAAGCTGGCGCGGGCGACCGCCTTCTCCAGGTCGTCGATGAGGACCTTGGTGTCGATCTCCTCGCCGGAGAGGTAGCGGTCCATGAGGGACTCGTCCTCGCTCTCCTGGATGATCCCCTCGATCAGGTCGCCCCGGTACTGCTCGATCAGCGCGAGCTGGTCGGGTGAGGGCTCACGCTCGGTCCGTGAGCCGCTCGTGTAGCCGAAGAACCTTTGCGAGAGCAGGCCGAGCAGACCGGCTCCGTCCACGGGAAGATAGAGGGGCGCGACGCCGTCGCCGAACGCGTCCTGGCAGCTCGCGAGGACCTCGTCGAAGTTCGCCCGCTGGTGGTCGATCTTGGTGATGACCACGGCCCGCGGCATGCCGACGAGCGCGCACTCGTCCCAGAGCATCCGGGTCAGGCCGTCGACGCCCTCGGCGGCCGAGACGACGAACAGCGCCGCGTCGGCCGCACGCAGCCCGGCGCGCAGGTCGCCGACGAAGTCCGCGTACCCGGGCGTGTCCAGAAGGTTGATCTTGATGCCGTTGTGGGTGGTGGGGGCGAGCGCCAGGTTGACGGACCGCTGCTGGCGCACCTCCACCTCGTCGAAGTCGCTGACCGTGGTGCCGTCCTCGACCCGGCCGACGCGCTGCACGGCGCCGGTCTCCGCCAGCAGCGCCTCGACGAGGGTCGTCTTCCCGGCTCCGGAATGGCCGACCAGCACGACATTGCGCACCATGTCCGGCCGATCGGCCGCGGGTGCCCTGCCCGCGGCCCCTGTTGTCGCGCCCGGTGATCTCTCGGCCACGTCGCCTCCCGAATCTCCGAGCCGCCGGGCGGGGCGCGTGGCACGCGCCGTGCGCCGGCCGCTCATGCCGTCGCTGTCCGCGCCCGGGGGCCCGCCTCGGCGGAGCCCGCGCGGGAGTCCATGTGGCGTTAACCCCCACGTCAGCTCCCCGCGGCCGCACAGGCGCGTGTTCTTCACCCTTTACCCATGTGGCGCATATCACAAGACTTTTCGGTGGAATGTGCTTGCGAGGTGGGGCGGGCGTTCATGGCC
Organism: Microbispora corallina; assembly: GCF_016863035.1. Taxonomy (GTDB): domain Bacteria; phylum Actinomycetota; class Actinomycetes; order Streptosporangiales; family Streptosporangiaceae; genus Microbispora; species Microbispora corallina. The sequence continues at coordinate 10,313 of NZ_BOOC01000046.1, forward strand.
TACGATCGGACGGCGATGTTGAAACTGCTGCGCCCCGCCGTCACCCGAGTCATGACCCCGCTGGGGCGAGCCCTCGCCCGCCTCGGGATATCCCCGGACGTGATCACCGCCGTCGGGACGCTCGGCGTGGTCGCGTCGGCGCTGTTCTTCTACCCGCGCGGGATGCTGTTCGCGGGCACGCTGGTGATCACGTTCTTCGTCTTCGCCGACCTGCTCGACGGCGTCCTCGCCCGGATGACGGGGTCGGGGAGCACGTGGGGGGCCTTCCTCGACTCCACGCTCGACCGCCTGGGCGACTCCGCGATCTTCTCGGGCCTCATCCTGTACTTCGTCCTCGAGAAGGAGCCGGAGATCCTCCTCGCGGGCGTCGCGCTCTTCTGCCTCGTCGCGGGAGCATTGGTGTCCTACGCGAAGGCCCGGGCAGAGGGCCTCGGCATGACCGCGGACGTGGGCCTCGCCGAGCGGGGGGAGCGGCTCGTGGTCGTGCTCGTGGCGGCGGGCCTGTCCGGCCTCGGCGTGCCGTACATCCTGGCGGCCGGGTTGTGGCTGCTCGCCGCGGCGAGCGCTGTGACGGTCGTGCAGCGTATGGTCCATGTCTACCGACAGGCGGTGGTGCGATGACCTCCCCGGCCGGCCCAGCCGGGCGGCCCCGGCCCCGCGTGCCGATCGGCGACCGGCTGGTGGCCTCCGCCTACACGCTGGGCTGGGCCCTGGTGCGGTACGTCCCCGAGCGCGTGGCCGCGTGGTTCTTCCGCGTCCTCGCCGACGTCCTGTGGCGCAGGCGCGGCCGTTCGGTCCTGCGCCTGGAGTCGAACCTCGCGCGGGTGGTCGGCGCCGATCCCGCCGCCCCGGCGGTGCGGGCGCTCAGCCGCGCCGGGATGCGGTCGTACTTCCGCTACTGGATGGAGTCGTTCCGCCTGCCCTCGATGAGCCGCGAGCGCATCGTCTCCGGGATGAACATCACGGGGGCCGAGAACATCTTCGACAACGTCAAGAAGGGCCGCGGCGCGGTGATCGCGCTGCCGCACATGGGCAACTGGGACCTCGCGGGCGCCTGGCTCGTCCACGTCGGCTACCCCTTCACGACGGTCGCCGAGCGGCTCAGGCCCGAGTCGCTGTACGAGCGGTTCGTGGCCTACCGCGAGAGCCTCGGCATGGAGGTCCTGCCGCTGACCAGGCGGGAGGGCGGCAGCGCCATGGCCTTCGGCACGCTCGCCAAGCGGCTGCGCCAGGGCCGCCCCGTCTGCCTGCCCGCCGAGCGCGACCTGACCGCCTCCGGCATCGAGGTCGACTTCTTCGGCGCGCGCACCCGCATGGTCGCCGGGCCCGCGCTGCTGGCCATCCAGACCGGCGCCCCGCTGCTCCCCGCCGTGCTGTGGTTCGAGGGCCGCGGCTGGGGCGTCCGCGTGTACGACGAGATCCCGGTGCCCGCGGAGGGCACGCGGCAGGAGAAGGCCGCCGCGATGACCCAGAGCGTGGCGGCGGTCTTCGAGAAGGGCATCGCCGAGCACCCGGAGGACTGGCACATGCTCCAGCGCCTCTGGCTCGACGACCTGGAGCCGCGTCCCGAGGGAGCGCGGTGAGGATCGGCATCGTCTGCCCCTACACGTGGGAGGTCCCCGGGGGCGTGCAGGCGCACATCCGCGACCTCGCCGAGGCGCTGATCGCCGACGGGCATCAGGTGTCGGTCATCGCCCCGGCGGCCGACGACGCCGACCTCCCCCCGTACGTCACCTCCGCCGGCCGGGCCGTCCCCGTGCCGTACAACGGGTCGGTGGCCCGGCTCGCGTTCGGGTTCCTGTCGGCCAACCGGGTCCGCAAGTGGATCAGGGAGGGCCGGTTCGACGTCCTCCACGTGCACGAGCCCGCCGTGCCGTCCCTGGGGGTGCTGGCCTGCTGGGTGGCGAGCGGGCCGATCGTGGCGACCTTCCACGCCTCCTACGAGCGGTCCCGGGCCATGTCGGTGGCCGCGCCCATGCTGCAGAGCGCGCTGGAGAAGCTCACCGGCAGGATCGCGGTGTCCGACGCCGCCCGGCGGACCCTCGTCGAGCACCTCGGCGGCGACGCCGTGCTCATCCCCAACGGCGTCACCGTGAGCCGGTACGCCGAGGGGGAGCCGCTGCCGGGATGGGGCCCCGACGGCGGCGTCATCGGCTTCCTCGGCCGCATGGACGAGCCGCGCAAGGGGCTGCCCGTGCTGCTGGAGGCGTTCGCCCTGCTCGCCCCCGAACGGCCGGGCCTGCGGCTGCTGATCGCCGGCCCCGGCGACCCGGACGACGTCCTCGAGCGGGTGCCCCGGCCGTACCGGGACAGGGTGGGGCTGCTCGGCATGGTCAGCGAGGAGGACAAGGTCCGCGCCTACCACTCGGTCGACGTCTTCTGCGCCCCCAACCTGGGCGGCGAGAGCTTCGGCATCGTGCTGACCGAGGCCATGTCGGCCGGCGCGCCGATCCTGGCCAGCGACATCCCGGCCTTCCGCCGGGTGCTCGGCGACGGGCAGGCCGGCGCGCTGTTCGCCACGGGGGACCCGGCGGCGCTCGCCCGTGAGGCGGCCCGGCTGCTGGACGACCCCTCGCGCCGCGCCAAGCTGTCGGACGAGGCCCGCCAGGCCGTGCGGAGGTACGACTGGTCGACGGTCGCGCGCGAGGTCGTCCGGGTGTACGAGACCGTGACCCACGCCACCGGCGGGGTGGTGGAGGAGATCTCGTGACGACGCTGATCCTCGTGGCGGGCGTGATCGTCGTGCTCGCCGCCGTCTACGTCTCGTGGCGGGCCGGCCGCCTCGACCGGCTGCACATCCGGCTGGAGACCGCCCACGCCGCCCTGGACGCCGCGCTGCTGCGCCGCGCCGCCGTGTGCCTGGAGCTGGCCGGGTCCCGCATCCTCGACCCCGCCACCTCGCTCGTGCTGGCCGCCGCCGCCCACGAGGCCCGTACGGCGGGCCCCGACGAGCGCGAGCACGCCGAGAGCGACCTGTCGCGGACGCTGCGCGCGGTCGTCGACCAGGAGCGGTTCCGGGAGAAGCTGGCCGAGTTGCCCGCGGGGTCGGCCCTGCTGGCCGAGCTGGAGGAGGCGGTCGCCAAGGTCGTGTACTCCCGCCGGTTCTACAACAACGCCGCCGCCGTCACCCGGACGGCCCAGCGGCGCTGGCTGGCCCGGTCGCTGCGGCTGGCCGGGCACACCGACTACCCCCAGTTCTTCGAGATCGACGACGCCCCGCCGGAGTCTCTGGCCGCGGAATAACCCCTTCTGCCGCATTGGTGCGGGCAGCCGGGCCCCGGGCCGGTAAGCTCGTCCCGTTTCATCGCGAGGGTTCGCCAAACCGGGCGTGTCGTGCCTGGTCACGGGGGCTCTTCAGGGGAGGAGCTGTTGCGGTGCGGGCAGTGATCGGCTACACGCTGGCCCTCGGGGTCGTCCTCACCGGGGCGGCGTGCTCCTCCGACGGCGGCGGCGCCCCGCACGCGCAGGGGGAGGGCAGCCCGGCCGCCGCCTCCCCGTCGCCGACCCCGCCGCCCGAGCACCCGTTCACCGGGCGGCCGGTGAGCGCGCGCAAGCCCGTGCTCGCCGTGAAGATCGAGAACACCTCGGCCGGCAAGCCGCAGATGGGCCTGCGCAGCGCCGACATCGTCTACCTGGAGCAGGTCGAGGGCGGCCTCACCCGCATCATGGCGATCTTCTCCTCGAAGCTGCCCGCCCAGGTCGGCCCGGTCCGCAGCGCCCGCATCTCCGACCTGCACATCCTGCCGCAGTTCGGCAAGCCCGCCCTGGCCTACTCGGGCGTGCAGACCAAGATGATCCCGTTCGTGCAGAAGGCGCCGCTGTACGACGTGTCCGACAGCAGCGATCCCGCCGCCTACACGCGGGTCCCCGGCCGTGTGGCGCCGTACAACCTGTTCGCCAGCCCGCGCAAGCTCCTGGCCCACGCCCCGCAGGCCGCCAAGGCCGCCGACATCGGGTTCACGTTCTCCGACGAGCCCCCGGCGGGAGGCACGCCGCAGAAGCGGGTGACGGTCAGGTATCCGGCCGCGAGCTTCGTCTTCGCCTGGTCGGCTTCGGAGAAGCGGTGGCTGGTCACGCAGGACGGCGCCAAGGACATGGCGGCCGAGGGCGGCCAGCAGGGCGCGCCCACGGTCGTGATCCAGTGGGTGAAGACCGACCGGTCGCAGTTCCACGACTTCCACGGCAGCTACACCCCGCTCGTGCACACGGTCGGGAAGGGCACCGGCGTCGTCCTGCGGGACGGCCAGGCCTACCGGATGCGGTGGTCGCGACCCTCCGAGAAGGAGGGCACGACCTACACGACCGCGGACGGCAAGCCGATGGCGTTCGCCCGCGGACAGGTCTGGGTGGTGCTCGCCTCGCGCAAGCCCGTCGCCCCTTGATGGTCATCTCGTACAAAACGCGTGATCGACCCTGACATAGTGGTACGTCAGGGTCGGGATCGGTCAGGACCTACGATGGAGGGGAAACCCGTAGGCCCGCCGTCGTGAGGTAGACCGTGTCCAGCAGCGTCCCCGAAGTCAACGAGACCACCGCCGTCGGCACCGCCCGTGTGAAGCGCGGGATGGCCGAGATGCTCAAGGGCGGCGTCATCATGGACGTCGTCACCCCGGAGCAGGCCAAGATCGCTGAGGACGCCGGGGCCGTCGCCGTCATGGCGCTGGAGCGGGTCCCGGCCGACATCCGCGCCCAGGGCGGCGTCTCCCGGATGAGCGACCCCGACATGATCGAGGGCATCATCGCCGCGGTGTCGATCCCCGTGATGGCCAAGGCCAGGATCGGGCACTTCGTCGAGGCCCAGGTGCTCCAGGCGCTGGGCGTCGACTACATCGACGAGTCCGAGGTGCTGACCCCGGCCGACTACGCCAACCACATCGACAAGTGGCAGTTCACCGTGCCGTTCGTGTGCGGGGCCACCAACCTCGGCGAGGCCCTGCGCCGCATCACCGAGGGCGCCGCGATGATCCGCTCCAAGGGCGAGGCCGGCACCGGCGACGTGTCGAACGCCACCACCCACATGCGGAAGATCCGCGGCGAGATCAAGCGGCTCACCTCCCTGCCGGAGGACGAGCTGTACGTCGCGGCCAAGGAGCTGCAGGCGCCGTACGAGCTGGTGGCGGAGGTCGCGCGCGAGGGCAGGCTGCCGGTCGTGCTGTTCACCGCCGGCGGCATCGCCACCCCGGCTGACGCCGCCATGATGATGCAGCTCGGCGCCGAGGGCGTGTTCGTCGGCTCCGGCATCTTCAAGTCCGGCGACCCGGCCAGGCGCGCCGCGGCGATCGTCAAGGCCACCACGTTCTACGACGACCCCGATGTGATCGCCAAGGTGTCCCGCGGTCTCGGCGAGGCCATGGTCGGCATCAACGTCGACGACATCCCCGTCCCGCACCGCCTCGCCGAGCGTGGCTGGTAGGACCTCCGGTGACGGGAGCCGGCGGCGTCGCTCGCGGCGCCTCCGGCCGCCGTCCGGCGGATGATCGAGCATGACGACGGACGAGACCGCCCGGCTGGCCGAGAGCCTGTCCCTGGAGCTGCGCCACCTCGTGATGCTGCTGCGCAGGACCACGGCGGGCCAGCCCGTCACCGCGCAGCAGTACTCGGTGCTCGGCTCCCTGGAGGAGGCCCCCCGCCGGATGACCGAGCTGGCCGAGGAGCACGGCGTCCAGCTGCCCACCATGACCGTCCAGGTCAACCGCCTGGAGGAGGCCGGCCTGGTGAGCCGGGGGTTCGACGCCTCCGACGCGCGGGTGCGGACGGTGGAGCTGACCAGCGAGGGCCGCGCCCGGCTGCGCACCGTGCGGGAGGCGAGGATCGCCTACCTCGCCAGCCGGCTGGACGCCCTCACCCCCGAGGAGCGGCGGGCGCTGTCGGTCGCCCTGCCCGCCCTGGCCAGGCTCGGCCGGGCCTGAGCCGTCCGGTTTGGGCGGCCGGGACAGCCGGCCATACGCTGAATCGTCGCCGTAAGAAGGGAGCGCCGTGACGACCGCGCCGAAGATCGGTGTGCTCGCCCTCCAGGGCGACGTGCGCGAGCACCTGCGCGCGCTGGAGGCGTCGGGCGCGTCCGCGTCCGCCGTGCGCCGCCAGGAGGAGCTGGACGCGGTCGACGCGCTCGTCGTCCCCGGCGGGGAGTCGACCGCGATGTGGAAGCTCGCCGCCGCGTTCGAGCTGCTGGAGCCGCTGCGGCTGCGCATCAAGGAGGGCATGCCCGCCTTCGGGTCCTGCGCCGGCATGATCATGCTGGCCGACCGCATCGAGGGCGGCATCGAGGGCCAGCAGACCCTCGGCGGCATCGACATGGTGGTCCGCCGCAACGCCTTCGGCCGGCAGGTGGACTCGTTCGAGGCCGATCTCGACTTCGCCGGGCGCGGCACGACGCGCGCGGTGTTCATCCGCGCCCCCTGGGTCCAATCCCTCGGCGCCGGCGTTCAGGTGCTGGGCCGAGTAGCGCCGGGGGATAGGATCGTCGCGGTCCGTCAGGGACCGCTGCTCGCGACGTCCTTCCATCCGGAGCTGACCGGTGACGCGCGGGTGCACTCGTACTTTGTCGAAATGGTGAGGGAGCTCTAGGCGATGTCCGGCCACTCGAAATGGGCGACGACGAAGCACAAGAAGGCGGCGCTCGACTCCAAGCGCGGCAAGCTGTTCGCCAAGCTCATCAAGAACATCGAGGTCGCGGCCAGGACCGGTGGCCCCGACCCGGACGGCAACCCGACGCTGTACGACGCCATCACCAAGGCCAGGAAGAGCTCCGTCCCGATCGACAACATCGAGCGGGCGCGCAAGCGCGGCGGCGGCCTCGAGGCCGGCGGCGCCGACTGGCAGACCATCATGTACGAGGGCTACGGTCCCGGCGGCGTCGCGATCCTGATCGAGTGCCTCACCGACAACCGCAACCGCGCGGCCTCCGAGGTCCGCGTCGCGCTCACCCGCAACGGCGGCTCGCTGGCCGACCCGGGCTCGGTGTCGTACATGTTCAACCGCAAGGGCGTCGTGATCGTCCCCAAGGGCGAGCTGAGCGAGGACGACGTGCTGATGGCCGTCCTCGACGCCGGCGCCGAGGAGGTCAACGACCTCGGCGACACCTTCGAGGTCGTCTCCGAGGCGTCCGACCTGATCCCGGTCCGCAAGGCCCTGCAGGACGCCGGCATCGACTACGAGTCGGCCGAGGCGAGCTTCATGGCGACGATCAACGTCCCGCTCGACGAGGAGGGCGCCCGCAAGGTGTTCCGCCTCATCGACGCACTGGAGGACAGCGACGACGTGCAGAACGTCTGGGCGAACTTCGACGTCAGCGACGAGGTCATGGAGAGGCTCGAGGTCTGAGAGCGGCGGCGGAAAACGGATCGCCCGGACGGCCTGGCGCGGCATAGGTTCTCCTTCGTGGAGATTCGCGACCTCGGCATCGACGACCTCGACGCGGTGCTCGACAACCGCAGGCGGGCGTTCGGCCCCATCTCGGCGAGCGACGCGCAGACCTGGCGTGAGCTGGTCACGCCGATGCTGCCCGAGCGCCGCTACCTCGGCGTGTTCGACGGCACCCGGCTCGTGGCCGCCGCCCGGACCAACCCGTTCCGCCAGTGGTGGCACGGCCGCGCGATGCCCATGGGCGGCATCGGCAGCGTGACCGTCGCCCCCGAGGACCGCGGGCGCGGGGTGGGCCGCATGCTCATGCGGGCCGTGATCGAGCGCTGCGCCGAGCTGGGGGAGCCGGTCTCCGCGCTCTACCCGGCCACCACGCCGCTCTACCGGAGCGTGGGCTACGAGCACGCCGGCGTCCGGCACCGGGTCACCCTGCCGTCCGAGGCCCTGCGTACGCTCTCCCCGCCCGACGCGGGCGTGAAGATCCGCCGCATGGGGCCCGCCGACGCGCCGGAGCTCATGGGCGTGATCGACCGGGTGCACGCCGCCGCCCGCTCCTCCGGCCCCCTGGGCTGGGACGAGCGCACCTGGCGCCTGTGGCTCGGCGACGAGGACGACATGTGCTACCTCGCCGACGACGGCTACGTGATCTACCGCTGGAGCGGCGGGGACATCGAGGTGGACAACCTCGTCGCCGGCTCCGAGGCCACCGCCCGCGCCCTCTGGTCGCTCGTCGGGTCGGCCTCCTCGGTCGCGAAGTCGGTCCGGGCCTGCGTCGACCCCCGCGACCCGGTCCTGTGGCTGCTGCGCGAGCGGTCGAAGGACGAGGTCGCGCAGGACCGCTGGATGTTCCGGATCGTCGACCTGCCCGCCGCCGTCGAGCGCCGGGGTTTTCCCGCGGGCGTCGCGCTCGACGCGGTCGTCGAGGTCGACGACGCCCTGCGGTCGTCCAACTCGGGCATGTGGCGCCTGCGGGTGGCGGACGGCGGCTGCACGGCCGAGACCTCAGGGCCGGCCGGGTCGCCGTCCCGCTTCACGATTGGCGGCCTGTCCGCCCTGTACGCCGGGGTCCCGACCGCCACGCTCCGCCGTGCGGGACTGCTCTCGGGCGGCTCGCCGGAGACCGACGACGCCCTCGACGCGGCCTTCGGCTGCGACGCGTACATGATCGACTACTTCTGAGGCGCGCGGCCCCGGCCTGATCACGGTAGAGTTGCCCGCCGAACACGTGTTCGGCGGTCCCGGTGCCGCTGGGCGGGCGGACCAGGGAGGCGCCGTGCGGTTGCCCGAGCTGCGGGTGCTGGGGGTCGACCCCGGGCTGACGCGATGCGGGCTCGGCGTCGTGGAGGGCCGCCCCGGCGCGCCGCTGCGGCTCGTGGCGGTGGGCGTGGTGCGCACCCCGGCGGGCGACGACATCGGCTCCCGCCTCGTGGCGGTCGAGGCGGAGATCGAGCGCTGGCTCGACGAAGTCCGGCCAGACGCCGTGGCGGTCGAGCGGGTCTTCGCCCAGCACAACGTCCGCACGGTCATGGGGACGGCCCAGGCGTCCGCGGTGGCGATCGTCTGCGCCGCGCGACGGGGGCTGCCGGTCGCCCTGCACACGCCGAGCGAGGTCAAGGCCGCCATCACGGGGAACGGCAACGCCGACAAGAAGCAGGTCGGCACGATGGTCACCCGGCTGCTGCGGCTCGACGCGATGCCCAGGCCCGCCGACGCGGCCGACGCGCTCGCCCTGGCCATCTGCCACGTGTGGCGCGGCGGCGTCCAGAACCGGCTCGCCGAGGCGCTCGCCCGGGCCCGGCGTCCCGGACCCGCGCCGGGAGGCCCTTTGGCGGACGAGGGCTCTGGTAGGACTGTGGCCAGGCGTCCGCCTGGGGGAGGGAGTGCTCGGTGATCGCATCCGTGGCGGGGCAGGTGACGGCCGTCGGGCCCGACAGCGCCGTGGTCGAGGTGGGCGGCGTCGGCGTGCTCGTCCACTGCGCACCCGGCACGCTCGCCACCCTCCGCGTGGGCGAGCCCGCCCGGCTCGCGACCTCCCTCGTCGTCCGCGAGGAGTCCCTCACCCTGTACGGCTTCGCCGCCGACGACGAGCGGGCCGTCTTCGAGCTGCTGCAGACCGCCAGCGGGGTCGGGCCGCGCCTCGCGCTCGCGATGCTGGCGGTGCACACGCCCAACGCGCTGCGGGTCGCGGTGGCGAGCGCCGACATCAGGGCGCTGACCATGGTCCCCGGCATCGGCCAGAAGGGCGCGCAGCGCATCGTGCTGGAGCTCAAGGACAAGCTCGGCACTCCCGGCCACGCCGTCGACGCCGCCCTGAACGGCGCGGCGGCCCGTCCCGCCTGGCGGGACCAGGTGCACTCCGGCCTGGTCGGCCTCGGCTACTCGGCCAGGGACGCCGACGAGGCCGTGGCGGCCGTCGCCCCCGAGGCCGACGCCGAGACGGCGGCCGGGCGGGCGCCCGAGGTCGCCGCGCTGCTGAAGTCCGCCCTCCGCGCCCTGAGCGTCCGGTGAGCGGGGCCCGGGCGATGAAACGTTCAACGGACCGGGGAGGTGCGGCGTGAGCCTCGACCGGGACCTGGTGGCGCCGGAGCCCGAGGGCGACGAGCACGCCATCGAGGCGGCGCTGCGGCCGAGGCGCCTGGAGGAGTTCATCGGGCAGGGACGCGTGCGCGAGCAGCTGTCCCTCGTGCTGGAGAGCGCGGTGCGCCGCAACCGGCCGCCCGACCACGTGCTGATGAGCGGCGGCCCCGGCCTGGGCAAGACGACCCTCGCCATGATCGTCGCGGCCGAGCTGGGCGCGCCGCTGCGGATGACCTCGGGGCCCGCCCTGGAGCGCGCCGGCGACCTCGCCGCGATCCTGTCGACGCTGACCGAGGGCGAGGTCCTGTTCATCGACGAGATCCACCGGATGGCCCGCCCCGCCGAGGAGATGCTCTACCTCGCGATGGAGGACTTCCGCGTGGACATCGTGGTCGGCAAGGGCCCCGGGGCGACCTCCATCCCCCTCGACATCTCCCCGTTCACCCTGGTGGGGGCGACGACGCGGGCGGGCCTGCTGCCTGCGCCGCTGCGCGACCGGTTCGGCTTCACCGCGCACATGGACTTCTACGAGGTCGCCGAGCTGGAGCAGGTGCTGTTCCGGTCGGCCAGGCTCATGGCGGTCGAGCTCCCGACGGACGGCGCGCACGAGATCGCCCGCCGCTCGCGCGGCACGCCCCGCATCGCCAACAGGCTGCTGCGGCGGGTGCGCGACTACGCCGAGGTCCGCGCGAGCGGCACGATCAGCCGCGAGGTGGCGGCCGCCGCGCTCAACCTGTACGAGGTCGACGCGGAGGGGCTCGACCGGCTCGACCGGGCCGTGCTCACCACGCTGCTGCGCAAGTTCGGCGGCGGGCCTGTGGGCCTGTCCACCCTGGCCGTCGCGGTGGGGGAGGAGCCCGAGACCGTGGAGGTGGTCGCCGAGCCGTTCCTGGTCCGGCAGGGCCTGCTCGCCCGCACGCCGCGGGGCCGGGTGGCCACCGCCGCCGCGTGGGCGCACCTCGGTCTGACTCCGCCTCCTGACGCCTTCGGATTCCCGGCCGTGTCGACGCTCTTCGACGACGCGTAGCGCCCTCAGCGGGCGACCGGGTATCGGCGGCAACGCGGAGAAACGGGACGGCGCAAGTCGTACATGCGTGTTGTCGGGACCAGCACTGATCACAGAACGATTGCGAACCGCACGAAATGGGAACTTTCCCGCGCGCCGGATCGTGGCCTCGTTGCCGGGCTTCCGGAGCCTCGCATACACTGCGTGGCTTGACTGGCCGCTTACGCCGACGCACACCGTCGCCGCGGCCGCGCATGGAAGCGCACACGACCTCCGGCTCCGGCCGGTTCATCACGTAACGGAAAGGGTGGCCCCCGTGGGTAACAACCCGCTTGGGACGTTCCTGCCACTGATCTTGCTGGTAGTGGTGTTCTATTTCCTCCTGATCCGTCCGCAGCGCAAGCGGCAGCAGGAGCAGGCCCAGATGCAGAACTCCCTGGCCCCGGGGGCGCGGGTCATGACCACCACGGGCCTGTTCGGCACCGTGGTCGGGCTGGAGGACGACGACGTCCTGCTCGAGGTGGCCCCGGGTGTCCAGACGCGCTGGGTGAAGGGGGCGATCGGCCGCGTGCTGACGCCCGTGGACGACGTCCCCGGGCCGGCCGACGACACGATCACCGACGGTCCCGTCGTGGACAGGCCCGACACGGGGGACGGAGACGATACGAGCACCAAGCAGTCCTGAGTAGGCTGATCACACATCCTTTGACGAAAGAACTGACCTCCAGTGGCCCCACCGACCAGTAGCCAGAGCAGGCCGGGACGCACGCTCCTGCTGCTCCTCGCGCTCATCCTCGCCATGGGCGCGACGATCGCCCTGCAGAAGGCGTTCGTCCCCAAGTTCGGCCTCGACCTCGCGGGCGGCACCACGGTGACGCTCTCGCCGGTCACCACGACTGGCAAGGCTCCGCCGTCGGAGAGCATCGACCGCGCCATCACCATCATCCGCGCGCGCGTCAACGGGCAGGGACTCTCGGACGCCGAGGTCGCCCGGGCCAACGACAACATCGTGATCTCGATCCCGGGTGTCGGCCAGCAGGAGGCTCTCAAGCTCGTCTCCACCACGGCCGAGCTGCGCATGCGCCAGGTCCTCGCGGCGGCCTCCGCGAAGGAGCAGCCCGCGCAGATGCCGACGGCCGCCCCGACTCCGAGCGGCTCGGCGAGCCCGGGCGCGGCCGCGAGCGCCGGGGCGAGCGCCACGCCGAACGCCGGCGCGACGCCGGCCGGCCGGGCGCTGTCCTCGGCCCTCACCGCGCCGACGCCCTCGCCGACCGCGCGGCACGCGAACGCCGCGACGGGGCAGCACGCGAACGGCGCGACGGGCCGCAAGCACGGCGCCAGGGGCGCGGGGGCCAAGGCCAGCCCGACGCCCACGCCGAGCGCCTCCCCGTCGGCCGCCCCGAGCGCGCAGGCGAGCGACGACCCGCTGGCCGGGCAGGACACGAGCGGGATCGAGCCGGCGCTGCTGGACCAGTTCCGCAAGATCGACTGCACCGCGAAGAACCGCGGCCAGGGCGCGCAGGACGACCCGAGCAAGCAGATCGTCGCGTGCAGCGACGACGGCACGGTCCGGTACATCCTCGACAAGGCCGCCGTCCAGGGCACCGAGATCAGCGGGGCCCAGGCGGGCACCGACCCGACCACCGGCGAGTGGATCGTCCAGGTCAATTTCAAGTCGAAGGGCGCCTCGCAGTTCGCCGACATCACCCGGCGGATCACGAGCCTCCCGGCGCCGCGCAACCAGCTCGCCAACGTGCTCGACGGCGTCGTCGTCGTCGCGCCGACGATCGAGGAGGCCATCCCGGGCGGCAGCGCCCGGATCTCCGGCAACTTCAACCAGACGAGCGCGACCGAGCTGGCCGACCAGCTCAAGTACGGCTCCCTGCCGCTGAAGTTCCGGCAGAGCGAGGTCACTTCGGTCTCCTCGACGCTCGGCCAGGACCAGCTGCGCGGCGGCCTCATCTCCGGCGCGTTCGGCCTGCTGATCGTCGTGATCTACCTGCTGCTCTACTACCGCGGCCTCGGCCTGATCGGCGTGGCGAGCCTCATCGTGGCGACCGTCGTCACGTACTCGATCGTGACGATCCTCAGCCACAACGCCGGGTTCCGGCTCTCGCTGCCGCACATCATCGGCCTGGTGGTCTCGATCGGCATCACCGCCGACTCGTTCATCGTCTACTTCGAACGCATCCGCGACGAGATCAAGGAGGGCCGCCGGACGCTCCGGTCGGCCGTCGAGGTCGCCTGGCGGCGGGCGCGGCGGACGATCCTGGTGGCCGACGCCGTCATGTTCATCGCGGCCATCGTGCTGTTCTTCCTCGCGGTCGGCGGCGTGGCCGGCTTCGCGTTCGCGATGGGCCTGACGACGCTCATCGACATCCTGGTGGTCTTCCTCTTCACCAAGCCGCTCATGGCGGTGGCGGCGCGGATGAGGTTCTTCGCCAAGGGCCACAAGCTGTCCGGACTCGACGCGGAGCGCATGGGCCGTACGAGCCCCGCCGAGCAGACCATGCAGGAGGCGTGATGGCGGGCGTGATCAGCCGCCTCTACCGCGGCGACATCGACATCGACTTCGTCGGCAAGCGCAAGATCTGGTACGGCCTGTCGGCCGCGCTGCTGCTGCTGTCGATCGTCGGCCTGATCGTCAACGGGCTCAACCTGGGTGTGGAGTTCCGGGGCGGGTCGGTCTTCGACTTCCCCCGCACGACGGGCTCCAGCGTCGAGCAGATCCGCGACACGGTCGGCGCGGCCGGCCCGCACCAGATCATCGTGCAGCAGGCCGGCCAGAACAGCTGGCGGGTCACCACCGAGAGCCTCGACGGCGCCGAGGTGACCAAGGTCCAGCAGGCCGTGGCCGAGCGGTTCGGCATGCCGGACAAGGAGGTCAGCTCCCAGGTCATCGGCGCGACCTGGGGCGGCGAGGTCTCCCAGAAGGCGTGGATCGGCCTCGCGGTCTTCATGATCGCGATCATGCTGTACCTGTCGGTGGCGTTCGAGTGGCGGATGGCCCTGGCGGCCATCGTGGCCCTCCTCCACGACCTCGTGATCACGGCCGGCATCTACGCCTGGTCGCGGTTCGAGGTCACCCCGGCCACCATGCTGGGCTTCCTCACCATCCTCGGATACTCGCTGTACGACGCGGTCGTCGTGTTCGACATGATCAAGGAGGTCACCTCCAAGCTCGGCACGAGCGCGAAGATGACCTACACCCAGGCCGCCAACAACGCGCTCAGCCACACGCTGATCCGGTCGCTGAACACCTCGCTCGTCGCGATCCTGCCGGTGGCGGCGATCCTGTTCGTCGGCACCACGCTGCTCGGCGCGGGCACGCTGAAGGACCTGTCGCTGGCCCTGTTCGTCGGCATGATCGTCGGCACGTACTCGTCCCTGTGCGTGGCGACGCCGATCCTGGTGACACTCAAGGAGCGCGAGCCGCAGTGGCAGGCCCTGGCCCGCCGCGTGGCGGCCAGGCAGACCTCCGCGGCCAAGGCCGCGGCCCGCGACGCGAAGGAGGCCGTGCCCGCCGGATCGCAGAACGGCGCGGTCCCCGGCTCCGACAAGCGCAAGAAGCGCTAGAGGCGCCACGGCACACCGAGAGCGCCTCCGCGGCCCGACTGGGCGGCGGGGGCGCTCTCGGCGCTCCACGGGCGCGTGCGCGGCCGCGGAAAGGCTCTAAGGTGGGCGTCGTGACCGACTGGACCACGCTCATCAGGGACGTCCCCGACTATCCGAAGCCGGGGATCCTCTTCAAGGACATCACGCCGCTGCTGGCCGACCACGCGGCCTTCACCCAGGTCGTCGACGAACTGGCGGACGGCCTGGCGTTCGACAAGGTCGTAGGCATCGAGGCGCGGGGCTTCATCCTCGCGGCCCCGGTCGCCTACCAGAGCGGCGCGGGCTTCGTGCCGGTCCGCAAGAAGGGCAAACTGCCCGCCGCGACGTTGGCGGAGTCCTATGATCTGGAGTACGGCTCCGCGACGATCGAGGTGCACGCCGACGCGTTCGCGCCCGGCGACCGGGTCCTCATCGTGGACGACGTCCTCGCCACGGGCGGCACCGCCCAGGCGGCCGTGGAGCTGGTCAGGAGGGCGGGCGCGCAGGTGGTCGCGGCGTCGTTCCTGATGGAGCTGTCCTTCCTCGCCGGCCGGGACCGCCTTCCCGGGGTGGACGTCCGCGTCCTCGTCAGCGTCTGAGCGGGCGCGGAGCGGGGCGGGCGGCGGGGAGCGCTGTGGCAGCACGGATACACTGAGGAATCTGGACTCGACGTGAGGAGTCTGTGTGCCCCGTGATGTGGTCGTGCCCGACAGCGCGCGGGCTGATCGCGGAATCGTCTCCCGCGACGCCCCCGAGCCCGTCGACGTGCCCGCGGACGCGGAGCACGAGGAAGCGGCCGTCGCGGAGGACCGACCGGCGCCGGCCACACGACGTAGGCTCGCCCGGTTCGGGGGGCAGTGGGGTGCTATGAATCCGGTGCTGGAGCCGCTCTTCAAGACGGTGCGGGCGACCCATCCCAAGGCGGACCTGCGCCTGATCGAGCGTGCGTACGACGTCGCCGCCTACCACCACCGGGACCAGAAGCGGAAGAGCGGCGACCCGTACATCACCCACCCCCTGGCCGTGGCGACGATCCTGGCCGAGCTGGGCACCGACGACGAGACGCTGTGCGCGGCGCTGCTGCACGACACCGTGGAGGACACGGCCTACAGCCTCGACGAGTTACGGGCCGACTTCGGCGACAACATCGCGCTGCTCGTCGACGGCGTCACCAAGCTCGACAAGGTGAAGTTCGGCGACGCGGCGCAGGCCGAGACCGTGCGCAAGATGGTCGTCGCGATGTCGCGCGACATCCGCGTGCTGGTCATCAAGCTCGCCGACCGCCTCCACAACATGCGCACGATGCGCTACATGCCGGAGCATAAGCGCCAGCAGAAGTCCCGCGAGACGCTGGAGATCTTCGCGCCGCTGGCCCACCGCCTGGGCATGAACACCATCAAGTGGGAGCTGGAGGACCTCGCGTTCGCCATGCTCTACCCGAAGCGATACGACGAGATCGCCCGGATGGTGTCGGAGCGCGCGCCCCGGCGTGACCTGTTCCTCCACGAGGTGATCGAGAAGGTCTCGGCCGACCTGCGCGAGGCCAAGATCAAGGCGACCGTGCGCGGCCGGCCCAAGCACTACTACTCCATCTACCAGAAGATGATCGCCAAGGGTGTCGCCTTCGACGACATCTACGACCTGGTGGGCATCCGCGTCCTGGTCGACACGGTCCGCGACTGCTACGCCGCGCTCGGAACGATCCACGCGCAGTGGAAGCCGGTGCCGGGCCGGTTCAAGGACTACATCGCCATGCCGAAGTTCAACATGTACCAGTCGCTGCACACGACGGTCATGGGTCCCGAGGGCAAGGCGATCGAGCTGCAGATCCGCACCCGCGCCATGCACAACCGCGCGGAGTACGGCGTCGCCGCCCACTGGAAGTACAAGGAGGAGATGAACGGCGCCGGGGCGGGCAAGGTCAAGCAGGTCAACGACATGGCCTGGCTGCGGCAGCTGCTCGACTGGCAGAAGGAGACCTCCGATCCCGGGGAGTTCCTGGAGTCGCTGCGCTTCGACCTGTCGGTGTCGGAGGTGTTCGTCTTCACCCCGCGCGGCCAGGTCATCGCGCTGCCCGAGGGCGCGACGCCGGTCGACTTCGCCTACGCCGTGCACACCGAGGTGGGCCACCGGTGCATCGGCGCCCGCGTGAACGGCCGTCTCGTCCCGCTGGAGAGCCGCCTCGGCAACGGCGACACGGTGGAGATCTTCACCTCCAAGTCGCCGGACGCCGGCCCCTCGCGCGACTGGCTGAAGTTCGTCAAGAGCGGCCGCGCCCGCAACAAGATCCGGCAGTGGTTCACCAAGGAGCGGCGCGAGACCGCGATCGAGGCCGGCAAGGAGGCCATCGGGCGGGCGATGCGCAAGCAGGGCCTGCCGCTCCAGCGGCTGATGTCCGGCGAGGCGCTGCTGGCCCTCGCCCGCGACCTGCGCTACCCCGACGTCTCCGCGCTGTACGCCGCGGTGGGCGAGGGGCACGTCGCGGCCCAGTCCGTCGTGGACAAGCTCGTGCAGAGCCTGGGCGGCGTCGAGGGCGCCGAGGAGGACATCGCCGAGGCCCAGGTCCCGACGCGGCTCAAGGGCCGTCTGAGGGCCAACTCGAACGCCGGCGTGATCGTGGCGGGCGACCCGGACGTGTGGGTCCGGCTGTCGCGATGTTGCACGCCGGTCCCGGGGGACGAGATCGTGGGGTTCGTCACGCGCGGTCACGGGGTGTCGGTCCACCGCACCAACTGCCCCAACGTCGAGCAGCTCAGCACGCAGGCCGACCGGCTGGTGCAGGTGTCGTGGTCGCCGGGCGACGACTCGGTCTTCCTCGTCGCCATCCAGGTGGAGGCGCTCGACCGGCCCCGGCTGCTGTCGGACGTCACGCGGACCCTGTCCGACCAACACGTGAACATCCTGTCCGCCTCGGTCGCCACGACCAGGGACAGGGTGGCGGTCAGCAAGTTCACCTTCGAGATGGGCGACCCCAAGCACCTGGGCCACGTCCTCAAGGCCGTGCGCAACGTGCAGGGCGTCTACGACGTCTACCGCGTGACCAGCTGAACCGGCCGCCTCTGCCGTCCGAGGCGCGACCGCACGCCGACGCCGTCGCCGTCACGGGCCGCCGGTCGTGACCTTGCAGAACCCCGCCTCTGCAAGATCACGTCACTGGTCCCAGGGGGTCAGGAGAACTCGGCGAGCGTGCGCTCGGCCTCCTCCAGCCACGAGCGGCGGGCGGCCAGGGCCTCCTCCGCCTCCTTGACGTCCTTGTCGCGGCCCGCCGTACGGGCCTTCGACAGGCGGCCCTCCAGCTGGTCGATCGACCGGCGCAGCTGGTTGACCGTGTCCTGGGCGCGCGCCCGGGCCTCGGGGTTGGAGCGCTTCCACTCGCTGTCCTCGGCCCGCCGGACGGCGTCCTCGACCTTGCGCAGGCCGCCCTCCAGCCGGTCGCGCAGGTCGCGCGGCACCGGTCCGGCCGCCTCCCAGCGCTCCAGCAGCGTCCGCATGGCGCTCCTGGCCGCCCGGGCGTCGGTCACCGGCAGCAGCTTCTCCGCCTCGGCGAGCAGCGCCTCCTTGACCTCGGCGTTGGCCGCGAACGACGCGTCCCGCTCGGCGAACACGGCCGACCGGGCCTGGAAGAACTCGTCCTGCGCGCCCTTGAACCGGGCCCACAGCTCGTCCTCGGCCTCGCGCGAGGCCCGTCCCGCGGCCTTCCACTGGCGCATGAGCTCGCGGTAGGCCGCGGCCGTGGCGTTCCAGTCGGTCGAGCCGGCCAGCGCCTCCGCCTCGACCACGATGCGCTCCTTGGCGCTCCTGACCGCGTCGCGCTGCTCGTCCAGCGAGGAGAAGTACGCCTTGCGCCGCTTGGCGAACGCCGTGCGCGCCGTGGACAGCCTCTTCCACAGCGTGGCCTCGGTGGCGCGGTCGATGCGCTCGGCCGCCTTCCACTCCTCGACCAGCTGGCGCAGCCGCTCCCCGCCGGACTTCCAGTGGGTGGTCTCCTCGGCGATGCGCTCCGCCTCGGCGACGATGCGCTCCTTCGTCTCGCGGGCGTGCACGCGGGCCTGGTCGCGCGCGGCCCGCACCTCCTCGCGCCGCTTGCCCACGAAGTCGCTCAGCGCCGCGAGCCGCTCCTGCAGGGAGCCGAGGTCGCCGATGGCGTGGGCCTCGGCGACCGCCTCCCTCAGCTTCGCGATGCTCGCCTCGGCCTGCGCGGGCGCCAGGTCCGTCCCGCGCACCCGCTGCTCGAGGAGCTGGACCTGCCCGGCCAGCTCGTCGAACTTGCGGCGGAAGTAGGCCAGCGCCTCCTCCGGCTCACCGGCCTGCCAGGACCCGACGGCCCGTTCTCCCTCAGCCGTACGCACGTAGACGGTGCCGTCCTCGTCTACCCGGCCCCACGGGTCGGTGGTCACCGTGTCCTCCCGCACTTGAATCAGCCTCCAGGGCCCGAAATGCCCTTGGTTGTATTACGTCAGCTCTTGCTGGTGATTGTCACGTCTTTGATGATGACCGGCTGCTTCGGCGCGCCCGTCCCGTCACCGGCGGGACCGGCGATGACGCCCTTCTTGGCGACCTTGTCCAGAATCTCAAGCCCCTTGGTCACGGTACCGAAGGGGGTGTAGTCCGGGGTCAGCCCGGTGTCCCCGAACACGATGAAGAACTGGCTGCCGTTCGTGTTGGGCCCGCTGTTGGCCATCGCGATGACGCCGCGGGTGTACTTGGCGCCCGTCAGGTTCTCGTTCGCGAACCGGTAGCCGGGGCCGCCCTGGCCGTCGGTCGGGTTCTTGCCGTCGGCCTTGGCCAGCGGGTCGCCGCACTGCAGGATCGGGAAGCTCGTGCCCATCCGGTGGCAGTGGGTGTCGTCGAAGTAGTCCTTCGAGGCGAGGAACTTGAACGAGTTGACCGTGCACGGCGCCTTCGACGAGTCGAGCGTCGCCACGATGTCGCCCAGGTTCGTCTTGATGGTCATGGTCGCCGGGGCGGTGCTGACCTTGGCCGGCGGCATGCCCACGTCCTTGACCTGGCCGCTGCCCTTGTCGGCGACGTACCCGCAGGTGCCCGTCGAGGGGTCGTACGGCTTGGGATCGGCGGCGGCCGCCGCGCTCGCGCTCGGCGCCGGCGAGGCCGCGGAGGCCGTGGTGGCGGAGTCCTTGCGTCCCAGCAGGGTCGTGGCGGCGACGACCGCGCCGATCACGACCACGACCGCGACGCTGGTGCCGATGACCGCGTTGCGCCTGGTCTTCTTCTGGCGCTCGACGCGTGCCTGCATCTGCCTCCGGTAGTGCTCCCGGGCCAGCTGCTTCTGACGGTCCTTGCCGGTGACCACTTCGACCTCCCGACTGCGTGTGTTTCCCATGATCGCGCGCTCGGATCTCGATCTCGCCGGAGCGTGCCGCCGCGCCGGGCGGGCGCTCGGCGAAGGACTGCTCGTTCTATAGCATCCGGCTCGACTACTCCAAGAATGACTATTGAGGTGGGCGAATCGTATCGGCAGACGGGTATTGGTTCGCAGCCCGCCGACCCGCACCGGTACCCTTCGGTTACATTCGCTCGCGTAATCCTTGATACATCCTCACGAGACGCAGAGGCCGCTTCGTGCTCGTCGCCGGGTTTCCCGCAGGGTCGTTCCAGACCAACTGCTATGTCGCCGCTCCCGCCCCAGGCGAGGAGTGCGTCGTCGTCGACCCAGGTCAGGACGCGGTCGCAGGCCTCGACGAGCTGCTGCGCGAGCACCGTCTGAAGCCCGTCGCCGTGCTGCTCACCCACGGCCACATCGACCACGTCTGGTCGGTCGTCCCCGTCTGCGGCGCGCGCGACGTGCCCGCGTGGATCCACCCCGACGACCGCGATCTGCTGTCCGATCCGGCGAAGGGGTTCTCCGCGGAGACGAAGCAGCTGTTCGGGGGGCTGGAGTTCACCGAGCCGGACGACGTCAGGGAGCTGTCCGACGGCGCGACCATGAGCCTGGCCGGCCTGGAGATCACCGTGGACCACACTCCCGGCCATACCAGGGGGTCGGTGACGTTCAGGACGCCGTACGAGGACACCCAGATCCTGTTCTCGGGCGACCTGCTGTTCGCCGGCTCCATCGGCCGCACCGACCTTCCGGGCGGGGACTACCCCACCATCCTGGGCAGCCTCGCCAGGACGATGACGCTGCCGGACGACACGACGGTCCTGCCCGGTCACGGACCACAGACGACAATCGGCCGCGAGCGCGCGACCAACCCCTACGTCAGGGAGGCCGCGCCGCACGAGGGCCCGAGCAGGGGAATCTAATGACGTTTCAGGCGCCCAAGGGCACCTTCGACTGGATGCCGCCGCGTTCGGAGTGGGCGCTCGCCGTGCGCGACGGCCTGTCCGCGCCGGCGCGCCGCGCGGGCTACGGCTACATCGAGACCCCCGCGTTCGAGGACACGGGGCTGTTCTCCCGCGGCGTCGGCGAGTCGACCGACATCGTGACCAAGGAGATGTACACGTTCCAGAGCCGGGGCGGCCAGTCGCTCACGCTGCGCCCCGAGGGGACGGCCAGCGTGGTGCGGGCCGTCCTTGAGCACGGCCTGTACGGCGGCCCGCTGCCCATCAAGCTCTGGTACTCCGGCAGCTACTTCCGCTACGAGCGGGCCCAGGCCGGCCGCTACCGCCACTTCTCCCAGGTGGGGGCCGAGGCGCTGGGCGCGGAGGATCCGGCGCTCGACGCCGAGTTGATCGTGCTGGCCGCCGACGGCTACCGCGGGCTCGGCCTGCGCGGGGTGCGGCTGCTGATCAACTCGCTCGGCTGCAAGGAGTGCCGCCCCGCCTACCGGGCCGCGCTGCAGGAGTTCCTGCGCGGCCTCGACCTCGACGAGCAGACCCGCCGCCGGGTGGAGATCAACCCCCTGCGGGTGCTGGACGACAAGCGCCCCGAGGTGCAGGCCCAGCTGACCGGGGCGCCGCTCGTGACCGACCACCTCTGCGGGGCCTGCAAGGCCTACCACGAGGAGGTCAGGGGGCTGCTCACCGCGGCCGACGTGGCCTACGCCGACGACCCCCGGCTGGTCCGCGGTCTCGACTACTACACCCGCACCACGTTCGAGTTCCTGCACGACGGGCTCGGCGCGCAGTCGGCGGTCGGCGGGGGAGGCCGGTACGACGGACTGAGTGAGATGATCGGCGGCCCGGCGCTGCCCAGCGTGGGGTGGGCGCTCGGCGTCGACCGTACCGTGCTGGCCATGGAGGCCGAGGGCCTGCTGGGCGAGCGCCCGCGGCACCTCGACGTGTTCGCCGTCCCGCTGGGGGAGGACGCCAGGCGGCGGATCTTCCCGCTGGTCGCGGAGCTGCGCCGGGCCGGCCTCGCGGTCGACATGGCGTTCGGCGGCCGGGGGGTCAAGGGCGCGATGAAGGCGGCCGACCGCAGTGGCGCCCGCTACGCCCTGATCCTCGGCGACCGGGACATCGAGGCGGGCGCCGTGCAAGTGAAGGACCTGACCACAGCCGACCAGACCGCGGTGCCGCTCGCGGAGGTCGTCGACGTTCTGAAGGGGAAAGTCTCGTGATCCGCACCCACGAAGCAGGGACGCTTCGTAAGGAGCATGCCGGCCGGCAGGTGACGCTGGCCGGATGGGTGGCGCGCCGCCGCGACCACGGCGGCGTCGTGTTCATCGACCTGCGCGACGCCTCCGGCTCGGCCCAGGTGGTCTTCCGCGAGGAGGACCACGCCCACGACCTGCGCTCGGAGTACTGCGTCAAGGTGACGGGCGAGGTCCGCCTGCGCCCCTCGGGCAACGAGAACGCCGATCTGCCCACGGGCGAGATCGAGGTCGTCGCCTCCGAGGTGGAGGTGCTGAGCGAGTCGGCCCCGCTGCCGTTCCCGATCGAGGGCGGCGCGGGCGTCTCGGAGGAGGCGCGGCTGAAGTACCGCTACCTCGACATCCGCCGCCAGCAGATCGCGAACGCCCTGCGGGTGCGCTCCCAGGCGACGTACCTGGCCAACGAGGTCATGCGGGAGCGCGGCTTCGTCTACGTCGAGACGCCCAACCTGACGCGGTCCACACCCGAGGGCGCCCGCGACTTCCTGGTGCCGGTGCGGCTCCAGCCGGGCAACTGGTACGCCCTGCCGCAGTCGCCGCAGCTGTTCAAGCAGCTGCTCATGGTCTCCGGCCTGGAGCGCTACTACCAGCTCGCCCGGTGCTTCCGCGACGAGGACCTGCGGGCCGACCGGCAGCCGGAGTTCACCCAGATCGACATCGAGATGTCGTTCGTCGACCAGGACGACGTGATCGAGCTGGGCGAGGCGCTCGTCGGGCGGATCTGGCGGGAGACCGTCGGCTACGAGCTGCCGGCGCCGCTGCCCCGCATGACGTACGCCGAGGCCATGGCCCGGTACGGCTCCGACAAGCCGGACCTGCGGTTCGGGATCGAGCTGACCGAGCTGACCGACTACTTCGCCGGCACCTCCTTCCGCGTCTTCCAGGCGCCGTACGTGGGCGCCGTCGTCATGCCGGGGGGCGCCTCCCAGACCCGCAAGGAGCTGGACGCCTGGCAGGAGTGGGCCAAGTCCCGTGGCGCCCGCGGCCTGGCCTACGTGCTGGTCCAGGAGGACGGGACTCTCGGCGGCCCGGTCGCCAAGAACCTGTCGGAGACCGAGCTCTCCGGTCTCGCCGCCAAGACGGGCGCCCAGCCGGGCGACGCCGTGTTCTTCGCGGCCGGCGCCCGGTCGGCCAGCCGCGAGCTGCTCGGCGCGGCCCGCCTGGAGATCGGCCGCCGCTGCGACCTCATCGACGAGTCGCAGTGGTCGTTCCTGTGGGTCGTCGACGCCCCCATGTTCGAGGAGGACGGCGAGGGCGGCTGGACGGCCGTGCACCACCCGTTCACCTCGCCGAAGCCCGAATGGGCCGACAACTTCCAGGACCACCCGGGCGAGGCCCTCGCGTACGCCTACGACATGGTCTGCAACGGCATGGAGATCGGCGGCGGCTCCATTCGAATCCACCGGGCCGAGATGCAGCAGCGTGTGTTCGACGTGCTCGGCATCTCCAAGGAGGAGGCGGAGAGCAAGTTCGGCTTCCTGCTGGAGGCGTTCAAGTACGGCCCGCCGCCGCACGGGGGCATCGCCTACGGCTGGGACCGCATCTGCATGCTCCTGGCGGGCGGCGAGTCGATCCGGGACGTCATCGCCTTCCCGAAGACCGCGTCCGGCTACGACCCGCTCACCGGCGCTCCCACGCCCATCTCGGTGGACCAGCGCAAGGAGGCCGGGGTGGACGCCAAGCCCAAGGCGGAGGCGCAGGCCCAGGCGCCGGCCGAGAGCTGACAGAACGCGACGGCCGCCGCCCCCTCACCGGGGGCGGCGGCCGTGGCGTTCGCGGTGGCCTCCGTCGCTAGGAGACCGTGACGTCCCTGATCCTCACCTTGATCTTCGGGGCGTTGGAGCCGCCGTCGTCGCTGGTGATGTCGACGCCGTCCTTGGCGGTGTTCACGCCGCCCTTGACGATCTTGTCGACGATGTCCATGCCCTTCTTCACCATGCCGAAGGGCGTGTACGCCTGCGGGAGCTGGGCGTTCTCGTCGGTGTACGAGATCGCGAACTGGCTGCCGTTGGAGTTGGACGCGTCACCCGGCTGCGCCATGAAGACCACGCCCCGCGTGTACTGCGGGCCCAGGTTCTCGTCGTTGAACAGGTAACCCGGGCCGCCGGTGCCGTCCGTCGGGTTCTCCCCGTCGCCCTTGGCCTGGGGGTCGCCGCACTGCAGGAGGCCGAGGCCGTTCGTCTCCACCGTGGTGAGGCGGTGGCACACGGTGTTGTCGAAGAAGTTCTTCCTCGCCAGGAACGCGAACGAGTTCACCGTGCAGGGCGCGTCGCCGGTGGCCAGCTCGATCACGATGTCGCCGAGGTTGGTTTTGATCGTCATCGTGCTCGCCTTGATGACGGCCGCGCTCAGCCTCTTCGGCGGATAGCCGACGAACTTCGCCGGGCTCCCCGTGTCGTCCTTGCGGTACTCGCAGGTCAGCTTGCGCAGGTCCGCGGGCTTGGCCGTCGGAGTCGACGGGGCCAGCGTCGACGGCACCGCCGAAGGGCCGGCGGACGACGGCGAGGCCGACGCGGTGGCCGCGGCGTTGGTGGTGTCCGGGCCGCCACTGCAGGCCGCGAGGCCGCCCGCCAGTGCGAGGACACCGAGCCCCAGTCCGAGGTGGAAGCCCCGGGAACCGAGGGGGGTCGTGCGCCTGGCCGTGCTCCGGTACGGAGCCGGCTGCTTCTGCCGATCAGTGTCGGTCACCGCTATGCCTTCCCTTTTTCCCTTGTTTACGACTGCTGCGTCACTCTATCCGTGATCCTCGTTGGGTTCGTGTAAAGCAGGCGCCCCACGGGTATCACCAGTGGTTCAGTCGCTCATCTTGTTCTCAGATCTTCCTGGGAACCTCCTGGCGATCGAATCCGTATCAGGGTGAGGCGCCGGGGGCACCCTCGCGCGCTCGCCCGGCCCCCGTACTCAGGAGCGATGCAGATGTTCGACCGCGTCTTCGGCCTCCCCGCACATGCCTTGATCGTCCACGCCGCCGTGGCGTTCGCGCCGCTGCTGGCGCTGCTGGCGATCGCGTACGCGGTGCTGCCCAGGTTCCGGCACAAGCTGGACTGGGCGCTGGTGCTGTGCGCGCTGGCCGCGCCGGTCTCCGTGTTCGCCGCCAAGGAGAGCGGCGAGGCGCTGGAGCACCGGATGTTCCAGGGGAACACCCCGGAGGCGGTGGAGTTCCACTCCTCGTTCGCGGACTTCCTGCTGCCGCTGACCGCCGTGCTGGCCGTCGCCTCCCTCGTGCTGGTCGTCCTCACCCGCGCCCGGCGCGGCCCCGAGGGCGCCTCAGGTCCCGCGCCCCGCGCGCTGACGGTCGTGGTCTCGGCCGTCTCCGTGGTCCTCGCCGTGGCCGTCGCGTACTACGCCGTACGGGCCGGGCACAGCGGCGCGACGGCGGTGTGGGGTGGCCAGGGGTAGTGTCGGCGATGTGGAGAGCCTGTTCGACTCGGCGGCCGAGGAGGCCCATAGAAGCCAGGAGCCGCTCGCGGTGCGCATGCGCCCGCGGTCGCTCGACGAGGTGATCGGCCAGCGGCACCTGCTCGGACCGGGCACCCCGCTGCGCCGCCTGGTGGAGAGCGACGCCCCCATGTCGCTGTTCCTGTGGGGGCCGCCGGGCACGGGCAAGACCACGCTCGCCTACGTGGTGTCCAACGCGACCCGCCGCCGGTTCGTCGAGGTCTCGGCCGTGTCCGCGGGCGTCAAGGACGTGCGGGCCGCGATCGACCAGGCCCGCCGCGAGCTCGGCATGACCGGCAGGCAGACCGTGCTGTTCGTCGACGAGGTCCACCGGTTCAACAAGGCCCAGCAGGATGCCCTGCTGCCGGCCGTGGAGAACCGGTGGGTGACGTTCATCGGCGCGACCACGGAGAACCCGTTCTTCTCGGTCATCTCGCCCCTGCTGTCGCGGTCGCTGCTGCTGACGCTGGAGTCGCTGAGCGAGGACGACGTGCGGGCCGTGCTGGAGCGCGCCGTGGCCGACCCCCGCGGCCTCGACGGACGCGTCGCCGTGCGGCCCGACGCCCTCGACCAGCTCGTACGGCTGGCCGGCGGCGACGCCCGGCGCTCGCTGACCTACCTGGAGGCCGCCGCGCTGCTGGCCGGCGAGGTGACGGTCGAGGTGGTGGAGAAGGCGGTCGACAAGGCCGCGGTGCGCTACGACCGGCAGGGCGACCAGCACTACGACGTGATCAGCGCGTTCATCAAGAGCATGCGCGGCTCCGACGCCGACGCGGCGCTGCACTACCTGGCCCGCATGGTCGAGGCGGGGGAGGACCCCCGGTTCATCGCCCGCCGGATCGTGATCTTCGCGTCGGAGGACGTGGGCATGGCCGACCCCACGTGCCTGCAGGTCGCTGTGGCGGCGGCCCAGGCCGTGGAGTTCATCGGGCTGCCCGAGGGGCGGATCAACCTGGCCCAGGCCGTGATCCACTGCGCGCTCGCGCCGAAGTCCAACGCGGTGGTGAAGGCCATCGGGGCGGCCTCCGACGACGTGCGGCGGGGGATGGTCGGCCGGATCCCCGGCCACCTGCGCGACGCCCACTACCCGGGGGCGAAGAAGCTCGGCCACGGCACGGGATACCAGTACCCGCACGACTTCGAGCACGGGCTCGTCCGGCAGGACTACGCGCCCGAGGAGGTGCGCGACCGGCGCTACTACGAGCCCACCGCGCACGGCGCCGAGGCGCGGTACGGCGAGCGGTGGGCCCGGATCAGGGACTTCCTCAGGGGCGGCTGAGCCCGTTTTTCCCGATCGGGCGGGGCGCCGGGGCGTGTGGTGCGGATCGGCGGGCAGGGCGTTCGCGGTAAGGTCTTGCCATTCCAGCTCCGGTGATCTAGGGAGAACGGCACATGCTTACCGCGGGAGAGCTCGCGGGCCTGGTCGTCGCCATTTTCTGGGCGATCCTGGTCTGCTTCATGGCCGTCGTGCTGGTCAGGCTGGCCCGGCTGCTCACCGAGACCACGAAGTCGGTGGCCGAGCTGAGCGACCGGCTGGCGCCGCTGCTCGACGACATGAGCCAGACGGTCTCGGAGGCCAACCGGCGGCTGGTGGCGGTCGAGGCCGTCACCGAGAACGTCCGCGAGGTGAGCGGCAACATGGTGAAGATCACCGCGGTCGTCTCCGCGCTGGTCGCCGGACCCATGATCAAGATCTCGGCGCTGGGACACGGCCTGCGGGTCGCGATGGCCCGGCGCGAGCGGCGCGGCCCGGGCCGCTGGGCGCGCGCCGTGCGGACCGCCGAGCGGCCCTCCCGGGCTCCCCGCGGGGGCGGCCGGGCCGCCGCCGGAGGGCGCCCGGCCGAGCGCGTGCCCGAGCGGCGGGCGATCGGGCGGGGGCGCGGATGATCCGGCGCCTGTTCTACATGGGCCTGGGCGCGTACCTCGGGGTCTGGGCCATGCGTAAGCTTCAGTCATTGCGGCCCGACCACGTGGCCCGTCGAGCGGCCGACCAGATCATGGACTTCGCCGACGACGTCCGCCGCATATCGGCGAGCAGGGAAACCGAGTTGCGCGCCGGGCTCGGGATCGACAGCGTTGATGGCACAGCCACCGGCAAGAACAGAATCTACGACGTAAAGGATGGCCGCTGAGATGGAGTCGGCAGAGATCGCGCGCCGCTTCCTGCGCTTCTTCGAGGAGCGCGGGCACACAGTCGTGCCCTCGGCCAGCCTGGTCGCCGAGGACCCCACGCTCCTGCTCGTGAACGCGGGCATGGTCCCGTTC
Organism: Microbispora corallina; assembly: GCF_016863035.1. GTDB lineage: Bacteria > Actinomycetota > Actinomycetes > Streptosporangiales > Streptosporangiaceae > Microbispora > Microbispora corallina. The sequence continues at coordinate 38,108 of NZ_BOOC01000046.1, forward strand.
AAGCCCTACTTCCTGGCGCAGCAGACGCCGCCGTTCCGGCGGGCGTCGAGCGCGCAGAAGGTCGTGCGCACGCTCGACATCGACGAGGTCGGCAAGACGACCCGGCACGCCAGCTTCTTCCAGATGCTCGGCAACTTCTCCTTCGGCGACTACTTCAAGGAGCAGGCCATCCCCTTCGCGTGGGAGCTGCTCACGAAGCCGGAGTCCGAGGGCGGTTTCGGGTTCCCGGAGGAGCGGCTCTGGGCGACCGTGTACCTGGACGACGACGAGGCGCAGGACATCTGGCACCGCAAGGTCGGGCTGCCGCTCGACCGGATCCAGCGCCGCGACCTCGCCGACAACTACTGGCACATGGGCGTCCCCGGCCCGGGCGGCCCGTGCTCGGAGATCTACTACGACCGCGGCCCCGACTACGGACGCGAGGGCGGCCCGGTCGCCGACGAGAACCGCTACCTCGAGGTGTGGAACCTCGTCTTCATGCAGTTCCAGCTCAGCAAGGTCCGCAGCAAGATCGACTTCGACGTCGCGGGCGAGCTGCCGGCCAAGAACATCGACACCGGCATGGGCCTGGAGCGCATGGCGGCGATCCTGCAGGGCGTCGACAACATCTACGAGATCGACACCACCTACAAGATCCTCGACACGGCGGCCACGCTCACCCGGTCCCGGTACGGCCGCGACAAGCGCGCCGACGTCTCGCTGCGGGTGATCGCCGACCACATGCGCGCGGGCGTGATGCTCGTGGGCGACGGCGTGCTGCCGTCCAACGAGGGCCGCGGCTACGTGCTGCGCCGCATGCTCCGCCGGGCGATCCGCAACCTCCGCCTGCTCGGCGCGGGCGAGGAGCGGTACATGCACGAGCTGACCGCCGTGACGATCGACGTGATGGGCGAGCAGTACCCCGAGCTCAGGGCCGACGCGGCCAACATCCACACCGTCATCGACGCGGAGGAGGCGTCCTTCATCGGCACGCTCCGCACCGGCACCGCGATCTTCGACGCGGCGGTGGAGGAGACCAAGCGCAAGGGCACGCCCGTCCTCGCGGGCGACCAGGCCTTCCAGCTCCACGACACGTACGGCTTCCCGATCGACCTCACCCTCGAGATGGCGGCCGAGCAGGGCCTCCAGGTCGACGAGGAGGGCTTCCGCCGGCTCATGAAGGAGCAGCGGGACCGCGCCAAGGCCGACGCGGCGGCGAAGAAGACCGGCAACGCCGACATCTCGGTCTTCACCGGCATCCTGGAGAAGGCGGGGAAGGTCGACTTCCTCGGCTACGACCACACGACGTCCGAGGCGACCGTCATCGGCCTGCTCGTCGACGGCGGGTCCGTGCCCGCGGTCGGGGCGGGCGGGACCGTCGAGGTCGTGCTCGACCGCACGCCGTTCTACGCGGAGGGCGGCGGCCAGCTGTCCGACCAGGGCGTGATCCGCACCGACGGCGCCGAGATCGAGATCGTCGACGTGCAGTCGCCGGTGGCCGGGCTCGTCGTGCACCGGGGCAAGGTCCGCACGGGCGAGGTCCGCGTGGGCGACCAGGCGCACGCCGAGATCGACCTGGAGCGCCGTCGCGCGATCTCCCGCAGCCACACCGCGACCCACCTCGTGCACCGCGGCTTCCGCAACGCGCTCGGGGAGTCGGCGGCGCAGGCGGGCTCGGAGAACTCGCCGGGCCGCTTCCGCTTCGACTTCACCGCGGCCGGCGCGGTCTCGCCGTCCGTCCTGCGGGACGTCGAGGACGAGGTCAACGCCGTCCTGATCAACGACCTCCAGGTCAACGCGTTCTACACGAGCCAGGCCGAGGCCCGCGCGATGGGCGCGCTCGCCCTGTTCGGTGAGAAGTACGGCAACGAGGTGCGCGTCGTCGAGGTCGGCGACTACTCCCGCGAGCTGTGCGGCGGCACCCACGTCGCCAGCTCCGGGCAGCTCGGGCTGGTCAAGGTCCTCGGCGAGGCGTCGATCGGCGCCGGCGTCCGCCGGGTCGAGGCGCTCGTCGGGCTCGACGCGTTCCGCTTCCTCGCCCGCGAGAGCGTCCTGGTCGCGCAGCTCAGCGAGCAGCTCAAGACCCGCCGCGAGGAGCTGCCCGAGCGGATCGAGGGCATCGTGAGCCGTCTGCGCACCGCGGAGAAGGAGCTGGACCGGCTCCGCTCGGCCCAGGTGCTCGCGGTGGCGGGCGAGCTGGCCGCGCAGGCCCGCGACGTGCACGGCGTGTCCGTCGTGACGCACCGCGCGCCTGATGGAACCTCGCCCGACGACCTGCGTAAGCTCGCTCTCGATGTGCGCGGGCGGTTCCCGAGCGACCGCGCCGCGGTCGTCGTCGTGTCCGGTGTGCCCTCTGATCGGCCGGTCGTCGTCGCCGCGGTCAACGAGGCGGGACGCGAACGGGGCCTGAAGGCCGGACAGCTCGTCGGCGTCGCCGCCAGGACTCTTGGGGGTGGCGGTGGCGGCAAGGACGACGTGGCGCAGGGCGGCGGAAGCAGGCCCGAGGCGATCGGCGACGCGCTGCGCGCGGTCGAGGAGACGATCTCCTCGTCCCTGGGCTGACGGCCGGGGAACGCGTGGGGACGGCGCCATGAGGCACGGCGTCAGGCTCGGCGTCGACGTCGGCTCCGTACGGATCGGGGTGGCCCGCAGCGACCCGTCGGGCCTGCTGGCCACGCCCGTCGAGACCGTACGGCGGGGCCGCGGCGATCTGGCCAGGATCGCCGCCATCGCCGCAGAGCACGAGGCCGTCGAGATCGTCGTCGGCTTGCCGACCTCGTTGTCGGGAAGGGAGAGCCACGCCGCCGAGGCCGCCCGCGCGTTCGCCGGGCGGCTCGCGGCGCGGGTCGCCCCCACGCCGGTGCGGCTCGTCGACGAGCGGCTCACCACCGTCACCGCCCAGCAGGGCCTGCGCACCAGCGGCGTGAAGGCCCGCAACCAGCGTGACGTGATAGACCAGGCGGCGGCCGTCGTGCTGCTCCAGGCCGCGCTCGACGGGGAGCGGGCCTCGGGACGCCCTCCGGGACACCCCCTCGAACCGCCGGGCGGACGGCCCGGCGAGGAAGCGAGTGGCGGGACCGCCAGGTGAGACGGGCACCGGTCCTCGTGGCCGGCGGGGCGGTGCTCGCGGCGGCGGTCGCCTTCGGAGCCCACTCGGTGGTGCGGCAGCCCCCCCGAGGCGCCGACTACACGGGCGCCGGGACGGGCAGCGTCGTGGTGGACATCACCCCCGGGGCCAGCGCCGGGCAGATCGGCGAGACCCTGCACCGGGCGGGCGTCGTGGCCAGCGCCCAGTCGTTCGTCCAGGAGGTCGTCGTCCGGTCGAAGGAGGGCGCGCTGCGGCCGGGCCGCTACCGCCTCCGGCGCCGGATGGCCGCCTCCGCCGCGCTCGACCTCCTGACGTCCCCCCGCTCCCGGGTGATCCGCACGGTGACCGTGCCCGAGGGTTTGCGGACCTCCGAGGTGCTCGAACGGCTGGCGTCCGCCACCGGCATCCCGCTCAGGGACTTCACCCGGGCGGCGGCGAAGCCCGACGACCTCAGGCTGCCGCCGTACGCGCAGGGCGGTGTGGAGGGGTTCCTCTTCCCGGCGACGTACGACTTCGACGAGGGGACGACGGCGCGGTCGCTGCTGCGGCGCATGGTGGCCCGCTTCCGCCTCGCCGCCGACAAGGTGGGGCTGGAGCGCCGGGCCGGCGGCCTGCGCCTGAGCCCCCGCGACGCGGTGACGGTCGCCAGCATCGTGCAGGCCGAGGGCGGCACCGAGGCCGACTACCCGAAGGTGGCCAGGGTGGTCTACAACCGGCTGGCCCGGGGCGCGAAGCTGGAGATGGACAGCACGGTCAACTACGCCCTGCGGCGTCACACGCTCAAGGTGTCCGAGCAGGACACCAAGATCGATTCGCCCTACAATACGTACGCCCGCGCCGGGCTGCCCCCGGGACCCATAGGCAATCCAGGGGAGAGCGCCCTTCTTGCTACGCTTCATCCCGCTTCAGGTGATTGGTACTGGTTCGTCACGACTGATCCTCGTCGTAAAATCACCAAATTCACTGACAATGAGGCGGAGTTCCGGAAATATCGGGAGGAGCTGAACAGGTACCTCGGGACGAACTAGGGCAGGTCCGGCGGATCTCGTCGCGGTCACCGCGGCGGTCAGGAGGTCCACGGCGCGCCCTGGGTGGCCTCCTGCGACCTCGCCGCGCCGGGGCGCGCCAGAGCCGGCGCGCCCCCGGAGGGGTGATCCGGGAGACAGGATCCTCACGTTCTCGACCCCCCTCGGTTTGGCGCACTCGCTTGACGTGAGGCCGCTCGTACCGGGAGATTGGCCAGCGCACTATGAACGATCTGGACATGGACTTCCTGCTCGGCGCGGAGGACGACGACGGTCCCCCTCGCCGGCGGCAGGCTGGCAGCCGCAGCCAGCAGCGGCGCAGCCGCAGGCGGCGTAAGCGCCAGCGCCGCAAGGGCTTCGCCGCCACCCTCTTCGCCATTGTGATCATCGTCGGCGTGCTGGGCGGGGCCGGTTACTTCGGCTTCACCTGGGTGCGCGGCGTGGTGATCCCCAAGGACTTCACCGGCCCGGGGACGGGGGAGGTTGTCGTCGAGATCAAGGACGGCGCCACCGCCACCGACGTGGCCCAGATGCTGGAAGAGCAGGGCGTGGTGGCCAGCGCGCGGGCGTTCGTGAACGCCATCGGCGCGGCCGGCAAGAGCAACTCCCTGCAGCCCGGCGAGTACACGCTCCGCAAGGCCATGTCGGCGGAGGCCGCCGTCGCCCTGCTCGACCCGAAGAACCGGGTGCTCAACCGGCTGACCATCCGTGAGGGCCTGCGCCTCAGCAAGATCTTCACCGAGTTGTCGACGGCCACCGGCAAGCCCGTCGACGACTTCCGCAAGGCCGCCCGCGCCGACATCGGCCTCCCCGGGTACGCCAAGGGACGGCTGGAGGGCTTCGCCTTCCCCGCGACGTACGAGGTCAACCCCAAGTTCAGCGCCGAGCAGATCCTCACGGCGATGGTCGACCGGTTCAACCAGACCGCCGAGCACATCGACCTGGAGGGCCAGGCCAAGCAACTCGGCTTCACCCCGCGGCAGGTCATCACGATCGCCAGCATCGTGCAGGCCGAGTCCGGCAGCGTCCAGGACATGCCGAAGATCGCGCGCGTCATCTACAACCGGCTCACCCGCAACCCGCAGATGAAGCTGGAGATGGACAGCACGCTGATGTACGGCCTCAACAAGTACGGCATCGCGGCGTCCAACGCCGACCTGCAGAGCACCTCGCCGTACAACACCTACAAGCGCCCCGGGCTGCCGCCGGGGCCGATCTCCAACCCCGGCGACCACGCCATCGAGGCGGCGCTGCACCCGGCGGACGGCAACTGGCTCTACTTCGTCACCACCGACCCGGCGCGGGGCATCACGAAGTTCACCGACAAGGAGTCGGAGTTCTGGAAGCTGCGCGACGAGTTCAACAGGAACCACGGATGACCGGACCGGCGCAGGGGGAGGGCCGGCGGGCCGCCGTCCTCGGCTCGCCGATCGCCCACTCGCTGTCCCCGGTCCTGCACCGCACGGCCCACGCGGCCCTCGGGCTCGGCGACTGGCGGTACGACGCCGTCGAGTGCGCCGAGGACGACCTGGCGGGGCTCCTCGCCACGATGGGCCCGGAGTGGGCCGGCCTGTCGCTGACGATGCCGCTCAAGCGCGCCGTGCTGCCGCTGCTCGACACGGTGTCCGACCTGGCCGTGGCCGTCGGCGGCGCCAACACCGTGGTGTTCCGCGACGGGGCGAGGCACGGGGAGAACACCGACGTGCACGGCATCGTGCAGACGCTGGCCGAGGCGGGCCTGCCGGCCCCCGCGGCCGCCACGGTCCTCGGCGGCGGCGCCACGGCCGCCTCCACCCTCGCCGCGCTGCGCGAGACCGGACTGGCCGAGGCGACCCTGGTCGTCCGCGACCCCGCCCGGGCCGGGGAGACCCTGCGGATCGCCGAACGACTCGGGGTGGCCCTCGCCGTGCGGACGTTCGACGACGCCGCGCTCGACGCCGCCCTCGCCGCGGACCTGGTGGTGTCCACGCTGCCCTCCGGCGCCGCGGACGCCCTGGCCCCCCGCGTCGCCGCCGCCCTGCCCGACAAGGGCGCGCTCTTCGATGTCGTCTACTCGCCCTGGCCGACCGCGTTGGCGAGAGCCGTACAGGCCCGGGGACGCACGGCGATCGGCGGCTTCCCGATGCTGCTCCACCAGGCCGCCGCACAGGTCACGCTCATGACCGGCCGTACGGACGTCCCCATCGAGGCCATGCGGGCGGCTGGCGAGGCCGAGATCGCCCGCCGCGCGCGGGCGTAGCCGCCGGCCCGTACGCCCTCAGCCTCGTACGCCCTCAGCCCCGTACGGCGTCGCCCTCAGGGCCGCGTCCCCGGAGCACGACGGCCAGCCCGATCCCCGCCGAGAGGGCGCCCGCGACGGCGGGGATGAGCGGCGTCCCGTCCAGCACGAGCGAGGACACCGTCCGAAGGCCGTACGTGGCGCTCACCATGGGGGACAGCAGCACGAGTGCGCGGCGGCCGGCCGGCGACCGGACGGCCACGCCGGCGGCCGCGGCCAGTAGCGGCAGGGCGGCGACGTCCCACAGTGCCGCCTGATTGGTCAGCGTCATCACCAGAGGTGGCTGGACGAGGACGCCGAGGACGGCCCACGGGAGGGCCTGGCGGCGCCGCAGCGCGCGTGCCCCGTCGCGGAGATCGCCGGCGAATGTCATAAGCAGTGCCGCCGTCGCGGTCGCGACCAGGGGAAACGACGTCGGAAAGCCGTGCAGACCGCCCAGGAGAGCGTGCCGTGCCATGCTCAGTGCCTCGGCGACGGCCAGCACCCACGCCCACGCGGCGGCCGTCCGCCGATGCCCGCTCCAGGCGAGCAGGAGCAGGAGCAGGCCGGCTCCCGGCAGGGCCAGCCATTTGAGCAGGGAGAGGGGTTCCCCCGACGCGAATTCGACCCCCGCCACCGCCACCGCTGTGCCCAGGGCCGGGACGAGCACGAGCAGCGGCGCGACGGCCGCCGACAGGTCGACGGCCCGCCGCCAGTGCGGGACGGAGCGGGGCCCGAACGCGTGGCGCAGGCGCACCCGGACGGCGCCGAGGACCAGGTCGGCCGCCTCGCGGAGGGTGGGACCGGTGCGGCCGTCTTCCGCGGTCTCCAGGAGCAGGGTCAGCATCTCGTCCTCGTGCGCCCGCCGGAACTCCCGCGGATACCAGCCGATGAGCCGCCGGTACCGCCGTTCCAGGTCGCCGGTCCCGCTCACGCCGTCCCTCCCATCGGCCCGCGCAGCGCGCGCAGCCGCGACCGGGCCGCCTCGGCGTTGCGGCTCAGGCGCCCGGCCTCCGCGTCCAGGCGCGCGGCGCCCCCCTCGGTGAGCCGGTAGTAGCGGCGGACCCGCCCGTCCACGATCTCCTCGCGGTCGGCGGCGACGAGGCCGTCGGCCTCCAGGCGGTCGAGCGCGGCGTAAAGGGTCCCGGGACGCAGCCGGACCCGGCCGGCCGAGATCTCCACGACGTCGGCGACGATCCCGTAGCCGTGCCGGGGACCCGCGGCGAGCGCGGTCAGGATGAGGAACGTCGGTTCCTGCAGCGGCTTCATGGCCCCAGATATACCGTCCGTCGATACATATCGACAAGGGGATGGCCAGTGGGGAATTGTTGGGAGGGCACAAGGGTTTGTGGTAACGTAAGTGCTCGATCGGTCCGGCATGCCAGCTGGACGCGCAAGCGGAGGTCCTCCTCCCACCTGATCCGCCGCGAGGCGGACGGGTCAAGGATCACAACGGAGTTTCCAGCAGGAGAGCTCAGTGACCCCGCATGCGTGACGTGCGGGGTTTTCGGCGTTTCCCGCACGGTCGAGCAACAGGCGGAAGTCTTTGGAGGTCCCATCAGCACCGAGCCCCGCATCAACGACCGTATTCGTGTGCCCGAGGTCCGCCTCGTCGGCCCGAACGGTGAACAGGTCGGCATCGTCTCCATCGGCGACGCGCTGAAGCTGGCCCAGGAGGCCGACCTCGACCTCGTCGAGGTTGCGGCCACGGCCCGCCCGCCCGTCTGCAAGCTCATGGACTACGGCAAGTTCAAGTACGAGTCGGCCATGAAGGCGCGCGAGGCCCGTCGCAACCAGGCGCACACGATCATCAAGGAGATCAAGCTCCGGCCGAAGATCGACCCGCACGACTACGAGACCAAGAAGGGTCACGTCGTGCGGTTCCTCAAGGCGGGAGACAAGGTCAAGGTCACCATCATGTTCCGGGGCCGCGAGCAGTCCCGGCCGGAGCTCGGCTTCCGGCTGCTGCAGCGCCTGGCCGAGGACGTCACCGACCTCGGCTTCGTCGAGTCGCAGCCGAAGCAGGACGGCCGCAACATGATCATGGTGATCGGGCCGCACAAGAAGAAGGCCGAGGCGCGGGCCGAGAAGGCCGCGGCCAAGGCCCGCGACACCGACCAGGCGGAGGAGTCCGTCGAGGGTCAGATCGTCGAGCCACCGGCGACGCCCGCCTGAACAGCAGGCGCGACGCCCAGAACGACAACGCAGAAGCCGAGACCGGGACGGTCTCGCAGCCAGGCAGCCGCCGGCTCGGGGTACCGGCCCGGCCGTCGGCACGGACGAAAGAGGGAGAGACGGCTGACATGCCGAAGATGAAGACGCACAGCGGTGCGAAGAAGCGGTTCCGCCTCACCGGAACCGGCAAGATCGTGCGCCGCCGTGCCAGCCGTGCGCACTACAACGAGTGGAAGTCGTCCACCCTGACGCGCCGTCTCGAGGGCCTCGTCGTCATGTCAGACGCCGACACGAAGAAGATCAAGAAGCTGCTCGCGAAGTAACGACCCGGGGAGATAGAACAACATGGCACGCGTGAAGAGGGCGCTCAACGCCAAGAAGAAGCGCAGGGTCGTTCTCGAGCGGGCGAGCGGCTACCGGGGTCAGCGGTCGCGGCTGTACCGCAAGGCCAAGGAGCAGATGCTCCACTCGATGACCTACGCGTACCGGGACCGCAAGGACAAGAAGGGCACCTTCCGGCGCCTTTGGATCCAGCGGATCAACGCCGCGGCCCGGGCCAACGGCATCACCTACAACCGGTTCATCCAGGGCCTGCGCCTGGCCGGCATCGAGGTCGACCGCAAGATCCTTGCCGACCTCGCCGTCAACGACGCGCAGACCTTCGCCACGCTGGTCGAGTCCGCCAGGAAGGCGCTCCCGTCCGACGTGAACGCGCCGGTCGCGTAAGACCGCCCGGATGAGGGCCCACCGTCTCGCGGTGGGCCCTCATTCTCTTGAGGGGGACGACAGCAGGCATGGCGGAGTTCACCAACATCAGGTCGCCGCGGGTGAAGGCGGCCCGCAGGCTCACCAAGCGGGCGTTCCGCGACCGCGACCGCGCGTTCCTCGCCGAGGGGCCGCAGGCGGTGCGTGAGGCGCTCGCTCTCAAGGACGTCACGGTCGAGCTGTTCGCCACCGCCGAGGCCGAGAGCCGGCATCCGGACATCCTCGCCGCGGCGGCGGCCGCAGGCGTCCCCGTGCACCGGGCCAGTGGCGAGGTCATGACGGAGCTGACCCAGACCGTCACCCCGCAGGGGCTGCTCGCCGTCTGCCGGTTCGTCCACGTCCCGCTGGACGAGGCCGTCCGGGAGGGGACCCGGCTCGTCGCGCTGCTGGCGCACGTGCGCGACCCCGGCAACGCCGGGACCGTCCTGCGCACGGCCGACGCCGCCGGGGCCGACGCGGTCGTGTTCACCGACGCCTCGGTCGACCCGTACAACGGCAAGTGCGTACGGGCGAGCGCGGGAAGTCTGTTCCACCTGCCGGTCGCCACCGGCGCGGCCGTGGCCGAGGCCGCCCGGCGGACCCGGGAGTCGGGGCTGCGGATCCTCGCCGCCGACGGCGCGGGGACCCGGACCCTCGACGAGGTCGACCTGGCCGGGCCCACCGCCTGGCTGTTCGGCAACGAGGCCTGGGGGCTGCCGCCGGAGCTGCTCGACCTGGCCGACGAGGTGGTGCGGGTGCCCATCTACGGCCGGGCGGAGAGCCTCAACCTGGCCACCGCCGCCGCGGTCTGCCTCTACGCGTCCGCGCGCGTTCAACGGCAGACCTTACATTCCGTGGAAGATCCCCCTACCCCCGCCCGCTGACGCTCATGTCGTGCGCTGGAAACCCGCTATTGTCGGCGATGGAGTCGCGCAGTCCGGGCCGACGCGGCCTGCGTCCGCGGCGCCCCCCAGGTCGAGGAGGCGGTCTCGTGCGAGGTGACGGCACCCCCAGCGACGCCCGTGGCGAGGGCGGCGACGGGAGTGCGCACATCGACGTGGACGATCTGCCCGACGGGCTCGTCGCGGCCGACCGCGAAGGCGTGGTGCTGATGGTCAACCGGGCGGCCGAGCGCCTGACCGGGATCGACCGCCGCACCGCCGTCGGCCGGCACGTCAGCGACGTGCTGCCGCTGCGCGACCCCGACGGACGCGACTGGTGGAAGTGGCTCGACCCGCAGGGCGGCCTGTCCATCCGCAGCCGCCAGCCGGAGCGCCCGCTGCACCTGCCCGGCCGGCAGGAGCTCCTGGTCGCCGCCCGGTTCGTCCGCCGGCCGGAGCGCGGCGGCAGGGTGGAGCGGGTCGTGATCACGCTCAGGGACGCCTCGGCGCGGGCCCGGGTGGAGCGCAGCAGGGCCGACCTCGTCTCCACCGTCGCCCACGAGCTGAGGTCTCCCCTGACCAGCGTCAAGGGCTTCACGGCCACGCTGCTGGCCAAGTGGGACCGGTTCACCGACGCCCAGAAGCTGGTCATGCTGGAGACGGTCAACGCCGACGCCGACCGGGTCACCCGCCTGATCACGGAGCTGCTCGACGTGTCCCGCATCGAGTCGGGCCGGGTGGAGATCCACCGCCAGGTCGTCGACATCCCGGCGCGGATCCGGCGGATCGTCGCGGGTCGCGTCGCCGCGGGGGAGCCGGAGGACCGCTTCCGCCTGGAGCTCGCCGGCCCGCTGCCCGAGGTGTGGGCCGACCAGGACAAGATCGACCAGATCCTCGCCAACCTGGTGGAAAACGCGGTGCGCCACGGACGCGGTACGGTGACCATAGTGGTGGAGCCGGTCGAGTGGGGAGTCGCCGTGGCGGTGCGCGACCAGGGTGAGGGCGTGGCGCCCGAGCTGGTCACCCGTGTCTTCCGCCAGTTCTGGCGGGGCAACGGGCGGCGTCGCGGCGGCACGGGCCTCGGGCTGTTCATCGTGAAGGGCCTCGTCGAGGCGCACGGCGGCACGATCGGCGTGCAGCGGGCGCCCGGCGGCGGCGCCGAGTTTCGATTTATCCTGCCCACCGGCACCCCCGACTTCGCCTGATCGAGGAGCCCGCCCGGCGGGCTCGCGGCGCGGAGGACGGCCCGGTGGGCTCATCGGACACGGCCCTCGCCCCGGCGTCCGCGCGGAGCGGAGATGCGGGGCAGGGGCACTAGACTCGACCCGCGCAGCGCCCCGGCGCTCGCATGCCCTGGATACGGAGCTCACTCTTGTCGAACACCTATGACCCGGTCGAGGTGACGCCGTTGCACGCCGACGAGGTGGCGACGGCGCAGGACGACGCGCTCGCCGCCATCGCCGCGGCCCGCGACCTCGACGAACTGAAGCAGGCCCGGCTCGCCCACGCCGGCGACCGGTCGCCGATCGCGCTGGCCAACCGCGAGATCGGGGCGCTGCCGCCCGCGGCCCGCGCCGAGGCGGGCAAGCGGATCGGCGCCGCCCGCAAGGCCATCGGAGAGGCCCTCGCCGCCCGTCAGGCCGAGCTGGAGGCCGAGCGCGACGCCCGCGTCCTCATCGAGGAGACCGTCGACGTCACCCTGCCCTGGGACCGGGCCCCGCGCGGCGCCCGGCACCCGCTCACGACTCTGCAGGAGCGCATCGCCGACGCGTTCGTCGCGATGGGCTACGAGGTCGCCGAGGGCCCCGAGCTCGAGGGCGAGTGGTTCAACTTCGACGCCCTGAACATCGCGCCCGACCATCCGGCCCGCTCCGACCACGACACGTTCTTCGTCGAGAGCACCGACTCCGGCAAGGTGCTGCGCACCCAGACGTCGCCCGTGCAGATCCGGGCGCTGCTGTCGCGCCGGCTGCCGGTCTACGTCATCTCGCCGGGCAAGGTCTTCCGCACCGACGAGCTGGACGCCACCCACACCCCGGTGTTCCACCAGGTCGAGGGCCTCGCCGTCGACAAGGGGCTGACGATGGCCCACCTCAAGGGCACGCTCGACCGGTTCGCCGAGGTGATGTTCGGCGCGGGCATCAGCACCCGGTTCCGGCCGAACTACTTCCCGTTCACCGAGCCGTCGGCCGAGCTCGACCTGCGCTGCTTCGTCTGCCGGGGCTCCTCGGCCGTGCCCGGCAACCCGCCGTGCCGCACCTGCAAGTCCGAGGGCTGGATCGAGTGGGGCGGCTGCGGGATGGTCAACCCGCGCGTGCTGATCGCGTGCGGCGTCGACCCGTCCGTCTACTCCGGATTCGCCTTCGGCATGGGCATCGAGCGCACGCTGATGTTCCGCCACAACGCCGAGGACATGCGCGACATGGTCGAGGGCGACGTCCGGTTCACCCTTCCGTTCGGGCTGGAGGTCTGATGAAGGTCCCGCTTTCCTGGCTGCGGGAGTACGTCGACCTGCCCGCGGTCACCGCCCACGAGGTCGCCGAGCGGCTCACCGCCGCGGGCCTCAAGCTGGAGTCCGTCAGCTCGCACGGCCACGAGATCAAGAACGTGGTCGTCGGCCGGGTCCTCGAGTTCGAGGAGCTGGCCGGGTTCAAGAAGCCGATCCGGCACTGCAGGGTCGAGGTGGGGGAGGCGACGCCGCGCGAGATCGTGTGCGGCGCCGTCAACTTCTCCGTGGGCGCGGTCGTGCCGGTCGCGCTGCCGGGCGCGGTGCTGCCCGGCGGCTTCGAGATCGGCTCCCGCAAGACCTACGGCCGGCTGTCCGACGGCATGATCTGCTCGGAGGCGGAGCTCGGCATCGCCGAGTCCTCGCCGGGGATCCTGGTGCTGCCGCAGGACACCCCGATCGGCGCCGACGTGGTCGAGCTGCTCGGCCTGCGCGACGACGTGCTGGAGCTGGAGATCACCCCCGACATGGGGTACGCGCTGTCGATCCGCGGCGTGGCCCGCGAGGCGGCGATCGCGTTCGACGTCCCGTTCCGCGACCCGGCCGCCGTGCAGCCGCCGGCCGACTCGGGGCCGTCCTGGCCCGCGTCGATCGCCGACCCCAGCGCGTGCGACCGGTTCGTCCTGCGCTCGGTGTCGGGCTTCGACCCGGCCGCCGAGAGCCCGCTGTGGATGCGCGTGCGGCTGGCCCGCGCCGGGATGCGCTCGGTCTCGCTCGCGGTGGACGTGACCAACTACGTGATGCTGGAGCTGGGCCAGCCGCTCCACGCGTTCGACCGGTCCCGGCTGTCCGGCGAGATCGTCGTACGGCGGGCCCGGCCGGGGGAGACCCTGGAGACGCTCGACCACGTGGTGCGCACGCTGCACGCCGAGGACATCCTCATCACCGACGACTCGGGCCCGATCTCCATGGCGGGCACGATGGGCGGCCTGCACACCGAGATCTCCGGGGACTCGATCGACATCGTCATCGAGGCCGCCCACTTCTCGGCCACCGGCATCGCCCGCGAGTCGCGCCGGCACAACCTGGTCAGCGAGGCGTCCAAGCGGTTCGAGCGCGGCGTCGACCGGGAGCTTCCGCTCGCCGCGTCGTGGCGGGCCGTCCAGCTCCTCGCCGACCTCGGCGGGGCCGTCGCCGACCCGGGGGTCACCCAGGCCGAGGTCGAGGTGGCGCCGGTCACGATCACCATCCCGGCCGGCCACCCCGACCGCGTCGCCGGCATGCGCTACGGCCGCGAGACCGTCATCCGCCGGCTGGAGCAGGTCGGCTGCACGGTGACCGAGGGCGCCGCCGGCCCGGCCGCCGCCGGCGGGCACGGCGTCGCCGCGACCGGCGTCGTGTCGACCTCCGACCTGGCCGGGAGGCTGGCCGTCCAGGGGGACGACCTGATCACGGTCACCCCGCCGACCTGGCGTCCCGACCTCACCGACCCCAACGACCTCGCCGAGGAGGTCATCAGGCTCGAGGGGTACGACCGGCTGCCGTCGGTCCTGCCGCACGCCCCCGCCGGGGCCGGGCTCACCGAGACCCAGCGGCTGCGCCGGCGCGCCGGGCGGGCCCTCGCCCTGTCGGGGTACGTCGAGGTCCTGGCGTACCCGTTCATCGGCGCCCGGGACCTCGACGACCTGCTGCTGCCCGAGGGCGACCCGCGCAGGAGGGTGACCCGGCTGGTCAACCCGCTGAGCGAGGACGAGCCGTACATGCGCACGACGCTGCTGCCGGGCCTGCTGAAGACCCTGGCCCGCAACGTCGGCCGCGGCTTCCCCGACGTGGCGCTGTTCGAGACCGGGCTGGTCTACCGTCCCGAGCCGGACGCCCCCGCCGCCGCCCCCGTGCTGGCGGTCGACCGCCGTCCGACGGAGGAGGAGCTGGCCGAGGTCGAGCGGGCGCTGCCGCGCCAGCCGGTGCGGGTCGCGGTCGTCCTCGCGGGCGAGTTCGAGCGGTCCGGCTGGTGGGGCAAGGGCCGCGAGGCGTCCTGGGCCGACGCGATCGAGGCGGCCCGCGCGGTCGCCCGCGAGGCCGGGATCGACCTCGGCGTACGGGCCGACCGGCACGAGCCGTGGCACCCCGGCCGGTGCGCCGCCCTGACGGTGCCAGGCGACGACGGCGAGCCGGTGCTGGTGGGCCACGCCGGCGAGCTGCACCCGAGGGTCGTGGAGGCGTACGGCCTGCCGCCGCGCACCGCCGCGATGGAGCTGGAGCTGTCGCTGCTGCGGCCGTCCGGACCGGTGGAGACGCCGGCCGTGTCGGCCTACCCGGTGGCCACCCAGGACGTCGCGCTGATCGTGCCGTCGGGGACGCCGGAGGCCGACGTGGCCGCCGCCCTCCGCGACGGCGCGGGCGACCTGCTGGAGTCGATCCGGCTGTTCGACGTCTACACAGGCCCGCAGGTGGGCGAGGGCAACAAGTCGCTCGCGTACACGCTGCGGTTCCGCGCGGCCGACCGCACGCTGACGGTCGAGGAGACCACGGCCGCCCGCGACGCCGCCGTGGCGGTCGCCGCCGAGCGGACCGGGGCGCAGCTCCGCGGAGCCTGAGCGCGGGAAGCGACGAGGCGGGCGCCGGCACGGCCGGCGCCC
>NZ_BOOC01000047.1 GCF_016863035.1 Microbispora corallina
CCGGCACGGCCGGCGCCCGCCGTTCCATGGGAGGACGCGTGCGTCACCTGCTGGTGTTCCCCGAGCGGGACAGCGCGGAGGAGGCCGCGGAGACCGCGGCCGAGTGGTTCCCCTCGCTCGGCGCGCCCACCGTCGTGCGGGAGTGGCTGGCCGGGGAGGACGACGCCGAGGACGCCCAATGGGTGGTGGTCCTCGACGATCCCGGCGCCGTCCTCGGCCCCGCCGACCTGGACCGGCTCGACGCCCTCGCCGAGGAGGGCGAGGGCTGGCGCGAGCCGGGCTGACGCGGGGAGCGCCGGGCGAGGCGTGACGCCCCGCCCGGCGCGGCCCCTACCGGCCGTACACCTCGAAGTCGTACAGGGAGTAGCCGTACGACGTGCCCCGCTTGACGCCCTGCATCCGCACGTACCGGGCGCTCACCGGGGTGAACGCGGCCACGTCCGTGCCGCCGTTCGCGGTCGTCGTCGAGTAGACCGTGCTCCACGACGACCCGTCCACGGAGGTCTGGATCTTGTACGACGAGCCGTAGGCCGTCTCCCAGTGCAGGATGGCCCGGCCGACGGTCTTCGCCGAGCCCAGGTCGACCTGGAGGTACTGGTCGTCGCTCCACCCGCTGGCCCACCGGCTGCCCGGGTCGCCGTCCACCGCCTTCGCCGGGGTGTAGGAGCCCTGCTGGCTCGACGCGGCCGCCGGACGCCCCTGGGCCAGGTCGGTCACGTCGTCGCCCCGATGAGCCGGGAACGACACCACCTGCTGGTACGTCGGCCGGTTCTGCCACGCGATCAGCGGGTGCTTGATCCCGCCGAGGGGTGACTGCCGGATGGCGTCCGCGCACCACTGGTCGCCGGCGGAGCAGGCGTCGTCACCGGGGTAGGTCGTCGTGGCCGGCTCGGCGACCGCGGCGGCCAGGCTGGCGAGCAGGACCGTGCGGCACGCCGCCACCGTGTCCCCGCAGAATCTCGCGGGCAGCGGCCCGGCCACCGGGTCGCCCAGGACGGCCCGGATGTCCTTGTCCACGTAGCCCCACCAGCCGTACTGGAACGACGAACCCTTGTGCGCCTGCGCCTCGTTCGCCGAGGTGGGCAGCGAGGAGACGTCCCCCTGCTGGTACCCGGACGGCGACTCGTTGATCTGCAGCACGTTGACGAGCGCCTGGTAGAGCCCGTCGCCGAGCCCGGGCCGGAACTCGGCCCGCACCAGCTTCGGCCACCAGGCGTCGAACACCCGGATCGCGGTGGCGTTCGCGTAGGCCTTGCTGCCGGCCGAGGTCTCCACGCGCCTGGCCCCGGACGAGGCCCACGACGACAGCGCGGAGACGGCCGAGGCGAGGGACGGATCGGTCACCGGCGCGCTGTTGATCACCCTGAGCAGCTTCGGCAGCACCTTCCACCCGCGCAGGTCGGTCACCGCGGCCTGCGCCATGATTTTCACGACGCCCGAGCGGTCGAGCCTGCCGGAGGCGAGGGCGGCCTTCACCGGGGCGTCCAGCAGGTCGGCCCGGTGGACCGGGCCGAAGCTGACGTTGCCGTCCGCCGCGCCGTAGTCCTTGGCCTGCTTGTTGTTCCAGCTGACGAAGTAGTCCTGGTTCACCGCCTGCGGGTGCGTGGACGGCGCCGCGTAGGAGGCCGTGTTGCTCGACGGGTCGAAGCCCGTCCACTCGTGCGCCGCGTCCCCGGTCATGGGCAGGTTCGGGTCAGAGACCGACGACCGCACCGGCACGTTGCCGGACATGAAGTACGCCGAGTCGGACGAGTTCACGTAGAACCAGTTGAACGCGAAGCCGATCGTGGACGCCGAGTTCTGGAAGGCGGCCGCCGAGCCCATCTCGGCCGGGTCGTTGAACATCTGGAAGCCCACGGCCGAGTCGGCCTCGTGCTGGTAGGTCGACCGCAGCGTGGTGAAGGCCGTCGGGGTGCCGCCGACCGTCCCGCGCCAGCTCACCAGGCCGTACTTGGTTCGCTTGATCACCAGGTCGTACGACCCGGCGCCGGTCGAGTCGGCGGTGTTCGGCTTCCAGGAGTTCGTCTTCTTCAGCGTCTCCATGGCCGTGCAGGTGCCGTGGTAGAGGTAGTAATTCGATGAGACCGAGGGGGTGCCGCCGTTCGGGTCGCACAGCGTCACCGCGTAGGTGTCCGTGATGTCCTCGCCCGCCGACGTGGCGCTCCACGCGTAGTCGGCGCCGCGGCCGAGCAGGACGTACAGGCTGAGCCCGGCGAACGCGGCGCCGCGGGCGCGGACGCCGGGTCCGTTCAGCTCCTCCAGCATGAGCAGCTGCGGGGCGAAGTACCCGGTCTGCGGGCCGAACACCGCGATCGGGTGGCCGTTCGCCGACTTGGCGCCCGACACGACGATCGCGTTGGACATGCTCGGCTTGGAGCTGTCCACCGTCAGCCCGGTCAGCGCGCTCGTGCCCGCGGTGGTGGCGGACGTGGCGGTGCCCTTCTCGTTCTCCGTGATGTCCACGGGGGCCGTCGCGGCATCCGGCAGGACGACGCCGGTCGCGCCCGCGGGGGCCGTCCCCGACGGGAAGCTCTGCCCGTCGTGCAGGGTGAGCACGGTCTCCGGGTCGTTCTGGTCGCGGAAGGCCGACCAGACGCGGTCGCCCTCGGTCGCGCCGTACGTGGCCCGCGCCGCCACCCGCGCCAGCGCCGACTGCATCTCCGCGCCCCCGCCGCCGCCGAACAGGCCGCCGATGACGCCGGAGATCGCGATCAGGTCGGTCATCGTGAAGTCGACCGGGCCGCCGGCGTTGGTGATCGCGTCGAGGTGCCCGGTCAGCACGTACTCCCCGGGGCAGTCGCGGTTGGCCATGCAGTGGTCGATGTACGCGTTGATGCCGGCGACGTAGTTCTGCACGTCCGCGTAGAGCTGGGCGCCGCGCGACCCCGTGGTCCTCAGCCGGTCGATCTGCGCCTGGAGGTCGGCCTCCGTGTAGGGCGAGTTGCGCCAGACGCTCTGCTCCAGGTCCCTGTTGCCCTTCGCGCCGCCGGCGAACGGCGTGAGCTCGCCCCGGCCGACGTGCCGCATCAGGTCCATGAGCCACAGGCGGTCCTGCGCACCCGCGTACCCGGCGCCGAACATCGTGCCCTCACGGGTCGTGCCAGTGATGTGCGGCACGCCGGTGGCCTTGTCGCGCACGATCGTCACGTCCGAGCGGGGGCTGGTCGTGGAGGCGACCTGGTTCGCCGGGACGCCGAAGCCGCTGTCGTTGAAGAACGCGCTGATCTGGTCGTCGGTCAGGCCCGTGTAGTTCGAGATCAGCCCGGCGTACTCGCCGAGCTGGTCGGTGCTGTGGCCGGGGTACGTGCCGAGCCCTTGGTTGCCGAGGATGTCCACGAGCGTGGCGTTGCCGTTCTGCCCGGGCGGCAGGATGTCGGCGCACTGCCCGAGGCAGTAGTCGTCGGGCGGGTAGGAGGAGGCGGCCGATGCGGTCGCAGCCGGGAGGCCGGCGACGACGAGGGCGAGCGCGGCGGCGGCCGTCAACGCCCGTCGAAGGCGCGCGTGCATGCGGGAACTTCCCTTCGGGGGTCGGGGGGTGAAGGGACGGCCGGCCGGTCGTGCGGTAGCGCGCGCGTTGAAATATGAGCGATGCTCAACTCTGGACGATACGCGCGGGTAACCAGAGGAGCAATGGGGAAAATCCCGACACTTACCGTGATCGTCTCAGCGAGACTCGATCACCGTCGGCGACTCTCCGGAGAGGGTCTCAGAGGGCGTCGATCTCCGTCAGGTCGATGTCGACGTCGAACGGGACCGTCAGCTTGAGCCGGTCGTGGTGGATGCCGGTGAGGGCGTACGTCCCGGTGGCCGGGTCGAGCTCGTACACGTAGACCGTGGGCCGGCCGGCCTGGTTCTCCACCCGCCAGAAGTGCGCGATCCCCGCCTCGGCGTACAGCTGCGGCATGCGCCTGCGGTCCCGTTCCTCGGAGTCCGGCGAGACCACCTCGACGGTCATCAGCACGTCCGCCGCGTCGTACGCCGTCTGGTCCGGCCCGTGCTCCGCCTCCGCCTGGATGACACTGACGTCCGGCTCCGGCCGCTGCCGGAGACCGAGGACGACGCTCATCTCGCGGCGTACCCGGAAGCCTGTCGGGAGGTGACGCCTGAGTCCCTCGGTGAGAAGGTCGACGGCCCGCGTGTGGAAGGAAGCTTGGGGGCTCACGAAGACCAAGCTTCCATCAATCAACTCGGTGTGCGCAGGCAGTTGCGGAAGGTGATCGAGATCGGCCGCCGTGAACCCCTCCGGAGGAGGGAACACCCAGTCAGGGAGTCGCGGCGCGTCACTCATCACTTCGCTCCGTACCTCTGCCGTCATGCGCTCACCGTAGCAACGCGAGCGCGGTCAGCGGAGAGATTCCCCCGCAGCCGGGCGTATGACACATGGTCTGAGGGCCTGCGGCGCGGACGATCCACCCCGGTCGCCGTCGCCGCAGGCCCCGCTCAGGAGGCGGACCTCAGCTCGCGCTGCAGGAGACCGACGGCCAGGTCCAGGTGCCGTTGGTCTGGATGGTGACGCCGAAGGTGTTGCCGTTGCCGTTCGGCTTGGCCACCATCACCTGGGAGCTGGGCCAGGTGGCGCTGGTGTTCCAGGTCGCGATGATCTTCTCGGGGGACGGGACGTTCATGGTCACCGTCCAGTTGCTGGAGCCGCTGACCGAGACGTTGAGGTTGTAGCGGTCGCTCCACTGCTGGCCGGCGGACAGCGTCGCGGTGCAGCCGCCACCGCCCGGGGGCGGGCTGCTCGGAGGCGGGCTGCTCGGCGGCGGCGTGGTGCCCCCGCCGCCGGTCGGGGCCACGGCCCGCCCGGTCGAGGTGGAGATCATGCCCGGGCACAGGTTGCGGCTGCGCAGGTTCGACATGATCTGAGGGATCGCGGCGATGGTCGTCGCGTACTGGTCGTGCATCAGGATGACCTGGCCGTTCTGCAGCCTGCCCGCGGCCTGCACGATCTGGGACGTGCTCGCGCCGTTCCAGTCCTGGGAGTCGACGTCCCAGATGACCTCGGTCAGGCCGAGCTGCTGCTCGACCGACTTGAGTGTCCCGTTGGTCTCGCCGTACGGGGGCCGGAAGAGCCGGGGCGCGGTCCCGGTGAGCTGCTGGATCACCTGCTGGGTCCGCTGGAGCTCGGAGAGGATCTGCGAGCTGCTCATCTGCGTCAGGTGCGGATGGGTCCAGCTGTGGTTGCCGATCCACATCCCCGCGTCGCGCTCGGCCTGGACGAGGGACGGGTTGTTCTGGGCGTTCTGCCCGATGTTGAACAGCGTGGCCCGGATGCCGTTCTGCCTCAGCGTGTTCAGCAGGGTGGTGGTGTTGCTCGGGTTGGGGCCGTCGTCGAAGGTCAGTCCGACGTAGCCGGCGCTGCAGTCGGCCGCGCCGGCCGGGGACGACAGGGACACGGTGATGCCGGCGCCGAGGACGGCTGCGGCGGCCATGGTGAGGGCGCTTCTGAGGACGCGGGACAGGGGACTGCGGCGTCGGCCGCGGGGGATGGCGCTGTCGATCACGTCTGTTCCTCCACTGGAACACTGATCGGGGGATGGGGGGATCGCATGCGGGGCCGCGCTCGCGGCGGCCGGTGTTCCTGCGTCCCGAATACCGCCGTGAGCTGCGGGTTTTCGCTTGTAACCGCGGTGGAGGTGGAGCGAGCTCACTTGCCGACTCATTCTGCGGAGGCCATCGAAATGTGTCAACAGATCGCAGAAACATTTCAATCGAATTAACCGCTTAAGGCGTCCATGGCCAGCGGGAACATGGGCGTACTCGTCGAAACGTTTCGGAAACGAGCTGAAATCTCAGCTGGCTGCTGGCTCCGCGGCCCGGCGGGAGCGCTCAGCCAGGGCGTGTTCGTCCGTCCGGGCGTCGTAGCGGCGGAAGCGGGGCAGGGCGGTGGCCATCAGGCCCACCGCGCCGACGCAGAGCAGGCCGCCGACGCCGAGCGAGAAGCGGGTGCCGCCGAACTGCGCCGTCAGGCCCGCGCGGGCGTCGCCGAGCATCGGCCCGGTCGAGTACGACAGCAGCTCGATCCCCGCCAGGCGCCCGCGGTACTCGTCGGGGATCGTCTGGTTCCAGATCGTGCCCCGGAACAGGCCGCTGACCATGTCGGCGCCACCGGCGACGGCGAGGAACAGGAAGACCAGCCACACGTTCGGCATGAGCGCGGCGACGGCCACCGCGACGCCCCACAGCGTGGCCGACACGATCACGGCCAGGCCGTGCCGGTGGACGTGGTTGGTCCATCCGGAGGTGAGCGAGGCGACCACCGAGCCGACGCCTCCCGCGGCGTACAGCAGGCCGATGGCCTTGGGCGCGTGGAGGTCCTCGGCCAGGAACGGGAACAGCGCGTTGGAGCTGGCGAACGCCATGGCGGCGATGTCGACCAGGTAGGTGCCCATGAGGTCGGGCCGCCGCAGGGCGTACCGGACGCCCTCGGCCATCGAGCGGAGCGACGCGGGTGTGGCGTCCTGGGAGCGGGGGACGGCGCCGACCCGCACCAGCAGGGCCAGGGAGACCAGGAAGGTCGCGACGTCGATCCCGTACGAGCCGGCCGGGCCGAGCGTGGTGACGACGAGGCCGCCGGCGGCCGGTCCGGCGATCATCGCGGTGTTGCGGACGAGCCCCTGGATGGCGAACGCGGCCGTCATCCGGTCGAGCGGCAGGACGCGGTTGATGAGGGCCTGCTCGCTGGGGGAGCGCACGCTGGACAGGCCCGCGGCCAGCGCGCCGACGACGTACAGCACCCACACCCGCGGGGCCGGGAGCAGGGCGTTGACCAGGAGGAGCACCGAGGTGAGGCAGAGGCCGAGCTCGGAGACGACGACGATCCTGCGGCGGTCGAGGGCGTCGGCGATCGCACCGCCCCACAGCCCGCAGATCACCATGGGCACGAACTCGGCCAGGCTCACCAGGCCCACCGCGACGTACGACTCGGTGAGCTGCTTCATCTGGAACGGCACGGCCACCATCGTGATCACCGTGCCGATGGTGGTCACCAGCCCCGAGCCGATCAGCAGGCGGAAGTCGCGGGACTCCCGCAGCGGAGCGAGGTCCAGCCGCAGGCGGCGCGCGAGGGTGCGAAGGGGCTGATCAGGACTGTCCGGCACGTTGGGTCATTTCATTACGGGCCCGTGCCGGAAGGCAACCGGTTTTCCCGCCGCAGCCCTCCCCGGGGAAGCGCCACTTGAGCCCCGGCGGGTGCGCCACTGATGCAGAGCCGACGCATGCGACTTCCACAGTGGTCGGCGGGCGAGGAGGAGACCCGCCCACGGCGACAGCCGGCGCGTCCGTCCGGGACGCCCCGGCGGAAACGGAGACACTGTGCGAACGAGACCCCGCGCCCGGACCACGACGGCCGTGCTAGCGGCGACCGCCCTGGCGGCGGCGGCCGTGACCGTGCTGTCCACGGGCGGTGGCGCGACCGCGTCGAGCGGTCCGGAACCGGGAGCCGAGAGCGCAGGCGACCGCCTGTTCCCCTACCTCGGCAACGGCGGCTACGACGTCGCGTCGTACGACGTGGCCTTCGACTACCGGCCGGGCGAGACGGCGATGCGGTCCGCCGTACGCATCACGGCGTCCGCTCGCCAGGCGCTGTCCCGCTTCAGCCTCGACTCCGCGGGTCAGGCCATCCGCGACGTCACCGTGGACGGCAGGCGGGCGCGCTTCGCGGCACACGGCGAGAAGCTGGTCGTCACTCCGGAACGCGCGGTGCGGAAGGGGGCGCGCTTCCACGTGGAGATCGGCTACACGGCGGACCGTACCGCCAATCCCCCCTCTCCCGCGTCGCCGGACAGTCCCCCGCATCTGGGCAACTGGTACAACAAGGACGACGGCTTCGTGCTCTTCGGCCAGCCCGACAGGGCGCATCTGTTCTTCCCGATGAACGACCATCCGGCCGACAAGGCCACGGTCACCTTCCGGGTCACCGTGCCGAAGGACCTGCAGGTCGCCGCCAACGGCACGCTGCGTTCCCGCAGCACGTCGAGAGGCCGGACGACGTACGTCTACGGCACCCGCGACCCCATCCCGACCCAGGTGGTCCAGGTGGCGGTGGGCCGCTTCCGCCAGGTCCGGCAGACCGGGCCGCACGGTCTCCCGCTGACCAGCTTCATCACGACCGGCTCCTACGAGAAGGCGAAGCCCTCCGTCCGCCTCATCCCGTCGCAGGTCGCCTGGGTGGAGAAGCAGATCGGCGCCAGGTACCCCTTCGAGGCGTACGGCGTGCTCGGCGTGAAGGGCGGATACGCCGCGGCGTTCGAGTCGGCGGGCCTGTCGACGTTCAGCGCGGAGGCGGGACTGACCAAGCCGGAGGAGACGCCCACCATGGTCCACGAACTGGTCCACCAGTACTTCGGGAACGCCGTCTCGGAGAAGAGCTGGGACGACATGTGGATCAGCGAGGGGCACGCCACCTACTACACCCTCCTCTACAAGGACGAGAAGGGCTTCGAGAAGCTGGCCGACTCGGTCCGGCGCGCCTACACGTACGACCAGGACACGCGGGGGACGACCGGTCCCCCCGGACGGCTGAAGGACCCCCTCGACCTCCTCGGGAGCACCAACGCCCCCGGCTTCCTCATGCTCTACGGACTTCGGCTGAAGGTCGGCGACGCGACCTTCCGGGCCATCGAGCGGACGTTCTTCGAGAAGTACCGCCACAAGGCGGCCTCGACCCAGGACTTCGTCGACGTGGCCAACGCGGTGTCCCACCGTGACCTGACCGCCTACATCACGAGCTGGATCTACGGAGCCGAGACCCCGCCCATGCCGGCCGCCTCATGACCCCGTGCGTAGTATTTGCCGACATGTCGCAATTTAGTGCGTTCGAGTTGCGGGAGGGCTCCCGGCGCCGGAACGACCGGCGGCCGAAGGGCCCGGACCTGCACCTGGTGGAGGACCTGACCGGCCCCTCCGGCCTGCCGCTGCGGCGCTACCGGCCGTCCCCCGGCACGCGACCGCTGGTCGTCTTCCTGCACGGCGGCGGCTGGGTGGTCGGCGACCTGGAGACGCACGACCGCACGTGCCGCCGCATCGCCAGGGAGTGCGACGTCGAGGTCCTCGCGGTCGACTACCGGCGGGCGCCCGAGCACCCGTACCCCGCGGCGGTCGACGACGCCGCGGCCGTGCTCCGCTGGGCGCGCCCGGCGGCGGTCGCCGGGGACAGCGCGGGCGGGTACCTCGCCACCATGGCGTGCCTGCGGCTGCGTGACGAGGGCGGGCCGCTGCCCGCCCTGCAGGTCCTCGTCTGCCCCAACACCGATCTCACCCTCGCCTCGCCCAGCGTCGCGGAGAAGGGGACGGGGTACGGCCTCGACGCCGACATCCTGCGCTGGTTCGTCGAGCAGTGGACGCCCGACCCGGCGGCGCGGCGCGCGGCGAGCCCGCTGCACCGGCGCGACCTGGCGGGCCTTCCGGCCGCCCTCGTGGTGACCGCCGAGAACGACGCGCTGCGCGACGAGGGCGACGCCTACGCCGACCGGCTGGCCGAGGCCGGCGTCCCGGTCGCGCACCGCTGCGAGCGGGGGCTCGTGCACGGCTTCATCCAGGGAATGGACCTCACCAGCGCCGAGGCGGCCGCCGCGACCGAACGCCTCTTCGCCGACATCCGCAGGATGGTGCCGCGGTAGGGCGGCGACGCCTCCTGTGAGGGCGGCGGCCGGTCCGCGGGCTGCGCCGTTTCCCGTGAGGGCGGCGGCCGGCCCCGCCGGCCAAGGCGGCCCGCCGCCCTCGCGGCCTCCGTCAGGCCGGCACCTTGTCCAGGAAGCCGTACACGCTCCTGATCCGGCCGTCCTCGGCCAGCGCGACCACGTCGAAGCCGATCACCACGGGCTCGGGGGCTCCCTCGGGCCCGAGGTGCCAGGTGAACCGGAGCGTGTCGTGATGGCCGTCGACCGGCCCCCCGAGCGTGAACACGAACCCCGGGAACATCTGCTGCGCCCCGGCGATCACGGCGGCCACCCCCTCGTGCCCGCTCACGGCCGCCAGCGGGTCGGTGTAGCCGCCGTCCTCGGTCCAGAGCCCGGCCACCGCCTTGGCCCTGGCCTCCGCGTCCGTCTCGTTCCAGGCGGCGATGTAGCGCTCCGCGACGGCGGTGTGATCGGTCATCTCGTACTCCTTGTCCGGTGTCTCGTTCGGCGACAGGGGAACCGTGTCACGCGACCGGGACGCCGGGCGATTACGCGCGAGGTAACGCGAGCGCCTGAAGACGGACGGCATCCGGGCGATGCCCAGGTCGTACCGTCACAGGCTGAGGATCGACGAGGCCCGGCCAGGTACGGACGGCCGGGACGCCCGCGCCGCCGCGGGGGGAGCGGCGGCGCGGGCTCCGTCCGTCACAGGCCCAGGGTCTCCTTGCGGAGGTGGGTCTTGAGGATCTTGCCGCCCGGGTTGCGGGGCAGCTCCGCCTCCCGGAACCAGAACCGCACCGGCACCTTGAACGCCGCGATCCGGCCACGCAGGAAGTCCTGCAGCTCCTCGCCGGTCGCCTCGGCGCCGGGCTTGAGCCGCACCACGGCTCCGACCTCCTCGCCGAGCTCGTCGTCGGGAATGCCGATCACAGCGGCGTCGTCCACGGCGGGGTGCTCGAACAGGGCGGCCTCGACCTCGGCGCAGTAGACGTTCTCCCCGCCGCGGATGACCATGTCCTTGGCCCGGTCGACGATGTAGACGTAGCCCTCCTCGTCCAGGCGGGCGAGGTCGCCGGTGTGCAGCCACCCGTCCACGAACGTCTCGGCCGTCGCCTCCGGCTTGCCCCAGTAGCCCATGATCACGATGGGCCCGCGCATGCACAGCTCGCCGACCTGGCCGGGCGGGAGCTCCGCGCCCGCCGGGTCGCAGACCTTGACGTCCACGACCGCGAGCGGCAGGCCGATGCTCTCGGGCTTGGCCAGGTAGTCCTTGCCGCTGTTGTAGATCGCCAGCGCCGTCGTCTCGGTCATGCCGTACCCGTTGGCGGGGGTGCGGTTCGGCAGGAGCCTGGTGATCCGCTCCAGCAGCTTCGGCGGGGCGGGCGCGCCGCCGTACGAGATCGAGCCGAGCGAGGAGATGTCGTAGTCGCGCAGGGCGGGGTGCGACAGCAGCTGCCAGGCGTTGGTCGGCACGCCGCTCATGACGGTGACCTTCTCGCGCTGGATGAGCTCGAGCGCGCGCTGGGGGTCCCACTTGTACATGAGGACGAGCCCGCCGCCGGTGAACATGGTCGTCATGAGCACGGCGAAGCACCCTGTCACGTGGAACAGCGGCACCGTGAGCAGCGTGATCCGGCGGACCCCGGCGGCCTCGCCGGGGTCCTTGCCGGCGAGGGCGACGCTGCGCAGCATCGCGTACGCCACGGTCATCGGGGCCTGCCCGAGGTTGCGGTGGCTGCCGAGGGCGCCCTTCGAGCGGCCGGTCGTGCCGGAGGTGTAGAAGATCGTGGCCGGGTCGTCCGGCCCGACCTCGACGGCCGGGAGCGTCACGTCGGCCCGCACCTCGCCGAGCACCTCGGCCCAGTTGGCGTTCTCGTCGCGGGTCACGATCGTGGGAATGGCGGTGTTCGGCAGGCGCCGGGCGCGCTCCCCGTCGGCGATGAGCACCTTGGCCCCCGAGTCGGCCAGGCCGTACTCGAGCTCCTGCTCGGTCCACCACGCGTTCAGGGGGACGGCGACGGCTCCGGCGGCCAGGACGGCGGAGAACGAGACGATCCACTCGGGGTAGTTGCGCATCGCGACGGCCACCCGGTCGCCCTTGCGGACTCCGTAGTCGTCGACCAGGCGGTTCGCGAGCGTCGCGGCCAGCCGGAAGTGCTCCTCGTAGGTGATCCGCTCGTCCTCGAAGGCCACGAACACCTTGTCCCCGTGGAACCGGGTGATCTCCAGCAGGGCCCGGAACGTCGCGGGGGCGTGCTTCCATGCGCGGATCTTGTTACCGCCGACCTCGACCTCTTCCATCTCGAAGAGCTGTCCGGGCGCCGTGAGCTGGGCCTGGACCTGTTCGTTCGTGATCGTCATGCTGCGCGCACTCCCAGGGATCGCTCGTCAATCGGAATGTCACGATACCGACCAGTAGGTACGGAGGCCAGACGTCCGCCACTCGGAACGCGGCTTGCATGTCCATGCCGCAAAATGCATACTCTTCAAGAAGCAAGAACATGAGACCTTGCGCATGAATATGCAGGAGGATGGATGAGGGCGGCCGTCGCCGGGGCGAGCGGGTACGCGGGGGGAGAGCTGCTCCGCCTGCTGCTCGGCCATCCCCGATTCGAGATCGGCGCGCTGACCGCCGGGTCGAGCGCGGGCAGCAAACTCGGCGAGCATCAGCCGCACCTGCCGGCGCTCGCGGACCGGGTGGTCGAGGAGACCTCGCC
The DNA here is from genome assembly GCF_016863035.1 of Microbispora corallina. Taxonomy (GTDB): domain Bacteria; phylum Actinomycetota; class Actinomycetes; order Streptosporangiales; family Streptosporangiaceae; genus Microbispora; species Microbispora corallina. Next base: position 12,338 of record NZ_BOOC01000047.1, read on the forward strand.
GGCCGCGCTGGCCGGGCACGACGTCGTCTTCCTCGCCCTCCCGCACGGCCAGTCGGCCGCCGTCGCCGCCGAGCTCGGCGAGGGGACGCTGGTGGTGGACTGCGGCGCCGACTTCCGGCTGGAGAGCGCCGCCGACTGGGCCGACTTCTACGGCGGCGAGCACGCCGGCACCTGGCCGTACGGGCTGCCGGAGCTGCCCGGGCAGCGGGCCCGGCTGCGCGCGGCCCGCCGGATCGCCGTGCCCGGCTGCTACCCGACGGCGGCGACGCTCGCGCTGTTCCCCGCGTTCGCCTCCGGCCTGGCCGAGCCCGACGTCGTGGTGGTCGCGGCCAGCGGCACCTCGGGGGCCGGCCGCGCGCCCAAGCCCCACCTGCTCGGCAGCGAGGTCATGGGCTCGGTCGCCGCGTACGGCGTCGGCGGCGTCCACCGGCACACCCCGGAGATCACGCAGAACCTTTCGGGCGTGGCCGGACGGCCGGTCCGGGTGTCGTTCACCCCGACCCTCGCCCCGATGAGCCGGGGCATCCTGGCCACCTGCACCGCCCCCGCCGTGCCCGGCCTCACGGCCGCCGCGCTCCGGGAGGCGTACGAGACCGCGGTGAAGGACGAGCCGTTCCTGCGCCTGCTGCCCCCGGGCGCCTGGCCCGCCACAGCGATGACCGTCGGCGCCAACACCGCCGTCCTCCAGGTGGCCCTCGACGAGCGGGCCGGCCGGATCGTCGCCGTCATCGCCATCGACAATCTGACCAAGGGCACGGCGGGAGGCGCGATCCAAAGCGCCAACCTCGCCCTCGGCCTTCCGGAAGAACTCGGCCTTCCTCTCAATGGAGTCGCCCCGTGAGCCAGATCTCTCCCAAGGACGTGGCATGAGCGTCACCGCGCCGCTGGGATTCCGCGCGGCGGGGGTCGCCGCCGGGATCAAGAGCGGGGACGCCCGCGACCTGGCCCTCGTCGTCAACGACGGGCCCTCCCGGGCCGCCGCGGCTGTCTTCACCCGCAACCGCTTCAAGGCCGCGCCCGTCCTGTGGTCGGCCCAGGTCGTGAGCGGCGGCCGGGTGCGGGCGGTGGTGCTGAACTCGGGCGGCGCCAACGCCTGCACCGGGCCGGCCGGGTTCCAGGACACCCACGCGACGGCCGAGAAGGTGGCCGCCGCGCTGGACGACTCGGCGGCCGAGGTCGCGGTCTGCTCGACCGGGCTGATCGGCGAGCGGCTGCCGATGGAGCCGCTGCTGGCGGGGGTGGAGACCGCCGCGAGCCAGCTGTCCAGGGACGGCGGGCTGGCCGCCGCGGACGCCATCAGGACCACCGACACCGTCAGCAAGATCTCCTTCCGCCGCGGCGAGGGGGGCTACATGGTAGGCGGCATGGCCAAGGGCGCCGGCATGCTGGCGCCGGCCCTGGCCACGATGCTGTGCGTGCTCACCACCGACGCCGACGTGTCCGCGGAGGAGCTCGACGCCGTGCTGCGCCGGGCGACCTCCGTGACGTTCGACCGGCTCGACACCGACGGCTGCATGTCGACCAACGACACCGTGCTGCTGCTCGCCAGCGGCGCGTCGGGCGTCCGCCCCGGCCTGGCCGAGTTCGAGAGGGTCGTCACGGCCGTCTGCGCTGACCTGGCCCGCCAGCTCCTCGTCGACGCCGAGGGGGCCACCAAGGCCATCGCGATCGAGGTCGTCGGCGCGGCCTCCGAGGACGACGCGGTGACCGTGGGCCGCGCCGTCGCCCGTTCCAACCTGCTCAAGTGCGCCATCCACGGCGAGGACCCGAACTGGGGGCGCGTGGTGAGCGCGGTCGGCACGACCGACGCGGCGTTCGAGCCCGAGCGGCTCAACGTGGCCGTCAACGGCATCTGGATCTGCCGGGGCGGCGCGGCCGGGGACGACCGCGCCAAGGTCGACCTGCGCCCCCGCGACGTGACGATCACGATCGACCTGTCCGCCGGACCGCACTCGGCGACCGTCCACACGACGGACCTCACCGCCGCGTACGTCCACGAGAACTCGGCGTACTCGTCGTGAGCACGTCCGTACGGCGCAACGGCGCCCTCGACAAGGCCCACACGCTGATCGAGGCGCTGCCCTGGCTCGCCCGGTTCCACGGCGCGACCGTCGTCGTCAAGTACGGCGGCAACGCCATGACCGAGGAGCACCTGCGCGAGAAGTTCGCCGCCGACGTGGTCTTCCTCCGGTACGCCGGGCTGCGGCCCGTCATCGTGCACGGCGGCGGCCCGCAGATCCAGACCCATCTCGACCTGCTGGGCATCGACAGCCACTTCGTGTCCGGGCTGCGCGTGACCACGCCCGAGGCCATGCAGGTGGTCCGCATGGTCCTGGTCGGCCAGGTGAACCGCGACGTCGTGGGGCTGATCAACCGGCACGGCCCGTTCGCGGTCGGGATGTCGGGGGAGGACGCCCACCTGTTCACGGCCGAGCGCAAGCACGCGGTCGTCGACGGCGTGAAGGTCGACATCGGCCAGGTAGGGGAGATCGTCCACGTGGAGCCCGGGGCGGTGCGCGCGCTGCTCGACGACGGCCGGATCCCGGTCGTGTCGTCGATCGCCCGGGGAGAGGACGGCGTCTACAACGTCAACGCCGACACCGCCGCCGCCGCGCTCGCGGTCGCCCTGGAGGCGTCCAAGCTGATCGTGCTGACCGACGTGGAGGGGCTGTACGCCGACTGGCCGAACAGCGAGGAGGTGGTCAGCCGGATCACGGCGTCCGAGCTGGCCCGGCTGCTGCCGTCGCTGTCGAGCGGCATGGTCCCCAAGATGGAGGCGTGCCTGAACGCGGTCCGCGGCGGTGTGCCGCAGGCCCACGTGCTCGACGGCCGCATGCCCCACGCCCTGCTGCTGGAGATCTTCACGGACCAGGGCATCGGCACCATGGTCCAGCCCGACGACGCCGACGTCGAGAACGGGGAGGCGCCCGATGAGCGGTGACGGACAGAGCCTGCGCGAGCGGTTCGAGGCCGCGTTCATGCCCAACTACGGCGTCCCGCCGGTGGCGCTGGCCCGCGGAGAGGGCTGCTCCGTCTGGGACGCCGACGGCAGGCGCTACCTCGACCTGATCGGCGGCATCGCGGTCACCTCGCTCGGCCACGCCCACCCGGCGCTGGTCGAGGCCGTATCCCGGCAGGTCGCCACGCTGGCGCACACCTCGAACCTGTTCCTGCACGAGCCCGAGGTGCTGCTCGCCGAGCGGCTGCTCGGCCTGCTGGGCGCCCCCGCGCGGGTGTTCCTGGCCAACTCGGGCACCGAGGCCAACGAGGCCGCGCTCAAGCTCGCCATCAAGTACGGCAGATCGCGCGGCCGCCACTACTTCGTCGCCGCCGAGATGGGCTTCCACGGCCGGACGCTGGGCGCCCTGTCCCTGACCGGCAAGCCGTCGATCCGCGACCAGTTCGGGCCGTTCCCCATCGACGTCCGGTTCGTCCCGTACGGTGACGCCGACGCGCTCAAGAACGCGGTGACGGACGACTGCGCGGCCGTCTTCCTCGAACCCACCCAGGGCGAGGCCGGGGTCGTCCCCCCGCCGGACGGCTACTTCCGGGCCGCCAGGGAGATCTGCTCGGCGACCGGGGCCCTGCTCGTGGCCGACGAGATCCAGTCGGCCATCGGGCGCACCGGGCACTGGTTCGCCCACCAGGCCGAGGGCGTCGTCCCGGACGTGCTGACGCTGGCCAAGGGCCTCGGCGGCGGCATGCCCGTCGGCGCCTGCGTCGGCTTCGGCGAGGCCGGGACCGTCTTCGCGAAGGGCGACCACGGCTCGACCTTCGGCGGCAACCCCGTCTCGTGCGCGGCGGCGCTCGCCGTGCTCGACGTGATCGAGCGCGACGGCCTGCTGGACAACGTGAAGACCGTGGGCGCCCTGCTCTCCGAGGGCATCGCGGCCGTCCGCCATCCGCTGCTGCGGGGCGTCCGGGGCCGGGGGCTGTGGCTGGCCGCCGTCCTGGCCGAGCCGCGCTCGGCCGAGGTGCAGGCGGCGGCGCAGGAGGCCGGGTTCCTGGTGAACGCGCTCCAGCCCGACGCCGTACGGCTCGCACCCCCGCTCGTCATCGACGAAGCCGAGGCACGCTCCTTCCTCGACGCGCTGCCCGGCATCCTGGAGGCCGCACATGGCTAGCCACGACCCCGGACGGATCAGGCACTTCCTGAAGGACGACGACCTGTCGCCGGAGGAGCAGGCGCAGGTGCTCGACCTCGCCGAGGCCATGAAGAAGGACCGGTTCGGCTACCGGCCGTTCGAGGGGCCCCGAACGGTCGCGGTGCTGTTCGACAAGCCGTCCACCCGCACCCGGATCTCGTTCGCGGTCGGCGTGGGGGAGCTGGGCGGCCAGGCGCTGATCATGGACGTCGGCTCGTCCCAGATGGGCCGGGGCGAGCCGATCGAGGACACGGCGCGAGTGCTGTCCCGCCAGGTCGCCGCCATCGTGTGGCGCACCTCCGGCCAGGAGCGCATCGAGACGATGGCCGCCTACTCCACGGTCCCGGTCGTGAACGCGCTGACCGACGAGTTCCACCCCTGCCAGATCCTCGCCGACCTGCAGACGATCAGGGAGCACCGCGGCGCGCTGCGCGGGCTGACGCTCGCCTACCTGGGCGACGGCGCCAACAACATGGCCCACTCGTACCTGCTGGGCGGCGCCACGGCCGGCATGCACGTGCGGATCGGCGCCCCGGCCGGGTACCTGCCCGACGCGCTCATCCTCGACCGGGCCGCGGAGATCGCCGCGGCCACGGGCGGGTCGGTCGCGGCGGTCACCGACCCGGAGGCGGCCGTCGCCGGCGTCCACGTCGTGGCCACCGACACCTGGGTGTCGATGGGCCAGAGCGGCAAGGAGGAGCGGGCCGCCGCCTTCGCGCCGTACCAGGTGAGCTCGGCACTGCTCGACGTGGCGGCACCCGACGCGATCGTGCTGCACTGCCTGCCGGCCTACCGCGGGATGGAGATCGCCGCCGACGTGATCGACGGGCCGCGCAGCGTCGTGTGGGACCAGGCGGAGAACCGGCTGCACGCCCAGAAGGCCCTGCTCCACTGGCTTGCCACCCGGGGCGGGGAGGGGGCGTGAGCATCCCTCCGACCCGGGCCGCGCGGCACGCCCGCATCGTCGAGCTGCTGACCCGGCACAAGGTGCGGTCGCAGCCCGAGCTGGCCAAGCTCCTCGCCGAGCAGGGCGTCGAGGTCACACAGGCCACGCTCTCCCGCGACCTCGACGAGCTCGGCGCGCTGAAGCTGCGGGCCGACGACGGGACCCTCGTGTACGCGCTGCCCGGCGAGGGCGGCGGACGCATCCCGCTGTACCGGACGGGGAACACCAACGGCCAGGCGGAGAACCCGGACGCCCGGCTCCGCAGGATCGCCGAGGAACTGCTGGTGTCGGCCGAGGCCTCGGCCAACCTGGTGATCCTCCGGACGCCGCCGGGGGCGGCCCAGTTCCTCGCCTCGGCCGTCGACCACGCGGGCTGGGAGTCCATCCTCGGCACGGTGGCCGGGGACGACACGATCCTGGTGATCAGCAGGGACCCGTTAGGCGGCGACGCCCTGGCCCGGTCGCTGCTGGACCTGACCGCACGCCGCCCCCCGGCCTGACCCGGCCGGGCAGGTCCGGCGCGCGTCCCGTTCCGGTGCGGAAGCGGGGCGTACGTCGGCTAAGGTCGCGATTCAGGGAGCGACCCGTGGATCTTCGCGTCGTCGCGGCGGCGCGCGGGAGATCCGGCTGTCACACGGCCGGACGCATTCAGAATCGAAAGGGAGAACGCGGTGGCGGACAACAAGCCGATGAGGCTCTGGGGCGGCAGGTTCGAGGGGGGACCCGCGGACGCGCTCACCCGCCTGTCGGTGAGCGTGCAGTTCGACTGGCGGCTCGCGCCGTACGACCTGCTCGCGTCGCGGGCGCACGCCCGCGTGCTGCACCGCGCCGGCCTGCTGACCGACGACGAGCTCCAGCGCATGCTGGCCGCGCTGGACGACCTCGACCGGGCCTGCCGCACCGGGGAGTTCCGCCCCACGGTGGCCGACGAGGACGTGCACACGGCGCTCGAGCGCGGCCTGCTGGAGCGGCTCGGCTCCCTCGGCGGCAAGCTCCGCGCCGGCCGCAGCCGCAACGACCAGGTCGCCACCGACCTGCGGCTCTACCTGCGCGACCACGTCCGCACGATCGTCTCCCGGCTCGTCGAGCTGGAGACCGCGCTGATCAGCCAGGCCGAGGAGAACGCCGAGGTCGCCGCCCCCGGCATGACCCACCTGCAGCACGCGCAGCCGGTGTCGTTCGGCCACCAGCTGCTCGCGCACGTCCACCCGCTGTCGCGCGACGTCGACCGCCTGCGGGACTGGGACCGGCGCGCCGCCGTCTCGCCGCTCGGGTCGGGCGCCCTCGCCGGCTCGTCGCTGCCGCTCGACCCCGCCGCCGTCGCCGCCGAGCTGGGCTTCGACGCCCCCGCCCCCAACTCCATGGACGCCGTGGCCGACCGGGACTTCGCCGCCGAGTTCCTGTTCTGCGCCGCCCTGATCGGCGTGCACATCTCCCGCCTGGGGGAGGAGATCGTGCTGTGGGCCTCCCAGGAGTTCCGGTGGATCGAGGTCGACGACGCCTACTCCACCGGTTCGTCGATCATGCCGCAGAAGAAGAACCCCGACGTCGCGGAGCTGGCCCGGGGGAAGAGCGGGCGGCTCATCGGCTCGCTCATGTCGCTGCTCACCACGCTCAAGGGCCTGCCCCTCACCTACAACCGCGACCTGCAGGAGGACAAGGAGCCGGTCTTCGACGCCGTCGACACGCTCCTGCTGGTGCTGCCCGCGGTGTCGGGCATGGTCTCCACGATGCGGGTGAACCGGGCGAAGCTGGAGGCGAGCGCGCCCGACGGGTTCGCCCTCGCCACCGACCTCGCCGAGCTGCTCGTGCGCCGCGGGGTCGCGTTCCGCGACGCCCACGAGGCCGTCGGCCACCTCGTGGTGTGGTGCCAGGTCAACGACAAGGACCTCGGCGACCTCACCGACGACGAACTGGCCAAGGTCTCCCCGCACTTCGCCCCCTCCGAGGGTCCCGGCGGCACCCCGGGCGTCCGCGACGTGCTCAACGTCCACGGCGCGCTCGCGGCCCGCAGCGCCTTCGGCGGCACCGCCCCCGACCGCGTCCGGGATCAGATCGTCTCCCTCAGGGAGATCGTCGACGGCCAGGCGGCATGGGCGTCGGAGAGCTGACCGGACCGCCGCTCGACCGCGGTTTCTTCGACCGGCCGTCCGACGTGGTCGCGCCCGACCTCCTCGGACGCGTCGTCGTCCACGGCCCGGTCGCGTTACGCCTGACCGAGGTCGAGGCGTACGGCGGGCCGGGCCAGGACCCCGCCTCGCACACCTACCGGGGGCGCACGCCGCGCAACGCCGTCATGTTCGGCGAGCCCGGCCACCTCTACGTCTACTTCACGTACGGCATGCACTTCTGCGCCAACCTCGTCTGCATGCCGGAGGGCGTCGGCTCCGCCGTCCTGCTCCGGGCGGGCGAGGTGATCGCCGGACTGGAGACGGCCCGCGCCCGCAGGCGGGCGCCGAACGGGTCCGCCGGCCTGGAGCCCGGGAACGGGCCGAACGGCGGGAACGGCTCCGGCCGGGCGCCGCTCGACCGTGATCTCGCCCGGGGGCCGGCCCGGCTGACCGTGGCCCTCGGGCTCGTCCGCGAGCACAACGGGACCGACTGCTGCTCGCCGGGCCCGATCCGGGTCCACGCCGGCCGGCCGGTGGACCCCGCGCTGGTCAGGACGGGTCCGCGGACCGGAGTGGCCGCCGGCGCCCAGACGCCCTGGCGCTTCTGGGTCGAGGGCGACCCCACCGTCTCGCCGTACCGGGCTCACGTGCCGCGCCGTCGTCGCGTGCCGGGCGGACAATGAAGTGGCGATAGGGTTTCGACGTCATGCAGGCTGGTACGGGGGCCCAAGGCCGTCCACCCATCGATCAGTGAGAGCCACGACTGTGACCGCTTCTTCCCACAGCGCCGCCACGTCCGAGATCGGCGACATCCTCGACGACCTCGAGTGGCGTGACGTCATCGCGCAGACCACGGACGCCGACACGCTCCGCAAGGCGCTCGCCGACGGGCCGATCACCGTCTACGCGGGCTTCGACCCCACGGCTCCGTCGCTCCACGTGGGAAACCTCGCGACGCTGCTGATCCTGACCCGTTTCCAGCGGGCCGGCCACCGGCCGATCGGCCTGGTCGGCGGCGCCACCGGCCTCATCGGGGACCCGAGCGGCCGCAGCACCGAGCGCGCCCTCAACTCCACCGACGTCGTCGAGGAGTGGGTGTCGCGGATCCGGGTCCAGGTGGAGAAGTTCCTGTCGTTCGACGAGGGGCCGACCGCGGCGACGCTGGTCAGCAACCTCGACTGGACGGCCGGCCTGTCCGCCATCGACTTCCTCCGCGACATCGGCAAGCACTTCCCGGTGAACCGGATGCTCGCCCGTGAGTCGGTCTCCGCCCGGCTGGCCGGCGAGGGCCTCAGCTACACCGAGTTCAGCTACCAGATCCTGCAGGCCAACGACTACCTGGAGCTGTACCGCCGGCACGGCTGCACGCTCCAGCTCGGCGGCAGCGACCAGTGGGGCAACATCACGGCCGGCGTCGACCTGATCCGGCGCGTCGAGGGGGCCCACGTCCACGCCCTCACCGGCAAGCTGATCACCAAGGCCGACGGCACGAAGTTCGGCAAGACCGCCGGCGGCGCGGTCTGGCTCGACCCGGCACTGACCTCGCCCTACGCGTTCTACCAGTACTGGCTGAACGTCGACGACCGGGACGTGGTGCGCTTCCTGAAGGTCTTCACCTTCCGGACGCGGGAGGAGGTCGACGAGCTCGAGAAGGCCGTGTCGGAGCGGCCCGCGGCCCGGGAGGCGCAGCGGGCCCTCGCCGAGGACCTGACGACGCTGGTGCACGGCGCCGACGAGCTCGCCCGGGTCATCGCCGCCTCGCGCGCCCTGTTCGGCCAGGGGTCGCTCGCCGACCTCGACGAGCGGACGCTCGACGCCGCGCTGGCGGAGGTGCCCAAGGCCGTCGTGCCGTCGCTCGGCGGGACCGTCGTCGACCTGCTGGCGGAGAGCGGCCTCGTGGAGTCGAAGTCGGCCGCCCGCAGGGCCGTCAAGGAGGGCGGCGCGTACCTCAACAACGTGAAGATCACCGACGAGAACCACACCCCGGGCGCGGAGGATCTCCTCCACGGGCGGTTCCTGGTGCTTCGCCGCGGCAAGAAGACGATCGGCGGCGTCGAGGTCGGCTGACCGTCCGTCGCGCCGCTCGTAGGGCCGTCCCCGGCTACCCGGGGGCGGCCCTTTTGTGGTCAAAAGTCGCTGTGACGAGGGTAACAATCTTGTGGCGTACGAGGCAGAAAGGGCCCGGATTCCCTGCCTGAGCTGGGGTTTCGTGCGGCTCGCCGGGATTTGACGGCGGGGTCGGTCTTGCTTAATGTTTCCTTCGCCCCGGGAAGTGCGGGACGCCGACAGGCGGCCGGGCCCGAGGGCGAGCCACTTCGACAAGCAGCCTGACGAGGTCTCCGACCGAGTCCGGGCCGTCGTGATGTGCTTCAACGATCTCCAATGGAGAGGTTGACGCGGACCACACGGTGGTGTAAGTTGGAGTGGTTGCCCCGGAGACGGGGCCGGTTCCTCCCCGTGAGGGTGCCGACCAGCGTCGCGTAGTCGCAAGGCCCGCGATGGGGTGGGGTACCGGAGGAGGGACGAAGCGGAAGCCTACGCCCTGGATCTCGGGATCGCGTCGAGC
>NZ_BOOC01000048.1 GCF_016863035.1 Microbispora corallina
TCATCGCGTCCATCCCCGCCACCGTCCTGCTCGTCGTCGCCCAGCGCTACGTCGCCGCCGGTGTCACGGCGGGCGCGGTCAAGCACTAGACCCGGGCGTGGCCGGGCACCGACCGGCCGTCTCCGCCTGTCCTCCTCACCCTCTTGTTCGAAGGGACTCCCACTTCATGACCGTCGCCGCAGGCCCGGTGTTCTCCCCGCAGGAGATCCCGTTCAGCTTCCGCGGATCGTGGTTCGACTTCTCTCCGGTGATCGGGGAGAAGAAGTACGCGCAGGACGTCCACCTGGTGTCGCACCAGACCGGCATGCACCCGATCCTGCGGCTGATCCCCACCGTGGAGGGCGTCCGCGCCGAGACGACCGTCACCGCCGCACCGCACCGGCTCACCTGGGCCCACGACGCCGGCCGGATCGACCTCGCCTACGAGAATCCCGACACCGCGCGCGTGCGCGGCCAGGGCCTCGGCCTCCGCCTGGTGGCGGCCGACCCGGTCCTCACGCCGTTCAGCGGCCCGTACTTCTACCAGGATCCCGGGGACGGCTCGTGGGTCTTCACGGTGTACCAGACGGGACGCCGTTACCGGATCACCCTGCTCGCCGGCCGGGCCGAGCCGCTGGGAGCGCAGGCGCTCGGCGAGGCCGAGCGCGGCGTCGTGCTGCCCGGCGACGGCGAGCCGTGGGAGATCGCGGTCGAGGAGTACGAGACCGCCCGCGCCCCTTACACCGGTGGAGACGACTTCGAGCAGGTGGCTGCGGCCGCGCGGGCCGGGTTCGAGGCGTTCCGGGACGCGGTGGCGCCCTGGCGCAGCGACCGCACCCCGGCGGCGGAGCTGGCCGCCTACGTCCTGTGGTCGGCCACCGTACGCGCGGCGGGGTTCGTCACCCGGCCGGCGGTGCTGATGTCGAAGCACTGGATGGACAAGGTGTGGAGCTGGGACCACTGCTTCAACGCCATCGCTCTCGCCGGCGGCCTGCCCGAGCTGGCATGGGACCAGTTCCGGCTGCCCTTCGACCACCAGGACGCGGCGGGCGCGCTGCCCGACTCCGTGACCCACTCCGAGGTGCTCCACAACTTCGTCAAGCCGCCGATCCACGGGTGGGCCCTGGGACTGCTGCGCCCGCTGCACGAGCGCGAGCCCGCCGAGGTCTACCGGCTGCTGGAGCGGTGGACCGGCTTCTGGCTCACCGCCCGACGCGTCCCCGGCCGCGAGCTCGCCCACTACCAGCACGGCAACGACAGCGGCTGGGACAACGCCACCACCTTCGACCCCGAGCGCCTCGTCGAGAGCGCCGACCTGGCGGCCTTCCTCATCCTCCAGATGCGCGAGCTCGCCCGCCTGGCCGGCGAACTGGGCCGTCCCGAGGCGTCGGACCGCTGGTCGGAGGCGGCGGGCCGGATGCGTGACGCGCTCATCGCCGAGCTGTGGGACGGCGACCGCTTCGTCGCCCGGGGCGTGCACTCCGGACGGACGTGGTCCAGCTCCAGCCTGCTCGACCTCATGCCCATCGTCCTGGGAGAGGAGCTGCCCGCGTCCGTCCGCGACGTCCTGGCCGCCCGGATCGAGACGCACCTGACCGCGTTCGGGCTCGCCACGGAGCTGCCCACGTCGGAGCACTACCAGGACGACGGATACTGGCGCGGCCCGATCTGGGCGCCCTCGACCGTCCTCGTCGAGGACGGGCTCCGCCGCGCCGGCTACGCCGACCTGGCCGACGAGATCAGCGCCCGCTTCCGCGCCCTGTGCGAGAAGTCGGGGTTCGCGGAGAACTTCGACGCCGGCAGCGGCACCGGCCTGCGCGACCGCGCCTACACCTGGACGGCCAGTGCGTATCTCATCCTCGCCGCCGCCCACGAGCGCCGGGAAGCGGCGGCCGGCCCCGCCTGAACGACCAGGCGCTCATGTCCTGGGCGCAGAGGGGCCGGCGCCGCGGGGCGCGTCGAGGTCGTCGAGCACGGCGGGCAGGCCGACGGTGAGCATCCTGCGGCGGACGCGGCCCAGGAAACGGGCCATGAAGGCGCCGCCAACGCCGGTGAAGCCCGTGTGCTCGTAGACGAACCGGGTGCCGCCGTCGTGGGGCCGCACCCGGTAGACGACCTCGGTGGTGTCGCCTTTCCCGTCGCCGCCGGCCCAGGAGTAGCGCAGCAGGGAGGGCTCGTCCACCTCCAGCACCTCGCAGTGCACGACGCCGTTCCACCCGGGTCTGGGCTTGGCGACGAACCGGAACCGGGTGCCGACGACCGGGGAGAATCCCTCCGCCCGGGCGCCGGCGCCGGTCGCGGTCCACCGCCGGATGAGCTCGGGATCGGTCACGGCACGCCACACCTTCGCCACGGCGTGCGGGTAGTCGCAGACGATGCGGATCTCGGACATGCCCAGACCTCCTCCAGCGCTTTTTTCAGTCACTGAAAAAGATGCTACTCGAAAAGTTCAGGGACTGTAATAGTCTGGGATCGTGAGCATGCGTGCGGTGGACTGGCCGATGCTGCGCGATCAGCACATACCCGAGGACGAACGGCCGCGGGAGCGCAAGAAGCGGTTGCTGCGCCGCCGGCTGTCCGACACCGCGACCCGGATGTTCCTCGAGCGCGGCTTCGACGCCGTACGCGTCACGGAGATAGCCGAGGCGTGCGGCGTGACGGAGAAGACGGTCTACAACTACTTCCCCACCAAGGAATCGCTGATCCTCGACCTGTGGGAGAGTACGGCGGCCTCCCTCCGCACTCTGGCCGACCCCACGCTGCCGCCGCTGCAGGCCGCGCTGGCGATCCTGTCCGGCGAGCTGACGGCCCTGACCTCCTGGATGTCCGCGCAGGACGACCAGGGCCACGCCGCCGAGCTGATCCTGCGCTTCGGCGCCCTGCTGCGCTCCACGCCCGCGCTGCAGGCCTACCAGCGCGAAGCCGCCGACAGGCTCATCGCCGCCGCCGCCCAGGCGCTGGCCGAACGGGCAGGCGTCGCGCAGGACGCGCCCGAGCCCCGCATCGCCGCGATCGCCCTCATCGGTCTGTGGCAGATCCAGTTCCAGAGCCTGGGCAGGCATCTCGCCGCCGGCCTGACGCCGGCCCAGCTCCGCGACGCTGTCAACGCCGACGTCCACCGCGCCGCCACGGTTCTCGACACGGGTCTCTAGCCGGGACGGCAGGCGGGACGGACACCAGCCTGGATCGCCCTTCTACGGCTGCGATTCCAGAAACCCGTCCCCGTCCGGGTCGCGCACCACCGTCCAGCCCGCCGGCCAACGGCGCTCCGCCTCCCAATGCGGGTCCGGCTTCCCCACCACCCGGGAGCCGGTGAGCATGGCCTCCTCGGCGAACGTCGCCCCTGCGAACTCCGTGTCCGGGGAGAAGGTCGCATCGATGAACCAGGCCGTGTCAGTGAAGGTGGCCCCTTCGAACCAGGCGATCGCGGAGAAGGTCGTCCCGTCGAACCAGGCGTCGGCGGAGAAGGTCGCCTGCCCGAAACCGGCGGACCCGGCGAAGACCGCCCGGTCGAATCTGGCGCCCCCGGAGAAGGTCGCCCGTTGGAACGCGGCGTCTCCGGAGAAGGTCGCGTAGGCGAAATCGGCGTCCCCGGAGAAGCTCGCGTCGCGGAACACCGCCTCCGTGGTGGTGCAGCGCGAGAAGTCCAGGTCGATCAGCAGTGCTCCGGTCAGGTCGACGCGGATGCCCGTCCAGTGTCGTTCACCTGCCGGCACGGTCTCCCGTTCGCCGAACGGGCGCTCATCCCGGAGGTGGTCGGCGAGGACGCGTTGCGCGGTCAGGCGCACCTGCCGCTCACCCTCGGGATCGGCACCGGCAGCGGGGACCGCCGCCGCGGGGGTGGAGGTCTTCCCCGTGGTGCGGTAGCGGCGGAAGACGTCGCGGCGGGCGCGGCCGGGGTCGGGGAGCCGGGGCAGGGTGTAGGGCATGCGCAGGTAGGCGCAGACGACGTTGACGACGGTCTGGCGGTGCCCGGGGTTGTCCTGGGCGAGGCGTTCCAGCGCGTACAACCCGGCCAGCCGGACCGCGGCCTTGTCGTGGCCGAGTTGCTCGGCCGCCTTGGTGTACAGCTCGGTGATACGCCGCTCGGTCGCATCGCGCTCGTTCTGCCGCGCGACCTGGACGGCCAGCTCCGCGTTGCGCTCGGCCAGGTCCGCAGTGACGTGCGCGTCGAGTTCCTGATGCCGCTGCCGGCGGAAGGCCAGCATGAGCGTGATCGCCGCGCCCGATCCGGCTCCGGCGGCGAGCGCGGTGCGGATGATCTCACTGCGTGCGGCGGCCTCGGCCGCCTGCTGGGCGGTCGGCGCCGCGGGCAGCCCCGCCAGCAGCCACCACGCCACTCCGTACACCGTCGCCGCCACGGCCAGCGCGGCCGGCACGATCCACCAGGCCGCGGGACGAGGCGCGCGCAGCGCGGGGACTCGGGTGGCCGCGGTGGGGCGACGGCGGAACGGCGGTGGCAGGCGCATACCGCCATATCAGCCGATCAGCCCTCGGACGTTACCGGGCACACGCCGCCGGGACATCGTCCGCATCGACTGATGCGGAAGGGCCTGATCGCCGGCGAACGGCGATCAGGCCCTCGGTCGTCCGGCCGTCACCTCACCGCTGGTCGCGCCCCGCGGCGGCGTGCAGGCGGCGCTGGTGGTCGGCGAACACCTCGTCGTTCGACGACACGGTGGCCCCGGGCACCGTCGGGGAGACGAACGTCGGCACCACGACGCCCCGGCCGGCGAGCACGGCGGCCGTACGGGTGACGATCTCGTGGCTGACCACGCTGGCCACCACCGTCGAGGCGCCCCCTACCGGACGGTCCCAGCCGTCCACCTCGATGATGGCGTCCTGGACGGGCACGCCGGTGTCGATCGTGACGTCGCAGACCTCCGCGATCCGCTGGCCGCTGGAGTGCTCGGCCGGGCGTTCGAGGTTGGCCACCGACGTGACCGCGACGGTGAACAGGCCGCGCTTGGCGCCGTACATGGCCGCCTCGACGGGCGCCGCGTTCCTGCCGCCGTGGCTGTAGACCACCATCACGTCGCCGGGGGCCAGTGGCTCGTGGTCCAGGTACTGCTTGATGTACCCCTCGGTGCGCTCCAGCCAGAGCAGTTCGCGCACCCCGCCCGGCCCCAGCACGTTGTGCCACATCAGCCGGGGGTCGGTGAGCGGGTGGATGCCCGCGAAACTGCCGTACCTGGGGAAGGCGTCCAAGGTGGGGATCACCGAGTGGCCGCTGCCGAACAGGTGGATGAGGCCGCCGTTCTCGACGGCGTCCGCGCAGCGCTCGGCCACGGTCGCCAGCACCTCCTCCTGTGTGGAGGCGAGCCGGTCAAGGATGGTCATCAGGGTTCGGGTGTAACTCACGGGCGTTCCTTTCATGGGGTCCGCAACGCCAGCCGCACGCGGTACCGGTCACCGCGCATGACGCTGCGTACGTGTTCGAACGGACCATGGGCGTCGAAGGTGAGGCGTTCGACGTAGAACGCGTGGGCGCCCGCGGCCACTCCGAGGGTCGCGGCGTCCTCGTCGAGCACGCCGCCGACCGTGAAGGTCTCGACGGCCTCGCGCGGGACCAGTCCGTAGCGCTCGTTGAGGGTCTGGTAGAGCGACCGGTCGGTGAAGTCGATGTCGGCGAGGCCGGGGAACCGGTCGAGCGGGAGGAGCGCGGTCTGCACGCCCACGGGCCGGGACCCGTCGGTCCTGAGCCTGCGCAGCCGCAGCATCCGGGCGTCGGCGGCCAGCTGCATCTCGGGCGGCAGGCCCTCCTCCCCCGCAGTGACGATCGCCTGGCCGAGGACGCGCGAGCCCGCGCTGTGGCCGAGTTGCGCGAGCTCGGTGGTGAAGGACGTGACCCACCGCGCGCCCGCGGTCAGGCGCGTGTCGCGGACGAAGGTGCCCCGGCCCTGTTCCCTGACCAGCACCCCGCGGTCGGCCAGCCGGGCGACCGCCTGCCGGACCGTGACGCGGCTGACGCCGTACGCCCTGCCCAGCTCCTCCTCGGTCGGCAGCCGCTGGCCCGGCACCCACTCGCCGTCGTCGACGCGTTGCTGCAGGCTCCGCTCGACCTGCAGGTAGAGAGGGACTCCCGAGGTGGGGTCCAGCCCCTTGACGATCACCATTTCTCCGTTCTGGCGATGAGGAGTGCTCCCACGACGCCCGCCCGGGACCCCAGGGCGGCGGGCCGCACCGGCACCCGGCCGCCGTCGGGTGAGGCGAACCTCGCGACGTGACGCTGCAGCGGAGGGCTGAGGACGTCCATCGCGTCGGCGAGCCCGCCGCCGATGAGAATGATCTCGGGATCGATCGTGCTCGCAACCGCCGCGACCCCCCGGGCGAGACGGGCGGCGTACGCGTCGAGCGCGTCACGCGCCCGCTCGTCGCCCTCGCGGGCCGCCGCCACCAGGGCGGGACCGTCGCGCAGGGCCGAGCCGGAGGCGGCCTGCTCGAACGGGCCGTGGATCCGGTCGTCCGGCGCGTCCGCCGGCAGCCAGCCCCACGATCCGGCGCTGCCGTGGACCCCGCGCCAGATCCGGCCGTCGATCAGGAGGGCGCCGCCGATGCCCGTCCCGACGGCCAGCAGCACCGCCGACCCGGCCCCCTTGGCCGCGCCCTCGGCGGCCTCGGCGAGCAAGGTGAGGTGGCCGTCCAGGCCGAGCCGCACCGGCGCGCCGAGGCGGGTCTCCAGGTCCTCCCGCAGCGGCCGGCCCTCCAGCCAGGGCAGCGCGGGGACGAACAGCGGCCCGCTCTCACCGGAGGTCCCCGGCAGCCCGACCCCGACTCCCGCCGGTCGTGCGACTCCGGCGCAGAGCCCGGCCACCTGGTCGAGGAAGGCGTCGTAGGACCCGGCCACCGGGGCCGTGACGAGCTCGCCGCGCCCGTCCGGCGTCTCGGCCAGGACCCGTACGGAGGTGCCGCCGACGTCGATGCCGACGAACGCCGTCATCCCTTCACCCCCGTCCGGGAGATGCTCTGCACGAACACGCGCTGGGCGAGCAGGAACACCACGATCGTGGGCACGCTGGCGATCAGAGCCCCGGCCATGACCACGTTCTGATATTGCACGCTCGTGCTGTACGACAGCAGGCGGCTCAGCGCGAGGACGACGGGGAACTTGTCGTCCGACTGCAGGATCGACAGCGGCCACAGGAAGTTGTTCCAGTAGAAGACGAACGCGAAGATCGCGAGGCTGACCAGCGCGGGACGCAGCAGCGGCGTGACGATCTGCCAGACGATGCGCGCCTCCGACGCGCCGTCCAGGCGTGCGGCCTCGATCAGCTCCTCGGGGACGTCCGCGATGAACTGCCGCATCAGGAAGATGCCGAAGGCATTCGCCAGCCAGGGCAGCATCACGCCCAGGTAGGAGTCGGCCAGGCCCATCGTCGAGACCAGCCAGTACAACGGCACCAGGGTCACGATCGGCGGCAGGAACATCGTGGCGACGACCGACCAGAACAGCAGGTCGCGGCCCCGGAAGCGGTACTTCGCGAACACGAAGCCGGCCATCACGCTGGTCACCAGGACCGACAGCGTGGAGACCCCCGCGATCAGGACGCTGTTGACGAAGGCGCCGCCGAAGGGGACGGCCCGGAAGACCTCGCCGAACGCGGAGAACGTCAGGTGGGACGGGAACCAGGTCGGCGGCGCCTTCTGCAGCTCCTCCGGGCCCTTCAGCGCGGAGATCACCATCCAGTACAGCGGGAACAGCGGCACCAGGATGACCAGCCCGAGCGCGACAGCCGTCCCCGCGCGCGCCGTCCGCCTCATGACCGTCCCTCCGGCGCCGACCGCCGGCGCATCGCGGCGAGGACGACCCCCGCGACGGCCACCAGCACGAGCAGCAGGCTGAAGGCCATCGCGCTCGCCTGGCCCGCCATGCCGTTCTGGAACGCCGCCCGCTGGATCGCGTACGACAGGACCGTGGTGCTCTCGGCGGGCCCGCCCTGGGTGAGGATGTAGACGGGGTCGAAGACCTGGATCGCGTTGATCGCGGCGATCAGCACGATGAAGGTCGTCGTACGGCGGAGCAGGGGCAGCGTGACGCTGAACGTCTGCCGCCAGAAGCCGGCGCCGTCGATGCGGGCCGCCTCGTACACGTCACCGGGGATCTGGGTGAGCCCCGCGACGACCAGGATCGTGTAGTAGCCGGTCATCTGCCAGACGTGGAAGACGACAAGGGAGAACAGCGCCGTCCCGGGGTCGCTCAGCCAGGCGGGCGGGTCGATCCCGACGGCGGTCAGCGCCTGCGAGATCGGGCCGTAGTCGGGCGCGTAGAGCGCTCCCCAGACGATCGCGATGGCCACCGTGGGAATCACGTAGGTCGAGAAGAGGGCGGCCCGCGCCGCCGCCTTGCCCGCGGTCTTCGGGAAGTAGAGCAGCATCCCGAGCCCGAGGGCCAGGGGGACGGTCGTCACCAGCACGAGCGCGACGTACACCAGGGTGTTGCCGAGCGCGTTCAGGAAGTCGTCGCTGTGCAGCAGGTCGGTGTAGTTGCCGAGCCCGCGCCACGTCATCTGCGACAGCGGCGTGTACATCGACCAGTCGTGCAGGCTGATCCAGAACGTCAGGGCGATCGGCACGGCGACGAACAGGACGATGACCGCCATCGCCGGCGAGAGGAAGGCGATCGCCGCCCCCCACCTGGTGGACCCCCGAGCCCGGGCCCGCCATCCGGTGGTCGCCCGGATGGCGGTGCGGGACGCCTGGACCGTCATGCGCCGGCCTTGGTGAGGATGTCGGTGACCTCCTTCTGCGCCGCGGTCATCGCCTGCTGCGCGGTCTCCTTGCCGAACACGACGTTCTCGATGTGCTTCTGCACGGCCTGGCTCATGGCCTCACCGCCCAGCACGGTCGGGAAGGGCTTGGCGTTCGGCAGCTCGGCGACGTACGCCGCGATGAACGGGTCGGACAGGTCGGCCTTGTGCGCCGTGAGGTCACCGGTCCTGCTGGGCAGGATGCCCATCGACATCAGGATGTCGCCCATCGCGGACGATCCGCCCTTGCCGCTCTCGGCTCCGTTGAGGAACTGGAGGAACTTCCAGGCCGCGTCCTGCTTGGCCGGTGAGGCCTTGCCGTTCACCATCGTCAGCCAGGAGTAGGACACGCCCGAGGACGCCGTGCCGTCCGGGCCGACCGGCACCGGCGCCACGCCGACGTCGGAGTACCGGTCGCCCATCGCCTGCTTGAGCGCGCTCTGCCACCAGTTCGCCATGATGATCATGCCGGTCTTGCCGTTGACGAAGTTGTCGAGGTAGGGCCCGGTCGTGTTGGCGTTGGCGCCGCTCATGGACGGCTGGGTGGCCCCGCTCTTGACCAGGTCCGCGTAGAGCTGAGCCGCGGCCACCACCTTCGGGTCGTCCAGCTTGGGGGTGCTCCCGTCGAGGAGCCCGCCGCCGTTGGAGTTCACCAGCGACAACCAGGGGTGGACGGCGCCGGAGGCCCAGCTCGTGATCACGCCGAAGCCCTGCTGCGTCACCTTGCCGCCGTCGCGCCTGGTCAGCTTGGCGGCGTCGGCGACCAGCTCGTCCCAGGTCTTGGGCGGAGCCGTGATGCCCGCGTCCGCGAACAGCTTCTTGTTGTAGTTGAGCGCGTAGAGGTCGACCTCGTTCGGGTATCCGCGGACCTGCCCCTGCTTGGTGACGTCGTCGACCGTGTTCCCCGGCCAGCCGGCCTTGACGTCCGCGGCCACGCCCGCGGGGGCCGGGGCGGCGAGGCCGTCCCGCACCAGCTCGGGAAGCCAGAGGTCGTAGATGCCCGCGATGGTGGGGCCGTTGGGGCTCGCGCCCTGCGTCCTCAGCGTGCTGAGCAGATTGGCGAAGGGAACGGCGCGGATGTCGACGGTGACATCCGGGTTCTTCGTGTGGAACGCGGCGGCGGCGGCCTTGAGCGCCGTCACCTGCTCGGGTCCCCAGTGGGTAAGGAATGAGATCGTCTGCGGGCCGCCGGCCGCTCCGGAATCTTCCGAGCCGCCGCCGCATCCGGCCAGCGCGAGTGCCAACACGGCACCGAGTGAGATCGCTCCGACATTTCTCAAGGGGGTCGCCTCCTCCCCGCTGTACGCCGCCGCCGACCGGGCGTCGTTACATCGTTAGGTTGTTATAACGAATTTTGGGA
The DNA here is from genome assembly GCF_016863035.1 of Microbispora corallina. Classification (GTDB taxonomy): domain Bacteria; phylum Actinomycetota; class Actinomycetes; order Streptosporangiales; family Streptosporangiaceae; genus Microbispora; species Microbispora corallina. The sequence goes on from NZ_BOOC01000048.1 coordinate 10,087, forward strand.
GAGATGGGAAGGTTGAGCGAGGGACGTTACCTGGGCGTTATGCGCAGTAGGGCGGTACTTCAGGTGCGGCAGGCGGAGGCCGCGGGCCTGGAGGTGCCACCGGGGGTGATGACGATGGCCTCGACCCACGCGCAGCCGTTGCCGGTGGAGAGCATGTCGCTGTAGCTGCCGGGTGGGGTGTCGTTGCTCCAGTCGCTGCGCACCGTCGCGCCGTCGCTGGGCCGGTGGACGGTGATGCGGACGGTGTAGAGGTCGGGGTTGCGGTAGTAGGCCGAGCCCCAGACCGTTCCGCAGTGCCGCGACTCCCGCAACCGCAGCGTGCCGAAGGGGTGCCCGTCCGGCGTGGTGAGCGGCGTCGTCTGCAGGGTGAGCGCGTCCGGGTAGCAGCCGCGCGCCCGCGGGTCGTCGCCGTCCATCGGCTCGGGGTCGGATCGTTCCGCCCGGTCGGTGACGTTCTGGGTGGAGCTCGTCCAGGTGGGGTCGAGCGTGGCGCCGGAGGACGGAGGCGTCACCGTCGCCGCCGTCGTCATGGCGAGCAGGGCGACGTTCACCAGGGCCAGGAGCGTCCGGCGCGTCGGACGGCCCCGTTGAGCCGGCTCGGGCGCGGTCTCCGGTGGGGAAGCCGCATCGGGAACGGCCTCCGGTGACGAGACCCGCCCGGGCGCGGAGACGGTCTCCGGAGATCGGGCCGGCTCGGGCTGGTCGGCGGTCGGCGCCCGCCCGGGCGTGGAAGGCCGGGGGTTCTCGGAGGCGAGATCGGCCCGCGCGGCCAGGGCCCGCAGGCGGCTGCGGTGCAGCGTCCCGGGTGCCAGGGCGAAGACCCGCTCGTACGCGTCGACGATGTCCGCCGGAGGGATGCGCCTGCCGCTCTCGTAGTAGACGATGCTGCTGTGCGCGCTGAGCCCCAGCTCGCGCGCCAGCCGTTGCTGGCTCATGCCGGCGGACCTGCGCAGCCGCCGTAATCGGTGCCCGAGGTCCTCGTCCTCCGGGGACGGGTCGATCACGTTGTTCGCCATCGGCGTCTTCCCTGCCTGAACGCGGCGAGGAGCGGCTTGATCGGCAGGATTCTATCGATTCACTTCTTCCCCTGTCTCCGTTCTGTCGCTCTTCTGTCGTTTCGCGGCCTTCCCTCTGGTGTGGTGGGGCCGCGCCAGATCACGATGCCCGCGTTCCAGGGAAATCCCGATGGAACCGTGAGGAGAAGACTTGAGGATGACCACGTCGCGGCCGCTGATCCTGGCCGGCGCGGCCCACCTGCGCCGTACCGGATGGCTGGCCGCGCTCACCGTGCTCCTGTCCCTGCTGGTGATCCCGCACGGCGAACCGGCCAGGGCCGACGCCCCCTGGGTGACCGGGCACGCCCGGCACGCCGGCAACGACTACCCGTACCCGACGGGGAATCCGAACACCACCGCCCAGGACCCCTGGCACGAGTACTACGGCCAGTGCGACTCCTTCGGCGCGTGGAAGGTGTACGAGAACCTGTCGAACTCGACGGCGCCTCCGGACGCGGCGGCCGCCGACATCAGCCCCGTGGACCAGTTCCACTTCTGGGCGACCGGCGCGTACGTGGGCGACGGCAAGGCGTTGAACGCCGACGCGTGGAAACAGCAGGCGCAGAGCATGGGGTACGTCGTGGACGACATCCCGACTCCCGGGGCGATCGCCTGGTGGCCGAACGGCGCCGACGACCCGAAGGACGGGCTGGCGGCCGCCGACTGGGCACACGGCGCCATCCCCAACAGCCCCACCGGCCATGTGGGGTACGTCACCGACGTCTACCCCGACGGATCCATCACGGTCGAGCAGTACAACATGCGGGAGAACGCCCGATACTCGGTCGTCCACATGGCGTGGCACCAGGGGTACAGCGACGACAGCTACGGCCTGGCGCGCTACGACTTCCCCTGGCCGGGCGGCTTCGTCCACATCGCCGACGGACCCGAGCCGGGAGCGGCCATGCCGCCTGAGCCGAACCCCGGCGTGGTCTCCTACGAGGGTCATCCGGCGGATCCCCTGCCGCCCACCGTCGCGTACCCCGGCGACGGCCGGAGTGACGTCGACCTGGCCGGCGCGGACTACCCCGGCACCGACCACGGCTGGTACACCGATGCCGGCCACGGCTACGTCGGCCAGATGCTGTGGACCAACACCCACCCGGGCGCCGAGGACTCGACCGTCAGCTGGCACCCCCGGCTCACGGCGTACACGTGCTACCAGGTCGACGCCTACGTCCCCGACCAGTGGTCCAACAGCCACGCCGCCCTCTACACCGTGTACGACCAGCACTTCGGCTCCAGCCTGGTGCCGGTGGACGAGAACGACACCACGAACGGATGGGTCGAGCTCGGCGTCTTCCAGGCCAGGGACGACGGGCTGTTACCGGTGAAGCTCACCGACCAGGGGCCGGCCGGCGCGCAGGTCGCCGCGGACGCGATGCGCTACGTGCCACGAGGTGACTGCTCGGGGGCGGTCCGCGCCTCGGAGACGATCGACTTCGCCAACGGCGGCGCCTTCCTCCACGGCGATCCGTACCCGGGGACGATCGACGGCTGGTACGCCTCAGCCGGCAACGGGCAGCAGGGCAACCAGTACTACACGTACACCAACGGCATGACGCCGAGCGGCTCGGCCACCTGGAACGCCTCGGTGATCCCCAACGCCTGCTACAAGCTCTTCGCCTTCGTGCCCGGCAACCACGCCAACTCCTACCAGGCCATGTACACCGTCTCGGCCGCCGCAGGAGCGCCGACGGTGAGCCTGAATCTCACCGCCTACACCAACAATCTCGCCGGTCTCGGCACGTACCGGGCCACCGCCGCCGGCAACATCGGCGTCATCCTCACCGACCAGAGCCCCGCGAGCGGCGACGCGTACGTCACCGCCGACACGATCTCCTTCGTCCACACGCCGTGCCCGGCCACGGTCCTGGGGCCGGTCTACCCCTCGCTGACCGTGGGGCCCGGATCCCCGCTGGCGCAGTTCACCCTGGCCAAGGACTGGTACAACAGCTTCGGGCACGGTGACCTGGGTTACGAGAAATGGACCAACGGCAACGGCACGACCGCCCAGTCGAAGGCGACCTGGACGTTCTCCGGACTGCCGGTCAACAAGACCTACAGCGTGTGCGCGTACATCCCCGACGACCACGCCACCAACACCCAGGCGCACTACCAGGGCTTCCGGGGCACGAGCGGTTCCGCCACCTTCACCTCGCTGATCAACCAGGACCTGGTGAACGGCTGGCAGTTCCTCGGCACGCTGAACACCGGTAGTTCCACCAGCCTGCGGATCGTCCTCGACGACACCGGGGGCGGCTACACGGCCGCCGACGCGATGCGGCTGACCACGGGGTCCTGCTGACACCTCCCGGAAACGGACGGCCTGGTCATGAGCGCGATGATCAGGCCGTTCCGGTCCCCGCGACCGCGTCCGGATCCGGCCAGCCGGTAACCGCCGGTGAACCCTCAGGCGTCACCCAGGAGCCCCCCAGCACCTGGAGACTCCCGTGTCCTACCCGCCACTGTACGACGAGCGGCCGGCCCAGCGGCGCCGCGGCCGCGGCAGCGAACGCACCATCGCCCTCGTCGCTCTCGTGATCGCAGCCATCGCGGTGCTGATCGCCGCCGTCCTCGCCGTCCTGCTCGTGCGGAAGACGGGGAGCCCGGCGACCGCGCCAGTCGCGACCGCCAGCCCTCTCGTGGTGAAGACGAACGCGGCGCCCACCCGCAGGCCGGCGCAGCCCAAGACGCGGGCCGGTGCCCGGCTGGCCGCGCAGAAGGTGTTCGACCTGTACACCTCCGGCCAGTACGGCCCTTTCTGGGACCGCTGGACGAGCGAGGCTCAGCGTCTGGTCTCGCGCCGCGACTATGTCCGGCGCTTCAGGCTCTGCCCCTCCATCGCGCAGGGGATACGTATCCAGATCTCGGCGGTATCGGTGACCGGGGACCACGCACGCGTCACGGCTGCCAGAAGCATCGCCACGTTCGTGTACGACTTCCAGTACGAGCGCGGCGTCTGGCGATTCGTCCCCGACGCCGATCAGCAGAAGGAGTACCAGACCAAGAGCGTGGACCAGATCGTGCGCGAGGAGCGCGTGGCGGGTATGTGCGGCTGAGCCGAGGTCCGCATCCGCTCCTGTGACGCACACCCCCTCGTCCTGCCGTGAAGCCCCTGTGGGCCGGAGGGGTCAGGCGTCCCGCGGGACGCGGCGGAGGATCTCCTGGATCTGACCTGTTCGGGGTGGCTCAGGGCGAGGTGGAGGCCGATCCAGGCGCCGAGGCTGCAACCCAGCATGAGGGCAGGCGGGCCCGGCACCTGACACCACAGTCGCTCGCCCGCCTGCGCGGCTGACGGCTCGGTGCCGGCCACGAGGGCGGAACCCGTCTGTTGACGGGCGGCCCGCCCTTACATACGTTTCGCGTGGATCGTCCCCCGGCCCCGTCGAAAGGGGTTTCGATGACCGCCGAGCTGAATCCGGGCGAAACCTGGCCGGACATCGTGCCGGGACCACTCGCCACGCCGTCCCCGGAGTTCGCCCGCAGGCGCGAGTCGGGGCCGCTGGAGCCGGCGACGATGCCGAGCGGCGACCGCGTCCCGCTGGCCGTCGGATATGAGGACGTCCGCGCCCTGCTGGCCTCCCCCACCTCCAGCCGCAATCTGCGCCTGCCCGGACTGCCGCGGCTGGTGAGCGGAATCGGCATCGACGACGACCCGAACGCCCTGATCAACCAGGACCCGCCGGAGCACACCCGCTACCGCCGGATCATGCACGGCACCTTCACCCCGCGCCGGATCGAACCGTGGCGCCCCCGGATCGCGAGACTCGCCCAGGACCTGCTCGACGGCCTCGGTGACGAGTTCGACCTGGTCGAGGGGTACGCGTTGCAGCTTCCGGGCCAGGTCATCTGCGAGTTGCTCGGCGTGCCCAAGGACGACTACGCCCGGTTCGTCCGTTGGACGGACATGTTCCTGACCACCTCCACGGCCACGGAGCAGGCGCGGTACCAGAGCAACGTCGAGTTCATGGCCTATGCCACCGAGCTCGTCGCCCAGCATCGCGCGGAGCCCGGCGAGGACCTCATCGACCTGCTCATCCAGGCCAGGGACCAGGACGACCGGCTGTCGGAGGGCGAGCTGGTCCACACCGTGTTCGCTCTCATCACGGCCGGCCACGAGACCACCGCCTCGATGATCGCCCGCGGCGTCTTCCGGCTGCTCCTGCACCCCGCCCAGTGGGCCGAGCTGGTCGCCGACCCGAACCTCGTGGCCACCGCCGTCGAGGAGATCCTCCGCTTCGACGGACCCCCCGCCAGCGCCTTCATGCGCCGTGTCACGGAGGACACCGACCTCCCCGGCGGCCGGCTGCCCGCCGGGACGGTCGTGATGCCGAACCTGAACGCGGCCAACCACGACCCGCAGGCGTTCCCCGATCCCGAACGGTTCGACATCCACCGGTTCACCGACCACCCGCCGAACCCGCACGTGGCCTTCGGCTACGGCCCGCACCGGTGCCTGGCCGCCAGCCTCGCCCGGGTCGAGCTCACGGAGGCGATCAGAGCACTGGTCACCCAGCGCCCCACCCTGCGCCTCACCGCGTCACCCGAGTCGGTGACCTGGGCCGACGGCCTGGTCTACCGGCCGGTCGCCATGCACGTCACCACACGCGGCTGAGCGCCCAAGCAGGGAGCACGGCGGACTCATGTGGGTCAGGACGGCTCGTCCTTTTCGGCGCGCTTGTTTCCCCTCCCGCTCAGCAGCGCGGCCGCCCCGAGGACGACCAGCCCCGCGAGAACCGCCCATACCCATCCGGGGATGCCACTCTGCCCGCCGCTGTCGGCGGCCGCCGTCGCCCGCGCGCCGGCGGAGGGCGCCGCGCGACCCGGGGATGTCGACGAGGAGCGGACGGTGAACGGGATCTCACCCTCGACGGGATGGCCGTCGGAGGAGACGACGCGCCAGGCGACGGTGTAGCTGCCCGAGGGAAGCGGGCCGGCCACGGCCTCGGTCACCGTGGGCCCGTCGGTTCTGGGAGTGCCCGATTCGAAGCGGTGTCCGGCGGCGTCGTGCAGGATCACGACAGGAAAGCTGACGTGGGCGCTGAACTCCAGCTCGATGTGATCGAGGCCGGAGACGACGGCGTTCTTGGCCGGCGTGCTGCTTCTCAGGCTGTCGTGCGCCGACACGGGTGTGCCCCACACCGCCAGAAGCGTGCATGCCAGGCCGAGCAGAAGAAACGCTCTGATTTTCATCGGATCTCCGAATGCGCGAGGAGCCCGGGGGCCTCGCGTGGCAGCCCCCGGGCTTTCTCTGGACGGCGGAATTCAGGCGCGGGGGCCACGGCCGCTCCGGCCGCGTCCCCGCGCCCCACCGGGGTCAGGCGCGGGAGCGGCGCAGCCCGGCCACGCCCACGGCCGTCCCGGCGATGCCGACGACGATGCCGATCCCGGCCAGGAGCCGGGCCGTGCCGTCGGAGTCGCTCGCCGAGGAGTGCGCGTCCTCCCTGACGGCCGCCACCGAGGGGTCAGCCGACCCCGCCGGCATGGGTGTGCCACCGTCGTGGTGGCCGCCGGCGGCGTCGTCCCCGCTCGCCGCGACCAGCTGGAGCGTCGGCACCGGATGCTCGGCCTCCGACCCGTCCGCCTTCGGCGCGTCGGCCCACGTGACCGTCTCACCACTGGAGTAGGTCTGCGTGGTCGGGAACTGCAAGGAGTCCACGTTTGTCGGCAGCGGACCGACCGACGCCTCGAACTCCTGGAACTGACCAGGATCGATCTTCCCACCCGACCAGGTGATCTTCAGCACCGACTCGGTCACCTTGTCACCGTCGTCGTCGACCACCGGCTTGGGCAGCTTGCCCTGCGTCAGCTTCACCTCCCACCCCGGCACCGGCCGCACCGACACGAACGGCAACGGATGATCGGTCGGGAAATCGACCTCGACCTTGGTCGTCGCGGCGTCGTCCCGCTCGTTCGGGACCCGGAAAGCGATCTTCGTCCAGCCGCCCTTCTCCGCGGTCCCCGGGTTGATCGTGACATGAGCCAGAGCCGGCAGGGCCAAGCCGAGCGTCAGCGCGAGCGCACCAGCGGTCACGGTGGCGGCGCGGCGTGTGATGGCAGACAGTGCCATGAGGGGTTTCTCCCGTCGTCGAACGTGAAAGCCACAAAACGCGCGGACACCCATCCGGCCACGCCGGCCACGCCGGACCGCCCGGCCGCCCTCGGCAAAGGGCGGACCGGGACCGGCAGGCGTCAGCGGACCGGCACGGACGGCGTCCCGATCGGGGGTACGCGGCCGCGCGCGGGAAAGCTCACAAGAGCCTGAAAAACATCACAACGACGAAAGACGAGGCGGCCCCCGCCGGACCACCGCATGCCGGAGCATGACGGCACGCCCAGGCGCCCCGGCCGCAACACAAGGGAAGACGCGGGGGCGTCCCGGCACGAGCGACCCGGCGTGCAGCAGCGCCAGCAGCGGCGCCAGCCACCCCCACGCGCCCGCCCCGATCCGGCGCAGGATCGACCACAGCGCCGCCTCGCCGCGCGACAGCCACCACCCGGTGATCAACGCCGCGGTCAGATGCGCCACCAGCATCCCGGCCCGCACACTCAACGGATGACCGTGCCCATGAGCCCCGGGCACCACCACCGCCGCCGCGGGCGGCCCGGCCGGCCCCAGCAACTCATGCAAGAAGACCTGCGCGGCCACCACCAACGCGACGACGACCGACGGCGACCGCTCCCGGCCCGCCACCGCCGCCGCCCCAGCCAGAACCGCCAGCCCGCCCACCAGCAGCACCCGCGGCGTCGGCCCGGCACCACCGGCGAAACGATGCGCGCCCACGGCCAGCAGCACGCAGACGACCGAGAACGCGGCCGACCGCGCGAGCCGTAACGAAACTGAGGCGCGCATGACGAGAACGACTATCCCACAAGGGGGCGGCGCCCCCAATGGCGCCGGTGCGGGCTCGTGTGGGCGGTCGTCTCGCGGTCGGCGGCCGCCTCCGGGTCAGGGGATCAGGACCACCTTGCCGACGTTGCGGCGCTGGGTGATACGACGATGGGCGTCGGCCGCGTCCGCGAACGGGACGACCATGTCGACGCGGGGGGTGATCTGCCCCGTACGTGCCAGGGCGACCAGGGTCTGGAGGCCTTCGCGCACCAGCGTCCCCTGATCCCACAGATGGCCGAGGTTGACGCCGCTGATCGTGTGATTGCGATCCATCAGCCCCAGAGGGGTGAACAGCGGCACGCCGGTCGCCTGTCGCAGCAGGCGGCCGAGGCTGCGGCGCTCGCCACCGGCCAGATTGGCGAAGCCGTAGGCGACGAGCCGGCCCGCCGGGCGCAGTAGGGACAGTCCCTTCTTCCAGTCGCGGCCGCCCAGGGGATCGAGCACGACGTCCACGCCCTGGCCTCCCGTCAGCTCGCGCACCCGCCGGACATAGTCGTCGCGGCAGTAGTCGATCGGATGAGTGCAGCCCTCCGCGCGCAGAACGTCATGTTTGGCGGCGGAGGCGGTGCCGTAGGTGACGACGCCGCCGATCGTCCCGCACACCTGCAGGACGGCGATTCCGACACCGCCGGCCGCCATGTGCACCAGCACCCGCTCGCCCGGCCGTACGCCCGCGACCCGGACCACCATGTGGTACGCGGTGAGGTAGTTGACGGGGATGGCCGCGGCCTGCTCGAATCCCAGCTCGTCGGGTATCTCCACCGCCTGCCCGGCCGGAAGGCAGGCGACGTCGGCGTGCCCGCCGAAACGCACCAGCGCCATGACGCGCGCGCCGACCGCGGGCGCGGTCTCGGCGGTCGTCGATGGGCCGTGCTTGTCGACGACGCCGGCGATCTCGTAGCCGACCACGCACGGCGGCCTGGGCGCGTCCGGGTACAACCCCTGGCGGGCCATCACGTCGGAGAAGCTCAGCCCGGCGGCCTTGACCCGGACGCGGATCTCACCGGGTCCCGGCTCGGGGTCGGCCGTCTCCCGTACCGCCAGAACCTCGGGTGCGCCGTGCCTGGTTATCCATACCGCTCGCATCAGGCTCCCTCAGCTCAGGCCTCGCGGAGCCCGCCGCCGTCCGCACTCGGGAGCATAAGTGCCGCCCGTCCGCCGTCCAACCCCCGAGCGCGGACCCGGCCGGGACGCCTCGTCACGATCCGCCGCCCGGCGGCCTCTTCCCCGCGCGGGCGACGATGCGCCGGGCGAGCTCGAGACGAGGTGTGTCGACCATCTCGCCGTCGACTCGGACCGCGGCGCCCCCGGTCCCCTCCGCCATGTCGAGCACCCGCCGCGCCCACGCCAGCTCCCCGTCCGAGGGCGCGAACGCGCTGTGGACCGGACCGACCTGGCGCGGGTGCACACACAGCTTGCCGGTGAACCCGAGGGCCGCCGCCCGGCGGGCGGCCGCCAGGGTGACCGCCACGTCGTCGATCTCGGGCTCGACCCCGTCGACCGGTCCGGGCAGCCCGGCGGCCCGCGCCGCGAGGACGACCTTGCTGCGGGCGAACAGCAGCGCCTGCTCGTCCCCCCGGGGAATGCCCGTGTCCAGGCAGAAGTCGAGATCGCCGAACAGCAGTCGCGCCACGCCCGGCGCCTGCGCGACGAGATCCGCGTCCCGTACGCCCCGGGCGGACTCCAGCAACGCGAAGACCGGCACCCGCGGCCCGAGCACGGCGGCCACCGCGGCGACGTGGTCCGCCGACTCCGTCTTGGGCACGACCACTCCGGCCAGCCCTCCGGCGCCGGCGAGCGCCGACAGGTCGCCCTCGTGCCACGGGGTGCCGATCCCGTTGACCCTGACCAGGGCCCGGTGGACGGACACGTGCGCGGTCGCCGCCGCCCGCGCCCGCGTCTTGTCCTGCGGGGCCACGCCGTCCTCGAGGTCGAGGATGACCGCGTCCGCGCCGCTGGCGGCGGCCTTCGCGAAGCGGTCGGGCCGGGTCGCGGGCACGAAGAGCAGGGTGCGCGCCGTCGTCCCGTACGCCTCGGTCATGGGGTGCCGGGGGGCGTGTCGAGACCGGCGGCCTTCAGCGACCGCTCGTCCCACCGGGGTCCGACCTCGGCGCGCGCCGGGCCGTGGCCCCTCCGGTAGACCAGGAGGGTGCGCTCGAAGGTGATCACGATCACCCCGTCCTGGTTGAACCCGACGGTGCGCACCTCCACCACCCCCACGTCGGGACGGGAGGCCGACTCTCGCACCGCCAGCACTTCCGACTGCGAGTAGATGGTGTCGCCCTCGAACACCGGGTTGGGCAGGCGCACCCGGTCCCAGCCCAGGTTGGCCATCACGTTCATCGACACGTCGTGCACGCTCTGGCCGGTGACGAGCGCCAGCGTGAAGGTCGAGTCGACCAGGGGCCTGCCCCACTGCGTGCGCCCGGCGTAGTGCCGGTCGAAGTGGATCGCCGCCGTGTTCTGCGTCAGCAGGGTGAGCCACGAATTGTCCACCTCGGTCACCGTACGGCCGAGGGGGTGCCGGTAGACGTCGCCGACGACGAAGTCCTCCAGATACCGGCCCTCCCAGCTCACCGTCGGCGTCCGAGGCGAGGGAGAGGCGGTTGCGTTCTCGTCCATGTCGAGGTGTCCTTTGTCTTCCGGGATCGTCGAGCGGGTGGGCGGGATGCGTTCAGTCGCGGGCCAGGCCGAGCAGGAGTCCGTCGGCCGGGACCGCCGGACTGCTCGTGAGGAACAGCGGGGTGCCCGCCTCGGGCGCCCGCACCTCGGCGAAGACGTCACCCCACACGTCGCTCATCGTTCCCAGCAGCCCGCCGACCGGCACGGGCTGCCCCACCGTCACGGCGGGTTCCCACCAGCCCGCACGGTCGGTGCGCAGCCAGTGCCATCCCTCGTGCCGCCGGACGTCGCGCACCGGCCACGGCTCCCCGTCCAGCACTCCGGCCGATCGGGCGACGTTGGTCAGCCCGGCAAGGTGCCGGTCGACGGCGGCCCGGTCGAGCAGGCCGTTCTGGCCCGACTCGGCGATGACGGCCGGGATGCCCGCGTCCGCCGCGGCCGCGCAGGTGCTGCCCGCGACGGTCCGCGCCACCGCGGGCTGCCGGACGACGTGACCGGCACCGTACGCCAGGGCGAGCTCCAGCGAGGCCGCCTCGACCGGGGACTCCTCGTACATGGTGAACGGCTCCAGCGACTCCGGCAGGTCGCCCGCGTGCATGTCGACGAGGTAGTCGGAACCGAGGACGAACTCGGTGAAGACGTGGTGCGCGAGCACCTCCGTGAACGACCCGCCGGGGTCGCCGGGGAAGGTCCGGTTCAGGTTCCTGCCGTCGGCCGGGACGACGAACGGCATCCTGGCCCAGAACCCCGGCACGTTCACGACCGGGACCACGACGATCCGGCCGCGGACGGCGGCCACGTCGAGGTCCCGGACGAACTCGCGGACGGCCGCGATCGAGGCGTACTCGGCGCCGTGCACGCCCGACAGCACGGTGAGCCGCGGCCCGTCCCCGCGTCCGCGGACGTCGAAGTACGGGATGTCCAGCCCTTCGGGGCCCAGCCCGGGGATGTGGAGGGTCCGCCGCTCGATCATCGGGCCGCCGCCCCGAGGTCCGGGAGCGCGTCGGCGAGGAAGTCGCGCATCGTCCGCTGGAACAGCTCCGCCTCCTCGAACTGCGGGGAGTGCCCGGACTTCTCGAAGACCACCAGCCTGGCATCGGGGATGAGGGAGGCGATGGTCTCCGACGACGACACGGGGGTCACCCAGTCGTGGCGGCCCACGGTGACGAGGGTGGGGCAGGTGACGGACGGAAGCCGCGGCTTGACGTCGTAGACCGGCGCGTTGTGCTGGAAGCACCAGTTGTGCGCCTCGTGACGGTAGATGCCGGCCTCGACCCGGGCCGCCGTCTCCACCGGGTCGTACTCGAAGTCGTACAGGGGGATCAGCTCGGCCCAGCGGGCCTTCAGGTCGGCGTCGTCGCGGATGGCACCGGTCCAGTACCGCTCGTAGTTGTCCCAGTCGAGCTCGACCCGGGTCTGCTTGCGGGCGTTCTCATGGGCGAGCTTCAGGTTGGTCCAGTCGGGCGAGGTGTCCCGCAGGATCATCGCCCGCACCCGGTCGGGATAGGCGATCGCGTACTCCATGGCGATGAACCCGCCGTAGGAGCCGCCGGCGACCACGATCGAGTCGGCTCCGGCCCACTCCCGCAGGGCGTCGACGTCGGCGGCCCACTGGGCGTGCGAATACGGCGGGACGCCCTCGCTCAGGCCGCAGCCGCGGGCGTCGAACACGACGACGCGGAACAGGTCGGACAGCGGGCCGAAGGTGCCTTTGGGCTCCGCCAGCGAGCCGATGCCCCCGCCGCCGTGGTGGGCGATGAGCACGGGGGCGCCCTCCTCGCCGAGGACCTCGACGTTGAGCCGCGCTCCGTTGATCTCTACGAACATGTGCACTCCTCACTGGGCAGGCGTCGGCGTGCCGGCTCAGGCCGCCGCGGAGTCGATCCAGGCGGCCACGATCTGGTCCAGCACGCCGAGCGGGACCGCGCCGTTGCCGAGCACCGTCCCGTGGAAGGCGCGGATGTCGAACCGGGATCCGAGCCGGGTCTCCGCCAGGTCGCGCAGCCGGCGGATCTCACGCCGCCCGATCATGTACGCCAGGGCCTGGCCGGGCCACGCGATGTAGCGGTCGATCTCGTTGCGGACGTTGGCTCGGGTGGTGGCGGTGTTGTCCCACATGAACCGCATGGCCTCCTGGCGCGACCAGCCGAGGTGGTGCATGCCGGTGTCGACCACCAGCCGGCAGGCGCGCAGCGCGTCGAAGGAGAGCATGCCCAGCCGGGCGACGTCCGAGGTGTACAGCCCCATCTCGTCGGCCAGCCGTTCGCTGTACAGGCCCCACCCTTCGACGTAGCCGCACACCTCGGCGTCCAGGAAGCGCCGGTACGCGGGGAGTTCCGTCAGCGTCTGCGCCGAGGCGATCTGCAGGTGGTGGCCGGGCGTGCTCTCGTGGAAGGCCAGCGCCTCGTACTCGTAGACGAACCGTTCCCGCGGGTCGGCCGTGAGAACGCAGTGGGCGCCCGGACGGGAGCCGTCGCCGGCCGGCGGCCGGTAGTGGGCGAGCGCGGCGTTGCCCGCCTCGATCGGGTTGATCTCCTCGATGACGCAGTCGGCGATGTCGTACGAGGGGAACCAGTCGTCCCGGGCCTCCTCCGCCCGGCGGAGCGCGTCGGTGACCACGTCGACGATCTGGGCCGCCGAGTCGAACCGGAGCGAGGGATCGTCCCGCAGCCGCGTCAGGACCTCCCCCACGTCGCTCGTGCCGAGCACCTTGCCGCCCAGCTCGGCCCATTCCTGCCGCAGGTCGGCGAGGCAGTCCAGCCCTATGCGGTGGATCTCCTCGGGAGACAGGTCGGTGGTGGTGTGCCGTCGTACCGCGGCCCGGTAGCCTTCCTCGCCACCGGGGACGAATCGGACGCCGACCCGGTCGTCGGGCCGGGCCACGGGCAGCAGCTCGTCCCGGAGGCCGGCGAGCAGCCGCCGGAGCGCGGGACGGACGGACTCCTCGACGACGCGGGCGGCCCGCGCCCTGACGCCGTCCTCGTCGACGTCGCCCGGCAGCCGGGGGCTGAGCAGCGTGTCGTCGGCCAGACTCAGCGCCAGGTGACCGGTGAGCTGGTCGACGGCCTGGCCCACGCCGACCCGGGTCGGGACCCGCCCGTCCGCCAGGGCCGCCCGATAGCGGTCGAGGATCGCGTCGACGAACGCGGGCAGTGCGGTCAGCCGCCCGAGATACTGGTCGACCGCCGCCGCGTCGGTGAGGGACGCCGCCGGCACCGACATGAACATCATCGCCTGCGGTGAGGAGTAGCCGTCTGCGGACGCGGCCGTCTCCCACAGCCCGTGCTCCAGATCGGACCGCACGCCCCAGGCGAGCCGGCCGAGCACCGCGTGGTTGATGCGGTCGGCCGGGTTCAGGCCTGCGGGGTCGATCTCCGCCAGCCGCCGTTCGATGTCCGCGATCTTCGCGGCGTCGGTGGCCGATCCGGCGCGGCTGCAGTCGGGCACCAGGCCGTCGAAGCCCGAGACGCCGAGCAGGGTGGCGCTGAAGGGGTCGGCCGTGTGCTTCACCTGGAAGAACTCGTCGCTCAGCCGGGCGAGCCGGTCGTCCGCGCCGGTGGTCGCCGGGGACTGGTCGTCGGGATCCACTGGTCCTCTTTCCTGTGTCTTCTCGTGCGCGAGGGGGAAACGCGGGGGGCGGCTTCCTAGGTCCAGATCCGCCCGAGCGCGCGAAGGATGTTGCCGCCGAGCACGGCCGTGATCTCGCTGTCGGACAGCCCCTCCCGCACGAGCAGTCCGCAGATGTTGCCGAAGTTCTCGGTCGGGTTCTCCAGCCCGTCGACGTACTCGACCTTCTCGAAGGACGGACCCCCCGGGGCCGCGGCGCCCACCTTGAGCAGGTGCCCGAAGACGTCGTGCAGCCCGACGTGGTCGCCGTAGAGGGTGTCGGGCCCGAACGCGACGTGCTCGATGCCGACGAGGTCCGCGCAGTACCTGAAGTGGTCCATCACCGACAGGATGGTGTGCCGGGGATGGGCCGCGGACAGCGTCGTGTGGGGCGCCGCCGACATCCCGATGACTCCGCCCGTCTCGGCGACCGCGCGCAGGACGTCGTCCGGCTTCATCCGCGGCGTGTCCCACACGGCGCGCGCCCCGGCGTGCGTCATGAACACGGGGCGCTCGCTCGCGGCGCAGACGTCCACGCCGGTCCGGTCCGAGGAGTGCGAGATGTCGATCGCCAGGCCCAGCTTGTTCATCCTGGCGACGGCGCGCCTGCCGAAGTCGGTGAGGCCGCCGTCCGTGGTCTCGTTCAGGCCGCTGCCCAGGGCGTTGGCCTCGGAGTAGGCGATGCCGATCTGCCGGAGGCCGAGGCCGTACAGGACGTCGAGACGGTCGAGCTCGTTCTCGATCGGCGTCGCCGCCTCCAGCCCGAACAGCAGCCCGACCTTGCCCGACGCGTGCGCGTGCTCGATGTCGCCCATCGTCCGGATCACGATCACGTCGCTCTGGTGGGCGACGTCGGCCTGGCGCATGCCGAGGTCGGTGACGACGTCGAGCCAGCGCCACGGCGCGTTGCCCGTCACGCAGGCCGTGCCGTCCATCATGTTGTCGAACACGACGGTCATGCCCGAGGCGAGGAGGCCGGCGAACGCCGTGTGCTGGCGTCCGGTCCGGTTGTACTCCGGTGTCCGCCTCATGTCCGCGGGGAACCGGACGGGATGGTCGTGCAGGCTGATCACGACGTTGTCCCGCAGCAGCCGCGCGGCCCGTTCCCGTTCCGGCTCGCTCAGCCCGTCCGCGTACGGCGGCACGCGGCCGAACTCGGGCGCCAGGTCGAAGGCCGGGAAGTCGACGCCGGGAGTGAGGTACCCGTACGACTCGTACCCGGTGGTCATCGCGTGACGTCCGTCCGGACCTGCGCCAGCCGGTGCGGCCCGTCGGCGAGCAGCCGCCACAGGTGCTCCCAGGCGCGCATCCCCTCGCGCAGGCGGGAGATCCGCATGAACTCGTTGGGCGCGTGCAGGTTCTCGTCGGCGGTGGAGAAGGAGAAGAACAGCGTCTTCGCGCCGAGGACCTCCTCGAACAGGGCCGTCGCGGGCAGCGTCCCCGCGATGACGGCCAGCAGGACGTCCTGGCCGGGGTAGACGTGCGCGAGCGCCTCGGTGGCGGCGCGGATCGACGGGTGGTCCGCGGGGATCGTGTACGCGGGCACCCCGCCCTCGTCGGCCCGTACGGCGACGCGGACGCCGGGGATCTTCTGGGCGAGCACGTGGTCCACGATCGCCTGGAGCACCCGTTCCGGGCGCTGGCCCGGCACGAGACGGCAGGAGATGTGGGCGGTCGCGACGTGCGGGATCACCGTGTACTTGCCTCCGGCAAGGACGCCGTTGATCTCGAGGGTGGGACGCTCCCACAGCCGCTCCAGCGTGCTGTAGCCGGCCTCGCCGAAGAGGGCCTCGAGACCGAGGTCGTCCCTGTAGCGGTCCTCGTCGAACGGCACCGCCGCGATGGCGGCGCGGCGCTCGCCGCTCAGCTCGGGGATGCCGTCGTAGAAGCCGTCGACCGCGACCCGGCCGTCGGCCGTGTGCAGGCCGGCCAGGATCTCGCTCAGGGCGTGCACCGGGTTGGCGACGGTGCCGCCGTAACGCCCGGAGTGCAGGTCGGTGCCGGCGCCGCTGACCTCGACATCGAGCGTCACCAGGCCCTTGGACGCGATCGACAACGAGGGCTCGCTCGGCCGCCACATCGCCCCGTCGGCCGAGATGACCAGGTCGGCCGCGAGTTCGTCCGCGTGCTCCCGCAGGTATGCGGGAAGGTGCGGGCTGCCGATCTCCTCCTCCCCCTCGAAGAGGAACTTCACGTTCAGCGGCAGCGCGCCCTCCTGCTCGATGAACGCCTGCGCCACCTTGAGCACGATGAAGACCGGGCCCTTGTCGTCGGTGACCCCGCGCCCGCGGATCACGTCGCCGTCGACGCGCAGCTCGAACGGCGGCGTGCGCCACTCGGCGAGATCGCCGGTCGGCTGCACGTCGTAGTGGCCGTACACGAGGATGGTGGGAGCGCCCGGCGCCCCGAGCCACTCGCCCCGGACGACGGGGTGACCCGCCGTGGCGACGACCCGTCCGTTGGCGAAGGACAACTGGGCCGCGAGCCATTGGGCCGCGGTCCGCATGGTCTGCTCGTCGGCGTCCCGGCTGACACTGGGCACCGCGACATACTCGGCGAGCTCGTCGAGGTAGGCGGCGTCGGTCGAATCAAAAGAGAGCATGTCCACCATCAATCGAGAGGGTCTGACCGGTGATCCAGGAGGAGGATTCGGAGACGAAGAACCGGACGCCGTGCGCGATGTCCTCCGGCCGGCCGAGCCGGCGCACCGCGATGCCTTCGACGAGCTCGGCCTGCCCCTGCTCGCCGTAGCTCTCCCACTGCTTGATCGTCGTGGGATTGGACAGGACGAACCCCGGCGCGATGCAGTTGACCGTGATGCCGAACCGCCCCAGCTCGTGCGCCATCTGACGGGTGAAGCCGATCTGCCCGGCCTTCGCGCTGGCGTAGGCCTGGATTCCGGTGAGGCTGACGCTGCGGCCCGCGCCCGACGAGATGTTGACGATGCGGCCGAAGCCGCGCCGCTTCATCGCCGGCACCGCCGCCCTGGTGCACAGGAAGGTGCTGGTCAGATTGGCCGCGACCACGGCGGACCAGTCCTCGTCGCCGACCTCCTCCAGAGGGTGGTGGACCTGGCCGACCACCCCGCCGGCGTTGTTGACCAGGATGTCGACGTCGCCGATCTCGGCGAAGAAGGCGTTGACCGCGGACGAGTCCGTGACGTCCACCGTGTCCTTGTCGACGCCGTGCACCCGGGCCCCGTCCGCCTCGAGCGCGGCGGCGATGGCCGCCCCGATGCCGTGGGCCGTGCCGGTGACGACGGCGACCCTGTCCCTGACCGCCGTCACTGGTCGAGCCATCCCTTCTCGAGCAGCTCGCGGACCTCGGCGACACCGGCGTCCCACACGACCCGCATGTCCTCGTCGCTGCGCTGGTAGGCCCCGCCCAGGCTGCCGTCCGGGGACAGCTCCCTCATCTCGCGCGCGGTCACGTTGTCGGCCAGCGACCTCGGCAGGACCGGCGCGCTGCCGCCGGGGATCTCGGCGCCGTCGACCCTGGTCCAGGCGAAGTTCTCCAGCCAGGAGCCGTGGAACTGGTCGTCGTCGAACCTGGACGCGGCCTCCGCCGTCTTCGGCGCGTTGTACCAGCTGTGGAACAGCACCTCCACCCGTTCGGCGCGTGGCGCGCACACCCATTCGCGGATGAGGCCGGCGACGGGAGCGTTGCCGCCGTGGCCGTTGATCACCGCGATCCGCCGGAACCCCTGGTAGGCCAGGCAGTCCAGCAGGTCGCGGATCACCTCGATGTAGGTGCTCATGCGCAGGCTCATGCTGCCCGGATACTCCACGAAGTACGGCGCCATGCCGAACGGTAGGACCGGCAGGACCGGCACCCCGAGCGGCTCGGCCGCCTCCACCGACACCCGCTCGGCCAGCACCGCGTCCGTCCCGAGCGAGAGGTACCCATGCTGCTCGGTCGACCCGACCGGGAGCACGATGCGATCGTCGCGTAGGAGGTAGTCGGCGATCTGCATCCAGTTGCTGTCGAAGACCCGCACCGGTCCTCACGCTCCGTTTCTCGCGATGCGAAGTGAAACCTCAGTCGACCTTGACGGCCGTCAACTGTAAGGGGAGTTGGCTCACATACTAACCATTTGTCGCTCAAATACCAGCCCTGAACTCCAGTTGCATCCGGCTGCTTCCCCGCCTCCCCGGCCCTCGCGAGATGTGGCAGCCGTCATAGGGCCGACTTCGGTGGATCCGCTCTCCGCACTCCTCCGGCCGGGTAGCCTTCCCGCCATGCCCCCTCGCCGCCGCTCTCCCGCACCGAGCACCTCGACCGCTCCGCTGCGTGATCTCGCCGAAAAGCCGGCCCAGTCGCCCCCTGTTCCACTCGACGACGTGGACAAGCAGATACTCGTCCTGCTCAGCCAGGACTCCAGGCGCTCGCAGCGCGCGCTCGCCCGCGAGCTCGGGATGTCCGCCCCCGCCGTCGGCGAGCGCATCGCCCGGCTGGAACGTCTCGGCGTCATCCGCGGGTACGGCGTCCGTCTGGACTGGAGCGCGGCGGGATACCCGATGACGGTGTACCTGACGATCACGGCCGTGCAGGGTTACCAGCAGCGGGACCTCGTCGAGGAGCTCGCGCTCATCCCCGAGCTGGAGGGGCTCGACATCGTCACCGGCGCGATCGACATGCTGGCCCGGCTCCGGGTGCGCGACCACATGCACCTGCGGCAACTGCTCATGGACCGCATCTGGCAGATCGAGGGCGTGCAGCGCACCGAGACGGCGCTGAGCCTGGTGGAGATAGAGCCGAAGAACCTGGTGGCCGAGTTGCTGGCGGCTCCGTCCGGCGAGCCGGTCTGAGCGTCCCGGCCGCTCAGGGGGTACGTGCGGCTGTGCGAGGCGGGTCACGGACCTCGGGGCGGCGTGGTCATCAGGGGCGCCCTCACCGCGCCGCGGCGGCGCCGCGCAGTCGTTCGACGCGCTCCGCGTCGTACCCGAGCAGCTCGCCCAGGACGTAGTCGGCGTCCTCGTCCCGGCGGGGCGCACGGGTGTGCCGAGGTCGCTGCGCGCCCACCCTCAGCGGGCTCGCGACCTGCCGTACGGTGCCGAAATGGGGGTGGTCGGTTTCGACGACCATGCCGCGGGCGGCCGTGTGGGGGTCCCGCAGCGCCTCCGCCACGGTGTTCACGGGGCCGCAGGGCACCCCGGCCGACCGCAGCAGGTCCAGCCAGTGCTCGCTCGGCGCGGTGGCGAACACCGCCTCAAGCTCGGCCAGCAGGGCGTCCGCGTTCCGCCGCCGGGCGGCGAAGTCCCGGTAGCGCGGGTCGTCCGGCCACTCCGGGTGCCCGAGGGCCTCGGCGAGGCGGCGGAAGAACTTCTCCTTCGGACAGGCGACCACGATCCAGCCGTCCCCCGTGGGGAAGGCCTGGAAGGGGACGAGCGACGGATGGGCGGAGTGGTGGGTCCGCCGGGGCTCGAAGTCGCCGTTGAGCTGCCAGGCGGCGGGGTAGGTCAGCATCGAGATCGCCGTGTCGAACAGGCTGACGTCGCAGTCGGCGCCGACGCCGTCGCGGCGCGCGGCGTGCAGCGCCGCCAGGATCGACGCCGCCGCCACCAGCCCGCCCGAGTAGTCCACCAGCGAGAGCCCCGACTTGGTGGGCGGTCCCCCGGGCTCGCCGGTGAGGTCCATCCAGCCGGCCATGCCCTGCAGCACGTAGTCGTACCCGGGTTCGGCGCTGCGCGGCCCCGTCATCCCGAACCCGCTGAGCGAGCTGCACACGATCGCGGGGTTGAGATGCTTCAGGTCGTCGTAGCGGATCCTCAGCTTGGCCGGGACGTCCCCCCTCAGGTTCGAGTGCACCACGTCGCTGACCCTGACCAGGTCCTCGAACACCGCACGACCCTCCGGCGCCGAGATGTCGAGGCTCAGGCTGCGCTTGTTGCGGTTGAACGTCTCGAAGAACAGGCTGTCCTCGCCGTGCTGCTCGGGAACGACGTACCTCCCGACGTCCCCCCCGGTGGACGGGTCCTCGATCTTGATGACCTCGGCTCCGAGGTCCGCCAGGTGCACGCTCCCGAACGGCCCGGCGCCGTACTGCTCGACCGCGATGATCCTCACGTCCTCCAGCGGCATCACGGCAGGACCATCTCCCGTCGCGCCGCGGCGATCGCCGCCACCCGTGCCATCTCGTTCCCCACGATCATCAGTCCCTCGTCCACTCCCATTCCGGGTTTGGCCAGCACCTGGCTCGCGCCGCAGGCCATCGCCACGTGGGCGCTGACCTGCGCCGAGCGGTCCGTCTCGTTGCACGTCCCGCCGCAGTAGGCCATGAGGCCGCGGTCGCGGACCAGCAGCAGCGCCTCGATGGCGTCGCCGATGCCGCCGAGATCGGGCGTCTTGACGTGGATCACGTCGGCGGCGCCGTGATCGACGAACATCTCGATGTCCTCCAGCGTGTTGCACCACTCGTCGACCGCGATCTTCACCGGTGACCCCGTCCGCCGAAGTGCGGACCGGAGCCGCACGTACGCCTCGATCTGGGCCTCCCGGCCACCGGCGTCGATCGGGTGCTCCACGACCAGCTCGTGCGGGCCGGCGATCTCGCCCAGACGGGCGAGGTAGCCGGCGACCGCCTCGACGTCCCCGCCGAAGGCCAGGCCCACGGTGCCGTAGGTGTCGACGTGCAGCCGCGGCACGTAGGCGGCGTCGGGCCGCAGCGCGGCGATCCTCGCCACCAGCCACCGCAGGTAGTCCTCGAGGAGCTCGCCCCGGCGGCCCAGCTTGGCGTCGACGTTGTTGATCAGCCCGTGCGGCAGCACGTCCACCCGTTTGAGGATCATCTTTTCGGCGTTGGCGTAGCGGTCGTCGCCGGTCTGCGCGAACATCGGCACCGGTTCGAGGTCCACGCCCGTCGCGTACTCGTCGCGCACGACCTCGGCCATGGTGAGCCGGCGGCTCAGGGCGACGGCGTCGAGCAGCGCCTGCGTCACGCCGTACCGGACGGCCGTGTGCAGCGGACCCGAGGCCGTGCGGCAGGCGTCGACCCGTCCGGCGAGCTCGCGGAACGAGCCGAGCTCCGCGCCCACCAGCATCGGTGCCAGATGCTCGTCGACGACCCGGGCGGCCTCCTCGGCGCGGAACAGCGGGTCGCGCCCGCCGGCGCCGCTGTACTGCACAGCGGCGCAGTCGCCGTGGGCCACCGAGCCGTCCTCCAGGAGCAGCAGGACCGACAGCGCCTCGCCGGCCTGCCGGATCGCGGAGAAGCCCGGTGTCACCGGGACACCCGAGTAGGCGAAGCCGTCGTGCTCGGCCCCCGCCCTGATGGCCGCCTGGTCGTCGGCGAAGAAGCCGGTGCGGACCGGGCGGGTCAGCACGCTGACGATTCTCATTCGACCAGCCCCCGGCAGAGCAGGACGACGGTGATGAAGGTCTGGTAGATCCACAGCGGGTCGTCTCCGACGATGACCGCCGACAGGTCCCCGGTGCGCTCGACGCCGGCGATCCTCGCGGCCAGCTCGCAGTAGTCGCTGCTGCGGAAGGACAGACCCAGCGTCACGGGGACGCCGACGGGTGGCGGCGCCGCGCCGGGCAGTCCCTCGACGGCCTCGCGCGCCCGCTCGCGGATCAGGTCCCTCGCCGCCTCCGGGTGCAGCGCCTCGGCGGAGAACCTGGACACCGACCGCTTCACGACCGCGGTCCTGATGCCGGGGCAGAACCGCTCGGTCTCCTCGGCCGTCGTCGCGTCGCCCGTCACCAGCACGATCGGCACGCCGTACGCGGCCGCGACGAGCGCGTTGACGCCCGCCTCGCCGGCGACCACTCCGTTGACCGTGACCTCGGCGAACGCCATGGGGAAGTAGGTGTGCGACAGGACCGACCCCCTGCTGCCCATCGAGCCGTGGTACGACACCAGGAAGACGGCGTCGTAGCTCGCGTCGAGCCCCTGCATCATGTACATGGGCTTGTAGCGGCCCGACAGGTAGCCGGCGCGTCCGGCGAGGGCGTCCGGTTTCAGGTTCGCCATCTTCGAGTGCGCGTCGTTCACCAGGAACTCCGTGGCGCCCGCCTGCATGGCGCCCTCGATTGCGGCGTTGATCTCCCCGGTCAGCAACTCGGTGTAGTAGGGGTACTGCGACCCGCCGGCGACGCACTGGTCCCAGTCGACGACGCCGGCGGTCCCCTCCATGTCGGAGGAGATGAAGATCTTCACAGCGGCACGCTCCTCTGGAGCACGGACAGGGCGGAGCCGCGGCGGGCGGGTACGTCCACGGCCGCGGGGAGGCCGGCCTCGCTCCGCTCGCGGTCGACGACGACTGGACCGCTCACGCGATCACCCCTTCGGTGTGCTGGGAGATGTGCACGCAGGCGGCCCGCCTGGCGGGATCGCGGGGATCGGGGAGCAGCGGCGGCTCGACCGCGCACGCGGCGACGACGGACGGGCACCGGTCGGCGAAGCGGCACGGCTGGGTCTCGTCCCGCGCGGCCGACCGGGCGACCTCCTCCCTCACGGGACCGAGGTCGCCGGTCGTCTCCGCCGTCCGTGCCGGGCCCCCCGCGACGGCCAGGCGGGGCACGGAGCCGATGAGCAGCCGCGTGTACGGGTGCGCCGGGTCGTCGAACAGCGTCCCGGTCTCCCCGGTCTCGACGATCCGGCCCCGGTACATCACGGCGGTGCGTTCGCTGATCTGCCTCACGACCGCCATGTTGTGCGAGACGAAGATGACCGACAGGTGGAGCGTCTCCTTGAGCTCGGCCAGCAGGTTGATGATGGTGGCCTGGACCGACACGTCGAGAGCGGACACCGGTTCGTCCGCCACGAGCACGGTCGGCTCCAGCGCCAGCGCCCGCGCGATGCCCACCCGCTGCCGCTGCCCGCCCGAGAACTGCCGCGGGCGCTGGCCCAGGGCGCTTTCCGGCAGGCCGACCAGGTGCATCAGCTCGCGGTTGCGGGCGTCCACCCGGTTGCGCGGGACGAGCTTGTGGAACCGGAGCAGCTCGGAGAGCATCTGCCCGACGGTCATCCGCGGGTTCAGCGAGCTGTAGGGGTCCTGGAAGACCATCTGGATCGCGCGCTGCTGCGCCCGGGTGCGCTTGCCGTCCAGGACCGCGCCCTCGTAGCGGATCGTGCCCGCCGTGGGGCGGTAGAGGCCCACGATGGTGCGCGCGAGCGTCGACTTGCCGCAGCCCGACTCGCCGACGAGCCCCAGCGTCTCCCCCTTGCGCAGCACCAGGTCCACGCCGTCGACGGCGCGGTTCACCACCGGCTTCTTCCCGAAGAGCCGGTCGGTCACCGACACGGGAGGGATGAAGTGCCGGGCCACGCCCTCCACCGAGAGGATCTCGTCACCCGAGCTCACCGCGCGCTCCCCGCTTCTTCCTCGACCATCGCGTTCCACCGATCCGCCGTGTCCACGCGCCGGCAGGCGCTGTGCCTCCCCGGCCCGACCGGCTCCAGCGCCGGTTCCCCCTCGCGGCAGGCGTGCTCGGCGAACGGGCATCGCGGGGCGAAGGAGCAGCCGGTCACGGGCTCGGTGAGGTCGGGCGGCCGGCCGTGGATGGTCAGCAGCCTGGCCACCCGCCGGTCCGGGTCGGGGACCGACCTGAGCAGGGAGAAGGTGTACGGATGGCGGGGCTCGGTCACCAGGTCCGTCAGGTCGCCGGACTCCACGACCTTCCCCGCGTACATCACGTACAGCCGGGAGCAGGTCTGGCTGACCACCGCCAGGTCGTGGCTGACCAGCAGCAGCCCGACGTGCTCCTCCTGCCTGAGCTGCCGGAGGACGGCGAGGACCTGGGCCTGGATCGTCACGTCCAGGGCCGTGGTCGGCTCGTCGGCGAGGATGAGCCGGGGCTTGGTGGACAACGCGATCGCGATGCAGACGCGCTGGCGCATCCCGCCCGACAACTGGTGCGGATACAGCTCGTACCGGCGCTCGGGATCGGCGATGCCGACCTCTCTCATGAGGTCGACGGCGATCGCCCTGGCCTCGGCGCGTGACTTGCCGAGTTTGCGCGACGGCGCCTCGGCGATCTGGTCACCCACCCGCATGACCGGGTTCAGCGCGGTCAGCGAGTCCTGGAAGATCATGCTCATCGTGTCGGTCAGCCTGCGCCGCAGCCGTTTGGGCGGTAGCCCGGTCACGTCCTCGCCGTCGATGAGGACGGTCCCCGAGACGATCCGCGCCGGGCGGGGCAGCAGTCCGAGCAGCGCGCGCAGCGTCAGGCTCTTGCCCGAGCCCGACTCGCCGACCAGTCCGACCGGCTCCGCGGCGCCCACGGTGAGGGACACCCCGCGGACCGCGTGCAGCCGTGCGTGCGGCATGGGGATGTCGACGTGCAGGTCGCGCACCTCGAGCAGCGGAGGGGTCATTGGTTCGCCTTCTCCACGATGCCGTCCGCGATCAGGGCCAGTGCGAGGCCGGTGACGACGACGGCCAGGCCCGGGATCGCGGATATGTACCACTTGGTCAAGAGGAACTGCTGACCTTCCTGGATCATGGTTCCCCAGTCGGGGGTCGGCGGGGGCACGCCGAGGCCGAGGAAGCCGAGTGTCACGATCGCCAGCAGGGTGAGCACGATGTCGCTCATCGAGAAGACGATCGCCTGCAGGACGACGTTCGGCAGGAGGTGCCGCAGCAGGATCCGCCACGTCGGCAGGCCGCTGGCCCGGGCGGCCATGGCGTACTCCTGCTCCTTGGCGACCAGCACCTGTCCGCGCACGATGCGGCAGTACGCCACCCACCCGACGAGGGTGACCGCGACGTAGATGCTGGTCGTCCCCGGCCCCATCGCGAAGACGAGGGCGATGACCAGCACGAGGAAGGGGAACGCGATCACCATGTCCACGATGCGCCCGATGACCGCGTCCACCCATCCGCCGAACCACCCGGCGACCAGCCCGACCAGGCTGCCGATGATCAGCGGCGAGATGACCGCCACCACCCCGACCCGCAGGTCGACGCGGGCGCCGTAGAGCAGCCGGGCCAGCACGTCGCGGCCGAGCGCGTCGGTCCCGAGCAGGTGGCCCTTCGATCCGGGATCGAGGAAGGCGTCCTGGAGGTTCTGCTTGAGCGGGTCCTGGCTGGTCAGCAGGGGCGCGCAGAGTGCGAGGACGACGATGAGGCCGAACAGCGCGAGCCCGGCGACGAGCGGCGCGTTCCACCGCCCGCGGCGCCGGCGGCGTCCGCCGGGAGCCGCGGACACGGCGGGACCGGCGGCGGCGACCGCGCTCATGTGAGCTGGACCCGGGGGTCGAGCGCCGCGTGCGTCACGTCGGTCAACAGGTTCACGACCACGACCATGATCGCGAACGCCAGAGTGATTCCCTGCACGGTGGGGAAGTCCCTTCCGAGGATGGAATTGATCATCTGCTGCCCGATGCCGGGGAGGGAGAAGACCCGTTCGACCACGAGCGTCGATCCCGTCAGATAGGCGATGTTGACGCCCAGGACGGTGACGGACGAGACGGCGGCGTTGCGCAGGGCATGGCCGAGCACCACCCGTGCGGTGCCGATCCCCTTGCTGCGCGCCGTGACGATGTAGTCACTGCTCAGCACCTCGATCATGCTCGCCCGCAGGCTGCGGATCACGATCGGCGCGAGGGACAGGGCGACCGTGACGCCCGGCAGCACGATGCCGCGCACGTGGTCGGCCAGGCTGAGACCGTACCCCGCGACCGGGAACCAGCCCAGCTTCAGCCCGAAGACCAGGATGAGCACGATGCCCAGCAGGAACGCCGGCAGCCCCAGTCCCACGACGGGCACCGCACGGATGACGTTGTCGGCGAGCCCGTTGCGCCGCGCCGCCGCCAGGACGGCCAGCGGCACGGCGATCACCACGGTGAACAGGGTGCCCGAGACGAGCAGCCAGATCGTCACCGGCAGGCTGGTCGTGATCAGGTCCATCACCGAGCTGCTGTACACGTAGGAGAACCCGAGGTCGCCCCGCAGCAGGTGGCCGAGGAACGTCAGATATTGGCTCAGCAGCGGCTTGTCCAGCCCCATCTGATCCCGCAGTTCCTTGACCGCCTGCGGGGTGGCGTGCACCCCGAGCAGCGTCGACGCCGGGTCTCCCGGGATCAGCCGGATCAGGAAGAACACGATGAACGAGATCCCGATCAGCACCGGGATCAACGACACCAGCCGTTTCAAGATGAAAACGAGATACCTCATCGTCGCTCTCGCTCCACGTAATCGGTCCGCGCCGGCCTGCTCAGAGCGAGACGTCTTCCATGTGGTAGGAGCCGGTGGGCAGGACTTTGAACCCCTGCACGGTGGCCGCGCTCGCGTACGGGAACGGCGTGTAGAACAGGAACACCAGGAACGCCGACTCGGCGGCCTTCGCCTGGAGCTCGGTGTACAGCGCCTGACGCTTGGCCGAGTCGAACTCCTTCTGCGCCTTGTGCACCAGGTCGATGAGGGCCGGATCGTTCATGCCGGTGTCGAAGGAGTGCCCGCCGGTCGTGGGGTCGAGGGCGAACTGCGCCAGCTCGTCGGGGTCGGCCAGGTCCATGGTCCAGTACGAGTGCGCGATCTCGTAGTCCAGCTTGCCCGTCAGGTCGTGCTGTGCGCTCGGGTCCACGTTCTGGATGTTCATGGTGATGCCGAGCTCCTTCAGCGACGCCTGCAGGACCTGCGCGATCGCCGCGTCCACCGCGTCGCCCGACATGGCCAGCCACGTCGTGGTGAAGCCGTTCGGCACGCTCGACTGAGCCAGCTCCGCCTTGGCCTTGGCCATGTCGTACTGCAGGCCCGGCGTGTTCTTGTCGTAGTACGGCGTCGACGGCATCAGGAACGAGTTGGCCGGGGTGCCGTTGCCGAAGAGGATGCTCTTGACCAGCGACTCCCGGTCGACGGCGTACGAGATGGCCCGGCGCACGTGCACGTCGTCGAACGGCTTCTTGGTCTGGTTCATCATGATGTAGTCGGTCTTCGTGGACGGGAAGAGGTCGACCTTCACGTTGGGCGTGCTCTTGAGCTGGGTCAGGCTGGAGAACGGCGGGCTCTCGTTGATGTGCGCCTGCCCGCCCTGCAGCTGGATCGCGCGGGCGTTGCTGTCCGCGACCACCTTCCAGGTGACCGAGTCCAGGTACGGCTTGCCGGACTGCCAGTAGGACGGGTTCTTCTTCAGCGTGAGGGCGTTGCCCTTCTGCCAGGTGCCCCACACGAACGGGCCGGTCCCGATGGGGGCGGCGTAGAACTCGTCCCGGCTCTTGCCGGCGTAGTCCTTGGGGATGATCCCGTTGTTCGGGCAGCTCAGGTCGGCCAGCAACGGCGCCCACGGATACTTGGTGGTGATGACGACGGTGTACTCGTCCGGCGTCGTCACCTCCTTGATCGCGGAGTTGATGAACTCCCAGCCGCCCTTGGTCTTGCTCGACTCGTCGATGGAGAACTTCACGTCCGCCGACGTCATCGCCTGGCCGTTGTGGAACTTCACGTCCTTCCTGAGCTTCAGCGTGCACGACAGGTTGTCGGGCGACATCTCGTAGCTCTCCGCGAGCCAGGGCCGCACCCCCAGGCCGTCCTCCGTCATCGCCACCAGCGGCTCGTACATCTGGGCGTAGGTCCAGATGGAGGCGTTGCTGAACACCATCGTCTTGTCCATGTTCACGGCGTCGTGGTCACGGACGATGACCAGGTCACCCCCCTTCTTGGCGGCGCCGCCGGTGGCGGTTCCCGTGGAGGTGTCCGAGGTCGATCCGCAGGCGGCCAGCAGCGGCGCGGACGCGAACGCCCCGATACCGAGGGCGCCGAGCTGGAGCATCCGGCGCCGGCTGAAGTCGGGGACCCTGAGGCCGGCGAGGATCTGCGAGGCCGATGGGGCCGAAGCGTCAGTGCTGTGGTCAGACATGCCTATCCTTCACGGGATTTCGCGGTGGTGCGCTGGGGTCACGGGGGGGGACGAAAGGGGGCGGTCAACGGCCTGCTGGGTCCGGCGAAGGCTCTCCCGGTCCGGCAACGACGCAGGCGATAATCACGACGTTTCGTAAAGGTTACGCGTCGATCAGCTGTCATACGTAAGGTTGCTGTCCCGAGTTCACCAGCAGATGCAGACTAGAGCATTCAAATCGGTTCAGGTAGTGTCCGACGGCAAAGCCACCCAATCGATCCCAAACCAGGCGGCCTCCCCCATGCAATTGACGATCATCGGCGCCGGCGCCATCGGCGGCACGATCGGCGCCCACATGATTCGCGCCGGCCACGACGTACTCCTGTGCGACGCCGACCCCGCGCACGTCGACGCCATCAACCGCCACGGCCTGTCCATCGAGGGGCCCGTCGAGAACTTCACGGTGCCGGCGCGCGCGGTCAGCCCCGGGGATCTGCCCGAGCGCCTGCAGCACGCCGCGATCGCGGTGAAGAGCCATCACACCGACGCGGCCGCGGAGCTCGTCCGCGATCGCCTGGCGCCCGACGGCTACCTGGTCAGCTTCCAGAACGGCCTGACCGCCGACCGGCTGGCCGCCGCGGTGGGCGCGGAGCGCCTCCTCGTGAGCTTCGTGAACTTCGGGGCGGACGTGCTGGCCCCGGGCCGGATCATGCAGGGCAACGTCGGCACGTTCCGGGTCGGCGAGCCGGCCGGCGGCGAGATCACGCCGCGGGTCCGCGAGCTCGTCGCGGCCCTCCCGTACGCCGAGGCCACCGGAAACATCATGGGCTTCCTCTGGGGCAAGGAGGCCTACGGCGCCATGCTCTACGCCGGCGCCGTCTCCGACCTGTCCATCGCCGACTCGCTCGAGGCGCCCGAGTGGCGCCCGCTCATGCTCGCCATCGCCAGGGAGGTGCTCGCGCAGGCGCCGGTGAAGCCCGAGGCGTTCGACGGGTTCGACCCGGGCGACCTGGAGGGCTCGCTCGACCGGCTCGTCACCTTCAACCGCAACAGCGCCAAGTCGCACAGCGGCATCTACCGCGACCTGATGGTGCGAAGGCGCAAGACCGAGGTCGACGACCTGCTGCACGACCTGGCGGGGCCGTTGACGACCTACACCGGTGAGCTCATCAGGGCCATCGAGCGGGGCGAGCGCACCTGCGAGGTCGCGAACCTGCGGCTGCTCGCGGCGTACGAACGGGCCGAGCGGCTCGGCCGGCCGCTGGACGCCGTGGTCACGCTGTTCCCCGCGCCGTCACGCGCGCCCGAGGGTCCCCTGCACGGTGTGCCGGTCGCGGTCAAGGACATGATCGACATCGCCGGGCACCCGCGCGGCAACGGCAACCCCTGGTCGATGCGCACGGAGCCGGCCGCCGCCGACGCCCCGGTCGTCCAGGCGCTGCGCGCGGCCGGCGCCGACGTCTTCGCGGCCACCTCGCTGCTGGAGTACGCGGCGGGCGCGGTCCACCCCGAGGTGCGGGAGGCGATGAACCCCTACGACCCGCGGCGTACGGCCGGAGGGTCGAGCGGAGGGTCGGCCGCGCTGGTGGGGGCCGGTGTCTGCCCGGTGGCGCTGGGCACCGACACGGGCGGCTCCATCCGGCTCCCGGCCCACTACTGCGCCACGGTCGGCTTCAAGCCGAGCCACGGCGCCCTGCCGCTCGACGGGGTCGAGCCGCTCGCCCCCACCCTCGACCACGTGGGGCTGCTCGCCTGCGACATCGCGACCGCGACCACGGTCTTCTCCGCCCTCACCGGCGCCCGGCCCGTGACACGAGCCGGCGCCGGGATCCGGGTGGGAGTGCTGCCCGGCCAGGTGGACCGCGTGGAGGTCCAGCCGGACGTCGCCGCGGCGGTCAGGCAGGCCGTGGACACCCTCCGCGGTGCCGGCTGCACGGTCGTCGAGGTGGACGGTTCGGTCTTCGACGAGCTCGACACGGCGTTCCCCCCCATCCTGCTGTACGAGGCGTGGCAGGAGCACGGCGCACGGGTGGGCGCGGACCCCGGTCACTACGGTCCGGAGACCCTGCGGCTGCTGCGCTCGGGCTCCGAGGTCGGCGAGGCCGACTACCGGAAGGCCCTCGCGCTCCGGGAGCGGCTGCTGCCCGCCGCGGCCGAGGTCTACGCGGGGATCGACGTCCTGCTGACCCCCGCCGCGCCCTTCGTCGCGCCGGCCACGACTCCTCCGGTGGACACGCCGGAGGGGGCCGCGGAGGGCATGTTCACCGGCGTGTACAACCTCACCGGAGCCCCGGCGCTGGTGCTGCCCTGCGGCTGGAGCGCCGACGGGCTCCCGATCGGACTCCAGTTGTCGTCCCCGCCGGGCACCGACATGGACCTGCTTGCCGTCGCCGCCCACGTCGAGGCCGCAATCGCGGTCGACGTCCGCCGGCCCGCCTCCATCTGATCCACCACCTCAGGAAGGGAATCCTCCGTGCGCGCCGCCCTGTACCTGTCCGCCGGCACCGTCGTCGTCGAGGACGTGCCCGATCCCGTGCTGTCCGAGCCGACCGACGCCGTGGTGCGCGTCGTGCGCGCCGCCGTCTGCGGTTCGGACCTGTGGTCCTACCGGGGCGTCGTCAAGCGGGCGGAGCGGTCCCGGCTGGGCCACGAGTTCATCGGCGTCGTGGAGGAGGTGGGGGCCGAGGTCCGCACCGTCCGCCCGGGCGACCTGGTCGTCGCGCCGTTCACGTGGTCGGACAACACCTGCCCGCACTGCCGTGACGGACTCCAGAGCTCGTGCGAGAGAGGCGGCACCTTCGGCGCCCCGGGCGCCGACGGCGGCCAGGGCCAGGCGGTGCGCGTGCCGTGGGCCGACGGAACCCTGGTGACGGTGCCCGGCGGCCCCGCGGGCGTCGACGCGTCTCTGTACCCCGCGCTTCTGGCCGCCTCGGACGTGATGGGCACCGGCCTGCACGGGGCGGTCATGGCGGGCGTCACCGAAGGGTCGGCCGTGGCCGTGATCGGGGACGGAGCCGTCGGGCTGTGCGCCGTGCTGGCGGCCGGCACGATCCTCGGGGCCGAACGGGTCTTCCTGATGAGCCGCCATGCGGACCGGACCGCCGTCGGCAAGGCGTTCGGGGCGACCGACGTCATCGCCGAGCGGGGCGAGGAGGGCATCGCGGCGGTGCGCGAGCAGACCGGCGGGCTCGGGGTCCGGCACGTGGTCGAGGCGGTCGGCACGCCGGAGTCCTGGGCCATGGCGGTCGGCATGGCCCGCGACGGGGGTTCCATCGGCGCGGTCGGCGTGCCGCACACGGCGCCGACGCTGCCGTTGTTCCAGCCGCTCATCCACAATCTGCGCCTGAACCTGGGGATCGCCCCCGTCCGCCGATACCTCCCCGACCTGGTCGCGCGCATCACGGCCGGGACGCTCGATCCCGGCCCGGTGTTCGACACCGTCCTGCCGCTGGAGGACGTGGCACGAGGCTACGCGGCGATGGCGTCCCGCGAGTCGATCAAGATCATGCTCACTCCCGGCGGCTGATCCTCGGCGTCCTCGCCCGTCCATGCGCCGGCGCATGGACGATCCGATGATCGGTCGCCATACTTGGCCCATGCCGATGCAGGAAGGGTTCCGCGACCAGCGGCTGACCGTCGTCCCGCGCCGCGTGCTCACGGAGGCGCAGGCGCGCCCGGTGACCAGGCGCCTGCTCGTCACCGACTGCGGCTACTACCCGGCCGCCGCGGACCATCTGATGAGCAGGCCAGACGGCACCGGAGAGACGATCGTCATCGTGTGCGCGTCCGGCACGGGATGGGCGGACGTCGAGGGCGTCCGGCACTATGTGGGGCCGAGCGCGGCGCTGGTGATCCCGCGCGGCGCCGCCCACTCCTACGGCGCGTCCGCCGACGCGCCCTGGACGATCTGGTGGTGCCACCTGCGCGGCGGCGACGTGCCCGAGCTGGTCGAGGAGATCGGGGTGAGCGCCGCGCGGCCGGTGATCCCGGTCCGCCGGCTCGACCGCGCCATCGCGCTGCTCGACGAGATCGTCACCATCCTCGAACGCGACCATTCGCCGGCGAGCCTGATGGGGGCGGCGGGCGCGGCGTGGAAGCTCCTCACGCAGATCGTGGTCGACCGCGCCATGCCCGCGCCCGGCGACCCGCTGCAGCGCGCGATGGCCTACCTCGCCGAGCGGCTGGACAGCAACGTGCGGGTCGCCGACCTCGCGGCGCTGGTCGGCGTCTCGCCGTCCCACCTGACCGCGCTGTTCCGCCGCGCGACCGGCGGCGGGGTGCTCGCGCACCACACGGCCCTGCGGATGGCGCAGGCGCGCAACCTGCTGGACACCACCGACGCGACCGTCGCCGGCATCGCCCGCGAGGTCGGCTACACCGACCCGTTCTACTTCTCCCGCCACTTCAAACGACTGCACGAGGCCAGCCCCACCGAGTACCGCAACCGCGCCAAGGGGTGACCTCCCGGCCGGTCAGGACGCCGGCGGCGGGCTGACGGCACGCAGCAGCACTGAGCGGTCCACGTCCAGCGAGGGCGCTTCGACGCCGACCAGCCGCAGCACCCGGCCGGGGAGGGTCACCCCGTCGCGCTGCCACGGCGGGAGAACCGCCCCCGCCGGGGGCGGCGACCCCGGGTACACGGCCCGGACGGAGTACAGGCGTTCGTCGTCGAGTCCCGGCAGCCGGACGCGTCCCGGCGGCCAGGTCGACGGCCGCTCGGTCACGCTGAACGCGTAGAGCGCCTCGCTCCTGTCGGCCGCGACGACGCCCTCCAGGCGCAGGGCCGGATCGGCGAGATCCGCGTGCACCACCTCGCCCGAGTGCAGCAGGGCCCGGTGCTCCTTGTGGAACGCCACCCACCGTCCGAGGGCAGCGCGGGTCTCGTCGTCCACGCCGAGCAGGTTGACCTCGACCCCGAGGTGTCCCCACAGCGCTTTCTCCGCCCGGTAGTCGAGCGGGTGAACGCGGTGTGTGGTGTGCGACTCCCCCGCGCCGATGTGCGTGCCCTGCATCTCGGGCGGCACCAGCAGGCCCGTCCAGCGCTGGATCTCCAGCCGCTCGTGGGGGTCGTTGCAGTCGCTCGGCCAGACCCGGTCGGCGAACTCCAGCACGCCGAGGTCGACCCGCCCGCCCCCGCTGGCGCACGACTCGATCTCCAGTCCCGGGTGGGCGGCCTTGAGCTCCGCCATCAGCCGGTAGGCCTGCTCGACCTGGCGGCGCACTCCCGGGCGCCCGTCGGGGCCGTGCCCGGCGTCGAGCAGGTACCGGTTGTGGTCCCACTTGATGTAGGCGATGCCGAGCGACCCCACCAGGCCGCTCATCCGCTCGAAGAGGCAGGCGTACGCGTCGGGATGGCCCAGGTCGAGCACGTGCTGGTGCCGGGACGGGAGCCCGGGCCCGTGTCCCGCGTCGAAGATCCACTCGGGGTGGGCGCGGGCCAGCTCGGAGTCGAGGTTGACCATCTCCGGCTCGAACCAGAGCCCGAAGTCCATGCCGAGCTCGCGGACGCGCGCGGCCAGCGGCTCCAGGCCGTCCGGCCAGACGGCGGGGTCCACGCTCCAGTCGCCGAGCGAGGTGGTGTCGTCGCGCCTGCCGAGGAACCAGCCGTCGTCCAGCACGAACCGCTCGGCGCCGATCTCCGCCCCGCGTTCGGCGAGCGCGGTCAGGGTGGCGAGGTCGTGCCGGAAGTAGACCGCCTCCCAGGTGTTCAGCACGACCGGGCGCGGCGAGCGGGGGTGGCCCGGCCGTGCCCGCAGGTGCCGGTGGAAGCGCGCGGCGAGATCGTCGAGCCCGGTGCCCCACGACCCGTACTGCCACGGGCTCCGGTACGACTCGCCCTGCCCGAGCACGACCTCGTCGGCGAGCAGCAGCTCCCCGGCCGCGAGGTGGCGGGTGTCCGCCGGGGTCCGCTCGGCGGCGAGCACCTGGTTGCCGCTCCAGGCCAGGTGTGTCCCCCACACCGTCCCGTGGCGGAAGCCGAAGCCCTCCTCGCCGGCGACGAGCAGCAGGGTGTGTTCGAGACCGGGCTTGCCGCCGCGGGAGGCCCGCACCCATTCGCCCACGTGGAACGGGCGCCGCTGCGGCACGCGTTCGAGCGACCAGCGGCCCGTCAGGTCGAGGACCTCCGAGGCGCTCGGCGGCACGGGAAGGGCGAGCTCCAGGCCCTGGACGCGGTAGGGCGTCGCGGCCACGTTGGTGACGCGGGCCCGCTGGCGGACCAGGCCGCCGGCGGCGAGCACCTGGATCTCGACCTCGACGGTCAGGCCGTACTCCGGGTCGTGGGCCGTGCCGCGCAGGACGGGCCCGCCGTCCGCGCCGGGGTCGAGGTCGCAGGTGGCCTCCCGGAACTTCGGCGCCCAGCGGCTGCCCTCGGCGTCACCGGTGAGGCCGGGCCGTCCGAGCCATCCCTCGGCCAGCTGCGGGAGCACCGGGACGGGCTGGGGATAGGTGACGGCGCT
Source organism: Microbispora corallina (assembly GCF_016863035.1). Lineage (GTDB taxonomy): Bacteria > Actinomycetota > Actinomycetes > Streptosporangiales > Streptosporangiaceae > Microbispora > Microbispora corallina. Next base: position 44,502 of record NZ_BOOC01000048.1, read on the forward strand.
GTCGCCGATGGCGGGGAGCGCGGCCCGATGCAGGCCGGCCAGGGCGTCCTCGTCCAGGGCGCCGAGGTCCTGCCCCCAGTGCAGGATGCGGGGCAGGCGGCCCCCGTCGACGGCGACGACGACACTCGTGCCGCCCGCGCGCAGGTGGACCGGAACGGGCCGGGGGTCGTGGCCTGTGGTCATCTGTGTCATCCCTTGAGTCCGCTGCTCGCGATGCCCGCGAAGAACTGCCGTTGCATCACCAGGAAGACGATCACGAGCGGGATCGAGCACACGAACGCGCCCGCCATGAGCGTCGGGTAGTCGGTGCCGAACTGCCCCTGCAGCCCTGCCAGGCCCACCGGCAGCGGCCGGTTCTCCCCCGAGGGGGAGACGATGAGCGGCCAGAGCAGGTCGTTCCACGAGTACAGACCGGTCAGCACGGAGAGCGCCGCGAGCGTGGGCCTGGCCATCGGCAGCATGACGTACCAGAACACCTGCAGGGTGTTGGCGCCGTCGAGCCGCGCCGCCTCCTCGTAGTCCTTCGGCATCGTCAGGAAGGCCTGGCGCATCAGGAACGTGCCGAAGGCCGAGAACATCCCGGGGATGGCCAGCGCCGGCAGGGTGTCCAGCAGCGCCAGGCCCTTCATCAGGTCGTACTGGCCGATGAGGAAGAGCTGGCTCGGCACCATCAGCATGCCGATGAACAGGCCGAACAGCGCGTTGCGGCCGCGGAAGGGGATACGGGCGAAGGCGTACCCGGCGAGCGCGGCGACCGCGAGCTGCCCGGCGACCCGCAGCACCAGCGCGCCGACCGAGACCGCGAACATCGACCAGAACGGCACGGTCGAGAAGAACGTCGCGAACGCCCGCGTGCTGAAGGCCTCTGGCAGGACCGTCGGCGGGATCCTGGTCGCCTCGGCGGTCGTCTTGAACATGGTGAGGATCTGCCAGGCGAACGGCACCACCATGATGACGGCCGCGACGGTCAGCACCACGTGGATCGGCCAGGTGCGGGGTGCCGCCCCGCGCCGCCTCCGGGCCCGTCCCCGCACGAGCTCAGCCATAGAACACCCACGATCGCTGGAGCCGGAACTGCAGGGCGGTGGCGATCATGATCACGAGGAGGAGCACGATCGCGATCGCGGCGCCGTATCCCTGGTGGAACTGGACGAACGCCTTCTCGTAGAAGAGGTAGACGATGGTCTTGGAATCGGCCAGGGCGGTGTTGTTCACGCCGCGCAGCATGACGAAGATCAGGTCGAACATCTGCAGGGCGGCGATCACGCTGAGGATCGTCACGAAGAAGATGCTCGGTGTCAGCAGCGGCACGGTGATGTGGACGAACTGCCTGATCCGCCCGGCGCCGTCCAGGGACGACGCCTCGTAGAGGGCCTTCGGGATGGCCTGCAGGCCGGCGCCCAGGATGATCATGTTGATGCCCAGGCTCATCCAGATGCCGACGACGCCGAAGGCGTAGACCGTGAACCGCGCGTCGGCCACCCAGAACTGCGCGGGGACGCCGAACCACGACAGCACCGTGTTCAGCAGCCCGAAGTCGCCGTTGTAGATGAACCGCCACACCATGCCGATCGCGACCGGCAGGGTGACCACCGGCAGGAAGAACAGCACCCGGTACACCGCGCGCCCCCGCCCGACCTGCTCCACCAGCGCGGCCAGCACCACGGCGACGGGGATGCCGAGCAGGATGATCGCCGTGTAGAGGGCGGAGTTGCGGAACGCCTTCCAGAACTCCTCGTCGCTCAGCAGCGCCCGGTAGTTGTCCAGGCCCACGAACGTGGCGGGCCCGAACGCCGGGACGTCCTGGAAGCTCTTGGTGAAGGTGGACAGGAACGGCCACAGGTACAGGGCGGCCAGGCCGAGCACGGCGGGGGCGACGAACACGAGCGCCCACCGGCCCCCGGGCTCGCTGACGCCCGCCCGGCGGCCGCCGGGGTCGGTCACGCCTGTGCGGCGGCCGGCCGGCCGCCGCACGGGCTTGCTCGTCACGGACGTCATTGCTTCGCGAGCACCTTGTCCACGGCGTCCTGGTACTCCTTCGCCGCCTGCTCCACCGGCTTCTCGCCGTTCCAGGCCGGAGTGAGGTACTGCGCGGCCAGGCCCTGCCACTCGGCGGCGTTCCCGGCGACGGGCAGGGGCACGCTGTAGTCGATGGCGTCGATGAACACCTTCAGATTGAACTCGGGCATGGCGTCGAGCCACGGCTGCTGCGTCCCCTTGTACGCCGGGAGCACCGTGCCGGTGGCCGCCTGGATCTCGGCGGCCTTGGTCCCGCCGAGGAAGGCGAGGAACTTCTTCAGCTCCTCGGGGTGCTTGCTGCCCGCGTACCCGGCGTTGCCGATGCCGCTGGTGACGGTGGCCCGCTTGACGCCCTGCGGCAGGGGCGCGACGTCCACCTTGCCCTTGAGGTTGGCGTTGTTGTGGAAGCGGAACGCCCAGTACGCGCCGGAGAGGTACATGGCGACCTTCTGGTTCTCGAACATCGAGACGGCCTCGGTGTCCGAGAGCTGCTTCAGCGTCGGCGAGACGCCCGCGGCCTGCAGGTCGGTCCAGAACTTCAGGCCCGCGACGCCGGCCGGGCTCGCGAAGTCGGAGGCGGTGCCCTCCGGGTTGATGATCTGCGCTCCGGCCTGCAGCATCGTGTTGTAGAAGCCGCCCTGCGCGTCGATCGGCGCCGCGATCCCCCACACGCCCTTGGCCTTGTCGGTCAGCTTCTTGGCGGCGTCCTGCACGTTCTGCCAGGTCCACGTGTCGTCCGGGTAGGAGACCTTGGCGGCGTCGAACAGCGCCTTGTTGTACCAGATGCCGTTGGTGTCGAAGTCCTTGGGCAGCGCGAAGATCTTGCCCTCGTAGGTGTAGGAGTCGGAGACGGCCTTGGGGTAGACGCTCATGTCGATGCCCGCGGACTTCACCGTGTCCGACAGGTCGAGGAGCTGACCGCCCTTGGCGTACTCGCGGAAGTGGTCGGCGAGCATCCAGAACGCGTCGGGCGCGGTGCCGCCCGCGGCGCCGACCTGGAGGGTCGACCAGTATTCCGGCCACGGCAACGTCTGGATCTTGACGTCGATGTTCGGGTTGGCCTTCTCGAACTCCGCGGCGATCTGCTCCATCGCCGGAGACTGGTCCTCGCTCCAGTTGGCGTAGGTGAGCGTGACCTTCTCCCCCGGCGCGGCGCCGGATCCGCCGGATCCGCCGGACCCGCCCGAGCAGCCGGTGATGAGCGCCGCCGCCGCGGCCAGCGCGGCGGCGGCCGTCCACTTGCGTTTCATGGTGTTCCTTCAATCGTGCTGTCCGCCGGCCCGCGCGGGCCGGCGGGGTGTTACCGGCTGATGGGCGTGACGTGGACGGTGGTGTCGACCCAGTCGACGTGCACACCGGTGTCGTCGGGGGTGGCCGCCTCGCCGCGCAGGCACAGGGTGCGCACGCCGCGGACGTCCACGCTGAAGGGGGTGACCGGCTCGCCCGCGCGTACGACGGCGGTGAACAACTCCCGGTCGTCGGCCAGTACGGCGACCTTCGCCGCGCCGGCCGACTCGTCGTCCACGCCGACGGCGCCCGTGAACGTGTCCGCGTGCCCGCCGAGGTGGAAGCGCGCCTCCGAGTACGGCGCCGTGCCCAGGCCGCGCTCGAACCCGCGGCCGGCCACCCGCATGGGACGGCCGTCGCCCGGGTTGCCTCCCCCGTTGGACATGTCGCGCTCGACGGGCCCGTCGGCGTTGACGAACGCGATCATCGGCAGGTCCGAGAGCGCGTACTCCCCGCCGGTCGGCGGGCGTACGACGCGCGCGTGCGCGACGACCGGGACGCCGTCGTCGCCGTCCCGCTCCACCGTGACCACGCCGAGACGCCCGGGCGCCAGGGAGACGGCGGGACGGATCGTCCAGCCGGTCTCGCCGTCGCGGTGCGCGGTCCAGCCCGCGGGAAGGCGCAGGCGGGCGTCGGCGTCGGTCGTCAGCGACGCGGTCCCGTCCGCTCCCACCTCGGCGACCGCCGGATGCACGGCGGGCGCGGGGAGAACCGGCCGGGGCGCGGACCGGAACAGGTCGGCGCCCGCGGGCGCGACGACGGCGACGAAGCCGCCGTCGCGGGCGATCTTGACCTCCACTCCGTCGCCCGCGGTCGTCGTGGTCTCCGCGAGCCCGGTCACCGCGCCCTCGACGGTGGCGGTCGAGGCGTCGCCGACGATCCACACCTGGGCGTCCGGCCCCACCCCGAGCGCGCCGAGGGGCACGTGGATCGCCCGCGCCTCCCCTGTGGCGACGCATCCCACGAACCAGCGGTCGCCGGACCGGCGGGCGACGACGGCGTGGCTGTCGGGGTCGCCCGCGAGCAGCGCCGTCTCCTCCCAGAACGGGGCCAGTTCGGCCAGGAACCGGGCCGCGAGCGGGCGGCCCGCGTAGGCGTCGACGTGGTCGGCGAAGTGCGTGATGCCGCATTCGAACGCCACCGAGAGCCCGAGCTCGTGGCCGTCGCTGGTCGTGCGGCCCGCGGCGCCGAAGGCCACCGGCGTGGCGTCGGCCGCCCCGACGACGTTGCGGGTGAACGGCTGGATGACGTTGTGCGCGGCCGTGAGCGCCTGGTTCTCGAAGAAGACGTAGTACTCGGCGCCGCGGATCGCCTCGTACCCGACGACCTGGGGCCAGGTGCGGGCCCAGCCGCGCGGGATGACCGAGCCGTGGAAGTTCACCATGAGGCCGAGCCGCGCGGTCTCGGTGAGGATGGTGTCGTACCAGCGGTAGCGGTCCTTCGACTCCGACTCCATGAAGTCGACCTTGATCCCGGCGACGCCCCACGACCGCCACAGCGCGAGCTTGCGCAGGTCCTCGGGGCTGTTGAGGTCGCGCCAGATGGTCCACAGGTGCACCTGGACGCCGCGGCGGCTCGCGTACGCGACGATCTCCGGCACCCAGGTCTCCTCCCATCCGCAGTCGATGAGCAGGTGCTCCCAGCCGAGACCGGCGGCGACGTCGACGAAGTGCTTCTGCTTGTCGAGCTGCGCGCCGGAGTAGAAGTCCGACCACCACGACCAGGCCGCGCGCCCCGGCCGGACCCACGCCGCCTCCTCCAGCTCGGGAGATGCGGGCGGCGCCAGCTCGTCGACGAGCAGCGAGGCCACCAGCTCCGGCGGCGTCCCGACGAGGACGACCCGCCACGGGCTGACGGGGCCGCGGGTGACCTCCACGGCCTCGTCGGCGAGCGTGAACCGCAGCGTCCGCCCGCCGTCCGGCTCGGGCTCCCCGGCCCGGACGTGCGCGCCGGCGAACCGGCCGTCGATCCCCGACTCCGTGATCAGGACGTGCAGGTCGCCGTCGAGCCGGGCGAGGAACGGCAGCCCGTACGCGCCGCCCGCCAGCTCGGCCGTGCCGGCCCCGTAGCGGGGCGTCTCGTACCAGGTCTGGTAGTCGAGCACCCAGCTCCGCGACCCGGCGGGCAGCGTGACGGCGGTCCGGTCGGCGGTGACGCGGGCGGTGCCGTCCAGGGCGGGCATCGCGTAGCGGACCGCGACGCCGTCGCGGGCGACCCGCAGGACGACCTGCCATTCGACGCCGGCCTCGCGGAGGGTGTGCACGACCTCGCGGTGCTCGTACCGGTGCTCGCCCACGGCCTTGCCGGAGTGGGCGCGGAACCGGTCGCGGACCGTGCGCTCGGCGACGTGCACGAGCTCGGCCGCGGTGCCGAGCTCCACGCCGTCGACCGTGAACCCGAGCGGCACCCCGTCCAGGACGCGCTCGCCGTCCCGGCTGACGTACAGGCGCACGCCGGTGTCCGTCACGCCGACGCTCGCCGCCAGGCCATCGCTCATCAGATCCTCCACGCGGTGTACGCCTGGACGGGCGCGTTTTCCGAGATCATCGTGGGTGTGCAGTCCATGCCGCCGAGCATGTTACGGACGAACCGGTCAAAGCTCGCGCCTCGGGTGACCGGCGCGAGGGCGGGGACGGCCGGGAGAAGGGGCAGGAACGTCGCCCCGGGGGCGACGGCGGCGACCAGGGCGGGGGATCGCCGCCTGGAACGTTGCGGCATCTGGCCTCCGATCGGCAGGGACTGGACTTCACCGGGGCGCAACCGCTCAGGTTAGGCAACTATGAGCCCAGCTCGGAGGCGATAGGAATGGTGGAACCGGCGAACCACCTGGACGATCCGACTATCGTCGAGCCCTGCGCGAGGGCGAGGCCCACGGCACCGGCCGTGGCAACGCCGCACACGACCACGTAGCCACGCCGGACGGTCTGCGGCGTGATCGTATGCTGTCGTGCATGCGATGGTGGAAGCTCCCGCTTTCAGGCGCGCCGTACCGTCACACGCTTTTTCTTCTGCTCTCCCTCCCGCTGGCGGTCTGGTCACTGTTCGACCACGGCACCGCGCAGCGCAGGGCAGCGGCCCTCCTGCTCGCGCACCCGACCCCGTTCTCGCGCGTACGCGGGCTTGCCGCCGTGCCGCTGGACGCGGTGTCGCTGATGGTGGTGGGGTACTGCTGGCTCGGCGTGCTGGTCAACGTCGTGTACCCGGTCCGGCCGCTGTTCGGGATGAGCGGGGAGTACCGCGATTCGTGGGGTGGGCCCACGCTCGCCGGCGCCTGGGCCGTGCACGCGCTCGCCGGCATCGCATTCTGGCTGCTCATCCCCTGGCTGCTGCGCGGGTACGTGGCGCTGTGGCGCCGAATGGCAGGCGCCGACAACTGATGCCTCTCGGGCTGCGCGCGGCGTTGGGATGCCGCGGCGGTTCCCGCACCTGGTGCCACCCGGGCTTGACAGCGAGGGGCTAACCGTTAGATGTTGTGGGCTAACGGTTAGGGGGCCTCGATGCAGCAGGAAGTGGTGCTGGCGATGCTGGCCAAGGAGCCGTCGCACGGCTACCAGCTGCGTGCGCGGCTGCGTGACGCGCTCGGCCCCCTCGGCGACGCGATGAACGCCGGGCAGGTCTACGTCACGCTGGCGCGGCTGGAAAGAGCCGGCCTGCTGGCGGTCTCCGAAGAAGGCGCCGACCGGTCGGATCGCAAGGTGTACGCGCTCACCCCCAAGGGCCAGCAGCGCGTGGCGGAGTGGATCGCCGAGGTGGCCTGGCCGCGACCCGACCTCGCGGAGTTCCATCTCAAGCTGATCGCGGCCGCGGCTGCCGGGCTGGCCGACCCGCTCACCATCGTCGACACCCAGCGCCGCGAGCTGCTGCGCCGGCTGCGTGACGCCCAGCGCGCCGCCATGGCCGAGCCGGACCGCTCGGACGCGGCGCTGTTGCTGGAGGGCATCGTGCTCCGGCTCCAGGCGGACCTGCGCTGGCTCGAGGCATGTGAGAAGAACTGGACCCCCCGAAGGAGTGGATCGTGAGCAACGCCGCCGACACGTCCGTGCTGCGCGCCCGCGGGTTGCGAAAGGACTACGGCAGGGGCGAAGGACTGGTGCGCGCCGTCGACGGGGTCGATCTCGACGTCGGCCCGGGAGAGACGGTGGCGGTGATGGGGCCCAGCGGCTGCGGGAAGTCCACGCTGCTGCACCTTCTCGGAGGGCTGGACCGGCCGTCGGGCGGGGAGGTGGTGCTGAACGGCCGCCGCATCGACGACATCGGCGAGAAGGCCCTGGCCCGGATGCGGCGCACCGCCGTCGGCTTCGTCTTCCAGGCCTTCCACCTGATGGAGGAGCTCACCGCCCTCGAGAACGTCGAGCTGTCGGCGCTGCTGGCCGGACGCTCGCCGCGGGCCGCCAGACGGCGTGCGGAGGAACTGCTGGACCAGGTCGGGCTCGCCGGCCGGGCGCGTTTCCTGCCCTCCGCGCTGTCCGGCGGCCAGCGGCAGCGGGTGGCGGTCGCCCGGGCGTTGAGCAACGAACCGCTGGTCGTCCTCGCCGACGAGCCGACCGGCAATCTGGACAGCGCCGCCACCCTGGACGTCCTCCACCTCTTCGAGAGCCTGCACGAGTCCGGTCAGACGCTGGTCATCGTCACCCACGACACGCGGATCGCGGCCACCGCGGACCGGCTGATCTCGATGCGGGACGGCGCGTTCGTGGACGAGACCAGGCTGACCGGTGGCACCACCGGCCGGCTCGGCGCCCTCGCCGGTCTGGAGGACTGAGAGCGATGGGCCGAGTCCTGCTCGTTGGCCGCCTCGCCGTACGCGACCTGCGGCGGCGCCCCACCGAGACCGCGCTCCTGCTGCTCGCCATCATGGCGGCGACCACGACGTTGACGCTCGGGCTCGTCCTGCGCGACGCGGCCGGCGACCCGTACGTCAGCACCCGGGAGGCGACCAGCGGACCCGACGTGGTCGCCGGCGTCGGCCGGCTCGCACAGCTTCCCGGTCTCGAGGACCTGGCCCGCGGTGACGGCGTCGCCGGCCACAGTGGGCCGTACCCGGTCGCGCCGGCGAAGCTTGAGGCCTCCGGCCGCGTGTCGGACGTACAGGCCGTGGGGCGCGACGCCGCGACCGCATCGGTCGATCAGCCCGAGGTGACACAGGGCAGCTGGGTCGGCGATGGCGGCGTGGTGGTGGAAGCCGCCTTCGCCACGGCACTCGGCGTACGCGTCGGAGATCCCGTCACCCTGGACGGCCGGTCGTTCCGGGTCGTCGGCGTCGCGGTCACCGCCGCCATGGCGCCCTACCCGGGAACGTCCTGCCTTGTCGCCGTCGGGTGCATGAGCGGCGCGGTCTCCGGCGACATTGCCGCCGGACTGCCGCCGGGGTTGCTGCACAATCCCGGACTGGTCTGGCTCACCCAGGCGGATGTGCGGAGCCTCACTTCCGATCCCGGCTCCCTGTCCTACGTGATGAACCTGAAGCTGACCCACCCGGACGAGGCCCGGGCGTTCGTCGGCGCCAACCCCCCGGCGGGCAGGGACGCTCCACGCCTGACGGCCTGGCAGGACATCCTCGAAGACGCCACCGAGGTGGCCGGAGACTCGCAGATCCTGCTGCTGATCGGAGCATGGCTGCTCGGTCTGCTCGCCGTGGCCACTCTTTCCGTGCTGGTCGGCGGCCGCATGGCCGATCAGACCAGACGCGTCGGACTGCTCAAGGCGGTCGGCGGCACACCGAGCCTGGTCGCCGCGGTGCTGCTCGCGGAGTACGTCCTCGTGGCCGTCGTCGCGGCCGCGGCCGGGCTGGCGGTCGGATCGGTGACGGCCCCGTCGCTCACCGAGTCGAGTGCCGGCCTCGTCGGCGGCGCGGGCACGCCGTCGATGACCGTCTCCACGGCCGGTGTGGTGACGGCCGTCGCACTCGCGGTCGCGGTGGTCGCGACCGTTGTCCCGGCCGTGCGCGCCGCCCGCTCCAGCACCGTCAAGGCACTGGCCGACTCGCCGCGCCCGCCCCGCCGCGTCGGCTGGCTGATCGCGATCTCGGCGCGACTGCCCGTCCCGCTGCTTCTCGCCCTGCGGGTCGCCGCCCGCCGCCCGCGACGGGTCGTGCTGGCTGTGGCCGGTGTCGCGATCACCGTCAGCGGGATCTACGTCGTCCTGGTGCTCAACGCCTTCCTCTCCACCCAGCCACTCGCCGGCGGATATGACGCCGCCCAGGTGGAACTGCTGCGCCAGGTGCTCCTCGTCTGGATGGTCATCCTGCTCTGCCTGGCGGCGGTCAACGCCGTCGTCATCACCTGGGCGACGGTGCTCGACAACCGGCGTTCGTCGGCGCTGGCGCGCGCCCTCGGCGCGACCCCCGGCGAGGTGAGCACGGCGCTGGCGGCCGCGCAGGTGCTCCCCGCGCTCGCCGGCGCCCTCCTGGGCGCCTTCCCAGGAGGCTTCGCCCTGTTCGCCGCCCTGAACGCGATCACCGGCGGCGACGGTGACAGGGCCACTCTTCCCTCGCTCTGGCAACTGCTCACCGTGGTGCTGGCGACCGTGCTCGTGGTGGCGGCGCTCACCGCCGTTCCCGCCCGCCTCGGCGGCCGCCGTCCCGTGACGGAGGCTCTCTGAGTACATGACCGTCGTGAAGATCGGCACCGCGGACGGCACGGCCGGCGTCGACTCGGCCAGGATCGGCCCCGGCACCCGGGCTCGTCGGCCGGCGCGCGTGGCGCTCATCCGCCGATTTCCACGGCCGGCTTCCACGGCCGGCGCAGCGACGCCCTCCCCCATGGGACGACCCCCGCGTCTGCGGCCGGCTCGACCGGCCGCCTTCAGGAGCTGCCGACCCAGGAGTGGGCGGTGCTGGTCCTGATACACGGCCACTGGGTGGCGGGAGCGCCGTCGTCGGTGCGTGCGCCGTCGATCGTCAGGCACATCCCGGCGTTGCCGTCGACCAGCATCGAGCCGCCGCCCGCGCCCCCCGCCACCCGGATCCAGGACTGAGCGGGGCTGCCGTTGCAGACCCACTGCACGATGCCGGCGCCCCGTGTCGTGAAACCGCCGTTGACCGTCAGGCAGCGGTCGCTCTGGAAGTTGCGGATCTCGGAACCATTCCAGTACCAGTTCTCCGCGCTGCTTCCGTCGCAGTCCCGCTGTACCACGGCCACACCGTTGTCGAGCCCGGCGCCGGCCGGCAGCAGGCACGCGCCGCTGTTGACGTTCCTGAAGCGGACGGTGGCGATGTCGCGGGCGGTCGGGGCGAAGTCGAACACCAGCCGCTGCGGGTATGGCCGGGTGGACTGGGCGACCTCGTTGACCCCCTGGACGCGGCCGCCGCTGCCGTCCCAGTCGAGGTTCTGGGTCATGTCGGGCACCGCGGTGAGCACCGACGTCGACCCGCCGGGCAGACCCTTGTGCACACAGGCGCTCTCCCGGTAGCCGGTGTCGAACCTGCTCGGACAGGCGCCGCTGATGAAGAACGACCCAGCGGCGAACACGACGCCCTGCATGTGCCACACGGGAGAGGCCCAGGCGGCGCGGGCGGTGGCCGTGCCGAAGAGGGTGCCGTCGTCCGCCCGCGGCAGGCCGCTGGTCATGTCGAACGGCCAGCGGATCAGCCGGCCGCCGGCGGCGTCGGTCTGAACGTACTCGCTGGTCGTCAACGCGGAGTTCGCACGGTCGAAGCTCATGCCGTTGAGGCACGGCGCCGAGCCCGTGACAGAGGTGCAGGGGACCTCGAACGAGGTGGTGGTCCGGTAGGTGTAACGGACCGGCAGAACATAGGTGAAGCCCTCGAGCCCGTCCGTGTCACGCATGAGGTCGCCGAGCCGGTAGACGTCCAGCCCGCCGCCGCTGCCGACCAGCAGGTTGTCGCCGTACCACACGACGCTGTCGGCATGGCCCGCACGTGGGGCGACCGTGCCGCCGCCCGCGGTCGCCATCAGCACGTCGAAGTACCGTGGTGTGCTGCCGCCGCGGTCGACGAACCGCAGCTTGGCCAGGGCGTTGCCGTCGCCGTAGTGCCAGGACACCACCTCCCAGCGGTGACCGTGCCAGCTGCCGTCGCCCGCCGCGTCGTGCGGGACCGACAGGCCCTGCGGTGCCCAGGCGTCGCGGCCGCCGTCGTCGGTGGGGTTGTTCCAGCAGTAACCGGTGGCGTCCACACCGGGGTTGAAGGGCGTCGGGTAACACAGCCCGGCCTTGCCCGTCGCCCCTGTGCCCGCGAGCTCGCCGAGATCCTGCGGCGTCAGCGCGGAGTTTCCGGACAGGCCGGAGATCTGCGAGCTGTGGTCGGTCACCGGTGTCAGCGCGAAGTGGCCGGCGTCGACGGGTGTGATGCCCGACGCGGCATGTGCGGGGCTCGCGCCGAACCAGGTGCCGCCGAGCAGCCCGAGGACCAGCCCCGTGGTCCACAGCAGCCGCCATAAGCCGGGGCCGGCGTGTGACGGGCGGGTGGGACTCAATGTCGTTCCTCCTGTCGCGGTGCGCGCGGGGTCCGGGTCCCCGGCACGGATTGGCCGTGCCGGGGACCCGGAGGGTCAGAATCCGATGTGGTGCCAGACGCTGGTGGCGGTGTTCCGCACCGCGCCACCGGCGTTCCGCGCCGTGTTCCCGGCGGATCTCACGGCCCCTGAGGTGGCGTTCCAGGCCGTCTGTCCCCATCGGGAGGCCGTGCGATACGCCGCTTGGGACTGGCGCGCGATGATCCGGGCCTGTTCGGACTTCGCGAAGGCGGCGGAGTTACCGGTGAGCGCGAGCATTCCCGTCAGGCAGTCGGAGGAGCTCCAGCTGCTCTGGCAGGTCTCATAGGTGAGATAGGCGGTGGATGGGAGGCCGACGGCGGTGTACCACGCCATCGCGGCCGTCCCGCATGGGCCGCCGGCCGCCCCAAGGGTGTCCGCGGTGACGAACGCGCAGGCGGCGATCATGCCGGTGGACGACGCGCTCCCCCACACCGCGAGCTGGTGGTAGACGAGCTCCTGCGTGGACTTGCCTCCACCGCCGTCCATGACCTGCTCCGCCTCCTTCTCGCACTGGGCGGCGGCGGATCCGGTCTGCAGGCAGGCGTCGAACGCCACGACGGCGGTCTGCTTCTTCAGGTCCACGTTCTCGATCCAGGCACGGAACGCGGCGTCGTCCAGGTTGGCGCCGCCGTTGTAGCCGAGGTTCTTGCGCAGCCATTCCCGCGTCTTCGGGTCCAGCGTCTTGCCGCCGCTGTTGCCGTGTGACGGCGATGACTTGCTGTTGTCCTGGTCCTTCTCCTTCGGCGTGCGGTGGTCGCCCTGGTCGCCCCTGCCCTTGCTGGGCGTGTGCGGGCAGGCGGGTTCGTCGCGCACCCCGCACAGCAGGCCGTCGCCCGACGGGTCGCTGTAGGTCACCGGATTGTCCGCGCCGTAGCTGTAGCCGTTCAGCGTCTGCGGCTTGTCGGTCTCCAGCAGCGGGTCGACGCTGATGAACCCGCCGACGGCCGGGTCGTACTGGCGGTCGCCGATCTGGATCAGGCCGGTGCGGGCGTCGTCAGGTGCGCCGAGGAAGGACTTGTCGTCCGGCCAGGCGGCGGGCGGGGTGCCGCGGTCGCCGCCGAAGGGGTCGGTGTAGCGCTTGACGACCGCCTGGGTGGTGGCGTCCATGGCCAGGCTGCTCGTGCCGTGGTCGTCGCCGGCCAGCCAGGACAGCGCGGGTGTGCCGCTGCCCGCGGTGCTGCGGATCGCGATCACCGGGCCCGAGGGACCCTCGGTGTACGAGCGTACGCCCCAGGTGGTCGTCGTGCCGCCGGCGGTCCTGGTGTGGATCTCCGTGGAGCCGAGATAGAGCACGCTCTCCCCGCCCGTGGAGGCCCGGCGGATCAGCAGGTTGCCGCCGCCGTCATAGACGTAGTCGGTGGTCGCGGTGCCCTCGGTGGTCTTGCTCAGGTTGCCTTGGGCGTTCCACGTCAGGCTCTGGCCGCCGCTCCTCCCGGGGCGCTTGACGGTGTCGCCGATGGCGTCGTAGCCGTAGGACGCGGCCGAACCGGCACAGGTGCCCGTCGTGACGGCGGTCAGTGCGTGCTTGCGCGCGGCGTCGGTGTGACAGTAGCTCGCGGTGGTGTCTCCGGTGGCGGCGTGGGTGGTCAGGGCGGTCCGCAGGCCCGCAACGTCGTAGGAGTAACCGGTGCTGTACGGGGCCGCGCCGCCGACGGCGCTCCCCGCGGCGGTGCCGCAGGTCGCGTCGGCCGGGGTCCAGGCGCTGGTCAGGCGGCGGTAGCCGTCGTACCCGAAACACTGCGTGTCGGCCTTCCCCGTGCCGCCCTGCGTGCTCGAGTCGCCGATCCGGGTGACGTTACCCGCGTCGTCGTAGCTGTAGGCGAGGTCCTGGGGCGCGTAGGCGTGGGTCTCGTCGGTGACCTTGGACGTGGTCAGCCGCCCGGTGCCCTGCTCGTAGGTGTCGGTGAGGAACGCCTTCTTCACCCCGGACGGCGCGGTGGCCAGCGTGAGCTGCTGCGGCTCGGCCAGCGGTGAGTAGGCGACGTGCTGGAGGTAGCCCGTGGCTCCCGTGACGCTGTTCACCTTGCCGGTGGGGCCGTAGCCGTAGCCGACGTGCTCCAGCGGCAGGCCTCCGGCCGCGGGCTCGGTGGAGCTCTGAAGGCTGCCGTCAGGATAGTAGGAACTGCTGAACGTGTAGCTGGGCTTGACCGCGCCTGACGTCACCAGTGGGTCGGCCGGGTCCAGGTCGGTCTCGGTCTGCGTGGCGTGGTAGAGGTCGTCGTACTCGGTGACCTTCTGGGTGTACGCCCGGCCGTTGACGCCGCCGTCGTAGCTGATGGCCGCGGCGGCCTGGCCCTTGGCCACGGTGTCGTAGGTCCAGGCGGACAGCTTGCCGGCGTCCGTCCTCGCGGTCTGCCATTCGCCGGTGGTGCGGCCGATCGCGTCATAGCTGTAGAGCAGCTTGTGCCCGGCCGCGTCCGTCGTGCTGTCGATCTGGTCCAGGACGGTGTACGCGGCGGTGCTGTCGCCCTTGTCCGGGTCGGTCGCCGACGTCTGGCGGCCGAACAGGTCGTAGCCGTAGCTCCACGTGGCGCCGTCGGGCCCGGTCACGCGGGCCTTCTGGTCGTCGCCGGTGTAGGCGTACGCGGTCGTGGTGTGCGCGGGCGCCGGTGCGGCGCCGCCGAAGTCGGTGTCGGCGGGGGACGTTCCGGCGTACTCGCGCAGTTCGACGGTCCTGCCACGCGCGTCGGTAACGGTACGGCTCGCACTGCCGCCGGCCGGCGGGCTCACCGCGGTGGAGTCACCGGTGTAGCCGGTGAGCGTCGGGTTCCCCTTCCGCACCCCAAAGATCCACAGTGCGTCCGAGGTCTGCCTGCCGGCGCCGTCGAAGACGAACCGGTGTTCGGTGGGCGCGCCGTTGTCCTCCGCGCGTGCGTAGACGCCGTTCGGCGTCGTGGCGTCGTCGAAGATGCCGGCGAAGGTGTCGTAGGCAAGGCCCCGCGAGTCGTACCGGGTGTCGGTCAGCGTCCTGCCGCCGACCGGTGTGGGCGCCTGTACCTGGATGGGGCGCAGCAGTGAGTCGTAGATCTGGTAGCTGGTGACGCGGGTGCCGTTCGGGCCGAGCACGGACGTGGCCACGAAGGGCGCCGCGCCGCGCTTGACCTGGTAGGCGTAGGTGGTGCTCGCGGTGTCACCGTTGCTCTTGCTGCGGTTGGGCAGCCACACCCCGAGCAGTCGGCCGAGGCCGTCGTAGGTCAGCTCGGTCTTCTTGCCGTCGACGTCGTAGACGGTGGTGCGCAGGCCGCGCAGCCCGTCGTAGAAGGTGGTCGCCTTCTGGGCCAGCGCGTTGCCGTCCACGGTCTTGGTCAGCGGCCCCGCGCCGGCGGGGGTGAACTCGGTGGAGTCGGTGTTGCCCGCCGCGTCCGTGGTGCTGAGCGTGCGGCCGAGCGCGTCGAAGGTGGAGGTGCCGGTGGTCTGCCAACCGGCCGGGTTCCGGTCGCCGTTCGCGTCGGGGGTGGCGGGGTAGCCTGCGGCGCGGCCGGTCCAGTACGCGTCGCCGGCGGTGGGGGTCTGGGCGGCGGTCCAGACGGTGGCGTCCACGTCGTCGTAGACGGTGGCGATGTCGGACAGCACGTCGCCGCGGGTGGCGCTGTTCGCTGGCAGCGACAGGGCGCCGTCCGCGGTGCCGCACGGCCGGGCGACCTTACGGACCCTGGACACGAGCGACGTCAGACCGGCGGCGGCGTTGCGGGCGTACCAGGTGCGGGTGCAGATCTCGTCGCCGGTCTTCCCGGTGTCACCGGCGTCGTCCTCGGTGACCGCCATGCCGTAGGAGTCATAGGTCGTGGTGGTGCTCCTGGTACGCCACCTGCCCGGCACGGTCAGGTAGGTGTAGTCGTACGACGTGCGCGGGCGGACGTAGAAGGCCTTGAGGTCGCCCGAACCGGTGTGCTGGATCGCGGTGCGGGACGACCACGGGTCGTCGGCGGTCGCCGATATCGCGGTGGAGCCGTCGTAGGTGACCTGTTCGCGTTGGAAGCCGGCGAACTCGTCGGAGTCGGTGACCGCGGCGAGGTTCAGCCCCGGCACGGGCAGGCCCGGCACGCTCACGGCACGCGGTGTGCCCGACTTCTGCCTGTCGCCGTTCATGCCCTGCAGGTAGCGGGTGACGGTGCGCAACCGGTTGGACGGGTCGGTGCCGGTGATCGTGGTGACGGTGCCGTAGCCCCGCCAACTCGACCAGGTGCGCTCGTCGTCGGGGGTGAACGGGCTGTCGTCGTAGTGCCAGGCCGGATCACTGTAGTCGTACGACGTCTGGACGGCCAGGTTGCCGCCGGCCGGGTCCGACTCGAGCACCGTCAGCACCCGATACTTGTGGAACCAGTCGATCGAGGCGTCGGCGGCGCCGTTGACGTGCCAGTACTGCGGGAAACAGGCCATCGTGTCGTCGTCCTCGGCGGCCGGCATCTTCGAGCCGCGCACACAGTCGTCCTGGGGGGACATCGTCACCGTGGTGATCGCGCCGGTCTCGGATTCGACGGTGTCGATACGCGGCCGGTTCAGCGGCAGGATGTCGTCGGCGGCGTCTACCCGGTTGGGCAGCATCCGATAGGTGAACGACACGGGGTCCATCGCGGTGTCGCCCGCGCTGTTGCCGGTGTGGGTGATGCTGTCCAGCGCCAGCGACTGGTCGGAGCTGTCACCGATGTCCCCCGGGTCCAGGTACTTCTGCTTCAGGTCCCAGGTGTCGACGGGGGTGTAGGAGGTGCCGGTGCCCGGCCACACCGAGGTCCGCACCTGGGTGAGCCGCTTGCGGGTGAAGAACGACGGTGCTTCGGCCTTGCAGGCGGTGTCCGAGGCGCGGGCGGCGCAGATCGCGTCGAAGGGCACGTCCGGCCAGTTCGGCGCGGTGGCCGAGGTGAGCGAGGAGCAGTCACCGGTGACGCAACGCTCCTGGTAGCCGAAGTGCACCTGGTAGGGGGCGGTGGCGGTGAAGAGGGTGCCGGAGCGCTGCCCGTAGAGGATGTGGTCGAGATAACCGCCGCGGGTGTAGGTGGCGTCGGCGGTGGTGGCGCCGTTCTTCTTGTAGGAGTTGGTCTCCGCGGTGTACCAGTACGTCTCGGCGTTGCCGTGGGTGTCCACGACGTAGTCGAGGTTCCACCGCCAGGCCTGGTCGTACCAGCGGTCGGCGAACGCGTCGCCCTTGGCGTAGCCCGGCTCGCCGGAGTCGTCTCCGAAGACCGGCACCGTCCAAACCGAGTTGGTGCGCTGGGTGCCCGCGCCGGGCAGCTTGTTCAGGCCGAAGACGTACTTGGTGCCGTCGCCGGTGATGACCGTCCAATATTCGCCGGCGCCGTCCACGCCGTCGCCCTGGTCGCCGTTGTCGGCCCCGGTGGAGTGGACGACCGTGGACGCGTCGTCGTCGGCGAGTCTCCACGTGCCGCCGGCAGCGTCCTTGACCAGTTCCGTGGCTGTGCCGTTGAGCACCAGCGAGGCGTTGTCGAACTTCCAGCACGAGTCGTAGACCTTGTCGTGCCCGTCCTGGTCGCAGCTGCCGAACTGCCGGGTGACATAGCTGTCGGACATCGTGGCGAACCCCTCACCGACCTGGGAGGTCTGGTTGTTGGTGCTCGCGGTACGCCCGTCGACACTGCCGGAGTCGTAGGCCAGGCCGAGGGTGGGCGCAGGACCCGCGGGCGCGGGCGGCGTCGTCATCGGGTACGACCAGGTGAAGGAGCCCGACGCCCCGCCTTGGGCCCAGGTCGAGGACGAGGACAGTTGGGCGGCGGTGTAGTCGCCGCTGCCCTTGGCGGACTCCCCCTGCCCCGCGGATATCGCGACGAGGAGCGGCGACGTCGCGGCCGGCAGGTCGGCGGAGAGCGTCCGCCCGGCGACGTCGTTGGCCGTGCGCAAGGGGGTCGTGGCGCGGCACGCCGCCTTCTCGGGCGTTGTCAGGGCGCACGCCGGCAGCCGGACCAGGCTCAGCCGGCCCGACCAGTCACCGCCGTAGGCCGACGCGAACGCGGCGTAGCCGACGGACAACCGGCCGCCCACGGGGGCCGGCTGCCTGCTCGCCAGCCCGGAACCCTGGGTCTCGGGGCCCGCCACCCCGGAATCCCACGCCGCGGAGTCCTGCGCCCCGGGGTCCTGCGCCCCAGGGTCCTGTGCCGCGGGGTCCTGTGCCGCGGCGGTCCCCTTCGGCGCGACGAGGAGGAGCACCCCCTCGACTCCGGCGGCGTGTGCCGCCTGCTGGTCAAGCACGGTGACGTCGGCCGGGGAGGCGGTGGTGGAGGCCGGCGCGGTCAGCCGCACCGGCAGGCCTCCGACGGTGACCGCCGTCCCGCCGGCTCCGACCGTGGCGGTGCCGCCGCCGGGCCAGGACGCGTGCTGCTCGGACGCCGCGCGCGCCGCCTGCTCCTGCTCCGCGGCCGAGGAGCGAGCGACCTGCTGCCTGGCCTCTGCGGCGCCGAGGCCCACGTCGTGGACCTTCGCGCTGTGCGCCGCCGGCACGGCGGGACGCCCGAGCGGCCCGGCGTCGGCCCGTGCCACGGGCACCGCTCCGAGCATGCCGCCGACGAGCGCGAGGGATGCCGCGACCGCGGTCGCCGCCCGACGCGTCACCGCAGATCTGCCGTCGCGTGCCTGCCGGGGGCGGAGGACGCCCCGGGGCACGCGTGTTGTGGAACCCGAGCTCATAAACCCAACTCCCAACGCGGACGGTGGCACGGACCGGTGCCGTGCCCGTCTGTCACATCACGAAGAGCCCCGCCGCGCAGTCGCGGCGGAGATGTCGCCCTGCCGGGCGCGGACGGGCGGTCCTGCCGCCCGGCCGCGTCCCGGCGTCACGGTCAGCCGCCGACCACGGCCGCGATCTGGTCGGATGAGGTCATCGCGCCGGTCCAGACCCTCAGGTCCTCGATCCGGCCGGGCAGATAATGGCCCCATGCGCCGCCCACGTGCCCGCGCCCCGCGGTGAAGTCACCGGATCCGGCGAGGGTCGTGTAGGGCTGAGTGTCCTGCAGGTTGGCGCCCAGGTAGAGGCTCACCGTGCCCGACTGGGCGTCCAGCACGCCGGTGACCTGGACGTCGCCCTCACCGCTACCGCCGCCCGGGTCGTCATTGGGAGAGACCGCGCCGGTGAAGCCGCCGTCGGCCGCGACCCGGCCGAACAGCCACTGTCCCTGCGGGATGTGGATGACGTTCCCGTCGTCGTCCAGGCCGTCAGTGATGCCTGTGTAGCGGAACCACAGGCCCCACGCCGAGCCGTCGGCCGACGGCTGCCCCGCGACCTGCACCGTGTAGCCGGCCGGGTGGGTCGTCAACGCCGCCACGTTCAACTGCACCCGGGCGGTGGCGGTGAGCGATCCGCGGTCGTCGACCACAGAGCCGGGGGTGGACGCGTAGCCGCCGCTGCCGTCCAGGGTGAGGGCGGTGCCGTCGAGCGTCGCGCCTCCTGCCGGCGTCAGGGTCCTGCCGTAGCCGGAGGCGTCGGCCAGCGTGCTGCCGGACGCGCCCTCCGCCTGCCAGCCGGCAGTGAGTTCCGCGTCGCCGTATCCGGCGGCGTCCAGCCCGCGCGCCTGGTCCAGGATCTCCTGGGCGGTTAGCGCCCGCTGCCAGACCGAGACCTCGTCGATGCTGCCGTTGAAGTAGTCGACATGCGAGCCGTTCCAGCTGTCCCGGCCGATCTGCAGCGGCTTGCCGTAGACGGCGGGGGCCGTCGCCGGGACCGAGGCCTGGAGCACGCCGTTGACGTACAGCGACAGCTTTCCGGCGGCGGCGTCGTACTGCCCGGTGAGGTGTGTCCACACCCCGGGCACCGGGGTGACCACGGATCTCGCCTTGATCCACACGCAGGTGGTGTCCGCGGTGCACGAGCGCACCCGCATGCTCCAGTCGTCGACGCCGTCGGCGGCGTACGACAGGTAGAACGGGCTCGCCGTGGTGTCGTCCTGGCTGAGGACGCCCATCGTGCGGACCTGGGAGGTGCCGAGCCTTACCCACGCGGAGACGGTGTAGGAGGCGCGGACGTCGATGACGGGCTTCTGCGTCTCGGCGTACCCGGACGTGCCGTCCAGCGTCAGACCGGTGTCCGTGACCGGGGTGGCCAGCGGCGTCCCGGCGTCGTCGTGCAGCTCCAGACCACGCCTGCCCCGGTCGTCACGAGTCGCGCCGGTCGCCGAGAGCGTGGCGTTGTCCTGCTCCGCCGGGACGGTGCTGGACGTGTCGAGGGCCGCGCCGCCGGTCTCGTCGAAGTGCCACTGCCCGACCGGGCCCGCACCGGCGGCCACCAGGAAGTCGGTGGTGCTGCTCGCCCCCCAGCGGCCTGCCCGGTCCTTGGCCCGCGCCTCCAGATGGTAGGTACCGGACACCTGCGGTACGAGCGTCGTGGAGGTGGCACCCGCCGCCAGATCGTGCCAGGAGTCGTCGGAGGAGAGCCGGTAGGAGTAGGCGGTGTTGACGTCTCCCGGTGCCGGGCCGAAGGTCACCGTCCCCGGAACGCCCGGACCGCCGCCCGCCACGCAGGAGTCGGACAGGCATACCGAATAGGGCGTGGACAGGGCCACTGTGGGCGCCTTCGGCGCGGTGGCGTCGATGGTGAAGTAACAGGGCGCGGTGTAGCCGGTGTTGAGGAAGGATGTCTGGTTGTCCTGATACGACAGGGTCAGTGCCTTGAGCCGGTACTGCACATCCGTCAACAGGGCCGGCAGGGTGGCCGGCTCCAGGACGTTGTCGCCGACGAAGCCCGACGCCGGCATGGTGACGTCGCCGATCGCCTGGCTCCAGGTGGAACCCGACAGCCGCTCGACCCGCCAGCGCACCCGCAGCCGGGCCTGCGACTCACCACCCGGCTGGGTCTGCGGACGTCCCCGAACCTGCGGCGTCGTACCCGACACCACCTGCGGGTCGGCCGAGTTGGTGTGGCACACCGCGGACGAGCCGGACACGATGCCGACGTCGGTCGGCATCGCCGGGTTGGCCACGTAGTTCACCGACAGCACCGCGTTGTTCTTGAACCGCTTCCAGGCGGACGCATCGGTCTCGTCGTGCGGGCGCAGTTCCAGCGTCAGCTTGGCGAACTTGCCGGCCGCGAAGTCCTGCACCGTCGGCGTCAGATTCTCGTTGGTCTCGTCCGGGTTGTCGGTGAACTCGATGGGCGCGTCGGGCGAGTCGGGATCGCAGGCCGAACCGCGGCCCGCCGAGAACCACCGGTCGACCATCATGTCCAGCTGCGTCGGCCGGGTCGCCCAGGTGGTCGACGAGGAGATGTTGTTCGTCCGGGTCAGCTCGGTCAGCCGCAGGTCGCACACGAACGCCCATGGCGAGGTGACCCGGAAGATCGCCGACAGCACCTTCTTGCCTCTGAGCGCGCCCGGCGTGAACTGGAAGTACAGACGCTGGGTGTAACCCGGCCCGCAGTAGTAGCCATTCCAGGTGCCGCAGTAGCCGTCGCCCTCGCCGTTCACCCCGTTGCCCCACCCGTAGGAGGTGTAGCCGTCACTGCGCAGCAGCGTCCGCTCGGGGACGCCGGAGTTGAGCGCCACGTCGGGGTCGATGTAGAGCGGGTACGCGGCCGGGTCCTGCTCGGCCATCAGGTGGGTGTCCGGCACCACGGTCACCGAGTCGCGGCCCACCACCAACGGCGTGGTGGCGGTGCGGGAACCCGGACCCGGGGCGTCCGAGGTGGGCTGCGGGGCTGAAGGCCCGCTCACTGACGGGGTGGCGGCCGCGGGCGCGGTCTTCGAAGGCGCCGAGGCGGCGGGGACGCCCAGCGAGTCCCACATCTGCGCGGCCGGCGAGGAGAACACCTCCTGGCCGTCCGCCCCCACCGCGCTGAACCCACCGGCGCCGGTGCCACCCACACGCAGCCCGGAGGCGCTCAGCCCGAAGGTGATCCGCTTCAGCCGCAGATCGGCCGCCGCCTTGGCCGATTTGACCACCAGCACCTCGTGGTAGCCCTCGACGCCCGCCGTCATCCGCAGATCCACACCGGGCAACACGTCGGCGTACAGCGCGCTGTCGCCGTCGAGCACCGGCACCGGAAGCGAACCGGGCCAACTGAACGACAGCGTCCGACCGTTGCGGCCGATGGTCACCAGCGGCTTGTCGCCGCCTCCCGAGAACGTCAGATCGACGACGGCGGCCCTGGGGCGTAACGTTCCGTCCGCCTGCCTGACGAGCGTGGCGTCGGGAGCCTCCCATGACCCGTCCGGTCGCGCCACCCGCACCGGCACCGTGGACTGGTCGAGCCGGAACGTGAATCCGTCCGGGTTCGCGTACGTCGTCGTCGTCTCGGTGCGCGCCGACACCACTTCCACCGGCTGCCCGGACGCCTTCGCCTGGTCCAGTGCCCGCTGTGCCGCGATGACGTCGGCGGCGGCACCCGCGGCGGATGCCGAATCCGCGACCGCGACCGTGGGCGCCATGGCCGTCCCCGCCAGCACGACTGCCCCGGCACTCAGTGCGGCCGCGGCTCTGCCCAGCGCAGACCACGGTGTCCGTGCCCTCGACAACCGCCACACCCCCTCGCTCACCCGCTTCCACCTGGAATACCTGGACGTGTTCCACCGAGGGTCGTCGGGGGTCACCGGAGGCCGATCTTCGGCCGGACCCACTCGGCGTACTTCCGGATCGCGTCGTCGGCCTCGGGCGCGTACCCGG
>NZ_BOOC01000049.1 GCF_016863035.1 Microbispora corallina
GGCGGGCTCGGCTGTGTGCCGAGCCCGCCGCGACCATGTGTACGGCCGGTCGCCGCCGTGCGGCGTAATCCGGTTACTCAGGCCGGTCGGGGGGAGCGGATCAGCAGAGTTGCCAGAACTTCGTCCGGGCCGACGGTGCTGTAGATGTGTGGGACGTCGGCCTGCCAGGAGATGTGCTCGCCCGGCCCAGCCACCAGGGGGGCGTCGACAGGGCCGGCACGCAGCACGCCCGCGTAGACCGTGACGTGTTCGGTCACGCCGGGGGCGTGGGGCGGCGAGTGTTGCACGACGCCGGGACGGACGTGCATGCGCAGCAACTCGAACGTCGCGGTCGGCTCCTCGAAGACCTCCAGCAGTGTGGCCGTCACGGCGGCGCCGGGCACGCGGACGGCCTCTGCCGGCGGTGCGCCGGGCTCCAGAACCAGGGCCGTCAACGGTACGCCCAAGGCTCCTGCCACCGAGTAGAGCGTCTCCAGCGTCGGGTTGCGGGTGCCCAGTTCCAGGCCGGATAGTGTGGCCTTGCCGATGCCGGCGCTGCGGGCCAGCGCCGACAGGGAGATGCCGCGGGCCTCCCGCAACCGCCGCAGCCGGCTCCCGATATCCGTGTCACGGCCGTCCACCCGGCAATCCTTGCATGCCGCCGGACTTGTTCCCGGGATGGTCACGTGGCTATGGTTCGTTCCGTAAACGGAACGACCGGGAGTGTGGCGACGCTGAGGGGTGGCGCGTGCGGGTGCAGGCCGTCATGGCGGGGCTGGTCAGTGCGGTGGTCGGTTACGCCAGTTCCTTCACCGTCGTGCTCGCCGGGCTGCGAGCGGTCGGGGCGACACCCGGACAGGCCGCGTCCGGGCTGCTCGCCCTCTGCTGCGGCATCGGGGCGGTGGCGGTCGTCCTCGGGCTGCGGTACCGCATGCCGATCAGCATCGCCTGGTCCACCCCCGGCGCGGCGCTGCTGGTGGCGACCGGTCCCGTGCCCGGCGGCTTCCCGGCCGCGGTCGGCGCGTTCATCGTCTGCGCCGGGCTCGTCGTCCTCGCCGGCCTGTCGCCCTGGCCGGCCCGGGCGATCGCCGCCATCCCGCGTCCGATCGCCGGTGCCATGCTCGCGGGCGTCATCCTCAGCCTGTGCACCGCACCGGTCCGCGCCGTCGTCGACATCCCGCTGTTGGCCGTGCCCGTCATCCTGACCTGGGCGGTGCTGCAGCGGTACCTGCGGCAGTGGGCCGTTCCGTGCGCGCTCGTCGTGGCGGTCATCGCCATCGCGGTGCACGGATCCGGCAGCGGCCTGTCCGGCGCGGTGTTGCGGCCCGCGGTCGAGTTGACCACCCCGACGCTGAACCCGTCGGTGGTGGTGAGCATCGCCATCCCGCTGTTTCTCGTCACCATGGCCGCGCAGAACGTCCCCGGTATGGCGATCATGGCAACGTACGGGTATATGCCACCCTTGCGCCCGGTCCTCGTCGCGACCGGCCTGGCGAGCGCGGCGGCGGCGCCGTTCGGCGGTCACGCCGTCAACCTGGCCGCGATCACCGCGGCGCTGACCGCCGGCCCGGACACCCACCCCGACCCCCGCCGCCGCTGGATCGCCACGGTGGCCCTCGGCGCCGGGCAGCTGACGCTCGGCCTCGGCGCAGGCCTGGCCATGGCTCTGGTGCTGCTCTCCCCACCCGTGCTGGTCGTCGCGGTGGCCGGCCTCGCGTTACTGCCGGCACTCGGCTCGTCCCTGGCCGGCGCGGTGAACGAGCCGGAGGGACGGGAGGCCGCGGTGGTCACTTTCGTGGTCACCGCGTCGGGGATGACGATCCTGAGCATCGGCGCCGCGTTCTGGGGCCTGGTCGCGGGCGGCCTGACCGCCCTCCTGCTGCACAGGCGACCAGCCTCGGAACAGCAATCGTCACCCACCAAAGAGGCCGAGCCGGAACGTCCCGAGGACCAGGTCACGGTCAGTTGAAGCCTGCGCTCATGCGACGGCGGGGCCCGGTGAGTGGTTGCAGCGGAGGCGGGCGAGGGCGTGGTAGGCGGTGACCAGGGCGCGGTCGATGTCGGCTTGCGCGCGGGGGCCGCTGCGGGGCGCGAAGGGGTGGGCACAGGCGTTTCGGGTCTCGCGGAGGTCGGTGAGCAGGTGGCGGGGCAGGCCGGTGTGCTGGTGGAGGTAAGACACCAGACGGGCGCCGCGGCGGGACTCTGCGGGGACGTGCAGCAGGACCCTGTCCCATGCGGCCATGAGACGCAGGACGTCTTGGGGGCGCAGGCGGTAGTACCAGTCGTCGTCGCCGTGAGGGGGGTGTGCGGGCATGCGCGGCCTCCAAGCAGGGCGGGACAGGCCGCAGGGGCGGCCAGCCTGGGGAAAAGGGGTGTGCCTCAAGGCAACCGGCCCTGAAATTGCTGGTCACGCGTGCTGGACAAACCCGGACACGCCTCGGACGTATGGCGATATTGTTCGGACGGACCTCGGACGGCGGTGGCGGTGCGGAGAGGGCGAGCGTGGACGAACGCGACCGGATACTGGCGGAGTTCGCAGCTCGGTTGGCGGCGTTGCGGGTGGAGGCCGGCGAGCCTTCCCTGCGTGATCTGGAGCGGTTGACCGAGCAGGCAGGGCACCGAATCTCGCGCAGCACGCTGGCCGAGATTCTTGAGGGCAGGCGCCTGCCGTCCATCGATCAGACAGCGGCCTTCGCCAAAGCGTGCAGCCCCGCGGCGACCCGCGAGCAGGTCAAGCAAGAGTTGCTCACCGAGCGGGGCAGGGCTCGCGCCCGACTGCAGGGCAAACCGGTGCCGCCCGAGGACCTCACTGCGCCGCAGAACATCCCCGTGCCTCAGGACGTCGCCCCTGCTCTGGCCAGGGGGATTTCCGCCTCGACACCGCCCGCAGTCTCAGTGTCGTCGCCTGCGGTCCCTGTTTCGGCCCCTCGGTCCGGGTACGGCCGACGCCGGTGGTGGCTGGCCGGTGCCGGTGCCCTCCTTGTGGCCGGCGTGGTCGGTGCTTCGGCCACGCTGTGGCTGCAGGGTCATTCGGCCACCGGGGCGACGCAGGGCTCCACGCGCACAGGTATGCAGACGATTCGGGCCTCTGCCTCGGTGTCCAACGGTCCGTCGGGTGCGGCGGGACTCGGCGATCCCGGCCCAGTCTGGACGGGCAAGCCTCCGGTAGCCTTCCACGCCGAGTGGGACACCAGCGATGGCCCCGCGTACTGGTTCGACGGCAGCGTCGATCAGTACACCGACCAGTCGGCAACCCAGGGCCGTGTCGCATTATCCACCGGAGGCGGCGATCTGGAGCTCCAGGTCACCGCGCAGGGCCGCACCCAGCAGGCCGTGTTGCTGCAGAGGATGGAGATCAAGGTCACCAAGCGGACTCCCGCTCCGACCCGGGGAATCCGGATTTTGTGCGGGCAGTGCGGAGAAGGGCAGACCAGCCGGTATTTCGATGCCGATTTCGCCCGGGACCCGATCACCCTCACCGCTCGCCCAGGCCGGGACGGTTTCACCGGGAAGAAGCAGCCAGCCGTCACCTTTCCCTATTCGGTCAATCTGACCGAGCAGGAATTCTTCGTGATCTACCTGCGCCATGTCTACGAGGACTGCACGTTCAACGTCGTGCTGCACTGGATCGCCGACGGCAAGAAAGGCATCACCGTCCTGGATGATGGCGGCCGTGGCTTCCGGGTCGTCGGTGGCGGCACCCTTCCGGCGTTCAGGCGGGACTATGCCCAGGGACGTCCCACCCTTACTCCCGTCTCGTCATGAGCTAAGTTCTCTGGAGCCGTGCCGCGGGCAGGGGTGAGATCAGGCTCCGGTGTGCGTCTCGACACATCTTCACCAAGGATGACGCTCTGAGATCCATCCCGCGGCACCTGACATGGGGCTGCTTGCGGTGATCTATAGCTGCCTCGAGGTGTGAGACGTCTCGGAGAAGAACCTTAGTTCGGAGCCTGGATACCAAGATCAAGAAAGTGCCCCCGGCAGGATTCAAACCTGCGGCACCCGCTTTAGGAGAGCGAGGGTGAATCCACCCGATCACCTGTGTTGACCTGCTTAAACGCCCTGCATGGCTCGTATCGCATGCTTGATCATCCCGCGCATGTCCCATCGAGGCGTCATGACGTCTGCTTGAAAACAGGTGACAGTGGTAGCCAGGCCGAGAGTTTCGAGATCGTCCCGCGTATATCCCGGTTGCGTCCACGGTCGCGAGAGCAATCACGTCACTCGGTGGCAAGTTGGCCCGTTATGCAATTCCGCAACGATTGAGATGCGGGTGGTCGGTCGTCGTCTCAGCGCCATTTCGGCGGGAGTTCGATGGTTACCTCGCGGATGGCAGACTTGATGGTGATCGTGGTTTCGCCTCGCCCGATCGCCTTGTCGATCTTCTTTATCTCTGTCCAGGAGAATCCCTGGCGGCGATACTTGTTCCGCTGGCTCGGCTTCATGTGGCGAATATCGTCCTTGGCCACCGTGGTCATCCCGGGATGCCATGAGTGCGCAGATCCTTGAGTCATCTTGGTCATCGAGACCCTCCTCTGGTCCTTTGAGGTCGAGACCGGCTACTTCAAAAAGCCTAATCGGATCAAAAAGGCTCGGTCTGAGATCGTATTACCACACCATCAACGTTACCGCGGCGCTTCGGACTCTTCTTGGTTTATCGGCCGTCGCCAGCGGCCGCCGTACGCCGCTGCCTTTAAGTTTGCTCATCATCGACCGCGCCCGCGGCTGGAAGGAAGAGTCCAACGTACGAGCATGCTGTCTGGTCGGGTCGTGCACCGCGACCAATTCGCCGCAAGCTTTTCCAGTTGGGAGCTTGGAGGGCTCACGTTGGCCCCAAACATCGCTGATCTTGTCGCTGCCCTCGGTTATGATCGTGCCGGTTCCACGCGGTCGACGAGCTTCCGCTGAGCATGATCACGGATATGCCCCCATGCCGCACGAGTCTGTCGTGCTGCCTGGGGGTTATTCATGGATCCTGCCTACCGGATGACGGCGAGGTCGCTGCGGCAGGACCTGAGTGTGCCGAGATCGGTCATCGAGGGACACCTCATCAAGATCTTGGCCGAGAAGGTAGAGCTCACGAGGCGGCGTAAGCCCAATGCGGCCGAGAAGCGCTCTTGGATCGAGAGCCTGTCCGAGCTCGCGCGCGTACTCGACGATGCGGGATTGGAGCAGGTCGAGGTCCTGATCGAGTTCCCCATGCCGCACAACAGGCGCAGCAGCGCCGATGTCCTTCTTGCGGGCGTTCATCCTGACACGGCGCTGGACACGTACATCGTGATCGAGCTCAAGCAGTGGAGCAGCGCCGACTCCCTTGACGAGGAGGCGGAGCTGTTTGAGGTGCCTGGGTTGGGCCCTCAGAGCCATCCCTGCCAGCAGGCCAAGGGCTATCGCAACCAGATAGCCGACCACTTCGGCGCCCTCGATGGGCGCCCCGAGGCCGTCAAAGCGGCTGTCTATCTCCACAACGCTACGCACTCCAGCGTCCAGGACCTTGCCATGGGAGCCGCGGTCGAGGGCGTGCCGCTGTTCACGAAAGCCGAGCGTGGCGGGTTCATCGAGTACCTGCGTGGCAACCTTGCGAACGAGCCGGGCAGGATGGCAGCGGATCGCTTGCTCGGAGGCCCTATCCGCCCGAACAAGCCCTTCCTGCGCAAATCTGCCGAAGTCATCCGCGGGGTCGGACAGTTCGATCTGCTGGACAAGCAGCTCGATGCGTTTAATCTTGTCAAGACGAGGGTGCGACTGGCTCAGGCGGCCAACACCAAACGGGTAGTGATCATCACAGGCGGGCCGGGGAGCGGGAAGTCGGCGATCGCGGTCTCGCTCCTTCGCACCCAGATCGAGCAGGGCAACCGGGATCGCGTCGCGTACGCCACGGGTTCCCGCACCGTGACCAAGACTCTCCGCCGGCACGTGGCCGGGCGAGACATGGAATTTGACGGCCTGTTCAGGTACTACCTGGAGTTCGCGAACGCTGAGCAGAACAGTCTCGATCTGCTGATCGCCGATGAAGCGCATCGCGTGCGGAAGAACTCGCAGAGTCGGTTCAAGAAGGAGTGGCGCAGCTCCCGCCCGCAGATCGAGAGCCTCATCCAGGCGGCCCGCGTCCCCGTCTTCTTGCTGGACGAGCATCAGGTCGTCAAGCCGGACGAGGTCGGCACGGTCGCTGCGATCGTGGCCCAGGCGCAGGCTCTCGACGTGGATTACGAGCTCATCCGATTGGACGGACAGTGGCGCTGCGGCGGCAGCGCCAAGTACGACGTTTGGGTTCAGCAGTTACTGGGGCTCGGCGATGCCGACTGTGAATGGAATGGCGACGTGGAGCCCCAGCCCTGGACGGGAGACCAGAACTTCGAGGTCGTCCTCGCGGACACTCCCGGCGAGATGGAGGACCTTCTGCGCGGCAAGATCGCCCACGGGCTCACGGCGCGCATGACGGCGGGGTATTGCTGGCCCTGGCACGAGCCCAACCCGGACAACAGCCTCATGCCTGACATCGTGATCGGCGACTGGGCACGCCCATGGAACGCCAAGCTGAAGAGAGACAAGCTGGGCTCAGTGCCGTCGAGCGACTTTTGGGCGACGGCCGAGGGCGGTTTCGACCAGGTGGGCTGCATTTATACCGCGCAGGGGCTGGAGTTCGACTGGGTCGGGGTGATCATCGGCCCGGACTTCGTGGCTCGTGGCGGCAAGTTCGTGCCCCGGCGCGAGTTCAGCAAGGACAAGAACCTCACCGCAGCCAAGGTCACCCACGAGCAGTTCAGGCGGCATGTCCGCAACGTCTACAAGGTACTGCTCACGCGAGGGCTCCGTGGGGTGGTTATCTACGCGGTCGATCCGGAGACGCGGGAGTTCCTGGCCGGGCTGATTAAGACCGAGCCGGACGCATGAGGCCGGCGAGGAAACGGCGGAGTTCCGGATTCACCGCGTAGAGCACGGTCCCGCGCATGCCTCTGGTGAGCAGGACCTTGTACACGTGCCGTACCAGCAGGTCGAACTCGGCGTCGGGTACGGCGCGGCGGCTCTTGAATGCGGGATCCTTGTTGGCTTCACGTACCGTGATCAGGCGCCCGTCGCGGATGGTGAGGTCGGGGCCGAGGATGACGCCGTTCCAGTCGTACTCGAAGCCCTGGGCGGTGTAGATGCAGCCCACCTGCCCGAATCCGTTGGGATCGCTGGCCCAGAACATCCGCGGCGGGTAGTCGCCGACCGCGCGGTCGTTCTTGACGTTCCACGGTCGTGCCCAGTCGCCGATGACGACGTCGTTGACGAGGGTCTGGTTGGGTCGTGGATCACTCCAGGGCCAGCAGAAGCCGGCGGTCATGCGGGCGGTGCCGGTCTGCGCGCGGAGGAATGCTTCGAGCTCGTGCGGGGAATCGGCGAGCCGTACGTCGAAGTCCTCGTCCTTCCCGTGCCACTCCATCGGGCCGCTGTCGGCCAGGCCGAGCAGGCGGAGCACCCAGTGCTCGTACTTCCGGCTGCCGCCGCAGCGGAACTGCTCGTCGAGGGAGACGCGGTGTACGTCGTAGCCCTTGTGGCGGGCGTAGCGCTCGATGCCGTCCACGGTGCCAAGCTCGCCCGGCCGTACGACCTGGTGTTCATCGAGGAGGAAGACCGGCACGCGCGCTGCCGACATCAGCTCGTCGAGCTGGCTGCGGCCGGTGCGCCGGGCTGCGGGGGTGAAGCGGTTGGTGGAGTTTTCGCGGATGCGGTGGGCTTCGTCGCAGATCAGGACGTCTACGCTGCTGGGTTCGGCGTCGGTGAAGCTGTTGAAGTATTTGAAGAGGTTCTTGATCCGGGTGTTGCCGCGGCCGGGGTAGCGGCGCATGGTTTCGGTGAAGGAGTTCGAGCCTGTGGCGTGATAGGTGGAGCGGCCCTGCCTGTACAGCTCGCCGAGCAAGGACAGCGCGATGACGCTCTTGCCACTGCCGGGGCCGCCGGTGACGATGACGACCTGCTTGGAGTGGGCGCGCCTGGCCCGGTCCACGGCGCGCATGACCATCTCGTACGCGACCTGCTGCTCATCCAGCAGCGTGAACTGCTCGCGTTCGCGGATCTCCTTGGAGGCATAGGTCATGAGCTGCTTGCTCGGGGAGACCGTGCTGTGGAGGAGGCGGTCGGCCGCGTCGGCGCCGGACGTGTCTGCGAGACGTTCGCTCAGGTAGCGGAGGAACTCGCCGCGCCGCTGTTTGGTGAACAGCCGGCTGCGCTCGTCGCGAACCTGGTCGGCCAGGCCGTCGACGTCCAGGTCCATGGCATTGTGCAGGTACGCGGCCCCGTAGACGGCGTCCGGCTTGCGATTGAGCGCCCCGAGAAAGTCGCGCATGTACTCGCAATACCGGCGAACCTGCTCGGCGGGGTTGAGCCGCTCGCCCCCCGGCATGCCGTCCACGATGACAAGATGCTCGCCCAGGTCCGAGGGCTCAGCGCGGCTCCACTGCTTGAGCTCGACCACGACATACGAATCCTCGCCGGTACGAGGGTGCACCCCGGCAAGGACCACGTCGATGCGCTTGCTGGTCAGCGGGAGCTTGTATTCGACGAGCATCTCGACCCGGCGTAATCCCGCGTCGGCCAGATCACGGGCCAGAGCCGGGAGGCTGCGCTGCCAGGACTTGATCTCGGAGGGGGATGGACAGTGTCCGGTGATGTCGCGCACGTGCTCGGCGATCACCTCCGCGAAGGCGGCCTCATTGGGAGAGGCGAGCAGGTTCTCGACAGACAGCCGCAGCGCCGTCACGGATTGTCCCCCAGGCAGCACGAGAGAACTCGTGCGGGTGGGGGCCTATCCGCTCCGGCCGAAGCCGTACGAGCGCGGAAGCCCGTCGGGCCGCATCACATGGTCGCCAAAAGAGTAGCGAGAGTACCCTCTTCCTCGGAACTGGTGGCACCGGCAAGTGAGTGGATTTCGGTGCAGACAGCTCCTTGCTCATCCCGCACCGATCGATAGAGAACTGTCCCGTCATCAGGCGTTGGTCGCTTCCGTAGAACCATTGATGCAGGCAGAGAACGTCGATGGAGCTGATCTCTCTGCTCCGGGCGGTCTATGCGCACGGTCCCCGGCTTGGTAGTCAGCCGCACCTGCGCGATGGCGTCCCGCGCACTCATATGATCTTCCTGTGCTTGCCCATGACATCTATCGGGGATATTCTGGCCGGCTGCACAGCCGGACCGCCGAGTTCGCGGAACACTCACTGAACTGCCCCGGGCGCTGATGGAGTCCGAAATCTCCACCGAACCCGCGGCGATTCAAGGGGGCCTCCTCTATACGACCGAGCTTGAGGTTGGAAGCGGAGGACGCTGCTATCCGGCTGGCGTGATCCGGATCTATGCCGCATCTGTCACTCACCGGGTTCGCGGGGGAGGAGGGAGGCTAATTCGGGTGACCCGTAGGTCAGGAAAACGAGGTCGCTGTCGCTGCTGGTGTCCCAGATGTCGCGGTCGAATGTCACGGGGACTGAGGCCGCAGGTGGCTGACCCAAATAGTGCTCGATGGATATCGCGCCGTCGGAACGTCTGAAGGACACACGAGCATCGTCACGCGCAAGGAAGAGGTTGTAGATACCGGGGCGTCCGTCATCTGGGGTCAGGCAGCGGCCTAAGAGAAGGTTGCTCGTAAGTTTGGTGGCGAGGACTGGCGGAGTGATGTCTCCGACCAAGATCGGTGGAGTCTTGATGGTGATCCAGTCATCGGGGGAGCCGAGGTCGTCCGCACTGACGGGCTGGTTGTTGATGTCTTCGATTTGGGTTCGGATGCTGGCGATCTCGCTGGCGATGACTTCGTCGCTGAGGTATGCGGCAAGGACGAGATCTTCGATGACCTTCTCGACAGTGCCAAGGACAGGTGCAGCGCCGCCGACTATGTTGGTGAAGTCGTCGTAGTCCTCCTTGATGCCCTTGTAGACCTGCTCCTCAACAGTATCTTTGTAGAAGTAGTTGCTGATCTGGAGGTCCTTATAGGTGGCGCCGATACGGTCGATGCGACCGATGCGCTGCTCGACACGCATTAGATTCCAGGGCATGTCGTAGTTGATGAGGCGGCCCGACGTCTGCAGGTTGAGGCCCTCACTCATCGAGTCGGTACCGATCAGGACTTCAATACTGCCGTTGCGGAACCGGTTCTTGATCTCGGCCTTGGTGACAGGTTTCCACTCCCCCGCGACCGGATCGTATATTTCGCCGCCGCGGCCGGAGTAGCAGCCAAGCTTGTTGTAGCCAGCGGCTAGAAGGCGCTCGCGGACGTAGTCCATGGTGTCGGCGTACTGAGTGAAGACCACCGCGGAGTCATACGTCTTGAAGGACTCAGCCAGATCCTCGACGAGCTGTTTGGCCTTCGTGTCCTCACCGGTGATATCGCCGAGGTCGTTGAGGAAGGAGCGGAGCTCGCCCGATCTCCTCTTTGAGGCGGTCGGCGCGGACGTCGAAGGACTCGGGGTCGAAGAGAGAGCTCTCCAGGTCGGCGCCATCGTCGTCCGTGAGGAGGTCGGCCAGGCTCTTGCCCTGCTCGAGCACCGCGCGGACAGGGAGACGAGAGAGATCCCGATCCCTCCGATCCTCGTCGCCGTGCTCCGTGAGCACATCAAGGCGTACAGCGTCGCCAAGGACGGCAGGCTGTTCCGCACTGCTACGGGCGGCTCCTACTCCAGCTCGGCCTACTCCTATGTCTGGCAGGAGGCCCGCAAGCTCGCCCTCACCCCGGCTCAGGTCGCCTCATCCCTGGCCGCACGGCCGTACGACCTGCGGCACGCTGCCGTCTCGCTCTGGCTCAACGCGGGCGTCGCGGCCCCGGAGGTGGCCAAGCGTGCCGGCCACAGCGTCGATGTCCTCCTTCGCGTCTATGCCAAGTGCATTGACGGGCAGCAAGACCACGTTAACGGCAAGATCAACGATGCGCTCGGATGTTGTACTGGTGCTGATCGCGCTTTGGGAGCCTTCCACGGCGACGATTCCGCCCACTCCGGGTGAACCTGAACACGCAGGTGAAGCCACCGCCTTGATGGAAGGAGGAGCCCAAGAGGTCCCGTGCCTCAGTCTCCAACATCAGACGTGGGGTCTGCCCTTTCCTCTCGTCCATCGCTTCGCTGCGAATGGCGAGATGATGGAGGGGTGTCCACGACGACTTCCTCCGCCAGCCGGGATGGCTCCCTGCTGGACCAGATTCAGCGGGAGGCGCTCGACCTGAGCGTGCCGCTGTCGGGTGTCCTGTTAAAGTGCGTCGCGCTCAGCGGGCGCGCTGGGTCCCATAAGCTGCGCGAATGGGCTGAAGCGGAGCTCAACGGGTATGCCGACGAGGAAGACGTTCCTACCTATCGAGTCATTGGTGCGGCCGTATGGGTCGACTTCACCAATCGGATGGGGGCCAACCGGCTAGCCCAACAGATGTCAAAGGACATGCTCCCGAGGCAAGTCCAGGAGATATATCCCCCGGAGGTCCGTCTCACAGACCCGGTTCATGAGCTGGAGGAGTACGCGAAGCACGAGGATACGCTGCACCTTACTCGTGACAACAGCGAGACAGCCGTTCAGTTCCTAACCCAGGCGTGGCAGCTCGTAGACAAGATCTCCGAGGACCAGGTCGTCCGCGGCATCTACTGGAAGGTGTAGCCCGCGGCTGTGACCGGCGTACTTGGCCGTATCCGCGCGACACTCGTCTCGTTCGTAACGGAACTCCGGGAGGTTATGCCCCCTGGACAGGAAACACCCTCCGCTGCGGAAGCTGACCACGCTCTCGACAAGGCTCTCCCTGCCGGAGTGAACATCACCGCTCACAAGGGCGCGACCGTCAACTACCTGCTCGGTGGGGCTGGGCAGTCCTCCATCACAAACACCGTGGGCGACGTAGGTCGAAAATCACGCCCTGTATGGAGTGTGGTCAGCTGGTTGATCGCGACGATAATTGCCCTTGTTGGCACGTACGCCCGGCTGGCCCAGTGGCTCCACTGGCCTGCACCGTGGAAGTGATCTCCTGGTCCCACAGCTCGGAGCGGCGGTTTCGGATGTTGAGTGCCGAGGCCTCTGACGTGCCGCAGCGGCCGCGTCGGCCATCACCACGTGCGAGCGAATCTTGGATCGCCTTGGAGCCGCCGGAACTGCGAGCCTGGCCGTCACGTCCAGGTCGCCAGTTTGTCCCCAGCCGACAGGGCGAACGGGTCGTTCTCCACCATCTCGGCCTGCATCGTGCCGCAGTCAAGCAGCAGGTGCTCCTCTGATGAAGAAGGCCCTGCGGCGGCGATCGCCTCGGCCAGCAATTGTCACGGCCTTGCCAAGCTCTGCCGTCAATGCGGCTGATGAGCTGCGCGAACACCCTCATGATCGGTTCGCGTATGGTTCGCGATCATTGGCCTACGCGTGCATACCGCTGCTCTCGCCTGCCTCTGGGCTGTCACCTGTTCCTGTCAGTTAGCGCAGGTAGGCGGCAACGTGCAAGGTCAACTAGGTGCCCCCGGCAGGATTCGAACCTGCGGCACCCGCTTTAGGAGAGCGGTGCTCTATCCCCTGAGCTACGGAGGCGTGCAATGTGCCCTGTAAGCCTAGCGAAAGGTTGGGGTGCCTCGCGCGCCCGGAGGGGGTGTGGCTCGAAGGTCGTCGGTCATCGGCAGGCTGACGTGCGGTAAAGGCCTGGCAAGTCCGAGTGTCCGCGCTTGTGCGGGCTGATTACCGTCACTGCTCGTGACCACAACGCGACGCAGGTATGTGCGCGGGCTCCGTCCGATGGTGCTCGTCGCGGCGATGATCGCGCCGGCGATCCTGGCTTCGGGCCTGCTCGCGGCGCAGTTCTCCGGCTACGAAAAGATGGCGCGGGGCAGCGCCGCCGAGGAGCGGGGGAGCCAAGGTGGCACGAAGCCCGCGAGGGTGCAGGGGCCCGTGGCTCCCGTGCCGGACGACGGGCCGCTGGTGGAGCCGCCGGCGGTGATGGCTCCGGGTGTGATGCCCGGCATTCCCGAGCAGATGGGTTCCGAGCCCCTACGGCCGACCCGGGTACTGAATGTGAAGAGGCTCGCCGATCGCCGGCCGGCCGAGCATGCGCGGCGTCACAAGCACCGGAAGGGCAGGCACGGGAAGCGCAAGGCCGCGCCGGTGCCCGTGCAGGCCGGTCCGGCCGGGGTGCTGGCGCTCGGCGCGGGGGCGTCCGCGCAAACGGGGGCGGGCGGGTTCTCCGGCACCGCGGCCGCCGGGCAGGGCGGGCTGGGGAGCGCCACGCTCTTCGGTCTTCCTGCGGCACACGATCAGGTGCCGAACACGTCCGTCGCCCAGGCTGCCGAGAGCGGCCCGACCAGCGGGCGGAACGGCCTGTACGCCGGGGCTGCCCGGCAGGGGCAGGTGCCGGACGCACATCAGCCGGCGATATCGGGACAGGACCAGCAGGCGGGCGCGTCGCGAGAGGTGGGCCTCGCGCAGCAGCAGGCGGGGCTCGCCCAGCAGGCTCAGCAGCAGGTGACCAACCCACAACAGCAGGCCGGAGGCGCCCAGCAGTCCGCGGCCGCGCAGCAGCAGGTGGCAAACGCACAACAACATGCGGGGACGGTTCAGCAGCAGGTGGCCAACGGGCAACAGCAGGTTGGCGCCGCACAGCAATCCGCGGCCGGACAGCAGGTGGCAAACCCGCAACAGCAGGCGGGCGCCGCTCAGCAGCAGTCCGCAGCGGGACAGCAGTCCGGGGCCGGACAGCAGCAGGCGGGAGCCGTACAGCAGGGTCTGCTGGATCCCACCCCGATGCCCGAGCCGTACGGGCCGGCGCGGATCTACGAGGGGCTCATCCGGATCGACCAGCCGCAGATCCAGGCGCCGGCGCTGGGACCGGCCCCGGGGCGGCGTCTCAGGGAGCAGCCGCGGACCGAGGAGCCGGAGCCGCACCCGCAGGAGTCCTCGCTGATGTGTCCTCCCGAGTGGCGGGACACGTGGCTGTGGGAGCTGTGCCAGGACCACGAGGCACAGCTGTGAGGCCGCCGGCAGGACCGAAATCAGACCTGGAAATACCCGAAAGGTGCTTGATCGGGAGATAGCGCGTATGCCAACTCGGGCCCGGACAGGATGAACCCTGTAGTAACGTGCGTCCCTGACCCAGGTCACGAGTTGGCAAACGGAGGAGTCGAGCGTGCCCTCTCCTCGATCAGCGCGCCTGATCGCGGTCGTCACGGCGATGACTTCGCTCAGTGGTGCGATGCCGTACGGCACGGCCGCGGCGGCGACGGCCACGAGCGCGACCACCGTCACGAGCACGGCCTTGACCGACGGCGCAGTGTCCGAAATCGCCGGCACGACCCCAACCACCGCGACCCCAACCACCGCGACCCCATCCGCCGGCACGACCCGGACGGCCACGACGGCCGGAACACAGGTCCTCAGGGCTGCGACGGCGGGGACCGAGCGGGTCCGGGTGGTGAGAGCGCCGAGATCCGCCGCCGCGGCGAAGGGTAAGGACCCGGTCTCCCTGACCCAGCTGCGGCGGCAGGCCCAGCAGGCGTACAAGGGCATCGAGGACGCGACGAAGGCGTTGCAGGCGCGGCAGAAGCAGTTTGACGCGTCACAACGGGAGCTGGCGACGAAGCTGACGCAGCTCCAGACGGCCACCCTGCAGCTCAACAAGATGCGCAAGCCGCTCTCGGACCTCGTGTCGTCCCTCTACCAGGATCCGTCGATGAGCGGGCTCAGCCCGTTCCTCACGGGCGGCGACGGCGCCACCACCCTGCGGGCCATGAGCGACATGGACTACCTCGTGGCCGGGCGGAACATCGTGCTGTCCGACGCTCTGAAACTGCTCCAGCAGCAGCAGCAACTGGCCGGCGAGGCGCAGGAACTGCGGGCGGCCAACCTGCTGGAGGAGGCCCAGCTCGACGCGCAGATCGACCTGCTCCGGGCGAAGTCCTCCAAGCTGGTCAAGTCGCTGACCCGGACGCTGACGAAGCTCGGCGTGAACGTCAACCAGGGGAACCGCGGCCCGGGCGCCTGCGACCCCACCCGCGTGACTGAGGCCGACCAGTATCCGAACGGCCTGCTGCCCAAGAGCTTCCTGTGTCCGTTGCCGCAGAAGGGCGCGGAGCTGCGCGCGGACGCCGCGATCGCCTTCGCCGACCTCAACCTGGCCTACAAGAGCCACTTCGGCCAGCCGATGTGCATCTCCAGCAGCTACCGCAGCCTCTCGGCGCAGCAGGCCGTGTACTACCAGCGCCCGGGCTTCGCCGCCGTTCCGGGCAAGAGCAACCACGGCCTCGGCCTCGCCGTCGACCTGTGCGGGGGCGTGCAGGCCTTCCGGTCGGTGCAGTTCAACTGGTTGGAGGCCAACAGCAAGCGGTTCGGCTTCATCCATCCGGACTGGTCGTATCACAGCCCGTTCGAGCCGTGGCACTGGGAGTACGACCCCAAGCTGGGGGCGCAGCTCTGACGACCGTGCTCAGCGCGGGTGGATGGCCACCGACAGCCGTCCCTGCGCCTGGGCCTGGGCCAGCTGGGCCGCCTGTACGGGCGTGGTGGCCAGCACGAGCAGCGCCCCGCCCTCGTCGGCGCGGCTGGGCGGGCGGGTCAGCACCCGCACCTGCTGGGCGACCGGGTACGCCTGCCGTCCCTCGCCCTCGTACGCGGCCAGCACGTCGATCACGTCGCCGGGGGACAGCAACCTGGCGGCGTCGGGATCGGCGACCCTGACCGGGGCGGCGACCATCCCCGGGCTTCCGGCGGCCAGCACGGCCGGGCCCAGCAGCCGGGCGTCGGTCAGCGGCTCGCCCCGCCGGACCGGCCCGGTCACGACCCGGCCGGCCGCCGCGGCCCCCGGACGGAGGGCGCCGTCGGGCACCGCGTCGGCGGGGAGCCGCACGACCATGAGGTCTGCTGAGGACAGCCTGCCTCCGGCCAGGTCGCGGGCGGCGGCGAGGACCTCCACCCCGGCGGGGGACCGGACGGCGAGCAGGCCGCACGTCACCGCCAGCCCCGCGAGGATCGCGGCGATCGGGCGGCGGTGACGGGCCAGAAGGCGGCTCGGAGCGGGCACCACGGGCTACGGGAGCTCGAAGGGGAGCTTGATGCCGTCGAGGGCGTCGCCGCAGGGGCAGGTACGCTCGTGGGGCAGGGCCTGAACGACGTCCCGGACGAGCGAGCGCATCCGCTCGACGTTGGCCGCGAAGAACGCCAGGACCTCCTCGTGGGTGACCCCCTCGCCGGCCTCCACGCCGGCGTCGTGGTCGGTGACCAGGGCCAGCGTCGTGTAGCACAGGGCCAGCTCGCGGGCCAGGACGGCCTCGGGATGCCCGGTCATGCCGATGATCGACCAACCGGCGGACTGGAACCACTGGGACTCGGCCCGGGTGGAGAACCGCGGGCCCTCGACCACGACGAGGGTGCCGCCGTCGACCAGGTCCCAGTCGGCGTCGCGGGCGGTGGCGGTCGCCGCCGCCCGGCCGAGGGGACAGTAGGGGTCGGCGAACGACACGTGGACGGCGCCGCCCGCGTCGTAGTAGGTCTGCACGCGGCCGGCGGTGCGGTCGACGAGCTGGTCGGGGACCACCAGGGCGCCCGGCCCGATCTCGGCCCGGAGCGACCCGACGGCGCTCGGCGCGAGCACCTGACGGACGCCGAGCGATCGCAGCGCCCACAGGTTGGCGCGGTAGGGGATGCGGTGCGGGGGATGGACGTGCCCCCGGCCGTGCCGGGGGATGAAGGCCACCTGCCGCTCGCCGATGCGACCGACGGTGATCGTGTCGCTGGGCGGTCCGTAGGGCGTGGAGACGCCGATCTCCTCGGCGTCCTCCAGCAGGGAGTAGAACCCGGAGCCGCCGATGACCCCGATCTCTGCGCGATTGACCATGCGGCCGACCCTAGCGAATCGGCCGGTCCCCGGCGCCGTCCGGCCGGAGCCTGTGGATAACTACGAAGAGCCGGCGGCCGGCCTCCCCGGTTGAGGCCGGCGCCCGACCGTCAGGCGGCGGCCGTCGAACCCGAGGACGAGCCCGACGAACCGGACGAGCTCGACGTCGAAGACGTGGAGGACGAGGAGGACGTGGAGGCGGACGCCGCGGCCGGCTCCTTCTTCGCCCCGTCGCCCGACGGCTTCGAGGAGTCGCTCGACGGCTTCGACGAGGTGGTGGACGTCGACGATCCCGAGGAACGGCTGTCGGTGCGGTAGAAACCGGAGCCCTTGAAGACGATGCCGACGGCGGAGAAGACCTTGCGGAGACGGCCCTGGCAGGCCGGGCACTCCGTGAGCGGGTCGTCAGAGAACTTCTGAACGGCCTCCAGCTGCTCCCCGCAAGCGGTACAGGCGTACTGGTAGGTGGGCACGCGCTCCTCCTGAGACTGGCACTCGACCGGGTCGATTGCTAATGGTAGGCAATCTAGGAGCCCAAACGCCACTCCACCCCGCTTTATGCCACCCGGCCCAGCACCCGCAGGCCGGTCGGCGCCGCCTGCGGCTCGTGCCACGGCACCCCCGCTTCGCCCTGGTCACCGCCCCGAGCGGCTCCGCCAAGCACCCCGGGTCTGCCCTGGTCACCGCCACAAGCGACTCCGCCAAGCACCCCGGGTCCGCCCTGGTCACCGCCACAAGCGGGCTCCGCCAAACCCCGGACCACGACGGTTGCCGACCACCGCCGCTCAGGCGCCGCGTTCGCCGTACCAGCCGGCGAGCTTGCCGCGCCGGCTCACGGCCCGCAGGCGGCGCTCGACCGTCTCCCGCTGGGTGGCCGTGGTCACGACCAGCAGCTGGTCCTCCGCCATGAGCTGGGTCGAGTCCGTCGGGACGAACGACCGGCCCTTCCGTACGACGAGGGTGACCATGGTGTTCGCGGGCAGGCGGAGCTCGAAGATCTCCACGCCGTGCATCATCGAGCCCGGCGGGATCCGGACCTGGAGGAGGTCGGCGTTCAGCTCCTCCAGCGGGGCCGACTCCACGTCCAGGTCGCGGGCCTCGCCCTCGGCCGACACCTCGAGCAGGCGGGCCAGGTACTGCAGCGTCGGCCCCTGGACGAGCGTGAACACCACGACGATGACGAAGACGTCGTTGAACAGCCCTTTCGCCCCGGGCATCCCGGCGGCCCAGGGGATCGTGGCCAGCACGATCGGCACGGCCCCGCGGAGCCCGGCCCACGACAGGAACACCTGCTCGCGCCACGACAGGACGCCGATCCGCAGCAGTCGCACCAGCACGGCCGACACCACGACGGACACCGGCCGGGCGAACAGCACCAGGACCAGGCCCGCGACCAGGGCAGGCACGAGGACCTGCGGCAGCTCGGCGGGGGTGGCCAGCATGCCGAGCATGACGAACAGGCCGATCTGGGCGAGCCAGGCCGCCCCCTCGGCGAAGCCGCGCGTCGCGGCCCGGTGGGGGAGCCGGGCGTTGCCGAGCACCAGCGTCGCGACGTACACAGCGAGGAAGCCGCTGCCGTGCAGCAGGGCGGCGCCGCTGTAGGCCACGAACGCGAGCGCGAGCACCGCGATGGGGTACAGGCCCGAGGCGGGCAGCGCGACCCGGCGCAGCGCGTACACCCCCGCCGGTCCCACCGCCAGCCCGATCGCGCTGCCGATGGCCAGCTCGGAGATGGTCTCCAGCAGGGTCCCGCCCATCGAGGGCGCCCCGGCCGCGGCCTCGCTGAGCATCATCACGACGATGACGGTCGGGGCGTCGTTGAACCCCGACTCGGCCTCCAGGATCCCGGCCAGCCGGGGCGGCAGCGGCAGCCGCCGCAGCACGGAGAACACGGCGGCCGCGTCGGTCGAGGCCAGGATGGCGCCGAGCAGCAGTGCCAGCCGCCAGTCCAGGCCGAGCAGAGCGTGTACCGCGACGGCCATCGCGCCGATGCTGGCCGCGATCCCGGCCGTCGCGAGGACCAGCGCGGCGGGGACCGCGTCGCGGACGTGGTTCCAGTTGGTGGTCAGGCCGCCCTCGGCGAGGATGACGGCGAGGGCGACGAGGCCGAGTTGCTGGGCGAGCTGGGCGTTCTCGAAGTGGACTCCCCCGAGTCCCGACTGGCCGAGGAACAGACCGAGCCCCAGGTAGATCAGCAGGCTGGGGAGGCCGGTGCGGTGCGCGATCCGGACGGACGCGATGGCCGCGATCACGACGGCGGCGGACAGGAGGAGCCAGACGTTCAGACCTACCCGCTCCCTTCGCCGCGACCTGGGGCAATCTTGTCACATACGCACTAAGTGGGCGATGCCACTGGGCTGCACGGCGAGCCGTACGGGCTGGTCATGGGGCTCGGCGGGGACGTCCTCGATCAGCTCGCCCTCGTGCAGCAGGGCGACGGTCGGCACGTTGGGCCCCACGCGGGTCAGGGCTCGGTCGTAGTGCCCGCGGCCGCGGCCGAGCCGTACCCCGGTCGTCCGGTCCACGGCGAGGGCGGGCACGAGGACGAGCGCGGCGGTGCGGATGGCGTCCACGCCGCGACGGGTGTCGACCGGCTCCATGAACCCACCCGGGCCGGGCGCCAGGGAGTCGGGGCCGTCGTACACGGCCCAGTCGAGGTCGCCGTCCGGCCGCTGCACCGGGAGGATCACCGTGGCGCCGTGCTTCCACAGCGCGAAGACCAGCCCGTGGGTGGACGGCTCGGTGCCGAACGACCAGTAGCACGCGACCAGCCCCGCCATCTGCACCCACGGCTGGTCGAGGAGCAGCTCCCGCACGGCGGCGGAGGACTCCCGGAGGGTGGCCTGGTCGAGCGCGGCGCGGTCGCGCAGGATCCGCCGACGCAGGTTCGTCTTGTCCATTGCCTGCTCCGTTAGTGTTCAACCATGGCTGACTTCGATCCTGTAACGAAAGCAGTGGTCCCCGCGGCTGGTCTCGGCACCCGATTCCTCCCCGCGACCAAGGCGACCCCCAAGGAGATGCTGCCGATCGTCGACAAACCGGCCATCCAGTATGTGGTCGAGGAGGCGGTGTCCGCCGGGCTGCTCGACGTCCTCATGGTGACCGGCCGGAACAAGCGTTCCATCGAGGATCACTTCGACGTAGCGTACGAGCTCGAGGACGCGCTGCGCGCCAAGGGGGACGAGGAGAGGCTTTCGCAGGTCAAGGAGCCGGTCGATCTCGCCACGATGCACTACGTGCGGCAGGGCGAGCCGAAGGGCCTCGGCCACGCCGTGTTGTGCGCCAAGCAGCACGTGGGCCACGAGCCGTTCGCGTGCCTGCTCGGCGACGACATCATCGACCCGCGCGACCCGCTGCTCAGGCGCATGATCGAGGTACGGGCCACCTACGGCGGCAGCGTGATCGCGCTCATGGAGGTGCCGCGCGAGCACGTCTCTCTTTACGGCGCGGCGGCCATCGAGCCGACCGAGGAGGATGACGTGGTCCGCGTGACCGACCTCGTGGAGAAGCCGCCGGCCGACGAGGCCCCGTCCAACTGGGCGATCATCGGGCGGTACGTCATCGACCCGGCCGTGTTCGGCGTGCTGGAGAAGACGGAGCCGGGCCGCGGCGGCGAGATCCAGCTCACCGACGCCCTGCGGACCCTGGCCTCGACGAGCCCCGAGGAGGGCGGCCCGGTGCACGGCGTGCTGTTCCGCGGACGCCGCTACGACACGGGCAACAAGCTCGAGTACCTCCAGACCGTCGTCCAGTTCGCGGCCAACCGGGAGGACCTCGCCCCCGAGTTCCTGCCCTGGCTGCGCGAGTTCCTCGACCAGACCGGATCCTGAGCCGATGAAGCCCGTCGACCGCCACCTCGCCGACATCCTCGCGGCGGTGCGGCCGCTCGCCCCGATGGAGGTCGAGCTCGAGGCCGCCCTCGGCGCCGTGCTGGCCGAGGACGTGGTCTCGCCCGTGCCGCTGCCGCCGTTCGACAACTCCGCGATGGACGGGTACGCGGTGCGCGCCGCGGACGTCGCCGGCGTCCCCGTCACGCTGCCGGTGATCGAGGACGTGCCGGCGGGGGACGGCGGGCTGCACGCCATCGGCCCCGGCCTCGTCACGAGGATCATGACGGGCGCGCCGCTGCCCGCGGGCGCCGACGCGGTCGTCCCGGTCGAGTGGACGGACGCCGGCACGATCCGGGTGCGGATCGACAGGCCGGCCGAGTCGGGCAACGCGATCAGGCGGGCGGGCGAGGACGTGGCGGCGGGCGACACCGTGCTCCCCGAGGGCACGCTGATCGGCCCGGCCCAGCTCGGCATCCTGGCCGGTGTCGGCCGCCGCAGGGTGACCGTGCGGCCCCGCCCCCGGGTCGTCGTGCTGTCGACCGGCGCCGAGCTGGCCGAGCCGGGCACCCCGCTCGGCCACGGGCAGATCTGGGAGTCCAACAGCTTCATGCTCGCGGCCGCCGTACGGGAGGCCGGAGCCGAGGGGTTCCGCGCGGGGGCCGTGACCGACGACCCCAAGGAGTTCATGGACAGGCTCGACGCCCAGCTCATCCGGGCGGACGCCGTGATCACCAGCGGCGGCGTGTCCATGGGGGCGTACGAGCCGGTCAAGGAGGCCCTGGCGCCGCTCGGCACGGTGACGTTCGAGAAGGTCGCGATGCAGCCGGGCATGCCGCAGGGCTTCGGCGTCGTCGGTCCCGACCGCGTCCCGATCTTCACGCTGCCCGGCAACCCGGTGTCGTCGTTCGTGTCGTTCGTCCTGTTCGTGAAGCCGGCGCTGCGGAAAATGCAGGGGCATCCCGCCGGGCCCCCGGCGTCCGTACGGGCGGTCAGCACGGCCCCCGCACGGTCTCCCGCCGGCCGCCGGTCCTATCTGCGGGCCGTGCTGTCCGGCGGCGAGGTGTCGCCCGTACGGAGACAGGGGTCGCACCAGCTCGCGGCCCTGGCGGGGGCCAACGCGCTCATGGTGGTCCCCCAGGACGTGACCGAGCTGCCGGAGGGGTCCGAGGTGGAGGTGATCCCGCTGTGAAACTCACCCACATCGACGAGTCGGGCGCCGCCCGGATGGTGGACGTCTCGGAGAAGGACGTGAGCGCCCGCACGGCGGTCGCGACCGGGCGTGTCCTGCTGTCGCCGGAGACCGTCGCGCTGCTCCGCTCGGGGGAGGTCCCCAAGGGGGACGCTCTGGGTGTGGCCAGGATCGCCGGGATCATGGGCGCCAAGCGCACCCCGGACCTGGTGCCCCTGTGCCACCCGATCGCGCTGCACGGCGTGAAGGTGGACCTCATCGTGGCGGACGACGGCGTGGACATCACGGCGCGGGTCCGCACGGCCGACCGGACGGGGGTGGAGATGGAGGCGCTGACGGCGGTCACCGTCGCCGCGCTGGCCCTGGTCGACATGGTCAAGGCCGTCGACCCGGAGGCCGTGATCACCGGCGTCCGGGTCGAGGAGAAGACCGGCGGCAAGACCGGCCGCTGGACCCGTTCCGGGTCCTGACGTCAGTGAGAGGAGCCCCGTTGCGGGCCTTGGTGGTGACCGTGTCGAACAGGGCGTCCGCGGGTGTGTACGAGGACCGCTCCGGGCCTCTCCTGGCCGGCCTGCTGCGCGAGGCGGGGTGCGAGCAGGTGGACGGGCCCGCTGTGGTGGCCGACGGGTCGCCCGTCGAGGCGGCGCTTCGCGAGGGCGTCGCCGGCGGGTACGACGTGATCGTCACCACCGGGGGGACCGGGGTGACGCCGCTCGACCTGACGCCCGAGATGACCCGCCGGGTGATCGACCGGGAGATTCCCGGCATCGCCGAGGCCGTACGGCAGGT
This sequence comes from Microbispora corallina, assembly GCF_016863035.1. Lineage (GTDB taxonomy): Bacteria > Actinomycetota > Actinomycetes > Streptosporangiales > Streptosporangiaceae > Microbispora > Microbispora corallina. Next base: position 22,589 of record NZ_BOOC01000049.1, read on the forward strand.
CAACCGCGACAAGGTGCCGACCTCGATACTGTCCCGGGGCCTCGCCGGGCAGGCGGGGTCCACGCTCGTCGTCAACCTGCCCGGGTCGTCCGGCGGAGTCCGGGACGGCATGGCCGTGCTGGGCCCGATCCTGGCGCACGTGGTGGACCAGATCCACGGCGGCGACCACGCCCGCTGAGCGCGTGAGGACCCACGTGGCGCGTTGACCGTCTTCCGGTGGATGATTGACTAATGGATCGACTTCGCGGCTGGCCGGCGACCCTGGTCGAGGGGCCCGTCACGCTCCGGCCGCTGCGCCTGCGTGACGTCAGGGACTGGCGCGACACCCGGCTGCGCAACGCCGAGTGGCTGCGCCCTTGGGAGCCCAGCAACCCGGAGACGCCGCTGTTCAAGACCGGGCTCGGGCCGTACGTCTCCATGGTCGGCACGCTCCGCCGCGAGGCCCGGCAGGGGCTCGCCATGCCCTGGGTCGTCACGTACGAGGGGGCCTTCGCCGGGCAGCTCACCGTGGGGGCGATCGTCTGGGGGTCCGCCCGCTCCGCCCAGGTCGGATACTGGATCGACGGCGCCCTCGCGGGCCGCGGGATCATCCCCACCGCCCTGGCCATGGCCGTCGACCACTGCTTCTTCACGACGGGTTTACACCGCCTGGAGGCCAACATCCGCCCGGAGAACCACGCCAGCCGCCGGGTCGTGGAGAAGCTCGGGTTCCGCGAGGAGGGCATCCGACGGCGCCAGCTCCACATCGACGGGGCCTGGCGGGACCACATCTGCTACGCGCTGACGGTCGAGGACGTGCCGCGCGGGCTGCTCGTGCAGTGGCGCAGGACGCTGGGCGGCTCCGCCGCGAAGCGAAGCGAGCCGAGCCCGGGCTGAGCCGGCGCGGTCTCCGGCGCGGTCTGGTTCAGGTAGCGGGACGAGGGCAGCACGGAGTGCCGTTTCCGGGGCCCGCACGGGATCGAATTACATGAACAGCTTTGACGATCTCGCGACACACCGGACTGAATGCTCGTCAATCAGTGACACGCAGTCCTACGGTGCGTGACGTGAACACCTCTCCGACGACACAGGTCCCCGGACGTGTTCACCATGCCCTGAGGCGGCCGCATGGGTAGCGCCTTCCTCTATCTCGCCATCGTCGTGATGTGGCTCAGCGTCCTCCTCCCCATGTGGCTGCGGCGGGACCGGAACGCCGACGACGACCTGGTGGACGCCTCGAGCGACCCGGACACCGGCACCGTACCCGAGCCCACCGACAGTTCCGTCGCCGAGGCGGACACCGTCGTGGACGCTCCCGCCGGGGACCGCTCCAAAACCGCCGAGGACGACCCTTCGGAGGAGCCGGGGGAGGCCGAGCCGGCGCCGTCCGACGCTCCCGCGCGCCCGCGCACGAAGGCCGGCCGCCGCCGCGCCCGCATTCTGGCCCGGCGGCGCAGGCGCCTGCTGTGGAGCATCCTGCTCGTGGTCGCCTCCGTCGTCACCGCGGCCGTCCGCGTCGTGCCCTGGTGGGCCGTCGCGCCCTCGGGCGTCCTCCTCGTGTCGTACCTGCTGGTCCTCCGCATCGCCGTACGGATGGACCGGGAGCAGCGGGAGAGGGCGGCACAGGCGCGGGCCGAGCACCTGCGCCGGCAGCGGGAGCGCCGCCGCGCGCTGGCCGCCCTGGCCAGGGAGGCCGAGATCATCCAGTTCGAGGCGCGCAGGCGCGCCCAGGTGTTCGACCAGTACGCCGACGGGAGGCGCGCCGTCGGGGACTGAGCGAGTGGCGCGAGGAGCCCCAAGAGTTTGCTAACCTAGTCGAGTCGTTGGGGCTATAGCGCAGTCCGGTAGCGCACTTCGTTCGCATCGAAGGGGTCTGGGGTTCAAATCCCCATAGCTCCACCACGATGAAGGCCCGTCAGGTGATCCCCCTGGCGGGCCTTTTCGCTGCTCAGAACCGTGCCACTATGTCCCGGGCCGTTCGCCGTCGAGGGCGGTCGGTACGGCTATCGCCTCGTTCCCGCTGCTGGGAGTCGGCGAAAAGTCAGCGAAGACCGCCCGAGCCCGGCTGTTCCGCTCCCGCGAGGGGTGCGTGTAGCGGTTGAGCGTGGTCGAGGTCTGGCCGTGCCCGAGAAGGCCGGCCCGCTGCCGCTACGCGGTGGGTCGAAGGCAGACGAGAGATCAGGACAGGGGAAGTGTGCGGGTATCGCCGCAGCCCTACGATCAGTTCATGCGAGCTGCGTATAACGAGGCGTTGGTGATGCTTGGGTACGTGCTGGGCATGATCATCACACCCGTCGTCGGCGGTTGGGCGAGTGAGTGGGTCGGCGGGAAGTTGCTCAACGAGACCATGTTCATGTGTGCCTTGTTGTTCCAGGTCGCGTTCCTCTTCGGCCTTGCTCGGCTCCTCTTTCGAGGGGCGCGCTGGCTCGTCCGCACCTCTGCACGGCGTTGGCAGATGCCGAAAGCACAGGAACCCTCATGATCAGCCCTAGATCGCGTGCCACAAGCGTGCCAGCCAGTGCGGGGAGTCACGGGGAATCGAAGGTATGACCGGGCAGGCCATGAACGCCTGCGACCAGCGCCGAAGCAGGTTGAGCGACAAGATCCGAACTCTTCCAACCTGGTCGTATGCACCCGATACGGTTCGTGGCATGGCAGACATCTCAGATCATGAGTGGCCAATACGGAGTGCTGCCTGACTCGACGAACCTTCCGGAAGCCGAGAGACGGTTGAGCTTCTTCATTCGTCGAGAGCTGACGTCGATGATGTTCGGCTACTGCGTCACCATCGACGGTGGCAGCGACAGCGCCGATACAGGCATGGTCTACCTGATAGACGAGAACGGCACCAACCACACAAGGCTTGGGCTGCATGGCGCCTTCCTGGCTCACCTCGACGACACAGGGCGGTCCACGGTCTGAACGAGGAGAGACCCAAGACGGCCCGGCGCACTCGGGGCACGTCGAGGAGTCGCGCAAGTCAGCGAGAAGTCAGCGAACCTGCTGACACGGGACGGCTACGTGGCCTACGGGGCGGCATCCGACCTGTACTTGACGGCACTGGTCAGCACTCTTTGATCTTCCGGGTGACTGACTGAGTGACTACGCCTTGGAGAGGTCATCCATCGCCTCGGGCCTCCTCCAGGAGCGCCGGACGAAGCTGCTTGTGGTAGATCGCCTCAGTGACCTTCGCGTTGCTGTGACCTACCAGGCGTGAGATGTTCTCGATCGGCACTCCGCCGGCCGACGGCAGCGAGACGTAGCTGTGCCGCCATGGCTTCAGCTCGGCGGGCGCCCGGCCGACCACCGACAGGGGTTTTCCCAAAAATGGGCCCGCTGTAGCCGTGGACGGCTTCGCGGGGGTAGGAACCGTAGTCGGCCGAGCGGGTTGCGGGAGGACCTCATGACCACGCACGCACGCAGAGCATCCGTGCCGCGGCACATACCTGCCGGGGCCTCCACGAGCGGAGACGGCATCGTCGTGGGCGCGGGCCCGGTGACGATCGACGTCTTCGTCGATTTCCTGTGCCCGTTCTGCCGGCGGTTCGAGGAGACCGCGGGACCGACGCTGCACGCCATGGTGAACGGCGGGCTCGCCACCGTCGTCTACCATCCGATGGCCTTCCTCGACGAACTGTCGGCCGACGCCTACTCCTCGCGCGCGTCCGCTTCCTCCGGTTGCGCCTCGGACGGAGGGGCGTTCGTGGAGTACGCCGAGGCGTTGTTCGCCAACCAGCCGCCGGAGGGCGGGCCGGGCTTGACGGACGACGAGCTCGCCGAGATCGGCCGGCTGGTGGGGCTCGACGGCCCCGCCTTCGGCCGGTGCGTGCACGCCCACGCCTACCTCGACTGGGCCGCGTACGTCACGGCGATGGCGATGGAACGGGGGGTCAGCGGCACGCCGACCGTCCTCGTCGAGGACGTCCCGGTGCCGGCGAACCTCCGGACCATCACCGCCGCCGTGGCCGCCGCGGCGCGCTGACCTCGTCCGGGGCGGCTGGGTGCGTAGGGTGGCTGGTAGTCGACCTGGGAGGTCGCCGTGCGTACGACCAAGCTTCCGTCCGGCGAGGAGGTCCCGGTCCTCGGCCAGGGAACCTGGCGGATGGCCGAGGACCGGTCGCTGCGGGAAACGGAGATCAGGGCGTTGCGGCTGGGCGTGGAGCTCGGCATGACGCTGATCGACACCGCCGAGATGTACGCCGACGGCCGCGCCGAACGGCTGGTCGGGGAGGCGGTCGCCGGCCACAGGGACGAGGTCTTCCTGGTCGGCAAGGTACTGCCGCGCAACGCGACCCGGGAGGGCACCGTCGCCGCCTGCGAGGGCAGCCTGCGGCGTCTCGGGACCGACCGGCTGGATCTCTACCTGCTCCACTGGCGGGGCCCGGTCCCGCTGGAGGAGACCCTCGCCGCCTTCGAGCAACTTGTCGCCGCGGGGCTGGTCAGGCACTGGGGAGTCAGCAACTTCGACGTCTCCGACATGGAGGAGGTCGTCGCGCTCCCCGGAGGCGCGGCCGTGCAGACCGACCAGATCCTGTACAACCTCACAAGGCGCGGTCCCGAGTACGAGCTGATCCCCTGGTGCCACGAGCGGGGCCTGCCGATCATGGCGTACTCGCCGATCGAGCAGGGCCGGTTGCTGGACCATCAGGCGCTCTTCGACGTGGCCGACCGGCACGAGGTCACCCCGGCGCAGGTCGCCCTGGCATGGGTGCTCAGGAACGACGGCGTGATCGCGATACCGAAGTCGGGCGACCCCGCTCACGTACGGCACAATGCGGCGGCCCTGGGCATCCACCTCACTCACGACGATCTTCTGCTGCTTGACGCGGCATTCCCGCCGCCGCTCTCGCGGCGGCCGCTCGAAACGCTCTGAGCCTCGCCGCGCGTCGGACCGAGGCGCGCGGGAACGGCAGATCGGGGACCTGCCATGGCGGTGAAGCTGAATCAGCGGGCGTTCGACCACGCCAAGGGCCTGATCAGGCAGAAGCGGGTCGCGCTGGACTCGATGGACGACTGGAGCGAGCACCAGCCCTCCGCCGCCCGGGAGAACGCGTTCATCAAGCAACACGGATTCGGCGAGTACGGGAAGTGGTATCTGGGCCTGGACGACGACCAGGACGAGGACAACAAGGGGCACTACAAGTTCCCCTTCGCGGACTTCGAGAAGGTGCACCGATGCGGCGTCATCGCGGCGGAAGTACGGGCCGCGCGGTTGAAGTACACCGACATCGAGGTCGCTGCGGCCCACCTGCACGGGATGCTGGACGAGCTGATGTGACGGCCGCGATCCGCCTGGCGCGTTCGTCCGGGAGTTCCGTCGGCCGGGTCGGGGTAGACAGGACATATGTGCCGCTGGCTGGCCTATACCGGTTCGCCGATCGCCATGGAGAAGCTGATCTACGAGCCGGAGCACTCACTGATCGACCAGAGCCTCCACGCCAGGTACGGCGATGAGACGGTGAACGGCGACGGGTTCGGCGTCGGCTACTACGCTGACTACGGCGTATCGCCCGCGGTGTTCAAGGACACCAAGCCCGCGTGGGGCGACCGCAACCTTCGCGAACTCGCCCGCCATGTCCGGTCACCGCTGTTCATGGCGCATGTGCGCGCGTCTTCTGGGACGGCGATACAGCAGACGAACTGCCACCCGTTCCGCTACGGCACCTGGATCTGGATGCACAACGGCGTGATCTCCGAGTTCAGCCGCCTCAAACGGGACCTCGTGATGGCCATCGCCCCGGAGCTGTACCCGTCGATCGAGGGGTCCACCGACTCGGAGGTGATGTTCTTCCTGGCGCTCACGCTGGGGCTGCAGGAGGACCCGCCGGGAGCGGTGGAGCGGATGGCGGGTCTCGTGGAGAGGACGGGCTGGAGTCACAACGTGGAACACCCGGTCCAGATGTCCCTGTCGACATCCAACGGCGAGCGGCTGTGGTCCTTCCGCTACTCCACCGAGCGCCACTCGCGGTCGCTCTTTCACAGCACCAACATGGAGAGCCTCCGGAAGCTGCATCCGGAGGTGTTCGAGCTCCTGGAGATCTCCGACGAGGCACGGGTGGTCGTGTCCGAACCCCTGCGCGACCTGCCCGGACTGTGGCTTGAGGTGCCGGAGTCGACATACACCGTCGTCAAACCCGGAATGTTCGAAATGCACCCTTTTACCCCAAAACCGCCTAAATGATATAAGTGTCAGTACTGCGTCTTTAGTCGCCTTCTGCCCGGTCTGTAGCCGCCGCCTGCCAGACTCACTCAGGGGATCGGCCGGAGGGGAGTGTGGACGGGGTGACGTCACAGGAGAACAGGCAGGCCAGGCAACGGCCCGTATGGGTCAATCCGCTGTTCGGGGTGACCGACCCCGCCTCCGGAATCACGGCGGTGCCGCCGCGGCGCCGGCTTCCCGAAGGGCCCATGACGCCCTCCGCCGTGTCACGGCTCATCCGTGACGAGCTGATGCTGGACGGGAACCCGCGGCTGAACCTGGCCACCTTCGTCAGCACCTGGATGGAGCCGGAGGCGCACGCGCTGATGGGCGACACCGCCGACAGGAACCTCGTCGACAGGGACGAGTATCCCGCGACGGCCGAGCTTGAGCAGCGCTGCATTCCGATGCTCCGCCACCTGTGGAACGCCCCCGACCCCGACGCCTCACTCGGGACGTCCACCATCGGATCCAGCGAAGCGTGCATGCTCGGCGGGATGGCGCTGAAACGCCGCTGGGTGCATCGCAACCCCGACCGCTACGCCGCCGGGGCGCGTCCCAACCTGGTGATGGGCGTCAACATCCAGGTGTGCTGGAAGAAGTTCTGCAATTACTGGGAAGTGGAGCCCCGCCTCGTCCCGATGGAGGGCGACCGGTTCCACCTGGGCGCCGAAGAGGCCGCTGGGCAGTGCGACGAGAACACCATCGGCGTCGTCACCGTCCTGGGCTCCACGATGGACGGAAGCTACGAGCCGGTCGCCGACATCTGCGCGGCACTCGACGCTCTCGAGGAACGCACGGGATGGTCCGTGCCCGTGCACGTGGACGCCGCGTCGGGAGGGATGATCGCCCCCTTCCTCGAGCCGGACCTGGTGTGGGACTTCCGCCTTCCGAGGGTCGCCTCCATCAACGTCTCCGGTCACAAGTACGGGATGGTCTACCCGGGACTCGGATGGGTCCTCTGGCGGGACCGGGAGGCGCTCCCCGGGGATCTGGTGGAGCACGTGAACTATCTCGGCGGTGACGTGGCGACGTTCACGCTCAACTTCTCCCGGCCCGGATCGCAGGTCGTCGCCCAGTACTACAACTTCCTCCGGCTCGGCCACGAGGGCTTCCGCCAGGTGCAGGGCGCCCTCCGGGAGGTGGCGACGCACCTCGCCCGGCAGATCGAAGGGCTCGGCTGCTTCCGGCTCCTCACACGTGGCGACCAGCTGCCGGTGTTCGCCTTCACCACCACCGACGACGTCACCCGTTTCAACGTCTACGACGTCTCGCGGCGGCTCCGGGAGTGGGGCTGGCTGGTGCCGGCCTACACCTTCCCGCCCAACCGGCAGGATCTGCAGGTGCTGCGGGTGGTGTGCCGCAACGGGTTCTCGCTCGACCTGGCCGACCGGCTGGTCGACGACCTCCGGGGTCTGTTGCCGTGGCTGCGCAAGCAGCCAGGGCCCATGTTCGGCCCAGAGGAGGGGACGAGCTTCCACCACTGACGCACCGCCCCGGCCGTACGGCTTACTCCGCGGCCTGCTGGAACTCGGCCGGCAGCTGCGATATGGCATGGTCGAAGGTCTCGTCCGGAACAGCGTCCCGCAGCGTCAGCAGGACGGCCCGGATCCCTCCCCTCGTCTCCACCGCGGTCAGCCCTGTGCGTTTGCTGATCCGCGAGACGAACTCGCGGAAACCGAACCGCTGGATCGGATCACCGACGTGGATCGACTCCCGGAGAGGCTCCGGAAGTTCGAGCGCGAGATGCTGAGCCTCCGTGGCGCTGAGACGGTCTCCCAGAACCTCCAGCGTCGCGCGGCTCAGATCCGCCGCCTCCTCACGCGACAGGCCGCTGCGCTCGGCCACCCTGCCGAAGAAGTCTCTGTGCTCCACACTGGCTCCATTCCCCCCGGCGTCCGCCCGACACGGAGCCGGCGGACACCCCAGAAGCTTGGGGCGATGCATACCGAGGTCCCGGCACCCCTGGCTTTTGAGCGGGAATGACACCGATCGGCCGTTCACAGGGAGCGACGCGGGGAGGGACGGATGGCACACGAGGCGCTGTCACTGGCTGACGCGATAGACGTGATCCGAGGTGAGATCGGCAAGGCGCGCATCAGGGCCGAGGTCCTGGGCGAGGAGATGCGCTTCAGCGTCGGCACCGTCGACGTGGAGATCCTGGTCCAGATCACCCGTAACAGCAAGGACGGCGAACCGGTCCTCGAAGTGGTCGAGGCAGGCGGTTCGAAGGGCGGCGACACCCACCGCATCACCTTCCCCATGACCCCCGAGATCGAGCCTCACGGCTGAGAGCCCGGCCGGGCCGGGGTCAACGCCGGAGCACTGTCGGTGCGTTGGTGGACAACATGAGCCGACTCGCGGCAGCAATCATCGAGGCCGCCTAACCAGTGGGAGTGTGAGCGGACGCTCGGCCCCCTGACCTATGGACGAAGATATCGCTGCCACCATTTGGTGCCATGAGCGACTGGGAGCGGTTCCTCCACGAGGTTTCGTGGTTCCTCCAACCCGGAGAGAGCGCTGCAGTGGGCGAGGCACAGCCGTGGACCCGCGGATCGATCGACGACTTGCCCGAACTGTCTGCTCTGCTTCAATCGACGACCCTCACGCCTGTCTCCGTCGGAAGCAATGCCTTTGAGTTGCTGGCATGGGGATCACCGGACGACCGACGGGGATGGCTCTGCCGCCCGCCTCGCGACGTGGACGGCGATTCCGTCTCCCAGACTCACAAGAGCTTCTGGAAGCTCTGCGGCGGGATCGTCGAAAGGTTCCATGAGCCCGCCACCTGGTGGAACAACCAGAATGAGGTGCTCACGGTTGATGCGGCCCGCCTAGGCATCGCAGATGTACTCACCGACTATGCGTGGCTCTGGGAAGACGCCGGCCTGGAAGTACCCATCAACCCCGATGAGTACTACGCCGTCGCCGTGGAGGCCAACGGGAACCTGACGCTGGCACATCGGGACGACGGTCGGCTACTTCTTTTCGCACCGGACCACGCGTTCACACATGTCGCACGATTGGCCGGCTCCCCGCCGTACTCGCTACTCACGATCGATGACGTGCCTGACCTCGCGACCTGGATAGAGGTGTGCGCCGCAGCCTGGCGACAACATCGGTAGACCGACAAGCGTCCGAATCTGACGCGAGTCCCCCAGGCGCCGGCGAGGCCGGTCCCGCGCCGCGGGACCGGCCTTTCTGCTCAGCCGAGGGAATGGATCTTATGCCTCAGGCCCTGGGAGGAGCCGCACGCCGCGGGGTCAGGTGCCGACCCGGTCCTTCACGAGCCGCACGCACGCCGCCGCGACCCATCTGGGGAAGTTGAGCTCGCCCGGAATGTAGATCCAGTAGCTGGACCCGCCGCACGAGCTGTAGTAGCCGCCGCTCTCGCTCTGGCACAGCGAAGGGAGGTACTGGCCCGCGTAGAGCGTGCTGGTGACGTAGCCGGTTGACGTGCTCTTCTGCGACCGGATGGAGACGGCGCTCACTCCCGGCGCGGGAGTGACGGAGCAGGTGACCGCGCTGGCCGGTTCGGCGATGATGAACACCGAGGCCGTCATCGCCATCATGGCCACCGCGGTGGCGGCGCCGGCACGTCTCTTCACTGTCGTCATTGCTTTCCTCTCCCTGGCCGCGAGTCACGGCTCACGGATCGACGATCGGGGCCGGAGGCCGGCGATCACTGCCACCTCCCCTGTGCGTGGCAGTGGCGCACCACCCTCGCCCAGAGCATCGGACAGGGCGGTATAGGGGAGGTATAGGCCCTGGTAGACGTCAGTTCGGGCCGTGGCGGAGGACGTGGAGGTCGTCGCCCCAGGCGTCCAGCACCGGACCGTGACCGGCGGCGCGGGCCAGTGGCTCCAGGTCGAGAAAGAGCCGTCGGGCGGTCCGCGGGTCGGCGTCCGACAGGACGGCCTCCAGGAGGGGCAGCAGTCGGTCGTGACGCCACGCGGACGCGTCGAGAGGATGGGTGCGCAGCTCCCACGCCAGGTACTTGTTGTAGGGACGGACCCGGCCTTCGAGGGCGAAGGCGCACGTCAGCAGGGGAGGGATGCTCTCCGCGGCGTCCAGGCGGGCTTCGACGGCCCGCGCGTCGCGGTGGTTCTTCAGCCATCGGTAGACGGCGTTGACGAAGCCGCCCACAGCGTGTGCGGCCGTCTCGCCGGACTCCTCGGCCGACAGCGTCCCCTTGCGGGAGACGAGCTCGCCGACGAGGCCGTCCGGCCGATCCTTCAGCACGTGGGCGTGGGCGAAGGCGTACCTGTTCCACTCCGAGCCCGACCCCGGCATCGCGTGCGTGCGGAACTCCTCCAGCGACATCACCACGACGTCCAGCCGGGAGTCACGACGCTCCTCGGCAACCGTCCCGTCGCCGCTGGTGATGACGTAGACGTCGTAGTCGGAGCGGTGGGTGGCCATGCCGCGCCGTGCCTGCGAGCCGCTGAGGACGGCGCCGGCGACGGCCGGATCCGCCCTGATGCGGGCGACCAGGGCGGAGAACTCCTCGCCGGCCGGGGTCTCCGTCATGCGGGCACTCCACCACCTGGCCGAACAGGGCCGCAACCGAATTTCGGCCGACGGGCACATGCGCGTCGATACGGCAGGGGGTCAGGAGAAGGGACGGCCGACCCTGGCCGCGTACTTGCCCTCGCCCCGGCCCTCGGCCAGGAGCTGGTGGACGGCGGGCACCTCGTCGAGCGAGCCGACCTCGGTGACCGGGACGTCCAGCCGTCCCTCGGCGATCAGGTCCAGCACGCGGCGAAGGGCGGCGGCCACGCGGTGCGGCGCCGTGGCCGACAGGCTGCTGATGCTGAATCCGACGACGCCGATGTTGCCGCTCCTCAGTCTCGCCTGCGACGGAAGCGGGGCCATCGCGCCCCCGCCCGCGTTGCCGAACAGCACGATGCGGGCGCCGGGGGCGGCCACGTCGAGGTCGAGGTCGAGGGTGGCCGTCCCGAGCGGGTCGAGCACCAGGTCGACCCCGCCGCCCGCCGCCGCCTGGATCGCCCCCGCCAGGTCGACCCCACCGCCCGCCGCCGCCCGGATCGCCCCCGCCAGGTCGACCCCGCCACCCGCCGCCGCCCGGATCGCCCCCGCCAGGTCGCCGCCCGCGCGCGTGACGTCCCTGTCGATGCCATGCGCCGCATCGACGCTGCTCGCGCCCCCGCCCACGTCGCCGGACGGCACGATGCGGGCGCCGGGGGCGGCCACGCCTCGCGTCTCCGGCCGTACGCCGGCGTCGTGCCGGGCGACCGCCGCGTCGTAGCCGGCCGAGAGGGCCGCGGCGACCTTGCCGGGACGGCCGACCGTGCCGATCAGCCGCCCGCCGCCGAGAGCCGGGACCAGCCGGGCGACCGCCGAGCCGACGCCGCCGCTCGCCGAGTGGACGAGCACGGTCTCCCCTGCCCTGAAGCGGCCGGCGTCCGTGAGCAGGAGCAGCGCGCTCGCCAGCATCAGCGGGGCCGAGGCCGCGACCTCGGACGGGACGCCGGCAGGCACCGGGACCGTGAGCGCGGCCCGCGCGAGCGCCACCTCGGCCAGCCCGCCGCCGGAGGTGAACGCCGCCACCCGCTGTCCCGGGAACAGGTCCGTGACGCCCGGGCCGACCTCCCGCACCGTGCCCGCGATCTCCTTGCCCGGGACGTACGGCCAGGCGGCGACGTACCCCGGGTCGCCTCTGCGCGCCATCACGTCGAGGAAGTTGATCCCGGCGTGGGCGACGTCGACGGTCACCTCTCCCGGCCCGGGCGTTGGCTCGGCGATCTCCCGGATCTCGGTGCGGTCGGGGCCCTGGGACGGTCCGGTCATCACGAGCGCGCGCATGGCGGTCCTCCTTTTTCGCTGTTCGTCGTACGACGAAAGTCGTACCACACATGTACGATGGATGTCGAAAGAGAGGTGCGGGATGCCCCGAACGCAACGGCGGCGAGCGGCGCTGGTCCATCCGGAGGCCGAGGAGATCGACCTGCTCGACGTACTGCACGCGCTGTCCGACCCGACCCGGATGACCATCGTCCGCACGCTGCGGGCCGAGCCCGAGCGGGCCTGCGGCACCTTCCCCGTGGACGTGGCGCCCTCGACGCTGACCCACCACTTCCGGGTGCTGCGCGAGGCCGGGCTCATCCGCCAGCGCGAGGACGGCAACCGGCGCTGGACGACCCTGCGCCTGGAGGACCTCGACGGCCGCTTCCCCGGCCTGCTCGACACGGTCCTCGCCGCCTACGAGGCGCCCGCAAAACCTGTTGGCCCGGAGGGCGGGGTTACGTGAGCATCGGACGGTGCCGAGCTTTCTGGAGACGGACCGGCTGAGGCTGCGCCGGTTCGCCGAGACCGACCTTGACGACCTCGCCGCCCTGGACGCCGACCCCGCCGTCATGCGCTTCCTGACCGGGGGACGGCCCATCCCCCGCGAGGAGGTCGAGGGACGGATCCTGCCCCGCTTCCTCGGCTACTACGAGCGCTTCAGCGGACTGGGCTACTGGGCGGCCGAGGAGAGGGCCACGGGCGCGTTCCTCGGCTGGTTCGAGTTCCGGCCCCTGGACGAGGACGACCCGGGTGTGGTCGAACTCGGCTACCGCCTCAACCGGGCGGCCTGGGGGAAGGGCTACGCCACCGAGGGCTCCCGCGCGCTGATCGACAAGGGCTTCGCGGAGCTGGGCGTGCGGCGGGTCGTCGCGGTGACGATGGCGGTCAACACCGCGTCCCGACGGGTCATGGAGAAGTGCGGGCTGCGGTACGTCCGGACGTTCCACGAGCGGTGGCCGGACCCCATCGAGGGCTCCGAGCATGGCGAGGTGGAGTACGAGCTGGTCAGGGCCGACTGGGCGGCCCGCGCCGGTACGGTTCATCAGCACATGAAGTGAGATTTCCGGACGAGGAGATCAACGGGACCAGTAGTCTGTGTCGCCGTGCGGAGACGATCTGAGCGGAGGGGCGGAGGCATGCGGGTTGCCACGGTGCTGGTGGGGGCGGCGGTGGCGCTCGCCGTGACGGCGTGTGGCGCGGACGCGCCCGGGGAGCCGTCAGGGGTGGCGAAGCCCGCCGCGTCCGCCGGCGCGCCGGCCGCTTCCGCGAACCCGGCGGCGTCGGGCGACACGGTGGCCCTCGGCACGCTCGTGGCCGACGGGCAGCCCCGCCCGGACATCCCGGTGTTCGCCGTGGCCTGGCCGAAGAGCGACGAGCTCGACAAGATCCAGGAGGGCGCCGACGTCCCCACGAAGGTCGTCGCCCGAGGCAGGACGGACGCCGGCGGCAGATTCCAGCTGCGGCTCGACCCGGCGTCGATCGACCCGCTCTACAAGGAGGACGCCGGCGACGTCCAGATGGAGATCGTCGTGGAGTCCGAGGGCGGGCCGTCCTGGCAGTTCACGGCCACGCAGGGAGACGAGGGCTGGTCCACCGCCGACGCGGAGCCGGGCAAGGACCGGCCGTTCGAGGCGCGGCTGGAGGTCGACGCGGCCACCGGCGAGCTCAAGGTCCAGCGCCTCGACACCACCGTCTCCGCCGAGGGCTGACCCCCGTCCGGCGCTTCGGGGTCCCGCGCCGACGTGAGGCGAGGGCTGACCCTCCGGCGCCCCGGGATCCCGCCCTGACCTGCACCTAGGCGCCTCGGGGTCCCGCGCGACCGCCGGCCGGTGCGCCGACCTCAGCCGAGGCCGGCGTACTGGCGGGGGCGCAGGGCCTGGGCGCGCAGCGCGGCCAGGGCGGCGGAGCGGCCGGGAGAGGTGAGCCGCCACGGAGCGTCCCACGACGAGCTCTCCCGCAGGCCAAGGGCGTCGAGCCGGCGGCGCAGCTCGCCCAGCGGCCCCGCCAGGTCGACGGCCGTCACCTGGCCGCCCGCGGCCGTGCGCCAGCCCTCGCCGTTCACCACCCGCGCGACCCGGTCGCCCAGCTCGGCGTACGGCAGCGAGCCGTTGTCGACGAGGAGCATCAGCGCGCACTCCCGGATGGAGACCTCGAAGTCGTGCTCGCCGGGCGCGGGGGTGAGCAGCGCGGGGGTGACCGCTTCCCACAACCGCTCGGGGTCGTCCAGCAGGGCGCGCCCGGTGGGGGTGAGGACGAGCCTCCTGCCGCTGCGGCGCAACGCCTTGAGCTCCTCGACCGCGATCTCCTTGAGCGCGCCCAGCGGGGCGACGTCGGCCTCTGCGCGTACGGCCCGGCCTGCCGTGGTGTCCCAGCCGAACCGGTCGGCGGCGTCGACGGCCACGGCCCGGGCCAGGTTGAGCCGTTCGGTGAGGCGCAGCCCGCCGCGGGCCAGCCCGAGCAGCCAGCGCACCGGCTCCAGGGACGGCTCGGCGGGCGCCGGGACGGGGGCGTGTAGCCGGACCTCGAACGGCTGGGCCAGCTCGCGCCGCGCGGTGCCGCGCCCGAGCACCCACCGGTTGAGCCGCTCCCCGTGCACCCGGTGCAGCCAGCAGTCGCCGCCCAGCTCGGTGCGGGAGGCGGTGAGCCAGCGCCGGGTCAGCTCCTCGCGGTCGACGGTCTCGCGCGACACGATGGCCAGCTCCAGGGCGGCGGCGCAGGCGACGTGGGCGCCCATCTCCTCCGGGCCCATGATCGAGCTCCACGACAGCTCGGGGATGTCCGGGGGCAGCACGCCGGTGGCCTCGAGCGCGGCCTGGTAGGCGGCGGCCCCGGCCTCCTCGCCCTCCCGCGCGTACGTCCGCAGGATGCGGGCGGTCGAGGGGGAGTCGCACAGGGCGGCGTAGCGGTCCATCCCGCCGAGCCTGAGCAGCTCGCCGAGCGCCCGCGCGATGGTCGTCTGGTCGCCCGGCACCTTGATCGGCAACGTGTACCAGAGGAACTCGCACACGTCGAGCTGGCTGATCGTCTCCAGGGCCTCGCCGCCGGCCAGCCATTCGACGGCCACGCGCGCGGGCTCGGCGATGTCCGGCTCGGAGCGCTCCAGCTGGGCCAGCAGCGCGGCGACGTCAGGTGCAGGCATGACCCGCAGTCTGCCGTATGGAACCCATCGTTGACGACGACCGCGTATCACCGGCGACCACCCCCGCGCCCCACCTTACGGGTGGTCAGATCCACGACGGGAAGAGCATGCGGGCATGCCAGGCGTCGTACGGGATGACCTGGGCGGCGAGGATGGGGTAGAGCCAGCCGAAGTTGACCAGGGCCAGCAGGACGAACGCGCCCACCACGACCGTCCCCAGGACGCGCCGGCCGGGCCGGGCGGCGTCCACCGGCCCCATGATGAGCCCGAACGCCAGCACGATCGCGAGCACCATGAACGGCACCATCGGCATGGCGTAGAACAGGAACATCGTCCGGTTGTCGGCGAGCGAGAAGTAGAACCAGGGCAGCCAGCCGAAGGCGTAGCCGACGAGCACCGCACCGGCGCGCCAGTCCCGGGTGGCCACGTACCACGCGATCATGGCGATCAGCGCGATCAGGCCGCCGAACCAGATGACCGGCGTGCCCACGCCGAGCACGGCCGACGAGCAGGAGGGCGCTCCGCAGGTCTTGGGCGACTCGTAGAAGAAGGCCACAGGGCGCAGCAGCAGCGGCCACTGCCAGGGCCTCGACTGGTACGGGTGGGTGGACTCCAGGCCGGTGTGGAAGCTGAGGACCTGCCGCTGATAGTCGATCCACGACGCGAACGAACTGGTGACGAAGCGCAGCGGGCCGCCGGAGGTGGCGTCGGCCCAGTTGCGGGCGTACCCCTTGTCGCCGACGAACCACCCGGTGAACGACACCACGTAGGTGACCACGGGCACCACGGCGGTCCAGGCGGCGGCCAGTGGGAGGTCGCGGCGGAGCACCGCCAGGTACGGACGCCTGACTCCGGCCGCCCGCCGGGCCCCGATGTCCCACGCGAGCGACATGATCGCGAAAGCGATGATGTAGAGGACGCCGGTCCACTTGGTGGCCGTCGCCGCGCCGAGGCACAGGCCCGCCGCGAGCCGCCAGGGCCGCCAGCCGAGCGACGGGCCCCACCCGTCGGCCGACGCGGCCGCGCTCTCGTACCAGTCGGCCATCCGGCGCCGCGCCCAGTCGCGGTCGGCGACCAGGCACGCGAACGCGGCGAGCACCCAGAACATCAGGAAGATGTCGAGCAGCGCCGTGCGGGAGAGCACGAAGTGGAGGCCGTCGAGGGCCAGCAGGAACCCGGCCGCGCACCCGAGCAGCGTGGACCTGGTCATCCGGCGGGCCGTCCTCGCCAGGATGAGGATCGACAGCGAGCCGAGCAGCGCGGCGGCGAAGCGCCAGCCGTACGGGTTGAGGCCGAAGATCATCTCACCGACGCCGATCAGCCACTTGCCGAGCGGCGGATGCACCACGTAGGAGGCGCACTGGTCGACCTGGGCGCACTGCTTGAAGATGTTCTGGTTGCCGGCCAGCATCAGCTTGTCGGCGCCCTCGACGAACTGCCGCTCGACGCCGTACCTGATCGTGGCGAACGCGTCCTTCGCGTAGTAGGTCTCGTCGAAGACCACCGCGTCGGGCGTGCCCAGGTGGATGAACCGCAGGACGGCGCCGAACAGGGCGACGGCGATCGGGCCGATCCACCCCCACATGCCACTACCGGGCAGCGCGGGGACGAACCTGTCCCGCACGGACGGCGGAGGCGCGTCCTCCGGGCCCTCCTCGGGCTGCTCGAACGGCTTGTGTGAGAAGTCGGTCACGGCCACCCGGACAGAGTACTGGCGAGGCACCCGCGCGAACACGGCCTACGCGCCGATTGTGGATATCCGGCCTTTCGCCGATGAACGTTTCACACAGCCATAGGGTGGATGGGTGCTGATTCTCGCCGGAGCCCCTATCGGCAGGCCAGGGGACGCGTCGCCGCGGCTCCGCGAGGTGCTCGGAGCGGCCGACGTGATCGCGGCCGAGGACACCCGCAGGCTGCGCAGGCTCGCGTCCGACCTCGACGTGGCCCTCACGGGCCGGATCGTCTCCTACTACGACGCGAACGAGTCCGCTCGCGCCGAGGAACTGGTGGAGGCCCTGATCCAGGGGCAGGACGTCGTGGTGATCACCGACGCCGGGATGCCGGGCGTGTCCGACCCCGGCTACCGCCTGACCCGCCTCGCCGTCGAGGCGGGGATTGCGGTCACCGCGCTGCCCGGCCCGTCGGCCGTCACGACCGCCCTCGCCGTGTCGGGCCTGCCAAGCGACCGGTTCTGCTTCGAGGGCTTCCCGCCGCGCAAGCCGGGGGAGCGCGCCCGGCGGTTCGCCGCCATGGCCGCCGAGGAGCGGACGATGGTGTTCTTCGAGGCGCCGCACCGGCTCCACGCCTGCCTGGAGGCGATGGCCGAGGCGTTCGGGCCTGACCGGCCCGCCGCCGTCTGCCGCGAGCTGACCAAGACCTACGAGGAGGTGCGGCGCGGCGGCCTCGGCGAGCTGGCCGCGTGGGCGGCGGGCGAGGTCAGGGGCGAGATCACGCTGGTCGTGGGCGGGCGCGAGCCGGACCTCACGCCGCCGAGCCTCGACGACCTGGTCGGCGAGGTGGCCCGCCTGGAGGCGTCGGGCGTGCCGCGCAAGAACGCGATCGCCGACGTGGCCCGGGCGGCCGGCGTCCCCAAACGCGACGTGTACAACGCCGTCCACGCCGTCTGAGCCCCCCGCACCCGGCCGGCCCCCGCGCACGCCCCGCTGCCGCGCACGGCCGGCCGCCGCGCGGGTAAGGCCGGACGTACTGCGGGTCAGGCGGGCTCGGGGACGGCGGCGGCGGCGGGCGGCTCGACCGCCTCGGGACGCGGGCGGCGCAGGCCGGCGAGCGCGATGGCGGCGGCCATGCACGCCAGCGGCACCGCCGGGAGCAGGTAGCGGTAGTCGAACTCGGCCGTCGCGGCCGGGGCGAGGACGAGCCCCACCGCGCCGAGCCACGGCAGCAGCGCCGGCCCGCCGAGCTCGCGCCACCGCACGGCCACGCCGTACAGGCCGACGAGCAGCAGCACCCCCAGCACGATGCCGGGCAGGCGCACCACCTTCTGGTAGCCGACCATGATGTCGTACCAGGGCGAGACGACGTGGGTGGCGGCCGGCCCGTTCTCGTACGCCTCGGCGTCCCGGTCCGTCGTGCTGTGGTAGGAGCTCCACGCCGGCAGCTTCCGCGTGTACTCGTTGCGGAACTCGTACTGCAGGAACGTCTTGGCGTCCGGGAACTGCGGGCGGTCCCAGCGGAAGGCGCGGAAGAAGTCCTTGGCGACCCCCGCGACGTAGTCGCCGGGCTGGGAGAGGATCGCCCGCTTCGCGAACGTGCTCGCGTCGGCGTTGATCTGCGGCGTGAACTTCATGCCTGAGCCGAAGACGTGGAGCTGGTTCTGCTCGTCCCACCACAGGTACGCCTGGGCCGACGGGGCCCGCTTGTCCGGCGGCGTGTTGATGCACAGCAGCGCGAGCTCGAGCTCCTTGCGGGAGTCGATGTTCATCTTGTGGCAGTCGGCGAACAGCGCGGTGCGCATGTAGAGGATGACGCCGTCGCTGTTGGTCATCGCGAACTGGCCGTTCACCGCCTTGAACCAGCTCATGTACCCCAGGACCGGGACGGCGCAGGCCACGACCATCGCGACGACGGGCCGCCAGCCGGCCCGCTTCACCACCAGGTAGGCCACGATCAGCACGAGGATCGGCAGGCCGATGCTCCGGGTCAGCGCGGTCAGCGCGAGCAGCAGCCCGACGACGGCCCCGGTCTTCCACGACATCGTCCGGTGCCACAGGACGAGCGTGACGACGCCCACCACCAGCAGGATGAACATCGTGTCCGACATGACCAGCTGTTCCAGCTCGATCTGGTACGCGTCGAACAGGACGGGGGCGGCCGCGAGGGTCGCCCCCCAAGCTGGGATGCCAAATCTCTTGGTCAGCAACGCATAGATCGTCACGGCCGCCGCGAGACCCATGACGTGCTGAGTGAAGACGACGAGCCCGAAACTGTGGAATGGCTTGAGGATCAACAGCCAGAAGCTGTACCCGTCGGGCCTGATCGGGTGCGGCCGTGGGCGCAGCGCGACCGACACGTAGTCGTAGGAGTCGTTGAACCACATGGCCGGGCCGAACCCGAGCATGGTGACGACCCTGAGCACGGCCGCTGCCGCGCAGGTCAGCGCGAAGACCCGGTGACGGCGCAGGAGCGCGACCGCGCGCTTCCAACGGCCGACCGGGGAGGCGTCCACTGAAGGAGGATCCGCGACCGCGACCATGGTTACAGAATGCCAGCCGTTTTGTGGACTTGACTCGGGCCCTACGGGGAAGCGGGCATCATTGGTGTCCTGCCGTCATATGCGAGGAGTTGCGACGTGGAACTTACCGTTGTCATGCCATGCCTCAATGAGGCCGAGACCGTTGAGATCTGTGTGCGCAAGGCCCTCACCAGCATGCGCGAGCACGGGATCGACGGCGAGGTGGTGATCGCCGACAACGGCAGCACCGACGGGTCGCAGCAGCTCGCGCGCGACGCGGGCGCCCGTGTCGTCCACGTTGACGAGAAGGGGTACGGCAACGCCCTGATCGGCGGCGTCCGGGCCGCCCGTGGCAAGTACGTCATCATGGGCGACGCCGACGACTCCTATGACTTCACGAACCTGCTGCCGTTCGTCGAGCAGCTGCGCGACGGCGCGGAGCTGGTGATGGGCAACCGGTTCCGCGGCGGCATCGCGCCGGGCGCCATGCCCCCGCTCCACCGCTACCTCGGCAACCCGGTCCTGTCGTTCATCGGCCGGCTGTTCTTCCCGAGCGAGATCGGCGACTTCCACTGCGGCCTGCGTGGCTTCCGCCGCGACTCGATCCTGCGGCTCGGCCTGCAGACCGGCGGCATGGAGTTCGCCTCCGAGATGGTCGTCAAGGCCACGCTGCAGGGCCTGGACGTCCGCGAGGTGCCGACGACGCTGTCGCCCGACGGCCGCTCCCGCCCGCCGCACCTGCGCTCCTGGCGGGACGGCTGGCGTCACCTGCGCTTCCTGCTGCTGTACAGCCCCCGCTGGCTGTTCTTCATCCCGGGCCTGGTCCTGATGAGCCTCGGCCTGCTGGCCGGCGCGGCGCTGACGTTCGGCCCGGTCTACATCGGCAAGCTCGCCTTCGACGTCGACACCCTCGTCGGCGCGTCGGCGATGGTGGTGATCGGCTTCCAGGCCGTGCTGTTCGCGCTGTTCACCAAGGTGTACGCGGCCGAGGAGGGCTTCCTGCCGGAGGACCGGCGCATCCGCAAGCTCGTCGACATCGTCACGCTGGAGAAGGGCCTGCTCGCGGGCGGCGCCCTGGCCATCGCCGGTCTCGCCGGCCTCGGCGCCTCGCTCGCCCACTGGGGCGGCCGCAACTTCGGCGAGCTGATCCCGGCCGAGTCGCTGCGCCTGGTCGTGCCGTCGGCCACCGCGTTCGTCATGAGCTTCCAGACGATCTTCGCGTCGCTGTTCATCAGCATCCTCGGCATCCGCCGTTCCCGGGAGACCCCGGCGGACATCGCGGCGTCCGCCGCCGAGGAGGCCGCGCAGGCCGTCAACCGCGAGTCGGTGGCCTGACCACCGGCCGTTTACCCAGGGGAGGCATCCCCCGCGGGCCGATAGGATTCGCACATGGCGGCTACAGGAACGACTGCATCCGGGGAGTCGGCGTTCTACGTCTCGACGCCGATCTACTACGTCAACGACGCCCCGCACCTGGGCCACGCCTACACGACCGTCGCGGGTGACGTCCTCACCCGCTGGCACCGTCAGCGTGGCGAGAAGGTGTGGTATCTCACCGGCACGGACGAGCATGGTCAGAAGATCATGCGTACGGCCGAGGCGAACGGCGTGACTCCCCAGGAGTGGTGCGACAAGCTCGTCGAGGAGTCCTGGAAGCCGCTCTGGGAGCACCTCCAGATCGCCAACGACGACTTCATCCGCACCACCGAGCCGCGGCACACCGAACGCGTGCAGGAGTTCGTGCAGGACCTGTACGACAAGGGCGAGATCTACAAGGGCGGCTACGAAGGGCCGTACTGCGTGCCCTGCGAGGAGTACAAGTCGCCGGGCGAGCTCCTCGAGGGCGACCTGTGCCCCATCCACAAGCGGCCGGTCGAGTGGCTGAAGGAGGAGAACTACTTCTTCCGGCTCTCCGACTACGGTCCTCGCCTGCTGGAGTTCTACGAGGCCAACCCGGACTTCATCCAGCCGGCCTCGGCACGCAACGAGGTCGTCCAGTTCGTCCGGCAGGGCCTCCAGGACCTGTCGATCTCCCGTTCCACGTTCGACTGGGGCATCCCGATCCCGTGGGACCCCAAGCACGTCATCTACGTGTGGATCGACGCGCTGCTCAACTACGCGACCGCCGTCGGGTACGGCGCCGACCAGGCCAAGTTCGACACCACCTGGCCGGCCGACGTCCACCTGGTGGGCAAGGACATCCTCCGGTTCCACGCGGTCATCTGGCCGGCCATGCTCATGGCGAAC
The DNA here is from genome assembly GCF_016863035.1 of Microbispora corallina. Lineage (GTDB taxonomy): Bacteria > Actinomycetota > Actinomycetes > Streptosporangiales > Streptosporangiaceae > Microbispora > Microbispora corallina. Next base: position 44,150 of record NZ_BOOC01000049.1, read on the forward strand.
GGACTGTCGCTGCCGGGCCGGGTCTTCGCCAACGGCTGGCTCATGGTCGGCGGCGAGAAGATGAGCAAGTCGAACCTCACCGGCATCTCGCCCCGCGAGCTGACCGGCCACTTCGGCGTCGACGCCTACCGCTACTACTTCCTGCGGGCGATCCCGTTCGGGCAGGACGGCTCGTTCTCCTGGGAGGACTTCACCGCCCGCTACACCTCCGAGCTGGCCAACGACTTCGGCAACCTCGCCTCGCGGGTGGCCGCCATGGTGGGCAAGTACTTCGACGGCACACTGCCCGAGGCCACGGACGCCGGTCCCGCGGAGCAGGCGATCGCGGACGGGCTGGCCGCGGCGGTCGCCCGGGCGGACGTCATGATCGGCGATCACCTCGACTTCGCGGGCGGCCTCGGCGCCGTCTTCGACTTCGTGAAGCAGGTCAACGGCTACCTGAGCGAGCAGGCCCCGTGGAAGGTCGCCAAGGACGACTCGCCCGAGGGCCAGGCGCGCCTGGCGACGATCCTCTACACGGCGGCGGAGTCGCTGCGCGCGATCGCGGTCCTGCTCAACCCGGTCATGCCCACGACGAGCGCCAAGCTCTGGGCGTCGCTGGGAGCCGAGCCGCATCTCGGCGCCCTCGCGGCCCAGCGCATCGCGGACGCCGCCACCTGGGGCCGGCTGCCCGCCGGGGCCGAGATCGTCAAGGGCGAGATCCTCTTCCCGCGCCTCGAGAGCGCCTGACGGGCCGGTCGTGAGCGAGCTCCCACCGCCGCCCGAGCCGCTGCCGGGCGAGGTGTTCGACAGCCACTGCCACCTGGACATCATGGTCGGCAGACGGCAGGCCTCGTCCGGCGACCCCGTGGCGCTGGCCGCCCAGGCGGCCGCCGCCACGGTCGAGTCGATCCTCGACGAGGCGCGGGCGGTCGGCGTGACGCGGCTCGTCACCGTCGGGTACGACCTGCCCTCGTCCCGATGGAACGCCGAGACGGCCGGCGACCACCGCGACGTCTACGCGGGCGTGGCCATCCACCCCAACGAGGCGCACGCGGCGACGCCTGAGGTGCTCGCGGAGATCGAGGAGCTCGCCCGCCTGCCCCACGTACGGGCCGTGGGGGAGACCGGGCTCGACTACTTCCGCGACTGGGCGTCGCGGGAGGACCAGCACGCGAGCTTCCGCGCGCACATCGAGATCGCCAAGCGCACCGGCAGGGCGCTGGTGATCCACGACCGTGACGCGCACGACGACGTGATCGCCGTGCTGGCCGACCAGGGCGCTCCCGACGTCGTGGTGTTCCACAGCTTCTCCGGCGACGCCGAGCTGGCCAAGCAGTGCGCCGAGGCCGGCTACTACATGTCGTTCTCGGGCCCCGTGACGTACAAGAACGCCGGTTACCTGCGGGAGGCGGCGCGGGTGGCCCCGGCCGAGCTGGTGCTGGTCGAGACCGACGCACCCTACCTGCCGCCGACGCCCCACCGGGGCAGGCCGAACGCGCCGTACCTGATCCCGCTGACGCTCCGCTGCCTGGCCGAGGTCAAGGGGATGGACGTGGCGGCGCTCGCCGCCGCCGTCAGCGCCAACGGCGAACGGGCCTTCGGCGCCTGGTGACGGTCGCGGGCGCGGCGTCAGCCCGCGACGGCGGCGCCGAGATCGGCTGACGACACGCCCGTCCCCGGCGGCCGGTAGGTCGCGCGCCCGCCGTCCAGGAGGGCGACGGCGCCCGTCGGCCCGTGGTCGGGGGCGCCCGCGAGCAGCGTGCGGCCGGGCGTGAAAGGCGTGGCGCCGCCCACGTCCGTGACGGCCGCGCCCAGGTGCTCGTACGCGGCGCTCCCCACGGCGAGCTGCCTGCCGCCGCTTCCCGCGACGAGCTGACCGTTCGCGGCGCTCTGACCGGCGTCGGCGAACGCGCGCACCACCCCGGCCTCCCGCGCCGGCCCGGACGGCGCGTAGGGGGCGCCGGCGGCGAGCGACAGGACGCCGCCCGCGTCCCACCAGGCGAGGCTCCAGGCGGACACGGGGCCGAGGGCGCGCAACGGCGCCAGCTGCCCGGCGCCCCTGCGGACGAACACCTGCACGAGGCCGGAGTCCTTCGTGTCGCCGTCCGTCAGCGGCGCGGTCGCGGCCAGGTAGCCGTCGCCCTTCCACTCCGCGTAGTCGAGCGCGTAGCCGAACCGGTCGCCCGAGCTCTCCCGTACCGCGTCGGTGGCCTGGCGCAGGTCCCACTTGACGCTCCCGTAGTGCCCGCGGGCCGTGATCACGTCGAAGACGACGCCTACCATGCCCGCGTCGATCCTTCCGGTGTCGACCTGCCTGCCCGCGCCGTCGTCGTTCTCGTACGGCACGCCCACGGCGAGGTCGAGGTCGTCAGGCCTGCCGCCGAGACGGCCGAGGGCGACCGCCCAGCCGTACATGTCGCCGGCCTCGCTGTTGCCGATGACGCCGTCGGAGTCCTGGGTGATCCTCGCGAGCCGTTCCGGGGTCTCCCGCACCCGGAACAGGTCGATGGCCCCCGAGTCCCGCTCTCCGTCGCTGTCGGCGTGCGGGACCCCGACGGCCACGAGCGCGCCGCCCTCGCCGAGCTCGGCCGCGGCGACCGACCAGCCGAAGTGCGCGTCCCGCTCGGGATCGGGGCGCAGGGCCGCCACCCGGGGCGTGCCCGAGGGGGTGCCGAAGACGACGTAGGCCGCCCCCGCATCTCGCGTGCCGTCCTGGTCGGCGTACGGCGCGCCGACGATGACGTCCAGGCACCGGTCGGCGTCCACATGGGCGGTGCGCACCGACCACCCGAAGGCGGCCCCGGCGGAGGGGACGGGGGCGTGCAGCGCCAGCACGCCCCCGCGACCCGCGTCGAGGAGCACGTGGACGGCGCCCGCCCCCGCGAGGCCGCCCACCCCGGCGAACGGGTCCCCGGCGACGGCGTCGTCGGTGCCGTCGCCGTCGAAGTCGGCGGCGCCCGCCCCCGCGCAGCCGTCCGTGCGGGCGAGGGCCGGGGACGCCCCGGCGGGCGGGAGGGCGGCGAACAGGATCAGGGCGGCGACGGCGGCCAGCACGGACGGCCGCCTCACAGCCGCACCTCCACGCCTCGAGCGACCACCAGGGTCGCGGGCCGCCGGCCCGGAGGGAGGTCGAAGACCAGCACGCCGTCGGCCCGAGCGCCCGGGGCGACGGCGTCGGGGAAGGCGGTCGACGCGGCCTCGGCCGGGTGGTCCGCGCCCCGGTCGTCCACGAGGCGCGGGGAGGATGCCGCGAACGCGGCCTCGTCCCCGCCCAGGTTCAGGAGCGTCCACGTGACCACGCAGAGGCCGCCCTCCCGCGCCGTCACGGCGCCGTACGACGTGAGGCCGCAGCGGGGGGCCGCCGGGACGATCAGCTGGAGGTCGTAGCCGCCGGTGTGGATGCGTCGTCCGACGTCCGGGCCCGGGGTGGCCGCCGGGCCTGCCGCCGTGCCGGCCGTCGGCGGCCGGATGGCTCCGGCCGACCGGCCCGCTCCTCCGGTCGCCCTGACGAGCACCGCGACCGAGACGCTCAGGGCGACCGCCACGGCGGCCGCGGCCAGCAGCCAGCGGCCGCCCCGTGACCGCCGCCGCGCGGGCGGAGGAGCGGTGGGCGGAGTCCCGGCGCCCGGGGAGAGCTGCCGGGGGTCCGTCGCCGCGGACGCCGGGTCGATCAGCGTCTGCGCGGCGGCGACGTCACGCCGGCGTTCCGCGACGTTCGGCGGCGGCTCCCAGGACCGGGTGAGCGCCTCGGTGGCCGCGGCGGCGGGCGACGCGGCGCCGGGCACGACACCGCTCACGAGGGCGATGAGCAGATCCTGGGCCGACGGCCGCCGGGCGGGGTCGGAGGCGGTCGCCCGGTGGGCGAGCTCGCCGAGCGGCGCGGGCAGCGTGCCGAGGTCGGGCCGCGAGTTGAGCACACGGGCCGCCAGCGTGACGAGGTCGCCCCGGCCGAAGGGGTGGCGGCCGGTCCCGGCGTAGGCCACGAGGCAGCCCCAGGCGAAGACGTCCGCCGCCGGGGTCACCTCCTCGCCCCGCACCTGCTCGGGCGCCCACCACCCGGGGCTTCCGAGGAGCTCGCCCGACTGGGTGAAGCTGTGGCTCGTGTCCAGGGCCCGGGCGATGCCGAAGTCGATCACCCTCGGTCCCGTCAGGGACAGGATGACGTTGGCCGGCTTCAGGTCGCGGTGGACGAGCCCCGCCACGTGGATGGCCGCGAGGGCCGCCGCCACGCCGAGGGCCACGCCGTGCAGCGGGCCCGGCTCCAGCGGGCCGTACCGGTCGATCTGCCGCGACAGCGGCGTCCCCGCGATGTACTCGGTGACCATGTACGGCGTGCCGTCGGCGGCGTCGCCGTTGTCGAGGACCTGGGCCGTGCAGAACGAGGCGACCCTGCGGGCGTTGCCGACCTCGGCGTGGAAGCGGGCGGCGAAGTCCTCGTCGAGCGCGAACTGCGCCTTCACCACCTTGACCGCGACGAGCCGGCCGCCGGGGGCCACGGCGAGGTACACCGTCCCCATCCCGCCCTCGCCGAGCCGGCCGAGCAGCCGGTACGGTCCGACGGCCGGCGGGTCCTGGGGGCGCAGGGGCTCTGCACCGGTGGGATCCATGGGCGGGTCTCCTTGGGGCGCGGCGCCGCGCGTCGCCACATTATCCACGTCAGCTCCCTCCGTACACCGGCCGTTCGTCGCCGAAGACGGAAAGGATGGCAAGCCCGGCGCGGATCCGCCGCGTAATTCGACACGCTCGCATGCACGACACTGGATGCATGAGTCTGCTCGGGCCGGTGGAAGTGCGCGCGTTGGCGGAGAAGCTCGACCTCAGGCCGACGAAGAAGCTGGGGCAGAACTTCGTGATCGACGGCGGCACGGTCCGCCGGATCGTCCGGGTGGCCGGGGTCGCCCCGCACGACGTGGCCATCGAGATCGGGCCCGGGCTCGGATCGCTCACGCTCGCGCTGCTCCCCGAGGTCGCGCGGGTCGTCGCCGTCGAGATCGACCCGGTCCTCGCCGCCCAGCTGCCGCTGACCGTGGCCGAGCGCGCCCCGGAGGCGGCCGATCGGCTGACCGTCGTCCGGGCCGACGCGCTCCGGATCGGGCCGCAGGACCTGGGGGCCGCCCCCACCGTGCTCGTGGCCAACCTGCCGTACAACGTGTCCGTGCCCGTCGTGCTCCACCTGCTGGAGACGCTGCCGTCGCTGCGACGCGGGCTGGTGATGGTGCAGGCCGAGGTGGCCGACCGGCTGGCCGCGACTCCCGGATCGAAGATCTACGGCATCCCGTCCGTCAAGGCGGCCTGGTACGCCGACGTGCGCCGAGCCGGGCCGGTCGGCCGCAACGTCTTCTGGCCCGCGCCCAACGTCGACTCCGGCCTGGTCTCCCTCGTCCGGCGCGATCCCCCGGTCACGACGGCGAGCCGCGAGGAGGTCTTCGCCGCTGTCGACGCCGCGTTCGCCCAGCGCCGCAAGACCCTGCGCGCCGCCCTCGCGTCGTGGGCCGGCACGGCCGCCGCGGCCGAGGAGGCCCTGGTCGCGGCGGGCGTCGACCCGTCGGCCCGGGGGGAGCAGCTCGGCGTCGAGGACTTCGCCCGCATCGCCGAGCACCGCCGGGCCGCCGCCCCGTCCACGCCCTGACCCGTACGGCGGACACCGGGGCCGGGTGCGGAGACGTCACCCGGCGGGAGTCCAGGTGGGGCAACGGCCCAGGTACGACAGCAGGGCCGCCGCCTCCCCGGCCTCGGGCCCCGCGTCGAGCGCCGGGGCGTACGCGCCGTACGCGCGCAGCGGTTCGACGACGGCGGCCGCGACCGTCATGAGCGACCGGGCCGCCTCCTCCGACAGCGGCGAGGGCTGCCCGGTGGCCACCGCGATGTCCCAGGCGTGGACCGCGGCGTCGAGCGCGCACGCCCCGCCCGCGAGCCAGGCCGGCAGCGGACCGTGGGGCAGCGGGGTCGGCACGCCCTCGTCCCCGTCGCCCACACCGGCCCAGGCCGCGGCCGACGTCTCCAGGGCCCGAGCCAGATAGGCGACCGGGTCGCCGTCGAGACGGCCCGACGGGGCGAACGGGTCCTCCGACGGCCAGGCACCTCCGGTGATCGCCGCGGCGAACGCGATCTGGTCGCCCGTCGCGTGCTGCAGCACCTGCGTGACCGACCACTTCTCGCAGGGCGTGGGCAGGTTCCAGCCGTCCGGGCCGACGGCCGCCACGGTCCGGCGCAGGGCGTCGTGGGCCTCCGCCAGCAGACCCCGCCAGTTCCCCACCGTGTTCTCGCTCATGGTCGATCCCTTCCGCCAACTTCGGAACGGAGTGTTCCGCTCTGATAAGAGCATAGCAGAACGGAACGATCCGTTCCACTGTTACGCTGGCGAACATGACCGAGACCGAGCCGGCCCGGCGGGGACGCGCGGCCCGCAACGACTCCGTGATCCTCGACGCCGCCCGTGCGGTGTTCCTGGAGGACCCGAAGGCGCCGATCGCCGCCGTCGCCGAGCGGGCCGGGGTCGGCATGAGCGCCCTCTACCGGCGGTACGCGGGCAAGGAGGACCTGCTCCGCCGTCTGTGTCACGACGGGCTGCGCCGCTTCATCGCCGAGGCCGAGGCGGCGGACGCCGAGCCCGACGGCTGGGCCGCGTTCACCCGCTTCCTTGAGCGGGTCGTCGAGGCCGACGTCCACTCCCTCACCGTCCACCTGGCGGGGACGTTCACCCCGACGCCGGAGATGCGCCGGGACGCCGAGCGGGCGGGGGCGCTCGGCGCGGCCCTGGCCGGGCGCGCCGCCGCAAGTGGACGGCTCCGGCGGGACGTGGTGACCGGCGACGTGGGGCTCGTCCTCGAAGGGTGCGCCGCGATCCGCGTCCCCGACCCCGGCCGCACCCGTGAGCTGCGCCTGCGTCACCTCGCGATGCTGCTCGACGGCATGGCGGCCGCGGACGCCCCGGCTCTGCCCGGCCCGCCCCCGGCCCCCGGCGAGCTCGACTGGCGCTGGCGCCGCTCTCCCGGTGCCGATCCCGTATCGGCCGCGGAATAGGCGTATGAGGGCTTGCGGGCGATATGGGTCGCGGATCTAGTGTTGGGGCTTCCGCGCTCTTCGACGGAGGATCCAATGCCGCGCACCCCCCTTGTGATCATGAGCCTCACCGGCGCCCTGACCCTGGCCGCCGCAGCCGCGCCGGCCGTGGCCGCCGCGGACCCCTACACGGCCACGGCCACCGGAACGGTCTTCGCCCCCAACCCCGTCCAGCAGCTCGGCCTGCAGACGCTCACCGACGCCAAGGACGCCGACCTGCCGGTCTTCGCGCCCGCCTACCGGACCGTGACGCTGACCGACCTCGACGGATCGGGCACGCTCACGGGCCGTTACGTACGGGTCAAGAGCGGGACCGGAGCGGCCGCCCGCGCCACGGGCGGCGCCTTCCCCGCCTATCACCGGGACGCCGACCAGTTCGAGCAGGTCATGGGCTACTACTGGGTGACCGCCGCGCAGCGGTACATCCAGTCGCTCGGGTTCGGCGGTTCGCTGCGCCCGGTCAACCAGCGGCAGATCGAGCTGCGCATCGACCAGTACGGCGGCGACAACTCCTTCTTCCGCGACGACAAGGCGAACATCTCGCTGGGCAAGGGCGGAGTCGACGACGGCGAGGACGCCGAGGTGATCGTGCACGAGTACGGCCACAGCGTCCAGGACGGCCAGGTCCCCGGCTTCGGCACGACCGCGGAGTCCGGCGCCATCGGTGAGGCGTTCGGCGACTACCTCGCGGTCGCCGTGAGCAGCTGGGCCACGGGAACGCCGACCAGGACCGACGAGGCCTGCGTCGCCGACTGGGACTCGACGAGCTACACGAACGCCCCGCACTGCCTGCGCCGGCTCGACGGGGACAAGCACTACCCGCAGGACGTCGTCGGCGAGGTGCACGCGGACGGCGAGATCTGGTCGCGGGCCCTGTGGGACATCCGCACGGCCCTCGGCGACCGCAGGGCGAGCACGCTGATCATCGAGGCGCAGTTCGCGTTCGCGCCCGACACCACGTTCGCGGCCGCCGCCCAGGCCACCGTCGCCGCCGCCCGGCGCCTGTACGGCTCAGCCGCGGCCGGCGCGGTCACCACCGCCTTCACCGCCCGCGGCATCCTCTGACCGGTCCGGGAAAGCCCGCCCGCGGCGTCCTCCGACCTGCCTGGGAGCCCGGGCGGTGCTCAGCCCATGGAGGCCCCGAAGTCGAGCGCGACGCCCTGCTCGTTGGGCTTGAACCGGGGCCCGATTCCGGCGGACGGAGGGGAGGGGACGAAGCCGTCGCCCGGCGCGAGCCAGATCCTCTCCCCGCCGCCCAGCGGGACGAGCGCGACGGCTCCCGTGGTGCCCCTGTCCGGGGCGCCCACCAGGAGCCATCCGTCGTCGGCCCAGGCCACGGCCCACCCGAACCGGTCGCCGGCGCCGCTCCCGGGCAGGGTCGTCGCCGGGCCGCCGTCCAGCGGGAGCGCGGTCACGGTCCCGGCGGTCCCGCCGTACGGGGCTCCGACGGCGAGCCGGCCGTAGCCCAGGGCCAGCGAGAACCCGAACGCGCCCGTCCCCCGCCACTGCAGGACGGGCCGGGGTTCCCCGTCCGGGGTCACCTCGTACAGGTTCACGGCGTCGACGCCGGGCGCGCTCGCCGCGAGGTAGGCAGGGCCGTCCCCCTCGCCCGTGGCCAGCGCGTAGCCGTACCGCGCCCCGGGCGCCGAGGGTCCGGACAACCGCCACCCACGCGTCGGGCCGGCCGTGGTGACATCCGCCAGGAGGGTCACCGCCCCCGCGTGCGGCACGCCCTGCCCGTCCTGCTGCCGCCCCGCGCCGTCGTCGTCCTCGTACGGCGCGCCCACCACGAGCTCGGGCACGCCCGTGAGGCCGCCGAGGTCCGCCAGGGCCAGCGACCAGCCGAACGCGTCGCCCGCCTCGCCGTTGCCGGGCACGCCGGGGGAGTCCTGGGTGATGCGGCGGGGGGCGTCCCGCACCTCACGGCCGGACAGCCGGAAGAGGTAGACGGCCCCGGAGTCCGCGGCGCCCGGCGCGTCCTCGTGGGGCGCCCCCACCGCCACGAGACCCTTCGCCGCCGCCACCGACCAGCCGAAGTGCCCCCGCCGTCCCGCCTCCGGCGCCGGCAGGACGGTCGTGTCGCGCACGCCGGGCGAGTCCCCCGGCCCGCCCCACAGGATCTGGACGAGGCCGTCGTCGCCGGGGCCGGCCCCGATGGCGGGGGCGTCGGGCTGTCTGAAGGCGTCCACATGAGGGGAGCCGACGACGAGGTCCTCGCAGCCGTCCCCGTCGATGTCGGCGCGGGCCAGCGGGCCCTCCGGGGTGACCGGCACCTGCCCGCGGGTCAGCGCGGCCCGCACGCGCGGCGGGCCGTACTCGTCGAACTTCAGCGCGTACAGCGACCCCACGCCGGGCGAGCGGTACTCCTGCCCGCTCGGATCGGCCACCACGATCTCCGGCGCGCACCTCCGGATCGGAGGATTCACGTGAACGGGGGCCGCGACCAGCGCGGTGAGGAGCGCGGTGAGGAGCGCCGGCGTCCCGGCCGCCCTCACAGCGTCACCCGCACGCCGGGACCCCCGGCGAGCACGGCGCCCTGCAGGCGGACCGGCCTGCGTCCCTTCGGCATGCCGTACGAGAAGGTCAGCCTCACGACCCGCTCGCCGGGCCGCAGGGCCCTGAGGGGGACACCGGACACCCGGACGGCGTAGTGCGCCGTCCCCCGGTCGTCGACGAGATCCGGGAACCGGCCGGCGAGGCGCACGGGATCGGGGCCCGGATTGCCGAAGAGCACGACGAGGCGGCAGGTCTGCCGGTTGGGGTGGCGGACGCCCCTCGCCCAGTTCGGGTAGCCGCAGCCGGGGGTCTGCACGAGCATCCACGGCGCGTCGAACCCGGCCGTGAGCATGAGGCGCCGGCCGATGTCCGTGGGCGGTGGCGGCGGCGCCTGTCCCTGGGCGGCCGAAGCGGTCAGGACGGCTGATGTGGCGGCCAGCACGGCCCCCAGAGCCGCGGTCCGCAGAAGGACGCGCCGGACCGGCGGAGCCGGCCTGCCGGGCACGGCGCCTCGGGCGGCCTGTGGCCTCCCGCCGGGAAGGGTCGGCATGTCGCGAACGTCCACACGTCCTCCGCCTCATCCGGCCACGGCGGCTCCGAAGTCCAGGGCCTCCTCTCCGGTTGGACCCTCTTTCGGGGGGAGAAGTTCGCGGGAACCTCCGCTCGTGGTGGTCTTGGCCGCCTGGGCCCCCCACGACACCCCGGAGGGCGCGCCGGGGCCCGCCGGTCCCGCCGCGGCCACCGTCACCGCCCCCGTCACCCCCCGGTCGGGCGCGCCGACGAGGAGCCGGCCGTCCGGCGTCCCGCTCACGCTCCACCCGAAGTGGTCGTACGGCCGGGGGTCGCGCTCGGTCAGCGTCCGCCGCTCGGGTGGGCCGGCGAGGGCCATGACGTGCGCGGCGCCGCTCTCGGGCGCGCCGGGGAGGCCGCTCCCGGGTGACCCGGCGACCAGGAAGGGCCCGGCGAAGGCCAGCGAGAAGCCGAACCGGTCGCCGGTGCCCGCGACAGCGCCCTCACGCAGCAGGCGGACGAAGCGCGGCCCCGGGCCGGCGGCCTGGAAGAGCAGCACGGCCCCCGCGTCGCGCACGCCGTCCACGTCGGCGTACGGCGCGCCCGCGGCCAGGTGGCCCACGCCGTCGTGTTCGCCGTACGCCAGGCTGTGGCCGAGATGGTCGCCGGCGTGCGCCGCGACCTCGCGGGTGACGGCGGCCAGGTTCCAGCCCACGCCCTGGAACGACCACGGCCGCAGGGACACGTCGTACACGACCGTGATCGCGCCCGTGTCCGGCAGGCCACCCTCCTCCTGGTCCTCGAAGGGCGCGCCCACGGCGAGGTCGATCTGGCCGGGCGCGCCGCCGAGCCGGCCGAGCGCGACCGACCACCCGAACAGGTCGCCCGCCTCGCCGCTGCCCGGCACGCCCGGGGTGTTCTGGGTGATCCGCTGCGGCGGCCCGGCCACGCGCCCGGTGAACCGATAGACGTAGACCGCCCCGGAGTCGGCCACCTCGTCGGCGTCCTCGTACGGCGCGCCGATCGCGACCGTGCCCGCCGCGACCGCGAGCGACCAGCCGAAATGGGCGCCGGTCCGGGCCGCCGGCGCCCGAAGTTCCAGCCGCGTCGTGCCGAGATCGCGGCCGCCCCAGTAGACGTACGCGGCGCCCGCACCCTCGGCCTGGGCCGCGCCCGCCCCGCCGTACGCGAACGGGTCGCCCACCACCAGATCGGCGCAGCCGTCGCCGTCGAGGTCGCCGATGGCGGCGGCCCATCCGGGCGCCCGCGCGTCGAACGCCTCGACGACGGGGTCGAGCGGCGCCCCGGGCCTGCCGCGCAGCAGGTGGAGGCGTCCGCCGCCCGCGCCGGCGCCCTCCGGCCGGGGGGCGAAGGGGTCGCCCGCCACCGCGTCGGCGGCGCCGTCGCCGTCCAGGTCGGACACGGTCGCGCCGCCGCAGCCGCCCGGCGGGGGCGCGGCCGTCGTGCTCACCGCGGCCGTCGCTCCGCTCGTCCCCATGGAGATCGTCGCGCCCATCGAGGCTGTCTCGGCGGCTGTCGTGCTCTTCGTGGCGGCCGAGCTTTCCGTGGCCGTCGCGCCCGGCCAGGCGGGGACGAGCGCCAGGAGCAGCGACGCCCCGGCCGCCGCCCCTGCGAGCCGGGAGAACATCCGGCTCACGAGGCCGCCCCGAGACGCGCGGTGATCGCGGAGCCGCCGGCGACCACGTCGCCGCGCAGCAGGGCCGCCGTACGGTCGCCGGGCAGGGCGTACCGCGCGGTCAGCACCACCATGTCCCCCGGCTGCACCGAGGACGGCCGCGCGCCGTCCTCGGCCCGGTGGACGCCGCCCTCGTCGTCCACGAGATCCGGGGGCCCGGCGAGGTCGGCGGCGGCGCCGCCCATGTTGAGCACCCGCCAGGACACCAGGCAGGCCGTGGCGTCCCCGGACCTCCGGCAGGCGGGCCGGTCCACCACGACCTGGACGTCCCCGATCTCGAAGCGGCGGCCGACGTCGCTGTCCCGCCCGCCCGCGACGGGCGCGGGCCCGGGCCGTCCGGCCAGCAGCCCGACGAGCAGGCCGGCGGCGACGGCCAGGACGACCGCGGCCGCGATCGCCGCCGCCAGCCGCCCTCGCCGTACGCGGGAGGGGGTCGCGTCACGCGGGGACTCCCACAGCTCCTCGATGACCTGCGTGGCGGGCTCCTGGCGGCCGCCGACCAGGGCCAGCAGCAGGTCCTGGGCGGTCGGGCGGTGCCGGGGCTCGCGGTCGAGCGCCCGCCGCACGAGGCTGTCGAGCGGCTCGGGCAGCGACCCGAGGTCGGGCTCCGCCTCCAGCACGCGGTGGGCCAGGACCATCGGGTCGCCCTCGCCGAACGGATGGCGGCCGCTCCCGGCGTACGCCACGAGGCAGCCCCAGGTGAACACGTCGGCCGCGGGCGTCACCGGGCGGCCCTGGAGCTGTTCGGGGGCCCACCAGCCGGGGGTTCCGACGACCTCGCCGGTGCCGGTGTGCCGGGTGTCGTCGACGGCCCGGGACACCCCGAAGTCGATCACCCGCGGTCCCGACATCGACAGGATGACGTTCGCGGGCTTGAGGTCCCGGTGGACGAGGCCGGCCGCGTGGATCGCCGTCAGCGCGGCGGCCACGCCGAACGCGACCCCGTGCAGCGTGGCCCCGTCCAGCGCGCCGTGCGCCGCGATCCGCCGGTCGAGCGGCGTGCCGGGGATGTACTCGGTGACCATGTACGGCCGGCCGTCCGGCATCTCCCCGTGCCCGAGCACCCGGGCGGTGCAGAACGAGGCGACCGACCGGGCGTGCTCGACCTCGGAGCGGAAGCGTCCCGTGAAGCCGGGGTCGGAGGAGAACTCGGCCCGGATGACCTTGACGGCGACCGGCGGCCCGTCCTCGGCGGCCGCGAGGTAGACGGTGCCCATCCCGCCCCCGCCGAGGCGGCCCAGCAGTCGGTGGCCGCCGATTTCGGCCGGGTCGCCGGCGGACAGCGGGGCGCTCGTCGGGATGTCGGGGTCGATGGGAGGCTCCACGGAAGGGGGGATGGACGCAACGCTACCGAGAGGTGTACGGCTTTCGCCCCCCTTTATGAGGATCTCTTGGCCGGTGAGGGGCGCGGATCCCGTTAGGCTCGGGTCCCATGGCTGGAGCGAACCGACGCGCCCCGGACGAGCGGGCGCCACTTCCCGGCGGCGACGCGGTCCCGGGAGGGAACCGATGAGCGCGGTCACCGTGCGGGTGCCCGCGAAGGTCAACCTCCAGCTGGCCGTGGGCCCGCTCCGCGAGGACGGCTACCACGACCTGGTGAACGTCTTCCACGCCGTTTCGCTGTTCGACGAGGTCACGGCGTCCGAGCCGGCGGACGGGGACGCCGGGGAGGCGCCGCTGCGCGTCCGGGTCGAGGGCGAGTCGGCCGGCGAGGTCCCGGCCGGCGACGACAACCTGGCCGTGCGGGCGGCCCGCGCGCTGGCCCGGTGGGCCGGCCGCTCCTACCGGGCCGACCTGCTGATCCGCAAGTCGATCCCGGTCGCCGGCGGCATGGCTGGGGGAAGCGCCGACGCCGCCGCCGCGCTCGTCGCCTGCAACGAGCTGTGGGGGCTCGGCCTCCCGCTCGGCGACCTCATGGAGATCGGCGCCGACATCGGCAGCGACGTGCCGTTCGCGCTGCTCGGCGGCACCGCGGTGGGCACCGGCCGGGGTGAGCGGCTCACCCCGCTTCCGACCTCGGGCGTCTTCCACTGGGTCTTCGCGCTCGCCGGCGGCGGCCTGTCCACCCCCCGCGTGTACGGCGAATGCGACCGCCTCAGGGAGGAGGCGGGAGGCCCGGTGCCCCTGCCCACGGCGAGCGACGACCTGCTGGCCGCCCTGCGGAAGGGCGACCCCCACGCGCTCGGCCGGGCTCTCACCAACGACCTCCAGCCCGCGGCGCTGGAGCTGCGCCCCGCGCTCGCGGCGACGCTGGACGCCGGGCGGGCGGCCGGCGCGCTCGGCGCGCTGGTGTCCGGCTCGGGACCGACCTGCGCGTTCCTCGCGGAGTCGGCCGAGCACGCCGCCGCGCTGGCGAAGTGGATCGAGGTCGCCGACGACTGCCGGTCGGCCGTCACCGCCTCCGGGCCCGTCCCCGGTGCGAGCGTGGCCGGATAGGCTTTACGCGCGATGAACCTGGTCAATCTGGAGTCGGTCTCCCACGCCTTCGGGCCCAAGCCGCTGCTGTCCGACGTGTCACTCGGGCTGGAGCAGGGCGACAGGGTCGGCGTGGTCGGTCGCAACGGCGGGGGCAAGACCACGCTCGTCTCGATCATCGCCGGCGAGCTGAGGCCCGACAGCGGCCGGGTCACGCACACGCGCGGCCTGCGCGTCGGCCTGCTGTCCCAGCGCGACGACTTCGACCCAGAGGTGTCCGTACGGGATCTGGTGCTGGGCGGCCGGGCCGAGCACGAGTGGGCGGGAGACGCCGGGATCCGGGAGATCCTGGCCAACCTGCTCGGCGACATCGACCTGTCGTCCCCGGCCGGCGCGCTGTCCGGCGGGGAGCGCCGCCGCACGGCCCTGGCGAGGCTGCTCATCGGGGAGCACGACCTGATCGTGCTCGACGAGCCGACCAACCACCTCGACATCGAGGCCATCGCCTGGCTCGCCGGCCACCTCGCCCAGCGCAGGTCCGCGCTGCTGGTCGTCACCCACGACCGATGGTTTCTCGACGCCGTGTCCACCCGCACCTGGGAGGTCGTGGACGGCTCGGTCGAGCGCTACGAGGGCGGCTACGCGGCGTACGTCCTGGCCAAGGCCGAGCGCGCGCGGATCGCCGAGGCGGCCGAGCAGCGCCGGCAGAACCTCATGCGCAAGGAGATCGCCTGGCTGCGGCGCGGCCCGCCGGCCCGCACCTCCAAGCCCAAGTTCCGCATCAACGCCGCCGAGGCGCTGATCGCGAACGAGCCGCCGGCGCGGGAGACGGTGGAGCTGCTGGGGTTCGCCTCCGCCCGGCTCGGCAAGACCGTGGCCGACCTGGAGGACGTCACCCTGCACGCCGGCGGCCCCGGCGCCGGGCCGCTCGTCCTCGACCACTCCACCTTCCAGTTCGGCCCGGGCGACCGGATCGGCCTGATCGGGGTCAACGGCTCCGGCAAGTCGTCGGTGCTGCGCCTGCTGTCCGGCACGGTCGAGCCCGACTCGGGACGCCTCGTGCGCGGGAAGACGGTGCGGCTCGCGCACCTGTCGCAGGAGCTCGGCGAGCTCGACCCCAGTCGGCGGGTGCTGGAGACGGTCGAGGAGATCCGCAAGTACGTCCAGGTGGGCAAGAAGGAGTGGTCGGCCTCCCAGCTGCTCGAACGGCTCGGCTTCCGGGGCGAGGCCCAGTGGAAGGTGGTCGGCGACCTGTCCGGCGGCGAGCGCCGCCGGCTGCAGCTGCTGAGACTGATCATGAACGAGCCCAACGTGCTGCTGCTCGACGAGCCGACCAACGACCTCGACATCGAGACGCTCACCGAGCTGGAGGACCTGCTCGACGGCTGGCCCGGCACGCTGGTGGTCGTCAGCCACGACCGTTACTTCCTGGAGCGTGTGGCGGACCGCTGCGTCGCCCTCCTCGGCGACGGGCGGCTGTCGATGCTGCCCGGCGGCGTCGACGAGTACCTCGAGCGGAGGGCGGCGGGCGCGGCCCTGTCCGCCCGGGCCGCCGCGGCCCCCGACGCCCCGGCTCCCGTCCGTGACGCCGCCCCCGCCGACGGGCTGTCGGCCAAGGAGCTGCGCGAGCTGCAGAAGGAGCTCAACCGGCTCGAACGGCAGGTCGACCGGTTCTCGGAGCGGGAAACCAAGCTCCACGCCGCGATGGCCGACGCCGCAGGCGACTTCGAGCGCCTCGCCGCGCTCGACGCCGAGCTGCGGGACGTCGCCGCCCAGAAGGAGGCGGCCGAGCTGGAGTGGATGACGGTCGCCGAGCGCCTCGACGGCCGCTAGGCGATCCCCGGGAGCCGTACGGGGGCGTGAGCGGTCAGCGCCGCCGCAGCGACGGGTCGAGCAGGGCGGGTGGGGCGTCGAACTTCTCGTGCGGGGCGAGGTCGGTGCCGGGAGGGACGATGGCGTCGATCGCGTCGAGCACGTCGGCGCTGAGCACGGTGTCCGCGGCGGCGAGCTGCGCGCGCAGGTGGTCCAGGGTGCGGGGGCCGACGAGCGCAGAGGTCACGGCGGTGTGCGCGGTCACGAATCCGAGCGCGAGCTGGATCATGGTCAGGCCGGTCTCGTCGGCGACCGCGGCGAGCCGCTCGACGGCGTCGAGCCTGGCCCGGTTGTACGGCAGCGCGGTGTCGAAGCGTTCCGGCAGGATCGAGGAGCGGCTGGTGGTGACCTCCCGGCCCTCGCGGACCGCGCCCGACAGCCAGCCCGAGGCCAGCGGGCTCCACGCCAGCACCCCGAGCCCGTACTGCTCTGTCACGGGCAGCACGTGGGTCTCCACCCCGCGCTGGAGGATCGAGTAGCTGGGCTGCTCGGTGACGTAACGGCTCAGGTGGTGTTCGCGGGCGGCCCACTGGGCCTCGACGACGCGGTAGGCAGGGAAGGTCGAGGAGCCGAAGTAGCGAATCTTCCCCGCGCGTTGCAGGTCGGTCAGGGCCGACAGCGTCTCCTCGTCGCTCGTGCTCGGGTCCCACCGGTGGATCTGGTAGAGATCGACGTGGTCGACGCCGAGGCGGCGCAGGCTGTCGTCCAGCGCGGTGACCAGCCAGCGGCGCGAGCCGCCCCGATGGTTGCGCTCGTCGCCCATCGGCAGGCCCGCCTTCGTGGCCAGCACGATGTCGTCGCGGCGGCCCGCGATGGCCTTGCCGACCATCTCCTCCGACTCGCCGTCGCCGTACCGGTCGGCGGTGTCGATGAGATTGATCCCGGCGTCGAGGGCGGCGTCGACGATGGCGACGGCCTCGTCGTGAGTGGTGCGCCCGATCGCGCCGAAGTTCATCGCGCCGAGCGCGAGCGTGCTGACCTGCACACCGGTGCGGCCCAAGGTGCGGTACTGCATGAGCATGTCCTCCATCGTGGGTGACGATGCGCGGCCGGTTCGGCGGCTCTGGCATCATGAGAAGCGGGACGATGTCCCGTTTCGACGATACGGGACAGTGTCCCGTTTAGCAAAGCCGGCAGTGGAGGGAACGCAGCGATGGACGACGGCGACCGGGGCGCGGGGCGGACGGCGCGGCCCAAGCGGGCGGACGCCCGGCGCAACGAGGAGGCCCTGCTCGACGCGGCCGCCGCGGTCTTCGTCGAGTCGGGCGTGGAGGCTCCGGTGCGCGACATCGCGGCCAGGGCCGGTGTCGGGACGGCCACGATCTACCGCCACTTCCCGACGCGGGCGGATCTCGTCGTCGCCGTCTACCGGCGCCAGGTCGAGACCTGCGCCGAGGCCGGTCGGGCTCTGCTGGCGGACAGTCCGAGTCCGTTCGCCGCGCTGACGCGGTGGATCGACCTCTTCGTCGACTTCGTGGTCACCAAGCACGGACTCGCCGCCGTGCTGCGGCCCGACAACGCCGACTTCGGCGCGCTGCACGCCT
Organism: Microbispora corallina; assembly: GCF_016863035.1. GTDB lineage: Bacteria > Actinomycetota > Actinomycetes > Streptosporangiales > Streptosporangiaceae > Microbispora > Microbispora corallina. Next base: position 61,727 of record NZ_BOOC01000049.1, read on the forward strand.
ACTTCGTCGACCGTCTCGTGCCCGTGTGCGCCCGGCTGCTCGACGCCGCGGCCGGCGCCGGCGAGATCCGCTCCGACCTGGACGCCTACCAGCTCATGCGGGGGATCGGGAACCTCTGCATCGGCGCGGACGGCGACCCCCGCTACGACGCGCGCCTGCTGGTCGGTCTCCTGGTCGCGGGGCTGCGCCCACCGCACTGAGCGGATGGCGCGGGACATCTGAGACGGGTCCGGGAGGCCGCCCGGTTTCGTTCAGCGGCTGTGACCTTCGTCACAGAGGTCAGTAGACCGGTCCATCACTGTCCGTCGCCGTCGCGAGACGGACATGCCGCGTGATCAGCCAATCCCAGGAAATTCTCAGGAATGGCATTCAGCCGCCATTCAGGGTGCGCACGGCTAAGTCGCAAGATTTCACTTCAGACTGCTTATTTCTCTCCTGATTCTTCGTATAACTTTTAGCCGTTCCTTCACTGACGGTTGGGGCGCAAGTGACGCCTCACGACAGACCAGGGAGATCCTCTTGAAGCGCACCCTC
>NZ_BOOC01000050.1 GCF_016863035.1 Microbispora corallina
TGAACCTCGGCAGCTTCAACTACATGATCCTCGCCACCGAGGGATACCAGAGCAGCGGCAACTCCAACATCACGCTGGACGGCTCCACCTCCACGCCGCCTCCGAGCAGCCCGCCCCCCGGCGGCGGTGGCGGGACGATCAGGGGCGTCGGCTCCGGCCGCTGCCTGGACGTGCCCAACGCCAGCACCACCGACGGCACCCAGGTCGCCCTCTGGGACTGCAACGGCAACAGTAACCAGCAGTGGTCCTACACGTCCGCCCAGGAGCTCCGGGTCTACGGCAACAAGTGCCTGGACGCCGCCGGCACCGGCAACGGCGCCAAGGTCCAGATCTACTCCTGCTGGGGCGGCGACAACCAGAAGTGGCGCCGCAACTCCGACGGCACCATCGTCGGCGTCCAGTCCGGACTCTGCCTGGACGCCGCCGGCCAGGGCACCGGCAACGGCACCCAGATCCAGCTCTACTCCTGCTGGGGCGGCAGCAACCAGAAGTGGACCTGGTGAACTGATCCGCGAGGGCTACGGCGAGACCTCTCCTCCTGGTGAGTGACGCCTCCGGTGCGGCGGACGCCGCCGCACCGGAGGTGCGCCGACCGACTCGCCTACCGGGTCTGGTCGGTCGGGCGGATGAGGATCTCGTTGACCGCGACGTGCTCCGGCTGGGTGACCGCGTACACGATGGCGTCCGCGATGTCCTCGGGCTGCAGGGTGCGCATGGACGCGGCCATCTTCCGCGCCATCTCCCGCATCGCGGGGTCCTTGACGTGGGCCATCAGTTCGGTGGCGACGAAGCCGGGTTCGACCACGACGACCCGTACGCCCTGGGCGGTGATCTCCTGCCGCAGCGACTCCGCGAAGGCCGTGATGCCGAACTTCGTCGCCGCGTAGACGCCGCTGTTGGCCGAGGCGATGCGGCCCGAGGTCGAGGAGATCTGCAGGACGGTGCCCTTGCTCTCCAGGAGGTGCGGCAGGGCCGCGTGGACCGTGTACATCGACCCGAGCAGGTTCGTCTCGACCATGCGCGTCCATTCCGAGGTGTCCGCCCCCAGGACCGGGCCGTTGAGCATCACCCCGGCGTTGTTCACCAGGACGTCGAGGGCCCCGAAGCGCTCGACGGTCCTCGCGACGGCGCTGCGCACCGACTCCTGGTCGGTGACGTCCAGTTCGAGAACCAGCACCTCGCCGGGAGCCTTGTCCGCCAGCGACTCCAACCGGTCGGTCCGCCGGGCTCCGACCGCGACACGGGCCCCCTCCGCTGAGAGGGCCAGGGCGGCCGCCTCACCGATGCCCGACGACGCTCCGGTGACGAGGACGACCTTTCCGTCCAACCTGGTGCTCATGTGCTTCCTTTCCCTACATGGTCTCCGCCGCCGTATGACCATGTGCGCACACATGATCTAAACGGACCGGCTGGTCACGTTGAGCGTAACACCAAAGCGGACCGCACGGTCATGTTGGGGGCGTAGACTGCTGGCGGAAGGAGGCACATGACCGGAACGACGTCCGCCGTCCCCTCGCGCAGCGACGCTGTGCGCAACCGCCGGCTGCTGCTGGACGCCGCGGCCGCGATGTTCGCCGAGCACGGAGTCGAGGTGTCGATCGGTGAGATCGCGCAGCGTGCCGGGGTGGGGAAGGGCACGGTCTTCCGCCACTTCTCCTCCAAGGACGAGCTGTTGGCGGCCATCATGCTCGGCATGCTCGGTGAGCTCCTGGACACCGGCACCGCCCTGCTCACGGCCGACGATCCCGGCACTGCGCTGCGGGAGTTCATGGCGGCCGGCGTGGAGCTCTTCGTCAGAGATCGCGCGTTCTGTGAGGTGATCGGACGCCCGTCCCTGCAGCACGCGGAGGTGCGCGACGCCATCGACCGCCTTCGCGACGTCGCGGAGGGGCTCACCGCCCGCGCCCGTCACCAGGGCGTCGTCCGCCCGGACGTCACGGGCACCGACGTCGTACTCCTGCTGGCCGGCATCCAGCACACGGCGGCGCCGTTGCTGGTCACCGAGCCGCAGGCGTGGCGCCGGTACCTCCAACTGGCCCTCGACGGCATCACCACCCAGACAGGGCGGAGCCTTCCGTACCCACCGCCGAGCCGCCTGCCCCTGGCTCCAGCGGATACCGACCAGGCGCGCTAACGGCGCCCGAGGGTGGAAATCGCTTTGCCCGGCGGCGATCGGCATGCCCACACTGATGGGGTGATACCGCTGCTTCCCGTCGCCGACATGGACGACGAGCATCTGGTTGACGCGCTGGCGAGCGCGCCTCGCAGAAGCACGGCCCATCGTGAGCTGCTCCGGCGCGGCAGATCCGCGGTTCCCGCCATCCAGGCCGGTCTCGGCCACGCCGAGGAGGACGTACGCGAACAGTGCTGCAGGCTCCTCGACCAGCTCCTGGTCGAGGAGGCTCTCGACGGGCTGGTCGCGATGCTGAACGACCTGAGCCCGAAGGTGCGGGTGGCGGCGTTGCACGCCCTGGCCTGCGAGCGATGCAAGCAGGACGCGTGCCGGCCGTCCGAGGCCGCTGTGCTGCCGCCCGCGACGCGCCTGCTTCGCGGCGATCCGGACGCCCACGTGCGGGCGATGGCCGTCGAGCTGGTGGCCTCCTTCGCGCACAGCCGCCAGGAGGCGGTCGAGGCGCTGATCGAGGCCAGGGAGCACGACCCGTCCCCGACCGTTCGCAAGAAGGCGGGCTGGTACGCGCCCGGCGGGGTGATCCATCGCCGGACCGCTCCCCGCGCCGGCCGGGCCACCCGGCGCCGGGCGGCCCGCTCAGGAATGCCGAGTGACTGACCCGCGGCCGGGTGTCCGCCTCGGTCCACGAGACGGCTCTCCTCGCTCCGCCGCGCACGACAAGGCACATGTGGCCCGGCCGTGAACCCGGGAATCCTCGGGCAGGCGGCCGGACTGTTCGCCGTGACGAACGTCGACGACATCGTGGTCCTGGCGCTGTTCTTCGCGCAGGGGGCCGTCCACCGAGGTGCGGCCGCACGCATCGTGGCCGGTCAGTACCTCGGTTTCCTCGCGATCCTGGCACTGTCCGTGGCCGCCGCCTTCGGCGCCGCCTTCCTCCCCGAGCAGGCCGTGCCCTATCTCGGCCTGCTGCCGCTCGCCCTGGGCGGCAAAGCCGCCTGGCAGGCGTGGAGGAACCGCGGAGAGGAGGAGAACGGCGAGGAGGGCCGCCCGGCCACGACAGGGCCGAGGACGCTGGAGGTGGCGGCCGTCACCTTCGCCAACGGGGGCGACAACATCGGCGTCTACGTGCCGGTCTTCGCCACCGCCGGTCTCGGCGCGACGAGCGTCCACGTCGCCGTCTTCCTGGCATTGGTCGGGGTCTGGTGCGCCGCCGGACGCTTCTTCGCCACCCGTCCCCTTGTCGCCACGGCCCTCGGCCGGTGGGGACATCTCCTGCTCCCCCTCGTCCTGATGGGCATCGGTCTTCTCATCCTCGTCGAGGGCGGCGCCTTCGGCCTCTGACCGTTCGCCGACGGGTGTCCTCTACGCGCCACCCTGTTCGACGTCCCCAGTGAAGGGGGCCGCGACGGCGGCCTCATCGAGTCGAGGAGGACGAACATGAGCAAAGTCATCACCACGGCGAGCATGTCGCTCGACGGCTTCATCTCCGGGCCGGACGAGTCAGGGTTCGAGCACCTGTTCGCGTGGTACGGGAACGGCGACGTCCCCGTGCCCACCGCGCAGCCCGAGCGCACCTTCCGCATGACGCCGGAGAACGCGCGCCTGTGGGCCGGGCTCACCGCGGCGACCGGCGCGCTGGTGACCGGACGCAGGCTGTTCGACATCACCGGGGGATGGGGCGGCACTCATCCCCTCGGCGTCCCCGTCGTCGTCCTGACGCACACCGTGCCGGACGACTGGCCGCACCCCGACGCGCCGTTCACGTTCGTCACGGACGGGATCGAGAGCGCCGTCGCCGAGGCGCGACGGCTCGCGGACGGCAAGGACGTCGGGGTCGCCGCCGGAACCATGGCGGCGCAGGCCCTGGACGCCGGGCTGCTGGACGAGATCTGGGTGATGCTCACCCCGGTCGTCCTGGGCGGCGGCACCCCCTTCTTCGAGGGTCTCCGGCAGCTTCCCGTCGTCCTGGACGACCCCGAGGTCACCGTCGCCGCGGGCGTGACCCACCTGCGCTACACGCTCCGGCGGTGAGACGGCGTTCCAGGCAGGCACGGCGCCGGCGGAGGGATCGGCGCGTGCCGGTTTGTCGGTGGCAGGCGCAAGAATCGGCTTCATCATGACCACCAGCACGTCGCCGACGGCGCCCTCACGTCCCCTGCCGGTCGAGCTCGTCGACGGGCTCAGCGGCCTGCTCTATCTCGTCCCCCGCGGGCCGCTCACCCTCGACGAATGCGAGGCCCTGTCCGCGGTCCTCGCCGCACGGGCCGCCGCCGTCCGTACGCGAAGAGCGGACGCGGACCGGGGCGCGCCGGTCGCCGGGTAGCCCGGCTGTCAGCCGTGCTCGATGGCTGCGAGGTAGGTCCAGTCGCCGTCGTGGCGGACGAAGCGGCTGTGCTCGTCCATGTGGCCGTCCACGCCGCAGTCGACGTAGTGGGCGCGGAAGCGGACCGTGCCGTCGGTGTGGACGACCGAACCGCCGGTGGTGCCGAGGATCTCCAGCCGTGTCCAGCTCACCCGTCGATCCAGGTCCACGCGCGGGGGACGCGTCGAGGGATGCCAGGTGCGCAGGAGGTAGCCGGCGTCGCCGACGCTGAACGCGCTGAACCGCGACCGCATCAGCGCCTCCGCCGTCGTCGCCGAGGCTGCTCCCCGGTGGAACCGCCCGCAGCAGTCCTCGTACGGCGAGGGCAGCCCGCAGGGGCAGGCAGACCCGGCGGGCTGGCGGGTGGGCCGGTCGCGTCGTGGCACGTTTCCATTCTGCCCCGGGCGCGCGACGGCTTCTCGCAGGCGGGCGGCCTTTAGACCCGCGTTACGACCCGCTCGCTACGGTACGGCCGAAGCCGTCTCGGGAGAGTCGCGGGAGTTACCCATGTCACAGCGGAAGGTGAAGCGCAGGCGCGCCGCCCTGCGGCGTGAGGAGGCCAGGCGCCGGGAGGAGCAGCGGCGTCTGGCGCGCAGGTTCGCGTTCGCCGCCGCCGCCGTCGTGGCGGTCGCGGTCGTCGCGGTGGGGGTCGTGGTGACGGTCTCCGTCCGTTCGCCGGGGACGAGCACCGCGGCCACGAGGAGCACGGCGAGCGCGACGAGCACGGCGGCCACGAAGGGTGCGGCCGCGGGCGCGGCCAGCACGGCGGGCGCGACGAGCGCGGCCAGCGCGGGGGGCGCGGGGTTCGCGGCACGCCCCTCTGCTTCGGCGAGTCCGGCCACCGCGTCGCCCGTCCCCAGCCCGTCGCCCACCCGGTAATCCATCCGGTCGCCCACGCACAGCACGAAGGCGGCAGGCCGGTAAGGCGGGGCCCGGCCTGATCGGGTACCGCCGGCGGGCGGTTCGGCGAGGTCCCGCGGACCGCGCGCACCACGGCACGGTCCGCGCGACGACCGTACGGGGCACCGCATGCGACTCCCGCCGATTGTCGGTGGTCGGTGGTTCAATGAGCTGCCATGAGGGCCAATCGATCCATCCCGGCGTCCACCGTCATACCGGTCCTTGTCTATCCCGACGTGCGGGAGGCCGTGGCGTGGCTGTCGGCGGCCTTCGGGTTCGCCGAGAGGGTGCGGATCGGGGAGAACCACCGCGCCCAGCTCCGGTTCGGCGACGGCGCCGTCATCGTCGGCGACGTCCACGGCGAGCGCCGTCCGCCCCGTCCCGGCGAGGTCACCCACTCCGTGACCGTGCGGGTCGAGGACGCCCGGGCCCACTGCGAGCGGGCCAGGGCGAACGGCGCGCGCATCCTCATGGAGCCGACCGACATGCCGTACGGCGAGCGGCAGTACACGGCCGAGGATCCCGCGGGCCACCTGTGGACGTTCTCCGAGACCCTCGCCGACGTCGCCCCGGAGGAGTGGGGCGGGGAGCTCGTCGATCCCGGATGAGCCCGGGAGCCACACGGCCCGTGAACCTTTCACGGCCCGGCCTCCGGCCGGGCGCGGAGGCGGCGGGACGACCGGCCGCCACCCTGCGGATCCGCCGGGCGCCTCGCTGAACGGCGTCGCCGGATCGTTGACCGCATGATCGGCGCCGTTTACGGTTCCGGTGCGCAATGCCCTGTACCTCGCTCCACGATGACGCGACACGGAGGCATCGATGTCCCGGAAGCTCGTGCGGTTCGTCCCCCTGACCGCCGCGGCCGTACTGGCCACCGCGCTCGCCACAGCGGCGCCCGCCGTCGCCGGTGCGGTCGATCCCGCACCGATCGGCCCGAACCAGTACTTCTCCGGCCTGGTGAACGGGCAGTCAGGCACCTCGACGATCAAGATGGCCTGCTTCGGCCCGGTGTACCCCGGTCAGACCGGCCACCCTCTGGCGGGCCAGACGGTGGAGGTCCGGCGGGCGCTCTCGACCTCGACGACCGGCGTGGGATACACGGGCGGCGCGGCGAAGGCGATCGGGGTCGCCTTCGGCAACGCCACCTCCGCCACCGCGCCCATCGTCCTGCGCTTCTACGGGGCGCCGGCCGAGATCCCCACCTCGCTCAACCTGCCGTGCTACGGAAGCGGGACCGTCTCGTTCGTCCCGGCGCCGTCCAGCCCGTCCGCCCGCCCGGCCACGGTCACGGTGAACTTCGTCGGCCAGCCCTGACCTCGGACGACGGAGGTCCGGCGGCGCCGGGGCACGCCCCTCAGGCCGGCACGCACCTGCGCGGAGACGCGGGCGTCGCCTGATCCGGTCATCCGTACGCCGGGCGTCCCGGGGAGGGCGCCCGGCCACGGCGTGCGGGAGGATGGCCACCGCCGGGCCGCGTCACGGCCGGGCGTGAGGAGGCGGCCGATGTCCATCCAGGTGCGTGCGGGCGGTCCCGGCGACGTCCCGGTGCTGCTCCGGATGTTCGACGACGCCGTGAGCTGGCTGACCGCCCGGGGGAGCGCCGGCCAGTGGGGGACCGAGCCGTGGTCGCGGGACCCCCGGCGGATCGAGCGCGTCCGGGGCATCGCCGCGAGCGGCGGGCTGTCGATCGCCGAGATCGACGGCGTGCCCGCCGGGGCGATCGCGGTCACCGAGCGGCCGCCCGCCCACATTCCCCCGGTGGACGAGCGGGAGCTGTACGTCGACATGCTCATCACCGCCCGGTCCCACACGGGACGCGGGGTCGGCGCCGCCCTGCTCGACGAGGCGCGGGCCGAGGCGCGGACACGGGGCGTCACGCTCCTGCGGGTGGACTGCTGGGCCGGTGGGGACGGCGACCTGGTGCGCTACTACCAGGGCCAGGGCTTCACGCCGACCGGGAAGTTCGACGTCGGCGGCTGGATCGGCCAGGTGTTCGAGCAGCGCCTCACGTGAGCGGGCTCACCGGTAGACGACGGTAGGCCTCCCGTGCCGGGGAACACCATGACCAGCAGCTCCACGGCGCATGACAGCGGAGGCTACCGGCAGGAGCCGGGAGGCGTCAGTGGTCGGTCTCCGCGGGGCGGACGGTCGCGGACCACCGCTGTTCGATGCGGCCGAGGCGCCAGACGCCCAGGGCGACGATCCAGGTGACGAAGAACAGCGCCACGATCACGTATCCGACGTGGTTGAGGTCGAGGCCGGCGACGGCGGCGAGGGGGCCGGTCTCGATGCCGAGCTTGTCGGCGACCAGGCCGACCAGCTCGACGGCGCCCACGATGACGGCGACGGCCACCGACAGGGCCGTGATGGTGATGTTGTAGTAGATCTTGCGGACGGGCTTGGCGAAGGCCCAGCCGTACGCGAAGTTCATGAAGCAGCCGTCGATGGAGTCGAGCAGGCTCATCCCGGCGGCGAAGAGCACCGGCAGGGTCAGCACCGCGTACCAGGGCAGCGCGAACACCGCGGCGCCGCCGGCCAGGACCAGCAGGGAGATCTCGGTGGCGGTGTCGAAGCCCAGGCCGAACAGCAGGCCGACCGGGTACATGTGCCAGGGCTTGCGGACCGCCCGGGTGGCGCCGCCGAGGATGCGGTTCATGAAACCGCGCTTGTCGAGCTGCTCCTCCAGTGCCGCCTCGTCGTAGTCCCCGCGGCGCATGCGCCGGAAGACCTTGACGATCTGCCACAGCACCACGGTGTTGATCAGAGCGATGATCATGAGGAAGACGCCGGAGACCAGGGTGCCGATGAGCCCGGTGACGACCTGCAGGGTGGAGGCCTCGTTCTCCACCTGGCCCGCCAGGGCCCGCACGCCGATCCCGAGCAGCAGGCACAGCCCGAAGACCACCGACGAGTGCCCGAGCGAGAACCAGAACCCGACCGAGACGGGGCGCTGGCCGTCGCTCATCAGCTTCCGGGTGGTGTTGTCGATCGCGGCGATGTGGTCGGCGTCGAACGCGTGCCGCATGCCGAGCAGGTACGCGGTGACGCCCAGGCCGACGGTGAAGCCGCCCGCGGTGCCGAGCTGGTAGTGGCGCGGGACGATCAGGGCGATCAGCGAGAACCAGCCGACGAGGTGGAGCGCGATGACGAACAGGGCCATCCCGCCGATGCGCCGCCACTCCCCGCGGGAGACGGCGCGGATGGGGACGGGTGTGCTCATGTGCCACTCCGGGTGTCGCGGGGATCGGCGGCGAAGGCGTGGGCACGCCCGGTACGACATCTCCCCTTATTTGCAAACTCCTCGCAACTACAAATATCAGGCGATCATTCGTGGAGCGCAAGGGGGTGGCACACGAGGTGCGGCGGGTCAGGCGGCGCGCACCGCCTCCATGGCCGCCTCCAGCGAGGGCTCGACCTCGAACGCCTCGTACAGGCCGGAGATCACCATCATCCGTTCCAGGTAGGCGGGCAGGGCGGCCAGGATCAGCCGCCGGCCGGAGTCGTGGCGCTGGTCCAGCAGCCGGGCCAGCACGACCAGGGCCGAGGAGTCGGCGAACGTCAGCTCGCGGAGCACGATGACCAGGACGCGGTCGTCCCCCGTCTCCCGCCACGCCGCGCCGACCCGCTCCTGGAAGCGGTCGGCGTTGCGGTAGTCCACCTCTCCGGCCACGTCGGCGACGAGGCACTCCTCGTGGGGGAAGATGACGAGGCGGAAGCCGTCGTCCGTCTGCTCTGGCATCGATCATCCCGTCATGTGCTCGCGGGTTCCGGGCAAGCGCCTGCGCCCATGTCTACCCATGTTCTCGGGCTGCTCACGACCGTGCGCACGCTTCTACTCACCGGTACGCAGCGGGAGGCGCAGGACGAAGCGAGCACCGGACGGGCTGTCCTCGATGGCGAGCGTGCCTCCGTGGCACTTGGCGATCTCCCGGGCGATCGGCAGGCCGAGGCCGGTGCCGCCGACGTCCCTGCTGCGGGCCGTGTCCAGCCTGGTGAAGCGCTGGAAGACGACCTCCCGCTGATCCCGGGGGACGCCGGGCCCGTCGTCGAGCACCTCGGCGACCGCGCTGCCGTGCGGGTGGCCCGGATCAGCGGGCTCGGCGCGGACGGTCACGACGATGGTGGTGGCGGCGTGCCGTTCCGCGTTGTCGAGGAGGTTCCCGAACAGGCGGGAGAGCTGGAGGCGGTCGCCGAGGATCTCCGTCCCGTGGTCCAGGCGCCTGACCACGTTCTTCGCCGGGCCGCGCTGGTCGAGCTCCTCGTCGACGAGTTCGGCCAGGTCGATCGGACGGTGGTCGGCCGGCGCCCTGGCGTCGAGCCGCGACAGCGTGAGCAGATCGGTGGTGATCGCCTGCAGCCGGTCCAGACTGGGCAGGAGGGAGCGGGCCACGGCCACGACCTCCCGGCTCTCCCCCGCCAGCAGCACGTCCTCCACCTGGGCGCGCATCGCGGCCAGCGGGGTGCGCAGCTCGTGGGAGGCGTCCGAGGCGAAGCGGCGCTGCTGCCGCATCGCCGTCTCGAGCCGTTCCAGCGTGCGGTTCACGCTCTCGGCCAGATGCTGGATCTCGTCCCGGCTCGGCGGCACCGGCACGCGCTGCCCCGGAGAGGTCAGGTTGATCACGTCCAGCTCGGTCTGGATGGCGGTCACCGGCCTGAGGGAGGCGGCCGCCGTACGGCGCCCGAGGCAGGTGACGACCACGACGAGCAGGACCGCGCCGCCGATGACCGCCGCGATCAGCCGGACGTTCCGCCACGGGGGAACGAACGGTGAGGCGGAGTAGACGACCCAGTCGCCTCCCTGACGGTGGGCGCGCTGGGCCACGACGATGTCGCACTCGCCCCGGGGGAAGGTGCCGCCGCAGACGACGGAGGTGGCGGCCCGCCTGCCGTCGGGGACGAAACGCCACATCACCGGCTTTCCCTGAAGCGCGGGCGTCGTCGCGATGATCCTTCCCTGGGCGTCGACGACCTGGATGTTGCGGTGCGGCCGGTCGGCGAGGGGGAAGTCGAGCCGGCCCCGCTCGACCTGGAGGGCGACGCGCCCGCCGGCCGCGGCCACCTCCGCCCGCAGGTTCGCGGCGGTGAAACGATCGACGGCGATCATCAAGGAGATCGCCAGCAGGGCGGAAAGCACGGCCGCCACGGCGCTGGTGAAGAGCGTGATGCGGGTTGTGATGGGCAAGCGTCCCGCGCTCATCGTCCACCCCTTCGACCAGTGGACCACACGCCCCCTGGGGCGACGGCGACGGGGTTCGCGAGGGCCCCGGCGCGGGGGATCGCGCCCGCGCAGAACTACAGAAGTAGTGCCTTCCACAACTATGGTAGTGAAAGGCACTACGATGGTAGTGTCAGAGTATGGCGAACCGGCGCGACGACCTCCTCGACGCGGCGATCCAGGTCCTCGGCGAGCGCGGGATGCACGGCCTGACCCATCGGGCCGTCGACACCGCGGCGGGCGCGCCGGCCGGCTCGTCGTCCAACCACTTCCGCACCAGGGAGGCGCTGCTCACCGCCGTCGTCGAGCGGTTCGCCGAGCGTGAGCGCGCCAACTGGGAGGACATCGCCGTACGGGTCTCCCCCACGACGCCGCTGGAGCTGGCCCGCGTGACGGCGCTGTTCGCCCAGGACGCCGTGGGCCCGCGGCGCGTCCTCACACTGGCCAGGTACGCGATCCTCGTCGAGGCCGCGATCACCCCGTCGCTGCGGGCGCAGCTGACGGCCACCGGGAGCCGCGTGGACGCCTGGTTCACCAACTGGCTCCGCATCGCCGGCTCCCCGGACCCGGAACGTCACGCGCCGATCATCATGAACCACGCGACGGGGATCATCCTGCACCAGCTGGCCAACCCCGATCCGGCGTTCGATCCGTTCCCGCAGATGTCGGCGCTCGTCACCGCCCTCATCCACCCCCAGCCCGCGGAGGTGTCTCATGACCGCCGATCAGCCCCCGACCGGCCTCCTCGACCGCGACCAGGTGTGGCGGGCCATCGATGAGCAGCGCGCGCGGGTCACGGACCTGCTCCGATCGCTCACCGACGAGGAGTGGGGGCGGCCCTCGCTGTGCCGGGGATGGACCGTGCGGGACGTCGCCGCGCACCTGACCCTCCAGCAGGTCGGCCTCGGCGCCGCCCTCGCGATGACCGTCAGGGCCCGCGGTGACCTCGACCGGGCCATCGAACGGGCCGCCCGTGAGCGGGCCGGCGCGCTGTCGACGGAACGAATGATCGACGAGATCCACGGCATGATCGGGTCTCGCCGGCACAATGTCGGGGTCACCTGCCGCGAGACGCTCATCGACATCCTCGTCCACGGTCAGGACATCGCCGTCCCGCTCGGCCGTACCCTCCGCATCCCGCCGGAGGCCGCGGCGGCGGCGGCCACCCGGGTCTGGACGATGCGCTGGCCGCCGCCGTTTCCCGCCGTACGGACGATGCGGGCATTCCGGGTGACCGCCACGGACACGGCCTGGTCGGCGGGCGAGGGCGCGGAGGTCCGCGCGCCCATCGGCGCGATCCTGCTGCTGGCCGCCGGGCGCCTCGTCGCGTTGCCGGAGCTGTCCGGCCCGGGCGCGGCCGCCCTCACCGCCCGCCTTTCTGCGCCGGCGGCGCGGGGGCGTAAAAATGCGGTGCGATCGGGCGAGGACCGCCGATAGCGTCGGCGCTCGTGGCCCCACAACGCGTCCGCCCTCCCCTGGTCGCCGACGAGCGCACCCAGCTCCTCGGCTGGCTCGACATGCAACGGGCGATCATCCACTGGAAGTGCGAAGGGCTGTCCGACGAGGACGCCCATCGGCCCGTCCTGCCGAGCTCCCCTCTCATGACGATGGCGGGTCTCGTCTCCCACCTGCGATGGACCGAGAACACCTGGTTCGAGGTCCTGTTCCTCGGGCGTCCCGCCGAGGGGCCGCAGTTCGCGGACGATCCGGAGGACGCCGACATGAGGGTGGACGGCGTGCCGCTCGCCCGGCTCCTCGACGACTACGAGCGGCAGTGCGCGGTCTCCAACGAGATCGTCGCGGCCCACTCGCTCGACGAGGTGGGCCGCCACCCGGAGTTCCGCTCGGCCGGCGCCACCCTGCGGTGGATGCTGATCCACATGGTGGAGGAGACCGCCCGGCACGCCGGCCACGCCGACGCCGTCCGCGAACTGCTCGACGGCCGGGTCGGCTACTACTGACGCCTGAGGGATCCCGATGCGCATCGTCATGCCGCTGTTCGACCGGTTCACCGCGCTCGACGTCGTCGGACCGTACGAGGTCCTGAGGTTCCTGCCGGACGCGGAGATCGTGTTCGCCGCGGCCACGCCCGGCCCGGTCAGGGACGGGGCCGGACGGCTCACCCTCACCGCCGAGGCGGCGTTCGCCGAGATCGCCTCCGGCGACCTGCTCCTCGTCCCCGGAGGCCCGGGCACTCGCGGGCTCGTCCACGACGACGCGCTGCTCGGCTGGATCCGGCGCCTGCACGGCACGACGACCTGGACGACCTCTGTCTGCACCGGGTCCCTGCTGCTGGCGGCCGCGGGGCTGCTCGACGGGCTGCCCGCCACCACGCACTGGAACGCCGCCGACCTCCTCGAGTCGTTCGGCGCCTCCTACACGCCCGAGCGCGTCGTCTTCCAAGGGAAGATCGTGACCGCGGCCGGGGTGTCGTCCGGGATCGACATGGCGCTGTCGCTGGTGGAGCTGCTCACGGACCGGACGACCGCCGAGGCCGTCCAGCTCGCCATCGAGTACGACCCGCGCCCGCCGTTCGACGCGGGCTCGCCCGACAAGGCCCCTCGGGAGGCCAGGGACCTGCTCGCCCGCAGTCTGCGGCGGTGACGGCGGCGCTCGGCGGCCGTCGCCGGTCTCAGGCGGCCGCGGCGTAGGAGCCGGTGGTCAGCTCGTCGAGCAGGCCCTTCGCGGTGGCCCGCCAGCCGAACAGCCGCTCGGCCCGGGAGGCGTCGAGCGGCGAGGAGCGGACGAGCACCGCGGCGTACGGGCCGAGGGCCTCGGCCGCCTGCTCGAAGGTGATCGAGACAGCCCGGGTAGCGGTGATCCGGGCGACGGCCTCGGCGATCTCGCGCATCGAGGCCGGCTCGCCGGAGGACGCGTTGACGACCGTGCCGCCGGTGCCCCGCTCCACGGCGGCGACGTACAGCCGGGCGAGGTCGTCCACGTGCACCGACGACCAGCGGTTGGCGCCCTCGCCGATGTAGGTGGCCGCTCCCCGGGCCCTCGCCCCGCCGATCATCCCCTCCAGCAGGCCGGAGCCGCCCCGGCCGTACACGAGGGCGGCGCGGACGACGATCCCCGCCGCCTTCTCGTGGGCGAGGACGGCCCGCTCGCCATGGATCTTGTACGGCTGGGGGGACGCCGCCGGGTCGACCGGGTGGTCCTCGTCCACCGGAACGCCGCCGGTGTCGGGGTAGACGAGCCCGGTGCTCGTGTAGACGAACGGCCGCCCGCCGTCGGTCCCGTCCAGCATCGCCCCGAGGGCGTTCCGCTCGATCTCCGGCATCCGGGGGTTCAGGTAGTCGACGGCCGTGTGGACCACGGCGTCGGCGCCGGCCACGGCCGCGCGCAGGACGTCGAGGTCCTCCAGGCCGCCCGCGACGGCGGTGAGCCCGAGCCGCCCGGCCCGCTCCCGGGACCCCTCCGACCGCGCGAGCGCCGAGACCGTGTGCCCGGCGCCGAGGAGGTGCTCGGCGACGACCCCGCCCAGGTATCCGGTCGCCCCCGTCATGAACACGTGCATCGTGTGCCGCTTCCTTCCGTGGTGCCCGGCTCCGTGCCGGACCCTTTCCTCCACGGTGCGCGGGGGCGGCCGGCGCAGCCAGGGACCATGGGTCCATGGCTGGGCCGCCCGGGGGACGCGTACGGTGACGGCATGGACAGACTGGCCCTGGCGGAGTTCCTGCGCGGCAGGCGCGAGCGGATCGCGCCGTCCGACGTGGGCCTGCCGCGCGGTCCACGCCGGCGCACCCCGGGACTGCGCCGCGAGGAGGTCGCGCAGCTCGCCCACATCTCGGTCGACCACTACACCCGGCTGGAGCAGGCCCGGGGCCGGCGTCCGTCCCGGGGCGTGCTCGCCGGCATCGCCCGCGCCCTGCGGTTGTCGGACCAGGAACGGGCCCACCTGTTCGCGCTCGCGGGGGAGCTCGAGGACGACCGGCGGGCGGGGCCGTCCCGCGAGGTGCCCGCCGGCACGCTGAACCTGATCGACCGGCTCACGGACGCGGCGGCCATCGTCGTCGACCCCACCTGCCGTGTGCTCGCCTGGAACCCGCTGGCCGCGGCGCTGTTCGAGGACTTCTCGGCCCTGCCGGGCGGCGAGCGCAACGTCATCCGCCGCTACTTCCTCCATCCGGACAGCCGTCACCGCTCGTACGGCATGGGCGATCCCGAACGGTTCGCGCTCACGGCGATCGGGTACCTGCGCGTCGCGGTGGCCCGCTATCCGGACAGCCGCGAGCTGAAGACGCTCATCAGAGAGCTGCTGGAGGGCAGCGAGGAGTTCGCCCGGCTCTGGAGCTCCCACCAGCTCGACATCGAGCACCACCACCGGCAGACGGTCCATCACCCGGAGGTCGGGCCGATCGAGCTCGACTACGACGTGCTCAGCGTTCCGGACCAGGACCAGCAGGTGGTGATCTTCACGGCCGAGCCCGGCACCGAGGCGTACCGGACGCTCCAGCTGCTCAAGGTCATCGGCACCCAGCGCATGGACGTCGACGCCTGACATCGGGCGTCGGCCGGATCTCTGACACGAATTCCGCTCTGGCAGAATCCACAGTGTGAAACGCGCGGTGCAGCAGACGACACGCGACCTGCGTCGCCACAACCGCTCCACCCTGCTGTCGTCTCTGTACCTGCAGGGGCCGCTGAGCCGGCAGGACCTGATCAAGGAGTCGGGCCTGAGCTCGGCCACCGTCAGCAACGTCGTCTCCGACCTGATCGGCGACGGCGTCGTCGAGGAGGCCGGGCTGGTCGGGTCCGACGGCGGCCGCCCGCGCACCCTCATCCGCGTGCGCGGCGACTTCGGCAGGGTCGTCGGCGTGGACATCGGCGAGACGCACGTCCAGATCGGCCTGTTCGACTACACGCTCGACACGATCACGACGGCCACCTACCCCATCGCCGGCATCAGCCTGGAGCCGGAGGCGGTGGCCCGGCTGGTCGTAGCCGGGATCGACCAGGTGACCGCGGAGGTCGGGCTGAACCCCGCCGACCTGCTCGGCGTCGGCGTCGGCGTCCCCGGCGCGGTGGCGACCGCGGCCCACGAGCTCGTCTACGCGCCGACCCTCGGCTGGTCGGCCGCCCCCCTCGCCGACCTGATGCGCCGGGACGTCTCCGTCCCCCTCTACATCGACAACTGCGCCCGCACCCTGGGCAAGGCGGAGATGTGGCGCGGCGCCGGCCGGGGGTCGAGCCGGGCGGTCGTCGCCCTCATCGGCGTCGGCGTCGGCGCGGCGGTCACCACGGCGGCCGACCCGCTCCGCGACGCCACCAGCATGACCAGCGAGTGGGGCCACACGGTCATCAACGTGGACGGCCGGCCGTGCCGGTGCGGCTCGCGCGGCTGCCTGGAGGCGTACGTCGGAGCCGAGACCATCCTGGAGGACTACCTGTCGCTCCCGGGCGCCCGGTCGTTCGAGAGCGACCACACCGAACGGCGGCTCGCCGAGCTGGTGGAACGGGCGGCGCAGGGTCCGGGCCCCGAGGCCGAGATCCTCGGCAGGACCGCGAAGTACCTGGGCATCGGCATCGCCAACCTCGTCAACCTGCTCAGCCCCGACCTGGTCGTGCTGTCGGGGTGGGCGGGGGCCATGCTCGGGCCCGCCATCCTGCCCGCCGTGCGGGACACGGCCACCCGGCACGCGCTCACCTACCTGCACGGCCAGGTACGGATCAAGCTGGGCGAGCTGGGGACGGAGGCCGTGGCGATGGGCGCCGCGACGCTGCCGGTGATGCAGGTCCTCGCCAACGGCGGCTTCCCCCTCCAGCGGGCTACCGCATAGGCGCCGATTGACCGTTTTGCCGAAGGGACTTAACTTAAGTCATGGACTAAGTACCCTGACCGTGGTGCGGAGCGCCACCGGAGATCCCCTCGGAGTTCAGATGACGTCACGTCCTGCCGACAGCCGCCTCTACATCGACGGAGCGTGGCGGCCGTCGGCATCCGGCCAGGTCGGCGACGTGGAGGAGAAGGCCACCGGTGCGCGCATCGGCGGCTACGCCCTCGGTGACGAGCGTGACGTCGACGAGGCGGTGGCCGCGGCTCGGGCCGCGCAGCCGGGATGGGCCGCCCTCGCCGCCCCCGAGCGGGCCTCCTATCTGCGGAAGATGGCCGACTACCTGCGCGAGCACTACGAGGAGCTCGTCACCCAGAGCATGCGGGAGACCGGCGGCGTACGGGCCAAGGGTGAGGACGAGGTGTCGACCGGCATCCGCCAGCTCGACATCTCCGCCGTCCAGGCCACGGAGAACGCGGGCGAGATCCTGCCGCCGTACAAGGCCGGGAAGCTGTCGCTGTCGCGGGTCGTGCCGCTGGGCGTGATCGGCGTCATCACGCCGTGGAACTACCCCCTCAACCTGGCGATGCGGGCGGTGGCGCCCGGCCTCGCGTTCGGCAACACGATCGTGCTCAAGCCGGCCGAGCTGTCGCCGGTCATCGGCGGGCAGGTGCTCGCCGAGGCCGCCGACCACGCGGGGCTGCCGCCCGGGGTCCTCAACGTGGTGACCGGCGACGGTCCCTCGGCCGGCTGGGCGCTGGCCACCCACCGCGGGTTCGACCTGGTCGACTTCACCGGCTCGCGCTCGGTGGGTCTCGCCATCGCCGCCGCCGCAGCGGCCGAGCTGCGCCCGATCCGGCTGGAGCTCGGGGGCGATAACGCGTTCCTCGTCCTCGACGACGCCGACGTCGAGCTGGCCGCGTCGAGCGCCATGATCGCGTCGCTGGAGTTCCAGGGCCAGACGTGCATCAGCTCCAGTCGCCACATCGTCGTACGGGACGTCGCGGAGGAGTACGTCGCGGCGGTGACCCGGCGCGTGGAGGCCCTGCGCGTGGGCGACCCGATGAGCGGCGAGGTCGAGCTCGGGCCGCTGATCAGCGTGGCCCAGCGGGACCGGGTGCACCAGCGGATCGTCGAGCCCTCGGTCGCCATGGGGGCGAAGCTCGTCACCGGCGGCACGTACGACGGCCTCTTCTACCGGCCGACCGTGCTGACCGGCGTCACCCCCGAGATGCCGGCGTTCACCGAGGAGATCTTCGGGCCCGTCATCCCGATCACCGTGGTCGAGGACGAGGAGGAGGCGATCGCGCTGACGAACGGCCACCCCATGCTGATGAACTCGGTCTTCACCGCAGATCTCATGCGGGGCATGCGGGTCGCGGAGCTGCTGCAGGCCGGCGAGGTGCACGTCAACGACGCGCACGCCCGGCACGGCGCCGAGAACCAGATGCCCGGCTTCACGCGCCGCCAGTGGATCGGTGTGCAGCGCACCCCGCTGACCCTCCCGGCGTGGACGGCCGACCCGGCGGGCCGGGCGTGAGCGGGAGCGAGCGCAGGGCGCTCATCGTCCGCGGCGGCTGGGAGGGCCACGTCCCCGTCGAGGCGACCGACCTGTTCCTGCCGTCGCTGAAGGAGGCCGGTTTCGCGGTCACGATCAGTGAGGACCTGGACGTCTACCGGGACGCGGAGCTGCTGGCCGCCACCGACCTGATCGTCCAGTGCTGGTCGATGGGAACGCTCACAACGGAGCAGTGCGCCGGCCTCGTCTCGGCGGTCCACGCGGGCACCGGGTTCGCCGGATGGCACGGCGGCGTGGTGGGGACGTTCAACGAGAGCCTCGACTACCTGCGGATGGTCGGCGGCCTGTTCCTGCACCACCCGCCGGACTTCCTCGACTACCGGGTCACGATCGTCCCCGAGCACGCGGACCACCCGATCGTCGCCGGGCTGGGGGACTTCGACGTCACCACCGAGCAGTACTGGATGCTCACCGACTCCCACAGCACGGTTCTGGCCCGCACCTCCATCGAGGCCGGGAACGGCGGCCACGGGGGCGACCCGGTCGACATGCCCGTGGTCTGGACCCGCCGCTGGGGCGCCGGGAAGATCTTCTTCTCCGCCATCGGGCACCGGATCGCCGACCTCACGCCGCCGACGGTCCGCACGCTCACCGAGCGCGGCCTGCTCTGGGCCGCACGATGAACGCCGCGGGCGTGGTGCTCGCCATGTTCCCCAACCTGCCGTCCCGGCTGTTCCCGGGGGAGTGCGGAGACCGGCTGCGCGCCGTCGCGGGCGGCGACCCCGGGCCGCCGCTCACCGGCTTCACCACCCGCGAGGAGCGCGAACGGCTGGCCGGGGCGCGGATCCTGCTGACCGGATGGGGGAGCCCGGTGATCGACGAGATCGCGCTCGCGTCCACGCCGAACCTGGTCGCCGTGGTCCACGCGGCCGGCACGGTCAAGGCCCACGTCACCCCCGCGGTGTTCGAGCGGGGGATCGCGGTGAGCTCGGCGGCCGACGCGAACGCGGTGCCGGTCGCCGAGTACACCCTGGCCGTGATCCTGCTGGCCAACAAGGCCGTGCCGGACCTGGCCAGGCAGTACCGCGCCCGGCGCTCGGCCATCGACCTGATCGAGGAGTTCCCCCGCATCGGCAACTACGGCAAGACCGTGGGCCTGGTCGGGGCCTCCCGCATCGGCCGCCGGGTCGCCGAGCTGCTCCGCCCGTTCGACCTGGAGGTGCTGGTCAGCGACCCGTACCTGGACGAGGCCGGGGCGGCGGCGCTGGGCGCGCGCCTGGTGTCCCTGGACGAGCTGTTCCGCGCGTCCGACGTCGTGTCGCTGCACGCGCCCGCCGTCGAGGCGACGCGCGGCATGGTGACCGGGGCGCTCCTCGCGTCCATGCGCCCGGGCGCCACCCTCGTCAACACGGCACGGGGATCGCTGGTGGACCAGGACGCCCTGGTGGCCGAGCTGGGCCGCGGGCGCATCCGGGCGGTCCTCGACGTCACCGAGCCCGAGATCACGCCGCCGGGGTCGCCGCTGTGGGAGCTGCCCAACGTCGTCCTCACCCCGCACGTCGCGGGGTCCCTCGGCACGGAGCTCGTACGACTCGGATCGCACGCCGTGGACGAGGTGGCGAGGGTCGTGGCGGGCCACCCCCTGGGCCACCCCGTCGACCTCGCGGTCCTGTCGGTCACGGCCTGACGCGTGGCCGGCGCCGTCGAGGGGCGACCGGCGGCGGCCGGATCAGCGCGGACGCCGCCAGAAAACAGCCCTGTATCAATGTTTCGGATGTGTTGACGGCCAATGGCTAGAGACTTACCTTAAGTCTTGTACAAAGCCTGGGCCGACGTGGTCGGCGCTTCATACGGCGACCCGCGGGTCTGGCGAATCGTCCTCGAACCCTCCTCGAGAAGACGGCATTTCCGGCCTTGTCCAGGGTCTCCAGGGTCCCCGGTTCGTAGCACACGGAAGCGAAGGAATGGCGATGAAAGCGAGCCATGCAGGGTTCACGGGCGTGATGCTGGCGGGCGTCCTGCTCGCCGCGGGCTGCGGCGGCAGCGAGAGCGGCTCGACCGCCCCGGCTCCGGCCTCCGGGGCGTCCTCGGCCGCCGCCGGCCCGGTCAATCTGACGTTCTGGGACTGGGACCCCAACATGGACAAGGTGGTGGCGCTCTGGAACGACGCCCACCCCGACATCCATGTGACCCTGGCCAACCCGGCCGGCGGCGACCAGCTGGTCAGCAAGATGATCACGGCCCACCAGGCCAAGAACGGCCCGGACATCGCCAAGGTGGAGTATCAGTCGCTGCCCGCCCTCGTCTCCGGCGGCGTCGTCCGCGACATCACCGACCTGACCAAGGACACGGTGACCAAGTTCGACGACGTCACGCTGAAGTCGACCCGCTTCGAGGGCAAGGTCTACGGCATCCCGCAGGACTTCGCGCCGCTCATGCTGTTCTACCGGACCGACGTGTTCAAGAAGTACGGCATCGACGTCCCCACCACGTGGGACGAGTACGCCAAGGCGGCGGCCGACCTGCACAAGAAGGCGCCGAAGGTGTACATGACGAACTTCGACGCCGGCGACCCCGGCTGGTTCACCGGCCTCGTCCAGCAGGCGGGGGCCGACTGGTGGACCACGAGCGGAACGTCGTGGCACGTCGACATCAACGGGGCCCCCTCGAAGAAGGTGGCCGACTACTGGGAGAATCTGGTCAAAAGCGGCATCGTCCAGAAAAATCCTTCTTTCTCTCCCCAGTGGAACAAGCAGATGAATGACGGGACCCTGGCCACCTGGATCTCCGGCGCCTGGGCTCCGGCCCAGCTCGGCGGGATCGCCCCGGCCACCAAGGGCAAGTGGGCGGTGGCCCCGCTCCCGGCCTGGACGGCGGGCGACCCCACCACCGGCATCTGGGGCGGCTCGGCGACGACGGTCACGACCGACTCCAAGCACCCGGCCGAGGCGGCGCAGTTCGCCGCCTGGCTGAACACCGACGACGCCGCGGTCAGCGCGCAGATCGAGAACATCAACGTCTACCCGGCCTCCACCTCGGGCCGCTCGCTTCCGCCCCTGAAGTCGGCCCCGCCGTTCCTCCCCAACCAGGCCGACTACTACGACGTCGTCGGGAAGGCCGCGCCGTCCGCCCGCGCGTTCTCGATGTGGGGGCCGAACGTCACCGTGACCTTCAGCAGCTACACCGACGCGTTCGGCGCGGCGCTGCAGTCCGGCACGCCCTTCAGCGGAGCGCTCGACAAGATGCAGGACGCGACCGTGGCGGACATGAAGAAGCTCGGCTTCTCGCTCAGCTGACCTCCCCAGACGTGAGGCCCCACGGGACCTTCACCTGAGAGCCGCCGGGGTCCGCGAGGGCGGGCCCCGGCCGACCATCTCCTCCGCCGGCAGGGCCCGGGTAAGGCGATCGACGACATGGTGACAACTGCTGCGACATCGAGGCGGAGATCCCACCGCCTCCCGTACCTGCTGGTCCTGCCGGCGGTGCTGCTCTTCCTGCTGTTCGTCCTGGCGCCGGGCGTCTACGCCCTGGTCCTCAGCTTCCAGGCCCGCAAGGTCACGGGCGGCCTGCTCGGCTCGACCAGCAAGGTGGTGTACGCCGGGCTGGACAACTACCGGAGCGTGCTCGGCGACTCGGCCCTGTGGACGAGCACGCTGCGGATGGTCGCCGTCGGCGCGATCGTCATCCCGGTCACGGTGGGCCTGGCGCTGCTGTTCGCCCTGCTGCTCGACACGCCGCGGGCCCGGCTCGTCCGGTTCTCACGGCTGTCGATCTTCCTGCCGTACGCGGTCCCCGGCGTGATCGCCACGCTGCTGTGGGGCTTCATGTACCTGCCGGCGACCAGCCCCATCGGCGGCCACTACGTCGACTTCTTCGGCTCCACGCAGGTGTTCTTCTCGGTGGCGAACATCTGCGTGTGGGGCGGGGTCGGCTTCAACATGGTGGTCATCTTCACCGCCCTGCGCGCGCTGCCACCCGAGATCTACGAGGCGGCCCGCATCGACGGCGCCTCCGAGACGCAGATCGCGCTGCGGATCAAGGTGCCCATGGTGCTCCCGGCCGTCGCCATGTGCACGCTGTTCACCGTGCTCGCGGCGCTCCAGCTGTTCAACGAGCCGAACACGCTGAAGCCCCTGTCCAACGCCATCTCCTCCGACTGGGTCCCGCTGATGAAGATCTACACGGACGCGTTCGTCAACGCGGACATCTACCACGCCGCGGCCACCTCGATCGTCTTCGCCGCGGGCGTGCTGATCGTGTCGTTCGCCGCCGCGCGCATGGTGCAGTCGCGCGCCGACCTGGCCGGGAAGGGCGAATGATGACCGCGGTGACGGCGGCGGGAAGCATCGGGCGCACGGGTGCCTCGCGGAGCGGGCGGCGCCGCCGGGTGGCCCTGCTCCCCACGGTGGCGCTGGTGGTGGGCGCGCTCTACTGCATCGTCCCCACCCTGTGGATCCTGATCGCGTCGACGAAGTCGCCCGCCGAGCTGTTCTCGACGGAGACCTACCTGCCCTCGTTCAGCGGCGGCCTCGCCGGCAACGTCCGCGACCTGTCGTCGTACGGGGGCGGCGTCTACTGGCACTGGATGCTCAACAGCTTCCTCTACGCCACGATCGGCGGGCTCGCCGCCTCGACGGTCTCGGCCTGCGCCGGGTACGCGATCGCGAAGTACGCGTTCCGAGGGCGGAAGCTGCTGTTCAACGCGATCCTCGCGGGCGTCCTGCTCCCCCAGATCGTGCTGGCCATCCCGCAGTACCTCCTGCTGTCGAAGGTCGGGCTCAACGACAGCTACGCCTCGATCATCCTCCCCCAGCTGTTCAACCCGTACGGCATCTACCTGTGCCGGATCTACGCCGCCGCCTCGGTGCCCGACAGCGTGCTGGAGGCGGGACGGATGGACGGCGCGAGCGAGTTCCGGCTGTTCCGCTCGGTCGGGCTGCGGCTGATGGGGCCCGGTCTCGTCACGGTCTTCCTGCTCCAGTTCATCGTGATCTGGAACAACTTCCTGCTGCCTTTCGTGATGGTGACGAGCGACGACAAGTTCCCGCTCACGGTCGGCCTGTACAGCATGCTCCGGCACGGCGCGGACGAGGCGGCGCTCTACTCCCTGGTCATCACCGGCACCCTGCTGTCGGTGATCCCGGTCATCGCGCTGTTCCTGTCGCTGCAGCGCTACTGGCGGATCGACCTGGTCACCGGCGCCCTGAAGTAGCGGCCTGATCGGGGCTGTGGGCGGGCGTGGCGGCCCGTCCGCAACGAGCGGGCGGATTCGCCGCGAAGTCATTGCCGCGATACGCGGACGGGCGTACCTTCCGGGCATGGGCGTCATGCACAAGAACCGCGTGGCATGGGACAGTGCTCGGGTGTTCGTGGCCGCCGCGAGCGCCGACACCTACTGGTGGCTCAGCGAAGCCGTCGGACAGCAGTTGGGCGCCAGGTATCAGACGAATCTCGCCGAGACCCGGCGCCGGCTGCAGACCGAGGACGCCGTGTCGATCGAGGCGGGCGCCTGGCGGGCCCGCCTGTTCGACCTGCTCGACGGGCGGCCCGACCTCGCCCCCCATGTGGTGCGGCTCACCGAGGAGGCCGCCCGCCGCATGGCGAGCTAGGTCCTTTCCGCCTCGCCGGGCCGTCGCGTCGTCCACAGGCTGTGGACGACGTCCGGGAACAACGCGCGCTCACGGTGAGCCGGAGGCGGCCGGCCGTCCGAGGGCCTCCGCGACGAACATGCGCTCGGAGTGCGGCAGGCGGGCCGCGTCCAGCGACGCGATCGGAATCAGCCGGCGCACCGCCTCACCGGGCGCCCGGCGCTCGTCCGCCGCATCGGTCCCCGCCTGAACCTGCGCCTGAACCTGCGCCTGAACCTGCGCCTGAACCCCCGCCGTCTCACCGGGTGCCGCCGCCTGGACCAGCGCTGCTCCCTCCGCTGCGGCGACCGCCTCGTGCGGCAGCGGCGCGGTGAAGGCGAGGCGGCGGCCGGGGAGGCCGGACGCTGAAACGTAGTCGTCCGCCCCCACGAACCTGGCCTCTCCGTCGGTCCCCAGCCCGGCCAGGGCGTCCTCCACCCCTTCCCCCGGCCGTACGACGGCGGAGGGGAGGCGGTCGGTCTCGGCGTCGGAGAGCACGAGCACCGCGTCGCTGCGCAGGCCGACGAGGCAGACCGTCACCTCGGAGAACCCGGCCCGGACGGCCTCCGCGCCCAGATCCCGCGCGCCGGGCCGCTCCCAGCCGTGCAGGCTGAAGGCCGACCCCGCGTGGACGGCCTCGATGCCGGCCCGCGCGTACGGCACCGTGCGCTCGGGCAGCCGGTCGAGCGGGAACCAGGCCAGCTCCGCGCACTTGTGCGGCTCGGCGTTCACCGGCGTCCCGGTGACCGTCGCGGCCGTGAGGAACAGCCCGATCCGCGCGGTGCCGCCCGCGTTGCGGTGGTGCATCACGTGCGCCACCTCGCATCCCGCCACCTCGATGCCCAGCTCCTCCCGGGCCTCCCGCACCGCGGTGCCGACGACCGACTCCCCCTCCTCCAGGTGCCCGGACGGCATGATCTGCCACTCGCCGTCGGCGTACCCGGTGCCCTGGCGGCGGCCGAGCAGCACCCGCCCCTCGTGGAGCAGCAGCAGGTGCACGTCGACCACCGGCCGGAAGCGCCCGGGGGCGTAGGCGGCCGAGTCGAGCAGCGCGGGCAGCGACGGACCGGCCTCGGCCAGGAACTCCCCCAGCTCGGCGGGCACGAGGGCCAGCTCGCGCGCCTTCTCCGGCCGTACGCGCTGGATCTCGTGGATCCCGATGTCCGGCTCCAGGAACTCGGGGCCGCTGCGGCGCGACAGGTCCATCGAGACCAGGCGGCAGGCGAAGACGGTGCCCAGATGCCCGGGCTCCACCAGCGTGAACACGCGCAGCGCCGGTCCGGCGACCGCCCCGAGCTCCTCGTCGAGCTCGCGGCGCAGGGCCAGCTCCGGCGAGGCGTCGCCGGGCTCGACCCCGCCCCCCGGCGTGATCCAGTACGGCTCGCGCCCCGGACGCAGCCGCTTGAACAGGACGATCTCGTCCCCGTCGAACAGGAGGGCCCGTACGCTGTGCCGCACTGACGTCATGGGCCTCATCCTGTCCCATCCCCCGCCCCTCAAGGGTGATCCCCCTGCGGCTGTGGACAACGTCCTGAATACGGTGAGGGGAGACGACGGAAGGGGACGACCATGCGCGTTGCGGTGCTGGGCATGGGCCGCATGGGCCGGGCGCTGGCCCGGCGGCTGCTCGCCCACGATTTCGCGGTCGCCGTGTGGAACCGGACGCCCGGACGCGCGGCCGAGGTGCTCGACGCGGGCGGCGAGGAGGCGGCGACGCCCGAGGCGGCCGCCGCGGGCAGGGACGCCGTGCTGCTGTCGCTGGCCGACGACGAGGCGGTGCGCGAGGTGATGGAACGCTTGTGGGGCATCGAGCCCGGGCCGGTCGTGGTGGACACGAGCACGATCTCGCCCGCCGCCTCCCGGGCGGCCCGCGACCTCGCCCCCGGCAGGAGCTACGTGGCCGCGCCGATCGCGGGCGGGCCCACGATGGTGATCGAGGGCAAGGCGACCGCGCTGATCGGCGGCGACCGCGCGCTCGTCGAACGGCTGGAGCCGATCTGGGCCGACGTCTTCTCCTCCACCGCGTACTGCGGGGAGGACCCCGGCACGGCCGTGGCGTACAAGCTGCTCAACAACTACCTGCTGATGTCGGGGCTGGCCGCGCTCGGCGAGGTGGTGGCGACCGCGCAGGCACTCGGGCTCGACGAGGGCCTCACGCGGGCGCTGCTCCTCCAGTGGCCGACGGTCGCCCCGATGCTGCACGGCCGCCTCGACGACCTGATCACGGGGGACCACGGCGGCTGGTTCACGACTCGGCTGGGCGCCAAGGACCTGCGCCTGGCCCGCATGCTCGCGGCGGGCGCGGGCGTCGACCTCCCCCTCGCCCGCCTCGTCGAGAGGCGGTATGAGGAGGCGGCCGAAAAGGGATGGAGCGACCACGACATCGCCGCCGTGGTCGAGCTCCTGCGACAGTGAGAGGCAATGACATGACGGACATGACCTACCGCCGGCTTGGAGACTCGGGGCTGGTCGTCTCGGCCCTCGGCCTGGGCGCCAACAACTTCGGCCGGCGGATCGATCTGGACGCCACCCGCGCCGTGGTGGACGCCGCCCTCGACCTCGGCGTCACGCTCATCGACACCGCCGACATCTACGGCGAGTCGGAGACGTACCTGGGCGAGGTGCTGAAGGGCCGCCGCGACCAGGTGGTGCTGGCCACGAAGTTCGGCGGCGACGTGCAGGGGGACAACGGCCCCGACTGGGGCGCCCGCGGCTCCCGCCGCTACATCCGCAAGGCGGTCGAGCGGTCGCTGCGCCGTCTGCAGACCGACTGGATCGACCTCTACCAGCTGCACTTCCCCGACCCCTCGACGCCGATCGAGGAGACCCTGTCGACCCTGTCCGACCTGGTCCGCGAGGGCAAGGTCCGGTACGTCGGATCCTCCAACCTGACGGGCTGGCAGGTGACCGACGCCGACTGGATCGCCCGTACGGAGGGGTACGAGCGGTTCGTCAGCGCCCAGAACGAGTACAGCCTGCTCGACCGGCGGGCCGAGCGCGAGCTGGTCCCCGCCCTGCTGCACCACGGCATCGGCCTGCTGCCGTACTTCCCGCTGGCCAACGGCCTGCTGACGGGCAAGTACCGCCGCGGGTCGGACGCGCCGGAGGGGACGCGCCTGGCCGATCGCCCGCAGTACCTCACGGACGAGCGCTTCGACGTCGTCGAGCGGCTGGACGACTTCGCCCGCAGGCAGGGCGTGACGCTGCTCGACGTCGCCATCGGCGGTCTCCTCGCGCAGCCCGCCGTGTCCTCGGTGATCGCCGGCGCGACCCGTCCCGAGCAGATCAAGGCCAACGTGGCCGCGGCCGCGTGGCAGCCGGACGACGAGGTGCTGGCCGAGCTCGACGAGATCGCCCCCCGCCCAGCCTGACCGCCCCCCGCCGCGAGCGGGACCGTCCTCCCAACGAGAGCGGGACCGTCCTCCCAACGAGAGCCGGGCCGTCCCCGCCACGAGCGGGACCGTCCACCGCCGAGCCAGGCCGTCCACTGCCGCGACCGCGGCCGGGCGGCCCGCCCTCGGGGTTCCGTGACCTGCGTCGTAGCGTGGGCTTAGGTCCGGGGCGCGCGACGGCAGGGCCCCGGACCCGGGGGATGCGGGGAGGGCCGACATGGGGGAGACCGGCTTTTCGAACGGCTCGCGCTATCTGCCGATCGCCGACCACGGGCTGATCGGCGACCTGCGGACCGTCGCGCTCGTGGGCGCCGACGGCACGATCGACTGGTACTGCTGCCCGCGCTTCGACTCCCCCAGCGTGTTCGGCTCGATCCTCGACGCCGGCCGCGGCGGGTCGTTCGCGCTCTCGCCCTGCGTCCCGGCCAAGGCCAAACAGTTCTACTTCCCCGACACCAACGTGCTGATCACGCGGTTCTCCGCACCCGACGGGGTGGGGGAGGTCCAGGACTTCATGCCGGTGCGGGAGGAGCGGTGCGAGATCGACCGCCACCGGCTGATCCGGCGGGTGGTCTGCGTCCGGGGCTCGTTGCCGTTCCGCGCCCGGATGGCCCCCCGCTTCGGGTACGGCACCGAGGCCCACCGGCTGACCCGGCACGGCGGCCACGCGCTGTTCCAGGCGCCGTCGCTCGCGCTCTCGCTGACGACGACGGCCCCCTTCGAGATCGACGGGCCGGACGTGGTGTCGGAGTTCAAGCTCCACGAGGGCGAGACCGCGGTCTTCGCCCTCGACCGCCTCGACGAGCACGTCGACATGCGGGGATGCCCGCTGGAGGAGGCGGAGGAGCAGTTCCGGGCCACCGTCGGCTTCTGGCGTCGGTGGATCGCCGGGTCCCGCTACCGGGGGCGCTGGCGCGAGATGGTCCAGCGGTCGGCGCTGACGCTGAAGCTGCTCACCTACGAGCCGACGGGCGGCATCGTGGCCGCCCCGACGACGAGCCTCCCCGAGCAGCTGGGCGGCCGGCGCAACTGGGACTACCGCTACGTGTGGATCCGCGACGCCGCCTTCTGCGTGTACGCCCTGCTGCGGCTCGGCTTCACCGAGGAGGCCGAGGCGTTCATGGACTTCCTGTCCGAGCACGTCGGCCTGCACGGCGCCGACCCGACCGGCCCGCTGCAGATCATGTACGGCATCGACGGCCGCCGCGACCTGCCCGAGTACGAGCTGACCCACCTAGAGGGGTACGACGGCTCCGCCCCCGTGCGCGTGGGCAACGCCGCCGTCGGCCAGCTCCAGCTCGACATCTACGGCGCCCTGATCGACTCCATCTACCTGTACGACAAGTGGGGCCGCCCGATCTCCAGCGACCGCTGGGACGAGGTGTGCACGCTCGTCGACTGGGTGTGCGACCACTGGGACCAGCCCGACGAGGGCATCTGGGAGACCCGCGGCGGCCGGAGGAACTTCGTCTACTCCCGCCTGATGTGCTGGGTCGCGATCGAACGGGCCATGCGGATGGCGATCCACCGCGGACTGCCCTCGAACCTGCCCCACTGGCGCGAGGCGAGGGACGCCCTCTACCGGCAGATCATGCGGCGCGGCTGGTCGCCCTCGCTGCGGGCGTTCGTCCAGCAGCTCGACGGCGACCTGCTCGACGCCTCTGTCCTGATGATGCCGCTGGCCAAGTTCGTCTCCCCGACCGACCCGAAGTGGCTGTCGACGCTCGACGCGCTCGGGAGCGGACTGGTCTCCGACTCGCTCGTCTACCGCTACGACACCCGTCTCAGCCCGGACGGCCTGGCGGGCCAGGAGGGCACGTTCTCCATCTGCTCGTTCTGGTACGTCGAGGCGCTGACGAGGGCCGGACGGCTGGACGAGGCCCGGCTCGCGTTCGAGAAGATGCTGACCTACGCCAACCACCTCGGCCTGTACGCCGAGGAGATCGGCCACACCGGGGAGCAACTCGGCAACTTCCCCCAGGCGTTCACCCACCTGTCGCTGATCAGCGCGGCCTTCTCCCTCGACCACGCCCTGGGATGACCAGCTCACATTCCCTTGCGTTCATATAACTCGGCGGGTATGTTCGGAATCGTGTCATCGACCTTCGACGTGCTCGCCGAGCCGACCCGGCGGCGGATCCTCGATCTGCTGCTGGAGCGCCCCCGGATGGTCGGCGAGCTCACCGAACGCCTGGGCCTGACCCAGCCCGGCACGTCCAAGCACCTCAGGGTGCTGCGCGACGCCGGCCTGGTCCGGGTCCGCCACGAC
The DNA here is from genome assembly GCF_016863035.1 of Microbispora corallina. Taxonomy (GTDB): domain Bacteria; phylum Actinomycetota; class Actinomycetes; order Streptosporangiales; family Streptosporangiaceae; genus Microbispora; species Microbispora corallina. The sequence goes on from NZ_BOOC01000050.1 coordinate 29,193, forward strand.
GCCCAGCGCAGGTGGTACGAGCTGCGCCCCGAGCCGCTCGCCGAGATCGACGCGTGGCTCACGCCGTACCGGCGGTTGTGGGCCGGCAGCCTCGACGCTCTGGAACGCCACCTGGACGACATGCCCGACGAACCCCCGTACGAGGAGGACGACCAGTGAACGAGACCCTGACGACCGAGGGCGGCCGGCCCGTCCTGCGCATGGAGCGCACGCTCGCCCATCCCGTGGAGAAGGTGTGGCGCGCCGTCACGCGGCCCGCCGAACTGGCGCACTGGTACCCGTTCTCGGTCGCCGAGCTGGACCTCCAGGTCGGCGGGAAGATCCGGTTCGCCAACCCCGACGGCACCACGGCGGACGGCGTCGTGACGGAGGCCGACCGGCCGCGGGTCTTCGCCTTCCGGCAGGACGCCCCCGCCGGCATGCGCTACGAGGGCGAGACGGAGATCCGCATCGAGCTGCGCCCGGAGGAGGGCGGCTGCCTGCTCGTCTTCACCCAGGTCTTCCACGACCGCCCGGCGGCCGCCAGCTACGCGTCCGGGTGGCAGGTGTGCCTCGACGCGCTGGAGGCGACCCTCGCCGACCGGCCCGTGCGCCGGCCCGAGGACAACTTTCCCCACCTCCACGAGTCGTACGTGGCGGCCTTCGGCCTCGCCGAGGGGACGGCGGAGCGCGACGGGGACGGCTGGCGGGTGCGGTTCGAGCGCCAGCTCACCCGGCCCGTCGAGGAGGTCTGGCGCCGCCTCGGCGGCCCCTCCGCGCGGGTGGGCGGGCCCGCCCCCGGCCCGTACGGGACGATCAGCGGGGTGGAGGACCTGGCTCTGCTGGAGGCGGAGGACGGGAGGGTCCGCTGGGAGCTGTCACAGGGGACCGGCCACGGCGCCCGGCTGACCGTCACCGAGACGGGGCTGGCCGACCCCGCTCCCGCGCTCGCCGCCTGGCGGGACCGCATCGAGGCCCTCGCCCGCGACCTGCTGCCGTAGCCCTCAGGCGGGGTGGCCGAGGATGTCGAGCAGGCGGCGCAGGTACGGCGGCACGTTGCGCAGCCGGACGGAGGGGTCGCCGAGAGGGCCGGGGGCGAGCAGCGCCCGCAGCCCAGCGAGGTCGACGAAGCGCAGGCCGCCGGTGTCGACGACGAGCGGGTCGGAGCCGCCGCGCGCGTACGCGAGGGCCGTGCCCACGGCGTCGCTGTTGGACACGTCGAGCTCGCCGTTCAGCAGCAGGGACGAGTCGGCCGTCGACCAGACGACGCGCAGATGGGGGTCGGTGTAGAGGACGTCTCCCTCACCGAACTCGCCGGGCCCCGCCTGGGGGCCTCCAAGCGAGGTCACCCCAGGCCCGGGCGCGGCTGGTGGCCGGTGGAAGCGCCGGAGCCCACGGACGGGAAGGCGATCCCGGTGCAGGACGTGGTGATCATTACGAGTCGTACCTTCCTGCTGTCCAGGACGAAGGGATGTTTCGAGCGTCGTCGTCCGGTAGTACAGGTGTCAATGGTTTGACCAGATAATATTCACCAAAGATCAAACGTCTGTGGGGATAAGTCGGTATAAGGCCCCTGAACAGGGCGTCAATTACTCCGGGCGGCTTTCTTGCGGCCGACGCCGCCGAGCACCCACATCTTGTCCGACGGCGGCCGGAGGCTTCCCGGGTCCGGGCGCCAGTCCATGACCTGGACGATGCCCGGCTCGACGATCTCGAGGTCCCCGAAGAGCGGCTCGACCTCGGCGCGGCTGCGCACCTGCGGCCGTCGGGAGCCGGTGACCAGGCGGGCGTCCTGGAACAGCGCGGCGAGCCTCGCCGTCGTCTCCGGGCGGATGTCGGAGACCGCGTGGGAGACGGCCAGGTAGCTCCCGGGGGCGATCGCCTCACGCAGGCGGGCCGTGACGGCGGCCACCAGGTCGTCGTCCGAGATGACGTTCAGGACGGAGATGAGGAGCACGGCCACCGGCCGGTCCAGGTCGACCAGCCGGCGCAGGTCCGGGTGGTCGAGGATCGTGTCGGGGTCCCTGAGGTCCCCCCTGATGACGGCGGTGCGCTCGTCGTCCTTCAGCAGCGCCTGGCCGTGGGAGACCACGACCGGGTCGTTGTCGGCGTACACCACCGTGACGTCGGGGGCGCACTCGCGGGCGATCTCGTGGACGCTGCCCTGCGTCGGCAGGCCGCACCCGATGTCGACGAACTGCCGGATCCCGGAGGCCGCCAGGAAGCGGACCACCCGGCCGAGGAACCTGCGGCCCTCCCGGCACATCATCGGCAGCTCGGGCGCGATGGCGATGGCCCGCTCGGCGGCCTCCCGGTCGGCGGCGAAGTTGTTCTTGCCGCCCAGCCAGTAGTCGTAGACCCGGGCCTCGTTGGCGACGGCCGGATCGAAGCCGGCAGGCTCGACGCTCGTGAAACCCGGCATGCTCCTCCATTCGGCCCGGATGCCGATAGTAACGGCAGCGGAACCGGTGGAGGCGGCCGTACCGGCATTCCCGCGCGCTGTGTACGGCGCGTCGAGGAGGGCGGGCGTGGGCGGCGGGCGGGTTGCGTTGTGTTGCGGGCGGACGTGGCCTCAGCGGCAGGCTTCGATCCTGGCCCTGCCGTCACAGAAACCGGCCCACACGGCCTTTCCGGTGGGACGCAGCGCGGTCCACCCCCACATGCGGCTCACTCCGGCGACGACCTGGAGGCCGCGGCCGGTCTCGGCCACGTAGTCGGGCTCACGGAGGACCGGCGGGTCGCTGCTCGGGTCGGTGACCATGCACAGCAGCGAACGGCACGAGCGGAACATGAGCAGCCGGACCGGCACCGAATGGATCGCGGGATGCCGCAGCCCGTGGCGGACGGCGTTCGTCACCAGTTCGCAGACCGCGAGCGTGGCGTCGTCGGCCACCTCCGGCATCGCCCAGGCCCGCAACACCCCGGTGGTGAACCGCCGCGCGCTGCGGGCGGGTAACGTCTCGCGCTGGAAGTCCTGGACCGCGACCTGCAGCACGACGGGCCGGTCGTCCTCCGGCGCCCAGGGCCACCGCATGCCGTCCGGAAAGACCTGAGTGAGGGTGCTGAGCCAGGGTTCCCAGCCCTCGCTATCGGCTTCGGCGAGGGAAGCGCGGTCTGTCCGATAACCAGTCATTGAGAGCCCTATGAGGTTGCTGTCGGCCATGTGGCGTGATGACTCAGTTAGTCATAGTGCTCCCGATGGTGCCGCTGTGCAAGTACGGATGCACGTGCAACTGCACGAAAGTCGTATCCTGGCCGGGAAAAAGCGGAAATGAGGGCACATATGACCGCTGTATACAACGGAATGCCGGCCTCACAGCTGGGCGACGTGCGCTGGCGCAAGAGCCGGCACAGCAACCCGGACGGCAACTGCGTCGAGCTGGCCCGGCTTCCCGACGGCCGGGTGGCCCTGCGGAACTCCCGGCACCCGTCCGGTCCGGTGCTCGTCTACCACCCGGGTGAGGTGGCGGAGTTCCTGAAATCGACGAAAGACGGTGAGTTCGACGACTTGATACTTGAGCATTCACAGACCTTGCGCCCTTGATCCTGCGGAGTATCGTGAACGTGGCGTAAACATCGGTGCACCCAGAAGGACCCCATATGACTGCGGCCTCCACGGAGGGTGCGCCTCACCCCCGCAATCTCACGGCACTGCCGGACCGCAGCCCCACGGTCCTGCGCATTCTGCTCGGCACCCAGCTCCGCCGCCTTCGTGAGGGCCGGCACATCAAGCTGGAGGAGGCCGGGCGGGCCATCCGCGCCTCTCATTCGAAGATCAGCCGGATGGAGCTGGGCCGGGTCGGCTTCCGCCTCCGCGACGTCAGCGATCTCCTCACGCTCTACGGCGTGACCGACGAGACCGAGCGCGAGGCCATGCTCTCGCTCGTCGCCCGGGCCAACGCCCCCGGCTGGTGGCACAACTACGACGACGTCCTCCCGTCCTGGTTCGAGGCGTACGTCGGGCTCGAGCAGGCGGCCACCTCGATCAGGAACTACGAGGTGCAGTTCGTTCCCGGGCTGCTGCAGACCGAGGACTACGCCAAGGCCGTCGTACGGCTGGGCCACCCCACCGCCGGCGACGAGGAGATCGCCCGCCGCGTGCGGCTGCGGATGGACCGCCAGGCCGTCCTCACCCGGCCGGACCCGCCCCACCTGTGGGCGGTCATCGACGAGGCCGTGATCCGCCGCCCGCTCGGCGGCCCCGACGTCATGCGCGCCCAGATGGAACGCCTGCTCGACCTCGTGGCACTGCCGAATGTCACGCTCCAGATCGTGCCGTTCAGCGTCGGGGGCCACGCCGCGGCCGGCGGACCGTACAGCATCCTGCGCTTCGCCGAGCTCGACGTGCCGGACGTGGTCTACCTGGAGCAGCTCACCAGCGCCATCTACCTGGACAAGCGGGAGGAGACCGACCGCTACCTCGCCGTCATGGAGCGGCTGTGCCTGGAGGCCAACCCTGTGGCGGACACGAAGCGGATGCTCCAGCGGGTCATGACGGAGCTTTGACCTGTGCGCTAACGTCCCCATCAGCCTGGATGCCGCACGCCCGCGCCCGGTGGAGCAAGCTGTGGCCGAAAATACGTGTCAGGTGCGTATAGGCGGTAAATGGAGTAGTGCCAGTGTGCTGGGAAGCGGGAGGCGGTGAGGACCTTGACGGGCAGCCTGCTCAGCCTGGAGTTCGACCGGAGTTCGGTCACCCGGGTGCGGCATCTCGTCACGGTGTCCGCGCAGGAGGCCGGGCTGGAGGGTATGGCCCTGGAGGATTTCGTGCTCGCCGTGCACGAGGCGGTGACCAACGCCGTCCGGTACGGGACACCTCCGCGGGGGATCGCCATGTGGCGGGAGCCGGGGGTGCTCATCTGCGAGATCACGGACCAGGGGCCGGGGATCCCGGCGGAGGCCCTCGACCGGGACGAGCCGGCCACCCGGTTCGACTTCGGGGGCCGGGGGTTGTGGCTGATGAACCGCTTGGCCGATCTGACGGTCCGTACGGGATCCGACGGCACCGCCGTCCGCCTCTGCGCCTCTCTCGCCTGATCCGGGCGCCCCTCGGGTGACACGCGTACCCGTGACCTCCCTGCGCGGGTCCCGGGCGCTCCGATAGCTTCCGCTGTGAGCGGAGCCGGAGACCGCCGTCCGAAACTGCACCCCCAACCCCGCCCCCCGTCCCGGTCCGCGAGGGTTAGCTCCGACGCGAGCTGGGCATTTCTGATCTCACCCACCCGCCGTACGGAACGTGTCGCACACCCGGCGGGCACGCCGCTTTCCATGATTCGGTCCACCGGAATTCGGAGCAATCCGGGCTGGGCGCCGAAGCCTTGCTAGGCTGCAGGGAACTGAAGAACCGGGCGTTGTCTCACCCGGCAGGTGAGACCGTTGAGAAGTGGGGTCACACCGTGAAGAAGCTGCTTGTTCTCGCCCTGGTCGCCCTCGGTGGGCTCCTGGTCTGGCGTAAGGTCCAGGCCGACCGCGCCGAGCTGGACCTGTGGACCGAGGCCACCGGTAGCGAGAACTGACCACACGGAATGGTGCGTGATCGTGGCGAAGGAACGGGAGTGACGCCCGTGAAGCTGGCCTGTCTCGACCTGGCCGGCACCACGATCAGCGACATCGACATGGTCGAGCGGGCGTTCGCCGAGGCGATCGCCACGCAGGGCATCGTTCCCGGGACCAGTGCCTATGCCCGTGCGATGGTGCATGTGCACAGGTCCCGGGGATGCCCGAAGATCGAGGTCTTCCGGGGCATCTTCCCGGGCAACGAGGCGCAGGCGCAGGCGGCCAACCTGACGTTCGAGCGCTCCTTCGAGGGCGCCATCGAGCGCACCGGGCTCGTCCCGGCGCCCGGCGCCGTCGAGGCCCTGGAGAAGCTGCGCGACGCGGGTGTGAGGATCGCCCTCGTCACCGGGTTCAGCCGCTCCACCCTCGGACGCGTGCTGGGCTCCCTCCCCTGGGCCGACAAGTTCGACCTCGCCCTCTGCCCGGAGGACGCGGGCCGCGGCCGGCCCTACCCCGACATGGTCCTGACGGCCGTCCTGCGCTCCGGTGTCGAGGACGTGCGGCACGTGGCCGTCGCGGGCGACTCCGAGAGCGACATGCTCTGCGGCCGCCGCGCCGGCGCCTCCGTCGTCGCCGGCGTCCTGACCGGTGTGCACAGTCGCGAGCGCCTCCTCGGGGGCGGCGCCACCCACATCCTCGACTCCATCGCCGACCTCCCCGCCCTCCTCCTCGGTGCCGACGCGCCCGCCTCCGAGGCCCGGGCCTCCGCGCGCTGACCCGCGTATCGAGTGGCGCGCCGGCGCGCGCTGTTGCTACGGTGTACGCGACCGACAGCATGACGATCTGCGCGTTTGCGCAGGTACGGCTGACTCGGGGCCTTAGCTCAGCTGGCAGAGCGCCTGCTTTGCAAGCAGGAAGTCAGGGGTTCGAATCCCCTAGGCTCCACCTCGAAAAACACCGCCTCCCTGAGTTTGGGAAGCGGTGTCCGGGCCATTAACGGGCCATTAGCTCTCAGCACTGCTCTCCTTCTTGCGGTTGGCCGCCTTCCGGTCGGCTTCGACACGGGCGCTTAGTGCGTCGGCGATTCTCTGGTCGGCGTCGCGCGTGGCGTGCTGGTAGATGAGCGCGGCCCGGTCGCTGTCGTGGCCCATCCGTGCCTTGAGGTCGGCGAGGCTCGCGCCCGACTGCGCGGCGAGCGTGTTCCCGGTGTGTCTCAGGTCGTGGAAGTGCAGGCCCTTGACGCCCAGCTCCTTGAGCGCTTGCGCCCACTTGGCCTCTCGCCGGAAGTTGCCACCGCGCAGGTAACCGCCTCGCTTGCCGAGAAAGACGAACGCCTCGTCGGCCTGGCCGACGAACTCGGCCAGGTGGTCGGTCAGCGCCGGGACGATCGCCGAGGGGATGCTGACCGTGCGCTTGCCGGCGCGCGACTTGGGCGGTGCGAGCACCATGTCTCCGCCGTCCAGTTCGATGAGCTGTTCCCGCACGCGTACTGTCCGCGCCTTGAGGTCGATGTCCGACCGCCGCAGGGCGATCACCTCGCCCCATCGAAGGCTGGCGAACGTGGTCAGCAGGATCAGCGCCCGAAAGCGCCGGTCGGCCATCTTGTCGGCCAGCTCGAAGACCTGGGCAACGGTGAGAATGGGCCGCTCCGGCGTCTGCTCGTTGTCCGCGCCCTTGATCCGGCAGGGGTTCCGGCTGAGCAGCTTGTCCTCTTCGACGGCCGTCATCAGTACGGCCCGCAGCAGGCGATACGCCTTGGCCGCGGTGGACACCGAGACACCGTTGTCGATGAGCTTGGCCCGCCACGACCGGATCATCTGCGTCGTCAGCTTGCCCACGGCGACACCGCCCAGGCCCGGGACGATGTGCCGGTCCAGGAGCCAGGTGTAGAGCTCAACCGTCTTGGGCCGCAGGCCAGGACGCTCCTTGATCCACGTCCGGGCGTAGTCGGCGAGCAGGACTTTCCCGCGATCGGGGTCCGTCCACTCCCCTGAGATCATCTGCGCTTCGATCAGGGTCAGCGCGCGATCTGCTTCGGTCCGCGTGGCGTAGGTGATTGGGCCGGTATGCATCCGCCCATCCGGGCCGGGATAGCGAATCTGAAAGCGGCCGGACTCTCGCTTGCGATATTGCCGAAACGCCGGTGACCGTCTCTGTTCGCCATCAGGCCGCTCGTCCCTTCGGGGCCTTCATCGGCTCGACGAGCCCGGCTGCGATGAACGCTTCGAGAGCGGCCTCGGGAATGCGAACGCTACGGCCGACGCGGACGAAGAAGATACGCCGTTCGGCGATCAGCCGACGAGGAAACCGAACCGAGGTGTTCAGCCGTTCGGCCGCCTCTTCGACGCGGAGAAGACGGCCTTGAGCCTCGGGCGGGAGCGGCGTAGTGGGCGAGGTTGTATTCGTCATGCGGCCCTCCCTTCAGTTGCCGAAAAATCTCTGCCGTCTGCCTGGGCTTCGAGTCGGTTCATGTGGTTGCGCCAGCGCTGGCGTTCGTGGACCGAGCGCAGGAGCCGTACGCCAATCGGGGCCAGGTCTGGGTCACCGGGCTTGACCGGCCGCCAGATGTAGCGGTGGGGATCGACCGGCTCGTCAGGGACACCGAGCGCTTCCAGAACCCACGTGCGCCGGTCCTGCTTGTGCTCGCTCAGGGTCTTGTTCGACCACTTCCTTGAGACGAGGACGCGGCGGCCCGCGTAGCCGAGGTGGTCGGGCTTGTGCGCCTTACCCTTGCACCGGCCCGGAGCCATCCCCGGCTTGGCACCCTTGGGCTGCACCCCGTACTGCAGCCAGTTCGGGCAGGCCGGCGAGCACGGCTCAAACCGCAACGCCTCCAGCAGCCGTTCGGCATGAGCCTTCCGACGAGGGTCATCAGCGCCGAGCGCGTTACCGAGGGACTTGGTCAGGTACTTCGACAGGTATTGAATGAGCTGGTCGGCATCCGGCGTCCCGGCGAGCACGCTCTGAATGTCGAGCTGATCGCCGAAGCGGAGCACGTGCAGCGGTTCCGCCCCGTCGTCCTGGTCGAGCCGGTCGAGGGCCTGTTCCCAAGTCGGCAGCACTTCCCCCGTGGTCGGGTCGAGGTAGCCGGCCCCGTCCTCCCAGACCGGCAGGTGCTCCCCTTCGAACCGGACGTCATCAGTCGAGGGCCACCACACCTGGTGATACGTGGCGGCGATGACTGCCGCAGCTCCGCACGCGGAAGGGTCCCGCGGATCGCCATGTGCAGATGAGGTGCGAGCCGCTTCTGAGGCTCGACCGTGGCGAAGTACTGCACGTCATATCCCGCCACCCGGCGAAGGTTCTGCACGAAGCGGTCCACCAGTTTTGAGAAGTGCAGGGCGTCGCGGGCCGCCCGCGCGTAGTCGTAGCGGTCGGGGTCGAGGGGCGCACCCTCTAGTAGCCGCCCATAGGACGGCAGCGTCAGGGTTACGAACATCGACGGCCGGTAGGTCTTGCCGTCCGAGCCGGTGAAGGTACGCCCAAGGGTGGTCTTGGTCATCTGCCGCTTGGGCAGATCCGGGGCCGTCCTGCCGCCGCTTGGTCGAGCGCGTGCGCTTGTCGGAGGTGCGGCCGAGGGCGTTGCCGCGCATGCCCGCGGCGTTGATCTCCTCGTCCAGGTCCTCGATCGCGGCGTCGAGGTCGGTGGTGTCGCCGCTGGCCTTTTCGACTTCATCCCGCCAGGCTTGGGCGTCGGCCCGCAGCTCCACGAGGTGACGCTGATACTCATCCGGGTTGTCCGGGAGGTTCACGGGCTCGTGGTCGAGGTGCCAGCCCTCCCGGCACTGCGCCCGCCGAAGCTGCCGGTTGCGCTTGGCACACGGCGGACACTTGCTCTCCAACGTGGCCCCGCACGGCACGTCGATCACCTCAGCCTGTCCGGTGAGGATGTCCTGCCGCCGCAGCGGAACCGGGCGGATGCAGACGCCGTACTGCTTGGCGATCTCTTCCACGACCTCACGGGCCAGCGGTTGGGCCATCCGGACGGCCCGAGGTGTGGAGCGGTCGTTGAGCCGAGCGGGGGAGATCTGTTGGTCTCCCCCAGCCTGATGGGCGTCGGTGAGGTCGATCAACTGTCCTCCTCTGCGGTCTCGGGGATGGTGAGGGCGGTCTGGCCGCATTCGTGGCACTCGACCAGGCCGCGGATGGGGTCGAGCCACAGGACGTTGAGCGCTCCGCAGATGGAGCAGCGCAGCCCGTCGAGGAAGTGCGCCAGGCCGTTCATGCGGCCTCGCTTCGACCGCCGTACTCGGTGACCATCGCGCGTATGTCGGCGTCGGAGACGTACGCGGCCCGGACCCGCACCGGATCGGGGGAGGTTTCCAGCCGGACGTAGCCGACGCCCGCGCCCAGCTCCGGGACCGGTGAGATGTGGTCAGCGAGCGCTCCCCGGTCCCGTGCGCCATCGCCGAGGACCATGTCCACCTGTTCCGACTCGTCCAGACGGAGGGCGATCTTGTCGGGGAACAGATTGCGGATGTTCATGACCTCCTTTCGAGGGTCCTGAAGCGCGGCCATCACGCCGACACCGACCGCCCGGCCCTGGGTGGTGAGCGTGGCCAGGGCCGCCGTGATGCGTTGACGAAGGCCCTTGTCCGACTGGTAGGCGGTGAGGAAGGCGACCTCGTCGACGAGTACCAGGACGACGGGTCATCGACGGTCGGCGCGTGCGAGCGTTGGAGGCCGGCGAACCGGTCGGCCCGCTCCTGCATCACGCTCACGGCCTCATCGAGGAGGTCGGCGCACTCCTTCGAGTCTGCGGCATACCTCGCGCCGAAAAGTGCCCGCCCGAAGGACAGTTCCATCCGCTTGGGATCGAGTGCCCACACCTGGACCAGGCCCGCCCGCACCGCGGGGAGCAGGCCGCGGATTGTCGACCACAGCCACGAGCCCTTACCGGCCCCGGTCGCGCCCGCGATGAGGACGTGCGTGCCGTGGACCTTGAGTAGGTAGGGCGTGCCGTCCTCGCACCGGCCGACCTCCACCGGCCCGACCGTTGCCACCTCCGGAACCGGGACGGCGGGCAGGGGCTCGGCGAGGGGATCACGCCGGGGGAAGGTCAGCACGAGCCGCCCGGCCTTGGCGACGGTGACCCGGCAGGAGGGGGAGCCGAAGCCGTGGGCGAGGTGGTCGGTGCGGTCGGCCCAGTCCTTGACGGCCTGCCCGGACAGCATGCGTGCCATCGTTCACCACCTCCTTGTCCAGCCCCCTAGACAGTGACGGCCTATCCGCAACGAGGACTGTCTAGGGAGGGTATGCAACCAACGATAGCCTGTGTTTACCCTGACTGTCTAGGGGGGTAAACACAGGCTGGATATTAGGGTCGATTCAGAAGAGATGAAGATCAGGCGTCGATGGTGAACGCCTCTTCGTATACCCACTCAGTTGCCACGTCCTCGTATACCACTGTGGGACGCAGTCTGTTCCATCGATGGCCGAGTAAGAGTGCCAAGCCCATGGGGCCAGCCTGAAAGAGGTGAATGCGAGCCGCGCCACCGCTGGCGCGGCGGAGGGTGTCTCGGATTCCGACAGCCAGCGCGTTGGCCATTGCGGCGTTCGGGACAGCGTTGTCCTTGGCACCAGTTGGCGGCCGAAATACCAAGAGGCGTGATACGGGTACGCCCTGCTGGCGCAGAAACCGGAGAACATCCTCCGTGGGATCCGTAGCCACAGCGATGGCGACCGCCAAGTCTGAACCCTGTCCGATCTCGTAGTCCTCCTGCACCGGTACGAGGCCGGTGTCGTACGGCGCGGCGGAGGACCATAGCTGTCCACGTTGAAGGACGGCGATGTCCGCGCCGGTAACCATGCGGAAGGCGGTGCCGGTCAAAAAGGCGGGCGCCAGACGGAGGCTGCCGGTCACCGCCACGGCGGTTGCTCCCGGGGGCAGCCGGCTCGGTGCGGCTTCGATCTCCTCTTGGAGTTGGAACCAGGTTGCCGGAGCTAGGGGACGGCGCTTGGAGTAGGCGGATGCGCCGTCGAAGCGATCGACCCAGTCGATGGCGTAGTCCGCCTCCGTGGCTGCGGGGTCGGGCTTGAGAGTGGCGATGGACACCACGCTGCGAACAGGGCCCGCTGTGAGCTGTAGGGATTCGATGGCTTCCTTGATTGCGGTGAGAGTCAACTTCCGCTGACCATCACGAACCTCACGAGCCACCCAATCAGCCCCGACATGGATCGCTGGGTCCTCCGTGCGGAGACCCGCGGCCAACATCAGGAGTTGCAAGTGGTCATGTAGATGACTCACATCACGGGCGAGGTCGAACCGCAGCACCCCGAGCAGGTCGCAAAGCTCTGCTTCGCTCAGTTCGGCGTTGACCGCCCACTGCTGGCGCGCGCGGCCCTTTTCCGATCGCGAGCCCCCTTGACCAGCTTTGGGCATGAGCAGCTGGGTGCGGGAGTCGCGGACAGATATCAGTGGGTCCCTGGGATCGGGGAATCGGTTGGTGATTATCGCCAGGTCGACTGGGGTGCCGTCGGCGGACAACGATCGCCAAGTCTTGGCGATCTTGTTCAGAATCGACGGCCCGCCAGAGTCGCTGGACTTGAGCAGATACTCCGTATTAGCGGGGCTGCTGCTGTCGACGGTGTATTTGACCTGGGCGTAGGTGTGCGGTGGGGTAACGCGATACAGGACGACATCGTCCAGGTTGCCGGTGCCATCGACCTCAACGCCGACAGCAACCACCGGATTGGGTGTATGGGCGGAGGCGTCCCGGACCGCCGTCACGCACCCTAGCCAGGCCAGCTGCCACTGGTACATGTCGCCGGCGATCCGGACGCCTGTCGCGCTGGGCGTGGGCAGCGCGGTCATCAGGCCCCTTCGGTGAAGACCGGGCTCGGAGCGAGCTCGTTGGCGAGAGTGAGAAGGTGCTCGTCGCGAACGGGCCCGTCAGGGAAGGCCTGAAGAACAGCTGCCGGGATTAGTCGCTGCGTGAGGTCCGAGAACGTATACCCAGGCCGATCTACTGTCGGACCAGTCAGCTCGACCAGCTTGTCGAGAGTGTCCGCGCGTACGGATATGCCGTGCAAGGCTTGGGCGAGCACGGCGCGGCGCTGTTCGCTGTCGGGACGAGCGAAGGTGAAGGTCGCCGCAGCACGACGCATGACAGCGGGGTCGAGCGCGCCGACACGGTTCGTGCACAGGACGACTAGAACAGGCAGGCGAGCACCTGCCAGGCTGTCTACCCCTGCGAGGAACGCGTCCACGCCGGCGCGGTCTTCATGGTGCATCTGCTGGGCCTCGCGGGACTGGACGAGCGCATCCGCTTCGTCGACGACCAGGATGAGCACGGAGCTGACACCACGGGCGTTACGTGCCCGGCGACCCTCGCTGTACAGGAACGAGAAGGCATCACTGATCAAGGCGGTCATCTCGCCAACGAGGCCACTGCCGCGAGTGGCTAGTTTCAGTCGATACAAGTAGACCGGAAGGTCAAGCTGCTCGGATAGGTCGCACCCGAAGGACTCAGCGAGTGCAGACTTTCCTGAGCCGACATCTCCGGCGAAGACGAACAACGGTGCCCGATCAGCAAACAGCTGGAGCGCTGCAGGGTCCGCCTCAGGATGATGGCGGCGCGCCCACGTATGGAGACGCTCGGGGTCGGACAAGAGGATGGCCTCCTTGCGCAGTTGGCGCTTAACGGCGTCCAGGCCCACGAGGCGGTCATACCTAGCCTTCCGCGTGGTCTCGGGGAGCTCGATCACAGGATGGAAGAAATCTTCCTGACTACTCACAATGAGTCCTCAATGTTGGAGGCGGTTAGGTCAGAAGGCCTGATAGACGTCGCGGTCAACGCCTGCGCCGTTGCGGGCGTAACCGTGGCCGGTCTGGCTGACGCCAGCGTTCGCTGTTGGGGCAGCGGCACCTGTTCGAGTGACCGGCAAGGACTCCTTGAATCGGGCCTGCTCGGCGGTTATGAGCCGATGGAAGGAAGGACTGTAGGTGAGATAGCTGTAGAAGCTGAGTCCGACGACGTCGATGCTGGCCGGCAGACGCCCTGGTCGGCTGTCGACCAGTTGGCCGCCGGTCGTTGCGCGGTAACGCAGGCGGAGCTTCCAGGCATTGGACCCGACGTCGCGGAAACCGAAGTCCACGGTGTCGAGGTAACCGTCCTTCAGGAGAAGGGCTATCTCCTCGGTGTACTTGTCGATGCTCGCGAGCGTCGGGTTACCGTAAAGACTGTTCAACTGGCGGAGGTCTGCGCCGACCTTTGCTCCAACGTAACGCGCGTCGGTAAGAGTGAAGGTCGCAGAACGGGCGTAGGAGGTAGCCACGGGTCAGGCCCCCTCGAACGAGGGACCGAACAGAGTGCGCCATGCGTCGTTGGCGGCCCCCTTCGTTGGTGCCGTTGCCGCCCAAGAGACCTCGTCCAGCGCGGCCGCTGCCCGGTCCACCAGGCGTCGGCGGTCATGTTCCATGTAGCTGGAGGCGACGTTGTTATCGGGATTGACCGGGTCCCACACCTGAATGGCGTCGAGAGAACTCCCCACTTCAGTGGGTCTGTAGAAATCGTCAAAGACGATCGGAGACTTGAGCCCGGTCCGGACGATGTAGGCCAGCACCTGCTCAATTGCGCGCGGATAGTCGTTGACCTGCAACGGCTCGCCGTTCCAACCGCTCGCCCACAGGTGAGCGACGATGAGTTCGAGCAAGAAGCTCTTGCAGCGCAGATGGGAGTCGAGGCGCTTGCACTCACGGATCCAGGCCTTGAGGAGCCGAATGAGTTCCAGGTAGCCAGGGCCGGCCTTCCTTCGGCGCTCCCGGATAAACTCCAGATGCTGCGTTACGGACGTCAGTACCCGCTCGCCCTGTCGCGTGATCAGCCACCCCTGGTCGTCGGGCCCGCCCAAGTAGAGCACCGGCGCGACATCGATCTTGAGCCCAGATCCGCGAAGGGTGATTCCGACCGCGTGCTTGGAGATCACGAAGTCATCGGCGACCTTGGTCTTCCCGTATACCTCGACGCAGCGGTCTCGCAACCACTCCAGGAGGTCGGCCTCGGGCACGTTGGGATCGGAAGACCTCACATAGGCGGCCATGTCAGCGTCGGAGCCTTCCCCCCTGCGCCGCTTGATCGCGGTGTGCTTCGCGGTACTCCCAGATGCCCGAAGCTTGACCAGGTCGTAGTCCGGGTGGACCTGTATGTAAGACTCCAGCCGCTCCCTCAGGTGGTTGACCTGCCGCCGACGCTCCTGGGCTTCCCCTTGAGGGACATTCACCTTGTCCTCGGCGTGCTGCGCCAGCACCTTGTGATTGACATGACCATCCCCCGCCATAGCGCTCCCCCGATCTTCCTTGCGGATCCACCCGCATGGTTGTCCAGAATTTGCATGCACCTAGTAGGTGCATGCAATGCCTTGATCTAGGTGGGAGAGTAGCATGGAACAGATCGGTAAACACAACTCGATCTGGCGGTGCACCAGTTGAAGATCGTCTTCGGAGACGGCGAAGTGGCCCGGACCTGCAATGACGACGACGAGAGGGTCGGCCGGTACGGTCCAACGCTCGCCATGACGATCCGCCGGCGTCTCGGAGAGATCGCCGCCGTTGCCTCGCTGGCCGAGCTCCGCCGGTTACCTGCTGCACGTCTCCGTCATCATCCGAACTCGGGCAACGGATACTTACTCGTCTCTCTGGGAGGGTCCGCCGATCTGCTCGTGCGTCCCCGCGACGACCCAGCCCCCACGCTCACGGACGGGCGTCTCGACGAGCATGCCGTCCGCGCTCTCGTCGTCGCTGCCATCGTTCCGTGATGCAACTAACTGACCGCACGGCCCCTTCCTCGCCAGAAGAGAGGCACTTCCGATGACCCTCGACAACGTCGCCCCAATCGAGTACGCACCTCAGACCGTGTCGTCCCCCGGTGAAACTCTGAAAGAGACCCTGGAAGAGCTCGGTATTCCCCAGGCCGACCTTGCTCGCCGCACAGGTTTATCGACCAAGCACATCAATCAGATCGTTCAGGGTGCAGCAGCCATCAGCCCGGAAACCTCACTTTTACTTGAGCGTGTAACCGGCGTGCCCGCCAACGTGTGGAACACTTTGGAAGCCGCCTGGCGTACCCAACAAGTGCGACAAGAGGAATACGATTCCCTCGTCAGTCAGGTCGAATGGCTTGACAGGTTCCCGTTGGCTGATCTCGTCGCTCGGAATGTTCTTCCCGACCGGAGTAAGACCGTGGCGAATCTCCAGCGACTCCTCGACTTCTTCGGTGTTGCAAATCCTTCAGTGGCCGAAGACTTGTGGAGCGGATACAGTGCTGCTTTTCGGCGGTCCACCATGGCGTTGCCGAACGAGTACGCCACCTACGCTTGGCTCCGGTTATGTGTGCTGATGGCGCGGCAACTTCAATGCGAGCCATATCGGCGTGAGACTTTGCATGAGCTACTACCGAGCATTCGTGGTCTAAGCAGGAAGGAGCCTGAGCTATGGATGGCACAGCTGCCTGAACTATGTGCACGGGCCGGAGTGGCCGTAGTCTTTTCTCCTGCGTTCAAAAACACCCACCTATCGGGTGCCACTCGGTGGCTCACCCCAGATAAGGTGATGATCGCACTAACGGATCGACACAAGAAAGATGACCGATTCTGGTTCACGGTATTTCATGAAATCGCACATGTGCTACTGCACGGAAAGCGTCTTACATTCCTAGACGACGATCCATTCAAAGGGACTGGTGAAGCAGAGGAGGAGGCGAACAACTTTGCTGCTAATGTGCTAATCCCACAGGAATATCTACCGGAGTATGACGCTCTACGACAACGTCCGAAGCCATTTGCTCGCATTCTGCGCTTCGCAGAAGAGGTCGGTATTGCCCCTGGGATTGTCGTTGGACGTCTTCAGCATGACGAGGCGCTTAACTGGAAAGAAGGAAACAAACTCAAGCGAGATTTCGATCTCGCGGCGCTAGCAGCCTTTGAAAAAGGCAGTAAGGCGCCACAGTTGTGACTCCCCTGAGGGGTGCTTCAGCTTCTCGATCACTGCGCGGCAATATGTTCCAAGTCACAGAGAGCCGCAGTTGCATCGTCGTAGACCTTGCTTCGTGGCCATTGTTTGCCATGCGGGTCCGACTGTTCGGCTGCGCGGACTCGGCGGATCAACACAGCTGGCCCATGCTCAGCGAGGGTGTCGAGGAGTCCGCGCCAGGTGGTGAGTTGGTAGCGGTTGACGGCGTCGGCGGCTCCGTCGGTGAGCAGGGCCGCGGCGTGTACCTGGTCGGTGGGAGTGGTGCCGGTGAGGGCTTGGTCGGCGGCGAGGGGGTCGGTGGAGGCGACCCAGAATCCGCGGTCGCGGTTGCGGTAGGTGCCGAGGGTTTCGACGTACTCGCGGCGGGCGTCGGCGTGTTCGGGTGTGCCGCCGCGCAGGCTGTCGAGGCGTGTGCGGTGGGGTGCGGCGACCTGTTCTAGTCGGTCGTCGCTGATCACCTTGGGCTCGGGTGTGCCGGTGTCGAGGATGAGGGTTGAGTCGCCGAGGACGAGCCAGTCGAGGCGGTCGGCGGTGTGGCGGAGCATGATGACGGTGGCGGAGGGGGAGCCGCCGTGGGTCAGGTCGCAGGTGAAGTCGTGCAGTGAGGTGACGTGCTTGATGCCCTGGGCGAGGAGTTCGGGGAGGGGGCCGGTGCTTTGGGTCATCTCGGCGAGCAGGGTGGAGCCGAGGGTGTGGGAGTACCAGCGGACGCTGTGGGAGCAGGCCGAGGTGATGCCTGGGGGGATGCTGGCGCCGTCGAGCAGGACGACAGCGTCGGCGGTGGCGCCGATGAAGTCTTCGTTGGGCCGGTCGGGGTAGGCGGGTTCGTTGGCGAAGGCGACGCGCATCAGGTGTCCCCGTGCCGGTAGAGCGGGCTTGCCAGTTCCGCCCGCACTGGCTCCCCAGTTTGCAGGTCGTATTCGACGCCGACCACGCAGGAGAAGCGGCGGTCGCCGACCTGCCCCCACAGGGTGGCGATCTCGTTGGCGAGTAGGTGGATGACGCCGAGGGAGCCGTTGGGGTGGATACCGGCGATGGCCAGGAACGACCCGTTGCCGTCCGGCCGGGGCAGTCGGCCGAGGAAGGCCGAGTCGGTCGGCTGCTGTGGGTCGAGCTGGGAGCCGGAGCGGTACTCGCGGCCGGTGCGGGTGTCGAGGAGCTTCCAGCCTTTGTCGTCGCGGTCCCAGCGGATGACCGGGTCGGCGTCGTACGCCTGCTGCATGGCCTCGGACATGCGGGGGCCGCAGATGACGAGCAGGCCGGGCCGGTTGAGGTTGATCTGCCCGTCCACCGTGACGTTGTCGGTGGTCACGGTCAGGCTGAAGGTCCGGGCGAAGTCTTCCAGCCGCTTGCCGGCGCGCATGTCGTCCAGGGCGACCATGGAGCGGCCGGTCGCGGCGTCGTGCCGCAGCGGGGTCACCACGGTGACCGACCCGACACCGAGGAACGCGCCTTCAGGTGCAGGGCCGGTGTGGCGGATCTGGTGGATACGCCCGCGGGACAGGCCGGCCTTCTCAGCGATCTGCGCATACGACATGCCTTGGGCGTGGAGTTCCTGGATGACGCGGCGGCGGAGCCGGGCCAGTTCGGTGACTTCTTGCTGGGCGGCGTTGAGTCGTTCGGTGGCGACCCGGAGCAGCAGGTAGGGATCGTCGATGGCGGCGATTTTGTCCAGGTCGCTCGGTGGCACGGTTCCTCCTTTATGGTGCGCCACCGAGTCTAGGGCCCTAGACGAAATGCCGTCTATCCCTCTTGACAGTACGGTTGTGACGGGTTTGCCGGTTGTTGAGTCCACCGCCCGGATCGCCGAGCGCCGGTTGGGGACACCCCTGGGGGCTCACGGGTCACGGCGCCATTCCGGACAGCAGCGCCACCCAGACCTCACGCGCCTGCTCGATTCGCCAGCGGTGCGTCTCGCGGATCTCTGGAGGCCTCGTCGTATTGGAGGGTGCGGCGGATGAACCCTTGGCCGCCGACCTGGCACAGCTCGTACACAGTGGCGAGACAGTCGCAGGTCCAGGCGAGCACGAGCATCCGCGCTCCGTCCGAGGGCTCGAACCAGGCCAATTTCTTGCATCCGGGCTGTCGGCGATCGGGGACGTGCGGGCTCACGCAGCTCATCACCGGCACGTCGCCGGAGCGGCGGCGGCGATGAGGTCGACCTTGAGCAGCGCCCAGACGGTACGACCGGCTTGGTTGCCGTACACGCCCCAGTTGTCGGCCAGGTTGGCGACCAGCAGCAGGCCGCGGCCGCCCTCGTCGTCGGCGGGCCGGACGAGCCGGGGGACTTCGGGGCCGCCCTCGTCGGTGACGCCGAGCCAGACCTGATCGGGTTCGGCCTGGATGCTGACGATGAACTTGCCTCCGAAGCGGGCCGAGGCGGTGTGCCGGACCGCGTTGGTTGCTAGTTCGCTCACGATGAGTTCGGCTGACTCGACGACGGGCCGTGCGCCGAGGGTTGCGGTGATGAATCGGCGGGCTTCGGTGACCGAGGCGGGACGGCCGAGGAAGTGCCGGGACAGGCGCCATGGGGGCACGGGACACGCTCCGTCGTATAGGGGGCTAGACATGCCTTCGACTGGAGCGTATGACTAACGCTGGAAGGTTCTCAAGGAATAGGACGCATAAATGCGTTAGTTGTCGAGCTGCTTCGCCAGCTCCCGGAAGTCCGTCGCGATCTCACCCAGCAGCGCCCGCAGCTCATCCCCGTACACGGCCGCCCCCGCGAACGCCTCGAATGCCTCTTCATGCGCGCCGATCTCGGCCGCCTCCGTCAGCGTGAGGTCACCGGTCAGGCTCTCCACCACACTCATGGACCCGTCGAAGATGGTGAACCCGTGCAGGGGAAAGGCCAGAGCCTCCACCTTCCACGGCACGACGCCGAGCTGGACATGCGGCAACGTCGACACCTGGGCCAACCGGTCAAGCTGAGCCAGCATCAACGACGGCGACCCCGGCCAGGTACGCACTGCTCCCTCAGACAGCACGAACGCGAATCGCCGGCCCTGCTCGAACAGCACCGCTTGAGCATCGACTCGTACGGCGGCGGCCTTGGCCGCATCGTCCTCGTCCACATCCCGGCCGATCGCCACCGCCAGCCGCGCATACTCCGCCGTCTGCAACAGCGCCGGGATCACCGCCGAAGAGAAAACGGCCAACCATTGAGCCGAGCGAACCCTTGCGGCGTTCGCCGCCTCCCGACCGGCAAGCCCACCCCTCAAGCGGGACACCTCATCACGCAGCCGCAGCAGCAGCGCGTCCAACTCACGCCGCCTGTCCTCGTCGAGGTTAAGCGCCGCGGATACCCACTCAACCGTCGCAGGAGTCGGGAGTAACCGCCCGGTCTCCATCCGAGAGATCGTCGGCTGTGCCACCCCAGCCCGCTGCGCCAGCTCCTTACCCGTCAGCCCCGCATCCTTGCGCAGCCGCCGCAGCAGCTCGCCCAGCTCTCGCAACCGATCCCGCCGCTCCTCCACATTCAGTTTCTACCAGTAGATCTCTACTACTTACCAACGCGAACGAGTGTTACGAATCATTATTGGCTGTGATCCACCTGCTGATCGCCTTTAGTCGCTGTGCAACTAGGTCTATTGCCGCAGTGGGCTTGAACCGCTGTCGATCCGCTCCGCTCAGCGCCGAGAGGAAGGGTGAGCTCAGAAGGTGGATCGCCTCGGATACGAGGCCTGGATCGAGATTCCGCAGGTCCCGCTGGACATCCCTTTCTTCTAGAAGGCCATCGCCATAAGGGCTCCGCTGCTCGGCTACAAGTTTGTTCAGGACTTCCTTGAGCGCGTTCAGCTGATGAACACGTGCCGTCCATGAAATCTCGACCGCCTCGTGTCGCTGATCAGCCGTGAGCGCTGGGTCTAGAAATTTTCGGATCTCCTCAGTTGAGAACGGATACCGCTCATGCAGGAGTAGGAGCCGACTCAAGGTCTCTGTGTGCATAAGTGCAAACCCACGGTCCTTGCTCGCTTCAGCGTGGGTGTCGGTATGAAACTCAGGACCTATGGCGACAGTGGCAACCGCACCAACCTGCTCCCGGTGCCGCTCCAGCTTAACTGAGCGTAACTCAGCCGGTGGAACCGGTCCCGCGCTTGCAGTCTTGACCTCGATGGCTATTGGGGGAAGCGCTGGCGCGGTGGAGCGGATCAGTGCGTCAGTTTTGCCCGGACCTCCAATCGGCTGAACTTCAAAGCCAAGGGAACGGAGTGCTTCACAAACAAGCTGTTCGACTTGCTTATGCTTGCTTCCGTCCCTGCTGTATCGCACAAGCAGATCCGCTAGCTCAACGGCACGAGTTGGCCCAGTGGCCGCAGCATTCGCCTGATTCGTGCCTTCGTCGGCCTGGATTATGGCGAGTTCGGCGCGGTCTTGAATGGGAAGAATCTCAATCATCCCTCGCCCAGCTGGAGTAAGGCGAAAATCCTTACTAGATACCTTCTCCACCATGTCAGCGTCGAGCAGAAATCGAAGGCGCATGGAAACCGCTTGCGGAGACAGAGGATCGCGATTGTATAGCGAACTGATTTTCGCTAGCTCGCCAGCTGATTTAGCGGTATCTGCTAGTTCTCTTAAGATCTCGCCGACAAACCAGACGGAGGCGTGCACAAGTGCGACGAGATCAATAGGTTCGTTAGATTCAAGCCACTGACGCGCGCCTTCCGTCGCGCCCCAGTGATTCATCCGGCTCCTATAGATCAGGCCGGCCGCGACAAGAGAAGCCCGCGCTTGTCGAGTTGATGCAGGCGCCGATTGGAACTCTGATTGAATTAGATCCTCAAGTATCCGTTCTTGGATCTCCGGAATGGCATATTCAACTGTGGTGGCCATAAAATCGAGCGGACCACGATCATCAGGGCTGGGGAAGTATAGCGATTGTGCTGTCTTTCGTGACGCGTGTCCAGAAGTCCGCAAGCTTTCCAGCAGGTTGCCGATGGGACCTGTCCGATCACCAACCTTGGTGGTATAGGTGCCTGCTGCTGGAGGACCACCAAGGGCGAGTTTGGTCAGCATGGCCTCGCCTTTGGGCGTGATCCGAACGAGGCCGTCGTAGAGTTCGACCGCGCCGGTTCCGCGCAGCCAATTAGTGCGCCGCCTGACTTGATCCAAGGCGTTCCAGCCCATTGCATACCGCTGATTTGCACACTCTAGGAGAGAGTCGTGCGATAATGGCGCATCTGCCAACTGAGCCAATACTTCTCCGAAGAACCTGACATGCCTATGCAGGTGGCCGACTAAGGCATGCGTTGTGGGGTTTTGCAGCCATTCCTGTGCATCGGGGGTGAGTTTGACACTCTCGCCCGATCGTTTGACGAACGACTTGCCGAGCGTCTTTAGCAACTGCTGGGCGGGCACGTCACGGTTCTCATCAACCGGGATCGACGACGTGAGGGCACTACCATCTATCGTCCGGAGGATGTCGGGCAGTCGCTGCACCCACGTCTCGACCGGGCCAGGCAGACTAGGGGCTGTCTGCGATCGCTGGTACCAATCTCTGCCAGTAGCCTCGCTATCGAGGGAATCACTCATGCCATAAGGATGGCTAAGGCAGACACTACTTGCAACCGACATCTGGAACCATCTGGCTATCGACGGGCTGTCGCTGGAGCTGCTTACCCAGCACGCCGACGTTGGAGTGACCCGGCGGCAGAACAGCGATCGGGCACACTGGATGGTGCAGTCTTTGTAGAGGCTCCGCGGCGTTGCCAGCACCGGGCGCAGCGCGATGCCCGGTAGCTAACTGTAAGTTGTCTGCCGAGTTGTTCACATAGGAATCAAGGGCGGCGCTGCGCGCCGCCTCGCGGCCCGTCGCCCGCTCGGCGGCCGGGCATGCGGCCTGGGGGCCGGTCCCGGCCGCCGGCGGCTCCAAGCCACGCAACTGTGTCGATCTCCTATTGAACAAACGAGCTTGCCCAGACAAGCGGGCTGACGTAATTGTGAGGCATCGCCTTGCTGGAGGAGACCGTGACACCCAATCGATGGCCGACCGGCACCTTCATGCACCGTCTGACGGACGAACTACGTTCGGAGCTCCTCGAACTCGGCATCCTGCGCACGTACCCGCCTGGCCACATCTTGATCAAGCAGGGGGATCACAGTACATCTGTCTGGCTCTTGCTAGACGCGCTGGTCAAGGTTACCGGAACTGTTGAGAACGGTGTGGAGGCGACGCTAGCCATCCGGGTATCAGGCGACATCGTTGGCGATATGTCAGCCATGGATGGGGCACCACGGTCGGCGACTGTGACGACATGCGGGCATGCGGTCTGCCAGCAGATCAAAGGCCCAGTGTTCCGCTCTTTCGTGGCGCGACGCCCAGCTGTAGCGCTAGCGCTGAGCCAGGTCATCGCTGATCGATTGCGTTGGTCTAACCAGCGGCGCCTTGATTTCGCTGGGTACGAGACGAAGATCTGTTTGGCGCGTGTGCTGATCGCACTGATCTCGCGGCACGGGCGGGCCACGGGTGACGGAACAAGCATTGGCGTGCCGCTCACCAGGGCTGAGCTCGGATTGCTGGTCGGTGCGAGGAAGATTACGACGCAGAAGGCTCTGCGCGAACTAGCCGCCGACGGGCTCATACGGCGGGGACACCGCGACGTGGTGGTGACGGATCTGGCAGGGCTCACTAAGCTTGCCGGACTCCAATTTCCCTCCGAGCCATATTTATAAGGCTTCTCCTTCCGGGTCATGCCTCACTCTTGAGCTCACCCGCTCATTGGAGACGCCATGACCTCTCATGATTACCGTGTCCTGCTCACTGCCGACATCGAGAACTACGGCAGTCGCGGAGACGCCCAGCAGCGAACCCTTCAGTCTGGGCTGATCACGGCCGTTGACACGGCGGCGGACCGCGCCGGTCTGGACCGGCAGTCGTGGCTGCGTCAAGTCGGTGGAGACTCTCTGACCGCCGTCCTCCCCGCCGAGCCCGGCCCTCTCGTCACCATTCCACTCCTTCTCGATCAGTTCTTGACAGGGCTAGACCTCGCCATTGCGTTGCACAACAGCCGTCGCGCCGACCCCACCTGGTCTCGGATGCGGGTACGGCTGGCCGTACACGTCGGGCCGCTGTTCTTGGACGGCGAGGCTGGATGGCCAGGACAGCACGCAGTACAGCCCGCGCGATTACGAGATTCGGCGCCGATCCGGGCCGCACTCGACACCTTCCGCGACGCCGACCTAGCGCTGATCATCTCGCAGGATGTGTTCCGCGACTACGTGTCACAGGGGCCGGGGCGGCCGAGACCGTCGGAGTTTCTGGAGGTGGCAGTGGCGGAGAAAAAGCAGGCCTACCAGGCGTACCTGTATGTGCCGCACTTCGACGTCCGTGACCTGGAGCTTGCCGCTCCTTCCCTCTCCCCCTCAGGCAACGACGCCGCGTCCCCTCAACCGTCCTCGACGATCGGATCAATCAAAAACCGGGTGAAGGGAGGCGACGTGCACATCGCGCAGCGAGACATGAACGTCACCTATGACTCGAAAAGGAGGGGGAAGTGAGCGACTCCCCACCCGAGCAAACGGGGTCCGAGGCCTCACAGCCGGAAGACTTACGGCTCAAGGACGTTTCTTCCGAGGAAGAAGACGAGACGTCCTACGAGCCGGAGGTCAACCAGTCGATCCGCAGTGAGATGACTGCCTCTGGGCAGGAGTGGCTTGAGCGCAGGCAGAGCCTGGACGACTTGTTTGCTGATGAGCGGCCCAGCGCCGGCACCCGCGACTGGATCGGCCGCGTGACCAACCGAATCAAGGACGGGAATGTCTACGTTGCCCAGCGCGATATCCACGTGGACCAGGGGCGCGTACAACCGACAGCGACGATACATGAACTGACGGAAAACGACATTAAAGAACTGCGGCGAACGCTGGTATCGACCCAGTCACAAGCGGAAGCACGCAGGATGCTTGATAGCGAACGCCTGGTCCTCCTTGCTGGTCCAGCGGAGACCGGAAAGGCGACCGTCGCCCTGGCTGCGCTGCTGGACTGGGGCCGTAGGGCGAGCTGGATCATTCCGCACGGAGCGAGTACGCCGAATCCCCGTGATTGGAAACTGGAATCAGGCCATGGTTACTTACTAGATCTGGTCGATACCCCCGACTCCGTCGACAGAGTAACTACGAATCTCAAGCGCGCTGGCGTCAGCGCTGACTGCAGGGTGATCGTCCTTGTGCCCGAGCACACTAGATCCGCGGTTGCGCCAGTGATAGATCACGATCCACCATCAGGCAACAAGGTCTTCGCCAAACATCTATCGATCCAGGCAGATGGTGCGCGGCTTGCTCCGGAAGATCAGCAACTCCTGAATGAGGAGATTCGCGCATACTCCGCACCCTGGCAGATGGTTGGGCTGGCCAAGCAAGTGGCGGCCACCATACAGGCCGGCACCTCCATCGAGGAGATGCTGGATAAACGGTTTCATCGAATGCGGGCGAAGGTGGGCATCGACCTTGACAAGCGCAGACCGACCCTGGGTCGTTGCTTCATGACAAGTATCGCTGTACTCCACGGACTGCCTGAGGCAGAAGTCTCCGGTGCGGCTTTAGCCCTAGCTGAGCGGCTCGATGAGAAATGGCGTCGTGATCACTCACCAAGACCGGTCCAGCTCTGGGAGAAGCTACCCCTTTGGCTGGATTACGTAGACGCCGAGGCTGTGCCAGCCGGGCCTGGTGGCGGGCGGACCATAAAATTGAGACGCCCGAAGCTGGCGGCCATCATGCTCCGCGTCATTTGGGAGGATCAACCGACCATCCGCGATTCCCTGGTCGACTGGCTGCTCTCGCTCGGCGGTGAAGGATCTTGGCATACGAGGATCAGGGTCGGGCACGCTGTCGGGAAGCTTGCCACATTCGACTTCGACATCGTGGATGAGCGGTTTTTACGGGTATGGAGTCGGTCCCGCCGCACCCAGGATTACCAACTTGCGGCCCTGGCCCTGGAGGCTGCTGCCGAGGATCCGTCACTGACACGCCGCGTGCATCTCCATCTCCAGTTGATGATCGGGGGACGGGATGCGGAAAAGGCGATCGCGATCCGCGCCTACGCCTCGTCAGTAGGTCTCTCCGCGCCAGATCAGGCCCTTTCCGCGTTCAGGAGTCTGGTCTTAACTAAGGGTGCAAAATTCCATCAGGATGTCGCCCAGTCCATCGCCTACCTATATCGAGTGGGCACCAGCCACGTCATCCTGAACCACCTCGCAGACTGGGTGAGCGACGGAGGTCCGGCGGGGCGTCGCGGCGCCGCTCTCGCCTTCGCACGGCTAGCAGCACCGATTAGCCCTACCCCTGAGCGGCCGCATCTGAGCCGACTCGATCCTCATCCCTCCCTGGTAACGCTCTGGCGTAACGCGCTCAGCTGTGAAGAACAGGGCCGCCTGGTTGTGCCCGAATCCTGGGACTTGCTGCTGAGCGAATGGCTGCGGCACTACAACGAGCGGCCAACCGTACGAGAGGTCGCGGACAAAATCTTTAGCCTAGCGGATGGACGAAACGCTAGGCGAGCACTGTTCTATCTGCGCCTCTGGCGTCACCAAGACGAGATACCTGCCGACCTTTACTATCACCTGCGCCAACTCGTTCACAGGAGCTAACCTCATGCGCAATTGGCTAGAACCCATGCTCTACCGTGCCCAGCAGAACGAGCCCGAGGCTGTGCCGCCAATAGAAATACCGCCGTTCACATTTGCATCGCCCGCCAAAGATGACGCATACGACTTTTCCGTCACGTTGCATCGGACCGCGATATCGGCTGGGAAACGAGTCCGCGTCGTCTTCAACGACGAGATACCCGAGGCCGATATGGTCGTCCAACGCGCCTGTCAGGAGATACGACCGATTACCCGCCAGTTCGAAATCACCAAGGCGGGCGACGCGGAGCTGGCTGTGAACCAGCAATTGGCATCGATATCAAGCGCGCTGACAGGAGTCTACCGGTGGATGGTCAGAGCCGAGGTGAATGTCCCAGACGAAGTACGACAGCTCAACCGTGATGCTTACAGAAAGCAGCACGACATCAAGTCCGATGCCGCTGCATCGCTGCTACATATCGAGAGCACGGACAAGGTCAGGTTGAAGTGGCAGGAGTTTCTCTCTGCTGTGGAAGGGAGCGCAAGGGTGGTTCATGCGATCCGGCTGGCAGCTGATCAAACACAACTGCCACAGATCATTAAGGAGTTGGTTGAGGAGCGGGAACAGGGGGCGCAAGAGCTTCTCAGTACCGTCGACAGAATCATGCAGAGCTACCAGGCGGTAGACATGCTCCACTTCGTCGTCAGCAACGAGACAGTTCTACGTAGAACGCTGGAGCTTCTTGGCCTGCCCGTTCCACCGCTGGAGGACGAGGCAGTACTGGTAGGTGAGGTATGACACGCCCGCGAGATCAGGTATGAGCGAGGACGCACGACGAAGTAGTCCCGCTGTCACGGCGGAGGCGCGACGAGCGCGATGTTAATCAGCACCGCGCTCACCGTAGCTACCGTTCCAGTCAGGAGCAGCCAGAACCCCCAGCGGATGAGGCGGTACTTCTGACCGACGATCCAGCTAACCCTCTGCAGTTGATCAACGATCCGCTCCAGATCCAGCGTCGATGACTTCATCAGGGCGCTAGCCACGGCTGCAGTGGATTCAAGATGGAGTACGTCGGCGTAGTACATGACGGCGTCGTTCCCCTTCCTTCGGTCCAAACGCGGATAGACCGCGCCCGCGAGCACCACCACGGATGCCAGAGCCATCGCTGCCCCTGCCCACCAGAGCCATTCAATTGCGTTGGACATTGTGAAAGGTGACCAGCTTCCGGCGAGTAGGCCACCTGTAACGGCACCGAGCCCGATGCCTACGACGCCGAGAAGAACCTGAGCCTTCGTATCAGCCCGATTGAGCTCCTCACGGGCCTCTGTGAGTAACTGCGTCCCGTAGAGGCATGCATCTTCTTCGGCTGCTTCCTGTTGGTCGGGGACGGTTACGGCGAAGCCTCTTAAGAACCTGCGAAACACAGTGGACCTCCTGACTGGGGTGATCATAATCTGAGTGCTTCACGCTTGCTTTTGTGCAACGTGCTCAGGGATCGTGCTGAGGCGGCCCTTCGCTCTCTACGCGACCTCCATAAGTGCGACAGCTCTCACGATCGCCGCGCTTCTAATCCGATGGGCCTTCGTCCTCCTCGCTGTCTGAGTGTCCCGGCCGGGCCCGCCGAGTCAAGGGCGCCTGCGGCGTCGCTTCGCGATCAGCTTCGCTGACCCTTGACACGGCGGCCCCGTCCTGGGGGCCGGCAGCTACGAGGAGGACGGGGACGGACCAGGAGACGGGCCGCGCCGGCACCGGCCGGGGCAGGTCGCGGGCGTGATCGCCGGGCCATTAGCGGGCCATTAAGGGCGGTCAATAGGGGGTACTCGCGGTCACTCGCGGACTGCCTCTGGCCCAGGTCGGGGCCGTTGCCCCTGGTGATCAGGCCGATTTGCAAGCAGGAAGTCAGGGGTTCGAATCCCCTAGGCTCCACCCCACGTCAAAGGCCACCTCCCATGATCAGGAAGTGGCCTTTGTGATCTCGTACAGCAGCGAAATACAGCAACGACCTCGGTTGATCAGCTTCGTATCGGCCCGTTGACCGACTCTCTGTCCTCCAGACGGTCGCGGATGTCCTCAGTGTCTCCGTAGCCGAACTTCGAGGGACCGCCGAGGACGAGCCGGCAGCCAACGAGGAGCGACCCGAGGCATTCGACACGCTCAGGCTCGCGCTCACCGGGCATCCAGGCGCCCAAGCCGTCATCGGGACCGACAGATCTCCTGTCACGCGGAACGCCTGGCTCAGCTTCGCGAGCTTAAGGAGACTGTCTGGGACATGGTCCACGGCAGCCGCTACACCGAGCTAGCTCCCGTCCTCGCAGAACTGATCCCCGAGCTGGAGCGTGCGGTAAGGCTAGCGACCGACGATGAGCTCAAGTCCGACGCCCGCGAACAGCTTGCCGAGACCTACCAAGCAGCCGCAGCCATGCTGTCGAAGCTGGGGGAGAATGACGCGGCATGGGTCGCCGCAGACCGCGCAGCGTTCGTCGCCGAGTCGCTCAACGGGCCCTTGGCAGTCGCAGCGAGCCTGTTCCGCATGGCTCACGTCTTCTTGAGTCTGCGCCAGACACCACAGGCCTACGAAGTGGGATCAACGGCCAGCCGCGCCCTTGAATCCCGCATCAGCGCCGATCCCTCGCCGGAAGCGCTGTCGCTCTACGGCGCCTTTCAACTCGTTCTTGCTGTTGCCGCAGCGCGGGACAACGAGCGAGCCCAAGCACACAAGCATCTGGCGACGGCCCGGGAGACGGCCGAACGGATAGGGCAAGATCGAAACGACTTCGCGACCGAATTCGGCCCTACCAACGTACGTCGCGGACCGACGCTCGCGATTCACGCCGTCTCGATCGCCGTTGAGTTGGGAGACGCAGGGCAAGCGCTCGACCTGGCCCGTGACGTGAACACCTCCCGGATGTCCCACGAGCGGCAAGCCCGGTTCCTGATCGACCTCGCGCAGGCCCAAGCCATGCGCCGCCAGATCGGCGAAGCACTGCACTCGCTCCAGCAGGCCGAGCAGCTCACACCCGAGCAAACCCGCACGCACAAAGCCGCCCGCGACGTAGCCCGAGACCTCATCCAGCTCTCTGGAGGTCGCCCACGACCGGAGCTGCGCGATCTCGCCGAGCGATTCGGCGTGCTCCTGTAGATCGTGTCTAGTCCCATGAGATGCCTGACGTTTCTGTCCCAGGACACGGACGACAGGTGATCTAGGAAACATGGTCGACCTTGCGGGGCCGGTGAGCTTTGTGGTTCCGGATCGGGATGTCGGTGGTCCCAAGGTCTACCTGTTGGCCGCGCGCCCGCCCACCGGCGGGCTGCGGCTCTTCGGCCGGTCCCGCCGGCGGCGGCGCGCACCACGCCGACAAGCGGCGTGAGCATCAGATTGACGGCATTACGGCTTGTGCGGATGAAAGTCTCCCGGCTTGGTGGACGGTCATAGCCATGGGCACGCGCAGAGCCGATGAGACCCGGAAACCGGAAGGCGCCGATGGGCGAAGGAAGAGAGGGGCGAGGGAGGCGATCAGGGGCCGGGGTTCACCGAATCGTTTCGGAGCCAAATCGACGGGGACCCCTCCAGATCAGTTTGGGGGGCATGGGAGGGAGAATCGCGGGCAGGGGCGGTGCCCTCCCGAATTGGCGGGCCAGTGTAATTGCCCCCCAAACTGATCTTGCCCCGTCGATTCAGCACCACCGCAACGATTCGTCAAACCCCTCAAGCGCGTGCAGCAAGCGTGCGAGACGTGGTCGGAACGGGAGTATGGAGATGTCGAGTATCAGCGAGTACGACGAAGCCATGCCGAGAGTCCGCAAGCACCTGGAGCAGTTTGAGCGGGCGCTCAAGCTCGTTCGAACCACTCATCGAGGCCGGCCTATCAGCGAGGTGCTCGGAGCGCTTGACAAGGCATTCGAGGCTGAAGGTGCCCAAGTGTGGAACGACGTACGGGCCGAGGTAGCCCGGAGGTGATCTTGCGCCTTCTCGATGAACGCAAGGTGGACGTCGTCCTGGCCTGAAACATGACGAGTACGTTGGGTTCGCATCCCCTCCCGCCTTATCAACGGCACGGATGTTGCGAGCGTCAGTTGCCATCGGTAATGGCCCAGGGCGTGGCCTGTGCTGCTGTCCGTTGCCGTGACTGCCATCTGTCGTTCATGCCTGCGTAGCCGTGTTAATCAGCCTGCTCCCTAGCATCTGCGACGTGCGCCGCTGGCTTCCCGCGGCCCTCTCGGGCTCGGACTGCTGCCATCCCTCGGTGCTCGATTAGCCTCCGACGACTGATAGGCCACGGGAATGTCCGAAGAACGAAAGCAGACTCGAATCTCGCGCCGCAACGCGCTCGGCGTGTTCGGGGCGGCAGCCTCTGGTGTCGCGGCCGGGCCGATGCTGCTTGGTGCACGTGCCGCCGAGGCCGAGGCGTACCCGGCCTCGTCGGAGGTACGAAGCCTCAGGAACGGCTCGGGCTCCACGCCGGTCCAGGGCCTGCACCTCCAGTTCGGTGGCGACCCGCGCAGCCAGATGGTGGTCTCGTGGATCACTGATGAGGAGGTGAAGAACCCGCGGGTCGTCTACGGCACGCTCAACGGAGGCTTTGGGTCCACGGCGTCCGCGGTCACGAAGTCCTACACCGACGGACACTCGGGCAAGACCGTCTGGGCGCACCACGCGCTGCTGAGCAAGCTCAAGTCCGACACCGACTATCTCTACGCCGCCCAGCACGACGGCGCGATGCCGGACGCGGGCACGTTCCACACAGCGCCGTCGGGTCGAGCGCCGTTCACGTTCACCAGCTTCGGCGACCAGGGTTCGCCGACGGTGACGTGGAAGAACGGTTCGAACCCG
Organism: Microbispora corallina; assembly: GCF_016863035.1. Taxonomy (GTDB): domain Bacteria; phylum Actinomycetota; class Actinomycetes; order Streptosporangiales; family Streptosporangiaceae; genus Microbispora; species Microbispora corallina. The sequence goes on from NZ_BOOC01000050.1 coordinate 60,029, forward strand.
GTCGACGCCTCGGGCCGCGACTTCGAGCCCAACGCCACTCCGGCCGCCGGTGACATCGTCACGGGCGTGGAGAAGGTCGGTCCGCTATTCCACCTGCTCAACGGGGACCTGTGCTACGCGAACAGCGGCCCCGACCGGGTTCGCACATGGAACCACTACCTGACCAACAACAGCCGCTCGGCGCGGTTCCGTCCGTGGATGCCGTGCGCCGGCAACCACGAGATCGAGGCCGGCAACGGCGTGCTCGGCTTCGACGCGTTCCAGACCTACTTCGAGCTGCCCTCGACCGAGACCGACCCCGAGCTGGACAACCTCTGGTATGCCTTCACGGTGGGCGCGGTCCGGGTCATCGCCCTGCAGAACGACGAGATCGCGCTGCAGGAGGGTGGCGACATCTACAACCGCGGCTACTCCGGCGGTCGTCAGCTCGCCTGGCTGGAGAAGGAACTCAAGGCGGCTCGTGCCTCCAAGGACATCGACTGGATCGTTGTCTGCATGCACCAGGTGATGATCAGCTCGGCGACCGCGGCGAACGGCCCCGACCTGGCGCTGCGTGAGGCGTACGGCCCGCTGTTCGACAAGTACGGCGTCGACCTGGTCGTGTGCGGCCACGAGCACGACTACGAGCGCTCGCTGGCCGTCCGTGGTGTCGTGCCGGGCAGCGCAACCCTCACGCCCAACCCGAGCCAGAGCGCCACCGACGTCGTCGAGAGCGAGTTCGGTACCACGCACATGGTCCTCGGCGGCGGCGGCGTCTCCGGCGTCACCAACACCAGCTTCACGATGGACGACTTCGACGGCCACGGCCACCACTCGGCGTACGTCCAGATGGAGCACGTCGGCAAGTACAACTCGGTCAAGGAGCAGGAGGCCGCGGTCTGGATCGGTGTCCGCGACGACATGCACCCCTACGGCTTCGCCGAGTTCGCCGTCGACCCAGGCCGCCACCCGGGCGACATGACCCGGATCTATGTCACCTATTACAACGTGATCACCCCGACAGGTGAGCTGAAGGTGTTCGAGCAGTTCACGCTGCAGCGCCGGCGCAGCGACGGCGGCAACCGCCACCACTAACCCCTTCGCCAGCAGCCTCAATCGTCGGACCCCCAGGGGTCGGGACCACGTCCCGGCCCCTGCTCGACAGTCGAAGAGATCGCAGCTGACGCCCTCGTCCGGGGTGGCAGGTTCGGCGAACCGCCGGTGCGGCGTTGAACACCAGTTGGTGGCTAGCGGCGGGCTGCGTGCTGATCGAGTCGCTCAAGAAGCGGGTGACCAACTGGGTGACAATCGGGATGGACACCAGCGGACGAGCGGGGACCGTGGTGGACGGTTCCGGCAGCTCAATCCCTATGAAGTGCCAGGCCAGAGGCCTGCGTTGGTTGCCTG
>NZ_BOOC01000051.1 GCF_016863035.1 Microbispora corallina
CCCGACTCGGACGACCGGTACAAACCGGGGCCTCAGCCGAACAGACACAGGGGCTGCCGGACGCGAACGCACGCCCACCACACAACCATCGAGATGATCGAGGAGAGGGGCGCCGAACCGCGCCGACACGACAAGATTACCAGGCCTGGAACACCACCAGACCCAACAAGCGAACAACGCCCCTCAAGCCAGCTCTATTCCCCCAGGTCGCCCGTGTGGGGACAACCGGGACAAGCCGGGGACGCGAGGGAGTCCAACGGACCGCGGGCGCGATTCATTCCCCGGCTCCGCCGACTCGGGCGACGGCAGGCACGGGCCATGCTAGGACTGGTCCAACCTCCTAGAAAGGGTAGGAACGGGACGTGATTCAGCAGGGGTTCCCTCGCGCCCTGGTCGTTCTCCTCGGCTCCGCCGCCGCCGTCGTCACGCTCGCCGGCATGCAGGCGGTCGGCTCCATCCTCGGCCCGGTCCTGCTCGCCCTGACGCTCGTCATCGCGGTCTCGCCGCTGCGCGGCTGGCTGGCCAGGCACCGGGCTCCTGTGTGGGTGCAGGTGGCCGTTCCTCTGGCGGTGGTGCTGATCGTCCTGCTCGGCATGGTCGCGATCCTCACCTTCGCCGCCGCACAGGTCGCGATCCTCGCCCCGACATACGCCACGCAGTTCAACGCGATGGTGGCGGATCTGCAGCGCTGGGCCGCGGGTCTGGGCTACGGGAGCGAACAGCTGAACAAGGCGCTGGCGTCGTTCGACGCGGGCAAGGTGATCGGGCTCGCGCAGAGCGTGCTGAGCAGTCTCCTCGGCGTGCTGTCGAGCCTGTTCCTGATCGTGGTGCTGCTGCTGGCGATGAGCCTCGACGCGCCGGTGTTCGCCCGGATCGTGGACGCCGCCGCCGTCGAGCGCCCCGCCATGGCCCGCGCCCTCATGACGTTCACGGACAAGACGCGCCGCTACCTGATCGTGTCGACGATCTTCGGCCTGATCTGCTCCGTCCTCGACATCGCGGCGCTGTACGTGCTCGGCGTTCCGCTCCCCCTGCTGTGGGGGGTGCTCGCCCTCATCACGAACTACATCCCGAACATCGGCTTCGTCCTCGGCCTGATCCCGCCCGCCCTGCTGGGCCTGCTGGAGGGCGGCCCGAAGACGATGCTGCTGGTCATCGCCGCCTATCTGGCGATCAACGTGGTGATCCAGTCGTTCATCCAGCCCAAGTTCCTCGGGGACGCCGTGGGGCTGTCGACCACGGCGACGTTCCTGTCCCTGATCATCTGGGCGTGGGTGCTGGGGCCGCTCGGCGCGCTGCTCGCCATTCCGCTGAGCCTCCTCGTCCGCGCCCTGCTCATCGACAGCGACCCGGCCGGGGCCTGGGCCGCCGCCCTCATCTCGGGGCGGCTTCCGGACCGGGGCGGGACGCCCGCGGAGGGCAAGGGAACCGAGTAGCCGCCGTACGCGCGCCGCGGCGGGCGGGCGGCGGCGCGGCGTTAGTCTCGGTGACATGCGGCGATGGGACGTCGACGAGCGCGGGACGGGCATCGCGGACGGGTCAGCGATGGAGCCTCAGGTGACCGCCCTGCTCGACGCGATGCGGCGGGACGGCTGGGTCACCGAGCAGCCCGAGGTGCATTTGCTCCCCCACCTGCGGCGGGCGTGCGGCTCGGAGTGGCTCCTGATGGGCGAGCGCCTCCTCGACGACGGGGTCTACGAGGTGACGGTGTCGCTGTCCGGCGACAGGGAGGGCGTCCACGTGCACCGCGAGGTGGTCCGCCTGTTGTCCGCCGTCGCCGAGCCGGCCTTCTACGTACGGCAGGCCGGGCCCGGCGTGTTCGAGTGCGTCACCGGCGTCCTCGACGGCGACCCGCCGGGCTTCAAGAGCCACGGACATCTGGTGCGCCTCATCGTGACGTAGCGGTCAGGGGTTCCCCACCGGGACGGGCGTGCTGCGGACGCTCGTCTGGCCGGAGTCCAGCGGACGCGTGCGCCGCCACGGGAGCGCCGCGGCGAGGAGCGGCAGGACCAGCAGCGAGCTCAGCGCCCAGGGCGAGTGCAGCTCGTACCACTTCGGCCCGGGGAACTGCGTCAGCACCAGGTAGCCCACGGACGCCCACAACGTGCTGCCGATGATCGCGGGCCACGCCCATCGAGTCGGCCGGGCGACCAGGAACGGCATGAACCACATCAGGTACTGCGCGCCGAGGCGCGGCGTGAAGATCATGAACGCCAGCAGGATCGCGATCGTGACGTCGATCGGGTCGGCCTTGCGCCACCAGATGAGGCAGGCGGCGACGGCTGCGTAGATGAGGTACTGGCCGATCCTGGCCGGGGCCGGGTCGAGGTTCCAGTTGCCGCCGCTCACCAGCGTCGTCCAGCCCCAGTCGCCCGTGATGGGGCGCACGTCGCTCGGCCGCAGGCCGATCGTGTTCAGCACCTCGGGCAGCTTGTTCCAGTCGGTGAACCCGGCGACCGGCAGCGTCAGCAGGAAGAACACGGGCGGGACGCCGGTCGCGACGAGCGAGACCACGCGGGAGCGCAGGCCCGGGAGCAGCATCAGCATGGCCGGCACCAGGATGACCGGCCAGCTCTTGGCGCACAGGGCGAGCCCCATCAGCAGCCCCGCGCCCAGGGCGCGGGCGGTCGCCGCCCGGTCCTCGTCCAGCGGGTGGGTGAACCGGCGCACGAAGTCGCGGGGGCTGCGCCACGGCAGCGTCGCCGGGGGCCGCCAGCCCTCCGGCCCGCGGGCCACGACGTACGCGGCGACGGCGAACACGAGCGAGACCGGCTCGACCTGGCCGTGCACGCTCGCCACGAGGATGGCCAGGGGGTTGCACGCGTACTGGAAGGCGCGCAGCCGCGCGGTTGGGCCGCCGGCGAGCCTGCCCACGAGCGGGATCAGCACGATGTCGGAGACCACGGTCACCAGCCTCCCGGCGACCGCCCAGGGGATGTGCAGCCAGAGCAGCAGGCCGTACACGTAGGGGATCGTGGGGAGGAAGTGCCAGCCGCCGTTGCTCTCCAGCACGGGGTCGCGGTGGTCGAGGATCGCCTGCCCGGCCGGCTGGAAGCTGTTGACGTAGTCGACGGGCTGCCAGGTGTCCCTGGCGGAGAGCACGAGGATGAGCACACGGACGCCGATGCCGACGGCGAGCGTGACGGCGAGCGTGGGACGCCAGCCCTTCCACTGCGCCACGATGGCGAGCACGACGCCTGCGGCGAGGACGAGGGCTGTGGGGATCGCGTAGTCCATGACGATGTCAAGAGTGCCCGACAAACCTGGGAAGAGGCGACTTGACATCAGATTTCTTGCCTAACGGTCGCAATCGGTTACGCTCCGCGCTATCCTGACCACGCAGCGTAACAAACAGGAGACCTCGATGAAGATTCGCCTCTGGACGACCCTCGCCGTCGCCATGTTCGTGGGCATGCTGATCGGACTGCTCGCCCCCACGCGAAGTGGCGGCCGACACGACAGGTAGGGGGGCGTACCTGCCGGGCCGGCCGCCGGCTCATTCACGGACCTCGGAGGCGGAGCGTCAGAAGCCCGCGGTCACCTTGGTGAAGTCCCAGTCGGACTGGGCGATGCCGCTGCAGTTCGAGACGACGCCGCCGCCGGCGCAGCCGCGGTCACGGTTCACGGCCCAGAAGGCGAGCCGGCCGAGGCCCTTCGACTTGGCGTAGTCGCGGATCTGCGTCCACGTGGCCACCGAGGTGAGCTCCTGCTGGTCGGACAGGCCGTTCATGCCCGAGATGCCCATGTGCGCGTACGCCGTGGCGTCCGACCAGCCCCACGCCGACTTGAGGGCGTTCTTCAGGCCCTCGGCCGCGTTGACCGTGCTCTGGTACATGTTCGCGCCGCCGCCGAAGTCGAACGGCATGATCGTGTAGTTGTCGATGTTGACGCCGAGCGCCTTCGACTGGTTGATCAGCCGGGTGCCGTAGTAGGTCGGCCCGGTGGTGCTGGTGCCGAAGGTGACGACGACCTTGACGTTCGGGTTGTTCTGCTTGACGATCTTCAGCCCGCCGAGGATGCGGTCCTGGACGGCCTCGTTCTCGAACTCGTCGGTGTTCTCGATGTCGAAGTCGACGGCGGCCGGGTTGTAGGCGTTGATCACCTGCTGGACGGCCGAGGCGAACGCCGACGACGACGAGCAGTTCGGGCCGAGCTTGTTGCCCTGCCAGCCGCCGAACGAGATCTGGACGTTGCCGCCGGCCGCCTTGATCTGGGAGATCGCGCTCGCGTCGGCACCGCCGGTCAGCGGGCGGGAGCCGTCCCACGCCGGGGTGCAGCCGCCGCCGGAGAGCATGAACGCCATCGTGAACGCCTTGATGCCGGTGGCGCTCATGACCGTGGCCGGGTTCGGCGGGTTGCCCCAGCCCTCGTAGAGGTACGGCGCGCCGGGAAGCTTGCCGCCCCCGCCGCCGGTGCAGCCCGAGGTGCTGCCGGTCGCGGACCCGCTGGCGACCGACTCGCCCTTGGAGTTGTACGCCTTGATCGTGTAGGTGTGCGTGGTGCAGGTGCCGAGCCCGGAGATCGTCGCGCTGGTCCCGGTGACCGTGGCCACCACGCTGGAGCCCTCGTAGACGCGGTAGCCGGTGACCGTGCCGCTCGACGCCGACCAGGACAGCGAGATCGACGAGTTCGTGGTGCCGGTGACGCTCGGGGTGCCCGGCTTGCCCGGCGTCCCGGCGGTCGGCGTCGGGGTGGGGGTCGGCGTGCCGCCGCCGGAGACCGGCTTCCACAGGGCCGGGACGTTCGGCGGCTCCCAGCCGGTGAGGGAGGTGTGGGCCTGGATGCACTCGTAGTCGACGCCGTTGTACGTCACCCGGGCGCCGATGGCGTACCAGGTGTTCGGCGCCCACGCCGGGTAGGCGAGCATGACCAGGCCGGCCGGGGCCGCGGACGCCGAGGCGCCGGAGGTGCCGGCGGCGATGCCGGCCGCGGCCATGGTGAGGGAGGCCAGGACGGCCACGGCCGCCCGGACACCGGTGGTGAACCGGAGTTTCATCGAACCTCGCAGGGGGTGGGGGGTGGTCAGCCGAGGGAGTTGAGGTACGCCCGGTGGCTGCGGGAGAACTCGAAGTTGTTGAACTTGTCCCAGTTCACGGACCACGCCATCAGGCCGCGCAGTCCCGGGAAGACGCCGTGCGGACGGTAGGAGCCGCAGCCCGTCCCCTTCGCCAGGCAGCCGAACGCGCTCTGCACGTCGGCGACGGTGGTGAAGCCGTTCCCGGCCCAGGGAGCGGCGGGCAGGCCGATCGCCACCTGGTCGGGGCGCAGCGCGGGGAAGGTCGCCCCGCCGGCCACGGGGAAGCCGGTGAGCAGCATGTCGGTCATGGCGACGTGGAAGTCGGCCACGCCCATCGTGTGGTACTGGTTGTCCAGGCCCATGATCGGCCCCGAGTTGTAGTCCTGGACGTGCAGCAGGGTTAGGTCGTTGCGGAGCGCGTAGATCACCGGCAGGTAGGCGCCCGACCGCGGGTCGGCCGAGCCGTTGGGGCCGGGACCGTAGAACTGGTAGCCGAGCTGGACGAAGAACGTCTCCGGGGCCATCGTCAGCACGAACCTGGCGCCGTACCTGGCCTTGAGCGTCCTGAGGGCGGAGATCAGGTTCACGATCACGGGGGTGGTCGGGTTCCTGAAGTCGGAGTCGCCCGCGTTGAGCGACAGCGAGTGGCCCTCGAAGTCGATGTCGAGGCCGTCGAGGCCGTACCTGTCGATGATGGCGCCCACCGACTGGACGAACGTGTCGCGGGCGGCGGCCGTGGTGAGCTGGACCTGCCCGTTCTGGCCGCCGATCGAGATCAGCACCTTCTTCCCGGCCGCCTGCTTGGCGCGGATGGCCGCGATGAAGTCGGCGTCGCTCTCGACGTTCGGGCACTCGGAGGCCGGGCACCGGGTGAACCGGATGTCGCCCGAGGTCACCGAGGTGGGCTCGCCGAAGGCGAGGTCAATGACGTCCCAGTCGTTCGGGACGTCGGCCATCCGGACGTAGCCCGAGCCGTTGGCGAACGAGGCGTGCAGGTAGCCGGTCAGCAGCCGCTTGCCGCCGGGAGGAGGCGTGGGAGTCGGGGTCGGAGTCGGCGTGGGGGTGGGGGTGGGGGTCCTCGTCGGGGTGGGCGTGGGGGTCGGGGTGGGGGTCGGCGTCGGTGAGGGGCTCGATCCGCCGGGGCCGTCGAGCACGACGTCGTCGGCGTAGTAGGCGCCCTGGCCGTACCAGCCGTTGACGTAGACGGTCACGCTCGTGGTCGACGACCCGGTGGTGAACGACGTGGTCAGCTGCTTCCACGTCGCGCCCGGCGTCGCCCAGGTCTGCGCGTCCGACGTGCCCGTCCCCGTCGCGCCCAGGAACACGTACGCGCCCTGGACCCAGGCCGACAGCGCGTACGTCGTGGACGGCTTCACGGCCACGGTCTGCTGGCAGCGGGCGTAGTCACTGCCGACCGGCGTCGCCGTCAGCGCGCGCGTGCCGCCGTGCACCGGGCCGGCCACCGCCTGCGCCCCCGACGACGCCGAGCACGTCCATCCCGTCAGCCCCGACTCGAACCCCGGATTTCCGAGGATGTTGGCCGCGGACGCCGTGCCGGTCAGCGCGCCGGTGAACAGCCCCGCGGCGGCGAGGGACGCCACGGCGCCCAGCCCGATCGTTCTCTTCATGGAGGTCATCCCGTGTACGAAGCGAAGATCTTGGAGAACTCGTACGGCGACTGGGCGATGTTGGTGCACATGTAGAGGGCGCCGGTGCAGGCGTTGCGGTCGCGGGTGAGCTCCCAGAAGGCCAGCAGGCCGAGATGCCTGCCCTTGGCGAAGGTCACGAGCTGGCGGGCGTCGTCCTGGTTGTAGACGTGGCCGTCGTCGTTCTGGCCGAGCATCGGGGTGACGCCGACCATCCGCCACACCTGCGCGTCGGACAGGCTCGGGTAGAGGGTCTTGAGCTGGGCGAAGGTGCTGTTGGCCGCCTGCACGGCCGCGTCCCCGTAGTCGACGGACTGGTAGTAGTCCATGGCCATGACGTTGACCGCGTCGAGGGTGACGCCGGCGTCCCTGGCGGACTTCACGACGTTGACCCCGTCGGCCGTGAGGCCGTTCGGCAGCACGGGGAGCGTGAGCGAGACCTTGAGGTCGGGGTGGGCCTGCTGGAGCCTCGCCAGGGCCTGCGACCTGCGGGCGATCGACGCCGGCTCGGCCGAGGCCGACCCCTCGATGTCGAGGTCGATGTACTTCAGCCCGTACGCGTTGACCACCGCGTTGTACTCGTTGTACAGCGAGGTCACGTCGCCGCAGGCCTGGGCCAGCTCGATGCCGGTGGCGCCGCCGAAGGAGATCTTCACGTCGCCGCCGCCCGCCCGGATCGCGTCGATCTGGTCCTTGGCCCACTGCTGCCGGGGGTCGTACGCGTTGAACCACATGGCCTTGCAGCCGGAAGCCGTGATGAAGGCGAGGGTGAAGTTCTTGAGGCCGGAGGCCGAGGCCATCGCGGTGAGGCTCGGGGTCGGCCAGGAGCCCATGTCGACGTACGGCGCGGTCCTGATCGAGCCGGGGTTGGGCGGCGGCGCGGTGGGCGACGTGGAGGGACTGGGCGACGGTGAGGGCGAGGGCGACGGAGACGGGGAGGTGCCGCCGGCGCACGAGCCGCCGTTCAGCGTGCAGTTCGCCGGGACGGCGGCGCCGCTGTTCACCCAGCCGAACGTCGTCGAGGCGCCGGGGGCCAGCGAGCCGTTGTACTCCCGGTTCTTGAACGTGTAGTGGTTGCCGGACTTCGTCATCAGGGCGTCCCAGTAGGACCCCACCGACGACCCCGAGGCCAGGTCGAACTCCACGGTCCAGCCGGAGATCGCCGACGTCCCGGTGTTGGTGATCGTGTATCTGGCCTGGTAGCCGGAGCCCCAGTCGGAGTCCTTGGAGAAGACCGCCTTGGCGGTGGCGGCCTGGGCCGGCAGGGCGACGAGCGCGAGTGCGACCGCGGCGAGCGCCACGAGAGCACGCCAGACGAACCTGATCTGCATGTCACAACCTCGTGTGGGGGGTGAAGGGGGAGGTCATGGATCCGTACGGCTGACGCCTGACGGAGGCGGCCGATGGAACGGCGCCAGCCGTACGGCACTCGAGGGCGTCTGGTGACGGGACGCAGGATCGGGTGAAAGGCTATTACTTTTAGGAAAGTTTCCTAAGAGTTGTTCGGATCGTAGCCCCAGGGAACACGGTCCACAAGGCCCAAACCGAAGGTGTTTCTGACGGCCTCTGTCAGGCCAGGTCAGGGCCGCCGCACGGGTTACGGCGGCGTTGCGTGACGGATCGGGGACGGCGCGGGGTCAGCGGAGAGCGCCGGATTTCAGGAGGACGCGTCGGGTCGGAGGCGCGAGTGCCGCGGTCACAGGAGGACGGCGCCGTCGCGGACGGCGTGCACCCCCGCGCCCTGGACGTTCTCGAAGTCGACGAGGGCGGCCATCCGGTCGAGGTCGAAGCCGGCCTCGATCTTGCCGGGGTCCGCGGGCACGTACGCGGTGAGCAGGTAGTGCCGCCCGTCCGCCTCGCCGAGCGCGTCGAGCTGCGCGCGGAACTCGGCGAGCAGCGCGACCAGGTCGCGTCCGTCGTCGGGGCTCACGTGGTTGCCGGCGTGCCCCTCGGAGCCCGGCCACTCCCAGTCGACGTCGATGCCGTCGAACACGCCGGCCGCGCTCCCCGGGCCGCCCCGTCCGCCGGCCACGGGCAGGTCGCCCCTGATGTAGACGTCCAGGCAGGACCGCACGAACCGCTGCCGGCTCGCGGGCGTCCGCGCCGCGTCGGAGAAGTACTTGGAGTAGGTCCAGCCGCCGATCGAGATGAGGACCTTCAGCCCGGGGTGACGGGCCTTGAGCTTCCTGAGCTGGTTGAAGTTCCCGGCGAGGGCGGCGTCCGGCGGGTCGGCGAGACCGTCGACGGACTCGGCGGCCGAGAAGCCCCTGAGGTAGTCGGCCCAGGCGTCGCCCGCGCCGTCGCCCTGGTCGGGGTCCTCGGTATCGGGCCGGGCCGGCGCCGTCACCCCGCTCAGGCAGGTGAGCGAGTCGGGGTCGATGTTGGCGAAGGCGTAGTTGAGATGGGTCAGCCGGGAGGCGGTCCCGCTGGTCTCCAGGCTCCTGACCGTGTCGGTGGCGCCGTAGGCGCCGCGCTGGGCGAGGTAGCCCACCTTCACCGGCCGCCGCGTCACCGAGGGGGTGAGGCTGGGGGCCGGCGCCGGGGTGACGGTCACGGTGACCGTCACGACCGGGTCGGGGGCCGGTTCCGCGGCGGCCGCCGGCTGGACGACCGGCGGGGCGGCGGGGCCGGGGGCCCGGCTCGCCCGGGTCACCAGCAGCGTGCTCCTCGCGGCCGGCTCGGCGGTCTCCGTCGCCCGGGCCGGCTCGTACCACGCGACGAACAACGAGAACAGCACGGCGGCCAGGACCACGGCCGCGAAGGCGCCACGCGTGATCGCTTCCATGGGGATGGCTCCGGATATGCGGGCGCCCCTTGACGGGACGCGAGTGAAAGGAGAGGAATGTTGGGGGAGCGTAACGGCGTCCGCGCCAGGCCAACAAGGAGCGCAACCTTAACGGCGGATTAGCCCTGGCTCATGCCGCAGCAGGGCACGTTCCACGCCGCAGGTGTGATCCGCGTCACACCCGCCCGGCATGCAACTTTCATGAAATGCCAGGCCCGCGGCCTCCGGGCGCCGCCGCCCGTCCAGGCGGCGGCGAGCCTCGCGTAGCGGCCGCCGAGCCGCGGCGGAGGCCAACCTCGCGCGGCGCACGCCGAGGGGCGCGGCGCGGAGCCCGGCCCGGCGCACGCCGAGGGGCGCGGCGCGGAGCCCGGCCCGGCGCACGCCGAGAGCTGCGGCGGCCGAGGACTACCGGGAGGGCTCACATGGCCCCGACGAGTGTGAACACCCCCGCCCCTACCAGGGCGAAGGCCCACATCTTGTCCAGGTTGAACCATGCCCGGCGCAGGACGGCCACGCCGAGGAACTCGTAGACGGCCAGGGCCACGGCGGTCGCCGTGACGAACATGGCGAGCGTGTGGACGCCGGCCACGAACATCCCCCCGGACAGGGCGTGGCCGTGGTGGCCGGCCGGGATCCGGGTGAGCACCGGCAGCAGCATGAGGCCGGCCCCGTGCACCGACGACATGAGGAACGACCAGGCCGCGAGCTGCGGCAGCGACAGCCGCATGCCCACCCAGCGGAAGTGCCGCCGGGCGAGCAGGTGCCACAGGCCGAACCCGACGAGCACGACCCCCGACCCGATCGCGAGTGCCGTGCCCGTCACGACCGAGCCGGTGGCGCTGACGACGAGGACCACCAGCGCCACTGACGCGAGATGCCCGAGCGCGATCACCGGGAGGGACTGCAGCAGCAGGTCGCGGCTGCGCTCCTGCAGCCCCCGGGCGACGGCGAACAGCCAGCCCATCGCGGGGTTGATCCCGTGGAACGCCCCGAGCAGGATGACGGCGGTCAGGGTCACGGGTAGCAGTAGGAGTCGGAGGACGCGTCGCCGCCCTGCAGCCGGGTCTGGTGCGGGCGAAGGCCGCGGAAGTCGTCGCCGTGCGGGAAGAAGCGCTCGTCGAGCGTGAAGCCGTCCGCGTCGACCTTCGCCATCCAGGCGCCCACGCCGTCGGGGTAGAACTGGTCGTCCCAGGAGCCGTACAGCGAGTTGGTCACGTAGACCCGGCGGCCGTCGCGGCTGACCTCCACCATCTGCGGCCCGCCCGCGAGGCGCTCGGACGGCGCGGCGGGGTGGGCGGCGCGGCGCACGATGCCGCCGAGGTGGACCGATCCGATCTCGACCGGCTTGAACGGGTCGGACACGTCGAACTGCTTGAGCTCGCCGGTCCCCCAGCACGACACGTACAGCCGCTGGTCGTCGACCGACAGGTCGATGTCGGTGACGAGCGGCGGCACCGCGCCGAACGGCTTGAGCACGTCGGGCAGGTCGTCGGGCGAGGCGGGCTCGGCCGGGATGTCGATCACCTTCCGCACCGCCCAGCGGCCGCCCTCCTCGTACCAGAGCCAGACCGAGGCGGACAGATCCTCGACGCTGGTCACGACGCCGACGAAGCCGTACTTCTTCGTGGGGTCGTGGGCCGGCCGCAGCTCCAGCGGCATCTGGTACTGGTCGCCGAGGTCCACCTCCTGGACGTGGCGCCTCCTGCGCAGGTCCCAGAAGTGCAGCCGGTGGCCGTACTTGCGGCCGAGCAGCAGCTCCCCCACGACGCCGTCCTCGATCATGGACGGGGTGCCCCACTCGGACGTCACGAGCACGTCGTGGTTGATGTGCCACCAGAAGTCGTACGCGAGGTACTGCGGGCCGCGGTCGACCTCCCACCGGCCGAGGACCTCGAACGACGTGTGGTCGAGGATCGCGATGCCGCCCGGGCCCTCCTCGCCGTACCCGCCGAGCGCGGACACGTACAGGCCCTCCGGGCCGCAGTGGACGGTGTGCGGGCGGGAGTAGCCGGCCCGCTTGCCGAGGTCCTCCGCCTCGATGACCTTGACCAGCTCCGGGCTCACCCGGTCCTTCGTGTCGTACACGTAGATCCGGGACGACCGCAGGCCGGGGACGATCAGGTAGCGCCGCTCCACGTGGGGGTGCGGGGCGTAGGGGCACAGCGCGCTGCTGCACGCGTTCCACCCGAAGTGGTGCAGCTCGTCACCCGTGTACGGCAGATCGGTCCAGCCGACGACCTGCCCGTACGAGGACGAGCCGGGGTCGGTGTCGAGCACGGCCAGCGCGTCGGGCCGCTCGGCGGAGCGGTCGAAGGCGGCCACATACGCGAGCGTCTCCGGCGGGGCGGTGGCGGCGTCCCGGGGCGAGGGGTAGAACGTGGGATCCGGCGTCCAGAGGGTCATGCGCCCAGGATCTTCCTTCTTTTCCCACCAGGTCAATAGGTATCTCACGCCGATAACATGCTGCGACCACGCTCTGTGAGGCGCTATAACAAGAAATATCGGCTTTTGCGGGAGCGGGCATGTTCTTTGGCATCACCAACATCTGGACCTATGTGATCGGCTCGTTCCTGATCATCCTGTTGCCTGGGCCGAACTCTCTGTTCGTGCTCTCCACGGCCGCCCAGCGGGGCGTGCGGCAGGGGTACCGGGCGGCCAGCGGGGTCTTCCTGGGCGACTCCGTGCTGATGTTCCTGTCGGCCGCCGGGGTCGCGTCGCTGCTCAAGTCGACGCCGTTCCTGTTCTCGCTGGTCAAGTACTCCGGCGCGGCCTACCTCGCGTGGATCGGCTTCGGCATGCTCCGGTCGGCGTGGCGCTCGCTGCGCTCGTCGCGCCGTCCCCGGCCGGAGGGCGCGCAGGCCGAGCAGGCCGAGCGGGAGGCGCCCGCGCCGGGCAGCCCGTTCCGCAAGGCGCTCGCCGTCAGCCTGCTGAACCCGAAGGCCATCTTGTTCTTCGTGGCGTTCTTCGTGCAGTTCGTCGACCCGTCGTACGGCGCCCCGGCCCTGTCGTTCCTGATCCTCGCCCTGATCGTGCAGGTGTTCAGCTTCGCCTACCTGACCACGCTGATCTTCGGCGGCACGTTCCTGGCCGACCACTTCCGGCGGCGCCGGGCGCTGTCGGCCGGGCTGACGACGGGCGTCGGCGCCCTGTTCCTCGGGTTCGGCGCGAAGCTCGCCACCGCCTCCCTCAGCTAGGGGCGTCACTCCCCTCGGTATTCGGCCAGCGCCTCCTCGAACGCGTCCATCGCGCGCTCGATCCGGCCGAGGCCGGCGGAGGGGAGCCAGGCCATGACCCGGGAGACGCCGGCCCTCTCGCACTCCTCCAGCACGCGCGGGTCGGACGGGACGGACAGCAGCATCACCTCGACCCGCCTGCCCTCCTCCTCGGCCAGCCGGAACAGCTCGGCCGCCCGGTCGAGCACGCCGGGGCCGTAGTTGGGCAGCCACGCGTCGCCGTAGGCGAGCACCCGCTCGAACACCCGCCGGCCGGTGCCGCCGACCAGGATCGGCGGGTGGGGCCGCTGGGCCGGTTTGGGCCACGACCAGATGGGGTCGAACGACACGTACTCGCCGTGGTAGGAGGCCTCCGGCCGGGTCCAGATCGTCCGCATCGCCTCGATGTGCTCGCGCATCACGCCGAACCGGCGGCGGAAGTCCACGCCGTGGTTGGCGGTCTCGGGGGCGTTCCAGCCCGCCCCCACCCCGAACTCGAACCGGCCCCCGGTGAGGTCGTCCACGCTGGCGACGGTCTTGGCCAGGCCGATCGGCTCGTGCTGCGGGACCAGGCAGATGCCCGTGCCCACGCGCAGCCGGGTGGTGACCTGGCCGGCCGCCATGGAGGCGACGAACGGGTCGTAGGTGTGCCAGTACTTGCGCGGCAGGTCGTCGCCCCGCTCGTCCGCCGGCACGTCGCGGTCCACGGGCACCGGGATGTGGGTGTGCTCGGTGAACAGCAGGGCCTGGTGGCCGCGCTGCTCCACGAGCCGGGCCAGCGCGTCCGGGCGGACCGAATCATGGGTGGCGAAGTAGCCGAATCCTGAGTCCATCCGGCCACCGTAACCTCGACGCTCATGCCGCACCGGCATTGGCGGCGCGCGGCGTCCGCGGATCGGCTTCGGATCCCGGACCCTTCAGGTACGGTAGGCGACCGACGACATAGGCCTCCTCGGGCGTTTTCGGTAGCTGCGTCCGGGTAGGCGTGCCGAATCCGTCGTCGGTCCCTCGCCGGCCGCTTGGAGTGTCATGAACCACACCCCCTTCGCCCTGCCCAGGCTCACCGCGATGATCAAACAGGCGGTGCCCCGGCTCCTCGAAGGCGTGGTGGCCCCCCTGGCCGTCTTCTACGCGGCGCTCGCCATCCTCGGCCTGGACGGCGCCCTGGTCGCCGCCGTGTCGTGGGTGTACCTCGGGCTGCTGTGGCGGCTGGTCCGCCGCCGTCCGGTGCCGGGCACGATGGTGCTGGCCGCCATCGCGATCACCGTGCGGGCCGCGCTCGGCCTGTGGAGCGGCAGCGCGGTCGTGTACTTCATCCAGCCCGAACTCGGCACGATCTGCATCAGCATGGCCTTCCTCGCCTCGGTGCGGCTGCGCCGCCCGCTGGTCCAGAAGCTCACGCTCGACTACATCCACCTGCCGTCGTTCGTGTTGCGGCACGAGCGGGTCCGCCGGTTCTTCGCCCGCATCACGCTGCTGTGGGCGTTCGTGCTGCTGACCAACTCGACCGTCAGCATCTGGCTGCTGCTCCACCAGTCGATCGGGACGTACCTGCTGGTCAGGACCACGGCGGTGGCCGTCATCAGCGGCCTGGCCTTCCTCGGCTCGGCGTGGGCCTTCCGCCGGGTCCTCAAGCGCCTGCACGCCGAGGCCCCGGCGATCACGAGCTGACCGTCAGCCCTCGAGCGCGTGGGTGCGGACGGCGTCGTCGCCCCGCGTGTGGCGGGCCTCGAACGTCAGGCCGGTCACCTTCCAGCCCTCCGCCCGGCGGGCGAGGCGGAGGCGGTAGACGCCCCAGACCTCCCACATGCCGCCGCCGAGCCCGGCGTCGAGCAGGTTGTAGGCGTACCCCTTCGCGGTGACCCCGGCCTCCGCGCCGTCCACGGCGATGGCCAGGTTGCTCACCGTGTGGAAGCTCTGCTTGCGGGCGTGCAGCCCGGTCCGCCACCCGTCGACAAGCTGGGCGGAGGTGATCCTGGCCGGCTCTCCCCCGTTCAGACTCGTGAAGTCGGCGTCCACCTCGTCGTCGAACAGCGCCTGGCACACCGGCCAGTTCTTGGCGTCCACGGTGTCGAAGACGGCGGTCACGACGTCGGCGATCTCTGCACGGTCCACCAGAGCGGCGATCTCATCCATGCGGTTCACTATGCCGCACGTCACGGGCGGGCGGGGCCGTGATAAGGAGGACGCCATGGGAACAGCACTGGTCACCGGCGCCTCACGAGGTCTGGGCGCCGCCATCGCCGAGCGGCTCGCGGCCGACGGATGGCACGTCGCCGTCAACTACGCGCACGACACCCGGGGCGCGACCGCCGTCGTCGAGCGCATCGAGGCGGCCGGGAACACCGCCCGCCTCGCCCGGTTCGACGTGACCGACGAGGAGGCCGTACGGCGGGGCATCGCCGAGATCGGGCCGATCGACGTCGTGGTCAACAACGCCACCGGCCCGCAGCCGCTGATGCCGGTCGACAAGCAGACCTGGCAGGACCACCTCGACCAGCTGGTGTTCTTCGTCAAGGCGCCGCTGCTGATCCTGCAGGCCGTGCTGCCGGGCATGCGGGAGGCCGGCTCCGGCCGGATCGTCAACGTCGGCAGCGAGGTGACCGACCTCGGCAACGCGGACTACGGGCACTACGTGTCCGCGAAGGCCGCCATGCACGGCCTGACCCGCTCGTGGGCCCGCGAGCTCGGGCCGTACGGCATCACGGTGAACACGGTCGAGCCGGGCTGGATACCGGTCGAGCGGCACGCCGAGGTCCCCCCGGAGGACTACGACGCGTACCTGCGTGATCTTCCCCTGGCGCACATGGGCGTGCCGGTCGACGTCGCCGAGGCCGTGGCGTTCCTCGCCTCACCCGGCGCCCGTTTCGTCACCGGGCAGCGCCTGGCCGTCAACGGCGGCAAGACGATGACCTGATTCCCCCCACCCAGATATCCCCCTCCGAATACCGCGCTGCGCCATTAGTCCCGCGTTCCGCCTCCCGACGCCCGCCTGAGGCGTTCCGGCCACGACGCCATGCCTTCATTCAGGTGAAGGGAGGCGGGGATGACGGCGCTCGCGGCAGGACTGGCGTTGCTCGGGTCGCTGTTCTTCGCGACCGGGGCGGCGCTCCAGCAGTACGAGGCGGCCCGCTCGCCCGGGGCCGGGCTCGGCGCGCTCCTGCGCCGCCCGCGCTGGCTCCTCGCGGCGGCCTCCATGACGGCGGGCGGGGCCCTGCACATCGGCGCGCTCCGCGTCGGACCGCTGACCGTGGTCCAGCCGATGGGGGTCGCCGCCCTCCTGTTCGCCCTGCCGATCGCCGCGGCGCTGCACGGCCGCAGGGTGGCGCGGGCCGAGATCGCCGCCGCCGGCATGGTCGCCGCCGGGCTGGCCGGCATCGTCCTGCTCGTCCCGGCCGCCGTGCCCTCACCCGCCCTGGACGGCGCGGAGGCCGCCGGCATGCTCGCGGCCGCCGCCCTCACCGCGCTCGCGTGCCGCGCCCTCGCGGCCCGCGCCGCCGCCCCCGCCCGCGCCGCCCTGCTGGCCGTCGCCGCGGGCGTCCTGTACGGCAGCGCCGCGACGCTCGTCCGGGTGCTGGCGGAGGCGCCCGGCCTGAACCTGTGGCTGCTGGCGGTCGTGCCGTTCCCCGCCGTCGCGGCGCTGGCGCTGCTCCAGCGCGCCTACGCCTGCGGCCACTTCGGCGTGGCGTTCGCCTCCGTCCAGCTGGCCGACCCGCTCACCGCCGTCGCCTGCGGCGCCCTGCTCCTCGGCGAGCCCCTCCCCGCCAGCCCGGCCGTCGCCACCGCCGCGGGGCTGCTGGCCGCGGCCGGCACCGTCGCGCTCGCCCGTACGGCCACCGGCGCGGGCCCCGGCGCCACGACACCGCGCGCCACGACACCCCTCGCCACCACCGCGGAGACCGCCGTGACCGGGATGGTCTCCACCTCCGCGGCCTCCGCGGCCGCCACCGCCTCCATGAGAACCCCCCCTCGTGAGATCGGAGCCCGATGAACGCCCTGCCGCTGAGATCCGCCCCCGCCGCCCCGGAGGCCCTGCCCGGCGCCCCCGTGGAGGAGCCGCCCGCCCTGGCCGTCGCCGGGGCCCGCGTCCCGCGGCTCCGGGTCCTGATCGCCGGCGACACCTACCCGCCCGACGTGAACGGCGCCGCCCACTTCACCCACCGCCTGGCGACCGGTCTGGCGGCCCGGGGCGGTCAGGTGCACGTCGTCTGCGCCTCCCCCGAGGGCCCGGCCCGTACGGAGACCGGCGACGGAGTCGTGGTCCACCGGATGCGGTCGGCCCCGCTGCTCGTCCACCCCACGATGCGGGTCAGCCTGCCCGCCGGGCTCGGCCGCGCCCTGGCGGGGCTCATCGCGCGGGTGCGCCCGCAGGTCGTCCACGTCCAGGGACACTTCGTGGTGGGCCGCGCCGCGGTCCGGGCCGCGCGGGCGGCCGGCCTCCCGGTGGTCGCGACCAACCACTTCATGCCGGACAACCTGTTCCAGTTCGGCCGCGTGCCGGCCCGCCTGCGCGGGCGTGCCGGGGACCTCGCGTGGCGCGACCTCATCCGCGTCTTCGCCCGCGCCGACCACGTGACCACGCCCACCCGCATCGCGGCGGGGCTGCTGCGCGACAAGGGCCTCGCCTGCGACGTGGA
The DNA here is from genome assembly GCF_016863035.1 of Microbispora corallina. GTDB lineage: Bacteria > Actinomycetota > Actinomycetes > Streptosporangiales > Streptosporangiaceae > Microbispora > Microbispora corallina. The sequence continues at coordinate 17,298 of NZ_BOOC01000051.1, forward strand.
GGCCGTGTCCTGCGGCATCGACCTGGAGCGGTTCCGGCCCCAGCCGCGGCCGTGGGCCCGGGAGTGGGCGTTGCGCCGGTTCGGCCTGCCCGACCGGCCCACCGTGCTGTTCGTGGGCCGCCTGGACGAGGAGAAGCGCCTGGAGGACCTCGTGCTGGCGCTCCCCCACGTGCTCAACCACGTCGACGCCCAGGCGGTGATCGCCGGGACGGGCGGGCGTCGGGCCGGCCTGGAGCGCCTGGCGGCCCGGGTGGGGGTGGGCGACCGCGTGCGCTTCCTCGGGTTCGTCCCCGACGACGAGCTCCCCCGGGTGTACGCGGCGGCCGACGTGTTCGCCATGCCGGGCGTCGCCGAGCTGCAGAGCATCGCCACCCTGGAGGCCATGGCCAGCGGGCTGCCGGTCGTCGCGGCCGACGCCATGGCCCTGCCGCACCTCGTCGCCGGCAACGGCCGCCTCTACCGGCCGGGCGACGTCCAGGCGATGGCCCGGCACCTGACGACCGTGCTGACCTCGGACGGCCTGCGGGCGGAGATGTCGGCCGTCAGCCTGGCCATGGCCGCCGGGCACGACCACCGGCGCTCGCTCGCCCGGTTCGAGGAGATCTACCGCGAACTCGCCGCCGAACAGTAAAGAATCATGCGAATCACGTGCGGTTTCGGCAAAAAATCGGTTAATGTCCGTTCATGTCCGGCGCTTATTTCCCCCGCATCCAGACCGTCACCGGAGCCCTGCCCGTGGCCGAGATCGACGGTCCCGTGCTGCCCCAGGAGCATCTGCGCAGCGACACCCGGTGGGGGATCGGCGTCGAGTCGGATCCCCATCGGTGGATCGACGAGGAACGGTACGTCCTGGAGGAGATCAGGGCGCTGGGCCGCGAACACGCCCTGGGCCTGGTCGTCGAGCACAGCTGCGCCGGGCTGGCCCGCGACCCCGCCGCCCTCGCGCGGGTGGCCATGGCGGGCCGGGTCCCCGTGGTCGCCGCCACCGGGTTCGCCCCCGAGCCGTTCGCCGGCGACCTGATCCGGCGCTACAGCGTGGAGGACCTCACGTCCGACCTGCTGCACGAGATCGGCGCCGGGCTCGACGGCACCGGCGCGCGGCCCGGCCTCATCGTGGCGTCGGCGTGGGGCGAGGTCCCCACGCCCGCCGAGGAGCGGGCCGTCACGGCCGCCGCCCGGGCGTCGCTGCGGACGGACCTGCCGGTGGCCACCGGCGGCCTCGAACTGCTTGAGCTGCTGCTGTCGCAGAACGTGCCGCCCCGGCGGCTGAGCGCCCGCACGGCCGACCCGCTGGCACAGCGGAAGATCGCCGAGACCGGCGCGTACGTCAGCGTGTGCGAGGTCGAGGACGTCCTCGCCCTGCTGGACGCGGGACACGCCGAGCGGGTGCTGCTCAGCAGCGGCGTGACACGGCGCGAGCACCTGGCCGCCTACGGCGGGCACGGGTACGGCCGGCTCTTCGCGACACTCGTGCCGGGCCTGCGGGAGGCCGGGGTCGAGGAGGACGTGATCGGGCTCGTCACCCACGACAACCCGCTGCGCTGGCTCGCGGGATAGTCAGGAGTCGAAGCCGAAGCCCATCGCGTCGAGCATGCGCAGCCAGGCGTTGCGGCGACCCTGGTGGGCGTCGGCGCGGACCATCGACCAGCGGGTGAACTGGACGACGCCCGACCTGACCGGCTCGGGCGGGAACGGCATGGGCTTGTCCCTGACCATCCGCAGCGACGTGCGCTCGGTCGGCCGCCCGTCCAGCAGGTCGAGCATCACGTTCGCGCCGAACCGGGTGGCGCCGACCCCGAGGCCGGTGTACCCGGCGGCGTAGGCGAGGCGCGAGCCGTACGCCGTGCCGAAGAAGGCGCTGAACCGGCTGCACGTGTCGATGACCCCGCCCCAGCGATGGGTGAAGCGCACGCCGTGGAGCTGGGGGAACGTCTCGAAGAAGTGCCTGGCCAGCTTCTCGAACGTGGCGTCCCGCTGGTCGTACTCCGGCCGGACCAGGCCGCCGTTGTGGTAGACGGCGTCGTAGCCGCCCCACAGAACACGGTTGTCGTCGGTCAGCCGGTAGTAGTGGAACTGGTTGCCCGAGTCGCCGACGCCCTGCCGGTTGCGCCATCCGAGGGCGGCCAGCTGGACGGCGGACAGCGGCTCGGTCATGAGCGCGTAGTCGTAGACCGGGATGAGGAAGTGCCGCAGCCGGCGCAGCAGCGGGGGGAACGCCCCGGTGCCGAGCGCCACCCGGCGGGCCCTGACGGAGCCCAGGGGCGTGCGCAGCTCCAGCAGCCGCCCGCCGTCGCGCAGCGACCGGACCGGCGTCTCCTCGGCGACGCGGACGCCGAGGCGCACGCAGGCGTCCCGCAACCCCCAGGCCAGCCGGGCGGGGTCGACCATCGCCACGCCCTCGCGGTCCCACAGGCCGCCGAGATACGTCGGGGAGTCCAGCTCCGCGCGCACCCGATCGGCGTCGAGCCGCTCCAGCCTGCGGCCGAGCGACGCGGCGACCGCCGCCTCCTCGTCGAGCCCGGCGAGCTGCCACTCCTCGGTGGCCACGCGCAGCTCGCCGGTGCGCTCGAAGGAGCAGTCCACGCCGTGGCGGGCGAGCGACGCCTCGATCTCGTCGAGGTTCTCCCGCCCCAGCCGCTCCAGCGCGGCGATCTCGTCCGGCCAGCGCTCCAGCCCGTTGCCGAGGCCGTGGGTGAGGCTGGCCGCGCAGAACCCGCCGTTGCGGCCGGACGCGGCCCACCCGGTGTGCCCGCCCTCCAGCAGGACGACGTCGAGCGAGGGGTCCCGCTCCTTGGCCATCAGGGCCGTCCACAGCCCCGTGAAGCCGCCCCCGACGACGGCCAGGTCGGCGGTGACGTCGCCCACGAGCCGCGGCAGCGGCTCGGGCGCGATCGGACGGTCCAGCCAGTACGGCTTGCGCTCCGCGTCAGCGAGCGCCTTCAGCGGACCCACGCATTCCACATCCCTTGCAGATCCCGTACAGATCCCGTGCAGGTGCCGTGCCGGGTCAGGCGCGGCGGCGGGCGGCGAGGCCGTTCACCACAGCGATCAGCACGCCCGCCGCGAAGATCAGCGTGCCCATGACGTTCACCTGCGGCGGGATGCCGACGCGGGTGGCGCCCCAGATCCACAGCGGGAACGTCACGGTGCCGCCGGAGTTGAAGTTGGTGATGACGAAGTCGTCGATGGACAGGGCGAAGGCCAGCATCGACCCGGCCAGCACACCCGGGAAGATCATCGGCAGCGTCACCAGCCGGAAGGTCTCCCAGGTGCCGGCGCCGAGGTCGCGGGCCGCCTCCTCCAGCGACCGGTCCAGCGTCATGACCCGCGCCCGGACCGTCACGGCCACGAACGAGATCGAGAACATGACGTGCGAGATCACGATCGTCCAGAAGCCCAGCGGCACGGCGAACGTCACGAACAGCGACAACAGCGAGGCGCCCATCACGATCTCGGCGCAGGAGATGGCCGCGAACAGGACGAGGTTCGTCGCCCCGGCCCCGCGGAAGCGGTAGCGGCCGAGCGCGAGCCCGATCAGCGACCCGAGCACCCCGGCGATCACCATGGTCAGCACGGCGATCACCAGCGAGTTCACCAGGGCCCTGGTCAGGTCGTCGATCTCGAACAGCTTGCCGTACCACTTCAGGGTGAAGCCCTGCCAGGAGGTGTTGAACCGGCCGTGCGTGTCGTTGAACCCGAAAAGGATCATGACCGCGATCGGCAGCACCAGCCAGGCGATCACCAGCCAGGTGTAGACCTGGAGGCCGCGGCCCCTGAACAGGCCCCTGCTCATCGGGCGGCCACCTCCAGCACGTCGTCGGTGCCGAGCGCCCGCGCGTAGACGAAGATGCCGACCAGCAGCAGCGCCATCAGCGTGAACGACAGCGCCGAGGCCGTCGGGTAGTCCTGGTTCACCAGGAACTGGTTCTGGATCACATTGCCGATCATGGTGTTGCCGGTGCCGCCAAGGACGGAGGCGTTGACGTAGTCCGACGTCGCGGGCACGAACGTCATGAGCACGCCGGCGAACACGCCCGGCATCGACAGCGGCAGCACCACCCGCAGGAACGTCTGCGTCCTGCCGGCGTACAGGTCCTGCGCCGCCTCCAGCACCCGCGGGTCGATCCGCTCCAGCGCCACGTAGATCGGCAGCACCATGAACGGCAGGAAGTTGTACGCGAGGCCCCCGATGACCGCGACGCTGGTCGCCAGGATGTGGAAGTCCTGCGGGACCAGCCCGGCGCTCTTCAGCGGCCCGAGCAGCAGCCCGTTGTCCGACAGGAAGAACTGCCAGGAGATGGTCCGCAGCACGAACGACACGAGGAACGGCAGCAGCAGCAGGAACAGGTAGACCGACTTGCGGCTGCCACCCCTGAACGCGATCCAGTACGCCACCGGGAAGCCCACGATGATCTGGATCACGGTCGCGGCCAGGCCGTAGAGGACGGACCGGATGATCTGGTCGTGGAAGTTGGCGATGCCGTCCACGTAGCTGTGCCAGTTGAAGGTGAACGCGAACCCGTTCACCACGTCGCCCGACTGGAGCGACAGCGAGAGCATGACGATGGTCGGGACGACGAAGAAGATCGCGAGCCACAGACCGCCCGGGAAGATCAGCGCGTACGGCGTGAGCGCCGCCCTGAGTCGGTTCATGACGTGGTGATGGCCTGGAAGGTGCTCTCGAACTGCTTCTGCTCCGCCGAGTCCTTGAAGACCTTGTAGCTGCGCAGCTTCGACAGGTCGGCGTCGGAGGGGAACACCAGCGGGCTCGCGGCGACGTCCTCCAGGAGCTTCTTGTCGTCCCCGCTCGCCTTGCCGGCGTCGGCGGCGATGACGTCCTTGGCGCCGGGGACCGGGGTCACGTAGTTGATGTACTCGGCCAGGCGCGCGGCGACGTTCACGTCGTAGAAGAAGTCGATGAGCGTGATCGCGTCGACCGGGCTGGAGGCGGTCTTCGGGATCATCATGTTGTCCGTCCAGATGGTCGCGCCCTCCTGCGGGATCACGAACTTCAGGTCGGTGCCGTCGGAGACGTTCTTCTGGAAGATGTCGCCCGACCAGGCCATCGTCAGCCAGATGTCGCCCTTGCTCAGCGGGTCGACGTAGGACTGGTCGTAATACTTGCGGACGATCCCGGAGTCGCGCTGCTCCTTGAGCTTGGCCGCCGCCTTCTCCCAGTCGGCCGGGCCGGACTTGTCCGGGTCGATCCCCAGCGCGAACAGGCCGAAGTTCGCGATCTCCTGCGAGTCGGACATCATGCCGACCTTGCCCTTGTACTTCGGGTTCCACAGGTCGGCCATGCTGGTCGGCGGGGTGTCGACGTACTTGGGGTTGTAGGCGATGCCCGTCATGCCCGACGCCCACGGCACGCTGTAGACGTTGCCCGGGTCGTAGGCCTCGTTCTTGTACCGCTCCCCCGCGTTCGCCGTGTAGTTCGGCAGCTTGGAGTGGTCGAGCGGCACGAGGTACCCGAGCTGGACGAGCTGGGTGAACTGGATGCCGTTGGTGACCACCATGAGGTCGTAGCCGATGGACTGCCCGGCGGCGAGCTGCGGCTGGATCTTGGCGAACCAGCTCGCGTTGTCCTGGATGACCTCCTTGTAGGTCACCGTGATCCCAGTCTGCTTGGTGAACTGCTGCAGCTCGGGGTGCTTGGGGTCCATGTAGAGGGGCCAGTTGGCGAAGTCGACGTGGCCGGTCTTGGCCTTGCCCGCCCAGTACTTCTCCACCTCGGACTGGGCCTGGGCGGAGGAGGTCGGCTTGGCCACGCCCTTGCCCTGGACGCCGCAGGCGGCGAGCGCGAGGCCGGCGGCGGACATGCCGGCCAGGCGGAAGGCGTCCCGGCGGCCGAGACGGCGCTGGGTCGAGCCACGGAGGAAGGCGGGATCGCGCCTGAAGTCGTTCATGGGGTTCGTGCTCCGGGGGTGTCGCGGTTAGCGCAGTTCGTAGGAGTGCCGGGGCTGCCAGGACAGCCACACCGTGTCGCCGCGCTCGGCGGTGATGGTGCTGTCGTGGGCGTTCTGCTCGAACACGGTGATCTCCGCGCCGTCCGCGAGGACCACCAGGTAGCTGTTGTACGTGCCGAGGTAGACGACCTCGGAGACGGTCCCCCGCACGACGCTCAGGTCGCCCGCGGGCTGCTCCTTGGTGATCGTGATCTTCTCGGGCCGCACGGTGAGGTCGACGGTGTCGCCGGCGGAGACCGTCCCGTCAACGGGGATGACGATCCGGTCGCTCGGCCCGAGGGCCAGCACGGCGGTGTCGCCGGACACCGTCTGCACGGCGCCGCTCAGCAGGTTCGAGGTGCCGATGAACCCGGCGACGAACTTCGTCGAGGGCCGCTCGTAGATCTCGCGGGGCTCGGCCAGCTGCTCGACCAGGCCGTCGTTCATGACGGCGATGCGGTCGCTCATCGTGAGCGCCTCGCCCTGGTCGTGGGTGACGTAGACGAACGTGATGCCGACCTCGCGCTGGATGCGCTTCAGCTCGATCTGCATGGCCTGGCGGAGCTTGAGGTCGAGCGCTCCCAGGGGCTCGTCGAGGAGGAGCGCGCGGGGGCGGTTGACCAGGGCGCGCGCGAGCGCGACCCGCTGTTGCTGACCGCCGGACATCTCCTTCGGGCGGCGCTTCTCCCGGCCCACGAGGTCCACGACCTCGAGGATCTCGCCGACGCGACGCCTGATCTCTGCGTCGGGCACCTTCCTGCGCCTGAGTCCGAACGCGACGTTGTCCCAGACGTTCATGTGCGGGAACAGCGCGTAGGACTGGAAGACCATGTTCACGTCACGCTTGTTCGGGGGGACGCTCGTGACGTCCTCCCCATGGAGCCTGACGACGCCCCCTGTGGGGTCCTCGAACCCGGCGATCATCCGCATGCTGGTGGTCTTGCCGCAGCCCGACGGGCCGAGGAGGGAGAAGAACTCGCCCTCCGTGATGGCGAGGCTGACGCCCTTGACCGCCCTTACGACCTCACCGTGCGAGACATACTCCTTGACGACGTTGTCGAGCTCGATGGCGGGCACGTCCTGTGATACGGGGGCAGCCTCGACGGCTGCCCCCGCGCCCGCCTGGATTTCTGTCATTCCAGGCTTATCCCTCTTTATCAATAGGTCCGGGGCCGGCTCTGCCTCGCCCGCCGACGGAGCCCTATTCGCCGATGTAGTGCATGACGTGCTTGACCCGCGTGTAGTCGTGCAGGCCGAAGACGGACAGGTCCTTGCCGTAGCCGGAGTGCTTGAAGCCGCCGTGCGGCATCTCCGACACGAACGGGATGTGGGTGTTGACCCAGACGACGCCGAAGTCGAGCCTCTTCGACATCCGCATCGCCCGGCCGTGGTCGGAGGTCCAGACCGACCCCGACAGGCCGTAGCGGACGCCGTTCGCCTTGGCGAGGGCGTCGGCCTCGTCGGTGAAGGTCTGGATCGTCATGACAGGCCCGAAGACCTCGTCCTGGACCATCTCGTCGTCCTGGCGGAGCCCGTCGACGACGGTCGGGGCGAAGAAGAAGCCCTTGTCGCCGAGGCGGGCGCCGCCCGTGAGGACCTTCGCGTGCTCGGGGAGCCGCTCGAAGAAGCCCTCGACCCTGGCCAGCTGGTTGGGGTTGTTCAGCGGGCCGAAGTAGGCGTCCTCCTCGTCGAGGCCGCCCACCTTGGTGTTCGCGGCGGCCTCGGTGAGGGCCGCGGCGAACTCGTCGTGAATGCTCTCGTGCACCAGGATCCGGCAGGCCGCGGTGCAGTCCTGGCCGGCGTTGTACAGGCCCGCCCCGGCGATGCCCTCGGCGACGGCCTTGATGTCCTTGACGTCCTCGAAGACGACGACCGGGGCCTTGCCGCCCAGCTCCAGGTGGACGCGCTTGAGGTCGTCGGCGGCCGAGCGGGCGACCGACATGCCCGCGCCCACCGAGCCGGTGATGGCGACCATGCTCGCGGCCGGGTGCGAGACCACCAGGGCGCCGGTCTCGCGGTCGCCGGTGACCACGTTGAAGACGCCGGGCGGAAGCACGTCGCCCAGGATCTCGGCCAGCTTGAGGGTCGAGGCGGGAGTGGTGTCGGACGGCTTGAGGACGATGGTGTTGCCGGCGGCCAGCGCGGGGGCGATCTTCCAGACCGCCATCATCATGGGGTAGTTCCACGGGGTGACCTGGCCGACGACGCCGATCGGCTCGTGCCGGATCACGGAGGTGTGGTCGGCGAGGAACTCCCCGGCGGTCGGGCCCTCCAGCGTGCGGGCGGCGCCGGCGAAGAAACGGAAGTGGTCGGAGGCGACCGGGGTCTCGTCCTCGGCCATCCGGGCGCGCGGCTTGCCGGTGTTGCGGCACTCCGCCTCGTTGATCTCGTCGGCGCGGGCCTCGATCGCGTCGGCGACCTTCAGCAGCAGCGCGGCGCGCTCGCCCGGCGTCGTCTGACCCCACGTCTCGAACGCGGCCGACGCGGCGGCGTACGCGGCGTCGACGTCCTCCTGCCCCGACACCGGCGCCTGAGCGTAGACCTCCCCCGTCGTAGGGTCTACGACGTCGGAGAAACGGCCGCTCGCTGCGTCGACGAACTTCCCGTTCACGAAGTTCTGGAGACGGGTGGTCACCGTTGACCTCCTGGTGAGGTGGCTGAGTTGTCGCGACTCTGGCAGACAAACACGACATGAACAAGGGATTTCGTGGCTAAGATACCAAATTGCTACGAAATCGCTTGACAGAGGCGATTGAGCTGACAACATGTCAGACCACGACCGCAACATGTCAGGAACGGCCGCGTAACACGAGGTACGTAAGGGCTTCCCCCGCTCGCCCGGCTAGAGAGGACACCCCCCGAGGATGACGACACCGCCAAGGGTACGCGCGGCCGCCAAGGGTGGGCCGGTGGTGCTGGACGAGATCTCCAAGCAGATCATCGAGCAGCTCCAGACGGACGGGCGAAAGCCGTACGCCGCGATCGGCAAGGCGGTGGGGCTGTCGGAGGCGGCGGTTCGCCAGCGGGTGCAGCGGCTGCTCGACCTGGGCGTGATGCAGATCGTCGCGGTGACCGACCCGCTCACGCTCGGGTTCCCCCGGCAGGCCATGATCTCCATCAAGTGCGAGGGCGACCTGGAGTCGGTCGCCGACGAGCTGTCGTCGATTGAGGAGATCGACTACGTGGTGCTCACCGCGGGCTCGGTGGACATCATGGTCGAGGTGGTCTGCGAGGGCGACAGCCATCTGCTGGAGATCCTCGGGAAGATCCGGGCCATCCCGAGCGTGCGGGCGACCGAGACCTTCGTCTACCTCAAGCTCCACAAGCAGACCTATTCCTGGGGCACCCGCTAGCCGATCCTCGCGACCGCGCGCACGGGCGCGCCGTCGGCCCCCTGGAGCCGGATCGGCAGCAGCGACACCTCGATCGCCCGTCCGGCCGCCTGCGCCTCCAGGAGCGGATCGAGGTTGCGCAGGTTCTCCGCGATGACGGCGTGCGCGCCGCACAGGGCCCGGTGCGCCGGAAGGTCCTCGGCCGGCGTGGGGTCCACGCTCAGCGCGTCGATCCCGACCGTGCGCACCCCCGACGCGACGACCAGGCCGGCGGCCTCCGGCGAGAGGAAGGGGTGCTCCAGGTACTCCGTGGTCCCCCACCGGCCGGCCCACCCCGTCGCGACGAGCAGGATCACTCCGGGCGCGAGATGGGGGGCGAGCGTCTCCGGCGGGATCGGCGACCGCGGCGGCAGCCCGCGCGCGTCGGCGACCGCCGCCGGGCCTACGAAGCGCTCCAGCGGCAGGTCGTCCAGGGCGGGGAGCGCGTCGTCCACGTGGTACGGCGCGTCCACGTGGGTGCCCGACTGCGACCCCAGGTGCAGGGCGAGCACGTTGACGCCCTCGGCCGCCGTGGTGAGCGCCGGGACGATCTCCACCTCGGGGTCGCCGGGATAGACCGGCATCCCGGTGACCAGGGGCACCGACAGGTCGACGAACACGCTGCCTCGCCTTCTCCAGGGCTCAGTGCTTCTCCGTGACCGCGAGGAGGCTCACCAGGTCGTACGCCACGTGCGAGGCCGCGACCGCGGTCATCTCCGCGTGATCGTACGCCGGGGCGACCTCGACCACGTCCGCCCCGACGAGGTCGCACCCGGCGAGCCCGCGCAGGATCTCCAGGAGTTCGCGGCTGGTCAGCCCGCCCGCCTCGGGCGTCCCGGTGCCGGGCGCGTGGGCCGGGTCGAGCACGTCGATGTCGACCGACACGTACAGCGGCCGGCCGCCGATCCGCTCCCGCAGCGCGGCGGACACCTCGTCGACCCCCCGCCGCATCACGTCGGCGCTGGTGACGACGCCGAACCCCATCCGGTGGTCGTCGTCGAGGTCCTTCTTCGCGTACAGCGGCCCGCGGATGCCGACGTGACTCAGCGCCTCGGTGTCGAGGACGCCCTCCTCCACGGCCCTGCGGAACGGCGTGCCGTGGGTGTACTCGGCCCCGAAGTAGGTGTCCCAGGTGTCGAGGTGCGCGTCGAAGTGCAGCAGCGCGACGGGACCGTGCTCCCGGGCCGCCGCCCGCAGCAGCGGCAGCGCGATCGTGTGGTCGCCGCCGATCGTGACGAGCCGGGTGCCGCCCGCCATGAGCGCGGACGCCGCCCCCTCCAGCGTCTCGACGGCCTCCCTGATGTCGAACGGGTTGACCGCCACGTCCCCGGCGTCGGCGACCTGCACGGCCTCGAACGGCGACACGTCGAGCCCCGGATGGTACGGCCGGAGCAGGCGGCTCGCCTCCCGCACGGCGGACGGGCCGAAGCGGGCCCCCGGCCGGTAGGACACGCCGCTGTCGAACGGCACGCCCACCACCGCCACGTCCGCGCGCTCCACCTCGTCGACGCGCGGCAGCCGCGCGAAGGTCGCGGGCCCCGCGAAGCGCGGGACGCGGGAGGAGTCGACGGGCCCCCGTGGCTCGGTCATGACGTGTGCCTGCCCTTCTTCTCGGTGTTCGTGACGTCCCGGCGGCCGTCGTACAGGTCGGCCCGGCGGTCCCGGTGGACGTCGTTGCGCGGCCCGATCGCCTTGTCCCGCGCCTCGGACAGGTCGCAGTCGGCCACCAGCACGGCGGCGCGGTCCTGCAGCAGCGGTCCCGCGAGCGGGTAGCCGTCCGGGCCGATGATCGAGGTGCCGCACACCCATCCCACGCCCCGCTCGGCGGCGCAGCGGTCGGCGACCGCGACGAACATGCGGTTCGCGGCCGCGGCCACCTGCGCGTGCGCGACCAGCACCGGCCGCTCCCCCGCCGGCACCGGTGAGGACGGCCAGTTGGTGGAGACCGCCAGCACATCGGCCCCCGCGAGCGCGGCGGCGCGCACCCACTCGGGGAACTCCAGGTCGTAGCAGACCATCATCCCGACGCGGCCGATCGCGGTCTCGACCACGGGCGGCCGCCCGCCGCCCGGGGTGAACACGTCCTGCTCGTCGTGCCACAGGTGGGCCTTGCGGTAGACGGCCCGCAGCCCGCCGGGGTCGACCAGCGCCTGGCTGTTGCGCACCCCGTCGGCGGTCCGCTCGCAGAACCCGCCGACGATCACCAGATCGTGCGCGCGGGCCAGGCGCTCCCACTGCGACACCGTCGGCCCGTCGGGCGGCTCGGCGAGCGCCCTCGCCTCATCCGGCCCGCTGAAGACGTAGCCGCTGTTGACGAGCTCGGGCAGCACGACGAGCCGGGCCCCGGCCGCGGCGGCCTCGGCGACCGCGGCGGCCGCCGCCTCCCGGTTGCCGGCCGCCCGCCCCACCTGCAGGGGGAGCTGCGCGACGGCCACGCGCGCCGGCGGCGTCACGGCCGCACCCCCGCGCGGAGCCCGCCTGACTCCCCCGGCCGTACGGCGGCCGCGCCGACGGCGGTGGAGGCGGCGGGGGCGTTGGGAGCGGTCACAGGCTGACCAGCTCGCGCTCGCTGGCCTCGACGACCGACTCCTCGGAGGCGACGTCCAGGGTGCGGCACAGCGTCAGGTAGACGCCGCCGGCCACGACCAGCCCGACCGCGAAGGCGACGTCCACGCCGCCGATGGCGGCGGCCACCGGCCCGGTGAAGAAGCTCAGCACGACGAACGGGACCATGGCGGCCAGGCCGGCCAGGTAGGAGACGAGCCCGCGCCACGCCCACATCCCGTAGATGCCGTCCTTGCGGAACAGGTGGGTGATCGCGTAGTGGCCGCGCCGGACGAAGAAGTAGTCGACGAGGTTCACGGCGGTCCAGGGCACGAGGACGTACAGCATGATGAGCTGGGCGTTGGTGAACGCGGTCGAGAAGTCCGTGATGAGGACCATGCCGACGAACGCCCACACGACGGCGAGGACGAGGACCGTGACGATCCGGATCGACCGCGTCGGTCTCACCGGACGCACCGTGTCCACCGCCGTCACGACCGTCAGCATGCCGCTGTACGCGTTGAGGCCCATGGTGGCCACGAGCACGAGCACCGACACGACCGTGAGCACGCCGCCGAGACCGGTGACCACGTTCTCCCCCGCGTCGTGGATGCCGACCAGCGGCTCGCTCACCCCGAGGCGGGTGGCCATCCAGGCGCCGATGGGGATCAGCCACAGCGGGGAGGCCGAGGCGCCGAAGAAGACCGACCACACGATGTGCGAGGTCCTGGTCCGCCGCGGCAGGTAGCGGGAGTAGTCCGAGACGTACGGCGCGTAGGTGATGTTGTAGGAGGCGGCCACGGCGAACTGGACCATGAAGGCGACCCAGGTGAAGCCCCCGGCCGCCGGGGCCTTCCCGCCCGCTCCCCCGGCCAGGACGGCGACGGTCAGCACGAGCCACAGCGGCAGCGAGATCCAGAACAGCACCTGGAAGGCCCGGTGCATCCAGTCGTAGCCGTAGACGGCGAGCACGGCCGCCACGACGGTGATGACCAGGCCGACCACCGGCTTGCTCCAGCCGAAGACCGCGTTGAGGCCGTTGTCGACGATGACCGTGTCGATGACGTTGAAGCCGACGTAGGTGAACAGCGTGCCCGCGAGGGCCACCACCACGCCGCGGTACCCGAACTGGGCCCGCGACTGCACCATCTGCGGCAGCCCGAGCCACGGCCCCTGCGAGGCGTGGAACGCCATGAAGAACGTCCCGAACAGCACGCCGAGGGCGCTGGCGAGCGAGGTCCACCCGAGGGACAGGCCCATCGCCGGGCCGATGAAGCCGAGCGCGACCGTGTAAGGCTGGAAGTTGCCGCAGAACCAGAACGGGCCCTGGTGCCAGACCTTGCCGTGGCGCTCGGTCTCCGGCACGTAGTCGATGGAACGGACCTCGATTCCTCCCGCTGGGGAGGCCGCAGTCGTGGTCATACATTCCTCCTGGTCATGGGGAGATTGGTCGAGTCTGCCGCCCGCCCGTTCAGCCGGACAATTGTCCCCATCACGGGAAATAAGGTGACGTTTGTGGATGGGCACAAAGCAGACGACGGCCCCGCGACCGTCGAGGACCTGGTGCGCTCGCCCGCGCTCCAGCTGCGCGTGGTGGCGGGCGAGCGCGGGCTGGGCCGGTCGGTGTCCTGGGCCCACGTGAGCGAGCTGGAGGACCCCACCCCCTGGCTGCTCGGCGCCGAGCTGATCATGACGACCGGCATCGGCGTCCCGCGCGGGGCCGCCGCCCAGCGGGCCTATCTCGAACGGCTCGACGACGCCGGGGTCGCCGGGCTCGCCCTGAGCGCCGGGCTGCACGTGCCGCCGCTGCGCCGCGGGTTCCTCGACGCCGCCGAGGAGCGCGGGTTCCCGGTGCTGGAGGTGCCGCTGGCCGTCCCGTTCATCGCCGTCGCCCAGGAGGTCGCGGCGGCCGTGCAGGAGGACGCGCGGCAGCGGCTCGGCGCGCAGCTGCAGGTGTTCGGCGCGCTGCGCTGGCTGGCCTCCGAGGGACTCGACGCGGCCGCGCTGTTCACCCGGCTGGAACGGCTGTCGGGCTACGACGTGTACCTGAGCACGCCCCAGGGCCGGCCGCTGCTGCCCGGCGTGCCCGTCCCGCCGGACTCGGTGACGCTGCCGTCCTCGGCGGAGGCGCCGCCCACGATCCCCGGCGGCTTCGCGTTGCCCGTCCCCGCGCCGGACGGCCCGGCCGGGTTCCTCGTGGCGTTCGAGCGGGAGGGCGCGCGCCCGGCGGGGCTGGCCGTCGTCCAGCACATCGCGACCGTGGCCGCCCTCCAGGTCGCGATGGTGCGCAGCGAGCGCGAGACGCTGCGCCGCCAGGGCGCGGAGACGCTCGCCGAGCTGCTGCAGGACGCGCTCGACCCGGACACCGCCCGCCGCCGGCTCTCCCGGATCGGCCTGCCGCCGGAGGAGGACGTCGTCCTGCTCGTGGTCCGCGGCGCCGCCGAGGACGCCGTCGTCCGGGCGTTCGACGAGCACCCCCACCTCATGCTCCGCCACCACCGCGACCTGTACGTGCTCACGCCCTGGTCGTCCCACCCCTCGGGCGGGCCCGGCGCGGCGAGCGGGCTGCGAGAGGTCCCGGGCATCGCGGTCGGCGTCAGCAGGCCGCTGCGGCCGGGACGCTCGCTGCGGGTGGCCCAGCGGGAGGCTTCGTGGGCGGCGTCGAGGGCCGCCGAGTCGGGCCAGCCCGTCGTCGGCTACGGCGAGGACACGACGGGCCGCTGGCTGCCCGACGACGTCGGCGTGCTGTCCGGCCTGGTCGAGCACGTGCTCGGCGACGTCCTGCGCTACGACGCCGAGCACGGCTCGGGCCTCGTCGCCTCCGTCCGGACGTGGATGGAGCGCGACCGCCGGGTGGACGACGCGGCCAGGGCCCTGCACGTCCACCCGAACACGCTGTCCTACCGGCTGCGCAGGTTCGGGGCGCTTACCGGCCGCGACCTGTCCGCGACCGGTGACTTCGCCGAGGTGTGGCTGGCGATCCGGGCCGCCGGGCAGCTCGGCCGGATCACCTGGGGTCCGTGACCTACAGCTTCGGCTTGGCGGCCTTGTAGAGCCACGCGTCGAAGAGCGGGTCGAGGTCCTGGCCCGACAGCTTCTCCGCCAGGTCGACGAAGTCGCGGGTCGTGACCGTGCCGTACTTGTTGTCCTCGGTCCAGGTCTTGAGGAGCGTGAAGAAGGTGTCGTCGCCGATCTTCTTGCGCAGGGCGTGCAGGGTCATGCCGCCGCGCAGGTAGATCGCCTCCCAGTCGAACATGTCGGCCCGGCCCGGGTTGCCCGTCTTCTCGTCCCAGAACGAGCCCTTCTGCTTGTAGTGCTTGTCGAAGATCGACTGGGCCGACGGGCCGCCGTGCTGCTCCTGGTAGAGCCACTCGGCGTACGTCGCGAAGCCTTCGTTGAGCCAGATGTCCTTCCAGCTCCGCAGGCCGACGCTGTCGCCGAACCACTGGTGGGCCAGCTCGTGCACGATCTCCAGGTCCTCGCTCGGGCCGCCGTCGTACACCGGCCTGCCCTGCGTCTCCAGCGCGTATCCCACGTCCAGCTTGTCGCCGATGCCGCCCGTGGAGGAGAACGGGTAGCCGCCGAAGACCTTCGACTCCCAGGCGATGGCCTTGGCCGTGGTGCGGTGCAGGTACTTCGACTTCTTGGCGACCGCCGGATCGTAGGCCGTGATGTTCGGCACGCCGGCGACGGCGCCCTCGGTGACCTTGAACTTCCCGATCGCGACCATCGCGAGGTACGTCGCCATCGGCTGGGACATCTCCCACCTGACCGTGGTGTAGCCGTTCCGTACGGGGACGATCCCGGGGTTCTTCGGCTCGCCGTTGGCCAGGACCGTCAGGCCCACCGGGACCGAGACGCGGAAGCTGAAGGTCGCCTTGTCCTGGGGGTTGTCGTTGGCCGGGAACCAGCTGCGGGCGCCGTCCGGCTCCGACACCACGGTGGCGCCGTCCTTGGTGTTGATCCAGCCCTCCAGCCCCAGGGCCTTGTCGTTGATCGCCTTCGGCGCGCCTGCGTACGACACCTCGACGGTGAAGGCGGCGCCCGACGGCAGGCCCTCCTTGGGGGTGACCACGAGCTCCTGGCCCTTACGGCGGTAGGAGGCCCGCTTCCCGTTCACCTCCAGGTTGGTGATCGCCGGTCCGGAGTAGTCGAGGTCGAACCGCGAGAGGTTCTTGGTCGCGGTGGCCTTGATGGTCGTGGTCGCGGCGATGCGGTGGGTCCTGGGGTCGAACCGCAGGGCGATGTCGTAGTGGCCCACGTCGTAGCCGCCGTTGCCCGCCAGCGGGAAGTACGGGTCGCCGAGGCCGGCGGAGCCGGGCGTGAAGGTGTCCTTCGACTCGGTGCGGGACGCGTCCCTGAGGGTCGTGCGACGGGCGGCCGCGAGGGCCGCCGTGCCGCGCTCGCGGGAGGCCGTGCGGCGGGTGCCGGCCTCCAGCCCGGCGGCGCCTGCGTCAGCGGGCCGGGCGTCGCCGGAGCCGGCGTCCTGGAGGGTGACGGTGAGGGGAGCGTCATCCCCTCCGGGCGTGTCGGCGAGGGCGGCCGTGGGGGTGACTGCGGTTGTGAGCAAGGTCAGACCGGCGGCGGTGAGCGCCGCGAGGGGGGATCTGCGAGGCATGGCCACCATCGTGGTGCATCGCCCCGGCAAATATGTACTTATTCCATTTCGGTCAGGCTTCGGTCTGGTCGTCCGGACCGGCGTGTACGGTGGCCCCCGGCTCGAGGGGAATCAGGGTCGGCGTTCGAGGATGCCGGCGATCTCGTTCAGGAAGCCGTCCACCTCGGTGATCGCATACCCGGGGCGGAACATCACGGTGGAGAACGTGGCCGCCCGGACCTCGTCGGGGGTCAGCGGCCGGTCGGCCGTCCCACGGAGCGTCTCGACCACCCGGTCGAGGAAGGCGTCCACCTCGTCCTCCCGGTAACCCATGCCCAGCCGGCCCGGCCGGAAGGCCACCCGCTCGACCTTCTCGGCGTGGCCCTCCCACCACTCCGGCGTTCCCGGGCGGGGCGGTGCGGGTGTCGCCCCAGCGGGCTCTGCCGTACGGGCTGGGGGTGAGGGTGCGGCGGCCGGCGGGGCGGACGGTGCGGCGGGGGCAGGCGGCTCGGTGCCGAGCGGAGCCGGGGAGGCGGGCGGAGTGGCGGCGGGCGAGGTCGCGGCGGCGGGCGGGGCGTCGAGCGGGGTCGCCGGCCCGCCGGCCACGAGCACGTCGGTGGTGGCCAGGTCGGCGGGCGCCTTCGGGCGCGAGGGGCCTTCCTCAGCCGCGGGGCCCGCCGGGGCCGCGGGGCCCGCCGGGGCCGGGGGGCCTTCCGCGTCCGCCGGGGCGCCGGAACCGGTACGAGCCTTCGGCACCGCAGGGCCCTCCTTGGCCGCCGGGGCGCCGGAACCGGCGGCGCGGGCCTCCAGGGCGACGATGAACGCGTCGAGCGCGAAGTCCACGGCCGTCTCGTTGTAACCGCCCAGCTTGACGCCGAACTTGGCCTCGCGGATCTCGTTCGGCGTGATCGGCCGCTCGGCGGCGGGGCCGGACGCGAGCGTCCGCTCGATCCTGCGGATCAGTTCGTCGACCTGGCCGGGGTCATAGCCCAGCCGCACGGCCATGACGCGTGGAAAGCGATTCACCCACTCCTCCGGGCCTCTGCGAAACCTGTCCATTCTGTCCGTACGGCGATTCTGTCGGTACGCCGATCACAAAAGCGATACCTGGTGATCGCCCGATCCCCAGACGTGACCCTAAATATGCCGATAAGCTCGGGGATCTATGCGGGTCGCCGATCTCTCCTTTCGCTATGGACGGCGGGAGCCCTGGGTGCTCGCCGGCGTGGACATGACCCTCGGCGCGGGCGACGTCGTCGAGATCGTCGGCCCGAACGGCACCGGCAAGTCCACCCTCCTGCGCCTTCTCGCGGGACTCCTGCGGCCCGTGCGGGGAGCGGTCGAGGACCGTCCGCCCGTCGTCGGGTACGCCCCCGAGCGCTTCCCCGCGGCCCAGCCGTTCACCGTGGCCGGCTACCTGCGGCACATGGCCGCGATCAGGAAGGTCGCGCCGGGGGACGTCGACGAGTGGACCGACCGGCTCGGCATGGACCACCTGCTGGGCCAGCGGTTGCCCGACCTGTCCAAGGGCAGCGCCCACAAGGTGGGGCTCGCCCAGGCCCTCCTGTGCCGCCCCGGACTGCTCGTCCTCGACGAGCCGTTCGCCGGGCTCGACGCGGCGACCCGCGCCGAACTGCCCGTCGTCATCGCGGAGGTGTCCGCCAGGGGCGGCACCGTCGTGGTCAGCGACCATCAGGGCGACCTGCGGGGCCTTCCGGGCATACGCCGCTACGAGGTCGCGGACCGGTCGGTGCGGGAGGCCGCGGCGGGGACCGGTCCTGAGCCGGAACGGCTCGCCGTCCTGGAGGTCGACGTCCCGGCGTCCGAGGCCGCCCGCCTGGCCCGCCGTCTCCGCGCGGACGGCTACGCGGTGCGGATCGGCCCGGCCGGCCTCGCGCCTTCCGGCCCCGGTTCCGGTGAGCGGGAGGCCCCGGACCTCCGGGACCTCGGGGCCTCCGACGTCGGCGACTCCCGGGTCGGCCCCCGGTCCGGGGAGGCGTCGTGATCGCCCTGGTCCGGTTCCGGATCGCCGGGTACGCCCGGTCGCACCGGGCGCTGCAGCCCCTCATCGGACTGCTGCCACTGCTCGCCATCCTGTACGCGACGCCGGTTCCTCCGGGCCAGGAAATCGGCGCGGCGGCCGACTCGGCGGGCATCCTGATCCCGGTGTTCGCCTGGGCGGCGCGCGGACTGCTCGACAGCGAGCCCGACGAGCAGCGGATGATCTCCATCGTCGCCGCCGGTCGCGCCGAGCTCGTGAGCGGCCTGCTCGCCGCCTTCGCGTACGACCTCGTGCTGGCCGCCGTCTCCGAGGTCGCCCTGCTGACACGGCTCGCCGGGAGCCCGACGGCGGGCCAGGTGGCGCTGGGCGTGGCCCTGCACCTGTTCTCGGTCGTGGCCGGGGTCGCCCTGGGCGCCCTGACCAGCCGCCCCATCCTTCCCTCGCCGGCCGTCTCGACCATCGTCCTGATCGCCGGATATATCGCGACGTTGATGGTCAGCGCGTCGAGCGTGCACTGGCTGAGCGTCCCGGTCATGACGTGGATGCGGGACGCGCACCACGGCCTGCTCGAGTCCCGTCTCCCCTGGCTCGCCGCCGAGTCGCTTCTGTGGCCCGCCGTCGGGCTGGCCGCCTACGCCTGGCTTCGCCGTACACGTCCCTGAGTCAGGCCGCGACGGCGTCTCGACGGGAGGGCTGCGGGGTCGGCCGTCAGGAGTCGGGGGTCGCGGCGGCGAGCTGCCCGCAGGCGCCGTCGATCTCCCGGCCCCGGGTGTCGCGCACCGTGACGGCGACGCCGTGGGACTCAAGACGGCGGACGAAGGCCCGCTCGTCCTCCGGCCGGGAGGCGGTCCACTTCGAGCCCGGCGTGGGGTTGAGCGGGATCAGGTTGACGTGGACGAGCTTGCCCTTGAGCAGGCGTCCGAGCAGGTCGGCCCGCCACTCCTGGTCGTTGATGTCCTTGATGAGGGCGTACTCGATCGACACCCGGCGCTTGGTCTTGGCCGCGTACCGCCAGGCCGCGCCGAGCACCTCGGAGACCTTCCAGCGCGTGTTGATCGGCACGAGCGTGTCGCGGAGCTCGTCGTCGGGGGCGTGCAGCGAGAGGGCCAGCGTGACCGGCAGTCCCTCGTCGGCCAGCTTCTCGATGGCGGGCACCAGGCCGACGGTCGACACGGTCACGCCGCGGGCGGAGATGCCCAGCCCCTCGGGCGCGGGATCGACGAGGCGGCGGACGGCGCCGATGACGGCCTTGTAGTTGGCCATCGGCTCGCCCATGCCCATGAAAACGACGTTGGTGATCCGGCCGGGCCCGCCGGGGACCTGCCCCGCGGCCAGGGCCCGGGCCCCGGCGACGACCTGCTCGACGATCTCGGCGGTGGACATGTTCCGGGTCAGGCCGGCCTGGCCGGTGGCGCAGAAGGGGCAGTTCATGCCGCAGCCGGCCTGGGAGGAGACGCACATCGTCACCCGGTCGGGGTAACGCATGAGGACCGACTCGACGAGGGAGCCGTCGAACAGCTTCCACAGCGTCTTGCGGGTCGTCCCGCCGTCACAGGTGATCTCCCGTACGGAGGTCAGGAGTGGCGGCATGAGCTGCGCGACCAGGCGCTCCCGGGTGCCGCCGGGCAGGTCGGTCATCTGCTCGGGGGTCTCGGTGAGCCGGGCGAAGTAGTGACGTGAGAGCTGGTCGGCGCGGAACGGCTTCTCGCCCAGCTCGGCCACGGCGGCGCGCCGCTCGGCCATCGTGAGGTCGGCCAGATGGCGCTGGGGCTTGCCCCGCCGGGGCGCCACCAACGTCAGCTGCCCGGCCTTCGGCTGCTCGCTCACGCAAAACCCTTCCGATCTCCTGACCGCGTGCTCTTAACGATCGCGGCCAGCGGCTTTACATTCTGGTCTGGCGGTCTAATCCCGGAGGTAGATGTGGACGTCTCTGTGGTCCTCACCAGCCCCAACCCTTACGGGAGCCGCACGTTGACGATCGAATCCGACCGGGCGTCCTCCGTAGCTTACCTTCGGGACGCCAGGGGGACCGTCCACGGAGCCGTCTGGCTGGCCAACCACGTCCCAGCTCCGGCGGCCGTCGACCTGGCGAGGGCCAACGCCGGTCTTCCGCCGCTGATGCCGGCCTCCGGGACCCACCACCCCACGGGCACGCCGCCCCTCGACCCGGCGACGCTGTCGGTCCTGTGGTTCGAGGAGGGCGACGGCGTCGCCCTGTACGAGAACGACGATCTCCTGGCCGTCATTCCGGGGTGGGCCGACATGGCCCGCGGCATGCCCGGCTACGCGAGGGACGCCGCCGGAGAGTCGCCGTTCGCCTGGTCGCTGAGCGAGGCGCTGGAGGGGCTCGCCCCGAGGGTGGCGAAGGCGCGGGCGTACTGGCAGTGGCGGCAGGCGGAGGGCAGCTGGGCGTCGTTCCAGCAGTTCGTGATGGGGCATCTCGACAGCAGGGTCGGGCCGCCGGGCCGCTACTGGGACGTCGGAGGCGACCGGCTCCCTCTCGTCGGGGTGAGCGAGCGGCCCGGCCGGGGGTACACGGTCCTGTCCACGGTGGGGATGAGCTGCCAGCGGATGCCGACGGCCGAGCTGTACGACACGGCCTGCCGAGTCGAGCTCGCGGTGGCGACGCGCCAGGACCCGAGGGTGGCGGCCCGGCTGTTCGCCTGGCTGGCGCAGTATCCGTGGCGGTCGGTGACCTGGCTGGGACACGGGCACACGGCCCGGTGGTTCCAGCGGCCGGGAACGTTCCCCCTGGACGGCGGCCACCAAGGGGTGATCATGCTGGCGGATCCGCCGGGGATGCCGGACATGTCTGGCTTCTTGTTCGGGGGCGACTCCGTGCGGTGGCTGTGGCTCGTCCCGCTCACCGACACCGAGCTCCGGGTGGTGGCGGACCAGGGGCACGAGGTGATCAGCGAGCGGCTGGCCGTGCACAGCCGGATCTAGACGTCAGTGGACCGGCACGAGGAGTGTCAGCAGCAGCCAGACCGGGACGAGCGTGAAGAGCAGCGAGTCGAGCCGGTCCATGACGCCGCCGTGGCCCGGCAGCAGGCTGCCCATGTCCTTGATGCCGAGATCGCGCTTGATGACCGACTCGATCAGGTCGCCGAGCGTCGCGCAGACGACCCCGGCGGCGCCGATCAGGGCGCCCTGCCAGTAGCCGCCGTCCAGCAGGAAGTGGACGAGTAACGACCCGCCGACGACGCAGGCGAGGGCGGACCCGGCGAAGCCCTCCCAGGTCTTCTTCGGGCTGATCAGCGGCGACATCCGGTGCCGGCCGAACAGGATGCCGGCGAAGTAGCCGCCGATGTCGCTGCACACGGTCACGGCGATGAAGACGATGACCCTGTCGGGGCCGTCCTCCGGCGACAGCAGCAGCGGGACGAACCCGGCGAGCAGGGCAGGATAGACCGCGATGAACAGGGCGGCCGTGGCGTCCCGCACGTATCCCTCGGCGCCCTGGAACATCCGCCAGGTCAGCAGGACCATCACGGTCACGGCGAACGCGCCGACGAGGAAGGCCGTCCCGCCCCAGTAGGGACCGACGACCATGGCGGTGAGACCGGCCAGCAGCGGGACGAGCGGCACCCGGATGCCGCGGGTGGCGAGGGCCTTGGCCAGCTCGTGGACGCCGAGCCCGACCGCGGCCATGACGACGGCGAGGAACGCCAGCTTCACCACGTACAGCGAGCCGATGACGACCACGCCGAGCGCGACGCCGACCGCGACCGCCGCCGGCAGGTTGCGGCCCGTACGGCTCCCGCCGCCGGACCCGCCCGAGGACCCGCTCACGCGATCACCCCCCGGCACCGCGGATGGCCCGGCCGCGTCACCGGCGTCGGCCGGCCCGTGCCCGTTGCCCGACGCCCCGGCGGCGCTCTTCGCCGAGTTCCGGTCGCCAGCCGTTCCGTCCACAGCGTCCACTCCCTGTATACGCGTGATCCTTGCGCCGCCCTGTCCACGCAGTGCGGCACAAGGATCACGGTCGTGCCGTCCGGCCCTGCCGGGGTCTCTCCCCCGGCACCGGGTCATCAGACCTCGAGAAGCTCGGCTTCCTTGTGCTTCAGCAACTCGTCGATCTTCGCGACGTGCTTCTGGGTGAGGTCGTCGAGCTCCTTGACCGCCCGGTGGACCTCGTCCTCGCCGACCTCGCCGTCCTTGACGAGCTTGTCGAGGACCTCCTTGGCGTGACGACGGATGTTCCGCACGGAGACACGGCCGCTCTCCGCCTTGTTGCGGGCCACCTTGATGTACTCCTTGCGGCGCTCCTCCGACAGCTCGGGGAACACGACGCGGATGACCGCGCCGTCGTTGCCGGGGTTGACGCCGAGGTCGCTGTCGCGGATGGCCCTCTCGATGGCGTTCAGCGAGCCCTTGTCGTACGGCTGGACCAGCACCATGCGCGCCTCGGGCACATGGAAGGACGCGAGCTGCTGGATGGGCGTGGGCGACCCGTAGTAGTCCACGCTGATCTTGCTGAACATCGAGGGGGTGACGCGGCCGGTGCGGATGCTCGCGAAGTCGTCCTTGGCGACCGTCACCGCCTTGTCCATCTTCTCCTCGGCCTCGAGGAGGGTTTCGTCGATCACTGCGGCTCCCTATTTCCCTGCCGGACTCACCAGCGTGCCGATCTTCTCACCGCGGACCGCCCGCAGGATGTTGCCTTCGCCCATGAGATCGAAGACCACGATGGGCAGGCCGTTGTCCATGCACAGGCTGATCGCGGTGGCGTCCATGACCCCGAGACCCCGCGTCAGGACCTCACCGTACTCGAGCTGGTCGAACCGCACAGCGTCCGGATTCTTCCGGGGGTCGGAGTCGTACACGCCGTCGACCTGCGTGCCCTTCAGCAGCGCCTCCGCGCCGATCTCCAGTGCGCGCTGGGCGGCGCAGGTGTCGGTCGAGAAGAACGGCGAGCCGAGCCCGGCGCCGAAGATGACCACGCGGCCCTTCTCCAGGTGGCGGATCGCCCGCCGCGGCAGGAACGGCTCCGCGACCTGCTGCATGGTGATCGCCGTCTGCACGCGGGTGTCGATGCCGCGCTTCTCGAGGAAGTCCTGCAGGGCGAGGCAGTTGATGACCGTCCCGAGCATGCCCATGTAGTCGGCGCGGGCGCGGTCCATGCCCCGCTCCGACAGGGCCGCGCCGCGGAACATGTTGCCGCCGCCGACGACGACCGCCACCTGCACGCCCTCGCGGACGGCCTCGGCGACGGAGTCGGCGAGCTGGGCCACGACGAGCGGGTCGATCCCGAGCGACTCGCCGCCGGCGAACGCCTCACCGGACAGCTTCAGCATCACCCGCTTCCAGCGCAGCGGCCCGTCGTACGACGAAGCCGCCGGCGTGGCGGGTCTGGTGTTCTCCTGCACGGCGGCGGCCTCCTCGGATATAAGTGCGGGTCAGAGCTCCTGGCTGTAAGCCTAAGCCTGGCCGACCTTGTAGCGGGTGAAGGCCAGGACCTTGACGCCGGCCTCGTCCGCGACCTTCGCGATCGTCTTCTTGTTGTCCTTCACGAAGGCCTGCTCCAGCAGCGTGAAGTCCTTGTACCAGCCGTTAACCCGGCCGTCGACGATCTTCGGGATGGCGCCCTCGGGCTTGCCCTCCTCGCGGGTCATCTGCTCGAACACCGACCGCTCCTTCTCGATGACGTCGGCCGGCACCTCGGCGGGGCTGAGGTACTTGGGCGCCATCGCGGCGGCGTGCTGGGCGATGTCCTTGGCGACCTCGGCGTTCGGCTTGTCCAGCTGGACGAGCACGCCGACGGTCGGCGGGAGCTGCGGGTCGGTCTTGTGCATGTAGGACGTGATGAAGCCGCCCTCGAGGACGGAGAAGCGACGGATCTCGATCTTCTCGCCGAGCGCCGCGTTGGCCTCGTCGAGGAGCTCCTTGACCGTCTTGCCGTCGACCTGCGACTCGAGCAGGGTCGGCACGTCGGCGGGCCTGCTCGCCACGATGTGGGCGACGATCTCGCCCGCGAGCTGCTGGAACCGCTCGTTCTTGGCGACGAAGTCGGTCTCGCAGTTGACCTCGAGCAGCGCGGCGAGCGAGTCGCCCTCGTGCTTGACGGCGACGAGGCCGTTCGAGGCGGTGCGGGCCTCGCGCTTGCCGACGTCCTTGGCGCCTTTGACGCGGAGGATGTCGACGGCCTTGTCGAAGTCGCCCTCGGACTCCTCAAGCGCCTTCTTGCAGTCCATCATGCCGGCGGCGGTCAGCTCGCGAAGCCGCTTGACGTCGGCCATGTTCACGGAAGCCATTGTCCAAATTCCTCTTCGGGACCCGATGCGAATCGTCGTGGCGGGCGGGCGCCGAGGTCGGCGCCCGCCCGGTGAAGCCGTTGTGCTGGTGCCTGGGTCAGGCCTGCTCGCCCTGCTCCGCGGCGGGGGCCTCGGCGGCCTCGGCGGCGGGGGCCTCAGCGGTCTCAGCGGCGGGGGCCTCGGCGGTCTCAGCGGCAGGGGCCTCGGCGGTCTCGCCGGAGGCGGCCTCCGCGGCGCCCTCCTCGCCGTCGGCGCGCTGGAGCAGCTCGCGCTCCCACTCGGCCAGCGGCTCGGCGGCGGCGACCCCGGCCGGCTTGTCGTCGGCGCGGGCGGCGCCCGAGCGGGTCATGAGGCCGTCGGCCACGGCGTCGGCGATCACGCGGGTGAGGAGGCTGACGGCCCGGATCGCGTCGTCGTTACCCGGGATCGGGTAGTCGACCTCGTCGGGGTCGCAGTTCGTGTCGAGGATCGCGACGACCGGGATGCCAAGCTTCTTGGCCTCGTTGATCGCGATGTGCTCCTTCTTGGTGTCGACCACCCAGATGGCGCTCGGAACGCGAGCCATGTCGCGGATGCCGCCGAGGGTGCGCTCCAGCTTCTCCTTCTCGCGGCGGCGCATCAGGAGCTCCTTCTTGGTGAGCCCGGACGCGGCGACGTTGTCGAAGTCGAGCTCCTCGAGCTCCTTCAGGCGCTGGAGCCTCTTGTGGACGGTCGAGAAGTTCGTGAGCATTCCGCCCAGCCAGCGCTGGTTCACGTACGGCATGCCGACCCGGGACGCCTGCTCGGCGATGGACTCCTGGGCCTGCTTCTTGGTGCCGATGAACATGATCGAGCCGCCGTGCGCGACGGTCTCCTTCACGAAGTCGTACGCACGGTCGATGAACGACAGCGACTTCTGCAGGTCGATGATGTAGATGCCGTTGCGCTCGGTGAAGATGAAGCGCTTCATCTTCGGGTTCCACCGGCGGGTCTGGTGACCGAAGTGGACGCCGCTCTCGAGCAGCTGCCGCATGGTGACGACAGGGGCCATCGTGATGGTCCTCCATGGTTGTGTGCCCCAGGAGCCCTATGGGACCCCAAGGCACGGCCTCGGTTGGACACGCGGGCCGTTTGCCCGCGCCCTGACGCCCCGGGCCGCTTTCGCCGGACATGGTCCGGACCGAGAAGGCGGCTCGTGAACGGGCGTGCGAATTCGGCCTGCTTAGCAGGCCGTCGAATAGTCTACCCGGAACCGCCCCGTCGGTTGACCGGCGCAGGCCCCGCCGCACCGGTCGGCCATTCGGGTGCGTGCTCCCCCTGACGTGGCGGAGGCGAGGCCCAGTGCGGGGCCGCCCCCTCGATGAGGCCCGGCGGCGTGACATAGGTGAGCTCGCCGAAGGGGCTGTCCATGACGGCCAGCACCTCGTCCGGCGACGGCTGGGGCGCGGACGCCCCGTCGGTCCTGCCCAGGGCGTCGAGCCAGCCCGCCGTACGGGCGAGCGAGACCTCGACCTGCCAGGAGCCCCCCTCGGCGGCGCGCCGGAGCAGGCCGGCGATCGCCCCGAACGCCGCGAGGTAGCCGGTGGCGTGGTCGAGCGCCTGGGCGGGCAGCGGGCACGGGCGTGTCCCGTCGCCGTTCTCGCTCGCTATCCCGGAGGCCATCTGGACGAGGCTGTCGAACCCCCTCCGCCCGCCCCAGGGACCGCGTGAGCCGTACGCGGAGACGTCGACGCAGACGACACCCGGCCGCAGCCGCGCCAGATCCTCCGGGCCGTACCCTCGGTCGCGCAGCGCCCCCGGCCGGTAGGCCTGGACCACCACGTCGGCGCCGCGGACGAGCTCGCGCAGCGTCTCGGCCTCCGAGCGCAGGTCGACGTGGCACGACCGCTTGCCGAACGCGGTCTCCACCACCAGGCCCGGCACCTCGGGCAGGTGGGCGGCGCCGACGCGCAGCACCTCGGCGCCGTGCGCGGCCAGCGTCCGCGCGGCGACCGGCCCGGCGATGACCCGCGTCAGGTCGAGCACCCGCACCCCGGCGAGCGGCCGTCCCGGCACGTTGTCCGGCGTCCTCGTCCGCGCGTCCCCGCCCTCCGCGGAGATCCTCCGGAGACCGACGAGGGGCAGGGCGGCGACCGCCGCGGCCTGCGGATGAGCCAGCCACTCGGCCCTGCTCCGCATCGCGGCCGCGCACCCGCCCTCGCGTGTCACCGCCTCCTCGACGTCCGCCGCCGTACGGCTCTCGCATCTCCGGGCCACCTCACCCTCGGCGGCTCCCAGCGGAAGGCCGAGGGCCCGCAGGGCGGCGTCCCGGTGGTGGTCGAAGTTGCAGTGGAGCCTGACCCAGCCGTCGCTCGTGCGGTAGTCGCCGGACAGGGGCGCCCAGGAGACGGACGGGACGCCGTCGACGCGGAAGTGCCGCTCGCTCTGGAAGGCCAGGGCGGCGTGCCGCACGTCGACCGCCACCTCCGCCGAGCCCGGCCCGCCACGCATGGACCAGTGGGCGGCAGCGGCGGCGGTCACCGCGCCGACCGAGGCCGCGGCGAGGGCACCGAGCCGGTACACGGACGGCAACACCGGATCCCCGCCGGTCACCCGCACAGCGGGCAGGGCGACCCCCACCGCGTCGCCGAGCGCCGAGATGAGCTCGGGCACGGACCGCACGCTCCCGTCCTCGACCTCCACTGCCGGATTCTCGATCATCGCCACCTCCTCATGCCCCGTCCCAAGGGGTCTCCTGCGCCTGTTTCTCGTGGGCCTCGGCCAGTATCCCCACGCCCTCCGGCTCGCGGCGACGCACCCCGGCAGCCTGTGGATAACCCGGTTGTCCACAGAACGTGATTCGGCCGATCGGCGCCGCGGACCGCCCGGCGATCGTCTCCGGCGGAGGTGGTCCCATGGCCGCGAAAGATCGACTGGGCAGACACGGCGAGCAACTGGCCGCCGACTTTCTCGAGGCGGCGGGCGTTCGCATCCTCGCCCGCAACTGGCGTTGCGCCGAGGGCGAGATCGACATCGTGGCGCGTGACGGCAACGCGCTGGTCGTCGTGGAGGTGAAGACCAGATCGGGCCGCAGCCACGGCACGGCGTTCGAAGCGGTGACGCAGGGCAAGCTGCTGCGCCTGCGGTCGCTGGCGGGGCGCTGGCTCGCGTCCCAGACGGAGAGGTTCGACTCGATCAGGGTCGACGTGATCGCGCTGGAGCGGTTCGCGGGCGACTTCTCGCTCCGCCACGAGCGCGGGGTGGTCTGACGTGGCCGTGGCCCGCACCCGCTGCGTCGCGCTCGTGGGCGTGACCGGGCGGATCGTGGAGATCGAGGCCGACGTGGGGCCGGGCGTTGCCGGCACCCACTTCATCGGCCTCCTCGACACCGCCATCAGCGAGGCGCGCGGCAGGGTGCGGTCGGCTCTGATCAACAGCCGGTTCTCCTGGCCCGACGCGCGGGTGACCGTGAGCCTGTTCCCCGCGAGCCTGCCCAAACGCGGGTCGATGTTCGACCTCGCCATCGCGATCGCCGTCCTCGCCGCCGCCGGCGCCGTCCCGGCCCAGCGGGTCGCCGAACCCACGTTCCTCGGAGAGCTCGGGCTCGACGGGCGGGTCAGGCCGGTCAGGGGCGTGCTGCCCGCGGCCCTCGCGGCCGCCGAGGCGGGCGCCCGCACCGTCGTGGTCCCGTCGATCAACGCCGCCGAGGCGGCACTGGTGCCGGGGCTGACCGTGGTCCCCGTGGCGACCCTCGGCGAGCTGGTGGACTGGCTCCGCTCCGGCGACCTGCACCGGCTCCCTGTGGTCGCCGAAGCGGCCGCGCTGCTCGACGACGCCTCCGGCCGTTCCGCGTCCGGCCTGTCCGGGACGGCGAAGGAGGACGACCGGTGCCTCGACATGCGCGACGTCGCCGGGCAGCCGGTGGGCCGCAAGGCACTGGAGGTGTGCGCGGCGGGAGGGCACAACCTGTGGATGCTCGGCCCGCCAGGGAGCGGGAAGACGATGCTCGCCGAACGGCTGCCGACCCTGCTGCCGCCGCTCGACCCCGATCAGGCGCTGGAGGTGTCGGCCATCCACTCGGTGGCGGGCCGCCTTCCGCCGGGGCGTCCGCTGCTCACCCGGCCGCCGTTCATGGCCCCGCACCACAGCGCGACGACCGCGGCCGTCGTGGGCGGCGGAAGCGGCGGCGTCGTACGGCCCGGGGCCGTGTCACTCGCCCACAGAGGCGTCCTGTTCCTGGATGAGGCGCCCGAGTTCGCGACCGCGGTGCTCGAATCCCTGCGGCAACCGCTGGAGTCGGGCTCGGTGACGATCGCGCGGGCGATCGGGACGGTGACGTTCCCGGCGAGGTTCACGTTGATCCTGGCCGCCAACCCCTGCCCGTGCGGTCTCCAGGGCAGCGCAGGTCATCCCTGCCGGTGCACCCCCGCCGCCCGGCGCCGTTACCTGGCCCGGCTGTCCGGACCGCTGCTCGACCGCATCGACGTCAAGGTGCGGATCGGGCGCGCCACACGAGCGGAGCTGCTGGCGGACCGCCACTTCGCCGAGCCGAGCGCCACGGTCGCCGCCCGCGTCCTCGACGCGCGCGACAGGGCGGCCCGGCGCCTGGCCGGCACGCCGTGGCACTGCAACGCCGACGTGTCCTCGGCCGCCCTGCACGGCGACCTCCGGGTGCCGGACAGTGCCCTGGCCCCCCTTCACCGCGGCCTCGACCTGGGGACGCTGAGCGCGCGTGGGCTCGACCGCGTCCTGCGCGTCGCCTGGACGCTCGCCGACCTCGCGGGCAAGCACCGACCGGGCGAGCCGGAGACGACGGCCGCCCTCGCCATGTGGCTGGGAGTGGAGTGATCGCCATGATGTCCCCCGGATCCGCCGACGCCCCGGGTCTGCCCGCGGGCGAGTGCCCCGTCGCCGGCACCCCGGACTCTCCGCCAGGAGCGGACCGATGCGAGGATCGGCTCGCCCGGGTCGCCCTCATGCGGATGGCGGAGGCCGGTGACCCGGTCATGGGCCGGCTGATCCGCGCCTACGGGCCGCACGGAGCGCTCGGACAGGCCCGGCGCGGGGTGCTCGCACCGGAGTTCGTAGCAGCCGAGGAGGCCGTCGCGCCCCGGCGCCGGACCGACCTGGACCGGCTCGCCGCCTCGTGGGCGGCCCGCTACGCCGACCCCGCGGCGGATCTCGCCCAAGGGGAGGAGCGTGGTGCGCGGCTCGTCATCCCCGGCGACGCGGAGTGGCCGACCCAGCTCGACGACCTCGGGGACACGCGGCCCTTCGGGCTGTGGCTGGACGGCCGGGCCAACCTCCGTCTGTCCTGCCTGCGCTCGGTGGCGATCGTCGGCGCCAGAGCCGCCACGCCGTACGGGACGACCGTGGCCGCCGACCTGGCCCACGGGCTCGGCTCGCGCGGGTGGTCGGTGGTGAGCGGCGGGGCGTACGGGATCGACGGCGCGGCCCATCGAGGAGCTCTGGCGGTCCGGACGCCCACGGTCGTCGTGCTGGCCTGCGGGACGGACGTCTGCTACCCGAGCGCGCACGAGGAGCTCTTCCGGGCGGTGCGCGGACGCGGGGTCGTGGTGAGCGAGTGGCCGCCGGGCTCGCATCCGACACGGCTGCGCTTCCTCGTCCGCAACCGGGTCATCGCCGCACTGTCGCGCGGCACAGTGGTCGTCCAGGCGGCCGTCCGCAGCGGCGCGCTCAACACGGCCGCCCACGCCTCGGGCCTCAACCGGCATCTGATGGCCGTCCCCGGCCCGATCACGTCGGAGGCCTCCGCGGGCTGCCACGTGCTGATACGACAGGGCAAGGCCGTGTGCGTCACCTCGGTCGAGGAGATCGTCGAACTGGTCGGGTCGATCGGCGACGACCTGGCGCCCGAGCAGCGAGGACAGGCCCGCCCGCACGACGCCCTCAACGACGAGACCCGGCGAGTGCTGGAAGCGATCCCGGCGCGCGGGGCGGCGGGGCCCGCGGCCATAGCCGTGGCCGCGGGTGTGGATCTCACCACGGCACTCGGCTGTCTGGGCGGCCTCGCGGCGGCCGGCTTCGTTGAGGCGGCGGACCGGGGCTGGCGGCTACGACGCCGTGGGTGACACCCCGGCCTGCCCGGGAGTATCGCGGCTCGCCGACGGCCTGTGGCGTGTCCTGTCGACCATGGAAGGGCAAAGGCCTACGGTGATTCGCATGGCCGACGGCACATTCGGGATCAAGGCCGGGCACAACCGGCAACGCAACCGTGCCGAGACGGCCCCGAACGGCTGGTACTGCCCTACCCGAACCGCCGGAGGTCGTTGCTGGAGATGCGGTCGCGCGGGACGGGGAGGCCGGTATGGCTCCTGAGTTTGAGGCCGTGCGGGACGCGTTCGAACGTCACCTGCGGCTGGAGCGCGACCTCTCACCACACACGGTCAGGGCGTACCTGGGGGACCTCGCCTCGCTCCTCGCACACCTCGACCAGGCGGGTGTGGACGGGGTCGAGGCGTTGACCATCACGGCCTTGCGGAAATGGCTCGGCAATCTCCACCAGGCGGGGCGGTCACGATCGACGCTGGCGCGGCGCACGGCCTTCGCGCGCGTCTTCACCGCCTTCTGCCACCGGCGTGGCTGGCTGGCCACCGACCCGGGCCTGCTCCTCGGCACCGCCAAAGCGGGCCGGAGCCTCCCCGCGGTCCTCGACCAGGCGGAGGCGCGGGCGCTGCTGGACGCCCGGCGGCCGGACACCCCCACGGTAGACGCCCGGTGGCCGGACACCGGCACCGTGGAAGCGCACGGGACGGACATCGCCGCGCTGGACGCCCGTAGACCGGACATCGTCGCGCTGGACGCTCGACGGTCCGAGCCCGCAGCCGGCCTCGCCCCCGTGGCGTCCGACGATGCGGGCGCACAGCTTGCCGGCTCCGGGTCACCGGACGCGCCTGTCACAGCACCGGAGGCGGCCGGCGGCGGAGAAGAGGCCGGGGCGAACGGCCGGGGGGACGGTCGCACGACTGGAGACCCCAAGGCCCTTCGAGATCAGGCCGTGCTGGAGCTGCTGTACGCCACAGGCATGCGGGTGAGCGAGTTGTGCGGCCTCGACGTGGACGACGTCGATCGGGACCGCAACACCGTCCGCGTGCTCGGCAAGGGCCGGAAGGAGCGGACGATCCCCATCGGCCGGCCGGCGCTCCACGCTCTCGACGCGTGGTGCGTCCGCGGCAGGCCACTGTGGATCCGGGAGGGCACCGGACCCGCGCTCTTCCTGGGGGTGCGGGGAGGCCGTATCGATCAGGGGACGATACGGCGCATCGTGCACGCCCGCCTCGCCGAGGTGGACGGCGCGCCCGACATGGGCCCGCACGGCCTCCGCCACACGGCCGCCACCCACCTGCTGGAGGGCGGGGCGGACCTGCGCAGCGTTCAGGAGATGCTGGGACACGCCTCCCTGGCCACGACACAGATCTACACGCACGTGTCGATCGAGCGACTGCGGGCGGCATACCGCCAGGCCCACCCCCGCGCCTGACCCGCTCCCCTGCCTCGGAGCCATCCCCAACTCCCCCGGACTCGTCCACCCCCGTACCTCCGCTCAGCCCCGGCGCTCAGACGGCCGCGACCAGAGGGGAAGCAGGCGGACCTGGCCTGTTCCGAACAGGAGCAGGGGATCGAGATAAAGGTCTCCCCGGAGGAGGCCGAGGTGGAGGCACGACATCGGGCAATGGCCCGTCCAGTCCTCCATGACGCCGATGACGTCACCGGCGGCCACGGAGTCTCCGGGGCGTACGGACGCGCGGACCGGCAGATAGGTCGTGCGCAGGCCGTCGGGATGGGCGACGGTCACGACACCGCGTCCCGCGACACGCTCGGCGTGCAGCACGATTCCGGAACCGACTGCGCGCACCGGCTCGCCCGCCTCGGCCGCGAGGTCGACACCCCGATGGCCCGACAGCCACCGCTGTGGCGGCGGATCGAACCGCCGAAGAACGCGAAACGAGCCGGCCGTCGGCGGGCGCCATCTCGTCGCACCCGAGACCGGCCGCGAGGGTCCGGGCGACGAGAGCGGCGGCACGGGCCGCCCCTTCGCCGCTGCCGAGGTGGCCACAAGAGCGGCCTGCAAAAGCAACGGCTGAGCCCCAGGCGGATCCCCCGATTCCGCCGCCGATCGGTCCCACGACTCGGGCACCAGCGGGCCTGGCAGCCGCCTCACGTGTGAGCCGGGTACGGACGCCTCCGGCACGGGAGACCCCGGCACCCACAGCCCAGCAGTGTGGGAGCGGGGCACCGATGCCGGAGGCCTGGAAGCGGGGGGTGAAAGACCCGGCACGGGGACCGATGCCGGAGGCACGGAAACGGGTGACCGGAGATCGGGCAGGGGGGCCGACGCGGATGCGGTCACGGCCACCAGAGCAGCCAGCAGTGCCGCCAGGAGAGCCGTCGGCACCGGCGGCACGAGCCCGCCCGTACGGATCCTCGCCGGGTTTCCCGTGGCAGCCGCCCCGGCAGCCGCCGCCCCAGACCTGGCGAACACAGACCCCACGAAACCAGACCCGGCGAACACAGACCATCGAAGACGCATGCCCCGACGATGCGACACCGCCCCGACGCCCCGGCCTGCCGAACCCCGTTCTGGGGATGACGGCCACACGCCCACCCCGGACCGAGGCCGCGGCAGGCACGACCCGCCGCGGACCGCGGGCTCAGCTGGAGAAGCCCTCCTTGGGCATCTCGAGGTCGGGCTTGGCCAGCTCCTCGATGTTGACGTCCTTGAACGTCACCACCCGGACGTTCTTCACGAACCTGGCCGGCCGGTACATGTCCCAGACCCAGGCGTCCTGCATCTTCACGTCGAAGAAGACGTCGCCGTTCTCGGCGGTGCGGACGTCGAGGTCCACGGAGTTGGTGAGGTAGAAACGCCGCTCGGTCTCCACGACATAGGTGAACAGCCCGACCACGTCGCGGTACTCCCGGTAGAGCTGCAGCTCCATCTCGGTCTCGTACTTTTCGAGATCTTCCGCGCTCATCCCGGTCCTCCTTCTCCGCTTCCCGTCGAGATCGCCCGTTCAGACGACACCGGCACCGACCTCATTCTCGCGCATGTCCCCATCCTGCCCCGTCCACGGGCCCACGTCCGGGATCTGCGACCCACGAGTCACCCTGGCCACCGTCACGAACGAGAACCGATGATGGGGGCTCGGTCCGTGCAGGGCCAAAGCCCGTCGATGCGCTGGAGTGACGTAGCCCTTGTGCTCGGCGAAGCCGTACTGCGGGTAGACGCCGTCGAGGCCGTGCATCATCCGGTCCCTGGTGACCTTGGCCACGATGGAGGCGGCGGCGACGCAGGCAGCCACCTGGTCGCCCTTCCAGACGGCCAGCGAGGGCGCGGGGAGCCCGGCCACCGGGAAGCCGTCGGTGAGGATGTATCCGGGGACGATCCCCAGACCGGCGACCGCGCGGCGCATGCCGGCCACGTTGCACTTGTGCAGCCCCCGGGCGTCGATCTCCTCGGGCGGGATCACGACGACGCTGACGGCCCTGGCCGTGGCCGAGATCCGCTCGTACAGACGCTCGCGTACGGCCTCGGTGAGCAGCTTCGAGTCGCTCAGCCCGTCGATGTCGCGGCCGAGGACGACCGAGGCGACGACCAGCGGCCCGGCGCACGCCCCCCGTCCGGCCTCGTCCACCCCGGCGACCGGGGTGAACCCCCGCCGGGCCAGGGCTCGCTCGTAGCCGTAGAGTCCCGAGTCCCGCCGTACGACGCTGGGACGCGGGCGATAGGCAGCTGTCATGACGACAAGCAGATTACGCCCCATTCCCGGCCCGCGATACGGCCGAAAGCGCCCCAGACGGCAAAGCACCTGGTCAGATCAGTGGACGGCGCTGAAAGTCTCCGGCGGCGACAGCCACGACAGGCGGGACAGCGGCCAGTAGCGGGCGAAGGCCCGTCCGATCACGTCGTCCTCGGAGACCGTGCCGAAGTGGCCGTCGTCAAGGAACGCCCGCGAGTCGAGCGAGTTGCTGCGGTTGTCGCCCATCAGCCAGAGCCGGCCCTGGGGCACCTTCACCTCGAACTGGCGGCCCGACGGGTAGACGCCCGGGTAGAGGTACTTGTTCTCCTCGTCGAGGGGCGTGCCGTTCACCGTGATCCGGCGCTGGGCGTCGCAGCACTTGACCACGTCGCCGCCGACGCCGATGACGCGCTTGATCGTGTCCTCGCCGTCCCAGCCCTTGAAGACGACGATGTCGCCCCGGTCGACCGAGCCGAAGGTGAACGCCAGCTTGTTGACCATGACGCGGTCGTTGATCAGCAGCGTCTTCTCCATCGACTCCGACGGGATGTAGAACGACTGCAGGACGAACGCGTGCACGAGCAGCGCGACCACGATGCCGCCGAGCGTGAACAGCAGCGTGTCGCGGAATCCGGAGGTCTTCTTGGCCGGGGCCTCGGCCGTCTCCATGGCCGTTACCGCCCGGCCGGTCGCCTGCGCGGCCTCAGCCGGCGGCCGAGGGCCACCAGCGGCACCGCTCCGGCGAAGCCCGCGACCAACGGCGCGGCCCCCGAGGCGACCGAGAGGGCGGGCTGGGCGAAGGTGTCCGGGATCGGCAGGATCGTGGCCCGGTCGAACGGCCAGACGATGACGAACGCCCGGCCCACCACCTTGTCCGCGGGGATCGTGCCGCCACCCGGGTCACCCTGGTGCGAGCGGGAGTCGAGCGAGACCGAGCGGTGGTCGCCCATCACCCAGAGCCGGTTGGGCGGCACCGTGACCTCGAACTCGCGGCCGGACGGGGTGTCGCCCGGATACAGGTACGACTTCTCGTCCAGCGGCACGCCGTTGACGGTGATCCGGCCCTTGGGGTCGCAGCACTTGACCTTGTCGCCGGGGATCCCGATGACGCGCTTGATGTAGTCCTTCTCGCCCGGGACCATCCCGAACGCCGTCCCGACCCAGCGCAGCGCCCCCGCGACCGGGTTGGACGGCGGTTCGATCTGGACCTCCGGGTCCCAGGAGTCGAGGCCGGAGAACACCACGATGTCGCCGCGCGTGATGTCGCGGACGTGGTAGACGAGCTTGTTGACCAGCACCCTGTCGTTGACGAGCAGCGTGTCCTGCATCGACTCCGAGGGGATGTAGAACGCCTGGACCACGAAGGACTTGATCAGCAGGGCGAGGGCGAGGGCGACCACGATCAGCACGGGAAGCTCCCGCCAGAACGAGCCCTTCTTGCCGCCGCCCTCGGCGGCCTGCTTGACGTCTTCGGCGACCACGTCCACCCCGTCCTCGGCGGGGACGGCGCCCGCCGAACCCCGCTCGTCGCTAACCAACGCTGCTGAGCCTAAATGATGTCCCCGGCGCTCAGGGCCGGGGACGCGGCATCCCCGTGAAAAGAAAGTGGCCCGCGCCATACGGCACGGGCCACGACGCCTGCCGCCCTTACTTGGCGGTCGGCAGCGCCTCACGCTTCTCGCGGATGCGGGCGGCCTTGCCGCGCAGGTCACGCATGTAGTAGAGCTTGGCGCGGCGGACGTCGCCACGGGTCACGACGGTGATCTTCTCGATCACCGGGCTGTGGACGGGGAAGGTGCGCTCGACGCCGACGCCGTAGCTGACCTTGCGGACCGTGAACGTCTCACGGATGCCGCCGCCCTGGCGGCGCAGGACGAAGCCCTTGAACACCTGGATACGGGACCGGTTGCCCTCGACCACGCGGACGTGGACCTCCAGCGTGTCGCCCGGGCGGAAGGCCGGTACGTCGCTGCGGAGCGCAGCCTTCTCGATCTCCTGGATCTGCGTGTGCATCGCGGCGGTTCCTCGCTCACATGAGCACGCGGAGGTCCACCCGGCCGAACCCGTGGCTCGGCGACGAGGGGGACACGCGCGCTTGGCTTGATACGTCTGGTCTGCTGCGCCTGGGCCGGGCCTCGCCCGGACACACGGAAGAGGGCAGCAGCGATTCAGTCTGCCATATCTTCCGGCCCGGCGCGAAACGCACCGGCGACCCCGCCCTCGTCAGCGCCCTCGGCCCCGACGGAAGCCGGCCCGCCGTCCGCCAGGCCCTGCTCGTGCCGCCGGCTCTCCTCGTACTCTTCGACGACCCGCCGGTCGTGCTTGTCGAGGTCCTCCCGGCCCAGCCGGTCGATCAGTTCGGGACGCTTCTCGAGCGTACGGCGAAGGGCCTGGTCGCGCCGCCAGCGGGCGATCCTGCCATGGTGCCCCGACAGCAGGACCTCGGGCACCTCGTGCCCACGCCAGACGGGCGGCTTCGTGTAGACCGGGCCCTCCAGCAGGTTGGCCATCGCGCCCGGGGCGAAGGAGTCGTCGGCGACGGAGCGGGCGTTGCCGAGCACCCCCGGCAGCAGCCGCCCGACGGCCTCCACGATCACCAGCACGGCGGCCTCGCCGCCCGCCAGGACGTAGTCGCCGATGCTCACCTCGTCGGCCCGCAGGCGGGAGCCGTACTCGGCGACGACCCGGGAGTCGATGCCCTCGTAGCGGGCCGGCGCGAACAGCAGCCACGGCTCCTTGGCGTACTCCAGGGCGACCTCCTGCGTGAACGGCCGCCCGCTGGGAGTGGGGACGACCATGCGCGGCAGCGCCCGGGAGTCGGCGTCCGGCGCGGACCGGCCCGACGCGATGACCGCGTCGACGGCCTCGCCCCAGACCTCCGGCTTCATCACCATGCCCGGCCCGCCGCCGTACGGCGTGTCGTCGACCGTCTTGTGGACGTCGTGCGTCCAGTCACGCAACTGGTGGAGCCGGATGTCGAGGATGCCCCGCTCGCGTGCCTTGCCCATCAGGGAGACGTCGAGGGGGGCGAAGTACTCGGGGAAGATCGAGATGATGTCGACGCGCATCGGACCCCGCTCCTACTCCGCCTCGCCGAGGTCGAGCAGGCCGGGCGGGGGATCGACCACGAGTAAGCCCTTGTCCAGGTCGACCTCGGGGACCAGCGCCTTCACGAACGGCACGTACGCCTCGTCCCGGCCGGGACGGCGCACGACGAGCAGGTCCTGCCCGTGGTGGAGGACGTCGGAGACCTCCCCCACGCGTGCGCCCTCGGACGTCACGACGGCGAGGCCGATGAGCTGGTGGTCGTGGAACTCGTCGGGGTCGTCGCCAAGCGGGATGTCGGCGGAGTCGACGACGAGCAGCGTGCCGCGCAGGGCCTCGGCCGCGTCGCGGCCGGCCACGCCGTCGAGGGTCAGCAGCAGGATTCCCTTGTGCCAGCGGGCGCGCTCGACCGTGAGCGGGCCGGCGCCGGCCGGGTCGGTCGCCAGGGTCGCGCCGGGCGCGAAGCGCCGGTCGGGCTCGTCGGTGCGCACCTCGACCGTGACCTCGCCCCGCACGCCGTGCGGGCGGCCGATCCTGCCAACCACAAGCTGCACTTCTCGCCTTCCCAATGCGGCACGTCCGGAAAAAGCACCGGGGGACCCCCGTACGAGGGCCCCCCGGTCATGAGGTTCTGCTCAGCGGACCTCGTCCATGTCGACCAGGTCGATCCGCACGTACTTGCCGTTCGACAGGGCGTTGACGACGGTGCGCAACGCCCTGGCCGTACGGCCGCCGCGGCCGATGACCTTGCCGAGGTCCTCGGGGTGGACCCGAACCTCGAGAACGCGCCCGGTGCGGATGCGCCGAGCCCGGACCCGGACGTCGTCGGGATGCTCGACGATGCCCTTAACCAGGTGCTCGAGGACTTCCTCGAGCACCTCAGGCCTCGCCTTCCGGCTTCTCCTCGGCGGCGGCGGCCGGGGCCTCGGCGGTCTCGTCGGCCTTCGCCGGCTTCCTGGCCTTCTTCGGCGTCGTCGCGGCGCCGGCGCTGTCACTGGACAGCGTCTCGCGGGCGGCGGCCTCGTAGGCGGCGTGGCGGTCGGGCTTGGGCTCGGCCACCAGGAGCGGGGTCGCCGGAGCGGCCTCGCCCTTGAACTTCTGCCAGTCGCCGGTCAGCTTGAAGATCTTGAGGACCGGGTCGGTCGGCTGGGCGCCGACGCCGAGCCAGTACTGCGCCCGCTCGGAGTTCACCTCGATGCGCGAGGGGTTCTCCTTCGGGTGGTACAGGCCGATCTCCTCGATCGCACGACCGTCACGCTTGCTGCGGGCGTCGGCGACGACGATGCGGTACTGCGGGTTGCGGATCATCCCGAGCCGCTTGAGCTTGATCTTGACTGCCACGGGTGTGGTCTCTCCTGCTTCAGAGCGTGGGTGAGCGGTGTCTCATCGAGTGGGGCACGATGGGAGCCCGCCCGAGGGACAGGCGCGACCGGCGGGGGTGAGAGGGCACCCGCATGGCCACGATGTTCCAGCCTGACATTCTGCCAGATGATTCCGTGTGCTCGGCCAAGGGAGGCTCCCGGAACGGCGTGGTTTCCGTACCGATGCCGCCTTCCCCCCGGACCTTCCCCGCCGCCGGCCCGAACCGGCGACGCCTTTTCCGCGTCCAACCGGGCATGGAACGAACCACGAGCAGGACCCGCCTCGCCGCGGCCGCCGCGCTGGCGCTGGTGACGGCCGCCTGCGCCTCCGCCATCCCCTCGGCCCACGCCGGAGCGGCGGGCTCCGCCCGGGCCGGAGCCGTCGCGCAGGGAGCCCCCACGGCGACGACCTCCGGGACGGACGAGACCACCGTACGCGCCGCGTCATCCGGAGCGGCGGCGGCGCGCTGCCGCACGACCGGGCTGAAGGCGCGGGTCGGCCGGGTGGACGCGGGCGCCGGCCAGCGCTACGCGCCGCTCGTCCTCACCAACACCTCGTCGAAGACCTGCTGGGTGTACGGCTTCGTCGGGCTCATCATGATCGACGGGCACGGCGACGCGCTGCGCACCCGGACGCGCCGGGAGAGCGTGCGGCCCCACCGCGTGACGCTGCGGCCGGGGGCGAGCGCCCATGCGCGGCTCCACTGGACCGAGATCCCGACCGGGAGCGAGACCCGGTGCCCCGCCTCCGCCCGGCTGATGGTCATCCCGCCGGACGAGGTGGCGCACCTGGAGATCCCGTTCACCGCCCGCCCGTGCGACGACGGCAGGATCGACGTCACCCCCATGGCGGCGGGGGCGACGATCTAGTCCTAGTTCTGGCCGGGGAGCTTCAGCTTCGAGGGGTCGAACCCGGGCGGAAGCTCCAGGCCGGGGGGCAGCTGGCCGCCGCCGAGGTTGCCGAGCGCCCCCTTCGGGACCTTCGGAGCGTCGGACGCGCCGGCGGACTTGCCGAGCGCCGCCTTACGGGGGTCGCCGCTGACCCGGCGGCCCTTCTTGGCCTTCTGCGCCTTCTGGTTCTTGCGGCCGCCCGGCATGCCGGGGATGCCCATGCCCTGGGTCATGCGGCGCATCATCTTCTGCGCCTCGAAGAAGCGGACCACGAGGTTGCTGACCTCGGTGACCGTGACGCCGGAGCCGTTGGCGATGCGGGCCCGCCGGGAGCCGTTGATGATCTTCGGGTCCTGCCGCTCCCCCGGGGTCATCGAGCGGATGATGGCGGCGATGCGGTCGAGGTCGCGGTCGTCGACCTGGTTGAGCTGGTCGCGCATCTGCCCCATGCCGGGCATCATGCCCAGCAGGTTCTTGATGGGGCCCATGCGGCGGACCATCATCATCTGCTCGAGGAAGTCCTCCAGCGTGAAGCCGTCGCCCGAGACGAGCTTGCCCGCCATCTTGGCGGCCTCCTGCTCGTCGAACGTCTTCTGCGCCTGCTCGATCAGGGTGAGGATGTCGCCCATGTCGAGGATCCGGCCGGCCATGCGGTCCGGATGGAAGGCGTCGAAGTCGGCCAGCTTCTCGCCGGTGGAGGCGAACATGATGGGCCGGCCGGTGACGTGGCGCACCGACAGGGCCGCGCCGCCGCGGGCGTCGCCGTCGAGCTTGGTGAGCACGACGCCGTCGAAGCCCACGCCGTCCATGAACGCGCGGGCCGTGCCCACCGCGTCCTGCCCGATCATGGCGTCGACCACGAACAGGACCTCGTCGGGGCTGATCGCGTCGCGGATGTCCGCGGCCTGCTTCATCAGCTCCTGGTCGATGCCGAGGCGGCCGGCGGTGTCGACGATGACGATGTCGTGCTGCTGGCGCCGGGCGTGGTCCACCGAGTCGCGGGCCACCGCGACCGGGTCGCCGACGCCGTTGCCGGGCTCGGGCGCGAAGACGGCGACCTCGGCCCGCTCGGCCATGACGGCCAGCTGCTGCACCGCGTTGGGCCGCTGGAGGTCGCAGGCGACGAGCAGCGGGGCGTGCCCCTGGTCGCGCAGCCACTTGGCCAGCTTGCCGGCGAGGGTGGTCTTGCCGGAGCCCTGGAGGCCGGCCAGCATGATCACAGTCGGGGGGGTCTTGGCGTAGCGCAGCCGCCGCGTCTCGCCGCCCAGGATCTCGATCAGCTCGTCGTTGACGATCTTCACGACCTGCTGGGCGGGGTTCAGCGCCTGGGACACCTCGGCGCCGCGGGCGCGCTCCTTGACCCGGGCCACGAAGTCCTTGACGACCGGCAGCGCGACGTCCGCCTCGAGCAGCGCGATGCGGATCTCGCGGCAGGTCGCGTCGATGTCGGCGTCGGAAAGCCTGCCCTTGGACCGTAGGGAGGAGAAGACCGAAGTCAGCCGGTCGGAAAGCGTCTCGAACACGTGTATGGCCAGCCTCGAAGCGAGTGGACGGGTCGGTGAACCAGTTTCCCAGCCTATCCGCCCGTACGCCTCGCGCGCCCGAGCCGTGACGGGACGTTCCCCGTCACCGGCCCCGGCGGCGTCGCGTCACCGCGCGCCGACATGGGTGGTCAGGGCGTGCTCGACGAGCGTGATGAGCGTGCTCTTCACCGACTCGCGCAGCCGCGCGTCGGTGCGGACGATCGGCACGTGGGGCGAGAGGGTGAGGGCCTCCCTGAGCTCGTCCTCGCCATGGGTGTAGGTGCCGTCGAACCCGTTGACG
>NZ_BOOC01000052.1 GCF_016863035.1 Microbispora corallina
GGAGCGCCGACGTCGCGGACGGGGTGCTCGTCGGGGTGCTCGTCGGACTGGAGGTGGGGGTCGCCGACGGTGTGGGCGTGGTGCCGCCGGGCGGGTCGAGCGGGCAGCTGGCCTGATACCTGGAGATGCCGTTCATGTTCGAAAGGGAGGGGCACAGGAACGGCGCGTACCGGGTGTCCTTATCGATGAACAGCTTCATCCAGATCATCTCGGTGCGGGCGAAGGCGCCCGAGTTGCCGCCGCCTCCGCCGGCCGGGAAGCCGTGCCCCTCGTTCGCGATCTCCACGTACGCCCGCTCGACGCTCCCGGGGATCGTGTTGTACGCGCTCAGGGCGTACGACGGAGTCACCGTGCCGTCGGTCTGGCCCGCGAACAGGACCGTCGGGATCCTGATGCCGGACAGGTCGCCGCCGGGCACGTACGGTGCCATCCCGATCGCGGTCATCAGGGAGGGGCGCTGGATGGCGGCGAGGAGGGCGCCGCCTCCGCCCATGGAGTGCCCGCCCACCGCCAGCCGGTTGCGGTCGACCCGGTCGCGTACCGGGCTGCTGGTCACCAGCCAGTCAAGGGCGGCGAGCAACTGGGCGGCCCGGGCGTCGGCGTAGTCGTTGAGGGTGTTGGTCTCGATCCCGATGACGACGAATCCGAACGAGGCGAGCCGCGGGCCCTGCCAGGCGTAGTAACTCCACGCGGTGCCGTAGCCGGGGGCGATCGCGATGGCTCCGAACGTTCCCTGGCTGGTGTCGGTCGGGTAGTAGACGACCCCGCCGCCGAAGCCGTTGCCCGCGGGAACCGTCACCTGGGCGGTGGCGAACGGCCCGCGGGCGGCGGCGACGCCGGCCGCGGTGGGGTCCGGCCCCCGCTGGAAGGGGTTGACGTCGGCGGACGCCGTGGGGGACAGCGCCGCCGCGCCGGCGAACACCAGGAGAAGGGTCACGAGACCCGCGAGGATCGCCTGGGGCGACCATCGTGACGATCCCGCTCCCGGTCGGTGGGTGCCGGGGACTCGGCGCGGAGCCGTCCCGGGGACTTCGTCTGGCACTGCACGCTCCTGTGGGCTGGGGGTTCGAGGGAGACGACGTCGGCGAGCCGACGGGCCGGACGAGAGGGGTGCCGCCGAGGCGACCGCGGCCGGTGCCGGGTGGCGGCCGGCGCATGCCGTCCGTGGCTGGGAGAGGCGCTGCCGCAGGCCCCCGCGCCGCGGCGGTGCGCTCCCGCCTCCCTCTCGGACCGCCGCGCCGGCGACACACGACCTCCTGGATGTGTTAGCGCTAACATTCCCGCGACGCGATCCTCCCCGAACGCACCGGCTCGCGAAGCCGGAGAAGCCGCTCAGTGCCTGTACGGGCGATCCCGAACGCGAGGCGAAGATCACCTCGGGGAGGTATGAGTACCAATTAGCTTCCGAAGACCACGGCCGGTCAAGACCCGAGTTTCAGACTCACCACAAGCGGGCTCCGGATACTGTGCGGCCATCTCCCGCCCCGTGTCGCCGTCGCGCCCGGCCGGGTTCCGTCCCCACCCGTCCCCACTCGTCGCGTCGATCGGACATCGATCCTGCTGAACGCGTCAGTCGCCGGCGGCCGATGTCTCCTGCTCTCCCGGCGGACCGCCCCACGCCTGCGCCGTGGCCGTCACACGGAAGCGGGACGCCGGCGCCGACCGCCGGGATGTAAGTTTCAGGCTCCGCTGCCGCCGGTGACCGCGCGGCCGCCGCGTCGCCTAGCCGGTACGCCAGAGGGCGGCGTGGGAGACCTCGAAGCCGTTGTCCTTCTCCGCGACCACCGCGCCCACCGCGTAGACCTGGCTCGTGCCGGGCCGCCGGGCCAGGGAGGTGACCCTCGCCGTGTATCCGGACGGCGCGGGAATGCGGTGGCGGGTCCAGCGCCCGCCGGACAGATGCCAGAGCAGGTCGCCGCGGCCGAGCGCCCACAGGCCGCCCCTGCCGTCGGGCTCCGCCTGGCCGAAGGTGGTGGTGCCCCACGCGGGGCGCGGAAGGCTCGACCCCGGCGGACCCCAGTTGCAGGTCCACGAGCTCCCGTTCCAGTGCAGGGCCACCGGGCGGCCCCTCATCAGAGGCTCGCCGTCGTCGTACTCGTGCTCCATCAGCCACGAGACCCCGCCCACGAGCCACACGTCATCAGGGCCGATCACGCCGACATCCCGGAGCACCGCGCGCGACACGTCGTGGCGCGGCGTCTCCAGTACGGGCACCCCGATCAGGCGCCAGCCGGCCTGCTCCC
Organism: Microbispora corallina; assembly: GCF_016863035.1. Lineage (GTDB taxonomy): Bacteria > Actinomycetota > Actinomycetes > Streptosporangiales > Streptosporangiaceae > Microbispora > Microbispora corallina. The sequence continues at coordinate 2,244 of NZ_BOOC01000052.1, forward strand.
AGCGCGCCGCCGCGGGCTGCCGGCTCTGCTCCCCGCTCACGGCCCAGACGTGCTCGCCCTCGGAGCTCAGCGCCCCCGCCTCGATGGGCAGCGGGTGGTACTGCCATTCCTGTCCCGTCCACAGAAGCCCCACCCGCCCGTTCACGGCCCACGCTCGGCCCGCGCCGACGGAGCGCGCGGCGGTGTCTCCCCACCCGATCGTGCCGCCCACCGGCTTCGCCAGTGTTTCCGAACGCCACCGGCCGCTCGCGTAGGTGCTGACGATGCCGATCGTGTCCGCTCCCTTCCCGTCGCCGGCGTTGCCGAACAGCCAGGCCTGATCCGCCGAGGCGGCGGCGAGCGCGACGTAGTTCTGCGGACCGCGTCGGGGGAGGGGCGGAATCCGGAAGGTCTGCCATGCGCCGCCGCCGTCCCGGCGGCGCACCCCGCCCTCCCTGACCCACAGCACGCCTCCGTGCTCCCACTCCTCGGAGAAAGTGGTCCAGAGCGTGCCGTCGGGGGCCGCGGCGAGCTGGTACATGGCTCCGCGGGCGCGGTCGACCCAGAGTGTGCGCCACGCCGTGGCGACGTCGGACGCCCGCAGGTCGTCGTGACTGTCCGGCGGCAGCGGGCACCTCGCCGGTCGGGCCGGCAACGGCTGGAGCTCCGCCGTACCGGCCGGGCGTGGCGAGATCACGGCTGCCGGCTCCACGCCGGTGCGGCCGGACGACGGCGTGCCCCCGCCGCCGGCCGTGGGTGCGCGATCAGGCGCGCCGGGACCCGAGGCGCAACCGGCGACCGCCACGACCAGCACGGCCAGCGCCCGGGTCGCCATTCTCATGCCGGGAAGTCTGGCATGCCCGAGCAGGCGCGGGACACGCCACCGAGGTCCCGACTACGACGGCCATCGACGTGTCTTCTGATTCTTTCCGTCGAGGTGTCGGACGGCGGCGAGCGCGTTCGTAGCCAAGGTGAGAGGCCGGCAACGGGCCGGTCGCCACTCACGCTGAGATGACCGAGCTGACAAGGAGCGTGTACACCGTGACCGAGGAGAAGGTGAGCGCCACCCTGACTTTCGCCGTGCCCGTCGCGAGGGTGTTCGCGGTGCTGGCGGACCCGACGACCCATTCCGCCATCGACGGCACCGGCTGGGTTCAGGAAGCCGTCGAGCGAGCGCGGCTGACCGAGGTGGGGCAGATCTTCCGGATGGAGATGTATCACGCCGGTCATCCAGACGGTGACTACCGGGTGGTCAACAAGGTCGAGGTGCTCGATCCGCCGCACGCCATCGGCTGGTTGACGGGGTATGAGAAGGGCGACGGTCAGCTGGAGTTCGGCGGCTGGATCTGGCGTTACGACCTGGCGCCGCTCGGTCCCTCCGAGAGCGAGGTCAGGCTCACCTACGACTGGTCGGCGGTGCCGCAGTTCATCCGGGAGCGAGGGATCCGATTCCCGCCGTTCGGTCCTGAGCATCTCATCAACTCGTTGCACCACCTGGCCGAGCTTGTCTCCGGTAGGTGATGTCGTCGTCCAAGACGAGCGTCGGCAGCACACGGTGCCTCCCGCGGATCGCGCATGCACTGGAGATCCTGTGCGTCATGCCGGCGGCTGGGCGAGTTTGGCGGCCACGGCGTCGAGGACCCATTCCAGGCCGGTCGCGAAGGACGTCTCGGCGTCCACCTCCGTGCCGTCGTGCACGAACTTCGCCAGCGCCGGGAAGCGGCCGGTGGCCAGCATTCTCATCACATGCGGGCCGGAGGCGCGCTGCCAGTCGCGGTCGGACAGGCCCGTGGCGCGCTCGGCCCGCACGCTCGCGATCTCGCGCCTGATCGCGCCGGTGAAGTAGGCGCTGACGGTCTCCACGGCGCGCGTGACGGTCGGGAGGTCGGCGAGGCCGTCGAAGGCGGCCAGCGTGGCCTCCGTGACGGCGAGGGCGTTCGGGCCCAGGGCCGGACGGCCGCCGAGCAGGTCGGCCAGCCATTCGTGACGGTGGGCGGCCTGCCTGGTGCGGTGGGCGCGGATGCGCAGCGCCTCCCGCCAGTCGCCGGGCTGCTCCTCGGGGAGGATCTCGCCGTGGACCTCGTCCACCATGAGGTCGAACAGCTCCTCCTTGCTGGAGATGTATCCGTACAACCGCATCGGGCCGGCGTCCAGCCGGGCGGCGACCTTGCGCAACGACACCGCCTCCAGCCCGCCCTCGTCGGCCAGCGCGACGGCGGCGGCGACGATCCGCTCCCGGTCGAGCGGCACGGGCCGGGTCGGCGGCTCAGGCCGGTCCCACACAGTCATGGTCACATCCCACTGTTGCGATACGCCACATTAGCAAAATACAGTGTATCGACATGAGACAGCGTATCGCCGTGGCCGGCGGCGGCCCCGCCGGCCTGACCTTCGCCCGCGTCATGCACCGCCACGGTCACCCCGTCACCGTCCTCGAACGCGACCCCGGCCCCGACGCCCGTCCCCCGGGCGGCACGCTGGACCTGCACGAAAGGATGGGGCAGCTCGCGCTGGACAAGGCGGGGCTGCTGGCGGAGTTCCAGGCCTTGTCCCGTCCCGAGGGGGAGGCCATGCGCATCCTGGACACGGACGGGACCGTTCTGCGCGACTGGCAACCCCGTCCGGGTGCCCGGGCCCATCCCGAGATCGACCGCGGGCAACTCCGGGACCTGCTGCTCGGAGCCCTGGACGTTCAGTGGGGGCGGGGCGTGACGGAGGTGGAGCCCGGGACCCCGGAGGGCGTGCTGGTCCGTTTCGCGGACGGGCGGCGGGAGACGTTCGACCTCGTGGTCGGCGCGGACGGCGCCTGGTCCCGGGTCCGGACGGCGGTCTCGTCCGCGACGCCGCACTACACCGGCGTCACCTTGGTCGAGACCTCCCTGGACGACGTCGACACCCGCCATCCCGGCCTCGCGCGCCTGATCGGCGACGGTTCGATGGCCGTGTACGGAGTGAACCGCGGCCTCGTCGCCCAGCGCAACAGCGGCGGCCACGTCAAGGTGTACGCCCAGTTCCGCGCGCCGCTCGACTGGCACACGAACCCGGACCGGCATTTGGGCCTGAACCGGCACGCTGACCTGAATGCAGGGCCGGACGCAGACCTGGACCCCGGCCTGGACGCGGGCCTGGATCTGGCCGACGTCGAGGCCGTGCGATCAAGCCTGCTGGCCCTGTTCGACGGCTGGGCCGATCCCGTGCTCGACCTCCTCCGCCACGGCGCCGCCTTCGTCCACCGCCCCCTCCACGTCCTGCCCGCGCCCCACACCTGGACCCACGTCCCCGGGGTGACGCTACTGGGCGACGCCGCCCACCTGATGCCCCCTTTGGGAGTGGGCGCGAACCTCGCGATGCTGGAAGGCGCCGAACTCGCCGAGTCCCTCGCCGCAGCCTCCGGTCACGGCGATCTGGACGAGGCCGTCCGAGCCTTCGAGGAACAGATGTGGCCCCGGGCCGGCAGATGGGCGGAGATGACCATGGCCGGTCTCGAACGCCTCGTGAGCCCCGACCCCGCCGAAGCCCTCGCCCTCTTCGACGAGGTCCAGCCGTCCTGACTGCCGAGGTGCGGGACCTTTCCCGGCCGCACCGGACACAGTCTGGCGGGGCCGCCGCCGGCGGTTGCCGGGCGGTCTGGGCGAGGCCGCCGCCGGCGGATCGCCGTGGCAGGGCGGGCTGATCGCCACCGGCATCGTGGTCGTGCTCTTCATGATCTGGGCCCGATGCTCTTCCAAGAGCGTCCCTGTCCGAGAACGGCGCAGGGAACGCGCTCCCGGCGATCTTCTCCAGCATCTCGCGGGACCGGGCGAGCCCCTCCGCGGGCGGTCCCGCCGCGCCGGGGAGGTGCGCGACCAGATCGAGGTGGTGCAGCGTCCACTCCATGACGTACGCGGAGAGATAGTCGCCCACGGTCAGGACCTCGCCGCGGGTGGCGACCCGGAGGTCCGGGTCGGCGAGCTCAGCGGCGCGGCCGGTGGCGGAGCCGACGTCGTCGAGGTGGAACCTGAGCAGCCGAGGCTCCTCGTACGCGGCGGCCAGCCGGACGATCAGCGCGTCGAGCGGGTCATCGCCGGCCGGCGGCGTCGCGGCGACGTCCCAGTAGGTGACCGCGTCGCGGGTCGGTGGGGTGGCAGGATGCAGATGAGCCCACGCACATCGGTCGGATGGAGAGCGTGCCGGGCGGCGAACCTTTCACCGATGCGGTCGAGCTCGATGGTGATGGCTCGCAGCAGGTGCACCACTCGCATCCCGGGGTCCTGCTCATTCATGCCGTCTGCCGCCTTTCGTCCATTCTTCCCGTATGCCGATATCTCGCTCCGCGAGATGCTTGCTCGGCGTAAAGGCGGTTCCGTTGCGGCGAGGCCACCTTGAGTGCGGGGTGGAACGTCAGCCACCGGGCATGGCGTCACCCAGGACTGAGCCGGCGGAGCCCGGACTACGCGTCCTCCGCGATGAGGCCCTGGAGCAGGGCCAGCAGGGTCCTGCGGTCCGCGTCGGACAAGGCCCTGTAGCACCCGGCGAGCACCTCGTCGGCGACCTTGTGCCCGGCTTTCAGGACCTGCTCGCCGGAGGGGGTGAGATGGTGCTCGATGCGCCGGCCGTGCCCGGGCCGGCGCTCGACCCATCCCTGAGCCACCAGCCGACCGGCGAGGGTTCCGAAGGCCTGCTCGGTCTGGAAGGTCTCCGCGGCCAGCGCCCGGGCCGACGCCCCTGGGGAGCGGCTGATCGCCCGGAGGGCATCCCATTGGGCCAGCGTCGCACCGATCGCCGACAGCCCACTCTCCAGGGCCCGGTGCTGCCGGTACTGAGCCTGCTTGACCGCTCGTCCGAGCACTTGCAGATCGCCATGCACAGCATGAGCCTAGTACGAAACTAAGCTAGTTTAAATAAACATCTTTAGTTATGCTGCGTCCATGATTACAGAGCACCCCCTGTATGACGACCTGTCCCTCACTCTGTCGGAAGCCGGCGCCGGCAGACCGGCCCTGATCCTGCACGGCGGGGGCGGCCCCACCACGGTCGCCGGACTCGTCCAGCATCTTCGCCGCACGACACGCACCATCACGCCTGTGCACCCCGGCTGGGACGGCACCCACCGCCCCCCATGGCTCACCGGCATGGACGACCTCGCCCTGGCCTACCTGCACTACCTGCATCACCTGCGGCTGCGCGACGTCCTGGTCGTCGGCTCGTCCCTCGGCGGCTGGACCGCCGCCGAGATGGCCGTCCGTGACACCGCAGGGATCATCACCGGGTTGGTGCTGATCGACGCCGTCGGCGTGCATGTCCCCGGCGAGCCGATCCGCGACTTCTTCGCCCTCGACGCACGCGGCGTCGCCGAGTACGCCTGGCACGACTCGCAGCGCTTCTACGTCGACCCGGCCGGCATCCCCGCCGACGAGCTCGCGCGTCGGCAGGCCGACATGGCCACCATGCGCGCGCTGGCCGGAGACCCTTACATGCACGACCCCAAACTCCTTCGCCGGCTGAGACACGTCGACGTGCCCACGCTGCTGCTGTGGGGAGAAAGCGACCGGATCGTCACCCCCGCCTACGGCGCCGTCTACGCCGACGCCTTCGGCAACGGCCGACTGGAGGTGATCCCAGAGGCCGGCCACCTGCCGCACATCGAACAGCCGGCCGCCACCTTCGCCGCGATAGACGACCATCTACTCGAAGCGAGCACAGGTTCCATCACCGCTCGGTGAGGAGTTGATCCTCCCCGGCGACTGAGAAAGGCCGGTGCCGCCCCATGCCGCAACAGCCGCCGACGGCGGATCGCCGGGCGGAGCGCGTTCCGTCCGGCGATCGGTTCGGCCGTTCCGGCGTCACGCTCGCCGGACCGGTCCGATTTCACTCATCGGATGGTGACCCGGTCCCCCTTGGGCGCCTGCACCGGCGAGTTCTTCGCGAGGTACGACGCCAGCGCTCCCATGTCGTCCGGACCGCCGTGGAAGACGCTGATGCTCCCCTCCCATTGCGGGAAGCCCTGCCAGCCGCCCACCAGGGTGTAGTTGGCCGCGATCTTGATGACCTGGGTGTCGGTCACCGGAACACCGTTGAGCGTGATCTCGGTGACCACTCCGCCCTCCACCGTGTAGCGAAGCGAGGCGGAGGGTGTGAGCACCCAGCCCGAGGGGTTCCGATAGGCGAGCAACTTCTTGAGCTGCGCGCCGGTCAGCGACTGCACGTCGATGGCGAGCCCCGCCGGCTGGGTGGCGAACAGCTCGTCACCGGTCACCGGACCGGCGTCCAGGCCCGTGGTGAAGCCGTACCTGCTGACGAGGGCGACCTCCGCGCCGGAAGCGGCCTGGACCGCGTCGAGGTAGGCGTCCGCGACCGGTTCCGCCAGCGGGCCGCCGCCGGCGGTCAGCCCGATGGGCTCGGCGGTGGCGCCGAAGACCTCGTCCCCGCCGGGCGGGCTGCACTTGAAGTAGTAGAGCGTGTTGGATGTGAGACCGTTCGGCTGCTTGACCTCGATCTGCACCGAGTTCTTGCCCGTGTCCCAATCCCAGTCGAGCGTCTCCAGCGCCGTGGTGAAAACGGCGCCGTGGTCGGCCGGCACGTCGACGCTCTTCCACTCGTCGGTGCCGACGAGGCGATACTGGACGAGTTGCGCTCCGGCGGGAAGCCCCTCGAAGGAGCCGTGAATCGTGAACGTCAACGGGCACTTCGACGCGGTGGTCCGTTCGAAGAATATGGTCGCCTTCCGCACCGGGTTCTGCGCCGGGTCGTCATTTCCCGGCGGCGGAGTCGCGACTTCCGCGGCGGAGACGGAGACGGCGTTCCACACGTCGCCGCTCGTGGGCTCGCCGGGACAGCTGAAGACCGCGCGCCGTCCTCCCGAGGACGCACGGGGCGGGCGACGCGCAGGTCGTCCTCGGGGGAGGAGCCCTGTGCAGAGGGGACGAAAAAAGCAGGGACGCTACGCGCTCCCTGCCACTTTCAATCTATAGCCCCCCGGGGGGCTTGCGGCAAGACCGGGGTCATGCCGCAGAATCTCCGGGCCGGAGCCGGAACCCACGGAAATCAGGGATCCGCGGCGATCGCGGGTGCGCCGCCGCACTGTGCGGAGCGGCCGGCCCGGACATCCGACCTCGATGAATGGGTGGTTCATGTTCGACGTGATCATTGTCGGCGCGGGGCCGACCGGCTTGATGCTGGCCGGCGAGCTGCGGCTGCACGACGTGCGCGTGCTCGTGCTGGAGAAGGACGCGGAACCGACCGTCATCGTCCGCTCGCTCGGCCTGCACGTGCGCAGCATCGAGGTGATGGACCAGCGCGGCCTGCTGGAGCGATTCCTCGCGCACGGCCGGACGTACCCGCTCGGCGGGCACTTCGCCGGGATCGACAAGCCGCGGCCTGACAGGCTGGACACCGCGCATCCGTACATCCTGGGCATTCCGCAGCCCGTCACCGATCGCCTGCTGGCCGAACACGCCGCCGAGCTCGGCGCCGAGATCCGGCGCGGTTGCGAGCTGGTGGGGCTGACCCAGGATGACGACGGGGTGACCGCCGAGCTGGCCGACGGCACGCGGCTGCGCTCGCGCTACCTCGTCGGCTGCGACGGCGGCCGCAGCACGGTGCGCAGGCTGCTCGGGGTCGGCTTCCCCGGCGAGCCCGCGAGCAACGAGTGGCTGGTGGGCGAGATGGAGGTGACCGAGGATCCGGCGACGGTGGCCGCCGTCGTCGCGGAGGTCCGCACCACGCATCGCGGGTTCGGCGCCGGGCCCGTCGGCGACGGGGTCTACCGGGTCGTCGTGCCCGCCGCGGGGGTGGCCGAGGACCGCACGGTCCCGCCGACCATCGAGGAGCTCGCGCAGCGGCTGCGGGTGTTCGCCGGCACCGATTTCGGGGTGCGGTCACCGCGCTGGCTGTCCCGGTTCGGCGACGCCACCCGGCTGGCCGAGCGCTACCGCGTCGGCCGGGTGCTGATGGCCGGAGACGCGGTGCACGTCCACCCTCCGCTGGGCGGCCAGGGGCTCAACCTCGGCGTCCAGGACGCGTTCAACCTCGGCTGGAAACTGGCCGCCGAGGTCGCCGGATGGGCGCCCGAGGGGCTGCTGGACAGCTACCAGGCCGAACGCCGCCCGGTGGCCGACGACGTGCTGAACATCACCCGTGTGCAGTCCGAGCTGATGTCCCTCGAGCCGGGCCCCCGGGCGGTGCGCCGGCTGATGGCGGAACTCATGGACGTCGAGGAGGTGACCCGGCACCTGATCGAGAAGATCACCGCGATCGGGATCCGGTACGACTTCGGCGGGGGACACGAGCTGCTCGGCCGCCGGATGCGGGACGTGGTGCTGAAGCGGGGGCGCCTCTACGAGCTGACGCGCGACGGCCGCGGGCTCCTGCTCGACCGGACCGGCCGGCTCTCGGTGGCGGGCTGGGCGGATCGGGTCGACCACGTCGTCGACGCGGGCGAGGACCTGGACGTGCCCGCCGTGCTGCTGCGGCCGGACGGCCACGTGGCGTGGGCCGGCGACGATCAGCAGGAGCTGCTCGGGTCGCTGCCCCGGTGGTTCGGCGCCGCCACCGGCTGAGCGCGCGTTCGCGGCGGGCGGGAATCCGGGAGGGGCCGGGCGGCGAGCCCGCCGGCATCGCAGGGGTTCCGTCTGGACCCTTTCTTGGCCGGACGCGGGGTTAACGCCGCATCGCCTGAGGCATCAGACCCAGGTCGGCGTGCCCCAGCCGGACACAGGGGGAACGATGAGACGCTCACACGGCACGACGGTCGCGTTCGCGGGGATGCTCGGGGCGGCGGTGGTGGCATCGTCAGCCGCCCCGGCGCCGGCCGCCATCGGGTCCGGGCCACCGCCCTGCCCGTCACCGGCCCGGTCCAGGCCCACAGTCGTCCTGGTCCACGGGGCCTGGGCCGACACGTCCAGCTGGAACGGCGAGGTGGACGCGTTACGACGCGCCGGCTACGACGCGCGGGCCGTGGGCAACCCGCTCCGCGACCTGAACGGCGACGCCGCCACCGTCGCGGGTTTCCTCAAGACGGTGGCCGGGCCGATCGTGCTCGTGGGGCACTCGTACGGCGGCTCGGTCATCACGAACGCCGCCGCCGGGATCCCCAACGTCAAGGCCCTCGTGTACGTCGACGCGGCGGCACCGGCCGTCGGCGAGACCACCGGCGCCCTCAGCGGCCGCGGCTCCGCGCTCGGGGCGAACCCGGCCACGCTCTACGACAGGGCGCCGTACGCCGGGGCGCCGCGGGGGGCGGCCGACCTCTACCTCAAGAGGGACGTCTTCACCCGCGACTTCGCGTCGGATCTCCCGAAGGAGACCGCCGAACGCCTGTGGGCCACCCAGCGAGCCGCCTCGACCAGCGCCTTCACGACGCCGTCGAGGGCGGCGGCGTGGCAGAGGATCCCGTCGTGGGCCTTCGTCAGCACCGGCGACCGGATCATCACGCCGAGTTCCAAGCTCTCGATGGCCCGCCGGGCGGGCTCGAAGGTCACCCGGTTCGAGGGCGGATCCCACCTCAGCCTGATCTCGCATCCCGGCGCGGTGACCGCGGTGATCGCGTCCGCCGTCTGCTCGGTACGCTGACCGGAGGGCTCGGGCGGCGGACGCCGCCGTCCCGGGCCGGGACGGCGGCGCCACTCACGACGGTGTCAGCGCGGCTCGTAGGCCTTCGGCAGGCGCATGCCGCGCCGGGCCATGATGTCCCGCACCCGGTTGGGGTAGTCCGTGATGAGGCCGTCGATCCCCATGTCCAGGAGGGCCTCGATGGTGGCGGGGTCGTCGCAGGTCCACGGGATGACCCGCAGGCCGCGGTCGTGCGCCTCCGACACCATGGCGGTGTCGACGTAGAAGCGGAAGTTCGGGTCGGCGACGGTCCCGTTCTGCGGGAAGCCGTACACCGGGGACACCGCCCTGACGCCGGGGACGGCCGCGGCGGCCGCCACGAAGTCGCCGCCGAAGTCGTCGGCGTCCAGGCCGCCGAGCCACGGCGAGGCGCCCGGCTTGCCCACCTGCAGGAAGTCGTAGTTGGTCAGCGCCACCAGCGGCCACGCCGGCGCGAGCCGGTGCATCTCCATCAGCGCGCCCCAGTCGAAGGACTGGATGGTGACCTGGTCCTCGATCCCCGAGGCGTGGATCTCCTCGTACACCCGGCGGACGAACAGCTCGCGCGGCGCGGTCTGCTCCGGGGCGCCGGCCTCGACCTTGGTCTCGATGTTCAGCGTGACCTGCTTGGCGTGGTAGCTCTTGACGAGGTCGAGCACGTCCTTCAGCTCGGCCATCCGGAAGCCGTGGATCACCTCCTGCTCGGGGAAGCCGGGCAGCTGCTGGTACCCGCAGTCCATGGTCTTGATCTGGGCCAGGGTCAGGTCCTTGATGTACTTCCCGACGTACGGGTACATCGGGTCGCCGGGCGTGACGGGACCGGTGTCGCGGCACTTCTGCGCGCTGATCTGCCGGTCGTGGTTCACGACGACCTTCTGGTCCTTGGTGACGTGGGTGTCCAGCTCGAGGGTGCTGACGCCGAGGCGGAGGGCCTTGGCGAAGCCGTCGAGGGACTCCTCGGTGGTCATGCCGATGCCGCCGCGGTGGGCCTGCAGGTCGAAGTGGGTCTTCTGAGGCAGCACACCGGGGCCGCCGGCCGCCGACGCGTGTGCCGCGGCCGCGGGCGCGACGAGCGCCGGGACGACGGCGAGGCTCGCCAGGACATGGCGAAAGAACATGAAGAGGCTCCGCTCCATCGGTTCGATCCAAGCCGGACGACCCTAGATCGCGTCACGCCCGGCGGGTGCTGCCGTGGCGTGAGGGGGCCGTGAACGTTCGCGGAACGGATGGGACGCAGGCGGCGCCGCTCAGAGCCGGGGCGCGCGCGGCTCGGCCGGCTCGGCGGCCGTGGGCGGCGTCTCGATCGGGACCGAGACGAGCCGCGCCGCGACCGCGCCGATCGCCGTCAGCGCGAACGGGTACACGCACAGGTAGAACCGGAACGCGAGCCCGGTGCGGGTGCCGGGGTCGTCGCCGGAGTTGTAGCCGAAGAACACGCCGAGCGACGTGAGCGCGAGCCCGGTCACGATCCCGTTGAGCCGGGTGAAGAAGCCGAACGCGGACAGGAAGAGCCCTTCCCGGTGCTCCCCGTTGCGCGCGGCGTCCGCGTCCAGCACGCGCGCGACGATGAGGTCGTTCGTCGCGAGCATGCCCGACCACCCGGCGCCGACGAGCACTCCCGCGGCGATGGCCGTGACGAGGCCCGTGGCGAAGAACAGGGCGGCGAAGCCGGCCGCGAGCACGGCGAAGGCGAGCCGCCAGGCCCACAGCGCGCCGCGGCGCGCGACGACCCGCGTCCACACCGCGAGGCCGCCCGCCGAGACGAGGATGACGACGCCCTGGAGGTACAGCGCGGTCTCGACCGGGAGCCCGAGCGAGTAGCGCACGTACAGCTGGATGCCCGAGAGGACGAGTGCCATGGCGATCCCGTAACAGGCGCCGGTGAGCCCGACCGTCCAGAACATCGGGTTGCGCACGATCGACCACACGCTGGGCAGCAGCGGCGGCTGCTCCCGCGTGGAGTAGCGGGGGTTCTCGCGCGCGCCGAGCGCCATGAACACGATCACGACGAGCGCGACCGCGCCGTACACGATCGCGGTGATCTGGAACCCCTCGGTGGATCTCTCGGTGCCGAACACGCGGGTCGTGAGCAACGGGGTGACGGCGAGCGAGATCACGAGCGCCACGAGCTGGAAGCCCTGGCGCAGTCCGTTGGCGACGGCGCGGTCGCGCTCCCGCGGGTACAGCTCGGGGAGCAGCGCGCCGTAGTTCGCGTTGAGCATCGAGTCGAAGGCCTCGCACAGGATCGCGAACACCGCGAACCAGAGCAGGAGGCCGGCGCCCCGCAGGGAGGCCGGCGCGGAGAAGAACGCGATCATGCAGGCCGTGAGCATGGGCGCGCCCACGAGCAGCCACGGCCGCCGCCGGCCGAACCGGCTCCGGGTGCGGTCGGAGAGGTGGCCGAGCAGCGGGTTGTCGAGCGCGTCGATGATCGCGTAGATCGCCATGACCACGCCGTAGGCGCGGACGTCGAGCCCGAGGATGTCGACGTAGAAAAGGATCATCGATCCTTTGATCATGTTGATCGGGATCGAGGTGCCGAACATCCCGATGGCGTAGCGCCACGCGGGCGTCCTCAGGGGGGCGGACGCCGTACCGGGCTGGGACACGCGATCATCCTCCTTCGGACGCCGGCCTGGCGCTGACGTTACCGTCGCGGCCGAAGGAGAACAGCGGATGAACGGGAATCGGTCGTGCCGGCCGAAGCCCCCCTCACTCCACGCGTTGCGGCGCGTACCGGGCGATCACCGGACGTTCCAGGGCGGCGACGAGCGCGTACAGGGCGACGGAGACCACGACGATGATCACCGATCCCGACCAGAGAGCCCCGAAGCGGGAGGCGGTGTAGTCCGCGACCAGCAGGCTGCCGAGCCCCTTGCCGCTGGCGAGCCACTCCGCGAGGGTGGCGCCGGCGACCGCGCCGGGGATCGCGACGCGCGCCGACGCGAACAGGGACGGAAGGGCGTACAGCAGCCGTACCTTCCTGGTGACCGTGAGCCGTCCGCCGCCGAGCGAGGTGACGACCTCACAGGCGAGCGCGGGGGCCGCGCGCAGTCCCTGGCTCACCGTCACGAGCGTGGCGAAGAAGGTGACCACGGAGACGACGACCGTGACGCCCAGCAGTCCGCGCCCGAAGACGAGGGCGAGCAGCGGCGTGAGGGCCACCAGGGGGATCGACCGCAGCACGATGCCGAGCGGCAGGACGATCTGCTCGACGCGGCGGAACGCGACCAGGACCGCGGCGACGAGCGACGCGGCGACCATCCCCACGGCGTAGCCCACGCCCGCGTCGACCAGCGTGGTTCCCAGCGCGGACAGGAGGCGCGTGCGGTTGCCGGCCGCGTCCTCTCCGGCGAACAGGTAGGCCGCCACGTCCGCCGGCGTCTTCGCGAAGTACGGGTCGAGGGCGAACCCCCGGATGACGGCGTACCAGACGGCCACGACCAGGAGGATCGACCCGGCCAGTCCCAGCGTCCCCGTGAGGAGGGACCGCACCCGGCCGCCGGACACCTCGGCGGCCACGGCGCCCGCTCCCACGCTCACGTCCCGGCCCGCCCACGGGGTCAGACGGCGGGCGATGATCGCGACCACCGCGTAGCCCAGGCCCGCGAGCGCCGAGATGACGAGCGCCACCGCCCAGGTGCGGGCCACCTGGAACGACGACTGCGCCTGCACCAGCATCACGCCGAGCCCGCTGCTGGACCCCAGGTACTCGCCGATGATCGCGCCGAGCAGAGCCGAGGGCGCGGCGATCTTGAGGCCCGCGAACAGGCTGGGCAACGCGTAACGCAGGCGGAGCGTGCGCAGGATGAGGAAGGAGCCCCCGCCGAGGGAGCGGACCAGGTCGAGCGCGTTCCTGTCGGCGGACCGCAGCCCCAGAACGGAGGCCGTCAGCGTGGTGAAGAAGACCGACAGCCCGGCGAGCGCCTCCTTGGGCACGTCTCCGGGCAGCACGACGACGAGGATGGGCGCGACGGCGACGAGCGGCACGCAGTAGCTCGCGACGGCGATGCGCAGCAGCAGCCGCTCGACGGCCGGGACCTGGACGAAGACGCCGGCGAGCGCGACGGCGAGGACGTTGCCCCAGAAGAAGCCGATGCCCGCCTCGGACAGCGTGGTGGCCGTGTTCTCGGAGTAGATGTTCCGGTCGTCCCACAACGCCTGCAGCACCGCCCACGGCTGAGGGACCACCCGCGTGCCGGCGAAGATCTGCGCGAGGACCACCCAGACCAGGAGCAGTCCGGCCGCGCCGGCCGCCGCGGCCGCCCAGGACCGGACGCCGCCGCGCCGGGTCGCCGTGCCGGGGGTCACCTGACGTCCCCGGGGGAGCCGAGCGGGCCGGGGTCGCCCTCACCTCCGCCGCCCTGCCCGAAGAGCAGCTCGCTGAGGCTGTCGCAGAGCGCGTGGAACTCGGGAGACCGCGTCAGCGCGACGTCCCGCGGTCGCGGCAGGTCGATCCGCACCACGTCGATGATCCGTCCCGGCCGGGCGCCCATCACCACCACGGTGTCGGCGAGGAACACCGCCTCGCTGATGGAGTGGGTGACGAGCAGGGTCGTCGTCGTCCGCTCCAGCCAGATGCGCTGCATCTCCAGGTTGAGCCGCTGGCGGGTCATCTCGTCCAGCGCGCCGAACGGCTCGTCCAGCAACATCACCTCCGGCTCGCCGGCGAGGGTCCGGGCGAGCGCCACCCGCTGGCGCATGCCGCCGGACAACTGGGCGGGACGGGCCTTCTCGAAGCCGGTGAGCCCGGTCAGGCGCACCAGGTCGGCCACCGCCGTACGGCTGACGGGCCGGCCCGCGACCTCGAAGGGCAGCGCGATGTTGGCCTCGACACTGCGCCAGGGCAGCAGGGCGGCGTCCTGGAACGCCACCCCGATCCGGTGCTCACGCCGCAGGTCGTCGGGGGAGCGGCCGTGCACGTGCGCCGTGCCGGACGACGGCCGTTCGAGACCGGCGAAGATCCGCAGCAGGGTCGACTTCCCGCATCCGGACGGGCCGAGCAGGGCGGTGAACTCGCCGCGTCCCGTGTCGAGGTCGACGTCGCGCAGCGCGGGGACCTCGGCGGCCCCCACCGTGAAGGTCCTGCTGAGCGCCGCCGCGGTCAGGCCCACGGTCTCCGGCGCGCCGCCGTCCGGCGCGGGGGACTCCTGCCGGCGCGCTGTCACCCGTCCCATCATCCCGCTCCCAGGATGGCGAGCAGCCGCTCGCGGTAGGAGGTGTCGCGGCCGGGGAGCTCGTTTTCCACCTTCGACCCCTCCGTGAGGAAGTGCGTGATGTCGCGGCCCATCTCCTGCCCGCGGCGGGTGTGCATGTCGAGGGCGTAGTCGGGGATCTCGGGGAGCCGCTCCCCGCTGCCGAGCACGTGGACGGTCCACTGCGCCAGCTCGTCGGTCGTGCGGTCCTTCGTGCGGCCGGCCAGGAACCGCACGGCGTGCACCGCGAACAACCACCTGTCGCCGCTGCCCCGGGGGAGGCGCTCGTGCATGCGGTACAGGGAGTCGACGACCACGGGCTCGGTGAAATCGCCGCTCCCGACGTCCTCGCACGACATCACCAGGAGACGCGACCACATCACCTCCTCCAGCTCACCGCTGCTCTCGTACATCTCGCGCGCGACGAGCAGCGCGTTCTCCAGGAGGCCGCGGCGTACGGACTTCTGCAGGGTGGAGATCAGCTCGTCGGCGGGGAACCCGCGCAGGCTGGTGACGCGCGTCCAGGGGTCTTCGGTGTGCGGGACAGGCACTGCGGTGCGCTCCTGTTGGGTGTCGACGGTAACCGGAAGGGACGTCAGAGGCGGGTCTTGCCCGCGTAGACATCGCGGAGGACGCTCGTGTCGAACAGGTCCTCGGCGGTCGCCTTGATGCCGAGTGAGGTCAGCGTGGCGATGTTGGCCGCGATCCCGTCGGCGCTCATCGTGAGGAGGCCGTTCGTCTTGGCGTCCCCGGTCTCGATGACCGACCGGAACGCCGCCGCGGTCTTCCGCTGCGCCTCCAGGTCGAGGTTGAGGCTCTTGCCGTACTTCTCGACCACGAGCTTGGCCGCGGCGTCGGTGTCCTTGAGCGCGTCCTGCCACCCGCGGACCGCCGCACGGACGATCTTGACGACCAGTTCGCGCTTGTCCTTGTCGGCGAGCGTCTGCTCGCGCACCAGCAGCACGTCGGCCCAGACGTTGTAGCCGTAGTCGCCCAGCGTGAACGCCGTGGTCTTCACGCCCTGGAGGTCCAGCTGGATCGGCTGGTTGACCAGCAGGGACATGAACGCGTCGCAGTCCCCGGCCACCAGGGGCGACGGGTCGAACTGCACCGGAACGATGGTGACGCTCGCCGGATCGATTCCGTTCGCCTTGAAGACGGTGTTCATGATCTCGACACCGCTCTGCTGGACGCCGAGCCGCTTGCCGACCAGGTCCTTCAGCGTCCTCACCGGAGCCGAGGCGAGCGACATGATCGCCGTCGGGTTGGTCTGCATGGTCGCGGCGACGATCTTCAGACCGGCGCCCTGGTTGCGCGCCTTGGCGATGGTGTCGACGGAGTCGAGCCCGACCAGCGCCTTTCCGCTGACCACGAGCGGCTCGACGACGACGGACGGGCCGCCCGGCGTGAGCGTCACGTCGAGCTTCTCGTCCCGGAAGTAGCCGGCGTGGTCCGCCATGAACAGGCCCATGTTCTCGACATTGGCCACCCACCCGAGCTGGAAGTTCACCTTTGACGGGCCGGACGCGGAGGTGGAGGACGACGAGCAGGCGCTCAGGGCCGTGCCGGCGGCGAGCAGGGACATGCCTCCGACACCGGACATGAAGGCGCGACGAGAAAGGGACGCAGGCATGGAAGGAGCCTTTCTGGGGGGTTGAGCAGACGGCCCGGCGGAGGACGGGGACTCACGCCGGCCGGCGGGGAACCGCCGGCCTGGTCGGGGCCGTGGGGCGGAGTGCCGTTCCCGGACACCCGGAGAACGGGACGACGAGACGGGGGAGCGAGACCCGCCTGCCCGGTGGGCGGGCGGATCCGGTCCCGTCGTGTGTGCTCGAACTGCAAACGGTTTCCGTCGAACGCGGGACAGGCGCCGGCGTCCGCGCCGTCCTTCAGGAACCGATCACGGACACTCCTCGGACAGGTGCGCCGCCGGGAAGGCGGCACGGTGGTGCGCATAACTGCTGGTAGGGACGATTGCTCTGATCTCGATCGACTGTCAAGTGGCCGACGGCAGAAGTAACACGGCGACACATATTCGTGACATCTCCTTCACCGCCGGTGGGGACACGGGAGCGGGAGGCATCTGCCGATGCCAGGGTGCTGACAACGATTTCACTTGCCGGGCGGCAGCGCAACGGGCGGAGGGCCCCGAGTTCCCTCGCGCGGCACCGCGCAGCCCCCCCGGACCGGCGCGGATAACAACTCCGCAACAGGGGGAGCCCGTGCTGTTGACCGCCCGGGGTGCAAAGGTGCAACCATTCTCTGACAACGGTTTCACCAGGAGCAGAGTGGTCACCATCCATGAGGTAGCGGCTCGTGCAGGCGTGTCCGCCGCGACCGTTTCGCGTTTCCTGCGTGGCCGGCGGGTGCGCGCGTCCGCGGCGATCCAGACGGCCGTGGACGAACTCGGCTACTCGCCGAGCGCCGCGGCCCAGTCGCTGAAATCGGGACGCACCTACACCATCGGTGTCGTCGTCCCGGACATCACCAATCCCTACTTCGCCGCGGTCGTGAAGGGGATGGAGTCGGTCACGCGGACGGAGCCGTACCGGATCCTGCTCGCCAACAGCGACGAGAGCGGCGAGCGCGAGGACGACGTGATCGCCGACATGGTGCGGCGAGTGGACGGCATCGTCCTGGCTCCCGCAACGGAGCAGGACAGGACCCCGCTGAACGTCAGGGACGCCGGCGTGCCGCTGGTGTTCGTCGACCGGGACCTGGCCGACGGTGAGGACTTCGACGCGATCCTGGTCGACAACGCGGGCGGAGCCCGGCAGGCGGCCGAGCACCTCATGGGCCTCGGGCACACCCGGATCGCGGCGATCAGCGGGCCCGTCGACACCACACCCGGCCGCCGCCGTCGCGAAGGCTTCCTGGAGACGCTCGCCGCCGCGGGCATCGGGATCGCGCCGGAGCACGATCTGATCGGCGACTTCCGCGAGCAGAGCGGCTACCAGCTCACCCTGTCCCTGCTCTCGCTCCCCGAACCCCCCACCGCGGTCTTCACCGCGAACAACCTCATGACGCTCGGCGCCCTCAAGGCCCTGCACGACATGCGCGTCGGCGTTCCCGACGAGATCAGCCTCATCGGGTTCGACGACCTGGACACCGGGCCCCTGCTCCGGCCGCCGCTCACCGTCATCGACCGGCCGATGGTGGAGCAGGGCGTCCTCGCGATGCGACTGCTCCTGCGCAGGCTGGACCCGCGGCACGTCGACGACATGCCGCGCCGCGTCGTCCTCGGCACCAAGCTGGTCGATCGGGCGTCGACCGCGCCGCCGAGGACGTCGCCCGCCGGGACCGCCGCGCCCTCCCCGGCGGGAAGGACCCGGGCGAGATGAGCCGGCTCGGCCGCCGGGGAGCATGCGCACGCCCAGGCGCGACACCACTGCTCGGTTTGGAGAGGATCGCATGAGACCGGATGGCGTGCTCGTCGTCGGGAGCATCACCGCGGACGTCACCGCGTACAGCCGGCGACTGCCGCGCCCCGGCGAGACCGTGCTCGGCTACGACTGCAGCCTCGTCCTCGGCGGCAAGGGCGCCAACCAGGCCGTGGCCGCCGCCCGCGCCGGATCGCCCACCTGGCTCGCGGGGTGCGTGGGACGGGACCCGTTCCGCGACATCGTCCTGTCCGAGCTCCAGGCGTACGGCGTCGCGCTGTCGCAGGTCCGCACGGTCGAGGGCCGCACGGGCATCGCGCACATCCGGGTCGACGCCTCCGGCGAGAACGACATCGTCATCACCCCGCTGGCGAACGCCTCTCTCGACACGGACGCGGTCGACGAGAGCATCCGTGCCGTCGAGGGCGAGGTCAGCCTGCTTCTCCTCCAGTTGGAGGTCCCCGTGCCGGTCTCCTGCCACGCGGCGAAGGCGGGCGCGGCCGCCGGGCTGACGGTGGTGCTCGACCCGGCCCCCGCGCAGGAGCTTCCGGACGACGTGTGGCAGCACGTCGACATCGCGACGCCCAACGAGAACGAGGCGAGCGAACTGACCGGGGTGCGGGTCACCGACGTGACGTCCGCCGAGCGGGCCGCGTCCTGGTTCCTCGACCGCGGCGTGGGGCACGCCCTCATCACCCTCGGCTCGGCCGGGGCCCTGTCGGTGACCGCGACCCGGACCCGCTATTTCCCCGCCTACCAGGTGAAACCCGTCGACACGACGGCCGCGGGGGACGCCTTCACCGGCTTCTTCGCCGCCGCCCTCGCCGCCGGGCTGGACGACGGCACCGCCATCCAGCGCGGGATGGCCGCCGGCGCGCTCGCCACCACCAGGACCGGAGCGAGTCCGTCGCTTCCCGACGCGGCGGCGGTGGAGACGCTCATCCGGACGAACCGGGCCGGGGACGGGGGATGAGGCGCCGGGCCGGCCAGGTGACGGGGCCGATGGCGGCTTGGGCCGGTTGACGGCTGATCGCGCCGATCAGTCCGCCGGCCAAGGTGACGATCACCGCTACGCGTGAGGAGGCCGCCGTCACCGGGTCAGGGAGGCGTCACCGGGTCAGGGAGTCGTCGCCCAGCAGGTGGCGGGCGCGCAGCGCCAGCAGCAGGCCGGCCCGGGTCCAGGGAGCCTCCACGTCGGCGTCGAGCAGCTCGCCGATCCGCCGCAGCCGCTGGTAGAGCGTCTGACGGCGCAGGTGCAGCCGGCGGGCCGCCTCGGCCTTGCCCTCGGCGGAGGTCAGCAGCGTCTCCAGGGTGTCGAGCAGCCGGGTGCCGCGGCGCTCGTCGTAGTCGATCAGCGGGCCGAGCTGCTCGCGGACGTAGCGGGCCAGTCCGTCCACGTCGTAGGCCCGCAGCAGCGCCCGCTCCGCCCCGAGCGCGGCGGCGTCGGCGACGTGCGTGCGCGGCGCCACCTGACGTGCGAACCGCAGCACGAGCCGCGCCTCCGTCACACTGTGGACCAGGTCCTCGACCGCCCGGACGGGCGGCCCCACCGCGCCCGCCCCGGTCACCGGGAGGGCGTCGGCGAGCTCCGCGGACAGGCGGGCCGCGAGCCGGCGCGGCGACCCCGGGCCGGTGGGCACGGTGGTGAGAACGGTGCAGCAGAGGCCGTCCGCCTCCGCCGTCACGACCGCGGGGGATGGCAGCGACCGCGCGCCCGGCGGCGCCGACGCCGCTCGGGCGGCCCGGTCGAGCGCCGCGAGTGCCAGGGCCGGGTCGTCGTCGCGCGCCAGCGCCACCACGTAACCGTCCGCGGACAGCGGCAGCCCGGCCGCCTGCGCCCGGGCCCGCAGACCCTCGCGGTCGCCCCGGCCGGAGAGCAGGGCCGCGACCAGCCGGCGGCGCTCCGAGCTGTGGGAGACCGCCTCGCGTTCACCGCGGAGCAGCCCGAGCGCCACGATCTCGGCCGCGCGTTCCAGAGCCGCCTGTTCGACGAGGCGTTCGCCGTCCCCGTGGCGGGTGTGCAGCCACCCCCAGACGGCGCCGTTGAGGACGACGGGCGCGCGATCCGGCTCCGGTTCCGGCTCCCCACGGCTCCGGCGGGCATGGGCCTGGTCGCCGGCCGTCGTCTCGCTGAGCGGTCCGGTCAGGGACACGGGACGGTCGAGGACGGCGGCGAGCCGGGCCACCAGCTCCCCGACGGAGCCGCCGTTGGCGAGCACCTCCGAAAGGCCGCGCGAGACCTCGTCCATCCGGCGCAGCCGGTGCACGGTGACGTCGACGATCGTGCTGTTCACCGCCTCGGTCACCTCGACGAACGGCACGAGGGCGCGGAAGCCCAGCATCGGCAGGCCCAGGCGCTCGGCCTCCTCCACCATGTCCATGGGGGCGGTCGTGAAGAACCGGCACAGCTCCAGGGCGACGCCGGCCACCCCTCGGGTGGCGAGGTGCCGGACGTACGCCCGTCGCTCCGCCTCACCCCGTCCCTCCAGGCCGAGGCCGGTCGTCAGCAGCATGTCGCCGTCGCGGAGTAGCGGGGCGATCTCGTAGATGTCGCTGGAGTGCAGCCAGCGGATCGGCCTGTCGAGAAGGTCGGCGCCGGAGAGCACGACCGGGTCGCCCCGCTGCACGACGGGGTGCCTGATCAGGTTGGACAGGCAGATCGCCATGTCAGGTTGTCTATCACGACCGCGGCGTCTGTTGACGGATCGTCCATTGTCGTCCGACCCGGCCGAAGGCGAGACTTTCCACTTATATCGGGGCTCCGGCAAAGGGAGCGGGACATGCAGAGTTCAGCGGGGAATCCGGCGGCGCGGACGGCCGACGCCAGGGAGGCGGTCGAGCACCGGCTGCTCCCCGTGCCCGACGAGGCCAGGACGTCCACGGCGGCCCATCAGTTCTGGATCTGGGCGGGCGCGAACCTGGCGCCGATCAACTGGGTCCTCGGCGCCCTCGGCATCGGCCTCGGCCTGAGCCTGGCCGACACGGTCCTCGTCCTCGTCCTCGGCAACGTCGTCGGCATGGCCGTCTTCGGCTTCTTCGTCCTGATGGGGCAGCGCACGGGCGTCAGCCAGATGGTGCTCTCCCGCGCGGCGTTCGGCCGGCGCGGCGCCTACCTGCCGGCCGCGATCCAGGGTGTGATCGCGATCGGCTGGTGCGCCGTCAACACGTGGATCATCCTCGACCTGGTCATGGCCCTGTTCGCCAAGGTCGGCATCTCCGGCGGCACCGGCGTGAAGATCGTCGTCGCCCTGTTCGTCATGGCGGCCCAGGTGCTGATCGCCGCGTTCGGGTTCCGGGCGATCGCCACCTTCGAACGCTGGACGGTCCCGGTCACCCTCCTCGTCGTCCTGGCCATGTCGGTCATCGCGTGGACGCGGACCGGCGTGCACTGGGACTGGGCGGGACAGCACCTCACCGGGGGCGCGCGGCTGTCGGCGATGAGCACCGTCATGACCGCCATCGGGATCGGGTGGGGCATCACCTGGTTCGCGTACGCCTCCGACTACTCCCGCTTCGTCCCGCGTGAGATGCCCCGGGGGAGACTGTTCTGGGCCTCGGTGCTCGGACAGTTCGTCCCGGTCGTCTGGCTGGGCGTGCTGGGCGCCACGCTGGCGACGGTGAGCCAGAAGGTCGACCCCGGCGAGCTCGTGGTGGGCGCGTTCGGCGCGCTCGCGGTGCCGCTGATCCTGCTCGTCATCCACGGGCCGATCGCCACCAACATCCTCAACATGTACTCCTGCGCCCTGTGCGCGCAGACCCTCGACTGGAACGTCGACCGCCGCAAGCTCACGTACGGCGTCGGCGTGCTGGCCACGGTGTTCACGCTCTTCCTCATCTACCAGCAGGATTTCGCGAACACGCTGGACGCCTGGCTGGCCGGCATGGTCACCTGGGTGGCGCCGTGGGCGGCGGTGGTCCTCATCCACTACTGGCTCTTCGCCCGGGAGCGCGTCGACGTGGACGCGCTGTTCGAGCCGGCGGGCGCGAGCCGCCTCGCCGACGTCCGCTGGTCCGCCGTCGTCGCGTTCCTCGCCGGCGCTTTCGCCACCTGGGCCTTCTCGTACGGCGTGCCCGCGTTCCTGCAGGGGCCCGGCGCCCGCGCGCTGGGCGGCGTCGACCTGTCGTGGCTGGCGGGGGCGGTCGTCTCCGCGCTCGTCTACTACGTCGCCGGGAGGCGGTCGGCCGCCGTCCCGGGCATGGTGGGGGAGACGGGCGTGCGGCACACCGCCTGATCGTTCGCATCGCATTCGGGACCGCTTGATCGGGGGAACAGGTGACAGATCTTCTGGTGCGCGACGGCCGGATGCCGGGCCGGCCCGAGCCGGTCGACGTGCTCGTCCGCGACGGTAGGTTCGCGGCGATCCGCCCGGCCGGCTCCGTCCCGGCCGACGGGCGGGTCACGGTGCTGGACGCCGAGGGCGGGCTGCTCACCCCGCCGTACGTCGAGCCGCACGTCCACCTCGACTCGGTGCTGACCGCCGGGGAACCGCGGTGGAACGAGAGCGGCACGCTGTGGGAGGGGATCGCCCGCTGGGCCGAGCGCAAGCCCCTGCTGAGCCGCGACGACGTGGCCGGCAGGGTGCGGCAGGTGCTGCGCTGGTACGTCGCGAACGGCGTCCTGCACATCCGCAGCCACGTCGACGTCACCGACCCGTCGCTGGTCGCGCTGCGGGCCCTGCTGGAGGTGCGCGAGTCGGTCCGTGACGTGGTGAACCTGCAGATCGTCGCCTTCCCCCAGGAGGGCGTGTGCTCCTTCCCCGACGGTGAGCGGCTGCTGGGGGAGGCGGTGCGTCTCGGCGTGGACGTGGTCGGGGCGATCCCGCACTACGAGGACACCCGCGAGGACGGCGTGCGCTCCCTTGAGATCGCCGTCGCCCTCGCCGCCGAGCACGGCCTGCGGGTCGACGTGCACTGCGACGAGATCGACGACGAGCAGTCGCGGTTCGTCGAGGTGCTCGCGACCCAGGCGCTGCGGACCGGCCTGCGGGACCGCGTCACGGCGAGCCACACGACGGCCATGGGCTCCTACAACGCCGCCTACGCCTACAAGCTGCAGCGCCTGCTGCTGCGCTCCGGCGTGAACCTCGTGTGCAACCCCATGGTCAACCTGCACCTGCAGGGCCGCTTCGACGACTACCCCAAGCGCCGCGGCCTGACCCGGGTCAAGGAGATGCTGGCCGCGGGAGTCAACGTGGCGTTCGGCCACGACGACATCATGGACCCCTGGTTCCCGCTGGGCACGGCGAACCCGGCGCAGGTCGCGCTCGTCGGAGCGCTCGCCACCCAGATGACCGCGCCCGCGGAGATCGCCGCGTGCCACGGCATGGTGACCGAGCGGGCCGCCGCGGTCCTCGGCCTGGACGACCGGTACGGCCTGGCCGAGGGGAGGCCGGCGTCGTTCCTGGTCCTGCCCGCGCAGGACGGCGTCGACGTCCTGCGCCGCCAGGTGCGTCCGCGCTTCGTCGTCGCCCGGGGCCGCGTGGTGGCCGAGACGCCGAAGGCCGACGCCGTGCTCCGCTGGCCCGGCGAGGAGCCCGGGCCGGTCGACTTCGTCCGCGACGCCGACCGGCCGGAGACGGCCTCCACCCGGGTCCGGCCGTCCGTGCCGGAGCCGCCGGAGGTCCTTCCCGAGGCCGACGCGAACAGGGTCCGGCTGTCGGTGCAGGAGCCGCCGTCGGCCCACGGGGAGCCGGAGGCGAGCAGGGTCCGGCTGTCCGTGTCCGAGCCGGGCGCGGGGACGGAGCACGACGCGCCGGCCGCCCGCGACGCGACCCGCCCCGCCGACCCGGTCGCCTGGCCCGGGGGAGCGACCGCCGCGGCCGTGCTCAGCTTCGACCTGGACGCCGAGGCCGTCGTCCTGACCGCCGACCCCGGCAGCGCGACGCGCCTGTCGGTGATGTCCCATCAGGCGTACGGCCCGCTGACCGGGGTGCCGAGGATCCTGCGGCTGCTGCGCCGGCACGACCTGCGCGCGACGTTCTACGTGCCGGGCTACACGGCCGAGCGCTACCCCGAGCTGATCGGCAGGATCGTCGACGCCGGGCACGAGATCGCCCATCACGGCTACCTGCACGAGTCGGTGCGCGGCATGTCGGCCGAGGAGGAGGGGGCGATGCTCGACCGGGGCCTGGCCGCGCTGAAGAGGGTCGCGGGGCTGCGGCCGGCCGGCTATCGGGCGCCGATGTGGGAGACCACGTACGCCACCCCGGGGCTCCTCCTGGACCGCGGGTTCGAGTACGACAGCAGCCTGATGGACTCCGACGTGCCGTACCTCCTGGCCGAGCACGGGGGCCGGGGCGCGCGGTCACTGGTCGAGATCCCGGTGCACTGGGCGCTGGACGACTGGGAGCAGTACGCCTACGTGCCCGAGGTGTTCGGGTCGGGGGTCATCGAGAGCCCGGCGAAGGTGCTCGAGATGTGGTCGCTCGAACTGCGCGCGATCCACGAGGACGGGGGCTGCTTCTCCCTGACGAACCACCCCTTCCTGTCCGGTCGCGCGGCGCGTCTGCGGGCGCTCGACCAGCTCATCGAGATGATGACCTCCCTGCCCACCCTCTGGATCGCGACGGCGGGGGAGGTCGCCCGGCACGTCCGCGCGCTGAACCCGGCGCCGCGGTCCTTCCCGCCGCCCGTGGTGGAGTGACGCGTGGTGGAGTGACGCGGGGGGGAGTGACGCGGCGGGTGGGAGCGGGGAGCGGGAAGCGAGGAGACATGACGGAAGGCGGCGGCATGGGCACGGCGGACGGGCGGGACGGCATCCGGGGGCCGGTTTCGGGGACGGAGGTGCCGCGGCCGTTCGACGGCGGCACGTCGTTCCGTCCCGGCGCCCGGTTCGGGCCGGCCGCGGTCCGGCAGGCGTCCCGCAACCTGCGGCCCGCCTACCATCCCGACCTGGACGTGGCGCCCTACCGGCGGGTGCAGGTGGTCGACGCGGGCGACGTGCCCTGCGACCCCTTCTCCATCGACGAGGCGCTGGAGCAGATCGACCGGCACGCCGCCGGCCTGGTCTCCGACCGCCACCGGCTGATCACGGTCGGCGGTGACCACACGGTCGCCCTCCCGCTGCTGCGGGCCGTCAACCGGGTGCACGGCCCGGTGGCCCTGGTCCACTTCGACGCCCACCTCGACACCTGGGACACCTACTTCGGCGCGTCGCGGACGCACGGAACGGTCTTCCGCCGGGCCTTCGAGGAGGGGCTCCTGGTCGAGGACCACTCCATCCACGTCGGGATCCGCGGCCCGCTCTACGACGAGCAGGACCTGGCCGACGACGCGGCCTTCGGCTTCCAGGTGATCCGCGCGGGGGACCTCGACCTCCTCGGCGTCGAGGGCGTGCTGGACCGCATCCGCACGCGCGTCGGCGACGCGCCCGTGTACCTGTCGGTCGACATCGACGTCCTCGACCCCGCGTTCGCGCCCGGCACCGGAACCCCCGAGATGGGCGGCTTCACCTCGCGCGAACTGCTCCGCCTGCTGCGGGGCCTGCCCGGCGACTCCCTCGTCGGGGCCGACGTCGTCGAGGTGAGCCCCGCGTACGACCACGCGGAGGTCACCTCGCTCGCCGCCGCCACCGTCGTCTACGACGTCACGGCGCTGATGGCCGGCCCGGGCCCGAAGGCGCGGACGGCCGCCCCGGCCGTCCCGGCGGGTGCGGGGGAGGGGCCCGTGACGCCGCCGGACTAATGGCGGGCCCGCCCGCACCCTCCTGACCTGGGGTTCCTACACTGGCCTGCGAGAACGGCACCACCCGGAAGGCACGTCAGGTACCCCAGTGAACGACCCCGGCTTCCACGCCCTGCTGACCTCGTGCCACCTGCGCCTCGTCGGGACGCCCCTCGGCCGCCCGGAGGCCACGGGGGAATGGCTGTACGAGGACGCCCCCTTCGGGCTGCTGGCCCACGACGCGAGCCCCGACCCGCTCTTCACCTACGCCAACAGGACCGCGCAGCGGTGTTTCGAGTACGGCTGGGAGGAGTTCGTGGGGATGCCGTCGCGGCTGTCCGCCCTCCCCGGCAGCCGGGAGAGCCGGCAGGAACTGCTGGACGCGGTCGCCGGGGACGGGTACGCGACGGGCTACCGCGGCCTGCGGGTGGCGAAGTCGGGCCGCCGGTTCTGGGTGGAGGACCTCACCATGTGGAACCTCCTCGGCGCGGACGGCGCCCTCGTCGGCCAGGCCGCCGCCTTCCACCGCTGGCGGGACGCCTGACCGCGGGCTCGATCTGGTCGTCCAGGCGCCGGCCGCGACTTCGGCGGCCTGGAGTACACGCGGTGCGGGGCATGCGTGCTCCCGATCACGGCCGGCGTGTCACGATCGCGTGGCCGGCGCCCGGGACCCGGAATCCGTACCGGCCGGGGTCCGCCGGCCGGGCAGGGCGACGGTCACCTCGAGTCCTCCCGCCGGGAGGGGGCGCGCGACAAGCGTGCCGTGGTGCGCCTCGGCGATGGCGGCCACGATCGACAGGCCCAGCCCCAGGCCGTCGCCGCGGGCCTTCCTCGCGGTCTCGAGCCGCTGGAAGGGCTCAAGGAGCATGTCGACCCGGTCGGGCGGGATCACGGGGCCGCTGTTGGTGATCGTCAGGGTGGGGCGTCCGGACACCACGGCGGTCTCCACCCTGATCCACCCGCCGGGCACGTTGTACCGGACGGCGTTGTCCAGCAGGTTCGCGACGAGGCGCTCGATCAGGGCACCGTCGCCGGACGCGGGTGCCGGGTGCAGTGCGGACTCGACACGGGGCTCCGGGTTCCCGAGACGGTCGAGGGCGATCCCGGTGATCGCCGCCAGGTCGAGGGGCTCCTGATGGTGCGGGCCCTGCCGGCTGCGAGCCAGCGTGAGCAGAGCCTCGATGAGCCGTTCCTGGTGCTCGCCCGCGGCCAGCATGCGCGTCAGCACGGCTCGCAGCGACGGGGCGTCCGCCTCCGGATCGGCGAGCGCGACCTCGGCCATGGCCCGCTGCAGTGTCAGGGGAGTGCGCAGCTCGTGAGACGCGTTGGCGACGAACCGGCGCTGCGCGGTGAACGCGGCCTCCAGCCGGTCCAGCAGCTCGTCGAAGGTGTCGGCCAGTTCCTTGAGCTCGTCGTCCGGGCCGGAGGCGGCCAGCCGCCTGTCGAGGCGGTCCGCCGTGATGCGCCGCACGGCGGCCGTCATCTCGCCCAGCGGGCGCAGCACCCGCTCGGCCATGAGCCGCCCCAGCAGGACCGCGGCGAACGCCATCACCGCCAGCGCGATGGCGGAGTTGACCAGCAGCCGCATGCTGTCCGGCCGGCCCGCCGGCGGCGTCTGGACGGACGGGCCGATCCCTCCGGGTGCTCCGGGTGCTCCGGGGGCGGCCGGGGCCACGGGGAAGGGCGAGAACTCGACCAGGATGTAGACGAGGGCGATCAGCAGCGCACCGGCCCCCAGGAACAGTCCTCCGTAGAGCAGGGTCAGGCGCAGCCGTACCGCCGGCCTCATATCCGGTATCCGGCCTGGGGCACGGTCTCGATCAGCGGCGGGTCGCCGAGCTTGCGGCGCAGCCGGCTGATCGTCACCTTGACGGTCTGCGTGAACGGGTCGGCGAACTCGTCCCAGCCGCGCTCCAGCAGGTCTTCCGCGGAGACGACCGCGCCTCCCGCCGCAAGCAGCAGCTCCAGCACGGCGAACTCCTTGGGGCTCAGCCCCAGCCGGCGCCCGCCGCGGGTGGCGACGCGGGTGGCCGGGTCCACGCGCAGGTCTCCGTGGACGAGCACCGGCGGGAGGGCGGGGGTGGTCCGCCTGTCCAGCGCCCGCACCCTGGCGACCAGCTCGGCGAAGCTGAACGGCTTGGGCAGGTAGTCGTCGGCTCCGATGCCCAGCCCGGTGACCTTGTCGTCGACCGTCGCGGCGGCGGTGAGCATCAGCACCCGAGCGGGATACCCTGAGGCGACCAGCGACCTGCACACATCGTCGCCGTGGCGGCCGGGCAGGTCGCGGTCGAGGACGACGACGTCGTACCGGTGGACCGAGGCGCGCACGAGCGCCGCGTCGCCGTCGAGGGCCACGTCGACGGCCATGCCCTCCCGGCGCAGCCCGGCGGCCACCGTGTGCGCCAGCTCCTCGTGGTCCTCGACCAAGAGCACCCTCATGATCCCCAGCATGCCCGGCCGCCGGTTACATCGCGGTAACCGCCGCCGTTCCCGCCCGGTAACCGGTCCGCTGTTTGTCTGGACCCGTGGAAAGCAGCCGGACGGCAGAACGGAGACAACCCTCATGTCCGGATCGACGATCAGAACGGCGGTCCTCGCCGCCACCGTCCTCGCCGCGCTCGTCGCCGCGGGCGTCCGGCAGTCGACTGCCGCCCCGCCACGGGAGCCCGCCGCGGACGCCGGGCGGTTCAGCGCCTGCATGCGCTCGCACGGCCTGCCCGGATTCCCCGAGGTCGCGGTCTCCTCGGACGGCCTGGTGAACCTGGACATCAAAGGCGAGCGCGTCGACGCGCTGTCCGCGACGTACGGGGCGGCGGTCAAGGCGTGCGCGCCGCTGCTGCCCACCGGGTCGCGCCTGCCGGGCGCACCCGAGGCGCCGTCCGCCCCGGCGCTCCCGTCCTAGACGCGGAAGATCCCTCAGGCCGGACCGGTCTCCTTCAGCTCCGCAGGGGGACGGCGGGGCGCGCGGGGGACCGGGGGGCCGTATCCCAGGCGGACGATCATCTGAAGGTGCCCGTCCCGGTGGTGGGGGTCCCTGCGGCCGCGCATGTCGCGAAGGTCGAGGGGCTGGTTGAGGAACGACGCCGAGACCCCGTGGACGGTCGCGGTCAGCAGCACGCGTTGCAACGCCTGGCCCGCGCGCAGCCAGTCGGCGGGGCCGTCGCCGGCGGTGGTGAGCACCGCCAGTTGAGGACGGGGCTCGAAGCGGACAGGCCCGCGTCCCCCGTGCATCCCGAAGTCCCGGACCGGAGCCGGGTCGTCGGCACAGGCCGGTCCCTGCACGTAGGTCGGCAGGCCCTCGCCGCGGCTTCCGCCCATCGTCCAGGCCCGCAGCTCGGCCTGGTAGGCGGCGTCCCCGGCCAGCTCGTCGTCGGCGACGGCGACGCACTCCAGCAGGCCGGCCGAGGCACGGCGGCCGAGCACGACCAGGCGGGCCCCCTCGCGGGCGGCGGCGTCCCGCAGGTCGGTGAGCACGTGCTCGGGTATCCGCCACTCGCTGAACGGCTCACGGTTGGTGTGGCGCAGGCCGATGCCTTCGTAGAGGTCGCGGGTCCGCCAGGAGGCCGGTCCGGACGTCGACACGCGGACGGCGGCCAGGAGCCGGGGCTCCTCCGCGGTGTTCGGCAGCAGCCAGACCAGCGGCCGGTGACCGGCCGTCCGTACGGCGAGCCGGAGGTTGAACAGGGCGGCGCCGCAGCTGACGTGCAGGGACCGCCCGCGGGGGTCGCCGACCCGCAGCCGCCGGTCGGGGTCGGCCAGCAGTTCGGCGAACTCTCCCCGGACCGCCTTGATTCGCCAGGGCTGCGTGTTCAGCACCGAGGGCGCCTGCCCGGCGGCGCAGAGCAGCCGGGTGAAGGCGACGTGGGTGGCGAACGGAGAGTTCACGGCGCACCTTCCTCTCGTTTCCACCACACCCGCGTGAGAGTCGGATGTCGTGTTCACGGTGCCAGTGTTCTCGCTCACGCCGGTCCGGGACAGGGCCGGTGGGGTGGGCGGGTGAGGACCTACGTCGCCGGATCGAGGGACCGGCAACCCTTGCCCGGCCCCCGCCGCGTGCGCTCGACGGCCGCCGGAACCGATGACCTTGGTCCCCAGGAGAGAGGCCGTTGCGCAGCGGCCCGGGCGTGCCGGCCTCAGGACGATGGAGGTGACAAGCCTGCCGACCGAGCCCATGAGGTGATCCACATGACCGACTCCCCGGCCGGAGCCGCCCTGCCCGCCGACGTGCACGCCGCGATCGACACACTGGTGGCCGGCGCGCAGAAGGCGCTGACGGAGTACGAGTCCTTCACGCAGGAGCAGGTCGACCACATAGTGAAGAAGGCGTCCGTCGCCGCGCTGGACCGGCACGCCGCGCTCGCCCGCCTCGCCGTCGAGGAGACGGGCCGCGGGCTGTTCGAGGACAAGGCGGTCAAGAACATCTTCGCCTGCGAGCACGTGACCCATAGCATGGCCGGGCTCAGGACGGTCGGCGTCGTGTCCCGCGACGAGATCGACGGCATCGTCGAGATCGCCGATCCGGTCGGGGTGGTCTGCGGCGTCACCCCCGTCACCAATCCCACCTCGACCACGATCTTCAAGGCCCTGCTGGCCTTGAAGACGCGAAACCCCGTCGTCTTCGCGTTCCACCCCGCGGCCCAGCGCTGCAGCGCCGAGGCCGCCAGGATCGTCCGCGACGCCGCCGTCGCCGCCGGCGCTCCCGAACACTGCGTCCAGTGGATCGAGGAGCCCTCGCTGGAGGCGACCGGCGCGCTCATGCGGCACCAGGGCGTGTCGGTCATCCTCGCCACCGGCGGTAACGCCATGGTCAGGGCCGCGTACTCGGCCGGCAAGCCGGCCCTGGGAGTGGGCGCGGGCAACGTCCCCGCCTACATCGAGCGGACGGCCAAGCTGCGCCGGGCGGTGCACGACGTCGTGCTGTCCAAGACGTTCGACAACGGCATGATCTGCGCCTCGGAGCAGGCCGTCATCCTCGACGAGGAGATCTACGACGCGGCGCTGGCCGAGTTCGCCCGGCTGCACGCGTACGTCGCGACGCCGGAGGAGAAGGCGAAGCTGGAGGAGTTCGTGTTCGGGGTGACGGCCCGCGGCGACTCCTGCTCCGAGGCCAGGCTCAACCCGGACGTCGTCGGGCGCACACCCCACTGGATCGCCGGGCAGGCCGGGTTCGCCGTGCCGCCGGACACCTCTCTGATCCTCGTCCCCGTGGCCGAGGTCGGTCCGCGCGAGCCGCTGACCAGGGAGAAGCTGTGCCCGGTGCTCGCCGTCCTGCGGGCCCGCAGCCGCGAGGAGGGTCTGGCCCTCGCCGAGCGCATGGTCGAGTTCGACGGCCTCGGGCACAGCGCCGTCATCCACACCGAGGACGCCGAGCTCGCCGAGAGATACGGCGTCAGGGTCAAGGCGGTGCGGGTGATCTGGAACGCCCCCGCCTCCCAGGGCGGCATCGGCGACATCTACAACGCGTTCCTGCCTTCGCTGACCCTCGGCTGCGGCAGCTACGGGCACAACTCGGTGTCGAACAACGTCTCGGCCGTCAACCTGCTCAACATCAAGCGG
Source organism: Microbispora corallina (assembly GCF_016863035.1). Taxonomy (GTDB): domain Bacteria; phylum Actinomycetota; class Actinomycetes; order Streptosporangiales; family Streptosporangiaceae; genus Microbispora; species Microbispora corallina. Next base: position 33,583 of record NZ_BOOC01000052.1, read on the forward strand.
ATCGGGCGGCGCACCAACAACATGCAGTGGTTCAAGGTCCCCGCGAAGATCTACTTCGAGCCGAACGCGATCCGCTACCTGGCGGATATGCGGGACGTGCACCGCGTCACGATCGTGACCGACGCCGTGATGACGCAGCTAGGATACGTCGACCGCGTCACCGGCGTGCTGCGGCGGCGGGCCGAGCGGGTGGCCCTGCAGATCATCGACGACGTGGAGCCCGAGCCGAGCGTGGCGACCGTGGACAAGGGCGCCGATCTCATGCGCGCCTTCCGGCCCGACACCATCGTCGCCCTCGGCGGCGGCTCGGTGATGGACGCAGCCAAGGTCATGTGGCTGCGGTACGAGCATCCCGAGGTCGTCTTCGCGGACATGAAGGAGAAGTTCTTCGACATCCGCAAGCGCGCCTTCCGCTTCCCGACGTTGGGCGAGCTCGCCCGCCTGGTGTGCGTGCCGACCACGTCGGGCACGGGGGCGGAGGTCACGCCGTTCGCCGTCATCACCGACACCGCGACGGGCAAGAAGTACCCGCTGGCCGACTACGCGCTCACCCCGAGCGTCGCGATCGTGGATCCGGTCCTCGCCGCCGACCTGCCCGCGGTGGTCACCGCCGACAGCGGTTTCGACGCCCTCACCCACGCCATCGAGTCGTACGTGTCGGTCTACGCGAGCGACTTCACCGACGGCCCGGCCCTCCACGCCATAAGGATCATCTTCCGCTACCTGGAGCGCGCGGTCACCCGCGGCGGCGCCGACCCGGAGGCCAGAGAGAAGATGCACAACGCCGGCACCATCGCCGGCATGGCCTTCGGCAACGCCTTCCTCGGCATCGTGCACGCCATGTCGCACACGCTCGGCGCCACCTTCCATGTCGCCCACGGGCGCACGAACGCCATCCTGCTGCCGCACGTCATCCGCTACAACGGCACCGTCCCGTCGAAGCTGTCGGGTTGGCCCAAGTACGAGGACTACCGGGCCCCCGAGCGCTTCCAGGAGATCGCCCAGACGCTGGGCCTGCCCGCGGCCACGCCGGCCGAGGGGGTCGAGTCCCTCGCCGCGGCCGTCGAGCGCCTGCGGGACGCGGTCGGGATCGAGCCCTCCTTCCGCCGCGCCGGCGTCGACGAGCAGGCGTTCCTCGACGCGCTCCCACAGCAGGCGCTCAACGCGTACGAGGACCAGTGCGCGCCGGCCAATCCCCGCATGCCGATGCTGGACGACATGCAGGCACTGATGCGAGCCGCCTACTACGGGCGCTCCCCCGGTAGCCGGCCGGTGTGCATCCATGCCGGTGCCCGCCCCCGGGGGCGGGGGGCGGGCACCGGAGCCGAGGGGCCGTGAGGCCGGACGGGGTCTACTTGAGGATGGGGAACCGGCGGACCAAGGGAGTGGCGGCCCACCACCTGCTGAGGCCGAGGGTCTCGCCGGCGCTGGCCAGGGCCAGGCCGGCCAGGACGATGGCGTAGACGATGTGCTCGTCGACGAAGGGGTTGGTGTCGAGCGGCAGCTCGGCCGCCCACATCAGCAGCAGGAGCAGCCCGCCCGCCACGGCGGTGACGCGCAGGCCCACTCCCAGGATGAGAGCGGCGCCGACGCCCAGCAGGCCCGCCATGAACAGCCAGTCCACCCATGCCTGCCCGGCCAGGGCGGTGAACAGCCCGCCGAAGGTCGCGTCCGCGGTGCCCTTGAGGAAGCCGGTGGTCGGGCTGCCGCCGCTGACCCACGCCTTGGCGGCGGGGGTGGCGAAGCCCCAGCCGAACAGCTTGTCCAGGAAGGCCCACAGGAAGACCCAGCCGAGGGCGAGCCGGGCGACGGCCCACACGTACCGGATCGGGCGCGTGGCGGGGGCGGGGATCGTCTCGCCGCTGTCCGCCCGGTGATCGGGGCGGGAGGCTGCAGCCGACACGTCTAAGAAAGGAGGTCCGGCCATGACACGGGTGCTGGTCGCCTACGGATCCAAACGAGGCTCGACCGCGGAGATCGCGGGCTGGATCGGCGACACCCTGCGCGGCCAGGGGTTCGAGACCGATGTGGCGGACGCCGCGGAGGTTCGCGACGTGACCGCCTACGACGCCGTGGTGCTGGGCGGCGCGCTGTACGCGGGACGCTGGCACAAGGACGCCCGGCGCTTCGCCCGCAGGCATGCCGCGGCGCTGTCCGGACGGGCGGTGTGGCTGTTCAGCAGCGGGCCGCTCGACCGGTCCGCGCAGGAGACCGAGATCCCGCCTGTCTCCCAGGCGGCCCGGGCGTCGGCCGCTCTCGGCGCACGTGAGCACCGGACGTTCGGCGGACGGCTCGCCCGCGACGCCACGGGCTTCCTCGCCTCCGCGATCGCCGAGAGAACCGGCGGCGACTACCGTGATCCGGACCGGGTGCGTGCCTGGGCACGGCAGGTCGCCGAGCAGGTGGCCGCGAACCGGGCGCAGGGCTGAGGAGCGGCGGGTGAGCGGGCGGCCGGAGGGGCCCGGCAGGCCGCCGGGTGTCATTGACCGTCTCCGACGGCGTGATCGTCCTGCCGGGCCGCCCGCTTCCCCGCCGAGACCGCATGGCCGGGCCGTACGCAGGGCGGAGGTCCCGGCGCAGACCCCGGCTCAGACGCTGGTGACGCCGTGCGCGGCGAACTGGGCGTGCACGCGCCGCAGCAGGGCGCCGTCCGGCGGCCTGACGTCGGCCAGGGGGAACACGAGACCGAGCCGGGCGTACTTGCCGGCGGCCATGCGGTGGAAGGGCAGCACGTCGACGCGCTCGACGTTGCCGAGCGTCGCGACGAACCGGGCCAGGCCGTCCACGTTGTCCTCGGCGTCGGTGTACCCGGGGACCAGGACGAACCGCACCCAGACCGGGCGGCCGAGGCCGGCCAGCCGGCGGGCGAACCGCAGGGTCGGCTCCAGGCTTCCCCCGGTCAGCCGCGGGTAGCCCTCGGGGTCGGACGACTTGATGTCGAGCAGTACGAGGTCGGTGTCGGCCAGCAGGGCGTCGCTCGCGCGGTCGCCGAGGAAGCCGGAGGTGTCCAGCGCGGTGTGCAGGCCGCTCTCGTGGCAGCGGCGCAGCACCTCACCGGTGAAGCGGGGTTGCAGCAGTGGCTCCCCGCCGCTGACCGTCACCCCGCCGCCGGCGACTGAGATGAACCGCCGGTAGCGGTCCACCTCGGCCATGACCTCGTCCACCGTGACCCGGCGGCCGTCGCGCATCCGCCAGGTCTCGGGGTTGTGGCAGTACAGGCAGCGCAGCGGGCAGCCGCAGGTGAACACCGCGAAACGGGTGCCGGGGCCGTCCACGCCGACCGACAGGTCCCACGACTCGATGACGCCGCGGCCGGCCGCCGGCTCCGCCTGGGAGAGCTCGGCGGCGGCGTCCTGGCGGAGCCGGGCGGTGGAGTCGTCCAGCAGCCTCTCCCGCATCACAGCGCGCCGTGGAAGGTGCGGTCGATCACGTCCTGCTGCTGTTCGCGGGTCAGCCGGACGAAGTTCACGGCGTAGCCGGAGACCCTGATGGTGAGCTGCGGATACTTCTCCGGGTGCTCCATCGCGTCGACGAGCGTGGCGCGGTCGAGCACGTTGACGTTCATGTGGAAGCCGCCCGCGTCGACGTAGCCGTCGAGCAGGCCCACCAGATCGGCGACCCGGTCCTCGCCCGTACGGCCCAGCCCTTCAGGGGTGACGGTGCTGGTCAGCGAGATGCCGTCCTGCGCCTGGTCGTAGGGGAGCTTGGCCACCGACAGCGCCGAGGCGACCAGGCCGTGCCGGTCACGTCCGTTCATCGGGTTGGCGCCGGGGGCGAACGGCGTGCCGGCCCTGCGCCCGTCCGGGGTGTTGCCCGTGTGCTTGCCGTACACCACATTGGAGGTGATGGTGAGCACCGACTGGGTGTGCTCGGCGCCCCGGTAGGACGGGTGGCGGCGGATCTTGTCCATGAACGACCGCACCAGGTCCACCGCGATGGCGTCGGCGCGGTCGTCGTTGTTGCCGTAGGCGGGGTAGTCGCCTTCGACCTCGTAGTCCACGGCGAGGCCGGTCTGGTCGCGGACCACCCGGACGGTCGCGTGTTTGACGGCCGACAGGCTGTCGGCGGCGACCGACAGGCCCGCGATGCCGCAGGCGAGGGTGCGCCTGACCGGGTAGTCGTGCAGCGCCATCTGGAGGCGCTCGTAGGCGTACTTGTCGTGCATGTAGTGGATGACGTTGAGGGCGTTGACGTAGGTGGCGGCGAGCCAGTCGAGCATCCGGTCGTAGGCCGCGACCACCTGGTCGTAGTCGAGCACGTCGCCGGTCAGCGCCGGATAGGCCGGGCCGATCTGCCGGCCGGTCATCTCGTCGCGGCCGCCGTTGATCGCGTACAGCAGGGCCTTGGCGAGGTTGACCCGGGCGCCGAAGAACTGCATCTGCGTGCCGACGGGGGCGGCGGACACGCAGCAGGCGATGGCGGCGTCGTCGCCGTACCGGGGGCGGATCAGCTCGTCGCTCTCGTACTGGATCGAGCTGGTCTCGATGGACAGGGCCGCGCAGAACCGCTTGAACGGCTCGGGCAGCCGGGGCGACCACAGCACGGTCAGGTTGGGTTCGGGGGCCGGGCCGAGGGTGCGCAGGGTGTTGAGATAGCGGTAGCTGGTCCGGGTGACCAGCGGCCTGCCGTCCGCGCCGATGCCGCCGATCGACTCCGTCACCCAGGTGGGGTCGCCGGAGAACAGCTGGTCGTACTCGGGGGTGCGCAGGAAGCGGACGATGCGCAGCTTGATCACGAAGTCGTCGACCAGTTCCTGGGCCTGCTGCTCGGTGAGCAGCCCCTCGGCGAGGTCCCGCTCCAGGTAGACGTCGAGGAAGGTGGAGGTGCGGCCCAGCGACATCGCGGCGCCGTTCTGCTCCTTCACCGCCGCGAGGTAGCCGAAGTACAGCCACTGGACGGCCTCGCGCGCCGTGCCGGCGGGGGCGGAGATGTCGTGGCCGTAGGAGGCGGCCATCCGCTTCAGCTCGTGCAGGGCGTAGATCTGCTCGGCCAGCTCCTCCCGGTCGCGGATCACGTCGGGGGAGGAGAAGCGGTCGTCGAGGGAGCGCTGCTCGGCGCGTTTGGCCTCGATCAGCCGGTCCACCCCGTACAGGGCGACGCGGCGGTAGTCGCCGATGATGCGGCCGCGGCCGTAGGCGTCGGGCAGCCCGGTGATGATTCCGGCGCGGCGGGCCGCCCGGATCTGCGGGGTGTAGGCGTCGAAGACGCCGTCGTTGTGGGTCTTGCGGTACCGGGTGAAGATCTCCCGGACCGCCGGGTCGAGCCGGTACCCGTAGGCGGCCAGCCCGGTCTCCACCGTCCGCAGGCCGCCGTTGGGCATGATGGCCCGCTTGAGCGGGGCGTCGGTCTGCAGGCCGACGATCAGCTCCTTGTCCGAGTCGATGTAGCCGGGCCGGTGCGAGGTGATCGAGGAGGGCGTGGCGGCGTCCACGTCGTAGACGCCGCGCCGCCGCTCCTCGCCGAACAGGTCCGACACCTCCGCCCACACCGCGCGGGTCCGCTCGGTCGGCCCGGCCAGGAACGACCCGTCGCCCTCGTACGGGGTGTAGTTGGCCTGGATGAAGTCCCGCACGTCCACCTGGCCGCGCCAGGCCGCACCGCGGAAACCCCGCCATGCCACGTGCGCGGTCGCCTGTTCCCGTGCCTGTGTGACCGTCATCGCTGTCCCCTTCGTCGGTTCCGTCTCCACTGTCGTCCCTGCCACCGCCCGCCTCTGCGAGCGGAGGTCACCCATCACGGGGACCAAAGTCATCCCGGACGCGTGACCGGCGGCACGGAGACGGGCGGGGGCCCGCCCGGCCCGCGCCCGTCCCGTACGGACCCCGGTGGCCTGTGGCGGTCCGTCCCGCGGACAGTGCTGAACGAGAACCCTGCGGCCCTCGGCCGTGTGCTCCTCCTTCAGCCCGACCGTGATCTCCAGGACGCCGTCCCTGTAGGCGGCCGTGACGTCCTCGGTCTCGGCCGCCGGTGGGAGCGTGACCGAGCGCGAGAACGCGCCGTAGGCGATCTCGGAGCGGCGCGGCTCCTTGGCGTACTTGACCTCCCTGGCCTTCTCGGCCCGGATGTGGAGCACTCCGTGCCCCACGGTCACCTCGAGGTCCTTGTCGGGGTCGATGCCGGGCAGCTCCGCCCGCAGCACGTATCTGCCGTCCGCGACGAAGTCCTCAACCCTGATGACCTGGCCGAACGGCCGGAACCCGAAGACGGGGCTCTCCAGCAGCTCCAGCAGCTCCGGGAAGAGGAACCGTCCCTGGCTCCGCTCCACGAGGTTCATCGTGACCTCCTTGTCTCGATGCCGACTCGTCAAGCCCACACCCGCGAACTCCGGCGCGGCAGGGGCGGAACGCACCGCCGAAGGACCTCGGATCGGCCGCCGTCCGCGGGCCGTAGGCCCCGGCGCGGCGGGACCTTCGCCGCTGCACATCGCCCGGGTCGGGCGGTCTCATTACAGAGGGCACGAGTCACGGACGGAGGGGTGAAGCGTGGACGAGCAGGGACACGGCCGGAGATCGTTCCCGCCCGGTCCGCCGGACACGTACCTGGCCCGCATCGGCGAGACCCCGCTGCTGACCGCGGGGGAGGAGGCCGGGCTGGCGCGGCGGATCGAGGCGGGCGTGTACGCCCGCCATCTGCTCGGCGAGGACCCCAGCCGACCGGACGCGGACGAGTTGGAGGCCGTGGCCGCCGACGGCCTGCGGGCACGCGACCATCTGATCCGGGCCAACCTCCGCCTGGTCGTGTCGATCGCCAGGCGGCACCTCCACCGGGGCGCGTCGCTTCCCGACCTGATCCAGGACGGCAACCTCGGCCTCATCGAGGCGGTGGACCGCTTCGACCACAGACGCGGCTTCCGCTTCTCCACCTGCGCCGCCTGGTGGATCCGTAAGGCGATCCAGAAGGGGCAGGAGACGAGCGGGCTCATCCGCATCCCGGGACACGTGCGGGACGAGATGTACCGGCTGGCCCGTGCAGAGGAGAGACTCACCGGCGAGACGGGTCACGCGCCGTCCGCGGAGCGCCTGGCCGCGGAGCTGGGGCGGCCGGTGGACCGCGTGCTGGCCTGGCGGCTGCTGGCGCGGGACTGCGTCGCCCTCGACGCCCGGCCGGCCGGCGGCCCTCCGTTCGCCGAGCCGTCCTCCGGGAGCGAACCCGTGGAGCACGCGGTCTGGGCCTGCCCGGAGGCGGCGATGGAGCAGGCCGCGCTGGCCGGCGCGCTCCGCTCGGCCACGGCCGCCCTCGCGCCCCGCCAGGCGCTGATCGTACGGCTGCGGTTCGGCCTCGACGGAACGACCGAACATACCCGGCGGGAGACGGCCGCGACGGTGGGGGTGCCGAGCGCGTGGATGGGCCGGCTGGAGCGCGAGTCGCTGGCCCGTATGCGCCACCACGCCGGTGGCAGGACGCTCGCCGTCTGGGCGGGCCGAGCCTGACCCAGTGCCTCACCACGCCGGTGGGGGACATCCGCCGCATGGGCCTGCCGAGCCCGGGCGGAAGGCCCTCTCGCTGGGGGCTGTTACGCCCGTCCTCCCGGCACCTACGCCTCTACGGCCGTCTGATCGGGGCGGCGGACGATGGCGGCACCGCCAACTCTCCGGGAGGACCACCATGAAGATCGGCATAAACGGGTTCGGCAGGATCGGCAGGGCGGTGCTGCGGCGCGCGCTGCCGATGGGCATCGAGGTCGTGGCCGTCAACGACCTCACGGACGCGGCGACGCTCGCCCACCTGCTCAGGTTCGACTCCACGCACGGCCCTCTGAACGTGCCGGTGACGTCGACGGCCTCCTCCATCGAGGTGGACGGCCGCAGCATCCCGGTCACCGCGCACAGCGACCCGGCCCACATCGACTGGGCCGGGTACGGCGCCGATGTCGTCGTCGAGGCCACGGGCAGGTTCCGCACGGGGGAGGACGCGGCCCGCCATCTCAAGGCCGGCGCCCGCCGGGTGCTGATCTCCGCCCCCGGCAGGAGCGTGGACGTGACGATCGTCCCCGGCGTCAATGACGCGGCCTACGACCCCCGCCTCCACCGGATCGTCTCCATGGCCTCCTGCACCACCAACTGCGTCGCGCCGATGGTTAAGGTGCTGCACGAGAACTTCGGCGTCGTCCACGGCTTCATGACGACCGTGCACGCGTACACCGCCGACCAGCGGCTGCTGGACGCCCCGCACAAGGACCCACGCCGGGCCCGTTCGGCGGCCGTCAACATCGTCCCGACCACGACCGGGGCCGCCCGCATGGTCGGCGAGGTGCTGCCCGAGCTCGCCGGCAGGCTGGACGGCGTCGCGCTGCGCGTCCCCGTCGAGGACGGCTCGCTCACCAACCTCGCCGTGGTCCTGGCCCGCCCGGCCGGGGTGGAGGAGGTCAACCGGGCCTTCGCCGAGGCCGCGGACGGGGAGCTGAAGGGCGTCCTGCGCTACAGCACCGACCCGCTCGTGTCCCGCGACATCGTGGGCGACCCCGCGTCCTGTGTGTTCGACTCCGCGCTGACCCAGGCGGACGGCGAGCTGACGAAGGTCTTCGGCTGGTACGACAACGAGTGGGGCTACGCCAACCGGCTCGTCGAGACGGCCGCCCGTATGGCCGGGTGACGGCCGGACGGACTCCGGGGGACGCGCGCCAGCTCGCCTCCGCAGAGGCGACCGGAACCGGCGTCCACGGGCTGGACCGGCGTGACGGCCTCCGGCTCCCGCGCCGCCGGGTCGGCGATGTGCCGCAGACCGGCCCGCCCCTCCTGCCCGCCCCTCCGTCCCGCCCGTGCGGCGGCGCGGGCCGAAGGTCCCCCGGCGGGGTGCCTTTGGCCCGCGGCGTCCCGGCACTCCCGGGTGATCTGCTTGGGCCATGGACGTCACCGTGCGGGAGCCGGCCGGGCTGAGCGAGAAGACGGCGTCGGAGCGGCTGGCCGAGTGCGGGCCGAACGAGCTCCCGCAGCCGCGACCGCCGCGCATGCCCGTCCGGGCCGCCCGCCAGCTCGCCGATCCGATGTCGGTCCTGCTGCTGATCGCCGGACTGGTCACCCTGGCCGTCCTCGGCGAGGTCCCCGAGGGCGCGGCCATCCTGACCATCCTCCTCGTCAACGTCGTCATCGGCGTGAGCCAGGAGACGAGGGCCGACCACGCCGTGCGGGCGTTGCGGACCCTCACCGCGCCCATGGCCGCGGTGGTCCGCGACGGCGTCGTACGGAGGGTCTCCGCCGCCGAGGTCGTGCCGGGCGACGTCGTCCGGGTCGCGGCCGGAGACCGCGTCCCCGCCGACGCGCGGCTGCTCAGGGCCGACGCGCTGGCCGTGGACGAGTCCACGCTCACGGGAGAGTCGCTGTCGTCCGTCAAGCGGGCCGCGGGAGCCGGCGCACCGGGCGGCATGCTCGCCGATCGCCACGACGAGCTGTTCGCCGGGACGCTCGTCGTCCGCGGCTCGGGCGTGGCCGAGGTGACCCGCACCGGCGCCCGGACCGAGATGGGGCGCATCGCCTCCGCACTGGGCGGCGTCAAGGGCCCGCTCGCGGCGGAGCTCGCCCAGGTGTCGCGGCGGATCGGCCTGGTCGCGGTCGTCGCGGGCGTCGTGATGATCCTTATCGGGCTGTCCCGGGTCCGGCGGGGCGAGGCGGCGCTTCTCGACATCATCCTGGCCGGGGTGGCGCTGGCCATCGCCGCCGTGCCGGAGAGCCTGGCCGCCGCCGTCACCACCGCGCTCGCGCTCGGCTCGCAGCGCATGGCGGGGCTCGGTGTGATCGTCCGGCGGCTGTCCGCCATCGAGGCGCTGGGCGCGACCACCGTCATCGCCACGGACAAGACGGGCACGCTGACCACCGGCCACCTGACCGTGGCCGACCACCTCGCGGCGTCGGGAAGCGACCTGTGGCGGGCCGCTCAGCGCTGCAACGACGCCAGGGACGGCCTGGGGGACGCCGTCGACGTCGCCCTCGCCGCGGCCGCCGAGCGGCACGGGGTGCGGCCGCCGCCCGGTGAGGAACGCCTGGCCGCCCGGCCGTTCGACGCCGAGACGAGGTCGATGGCCGTGGTCACCACGGCGGGGACCGGTGCGGGCGGACCCCTGCTGACTGTCAAGGGTGCCCCGGAGGCGGTGCTCGCCCGGTGCGTCCCCGGCCCGGCGACCGAGCGGCTGGCACGCGCGGTGCCCGGGCTGGCGGACCGGGGACTTCGGGTGCTCGCGCTCGCCGAGAGCCACACCGCCGACCTGGACGCCGTGGACCTGCGCCCGCTCGGTTTGGTCGCGCTGCGCGACGAGATCCGCCCCTCGGCGTCGCGGGCGGTGGCGGACTGCCGCGCCGCCGGCATCCGCGTGGTGATGGTGACCGGCGACCACGCCGACACGGCCCGCGCCATCGCCGGGGAGGTGGGCATCGACGCCGACCCCGTCGTGACGGGCGCCGACCTCCAGGCTCTCCGCGGAGGCGACCGTCCCGGACGGTTCGCCCTGCTGCGGGAGGCGGCCGTACTGGCCCGCGTCGACCCCGTCACCAAGCTCGACCTGGTGCGCGCCCTGCGCGCGGACGGCCAGGTCGTCGCGATGACCGGAGACGGTGTGAACGACGCCCCCGCCCTGCGCAACGCCGACGTCGGGGTGGCCATGGCCGGCGAGGAGGGGACCGACGTGGCCCGGGAGGCGGCCGCGGTCGTCGTCACCACCGGCGATCTCGGCACCGTCGTCGCGGGCGTGCGCGAGGGACGCCGGCTGCGCCACAACGTGGCCTCGATGATCGGATACCTGCTCACCGGCAACCTCGCGGAGATCCTGATCGTCCTCACCGGCCTGGTCGCCTGGCCGGATCTGGTCGTGCCGCTGCTCCCCGTGCAGCTGCTGTGGATCAACCTGGTGCTGGACGGCATCCCCGCGATCGCGCTCGGCGTCGACCGGCCCGTCGGCGACCCGCTGGCTCTGCGCCCGCCCGCCGGCGGTCTGCTCTCCTGGCCGGTCCTGACCCGCGTCGCACTGCGCGCGGCGGCCGTCGGCGCGCTCGTCTTCGCGGCCGTCGAGGCCGCCCGCCGTCTCGGCTGGAGCGAGGAGCAGGTCCGCACCCAGGCCGTGCTCGCCCTGGTCCTCGCCCGGCTGACGCTCGCCTATGTCGTCAGGGCCCGCCGCCGGACCTTCGAGCGCGGCTGGTGGCGGGGCCGTTCCGTGTTCGTCGCGGTGACCGCCACCGCGGGGCTGCAGGCACTCGTGACGGCGGTCCCGGCGCTGGGCGCGCCGCTCGCCCTCGTGCCCCTGCCGCCCGCCGGCTGGGCGATGGCGCTGGGCGCCGCCGTCCTGTCCGCGCTCGCCCGCGATCTGGGCCGGCCATGACGCCGGCCATGACGGGGCTCACCGACGAGCAGGCCGCGGCGGTCCGGGCCGGGGTCGGCCCCAACGCGGTGCGCAGCCACCGGGCGCGCCCGGTCCCCGTGCTGGTCCGGCAGCTCCGCAGCCCGCTGCTGATGCTGCTGCTGGTCGCGGCCACCGTGTCGTTCTTCGTCGGGGAGCGGACCGACGCGGTGGTGATCGGGGTGATCGTCGCCCTGAGCGTCGGGCTGGGCTTCGCCAACGAGTACCGCGCCGAGCGGGCGGTGGAGGCGCTGCACGAGCACCTGCGCAGCAGGGCGCGCGTGCTGCGCGGCGGCACACTGGTCGAGCGTGACGTCACCGAGCTGGTCCCGGGCGACGTGGTCGAGCTGAGGCTGGGCGCCGTGGTCCCCGCCGACGTGGAGCTCGCCGAGGCCCGCGACCTCGAATGCGACGAGTCGGTGCTGACCGGGGAGTCGCTGCCGGTACGCAGGAAGGCGGGCGACACGGCGCTGATGGGCACGGTCGTCACGGCGGGAACCGGCACGGGGACCGTGTCCGGGACCGGGGTCCGTACGGCCTTCGGCGCGATCGCCGCGGGCCTCGGCGAACGGCACGCGGAGACGGCCTTCCAGATCGGGCTGCGCCGGTTCTCCGGACTGCTGGTGTGGGTCGCCGCGGCGCTGACGGCCGGGGTGTTCGCCACCAACCTGGTCATGGGCCGCCCCCTGCTCGACGCCATGCTGTTCTCGCTCGCCATCGCGGTCGGCGTCACCCCGCAGCTGCTGCCCGCCGTCGTCACCACCGGCCTCGCCACCGGGTCCCGCCGCCTCACCCGGCGGAAGGTGCTCGTGAAACGCCTGGTCGCCATCGAGGACCTCGCGGACGTCGAGGTGCTGTTCACCGACAAGACCGGCACCCTGACCCAGGCCGGGATCGCCCTGCGCCAGGCCGTCCGCCCCGACGGGACCCTCGACCCCGGCGACCCGCACGGCCCGTTCCGCCTCGGGGTGCTGTGCGCGGACCCGCCCGGCTCCGGGCCGCTCGACGACGCCCTCCACGACGCCCTCCACGACGCCCTGAATGCAGGCCCGCGCGGTGCGGGCACGCTCATGAGGGAGTGGACGCCGGAGGGCTGGCGGCGGCTCGACGCCAAGCCGTTCGACCACGAGCGGCGCATGGCGTCGGTGCTGGTCGAGGGCCCCGAGGGCGAGCCGCTGACCATTGTCAAGGGCGCCCCGGAAGCGGTGCTGGCCCGCTGCCGTGCGGTGCCGCAGGAGTCGAGGGCCCTCGCCGAGCGGCTGTTCGCCGAGGGCGCCCGCCTCGTCGCGGTCGCGATGCGTCCGGGTGTCCGCGAACTGGTGGAGTCCGGCCTCGACCTGGCCGGGTTCCTGGTGTTCAGCGACCCGCCCAAACCCGGAGTGGGGGAGGCGCTCCGGCGCCTGGCCGCGCTCGGGATCACCGTGAAGATCCTCACCGGCGACCACCCCGCTGTCGCGACCGGCCTGTGCGGGAAGATCGGCATGCCCGTCGCCGGGGTGCTGACCGGCGAGGAGGTCGAGTGGCTGGACGACGCCGCCCTGACGGAAGCCCTGCCGGCGACCACCGTGTTCGCGCGGGTGAGCCCCGAGCAGAAGGCCAGGATCGTGAGCGTCCAGCGAAGCGGCGGCCTGGACGTCGCCTACCTGGGCGACGGCGTCAACGACGCGCTCGCCCTGCACCGCGCGGACGTCGGCATCTCCGTCGACACCGGGGCCGACGTCGCCAGGGACGCGGCCGACGTCGTCCTGCTGGAGAAGGACCTGGGCGTGCTCGCCGACGGCATCGTCGAAGGCCGCCGCATCTTCGCCAACACCGTCAAGTACCTCCTCATGGGGACGGCCAGCAACGTCGGCAACATGTTCTCCGCCGCGGCCGCCTCGGCGGTGCTGCCCTTCCTGCCGATGCTGCCGAGCCAGGTGCTGCTCAACAACCTGCTGTACGACGCCGGCCAGCTCGCCATTCCGGCCGACGCCGTCGACGCCGAGCAGATCGCCCGGCCCGCGCGCTTCGACCTCGGGCTCATCCGCCGCTTCATGCTGGTGTTCGGGCCGCTCAGCTCGATGTTCGACCTCGCCATGTTCACGCTGCTCCTGCGGGTCTTCCACACCGCGCCACCGCTGTTTCGCGCGTCCTGGTTCGTGGAGTCCCTCGCCACCCAGACCCTGGTGATCTTCATCGTCAGGACGCGGCGCACGCCGTTCTGGCGAAGCCGCCCGGCCACGGCCCTCGTGATCGCAGTTGGGGCCGTGGTGGCGGCCGGAGTCGCCCTGCCGTACGCGCCGTTCGCGTCCGAGCTGGGGCTGGCGCCCGTCCCGCCGGCGATCCTCGCCGCGATCGCCGTCGTCCTGGTCGGCTACCTGGTGCTGGTGGAGGTCGCCAAGCGGCGCTTCCGCACGGCGCCCTCCCCTCGCCTGCGCCGCCGGCCGCCGCACCGCCGGGTGCACCGCCGGGCCACCCCGTTCAGCCGCGGGCTGCCGCCCCGGCCGGCCGGGGTGAGGTCCGTCAGGCGACGGGCTCCGGCAGGCAGAGGCCGAGCTGGCTGAGCAGTTCCAGCTGATCGTAGTAGTCCCGGTCGCTGATGATCAGCCCGTTCTCGATGGTGCACAACCCGGCGGCGCGAACCGCGATGCGGTTCCCGGTGGCCTCCAGCGCCGACCCGCCGGGCAGCAGGAACGGCCCGAGATGCGTGCCCGTCATGACGTACTCGGAGACGGCCGAGACGGCCGGATCACAGACGGGGACCTTGCACCACGGGGTGAGACGCAGATCGGGAAAGGCCTGGAGCAGATGCTCGAAGTACCATCCGATCTGTTCGTGCCCCTCGGCCGTGCCCACCGGTCCGACGTAGACGGCGTCCCGGGCGAAGCATCGCTTGACTGCTTCGAGATCGTGATCGTTCAGAGCGTCGATCACGCGATCTTTCACTTCTCGAGCGGTGACCATCATCTTCGCTCCCCCGACGCGCGTATCACCGGCTCATACGACACCACGGTAACGCGGCGCCCCCCGTCCGGCCCACACCCGCCTGCCGGGAAAGGCCGGACACGCGAAGCGGCGGCCTCGCCCCTTCACGAAAGGGCGAGGCCGCCGAGGTTCTCCAGGAGGCTCGTCCCGCCGTTCCCCTCGCCGGCGAGGGCGGACGGGGAGGATGGTCACCGAGCGGTCCGAGCGGCGAATCAGGCCGGTCTTTTAGAAGACCGAGTCGTCCCAGTCCGGACAGGCGTTTCCGGCGACGAAAAGGTTCCAGGTGATGTCGTCCCAGTCGGAGCAGTTGTCCCCGAAGGACCCGAAGGAGCTGAAGCCGCCGCCCCATTCCGTGGGAGCGGTGGTCGCGGCGGCCGCGGTGGCGGTCGCGGCGAGGGCGCCACCGGCGAGCGCGGTACTGACGGCGAGTCCGGCGATGACCTTCGTGAGCTTGGGCATTAGGTGTCCCCTCTAGAGGATCAAGTGCCTGATTAGCGAAGAATGTCGCTTGATGGCCGTTAAGTGGCCATCGCCCGCGATCCCATAATTACCGGATCGAATGAGCGATAAACGGCGATCTACGCTGTTTGATGCCTCCTTGTTCACGTAAGAGCACCAGTATGCCATTTATGACTGATATATCCCTTAATGTCCGATTCTGAGCGCCCCAGGTCGTACGGCGCGAACGTCGGCGTGTGGAGGGCGGCGCCGGACTCCGCCGGTCGACGCACCTAGA
>NZ_BOOC01000053.1 GCF_016863035.1 Microbispora corallina
CGCAGGCCCCGGCCATCAAGGCCGAGGAACTGCAGGGCGTGAAGTCCTCCTTCACCGGTGAGGGCGCGCTCGGCTCGGCGTGGCTGCTGAAGTACAACAACGGCCGTCGCCTGGGCTACCTGAACGGTGTCACCATCGGCGTCTCCGACACCGACGGCAACGACCGTTACGACACCAGCGTCTCCCCGTACTTCGACGGCGAGACCTACGGCGTCTACAAGGCGGCCTACTCGCTCTGGTCCGGCTCGATCGCCTAACTCTCTCTGAGAGACCACGCGGTCAGCTCCTGTTCCACCCGAATGGCCCGGCTCTTGAGCCGGGCCATTCGGCGTTTTCCGGCATCGTCCGCCGAAAAGAGGGCCTGCTTTCGTCAGGTCCGGGAAACGGGCGGATGTAAACCTCTCGGCCTTCCCGGGCGTCTTCGCCGGAATCGCCGCCATACCGTTTCCGCGGGCGCGGTCGATTCAGGCGGACAGCCGGCCGCACTGGTGCCGCAGAAAGCGTGTGATGACCGCACGCCACTGCCCCGCGCCATTCCTGGCCCTTCAACTCAGCGGGCATGAAGCCATTCACCAATGGCCGGAGCTGCGGCGATGAACCGTTCCAGGAAGATGACCGTTAGCTTTGCCAACGGTCATCGAGACAAAGAGAGCGTCACGACGTGGGCCGGTCCCACGACGTAGGGAAAAGGGCCTGCCGGACGCGAGCACGTGCCGGCGGCCCGGCTTCCGGCAGCCGGCCGGGTGTCGTCGCCGACGTTCACCCGTTCCACCCCGAAGGGCCCGGCTTCCACGGCCGCGGCCCTTCGGCGTTCCCGCCGCGGAACGCTCCACCGGAGCGCCTTCCGTCGAGCCATGAGCGCCGAAGCGGAGCAAATTAGACGGAACAGATGCCGATTCGGCTCCCTGATCTTGATGTGATTTACCTCACATCTCGGATCCCGGCATTCGATCATCGGTGATCCGGCAGCTGAGGACCACTACGCCCCCGAACTGCACACTCATCCTGGATCCCGGTGCTTCGACCTCCCTGGAAGGACGGTAACGGCTCGATAACGAGCGATGGACCGGTCCCCCGGCTCGCCCGATCGTCGTCGAACTCCAAGGTTCGCCCGCTATGTTCCCAGCGATCCCTTTCCTGACGTTTGGGGCGCATGAGGCGTTCCGCGACAGACCAAGGAGTTTCAACCGTGAAGCGCACCCTCGCATTCGGTGGCCTCGTGGCCACCACCGGCATCCTCGCGGCGGGCCTGGCCGTCCCGGCGCAGGCGTCCGGCACCGTCTCCACCGACACCCTCGCCACCTCGAACTACGCCGCCCAGCAGGTGGCCGCGTTCTGGTACGGCCAGCGTGCCGCCAACCTGCAGAACGCGACGCCGTACAACGTGGAGACGGCCGTCACCACCAAGCACGTGTCGACCGGCGGACCCGCCGCCGACAGCAAGGCCGGTGTGGTGCCGGCGATCGGCGACGAGAAGAAGTCGTCCAGCACCTCGAAGAACGTCAACCTGCCCAAGACCACGGGCAAGGTGTTCTTCCAGGGCGCCGACGGCAAGCCGCACTGGTGCTCGGCGACCTCCGTGCAGTCGACCTACCACAACCTTGTGGCGACGGCGGGTCACTGCGTGTACGACACCAAGTCGAACAAGGACACGCTGAACTACTGGATCTTCGTCCCGGGTTACTACCAGGGCAAGACCCCGTGGGGCATCTACGTCGGCAAGCAGGCCTTCACCCACTACGACTTCGACGTCTACGAGGACGGCGACCGCGACTACGCGTTCGTCACCGTCTACAACGGCGTCAAGCTCGACACCACCAAGACCGGGTGGGTGAAGAAGTACACCGACGCGACCGCCGACGACAAGGCGGCGGCCGACGCCAAGAAGGCCGGCTACCTCAGCTGGACCGGCAAGGACGGTGTGCGGTACGTCGAGTACCTCCCGCTGGCCGACGCCGGTCGTCTCGGCGACAACGTCGGTGGCCAGGGCCTGGCCTACAACCAGAAGATCGGCCAGCCGGTCTTCATGTTCGGCTACCCCGACGGCAAGCACCCCGACGGCAACCAGGCCTTCACCGGCAAGACCCTCAAGTGGAGCTACGGCAAGACCTTCGCCGCGCAGGCCCCGGCCATCAAGGCCGAGGAGCTGCAGGGTCTGAAGTCCTCCTTCACCGGTGAGGGCTCGCTCGGCTCCTCCTGGCTGCTGAAGTACAGCAACAGCCGCCGCCTCGGTTACCTGAACGGCGTGACCATCGGCGTCTCCGACACCGACGGCAACAAGCGGTACGACACCAGCGTCTCCCCGTACTTCGACGGCGAGACCTACGGCGTCTACAAGTCCGCCGCCTCCACCTGGTCCGGCAAGATCGTCTGATCTTCCTGAAGATCGGCCGATCATCGGCGTGACCGGACAGGGCCCGGCTCATTCGAGCCGGGCCCTGTGCCGTTCCCCGTCCTTCCGGCGCGGGATCGCCGGAAGTGGACGCGAGCCGGTCCGGCATGTGTATGCTTCCGACTGATCAGAGGGCTCCGGCGCGTGCGCCGGAGCCTTCGGCGTATCCGGGGCCGTTAGACGCGCGAGGGCCGGTTCCGGTGCCACAGGAGTGGTGTGATTTAGCTCACACCACTACTTTCGCTCCTGCCACAGAAGTCCCAGGGTTTTCCCAGGCTTCACTGTCCGTATCTGACCCGTGATCTGCGCATACGTCGGCCAAGTCAGCAAAGATCCGTCATGTCGGTCAATGTCACGGAACGATCACGCCGCTTCGGGGGTCCTCGGCGGCAGCTCGAACGGCTTCCGCAGCCGAAGATCGCCCATGTATGGTCCTGGCCATCCCTTTACTGACGCATGGGACGCATGAGGCGTTCCACGACAGACCAAGGAGTTCCCCCATGAAGCGCACTCTCGCCTTCGGTGGTCTGGTCGCCACCTCCGGCCTGCTGGCCGCCGGCCTCGCCGCCCCGGCCCACGCCGCGGGTGACGTCGCCAGCGACCCGCTGGCCACGAGCGGTATCGCCGTCGCGAACATCATCGCCTACTGGACCAACGAGTCCAACGCGAACCTGATCAACGCGACGCCGTACAACGTGGAGACGACGATCCCGTCGAAGCACGTGTCGACGGGTGGCCCGGCTCCCGACAGCAAGCCCGGCATCGTGCCGGCGATCGGCGACGAGAAGAAGACCGCCAGCAAGTCGAAGAACATCAACCTGCCCAAGACGACGGGCAAGGTGTTCTTCACCGGCGCGGACCACAAGTCGCACTGGTGCTCGGCCACCTCGGTGCAGTCGGCCTACCACAACCTGGTCGCGACCGCCGGTCACTGTGTCTACGACACCGAGACCAACGCGGCCACCCTGGACAACTGGGTCTTCATCCCGGGCTACTACCAGGGCAAGACCCCGTGGGGCATCTACGTCGGCAAGCAGGCGTTCACGCACTACGACTTCGACGTGTACGAGGACGGCGACCGCGACTACGCGTTCGTCACCGTGTACAACGGCCTGAAGGCGTACAACGGCGCCGTCGCTGTCAACGTCGAGGACAACCTGGCGGCGTGGAAGGAAGTCACCCAGGCGGCGTACAACCAGTACGACCCGAAGATCCGCGCCACGACGACGGACAAGGCCGGCAAGACCCACTACTGGGCGCGGAAGTTCATCGACGCCGGTCGCCTCGGCGACAACGTGGGTGGCCAGGGCCTCGCGTACAACCAGAAGGTGGGCAAGCCCGTCTTCGTGTTCGGCTACCCGAGCGGGTCGCACCCGGACGGCAACCACGCCTACTCCGGCCAGACCCTCAAGTGGAGCTACGGCAAGACCTTCGCCGCGCAGGCCCCGGCCATCAAGGCCGAGGAGCTCGTCGGCGTCAAGTCCTCCTTCACCGGCGAGGGCTCGATCGGTTCGTCGTGGCTGCTGAACTACAAGAACACCCGCCGTCTCGGCTACCTGAACGGTGTGACCATCGGCGTCTCCGACACCGACAAGAACAACCGGATCGACACCAGCGTCTCCCCGTACTTCGACGGTGAGCTCTACGGTGTCTACAAGGCGGCGTACTCGCTCTGGTCCGGCTCGATCGCCTAACTCCTGGTCTCCAGGACGACAGCGATCGGCGGTCAGGGGTCCAAACCCTGACAACCTGCTTAACACAGGGCCCGGCTCTCCAGCCGGGCCCTGTGCCTTTTCCCGGCCGGTCGGCATGCTCCGCCCACCGCAGGCCGCGGGCGTCCTGACACGAGGCGCCGCGCGCGAACGCCGCAACCCCGACGCACGAGAGCCCACTTCGGTGCCCGTCGGTTCCTGTGATTCCGGTCACACCAATAATCACAAAGACACCAGATGCCCTCAAACTCCCAGGATCCTCCCAGAGTTCCCAGGGTCCGTTTCTGTTCTGTGATCTGCACGGACGATCGCCTCCGTCACCGCGACATCACGGACCGCGATGATCACGATCGGATCTCACAGCTTCACGTGTCCGTTCCGAGGCGAATCGGCGGGTTCCTGCGCCCAAGATCGCCCCTGTATGGTCCTGACCGTCCCTTTACTGACGCATGAGGCGCATGAGGCGTCTCACGACAGACCAAGGAGCTCCACCGTGAAGCGCACCCTCGCCTTCGGCGGCGTCGTCGCCGCCACCGGCCTCCTCGCGGCGGGCCTGGCCGTCCCGGCGCAGGCGTCCGGCACCGTCTCCAGCGACAACCTGACCACCACGAACTACGCCGCCCAGCAGGTGGCCACGTTCTGGTTCGGTCAGCGTGCGGCCAACCTCCAGCAGGCCACGCCGTACAACGTGGAGACGACCGTCTCCTCCAAGCACGTCTCGACCGGCGGCCCGGCCCCCGACACCAAGCCGGGTGTCGTCCCCGCCATCGGCGACGAGAAGAAGACGACGAGCACCTCGAAGAACGTCAACCTGCCCAAGACCACGGGCAAGGTGTTCTTCGTCGGCGCCGACCACCGGCCGCACTGGTGCACCGCCACCTCCGTGCAGTCCTCGTACCACAACCTGGTCGCCACGGCCGGGCACTGCGTGTACGACACCGCGAGCAACAAGGCCACGCTCGACAAGTGGGTCTTCGTCCCGGGTTACTACCAGGGCAAGACCCCCTGGGGCATCTACGTCGGCAAGACGGCCTTCACGCACTACGACTACGACGTCTACGAGGACGGCGACCGCGACTACGCCTTCGTCACCGTGTACAACGGTGTCAAGCTGGGCGCGGACCAGTACAAGTGGGTGAAGTACGACGACGCCACCGCCGAGCAGAAGGCGGCGGCCGACGCCAAGAAGGCCGGCTACCTCGTCTGGACGATCAAGGGCGTGAAGTACATCGAGTACATCGCGCTCGAGGACGCCGGTCGCCTGGGCGACAACGTCGGCGGCCAGGGCCTGGCCTACAACCAGAAGGTCGGCGGCTCGGTCTTCGTCTTCGGCTACCCGAGCGGGTCGCACCCCGACGGGACCTCCCCCTTCACCGGCAAGACCCTCAAGTGGTCGTACGGCAAGACCTTCGCCGCGACCGCGCCCTCCATCAAGGGCGAGGAGATGGTCGGTGTGAAGTCCTCCTTCACGGGTGAGGGCTCGATCGGTTCGGCCTGGCTGACCCAGTACAAGAGCACCCGCCGTCTCGGCTACCTGGACGGCGTCACCGCCGCCGTCTCGGACACCGACGGCAACAAGCGCATCGACACCAGCATCTCCCCGTACTTCGACGGCGAGACCTACGGTGTCTACAAGTCGGCCTCCGCCACGTGGTCCGGCAAGATCGCCTGACGTCGCGGCACTCGCGCTGACTGATCGCCTCACACAGGGCCCGGCCTCCTTCCCGCCGGGCCCTGTGCCTTTTCCGGACCGGTTCCGCGAACCGTTTCCGAAGTGAAACCCATGCGCTGTATGTTCCGTTGCATCCCTTTACTGACGCATGGGGCGCAGGACGCGCTCCACGTACAGCGCGAGGAGTCCCGTTGAAACGCATCCTCATCCCCGTGTGGGGTGTGGTGGCGACCGCCGTGCTGCTCATGTCGGGCACGCCGGCTCCCGCTCAGGCATACGACATCTTCGTCACCCGGGTCCTGGCCACGCCGGCCGAGGCCGGGCCCACCCTGGCCTACTGGCTCAGGGACGACGGCCGCGCCCTCACCGAGGCGGCGCCGTACACCCTGACCACCCGGATCGCCGCTCTCCCGGCGGCCGCCCCCGTCCCTGACGGCAAACCCGGCCTCGTGCCGGCCGCCGGTCAGGAGGGCAGGACGCCCGCCACGTCCAAGAACGTGAACCTGCCCAGGACCACCGGCAGGGCCTTCTTCGTCGGCCCCGGCGACCGTCCGTACTGGTGCGCGGCCACCTCCGTGCAGTCCGACCACCGCAACCTGGTCGCGACAGCCGGCCACTGCGTCTTCGACATCGCCTCAGGCGCGGCCTTCCGGCGCTGGATGTTCGTGCCGGGCTTCGCCGGCGGCGGCGCGACCCCCTGGGGCGTCTACGTGGGCAGCCAGGCCTACACCCACCACGACTTCGCCGCGTACCGGGATCTCGACCGCGACTACGCCTTCGTCGGCGTCCTCAACGGCGTCACCCCCACCCGCGTGCGCCTGCCCAGCCTGTCGCGGTACGCCGCGTTCGCCGGGGGCCTCAAGTACCGGGTGACCGGCGCGGGCGTGACGAGCTACGTCGGTGTGCGGCTGACCGACGCCGGCCGCCTCGGCGACAGGGTCGGCGGGCAGGGCCTCGCCTACAACCTCCGCGTCGGAAGGCCCCTTGCGATCTTCGGCTACCGCTCCGGACCCGGTACGGCCGCCCGGTCGGCGGGCACGCCGTTCGCGGCCCAGGACCTGTCGATCAAGGCCGAGGAGCTGCTCGGGATCCGGACCGCGACCCCCAGCGTCGCCGGGTCGTCCTGGCTGGCCGGCTACCGGAGCGTGCGCGGCCTCGGCTACCTGAACGGGCTGACCATCGGGCAGTCCGGCGCCACCAGCCTGTCGCCGTACTTCGACGGAGAGCTGGCCGCCGTGTACGGCGTCGCGCGCGGCATCTGGACCGGCTCCGTGGACCTGCGTCAGGACCTGTGAGGGCAGCCGGCGGGGGGCGCGGGTGCACGCGCCCTCCCGGCGGCTGGGGGCCGCCGACCCGCGCCCGAATTAGCCCCTTTTTGGCAATTCCGGCAGCCCATAGCCGCCCTCGGCCCGCCTAAAACCCGAAAACCCCAAATTCCCCTCGAGTCTTCTTATTTCCGGCTTATCGACAGGTGCCCCGGTGCTGTAGGTTCCTGACATCCCTTTACTGACGCATGGGGCGCAAGTGACGTCCCACGTACAGCGCGAGGAGCGAACCCCTCATGAAGAAGCGCATGCTTCTCCCCCTCGGCGGCGCCGTCGTCGCAGCCGGTCTCACCGCCGCCGCGGCGGTACCCGTGCAGGCGGCCCCGACGACGTCCACCGCGAAGCTGAGCTCGGCCGCCGGCGCGGCGGACATCCTCACCTTCTGGACCGAGGACAACGGCGCCAACCTCAAGGCCGCCGACCCGTACGGCGTGGAGCACAAGTCCGTCCCCAAGCTCGTGTCGAAGGGCGCCCCCGCGGCCGACGGCAAGCCGGGCGTGGTCCCCGCGATCGGTGACGAGAAGAAGAGCACCGCCAAGACGAAGAACGTCAACCTGCCGAAGACGGTCGGCCGGGTGTTCTTCACGATCGGCAACGACCTCTACTCCTGCTCGGCCTCGTCGATCCAGTCGCAGTACCGCAACCTGGTCGCCACCGCCGGCCACTGCGTCTACGACCTCGACGGCAACGGCGCCACGGTCAAGCGGTGGATCTTCATTCCGGGCTACTACGACGGCAAGGCCCCCTGGGGCATCTACGTCGGCAAGCAGGCCTTCACCCACTACGACTTCGACGTCTACGAGGACGGCGACCGCGACTACGCCTTCGTCACCGTCTACAACGGCATCGGCTGGGACCACGAGAAGAAGGTCTGGGTCGACCTCGGCGCGCTGGGCAAGAACGTCGGCGGCCAGGGCCTCGCCTACAACCAGAAGGTGGGCGCCCCCGTCTTCGTGTTCGGCTACCCGGCGGCCCCGCACGACGACGGCGACTACGTCTGGTCGGGCGAGAAGCTCAAGTGGTGCTACGGCAAGCCGTTCTTCCCCGTCGCCGAGGCCTCGGTGAAGGTGGAGGAGCAGATCGGCCTGAAGTGCGCCATGACCGGCGGCTCCTCCGGCGGCCCGTGGATCCTGAAGTACAGCAGCGCCCGCCGCATCGGCTACATCAACGGCGTCACCAGCCTCGGCGGGGACACCGACGACAACGGCCGCAGCGACCTGATCACCTCGCCGTACTTCGACGGCGAGACCTACGGCGTCTACAAGGCCGCCTACCCGCTGTGGTCGGGCTCGATCGTCCGCAAGGACGGCTCGCTCGGCATCACCGAGGCCCGCTCGGAGTAGCGGCACCCCTCATCACGAGGATCGCTCGTCGAAAGGGGCCCGGCCGTCGCGCCGGGCCCCTTTTCTTCTCGACGGTGCCGGGTCCCCCGAGCGGACCCGGCACCGCGCCGTGCCCCGGCCGATGTCACACCGCCGCGGGCTCCTTCGCCTCGGCGGGGGCGGCGATCCGTTCGAGGACCTCCGCGACGTCCGGCTCCGCGGCGTACGGCGCGAGCCTGCGGCGCATGTCCCTCACGTACGTCGTGGTCCTGGCCGACTGGATGCCCCCGGCGAGGTCGAGGGCGGAATGGGCCGTCGCGCAGGCCTCCTCGATCTCGCCCTGCTGGACGAGGGCCGAGGCGAGCAGCGACAGGTTGAACATCTTCCCCCGCACGTAGCGCCCGTCCATCCGCAGGGACCGCCGGGCGTGCCGTACCGCCCGCGCGCCGTCGCCGAGGTCGCGCAGGCAGTGGGCGACCTTGGCCGACATGTACGCCTCGTCGAAGTAGCCGATCCACGGGGGCTCGTCCGTGGGCGAGCGGCGGTCGAACGCGACCTCCGCCTCGTGCAGCGCCACTCCGCAGGCGGCGGCGTCCCCCATCCGGGCGTGCGCGTGCGCCTCCAGCACCCGCGCCTCGGCCGCCAGGGAGAAGACGCCCGACCGCTGCGCGGCCGCCGCCGCGGCCCGGGCCAGGTCGAGCCCGTGCCGGGGGTGCCCGATGTAGACGGCCTGGTGGCTCATGCCGGCGAGGATCTCGCCGCCGAGGCCGTGGTCGCCGGCGTTGCGGGCGAGCCCGAGCGCCTGGATGAGGTAGCGCTGGGCCAGCCCGTGCTGCTCCAGGTCGTAGGTCATCCAGCCGGCGAGGCGGGTCAGCTCGGCCGCCGCGGTGGCGAGCGCCCGCCCGGTGCCCTCGCCGTACGAGCCGTCGCGCAGGAGCGGCGTCACGGCGGTGTGCAGGTAGCGCACGACAGGGCCGCGGATGCTGCCGCCGCCGAACCGGTTGTCCAGTTCGCTGAACGAGCGGGTGACCTCCCTGATCGCCGCGACGTCGGAGACGCCCACCCGGCGCGGGCCGTCCGCGGACAGCCGCTCCCGGGGTGCCTTCGTCAGCCAGTGGACGATCCCGGCGGAGCCGGCTCCCAGGGCGAAGGTGGAGTCGAGCAGGAACCTGCGCCGCTCGACATCGGCCTTCCACAGTGCTGTCACGCTTGCCACACCCTCCTCCCACGTATGGGGGAACTCCTGTCCGAGGTCGGAAGGAACGGCGCCGCACGGCATGCCGAGGTCCTCGGCGGACACCTGCCGTCCGAGCCGCAGCGAGAAGATCTCCGCGAGCAGCGCGGGGACCGGCTCGCGCGGGCGCCGTCCCCCGATCCAGCGCAGGACCGAGCCGTGGTCGTACCTCATCCCCCGCAGCCCGCGGGCCGAGCCGAGCCCGTTCAGCCGGCGCGCGAGGCCGGCGCGGGAGAGCCCGGCCTCGGCGAGGTGCTGCTGGAGCAGCCGGTTGGGGTCGCGTCGCATCCCTCTCCTCACCAGGACAGGCATAGCCGATAGGTAACGGAGAGCTTTCTTTATAGCACGTACCGTGAACCCCTAAAGGGATTCCCAAGCCTTCGCGGACGCGACAGGGCCGCGACCCGCCCGGAATGCGGGGGTCACGGCCCTTATCGGAAAGGCGTTCGCCGAAACCTCGGCGCCGTACGGAGCTACTTGCGGGCGACGCCGTCCTCGCGCGCCTGCCGGGCGACGGCGGCGCTCACGGCCGGGGCGACCCGGGCGTCGAACGGCGAGGGGATGACGTAGTCCTCCGCGACGTCGTCCCCGACCACGGACGCCAGCGCCGTGGCGGCGGCGACCTTCATGTTCTCGGTGACGGTCCTGGCCCGGACGTCGAGCGCCCCGCGGAAGACGCCGGGGAAGGCCAGCACGTTGTTGATCTGGTTGGGGAAGTCGGACCGGCCGGTCGCCACGACCCGGGCGTACCGGGCCGCCACGGCGGGCTCGACCTCGGGCGTCGGGTTGGACAGCGCGAACACGATGGCGTCCGGCGCCATCGAGGCGACGGCCTGCTCGGAGACCGTCGACCCGGACAGGCCGATGAAGACGTCGGCGCCGGCCAGGGCCTGCTCGGTCGAGCCCTTGTGGCCCGCCCGGTTGGTGTCGGCGGCGAGGGCCTCCTTGACGGGGTTCAGCCCCTCCCGTCCCGAGTAGAGGATGCCCTTGGAGTCGGAGACCGCGATGTCGCCGATGCCGGCGCCGAGCAGGATGCGCGTGACGGCCACGCCGGAGGCGCCCGCGCCCGCGACCACGGCGCGCAGATCGCCGAGGGACCGCCCGGTGAGGCGGGCCGCGTTCTGCAGGGCGGCCAGCACCACGATGGCGGTGCCGTGCTGGTCGTCGTGGAAGACGGGGATGTCGAGCAGCTCCCGCAGCCGGTTCTCCACCTCGAAGCAGCGCGGGGCGCTGATGTCCTCGAGGTTGACGCCGCCGAACGACGGCGCGAGCCGCACCACGGTCTCGACGAGCGCGTCCACGTCGGTGGTGTCGAGGCAGATCGGCACCGCGTCCACGTTGCCGAACTCCTTGAACAGCAGAGCCTTGCCCTCCATCACGGGCATGGCGGCGGCGGGCCCGATGTCCCCGAGCCCCAGCACGGCGGTGCCGTCGGAGACCACGGCCACGACGTTGGAGACCCAGGTGTAGTCGTTGACGAGGTCGTGGTTGTCGGCGATGGCCGTGCAGACGCGGGCGACCCCCGGCGTGTAGGCGAGGGACAGGTCGTCCGCGTCACGGACCGGGACGGTGGAACGGACCTCGAGCTTTCCGCCGCGGTGCAGCGCGAAGGCGGGATCCAGGTCGAGAGATGCCAAGGAGACAGGTGAGACGGTCACAGCGACCCCAGTGTCGAAAGGACGAATTCCTTCGGTAGACGCCGTCAAGAGCACGAGAGCCCTGGCTTCGGTAGCCGCCGGAGGCCGTCGTCGTTGACGGTCGTCTCTTGAGGGGGTTACGGGGGTCACCCGTCTCCTGATTGTGCCACATCATGAGACACCCGCCGCTGTCACCTCCGACACACATCGTTCACCGTACGAGTGTTCCCCCTGGCCCGGCCGCGTGTAATACTCGTACCAACTTGTGACCTCTTACCTTCCTGGGCGCCCCCGTGGACCTGACCTCATATGCCGAGCTGGCCGTCCTCCTGGTGAACCTGGGCGACGAGTGCGGGAACGGCGCCACTGTGCGGAAGCTGCTCGAGGAGACCGGCCGCACCGAGGCCGCCGCCCGGCTGACCCGGCGCGACGTCGACGCCCTGTGCGAGCTGCGCGACGAGCTGGCCGAGGTCTTCCAGTCGGCCTCGGGCGGCGACGAGGACGACGTGGTCGAGCGGCTGAACGGCCTGCTGGTCCGCCACCCGGTCCACCCCCAGATCAGCGGCCATGACGGCCAGGCCTGGCACCTCCACCTCACCGAGGGCGGGCGGGTGGCCGACACCCTCGCCGTCGGGTCGGTCATGGGCCTGGCCAGCGTGGTGACCGGTCTCGGCGTCGACAGGCTCGGCACCTGCCAGGCCGCGCCCTGCCGGAACGCCTACCTCGACACCTCGTCGAACCGGTCCCGCCGGTACTGCTCCGAGCGGTGCGCCAGCCGGGCGAACGTCGCCGCCTACCGCGCCCGCAGGCGGGCCCCGGAGAGCGCCTGACGCGGCCGCGCCGCTCCGCCGGAGGGCCCCGCACGACGAGGACCGGCTCCCGCGGGGCGTTCTACCGGGAGGGACGGAACCGGGCGGTGGGCCGGGGCCAGTAGCGCAGGACGACCCGGCCGACGATCTCGGTCTCGGGGACGGCGCCGAAGTCCCAGCTGTCCTGCCGGCCGGGGGCCGACTGGTTGTCGCTCTCCAGCCACCAGCCCTCGCCGGTGAGCCGCCACGCCCGCTTGACGATCAGTCCGTGCGGCCGCCTGGCGACCACCACGTCCCCCGGGCGCACGGCCGCGCCGCGCCGGACGAGCAGCCAGTCGCCGTGCCTCAGAGCCGGCAGCATCGAGTCGCCGGAGACATGGACGGCCGTGAGCACATCCCCCTCCGCGTACGTGTTGGGACCCGAGTAAGGTCGGTCTTGGACAGTGCTGTCACCAGCATTCCTAAGGAAGGATTCCGATGCTCGCACGACTGCTGCGACCGAGGCACGAGGCTTCCGCCCACTGCGACCTGCCGTGTGGAGTCTATGACCCGGCGCAGGCCCGCATCGAGGCCGAGTCCGTCAAGGCGATCATGAAGAAGTACGCCGAGAACGAGGACCCGGTCTTCCGCACCCGCGCGCTGATCATCAAGGAGCAGCGGGCCGAGCTGGTCAAGCACCACCTGTGGGTGCTCTGGACCGACTACTTCAAGCCCCCGCACCTCGAGCAGTACCCCCAGCTCCACCAGCTCTTCTGGGACGCCACCAAGCTCGCCGGCGCGGCCGGCGCCAAGGGCACGATCGACGCCTCCCAGGCCGACGAGCTGCTCGCGAAGATCGACGAGATCTCGAAGATCTTCTGGGAGACCAAGGCCGCCTGAGCCTCGCGTATCCCGGGCCCCGCACGGTCGGTCACGACCGCGCGGGGCCGGATCGTATAGACGGGCTGGGCGGAGCCGGGGAATGGCGAGGTGCAAACCCCCGCGATTCCCTGGATTAGGTACGACGGAATTTACGAGGAGTTACCACCAAGGAACACCACAATCGGCGCGCCCAAGCGGAGCAGCGATCGTCGAGTGGCGGTAGGTTGCAGTCAGCGGCAGTCAGCCGGCTCGAAGGGGCGAGGAGGAACGTGACCGAGGAAACCGAGACGCCTGCGGTGGATCTGACCGGGATTCGCGATGCTGTGAGTGTCCGGCTGCCCGCCGTGAGCGCCTATCTCTCCGTGCTGCGCACGGCCACAGCCGGGCTCGCGGCCCGGCTGGACTTCACCCTCGACCAGATCGAGGACCTCCGCATCGCGGTGGACGAGGCGTGCGCCATGCTGCTGCGGCACGCCGTCCCCGGCACCGACCTCCTCGCGGAGTTCGAGCTGACCGGCCAGGAGATGACGGTGCGCGTCGAGGTCAACACGCTCGGAGTCAGCTCCCCCAACCGGGAGGACTTCGCGTGGATGGTGCTCACGGCCCTGGCCGACGACGTGGACGCCACGTCGGAGCACGCCGATCACATGGCCATCGTGCTGCGCAAGCGCCGGAGCACGGCGAGGCCCGCGTGACCGAGAGGACGAGTGCCATGGCCTCCGGCGACTCGGCCGTGCCGGACCGCGTGCGCGCCCGCACGCTCTTCGCCGAGCTGTCGGTGCTGACGCCGGACGACCCCCGGCGTCAGCGCATCCGGGACGAGCTCGTCGAGCTCCACCTGCCGCTGGTCGAGTACCTGGCGCGCCGGTTCCGCAACCGGGGCGAGTGGCTCGACGACCTCACGCAGGTCGCCACGATCGGCCTGATCAAGTCGATCGACCGGTTCGACCTGGCCCGCGGGGTGGAGTTCTCCACCTACGCGACGCCGACGATCGTCGGCGAGATCAAGCGCCACTTCCGCGACAAGGGCTGGGCCGTCCGCGTCCCGCGGCGCCTGCAGGAGCTCAAGCTGTCGCTCACCAAGGCGATAAGCGAGCTGTCCCAGCGGGAGAGCCGCGCCCCCACGGTCGCGGAGCTCGCCGCGCACCTGGGGATGACCGAGGAAGAGGTCCTGGAGGGCCTGGAGTCGGCCAACGCCTACTCGACCGTGTCCCTCGACGCGCCGGACTCGGGCGACGACGACGCCCCCGCGGTATCCGACTCGCTCGGCATCGTGGACGAGTCGCTGGAGGGCGTCGAGTACCGCGAGTCGCTCAAGCCGCTGCTGGAGCGCCTCCCGCCGAGGGAGAAGCGGATCCTGCTGCTGCGCTTCTTCGGCAACATGACCCAGTCGCAGATCGCGACCGAGCTGGGGATCTCGCAGATGCACGTGTCCCGGCTGCTGGCCCGGACGCTGGCGCAGCTGCGCGAGGGGCTCACCGCCGAGGACTGACGACCGTCGACCGGCATCCCCCCGTCGGTCGGGCGGCTACCGCGACCGCCGGTCCGGTGTGCCGTCCTCGCCCACCAGGGCCTGCGTGGACGGCGGCGCGAGCAGCGCGACGAGGGCGACGGCCGCCCCGGCCACCAGCGGCACCCCGTACCCGTACTGCCCGGACTGGATCAGCGTGATCGCCACGGGCAGCGCGAAGATCTGCGCCACCACCGAGGGGCCGCGGCTCCATCTGAGCACCTGCCACAGGCCCCACGCCACCCACAGCAGCCCGGCGCCGGCCAGCACGCCGAAACCCGCGACGGCGATGGAGCTCACCAGGTCGGCCGGCTTCCCGGCGACCGTCTCGACGGCGACGTACCCGCCCAGGGCGAGGGCCAGCAGGCCCTCCGCGGCGACGACGGCGGCGGCCACGGCGAGGGTGGCGGGCCGCCCGGCGGAACTGCTGATCACACCGCCCAACCCTACCCGGACGGACGCCGGGTCCCTCCCTGAGGCGTCGCCCGGCGGGAGCGGTAAAACGTTCGTTAACCTTCAGGCATGCGGGCACTTCTCCTCGTGAATCCGAAGGCGACCTCGACGCACCGGCGCACACGTGACGTGCTGATCCGGGCGCTCGGGGCGACCATGGACCTCACCGTGGAGGAGACCGCGTACCGGGGGCACGCCACGGCCCTCGCCGGGACGGCCCACGCCAAGGGCTTCGACGCGGTGGCCGTCCTCGGCGGCGACGGCACGATCAACGAGACCGTGAACGGCCTGCTCGACGGGCAGCCGGGGGTCGACGCGAGCGGGCGTCCCGCCCTCGTCGTCATCCCCGGGGGCAGCGCGAACGTGTTCGCCCGGGCGCTCGGACTGCCGAACAACGCGGTCGAGGCGACCGGCGCGGTGCTGGAGGCGCTGCGCGAGGGACGGCGCCGGACGATCGGGCTCGGGCAGGCGATCTGGCACGACGAGGTTTCAGGCCCGGATGGCGGGGCAGGAGCGGGCTCTGACCACACAAGGTCCCGATATTTCACATTTTGTGCTGGGTTGGGGTACGACGCGGAGGTCGTCCGCGCGGTGGAAGGCCTGCGGAGCGCGGGCCTGCGGGCGATGCCCGCCCTCTACGTGAACACGGCGGTCCGCCACTTCTTCGTGACGGACCGGACGCGTCCGGCGCTGCGACTGAGGCGTCCGAACCGACCCGACGAGGATGGGATCTTCATGGCGATCGTGTCGAACACGGCGCCGTGGACCTATGCGGGAGCGCGTCCGATCAACCCGACGCCCTGGGCCGGCTTCGACACGGGGCTCGATCTGCTCGGACTGCGCAAACTGAATCTGCCGACCGTGCTCGGGTTCGTCCGGCAGATCATCGGGGAGCGTTCCGCGTTGCCGAGGGGTAAACGGCTCGTTCAGTTGCATGACGAGGACGAGTTCACCCTGCTGGCCACGCGGCCGGTCGCCTTTCAGCTCGACGGCGACTACCTGGGAGAACACGAATGGGTGGTATTCCGCGCTATCCCGGATGCGTTACAAGTCCTGGTCTAGTCTGTTACAAGTCGTCATAGTGTGACGTATCCGACAGCTATGGCAGGCAAAACCTTGTCCCAAACCTCTTGTGTGCTGTTGTAGAGGCTGAAAAGCTGACTGCGACGTCGGAACGTAGGACCTTTACCTGGGCCACCGCCCCGGTGGAGGACCCCGGCGATCACGCGACAGCCCGGCCCCCAACCCTGGATCCGGGCAAAGTCTCGCGGTAGCTAGTGAAAGAGTTCACAAAGTTGACGGCCAGCGGAGCCCTGCAGGCTCCACCTGACGAAGGAGTGGAACGCATGGACTGGCGCCACCGCGCTGCCTGCCGTGACGTGGACCCCGAGCTGTTCTTCCCGATCGGGAACACCGGACCGGCGCTCATGCAGATCGAAGAGGCCAAGCAGGTCTGCCGCCGGTGCTCGGTATCCGAGTCCTGCCTGAAGTGGGCCCTGGAGTCCGGGCAGGACGCCGGAGTCTGGGGTGGGCTCAGCGAGGACGAGCGCCGCGCCCTCAAGCGTCGTACGGCCCGCGCCCGCGCCCGCGCCGCCGTCTGACCCCCTCTCCGCCCAACTGACGAAATCGGTGAATGCCCACAGACGTGGGGCATTCACCGACGTGCCTGGAGCGCTCAGGCGGACTGGATGGGGATGCTCACGGTGACCTCCGTCCCTCCGCCCTCCCTCTGGGAGATTCCGAGACGGCCCGACAGCTCGCCCACGATGAGCGTCCGGACGATCTGCAGCCCCAGGCTCCCCGTCGCCTCCAGGTCGAAGCCCTCGGGTAGGCCCTTGCCGTCGTCGGCCACGACCACCTCCAGCCGGTCCGCGTCCCGGACCACGACGACCTGCACGTTCCCCGACGAGTGCGAGAACCCGTGCTCCACCGCGTTCTGCAGGAGCTCGGTCAGCACCATCGCGATCGGGGTGGCCACGGCCGCCGGGAGCACGCCGAAGCTGCCGACCCGCTTCGGGGTGACGTGCGCCACCGACACCTCCGCCGTCATCGCGATCACGCGGTCGGCGATGTCGTCGAACTCGACCATCTCCTCCGGCATCTGAGCCAGGATCTCGTGCACGATCGCGATCGATCCGACCCGCCGCACGGCCTCGGTCAGCGCCTCCTGCCCCTCGGGGTTGTTGAGCCGGCGCGCCTGGAGGCGGAGCAGCGCGGCCACCGTCTGCAGGTTGTTCTTGACCCGGTGGTGGATCTCCCGGATCGTCGCGTCCTTGGTCAGCAGCTCGCGCTCACGGCGGCGCAGCTCGGTCACGTCGCGGATCAGCACCAGCGCGCCGATGCGGCCGCTGCCGACGATCAGCGGGATCGCCCGTAGCTGGACGACCGTCCCGCCGTTCTCCACCTCGGTCTCCCGCGGGGCCCGGCCGCTCGCGACCAGCATCAGGTCCTCGTTGATGGGCTCGTCCGAGTAGCACAGGTCGGCGGTCGTCTTGCCCAGGTCGGCCCCCACCAGGTCGGCGTGCAGGCCGAGCCGCCGGTACGCCGACAGGGCGTTGGGCGAGGCGTAGGTCACCCGGCCGGCCTTGTCGAGGCGCAGCAGGCCGTCGCCCACGCGCGGCGACCTGACCAGGATCGGCTCCTCCTCCGCGAACGGGAACCGCCCCTCGGCCACCATCTGGGCGAGGTCGGAGGCGCTCTGCAGATAGGTCAGCTCCAGGCGTGAGGGCGTCCGCGCCGACGACAGGTTGGTGGAGCGCTGGATGATCCCGATGAAGTGGCCGCCCTCGCCCCGCCGTACGGGGATGGTCTCCTCCCGGACCGGCACGCCGCTCGACCAGTCGGGGTCGCCCTCCCGGCAGATGCGGCGCTCGTTCCACGCGATGTCGATGAGCGGCCGCTCCCCCCTCGTCACCGGCATCCCCACGACGTCGTCGTGGTACACGGTGGGACCGGTGGTCGGGCGCATCTGCGCCACCGCCACCCAGCCGGTGCCGGCCTGGTCGGGGACCCACAGGATGAGGTCGGCGAACGACAGGTCGGCGAGCAGCTGCCAGTCCGACACCAGGGAGTGGATCCAGTCCAGGTCCTTGGAGTCGAGCGCGGTGTGGCGGGACACCAGGTCGCTGAGAGTCGGCACGTGTGCATGATGCGACGCAATCCCGTCCGAACGCGAATCGACCTTCGCCACCTGGCAGGATGCACTCCATGACACGGGCGATCGACAGACTGCGCACGGCCGCGGCCGAGCGGGAGGCCTCCGGCCTGCGGCGCGTGCTACGCCCCCGCACCCCCGACCACGACGGTCTGCTCGACCTGGCGAGCAACGACTACCTGGGGCTGTCGAGGGACGAGCGGCTGATCGAGGCCGCCGTACGGGCGACCAGGGAGTGGGGCGCCGGCTCGACCGGCTCGCGCCTGGTGACGGGGAGCACCCTTCTTCACGCGGAGCTGGAGGACCGGCTGGCCGCGTTCGCCGGGGCGGCGCAGGGGCTGGTGTTCTCCTCCGGCTACCTGGCCAACCTGGCGGCGGTCGCGGCCCTCGGCCGTGGCGGGCTGGTGGTCTCGGACGCCGGCAACCACGCCTCCATCGTCGACGCCTGCCGCCTGTCGCGGGCCAGGGTGGTGGTGACCCCCCACGGCGACGCCGACGCCGTGGCCAAGGTCCTCGCCGAGCGCGACGAGGAGCACGCGCTCGTGGTCACCGACGCCGTGTTCTCCGTGGACGGCGACCTCGCGCCGCTGCGCGACCTGCACGCCGCCGCGGAGCGCCACGGCGCGCTGCTCGTGGTCGACGAGGCCCACTCCCTCGGCGTCGTGGGCGACGGCGGCCGCGGCGCGGTCCACGAGGCCGGGCTCGCGGACCGCCCGGACGTTGTGAGAACGATCACGCTGTCGAAGTCCCTCGGCTCGCAGGGCGGGGCCGTCCTCGGAGCCCCCGAGGTGATCGAGACGCTGGTCGACACCGGCCGGTCGTTCATCTTCGACACCGGGCTCGCCCCGGCCTCGGCAGGCGCCGCCCTGGCCGCGGTCGAGATCCTCGAGACCACCCCTGACCTGCCTGAACGCTCCAGGGCCACGGCTCGTAGGCTGGCGGCGACGGCACGCGAACTGGGCCTGGAGACCTCCGAGCCCGCCGCCGCCGTCGTACCGGTCGTGCTCGGCCCGCCTCTGCTGGCGCTGTCGGCGGCGGCTCTGTGTGGCGAGCTGGGTGTGCGCGTGGGATGCTTCCGCCCACCATCGGTGCCCTCCGGACGGTCGTGTCTCAGGTTGACCGCACGGGCCGATCTGGGGTCCGATGATCTCGCGGTGGTCAGGGACGCCCTCACCGCTGTGGCCGAGGTGAAGGTGGACAGGTGACGGAGCGCAGCGACGACACTCCCCGGGTTCCCAAGTACTACGACGTCAAGCGGAGCCTGCTGGAGCTGACCAAGAGCCTGCCGGCGGGCAGCACCCTGCCGCCCGAGCGGACCCTCGCCGTGCGCTTCGAGACCTCGCGGACGACCGTGCGCCAGGCCCTGTCGGAGCTGGTCGTCGAGGGCAGGCTGCTGCGGATCCAGGGCAAGGGCACCTTCGTCGCCCAGCCGAAGGTCGCCCAGGTGCTCCAGCTCACCTCGTACACCGGCGACCTCCGCACGGTCGGCCTCGAGCCGGACACGAAGATCCTCGACATCAGCTACATCACCGCCGACGAGGCGCTCGGCCGCCGCCTGGCGATCAACCCGGGCGGGCGGGTGCTGCGGATCCACCGCCTGCGCCTGGCCAACGGCGAGCCGATGTCCATCGACACCACCCACCTGTCGGCGCGGCGCTTCCCCCGGCTGCGGCGCGAGCTCGAGGTCCACTCCTCTCTCTACGAGACCCTGCACAACGCGTACAACGTGCGGCTCACCGACGCCGAGGAGGTCATCGAGACCGTCCTCGCCACGCCGTACGACGCCCAGGTGCTCGGCGTGGACGTCGGGCTGCCGATGCTGCTGCTGACCCGGCACGCGTTCGACGCCGACGGCAACCCGGTCGAGTACGCCCAGTCGCTCTACCGGGGTGACCGGTACAAGTTCGTCACCCGCCTGCGCCGCCCCTGACCCCCCTCCCCTTCACGGCTCTCGCCCCGGCGGCCGCCGACCGCCGTCCCCCGACACCCCGTCGCCGGCGCTCCCCCCTCCCGCGCCCGCCCGCCGTCACGCCCTACGCTGCGGGGAATGAGCATTCTCGTTGTCACCGGAACCGACACGGGCGTCGGGAAGACGGTCGTCACGGCGGCGCTGGCCGCGCTGGCGCGGGAGCGCGGTGCGGCGGTCGCGGTGGTCAAGCCGGCGCAGACCGGCGTCGCCGAGGGCGAGCCGGGCGACCTCGACGAGGTGATCCGGCTGTCGGGGGTCACCACGACGTTCGAGCTGGCCCGCTACCCCGACCCGCTGTCGCCCGCGGCGGCCGCCCGGCTGTCCGGCCTGCCGCCGCTGTCGCCCGCCTCCGCCGTCGCCCGCATCCGCGAGCTGGCCGAGTCGAACCGGCTGGTGCTGGTCGAGGGGGCGGGCGGCCTGCTCGTCCGCTACGACGAGGAGGGCGCCACGGTCGCCGACCTGGCCCGGAGCCTGCGGGCGCAGGTCCTCGTCGTGGTCCGGGCCGAGCTGGGCACGCTGAACCACACGGCGCTGACGCTGGAGGCCATGGCGGGCCGGGGCCTCGACCTGGCCGGCGTGGTGATCGGCTCCTGGCCGGCCGAGCCGGGGACGGCCGAGCGGTCCAACGTCGCCGACCTGGAGATGCTGGCGGCCCGGCCGCTGTCCGGCGTGCTGCCCGAGGGCGCGGGAGCCCTCGGTCGGGAGGCGTTCGCGCGGGCCGCGCAGGCGGGGCTCGCCCCGGCGCTCGGGGGGGTGTTCGATCCTGCCGCGTTCCGCGCGACCCTTAAGCTTCCCTTGTGACCCGGGACCCTTCCGCCGTGACCGAGACCAGGGAGCGCAGTGAACACTGACATCGTGGAGATCGCCCGCGTCCAGGTGCTCGAGGAGGGCCGGGGGCTCGACGCCGCCCAGGCCCTCGAGTGCCTGACGCTGCCCGACGACCGCCTGCCCGAGCTGCTCGCCCTGGCGCACGAGGTGCGGATGAAGTGGTGCGGCCCCGAGGTGGAGGTCGAGGGCATCGTCTCCCTCAAGACGGGCGGGTGCCCGGAGGACTGCCACTTCTGCTCGCAGTCGGGTCAGTTCACCTCGCCGGTGCGCGCGGCCTGGCTCGACATCCCGTCGCTCGTCCAGGCGGCCGTCGAGACCGCCAGGACCGGCGCGACCGAGTTCTGCATCGTGGCGGCCGTGCGCGGCCCCGACCGGCGGCTCATGGACCAGGTGCGCGAGGGCGTCAAGGCCATCCGCGAGGCCGTGGACATCAACGTCGCCTGCTCACTCGGCATGCTCACCCAGGCGCAGGTGGACGAGCTCGCCGAGATGGGCGTGCACCGCTACAACCACAACCTGGAGACGGCCCGGTCCCACTTCTCCCACGTCGTGACCACGCACAGCTGGGAGGAGCGCTGGGACACCTGCCAGATGGTCCGCGCGGCCGGCATGGAGCTGTGCTGCGGCGGCATCGTCGGCATGGGCGAGACGCTGGAGCAGCGGGCCGAGTTCGCCGCGCAGCTCGGCGAGCTGGAGCCGGACGAGGTCCCGCTCAACTTCCTCAACCCCCGGCCCGGCACCCCGTTCGCGGATCACCCGCTGGTCGAGGGCCCCGAGGCGCTGAAGACGATCGCGACGTTCCGGCTGGCCCTGCCGCGGACCATCCTGCGGTACGCCGGAGGGCGCGAGCTGACTCTCGGCGATCTGGGAACGCGGGAGGGCATGCTCGGCGGCGTCAACGCGATCATCGTGGGCAACTACCTGACCACGCTGGGCCGGGCCCCCGAGCAGGACCTCCAGCTCCTCGCCGACCTGCGGATGCCGATCAAGGCGCTTTCCCAGACGCTCTGACGATCCCCGCCCCTACTCGGGGGGCGGTGGCCGTGCCGCACCGGCGCCCGTCGCGTCCCGGTGCGGCACGCCCACGCGTCGGTCGGCGCGGCGCCGTTCCTCGAAGGCCCGCCGATCTTGGAACATAAGGGACATCTGCCAAAAACCTTCGCGCTTCCCTCGCCGTACCAGCCGAAATTCACGGCCGCACGTGTTACGGACGGGATGTGAGGGGCAGGGTCAGCCGGACCACAGCGCTTCTGTCCGGCCACGTGACTGACTGGTAGGTTCACCGCATGGAGTCCCCCAAGCACGCGGGCGACGTCGCCGTCGCCGTCTCCCAGGCTTATGGCGTCGACACGATGTTCACCCTCTCCGGTGGGCACGTCTTCCCGCTCTACGACGGCGCCGTCCACCAGAACATGCGCATCGTCGACGTACGCCACGAGCAGAGCGCGGTGTTCGCCGCCGAGGCGACCGCGCGGCTGACCCGCAGGCCCGGCCTGGCGGTGCTCACGGCGGGCCCGGGGATCACGAACGGCGTCTCGGGGGTCGCCACCGCCCACTTCAACGGCTCGCCCGTCGTCGTGCTCGGCGGCCGCGCGCCGCGCTCCCGCTGGGGCTCGGGGGCGCTCCAGGAGATGGACCACCCGCCGCTGTTCGAGCCCATCACCAAGCTGGCCTTCACCGGCTCGGGGGCCGACTCCATCGGGCAGGACGTCGAGATGGCCTTCCGCACGGCCCTCGCGCCCCACCGCGGCCCGGTCTTCCTCGACTTCTACATGGACGACCTGTTCTCCCCCTCGACGGAGGAGTACGCCGCCGAGACGCTCACGCCGTCCCCGCTCGAACCCGACCCCGAGGCCCTCGCCGGGATCGCCCGACTGATCGCCGAGGCCGAGCGGCCGGTGGTCGTCCTCGGCTCCGACGTGTGGATGGAACGGGCCGAGGAGGCGGCGCGCGACTTCGTCGAGGAGTGGCGCCTGCCCGTGATCCCGAACGGCCAGGGCCGGGGCATCCTGCCGGCTGGGCACGACCTGCTCGTCACCCGCGCCCGGGGGCTCGCCTTCGGCCAGGCCGACCTGGTCGTCGTGGTCGGGACGCCGCTCGACTTCCGCCTCGGCTACGGCTGGTTCGGCGGCAAGGACGGCGCGCCGCTCGCCAAGGTCGTCCACATCGTCGGCGCCCCGTCCCAGCTCGCCACGCACACCGGCCTCGCCGGGTCCGCGGCGGCCGACCTGTCGCTCGTCCTCTGGGGTCTCAACGCCGCCTGCGCCACCGCGGGGGTCGACCCGAAGGCGTACGCCGCCTGGACGGACACCCTGTCGGAGAAGGCCGCGGCCGCCATCGCCGAGGACGCCTCGCTGCTCCAGTCGACCGCCGACCCGATCCACCCCATGCGCATCTACGGCGAGCTGGGCCGGCTGCTGGCCGACGACGCCGTGGTGATCGGCGACGGGGGCGACTTCGTCTCCTACGCCGGCAAGTACGTCGAGCCGCGCCGCCCCGGCAACTGGCTCGACCCCGGCCCGTACGGCTGCCTGGGCACCGGGCTCGGCTACGCGGTGGCGGCCCGGCTGGCCCGGCCGTCCTCGCAGGTCGTGCTCCTGCTGGGCGACGGCGCGGCCGGCTTCTCGCTCATGGACGTCGACACGCTGGTCCGCCACCGGCTGCCCGTCGTCATGGTCTGCGGCAACAACGGCATCTGGGGGCTGGAGAAGCACCCCATGCAGATGCTGTACGGCTACGACGTCGCCGCCGAGCTGCAGCCGCAGTGCCGGTACGACCAGGTGGTCACCGCCCTGGGCGGCGGCGGGGAGCTCGTCACCTCGCCCGAGGAGATCGGCCCCGCGCTGCGCCGGGCGTTCGACTCCGGCGTGCCGTACATGGTGAACATCGCGACCGACCCGCGGATCGCCTACCCGCGCTCCACGACCGGCGTCTGACCGCCCGCCCTCCGGAGGGGCCCGCGCCGCCTCAGCCGGCGGCGGGGCTCCCGGACGGCGAGGGCGAGG
The DNA here is from genome assembly GCF_016863035.1 of Microbispora corallina. Lineage (GTDB taxonomy): Bacteria > Actinomycetota > Actinomycetes > Streptosporangiales > Streptosporangiaceae > Microbispora > Microbispora corallina. Next base: position 23,884 of record NZ_BOOC01000053.1, read on the forward strand.
GACTGGGCGACGGCGACGAGCAGACCTTCCTCGGGACCGTGATCCGCACCACCGAGCCGTCCGGCTTGAGCGTGCCGGCGGCCGGGGACTGCGCGGAGACCGGGCCGAGGCACTCACCCGTGCCCGGGCGGCTGACCGCGGGCTTGAACCCGAGCTTGGCCAGCCGCGCGACCGCCGCGTTCTCGGTCAGTCCGGTGACCAGCGGAACCTTCACCTGGCCCGTCGTGTCGCTCGGCGAGGGCGAGGGCGACGGGGAGCGGCTGGGCGACGGACTCGGCGAGGGGCTCGGCTTGCGGCTCGGGCTGCGCGAGACGTGCACGGGCAGGCTGGGCGTGATCGCCCTGCTCACCCGCGGGGTGGGCTTCGTCACGGTGGGACTCGGCGACTCGGGATCGCCCACGGACAGCGGCGGCGCGGGGGTGGTGGGCGTGACCCCCGACCCCGCGGACGCCATGTTGATGCCCGCCACGGCGAGTCCCGCCACGACGGCGACACCCGCGACCCCGGCCGCGATCGCCCCGCCGCGTCGCCTGCGCGGGCGGGCGGCCGCCGCCCTGCGCGCCGTACGGGAGCCGGGCTGCGGCGGGGTGGCCACCGTGGGGGCCTGGAGGCCCGTGCCGTCATTCCAGGCGTCCCTCGTGACCCGGTAGGTGTGACCGGTGGCCGGGGGACCCGCGTCGCCGGCGGTCGGCAGGTAGGCCTGCTCCGGATAGGGCTCGGAGAACGCCTGCTCGGCCCGCGCGCCCAGGTCGAGCGCGGCCGCCATCCCCGCCCGCCCGTACGCCGCGGAGGTGCCGGTGTCGGGGGACGCCCCGGCGGGGAGGATCGACTGACGGGCGGCCTGGTGCATGGCGGCGGCGGACGGCCAGCGGCGCGCCGGGTTCTTCGACATGGCCCGCTCGACGACCGCTCGGACCGCGGGCGGCACGTCGGCCGGCAGGGGCGGCGGCTCCTCGCGGATGTGCTTGAGCGCGATCGTCACCGGGGTGTCGCCGTCGAACGGCCGATGCCCGGCGAGGCACTCGTAGGCCACGACGCCGAGGGCGTAGATGTCGACGGCGGGGGTGACCGGGGCTCCCTCGGCCTGCTCCGGCGCGCAGTAGGCCGCCGTGCCGAGGACCATGCCCGCGTCGGTGAGGCGGCTGTTGGCGTCGGCCCGGGCGATGCCGAAGTCGGTCAGGACGAGCGTGCCGTCCGGGCGGACGAGCAGGTTGCCCGGCTTGATGTCGCGGTGCACGATCCCCCGGTCGTGCACGGCCTGGAGCGCCGAGGCCGCCTGGGCGATGAGCTCCATCGCGGGCTCGGGGCCGATGCGGCCGAGCCGCGCCAGCAGGCGGTCGAGCGGCTCCCCGTCGACGAACCGCATGACGAGGTAGGCGGTGGGCCCGTCGCCGGGGACGTCGGTGACGCCGTAGTCGTACACGTCGACCACGCCGGGGTGGTTGATGGTCGCCATCGCCCGCGCCTCCCCCTGGAAGCGGACGGCGAAGCCCGGGTCGTCGAGACGGCCGGGGAGCAGCACCTTGACGGCGACGGTGCGCGCGAGGACCGTGTCCTCACCCCGCCACACCTCGCCCATTCCCCCGGCGCCGAGCCGGGCGTCCAGCTGGTAGCGCCCAGCCAGGGTCGTCCCTCGCGCCACCATATGCGCCCCGTACCCCCTAAGTCACTCCAACCCCCGAAGGTGTCCCAAGAAAGCAGGTTTGTGTCGCGGGAAGATAACGACAGGGTCACGAAAGCCTGAAGGGGAGCGCGCTCCCCCAGCTCTTGGGGGTCGGATGTCGAGCCTATCTGTTACCCGTCCGTAGTGCCGTGCTGAGAGCAGGTGGCCGACCAGCTCCGCGGGGTCACCTGGACGACCATGCGGCGACGGCAGCTCGGACAGTACCGCGGCGGCTCCATCGTCCTGGCGGCGCGGCAGGCCGCGTGATCACCGTCGTCGGCCGGCAGGCCGCAGTGATCGCAGTAGAGGTCCACAATGCATCACCCTAGCCGGTGCGCGCCCGCGGAACCCGTGAAAACGGCCCCTGGCCGTCCCCGCGGGCCGCGGACGGATGAGCCGGCGAACCATGGACCGGCGAGCGGGAAAGCCGCGGACGGGCGAGCCGGCAAGCCTCGCGGGGGCGAGCCAATAGGCTGGCGCGCATGAGTCTCGCTCCCGGCCTGCGCGCCGAGGTCCTGATCATGGTCGAGCGGGGGGACACCGCCATCCGGGTGGGCAGCGGGGACGTCCCGGTCCTCGGCACACCGCGCCTGCTGGCCTTCGCCGAGGCGACGACGGTCAAGGCGGTGCAGCACCATCTGGAGCCCGGCCAGACCACCGTGGGCACGAAGATCCAGCTCGACCATCTGCGGCCGAGCCCGGTGGGCATGCACGTCGAGATCGTCACCGAGCTGACCGAGGTGGACGGCAGGCGGCTGGTGTTCTCCGTGACGGCCGTGGACAAGACGGGAGCCGTCGTCGCCACCGGCACAATCGAGCGCGTGGTCGTCGACCGGGAGCGCTTCCTGTCCCGTCTCTGACGCCGCGCCCGGGTGATCGCCCCTCGGCCCTGCCCAGCCCGGAGACCGCCCCTCGGCCCTGCCCGGACACCGCCCGGCACCGCCACACCGGCGCCGGGGGTGAGCGGCGTCCGGGATCGGCCGCGCTACTCGATGACGGCGATGAGGTCGCCCTCCTGGACGACGTCGCCCTCCGCCACCTTGAGCTGGGCCACCCTGCCGGCGTCCTCGGCGATGACGGGGATCTCCATCTTCATCGACTCGAGGATGACGAGCGTGTCGCCCTCCTCGACGGCGTCACCCTCCGCCACGACGATCTTCCACACGTTCGCCACCATCTCGGCGCGTACCTCGGGCACCGCGGAACTCCCATCTATAGGTCCAGCAGGTCGGGCTCATCTCATACGGGAGACGAGCCCGGTGTCGTAGTCCCCGCTCACGAAGTCGGGGTGGTCCAGCAGTTCGGCGCAGAACGGCAGGTTGTTCTTGGGCCCCTCCACGCGGAACGCGGCGACCGCCTCCCGCCCGCGGGCCAGGGCCTCCTCCCGCGTCTCTCCGTACACGCAGAGCTTGGCCATGAGCGGGTCGTAGAACGGCGTGACCGTGTTGCCCGCCGTGTAGCCGGAGTCGACGCGGATCCCCTCGCCGGACGGCTCCTCCCACACGTCGATCTTGCCGGGGCCGGGCAGGAACCGCTTCGGGTCCTCGGCGTACACCCGGAACTCGATGGCGTGGCCGCGCGGCCGGACCTCCAGGCCGTACACCTCCCCGGCGGCGACGCGGATCTGGTGCTCCACGAGGTCGAGCCCGGTGACCAGCTCGCTGACGGGGTGCTCCACCTGGAGGCGGGTGTTCATCTCCAGGAACACGAAGTCCTGCGCGTCGGCGTCGACCAGGCACTCGACGGTGCCGGCACCGCGGTAGGCCACCGCCTCCCCCGCCCGCACGGCCGCGGCCAGCATGCGCTCGCGCAGCTCAGGGGTGAGGCCGGGGGACGGGCTCTCCTCGACGACCTTCTGGTGCCGCCGCTGGACCGAGCAGTCGCGCTCGCCCAGCGCCACGACCGTGCCGTCGGCCAGGCCGAGGATCTGCACCTCGACGTGGCGTGCCCGCTCGATGTACCGCTCCAGCAGGATGGCCGGCCCGGCGCCCGAGCCGCCGAAGCGGGCGGCCGCGCGGGACGCCTGCTCGAACGCCTTGGCGAGCGAGGCGTCGTCGCGGGCGACCCCCATGCCGATGCCGCCGCCGCCTCCGGCCGCCTTGACCATGACGGGGTAGCCGATCTCCCGTGCGGCGCGCGCGGCGGCGTCGAGGTCGGACACCGGCTCCCTGGTGCCGGCGGCGACCGGGACCCCGGCCTCCTCCATCAGGTTGCGCGCGTTGATCTTGTCGCCCATCCGCTCGATCGCGCCGGGGTCGGGGCCGATCCAGACGAGGCCGGCGTCGACGACCGCGCGGGCGAACGCCGCGTTCTCCGACAGGAAGCCGTACCCGGGGTGGATCGCCCGCGCGCCGGTGGCCCGGGCGGCCTCGATGACCTTGGCGGTGTCGAGGTAGCTCTGGGCGGGGGCGGCCGGGCCGAGCAGGACGGCGTCGTCGGCCTCGGTCACGAACGGCAGGTCGGCGTCCGCCTCGGAATGGACGGCGACGGCGCGCAGCCCCATGCCCTTGACCGTGCGGATGACGCGGCGGGCGATTTCCCCGCGGTTGGCGACGAGAACTGAGTCGAGCACGCAGCCAACTCTAGGGTGATCCCCCGGCCCGGCCCCCCGCCCGTTTCCGACTGAACACGAAGGGCGAATCTGTAGGGTCGCCACAACATCGCGGCGTCCGGCGTGCCGTTGAAGGCCGTCCGGTGCGACGTCTGCTACAAGTGCGTGACATCCGTGTCGCCGGTGTGACGGGGGGCGCTCACAGGCGGGTCACGAGCACGAGCCGGTCGACGACGCGGGCCATCGCCTCGACGACCGCCGGGTCGTACTCGGTGCCGCCGGCCAGCCGGAGCCGTTCCAGCGCCGCGGCGGCCCTGTCCCGGTCGGTCGACCCGCTGATCAGGTCGTCGTACGCGTTGGCGGCCTTGATGATCCTGCTGGCGGCGGGGGGACCCTCGGCGACCGTGTCGCACTGCCGCCGGACGATCTCGGCGACGGCGTGGAGGACCCCGGTCTTGCGGATCACCTCGGCCCCCAGCTCGGCGATGCGGCGGGCCTGGGCGGGGTCGGCGAGCACGGTGGCCCCGCCGGGGATCGGGTCGCGCAGGGAGAGCTGGCCGATGTCGTGCATGAGCGCCGCGTACTCCAGCTCCAGCAACTGGGGCTCCGACATGCCGAGCTCCCGCCCGATGGCGAGGGAGAGCTGGCTGACCCGGCGGGAGTGGCCGGGCTCGACGTAGCCGCCGACCTCGGTGACCCTGCTCAGCGCCCGGACGGTCTGCAGGTAGGTCGCCCGGATCCCCGCGTACTTGCGGAAGGCCACCTGCGTGACCAGCAGCGGCGCGGCGAACGCCGGCAGCGCGGTCATGTCCATGCTGTGCGAGGCGAGCGCGAGCAGCATGCCGGAGGCCGCGACGGCCGCGCCGAGGGGCGCGCCCATCCGGATCTCGTCCCGCAACGCGACACCGAACGCGGTCCTGACCTGCTCGGCCCGCAGCATGGCCGCGATGACGACGTCCGCCGTCAGCATGACCGTGACGAGCACGGCCATCACGCCCAGGGCGAGCCACCAGTCGCCGTGCTCCCCCGGCCGGTCGCGGGCGCTCTCGAACAGGCTGTGCGCGAACGGCCGGTACGCGAAGGCGAGCAGCGACCCGGCGAGCAGCCGCCGGGCCATGGCGTCGAGACGCGGCGGGCGCCCGACCGCGACGTGCGGCAGGCCGCCCGCGATCATCCCGACCGCCATCACGGCGACGACCTGGAGCGCCGAGTGTCTGGCCTCGGCGCCCCCGACGTCGAGCAGCAGCGCGTATCCCAGCGCGGCGGCCGTGGACACCGGGGCGACCTCGCGGTTGCCCGGCATGGTCAGCCGGGCGAGCTCCCCGGCCGCGATGAGCGCGCCGAAGCCGACCGCCACGCGCGGCGCCTCGAGGCCCACGGCGGCCGTGTGCGAGATGGCCGCGACCGTGAGCATGCCGGCGGCGCAGATCAGCAGGAGCTGGCCCGAGTCGAGGCCCTGGGACGGCCGCACGGCGGCCAGCCGGCGTTCCCTCACCGCTCGGACACCACCTGGATCGGGGCCGTCGGGTCGTCGTGGTCCTTCATCGTCGTCTCGACCGGCAGGTCGCCGGGCGGGACGGGCACGGTCTCCGGCGGGTGCCAGCCGTCCCGGCCGAGCGCCTTGACGAACGCGCTCACCATGAGCGGGTCGAACTGCGTCCCGGCGTTCTTCTGCAGCTCCGCCACCGCGAACTCGATCGTCTTCGCCTTCCGGTACGACCGGTCGGAGGTCATCGAGTCGAAGGCGTCGGCCACCGCGATGATCCGCGCGAACTCCGGGATCTCCGGGCCGGCCAGGCCCATCGGGTAGCCCTTGCCGTCGTGCCGCTCGTGGTGGTGCATGATCCCGGCGTACGCCTCGTCGAGGAAGTCGATCCCGCGCACGATCTCCAGGCCGCGCATCGGGTGCAGCTGGATCGCGGCGTACTCCTCCTCGGTGAGCCTGCCCTCCTTCTGCAGGACCTTGGTGGGCACGCCGAGCTTGCCCACGTCGTGCAGCATGCCGGCGTACCGGATGGCCCGCAGGCGCTCGGTGCCCATGCCGATCTCCTCACCGATCATGGACGAGGCGGCCGAGACCCGCGTGCAGTGGCCGCGCGTGTAGTAGTCCTTCGTCTCCACCGCCTGGCAGAGCGCCGCGATCGTCGCGTCGTACGACCGCTGCTCGGCGTGGTAGTGGCCGAGCGCCCACCGGGCCACGAACAGCGGCAGCAGCACGAGCACCGTCGAGATCGACTCCACCGTGGACCACAGCGCGGCGATCAGCAGGCCGAAGATCGCGTAACCGACGTACGACGCGAGGAACTGCGCCACCGAGCGCAGCGACACCTGGTCCCTGCCGACGACCGCGGCGAGGTTCAGCATGATGGCGGTCAGCACGAAGTTGATGGCCACGAACGCCGCCGTGGCGGCCGCGTACGGCACGAGGATGCCGGGGAAGTCGGACACGTGCGGCAGGCCGAGCGTGCCGCCCGCCCGCTCGTAGGCCCAGCCCGCGGCGTAGCCGCAGATGGCGTACTGGCCGCCGTTGAACAGGCGCTTCACGAGCGGGAGCCCGGGGCGGACGCTGAACACGGCGGTCAGGCCGACGAGCGCGGCCCCCTCGGGCCCCACCAGCACGACGGCCGCCAGGGCGGCGGAGTAGCTGACCGAGACCGCGACCTGCGGGACGTTCAGCAGGGTCGGGACCGACTCGCAGAGCAGGAAGAGGAGGGCGAGCACCAGCAGCGTGGACCAGTCGACGCCGGTGAGGGCGGGCGGCATGAGGGTGCCGCGCGCGAGCAGGAGACCGGCGGTCCCCACGAGTGCGACGAAGTAGACCTTGGCAGGCCACGGCAGTTCCCGCAAAGCGGCCACCTTGGGTGAGGAAGGAGAACCGCGGACCCGCCGGCGCCCGGCGGGCCCACGGACATGACCTAGGTCCAGGAGATCCCCGGCGTACCGGCGAGCACGCCCCCGAGGGCGATCACCGGAGTGAGCAGCGTCAGCGCCACCAGCAGCCTGACGACGGTCTTCCCGAGCATTGCGCCGCCTCCACGTCGATTCGCCCTTCAGGCTACAGAAGGCCGCATCGCCGGTCAGGTGTGTCGCGCCTTCGCGGCCAAACCGTAATCAAGCCATCACAGCGCGTGCAATTGCACTGGTTTGCCGGGGGATGCCGGGACGCGTCAGCGGGCCTCCCGCGCCCACTCCACGGTGGCCTTCAGGCCGGACGCGAGATCGGTGCGGGGGCGCCAGCCGAGCCCCTCCAGCGCGGGGGCGGGGTCGACGGCCATGGCCGGCAGGTCGCCGAGCCGGGGCGACTCGGAGCGGGGCTCGTCGCGGGCGCCGGCGGCGGCCGCGACGAGCGAGTGGAGTTCGCGGTCGGTCGTCTGGACCCCGGTGCCGAGGTTGAACCGGCGGCCGTCTCCGCCGGGGCCGCAGGCGCGGGCGAAGGCGTCGACCACGTCCTCCACGAAGATGTAGTCGCGGGTCTGCGCGCCCTCGCCGTACACGACGGTCGGGCGGCCGGTCAGCAGGGCGTCGGTGAAGATGGCGACCACTCCGGCCTCGCCCTCGGGCGACTGACGCGGCCCGTAGACGTTCGACAGCACGAGCGTCGTGTACTCGAGGCCGTGCAGCGCCCGGTAGGTGGCGAGGTACAGCTCGCCGGCCAGCTTCGAGGCGGCGTACGGCGAGCGGGGGTCGGTGGCGGCGTCGCCGGGGACCGGGATGACGGCCGGCCTGCCGTAGACGGCGACGGAGGAGGCGTAGACGACCTTGCGGGCGCCGGCCCGGCGGGCGGCCTCCAGGACGTTGACGGTGCCCTCGACGTTCGTGCGGGCGTCCGCCAGGGGGTCGGCGACGCTCCTTCGGACGCTGATCTGGGCCGCGAGGTGGCAGATCGCCTCGGGGCGCCACCGCTCGGCGAGGCCGGCGAGCGCGGGGTCCCGGACGTCCATCACGTGCAGGGCGGCGCCGTCGTTGCGGTTGTGACCCGACGACAGGTCGTCCACCACGGCGACCTCGTGGCCGTCCGCCAGCAGACGGTCGACCAGGTTCGACCCGATGAAACCCGCTCCACCCGTGACCAGTACCCGCATGTCCCGCCCTTCCCAGCGATGTAAGGGCAGATCCTAGTGGGGCGGCTACTCGGTCAGCTCGGCGCGGACCTGTTCGATGCGGAACAGGACGCGGGCCCGGAGGTCCTCAGGAATCGGGTCGCAGCCGCAGTGCTTGGCCACGAGCCGCTTGACGGCCTCCTCAAGGCCGTACTCCTCGAGACAGGGCCCGCACTCGTCGAGGTGCTTGCGGATCTCCGCGCACCGGCCGCTGTCGAGCTCGCCGTCCAGATAGGTGTAGACGCGGTCCAGGACCTCGCTACACGGCGTGTCGTGGTGTCTCCCGCAGCTCATGACCCCTCCTCACCGGGCGACTCGTCGAGGCCTCCGCCGCGGGAGTCCGGCCGCACGAGTCCGCGGTCGCGTGCGTAGTCCTGGAGTTGGTTCCGCAGCTGCCGGCGTCCCCTGTGGAGGCGCGACATGACGGTCCCGATCGGAGTGCCCATGATCTCGGCGATCTCCTTGTACGGGAAGCCCTCCACGTCGGCCAGGTAGACGGCGATGCGGAACTCCTCCGGAAGAGCGGCGAGCGCATCCTTCACGTCGCTGTCGGGAAGGTGCTCGAGCGCCTCGATCTCGGCGGACTTCAGCCCGCTCGAGGTGTGCGACTCGGCCCGTGCGAGCTGCCAGTCCTCGATCTCCTCGGTACCGGCCTGCTTGGGCTCCCGCTGCTTCTTCCGGTAGCTGTTGATGAAGGTGTTGGTGAGGATGCGGTAGAGCCAGGCCTTCAGGTTCGTTCCCGCCTGGAACTGGTGGAACGACGCGAAAGCCTTGGCGAAGGTCTCCTGCAGGAGGTCCTCCGCGTCGGCTGCGTTACGGGTCATCCGGAGCGCGGCCGAGTAGAGCTGGTCGAGATACGGCATGACGTCGCGCTCGAACCGCTCGCTGCGCTGCTCCAGAGTCTCCTCGACTGTCTTGGAGACCGGACCCACCCCCTTCGGAACGCCGTACCCAGCCGAGGATACCGGGCCGGGGGCAGCGAACCCGTCGAGGGCTTCTGGCAGCACCAACGTCTTCACGCACATCTGCAACAGGGCGGGCGTAGAGTCTGTTCCCGGTGCAGTTTCAGGTGACGAACGACCCTGCGCGGGGAAAAAACCATGCACCGGCTGGTAGCCCGGAAACCGTGTTTTCGCTATCTCATGCGATCTTCCGAGATAGCCAGAGTCCAGGAGCCGCTCGTGCTGCCCATTCCGGCCAACGAACTCAACGGCTCGGGCACGCTCGGGCCGTACTGGACCTTCTACCACGCGGTCGTCGCCGAGCAGTTGCGCCAGTGGCTCCCCAGGCGCCCGTCCCTCCTGCTGGACCTGTCGGGCGGGCGCGGGCGCTGGCCGGCGCAGGCGGCCCGCGCCGGGCACCGGGTGATCGAGGTCATGGACTTCCGCCGGCCGGCCGACCCCTGGCTGCGCGACGCCTCCGACCGCATCCAGAAGGTGCGCGCCGACGACCTCGGGTTCCTGCCGGACGGCTCGGTGGACGGCGTCATCGCCGAGGAACGCGCGCTGTCCGTGGAGATCATGGCCGAGTCGGTGATCGACGACGTGGCCCGCGTGCTGAAGCCGGGCGGCCGGGCACTGCTGTGCGTCGACTCGCTGGTCCTCGGGATGGCGATCCTGGCCGAGCAGAACTACTGGGCGCACCTGTGCCAGACCGGCGAGGTCATGCTCATCCCCTGGCCGGACGGCAGCATCACGCGGTGCTTCACCAGCCAGCAGGTGCGCGAGCTGGTCACCGGCGCCGGGCTGGAGGTGGACTGGATCCGCCCCCGGACCGTCCTGTCCCCCTCCACCGTCGACCACGTGCTCAGCTCGGAGAGCCGGTCGCTGTCGTGGCTCGTGCGGACCGAGCTGGAGACGCGGGCCGACGGCGACGACACGGTGGGCATCCACCTCGTGGCCGGCGTGCGCAAGCCGGTGTGAACGCCGTCGCGGCGGCCCCGCCGCACCTCTACCTGCGCCGCTCCACGCGTGCCTGGCACTGCACGCAGCGGGCCGCCTCGGGGCGGGCCTCCAGCCTGCCCTCCGGGACCGGCCTGCCACAGTCGACGCACTGGCCGTAGCCCCCGTCGTCGAGCCGTTTGAGCGCCGCGAGCACGGCCGTCCGCTGCCGCTTCGCGGCGTCGATCATCGCCTGGGTCCTGTCGGCGTCGGTGAGATCGGCGCCCGCGTCCGCGGCGGACCTGTCCTGAAGGGCGACCGGATCCCCCCGGAGCACGCCGATGGACCGGTCGAGCTCATGGAGCATGGTTTCCAGGCGCATACGCGCGGTCGCGTCGTCCACGAATCCGCACCTCCGGGAGTGGGGGGCACCCGCCGAGGAGCCCCGGCCTCCTGGCAGGTCAGCAGCCGTTCACGGGGCGTGAACCGCTTTGTTCACCGGATGCCCACTTCGCGACCTACTTACACCATTGGACTTTCACGAGGAGGACGCCGCGGCCTCTCCCTCGTCCTCGATCGGCTCGATCAGTTCGGGGCCGTTGTTGCGCACGTCGTTCACCGTGGTGGACACGGGGTAGACCGCGAGGCGGTCCGGTCCGGCGGGCACCAGGAGCCGCGCGGGGTCGGAGACCCGGGGGTCGAGCCACTCGGCCCAGTGGTCGCGCTCGATCATCATCGGCATGCGGTCGTGGATGCGGCCCAGCTTGTCCTCGGCCGTGGTGGTGATGACCGTGCACGTGCACAACCACTTGAGCGGGTCGTCGTCGTCGCGGGTCGGGTCCTTCCAGAACTCGTACAGCCCGGCCATCGCGAGCACGCCGCCGTCGGCCGGGTGGATGAAGTAGGGCTGCTTCTTCCTGGACTCCAGCGTCATCCACTCGTAGTAGCCGTCGGCGGGCAGCAGGCAGCGACGCGACGCGAACGCCCGGCGGTAGGCCGGCTTCTCGCCGACCGTCTCCACCCGCGCGTTGATCATGCGTGAGCCCACGGACGGGTCCTTGGCCCAGCTCGGCACCAGGCCCCACCGCACCGTGCGCAGTTGCCGCACCGGCCTGCCGGCCGCCTTCCCGTCCTCGTTCTTCGGGACGCGGCACATCACGGCGTAGACGTTCTTGGTGGGGGCGACGTTGTAGTCGGGCCGGAGCTCGGAGTCGGGGACGCCGTCCAGCTCCACCTCGAACTCCTCCAGCAACTCCTGCTTCTTGCGCGCTGACGCGTACCTCCCGCACATGTCCTCAAGACTGCCATTTCCCCGCGGCCCGCGCGCCCCCGCGATCGGGACGCCCTCCGGGAAGGGGCTGCCGATAAGCTTGCGGGCATGGCCTCTCCGCAGTCCGCGTCCGGCGGCGCCGAGCCCCGTGACGCCCACGCAGACGGTTCCGCCGGCGTCGCGCACTGGCCCGCGCCGGTCGCGCCCGGACCGGTCCGCGCGACCGTCCGGCTGCCGGGATCGAAGTCGGTGACCAACCGCGCGCTGCTGCTCGCCGCGCTGGCCGACGCCCCCGGCGCCGTACGGCTGGCCCTGCGCAGCCGCGACGCCGACCTCATGGCCTCCGCCCTGCGCGCGCTCGGCGCGGAGATGGCGCCCTCGAACGAGACGCCGTCCGGGGTGGACTGGGCGGTCACGCCCCACCCGGTCAGGGGCGGCGCGTCGGTCGACGTCGGCCTCGCCGGCACGGTCATGCGGTTCGTGCCGCCGGTCGCCGCGCTCGCCGACGGGCCGGTGTCCTTCGACGGCGACGCCCACGCGCGCAAGCGGCCGATGGGCCCGATCCTGGGCGCGCTGCGCGCGCTCGGCGCGTCGGTCGACAACGACGCGCTGCCGTTCACGATCCGCGGCCCGGTCGCCGGCGGCGAGGTGGAGCTCGACGCCTCGGTCTCCTCGCAGATGATCTCCGGTCTCCTGCTCGCGGCCGCGCGCTTCGAGAAGGGCGTGACCGTACGGCACAGCGGGCCGCCCGTGCCGTCGATGCCGCACATCGAGATGACCGTGCACATGCTCCGCCAGGCCGGGGTCGAGGTCGACGACTCCGAGGCCGACGTGTGGCGGGTGCAGCCGGGGACGATCCGGGCCCGGGACGTCACGGTCGAGCCCGACCTGTCCAACGCCGCCCCCTTCCTGGCGGCCGCGCTCGTCACCGGGGGGACGGTCGTCGTCCCCGACTGGCCCGAGGAGACGACGCAGGGCGGCGACCAGCTGCGCCACCTGCTCGCCGAGATGGGAGCGTCGGTCACCCGGGTGCCCGAAGGGCTGCGGGTGACGGGCGCCGGCCGGGTGCGCGGCATCGAGGCCGACCTGCGCGACGTCAGCGAGCTGACCCCGACCGTCGCGGCGCTCGCCGCGCTGGCCGACGGGCCGTCGCGGATCAGCGGCGTCGCGCACATCCGGGGGCACGAGACCGACCGCATCACGGCGCTGGCCACCGAGATCAACCGTCTGGGCGGGGACGCCTCCGAGACCGACGACGGCCTCGTGATCCGTCCGCGGCCTCTGTCGGGCGGGGTGTTCCACAGCTACGCCGACCACCGGATGGCCACCGCGGGCGCCGTCATCGGCCTCGTCGTGCCGGGCGTCGAGGTGGAGGACATCGCGACCACGGGCAAGACCCTGCCGGAGTTCCCCCGCATGTGGGCCGAGATGCTGGGCAGCACCGGGTGACGGACGGCCGCCCGGTGGACCCGACGGCGATCCGCGCGCGGGCGCGCGCGGGCGGCCGCGCGAGACGATCGGGGCGCGGGCACTGAGAAAGCGGCAGTACGACGAGGACGACGTCAGGGTCAGACCGGGCAAGGGGTCCCGGCCCCGGACGCGGATCCGCCCTGCCCACAGTGAGGCGGTCGAGGGGTTCGTCGTCGCCGTCGACCGCGGCCGGTACACCTGCCTGGTGGGGCGCGACGAGGTGGCCCTGCCGTCGTCGGGAGGCGGCGGCCGGCGCGGGCGGGACGCCGAGCCGGTCCTCGTCGTCGCCATGAAGGCGCGCGAGCTGGGCCGCAAGGGCATCGTGGTCGGCGACCGGGTGGCGCTCGTCGGCGACGTGTCCGGACAGCCCGACACGCTGGCGCGGATCGTGCGGGTCGAGGAGCGCACCTCGATGCTGCGGCGCAGCGCGGACGACAACGACGAGGTCGAGCGGCCGGTCGTCGCCAACGCGCACCAGCTCGTCATCGTCACCGCGCTCGCCGATCCCCCGCCGCGGCCCCGGATGATCGACCGCCTGCTGGTCGCGGCCTTCGACGCCGACATCGAGTCGCTGCTGTGCCTCACCAAGTCGGACCTCGCGCCGGCGGACGAGCTGGTCGCCTTCTACGCGCCGCTCGGGGTGCCGTACCTCGTGGTGAGCAAGGGCGGCCCGCTGGACGAGCTGCGCGAGCGCCTGACCGGCCGGATCAGCGTCCTGGTCGGCCATTCCGGGGTCGGCAAGTCGACCCTGGTGAACGCCCTCGTGCCCAACGCGGGGCGGGCGGTGTCGCACGTCAACGCGGTGACGGGCCGGGGCAGGCACACCTCGACCTCGGCCGTGGCGCTGAGGCTGCCCGAGGGCGGCTGGATCATCGACACGCCGGGGGTGCGCAGCTTCGGACTGGGCCACGTGGCGGTGGAGAACGTGCTCGTGGCCTTCCCCGACCTCAACGAGGCCGCGGTCGCCTGCCCGAAGGGCTGCACACATCTGGGCGACGACTGCGCCCTCGACCGATTCGTGGCCGAGGGGCACGCCGACCCCGCGCGGCTGGAGTCGCTGCGGCGGCTGCTGACCAGCCGCGAGGGGTCCGACGACGACTGACCCGGCTCAGCGGATGGGCCGCAGGGTCCAGGAGACGACGACCTCCGAGACGACGACGCCGGCGGAGTCGCGCACCGCGACCTCCACCTCGAACTCGGGACGCCTCCCCTCGTCGAGCTCCGCGACGATCGCGGCGCGCTCGCCCCGCAGGACCGCCTCGGCCGTCACCTCGCCCCTGGCCAGCTTGACGTAGCGGATGCGGGCCTCGGTCGCGAGCGGCACGGCCCGGGAGAGCTGGTCGCCGAGCGCCGACAGCATGGCCGCCCCGGAGGCCGACTCGGCCAGCGAGAACAGAGCCCCGGCGTGCGGTCCGCCCACGTGGTTGTGCAGGTCCTCCCGGTCGGGCATGCGCGCGACGGCCGTACCGGAGTCGATTGAGTCGAACGAGATCCCGAGCAGCCGCGCGAAGGGCACGCTGCCGAGCATGAAGGCGCCGATGTCCATGCCCGGATGTTACCGATCGGTACGGTCGCGGGCGATCCGGGCCTGATGCCGGAGGGGCCCGGCGCGATACCTTGGGGCCTGTGATGGGATACAGCGACGATCTGCGGCTCGCTCACGTGATGGCGGACGCCGCCGACGACATCACGATGCGCCGGTTCAAGGCCGTGGACCTGAAGGTCGACACCAAGCCCGATCTCACCCCGGTGAGCGACGCCGACCGGGCCGTCGAGGAGGCCATCCGCGGCACCCTGCGCCGCGCCCGCCCCCGCGACGCGATCATGGGCGAGGAGTACGGCATGACCGGGTACGGGATGCGGTCCTGGATCGTCGACCCCATCGACGGCACCAAGAACTACGTCCGCGGCGTCCCCGTCTGGGCGACGCTGATCGCCCTCATGGAACGCGGCAAGGTGGTCGTCGGCGTCGTGTCGGCTCCCGCGCTCGGACGCCGCTGGTGGGCCGCGAAGGAGGGCGGCGCCTGGACCGGCCGCAGCCTGACCAAGGCCAGCCGCTGCCAGGTGTCGTCCGTCGGCCGGCTCGGCGACGCGTCCCTGTCGTACTCCGACCTGGAGGAGTGGGAGAAGGGCGACCGGCTCGACGGCTTCGTCGACCTCACCCGGGCGGTCTGGCGCAGCCGCGGCTACGGCGACTTCTGGTCCCACGTTCTGGTGGCCGAGGGCGCCGTCGACATCTCCGCCGAGCCCGAGCTGTCCCCCTGGGACATGGCCGCCCTCACCGTCATCGTCGAGGAGGCGGGGGGCGCCTGCACCGCGCTCGACGGCACGCCGCCCCTCGACGGCGGCAGCATCGTCTGCACGAACGGCCTGCTCCACGGCGAGGTGCTCAAGCACCTGGCCCGCCCCTGAACGGCCCTCAGAGCGCGAGGACCTCGGAGGCCGCGGTGAGGAGACTGCCCCGGTAGGCCTCGCCGTACAGGCAGACGTGGACGGCGAGCGGGTGCAGCTGGTGCAGCGGGACCCGCCCGCGCCAGCCGTCGGCGAGCGGCGCCGCCTCCCGGTAGGCCCCGAGGATCGTGTTCAGGTGCGGCGCGCCGAACAGCGCGAGCATCGCGAGGTCGGTCTCCCGGTGGCCGCCGTGCGCGGCCGGGTCGACCAGCACCACGCGGCCGCCCGACCACAGCAGGTTGCCGCTCCACAGGTCCCCGTGGATTCGGCTCGCCGGCTCAGGCGGCCCCGCGACCTCCGGCGCGTACGCGCACGCCTCCTCGACCAGGGCGACGTCGCCGGGCGACAGCGCGCCGCGGTCGCGGGCGAGCCGGACGAACGGCAGCACCCGGCGGGAGACGTAGAACGACGCCCAATCGGGCGCGGGGGCGTTGTCCATCGGCAGCTCGGCGATCGTCCCCGGCCACGGCGCCCCGAACTCCTTCGCCCCGGCGGCGTGCAGGGCGGCCAGCTCGCGCCCGAACCGCTCGGCGGCGTCCGCGGCGGCGCTCCCCGGGTCGATCCACTCCAGCACCAGCCGGTCGCCGTCCGCCTCGACGACCTCCGGGACGGCGACGGCCCCGGGCTCGGCGAGCCAGCGCAGCCCGGCCGCCTCCGCCGCGAAGTCGGCGCCCTGCTTCACGAACACTCTGCGGCCGTCGTCGAGCACGGCCTCGTGCAGGCTCCAGGCGTGGCTGCGGCCGAGGTCCCTAGTGATCCTCAAGGTGTTTCGCCAATCCCTCCGCGGCGGCCTCCACCATGCGGAGAACGTCGAGGAAGCCCTGCCGCCCACCGTAGTAGGGGTCGGGGACCTCGGCGCCCTCCGGCGCGGCCGGGTCGAAGGACCGGAACAGCCGCACGTCCGCGTCGGGGGGCGCGATGCGGCGGACGGCGCGCAGGTTCTCCCGGTCCATCACGAGGATCAGGTCGCGCTCGGCGAACCACTCCGGCTCGAACCGCCGCGCCCGGTGAGCCGAGCCGTCGTAGCCGTGCTCGGTCAGCGTCGCCAGCGCCCGCTCGTCCATCGGCTCCCCCGCGTGCCACCCGCCGGTGCCCGCGCTGTCGACCTCGACGTCAAGGCCGCGATCGGCCAGCGTACGGCGCAGAACGATCTCGGCCATCGGTGACCGGCAGATGTTCCCCATGCAGACCAGACATACGCGCTTCATGAACCAATCCTCCCCCATAAGCGTCGTGACCTGGCCGTTATCTGTCTCACGCCCCAACGAGAGTGACCGTGGCCGTTCACCACTCGTTCACCTTTACCAGGGTTTGAGGTCACCTTTGCTCCTTACTGTCCCTGCTGTTGAAGTGACATAGGGGAGGAACAACCGTGAAGTATGCAGGCCGGCTCGCCGCCGTTGCCGCCATCGCCGGCGTGCTGTCGCTCGCCGCATGCGGGACCGACAACAACAACGACCCGGGGAACAGCACCTCGACCGCCGCCGCCCAGGGAGACGACAGCGGCCTGAAGGGCACCATCAACGCCGCCGGTTCGTCGGCCCAGGCGAACGCCATCGCGGAGTGGAAGAAGAACTTCCAGTCGCAGAACCCCGGCGTCAGCGTCAACTACCAGCCGAGCGGCTCCGGCGCCGGCGTCCAGTCCTTCATCCAGGGCACCGTGGCCTTCGCCGGCTCCGACTCCGCCCTCGACGACGCCAAGGGCGAGCCCGCCCAGGCCGACGCCCGCTGCAAGACCGGCAAGGCGATCGACCTGCCCATGGTCACCGGGCCCGTCGCCGTCGTCTACAACCTGCCGGGCGTGGACGGCCTCCAGCTGTCGCCGAAGACCATCGGCGGCATCTTCAACAGCAAGATCACCAAGTGGGACGACCCGGCCATCAAGGCGGACAACCCCAACGCCAAGCTGCCCTCGACCGCGATCCAGGCGTTCCACCGCTCGGACGAGTCGGGCACCAGCGCCAACTTCACCAACTTCCTCAAGGCGACCGCCGAGTGGCCGTACGAGCCGGCCAAGGCGTGGCCGGCCGAGGCCCAGGGCCAGGGCGCCAAGGGCTCCGACGGCATCGCCTCGGCGATCAAGAGCACCGAGGGCGCGGTCAGCTACGTCGAGCTGTCCTTCGCCGAGAACTCGCAGCTCCAGAAGGCCAAGGTCGCCAACGGCTCCGGCGAGTTCGTCGAGCTCACCCCGGACAGCGCCGCCAAGACCGTCGAGGCCGCCCAGGTCGTCGGCACCGGCAACGACCTCAAGCTGAAGATCGACTACGCCACCCAGGCCGCGGGCGCCTACCCGATCGTCCTGGTGACCTACGAGATCACCTGTGAGAAGGGCCTGTCGGCCGACGACTCGAAGCTGGTGAAGTCGTTCCTGACCTACACCGCCAGCGACGAGGGCCAGCAGGCGCTGACCACCCTCGGCTACGCCCCGCTGCCGGCCAGCCTCCTCACCAAGGTCCGCACCGCCGTCGAGGCCATCTCCTAATCCAGATGGCGACATCACTCCACAGCAGGAAGAGCGGACCGGCCGTGCGCCGGTCCGCCTTCCGGCGCAGCCGCGGTGACGCGCCCTTCCGCTTCGTCTCGATCGCGGCCGGCGTCTTCCTGCTGGCGCTGATGGCCGCGATCGGGGTCTTCCTGGTCGTCAGGGCCGTCCCCGCCCTCCAGGCGAACACCTCCCACTTCCTGACCGAGCTGACCTGGCAGCCGAACTCCGCGAAGCCGGTGTTCGGCATCGGGGCCCTCGCGTTCGGAACGGTGGTGAGCTCGCTCCTCGCGCTCGTCATCGCCACCCCCGTGGCCGTGGGCGTCGCGCTGTTCATCTCCCACTACGCGCCCCGCCGGCTCGCCTCGGTCCTGGGTTACGTGGTCGACCTGCTCGCCGCCGTCCCCAGCGTGGTGTACGGCCTGTGGGGCGTCACGTTCCTGGTGCCGTTCATGCTGGGGCCCTCGTCGTTCCTGAACGAGTACTTCGGCTGGATCCCGCTGTTCGGCGGCGACCAGGTGGTGGGCAGGAACATGCTCACCGCGTCGCTCGTACTCGCGATCATGATCCTCCCGATCATCGCCGCGATCTCCCGTGAGGTCTTCCTGCAGGCCCCCAAGATGCAGGAGGAGGCCGCGCTGGCGCTCGGCGCGACCCGCTGGGAGATGATCCGGATGTCGGTGCTGCCGTTCGGCCGGCCCGGCGTCATCAGCGCCGCGATGCTGGGCCTCGGCCGCGCGATGGGCGAGACCATCGCGGTCGCCCTCATCTTCCCGGCGACGTTCAACATCACCCTGCGCATCCTCAGCCCGAACGGCAACAGCATCGCGGCCAACATCGCCAACGGCTTCGGCGAGGCGACCCCCATCGGCACCGGCGCGCTGATCGCCTCGGGTCTCGTCCTGTTCCTCATCACCCTGCTGGTGAACATGGGCGCCCGCTTCGTCATCGCCCGCCGCAAGGAGTACGCGAGGGCCGCCGCGTGACCGTACAGACCGGAATCCACTCCATCTCCGCCGCCAGGCGAGCCAAGGACAGATTCGTCCAGGTGCTCGTCTACCTGTCGTTCGCCCTGGCCGTCATCCCGCTGCTGTCCGTGCTGTGGCTCGTCGTCGGCAACGGTCTCAAGCGGTTCGACCTGACGTTCCTCACCCACTCGATGCGGAACATCGGGGCGACGGACCCCGGCGGCGGCGCCTACCACGCCATCGTCGGCACCCTGGAGCAGGTGCTGCTCGCCTCGCTCATCGCCGTGCCGATCGGCCTGCTCACCGCCGTCTACCTCGTCGAGTACGGCAACGGCGGCCGCCTGTCGCGGATCATCAGCTTCTTCGTGGACGTCATGACCGGCGTCCCCTCCGTCGTTTCCGGCCTGTTCATCCTGGCGTTCTGGATCCTCATCCTCGGCATGACGTACTCCGGCTTCGCCGGTGCGCTGGCGCTGTCGATCCTGATGATGCCGGTGGTCGTCCGGTCCGCGGAGGAGATGCTGCGCCTCGTCCCGCACGAGCTGCGCGAGGCGTCGTACGCGCTGGGCGTGCCCAAGTGGCGCACCATCGTCAAGGTCGTGCTGCCCACCGCGTTCACCGGCATCGTCACCGGCGTCATGCTCGCCGTCGCCCGCGTGGCCGGCGAGACCGCGCCGCTGCTCCTCACCGTCTTCATCACGGACTCCATCAACACCGACCCGTTCGACGGGCCGCAGATGGGTCTGCCTCTGTACGTCTTCGATCAGGCGCAGCGCCCGACGAACACCGCCATCGACCGCGCCTGGACCGGCGCCCTCACGCTGATCCTGATCGTCATGCTGCTCAACCTGGTGGCGCGCCTCATCGCGTGGTGGCGTTCGCCCGCCAAGAGGGGGTCCTAGACAATGGCCAAGCAGATCGAGGTCTCCGAGCTCGACGCCTACTACGGCTCGCACAAGGCCATCGAGGGCATCTCGATGACGATCGAGCCTCGCTCGGTCACCGCGTTCATCGGGCCCTCCGGCTGCGGCAAGTCCACGTTCCTGCGCACGCTCAACCGCATGCACGAGGTCATCCCCGGCGCCCGCGTCGAGGGCAAGGTACGGCTCGAGGACCAGGACCTCTACGGCCAGGACGTCGACCCCGTGTCGGTCCGCCGGACCATCGGCATGGTGTTCCAGCGGCCCAACCCGTTCCCCACGATGTCGATCTTCGACAACGTGGCGGCCGGGCTCCGGCTCAACGGCCGCTTCAGCCGGTCGGAGCTGGAGGGCGTCGTCGAGGACTCGCTCAAGGGCGCCAACCTCTGGAACGAGGTCAAGGACCGGCTCGGCAAGCCCGGCGCCGGCCTCTCCGGTGGTCAGCAGCAGCGCCTGTGCATCGCGCGGGCCATCGCCGTACAGCCGCAGGTCCTGCTGATGGACGAGCCCTGCTCGGCGCTCGACCCCATCTCCACGCTGGCGATCGAGGACCTGATCTCCAAGCTGAAGCAGGAGTACACGATCGTCATCGTGACTCACAACATGCAGCAGGCCGCCCGGGTCAGCGACAAGACCGCGTTCTTCAACCTGGCGGCCCAGGGTCAGCCCGGCAAGCTCGTCGAGATGGACGAGACCTCGAAGATCTTCACCAATCCTGCCGAGAAGGCGACCGAGGACTACATCACAGGGCGCTTCGGCTGACACGCGCATTGGAGGACACGGGTGACGGCACCCGCAGTGGAGGGGGACACTCGGTCGGCGCCCATGCTCCTGGTGGCCGATCCGGACGCCGGTCTCGTACGGCAACTCTCGGCCGCTCTGCAGGCCGAAGGGGTCGACGTGACCGGCGTCCCGGACGGCGCCCAGGCGCTGCTCCAGGCCGGAGCGCTCCGGCCCGACGCCGTGCTGATCAGCGCGTCCCTGCCGATCGTCGGCCCCGTCGACTTCGTCCGCGCCGTACGGCTCGCACGAACCGTGCCGGTGCTGCTCGGCATTGATTTCGGGAGTGATGCCGAGCAGGCCCTGCAGGCCCTGGAGGCGGGGGCGACCGCCTGCGTCGCCCGGCCGTACCGGGTGCCGGAGCTGCTGCCCCTGGTCCAGGCCGCCTTCCGCCGGCAGGACGCGAACCGCACCGTGCTGACCATCGGCGACGTCGAGCTCGACGTCACGGCGTACCAGGTGAAGGTCGGCGGGCGCGTCGTCCACCTGCCGCTGCGCGAGTTCGAGCTGCTGCACTACCTGATGCGCAACGCGGACAGGACCGTCACGCGCGAGCAGATCATGCGGAACGTGTGGCACTCGAGCGACGGCATGTCGACGAACACCATCGCGGTCCACGTGAAGCGGCTGCGGGCCAGGCTCGGCGACCTCGACGACACGGTGATCCAGACGGTTCGCGGGGTCGGGTACCGCCTCATCTCCGGCTGACCACCGGGACCGGGGATCGCTGATTCGGCCGGACGGGGCGGGCGTCCACAGTCAGCGGGCGCGTTCGGCCGGCGGGTGTCCACGGTCGGCGGGTGTCCACGGTCGGCGGCGTCAGGAGGAGCGTCAGCGGGTCCGGAGGACCTCCAGGCCGAGCCACCAGGCGAGGTCGTCGATCTCGCGGCCGATCTCCTCCGTCATCACCGCGGTGAAGGGCACATCCTCGTGAATCTCCTCGACCCGCAGCACCCCAGCCTTACGGTCCGCCCTCGCGTCGAGCTTCCCCACCAGCCGGTCGCCGTACAGGATCGGCAGCGCGAAGTACCCCCACCGGCGCTTCGCCGCGGGCTTGTACATCTCCAGCTGGTAGTCGAACTCGAAGAGCTCGACCGCGCGCCTGCGGTCATGGACCAGCCGGTCGAACGGCGACAGCAACGCCGCCCGGCCCTCGAACGGCAGGCCCAGCTGTGACGGATCGACGCGCCACGTGCCCTTGACTCCCTCGACGACCGCCGGCTCCCCGGCATCGCCCACGTCCGCAGGCTCGACAGGCAGCTCCTGCGTCCGGGCGCGGGCGATGCCCAGCGAGCGGAGCCTTCGCTCGTTCCGGATGCGCAGCGCCTCGCCGACCGGGACCACCGGGTCGTCGGGATAGACCCGCTCCGCCAGGTCCCACAACCGCTCACGGCCACTGCGGCCGGCGATGGCGACCTCACCCCGCAGCGCCATGAACTCCAGCAACTGCGTCACATTGCGGTCGTTCGTCCACCCAGTCGACGTCCACGGCACCGCACAGGTATCCGGCAGCTCCCGCGACGGCAACGGCCCTGACGCCCCGAGCCGTTCGAGAATGTCCAGGCGGCACGCCTCGTTGGCGCGCACCCAGTCCCGTCGATGTTCCTGCCACCCGGTCAGGGTGCCGGCCCCCGGCCACTCGGCCATCTGGCCGCGGTACAGCGCCATATCCTCCGCGGGCCGGATCAGCGCTTTGAACTCGATCAGCTCCCGCTTCTCCAGCGCCGTCGTCAGATCCGCCGGCCTGTACGAGGATCCGAGCCGGCTCCACGCCACCAGATCCACATTCGGCGCGACGGCCGCGGTCGGGTCGAGCTGCAACAGTGTCAGATGACGCACCACGTCGAGCAGCGCCGCCGGTCGCGAGCTGTCGAGCAACTGCGCGCGCACAGCGATCCGGCGCGCCTCGGTACGGGATAGCTCATGGACGGTCACCCCCCGAGGGTAGGCGACCGCTCATCCGTTCGAAAACGGTGCCCGGTCGTATGTTGAGCCGCGTCGTGCCGTGTCGCGTCCGCGGCCAGGTCTGGCGGGTGTACGGACGCGTGTTCGTTGTGCCGGTGGCGGTGCGGTGTTCGTTGTGCGAGCGGGTGTTCGTTGCGCCGGTGGCGGCGCGGTGTTCG
>NZ_BOOC01000054.1 GCF_016863035.1 Microbispora corallina
TGCGGCGCCATAGACCTGACTAGGCGAAGCCTCCTGGTAGCGCGTTGCTCAGCACAGCGTACCGGCGATCGTGCAAGGCGGCAAAGCGGAATCCCCGCCGGGCGCGTCAACGGTCCGATCCCAGGTCACGGGGCACCGACGGGCGCCGTACGGGGCTGTGCCATCGGTGGCCGCAACCATTCTGTGATCAGTGCACAGCCCTTGTCCACAGGGTGTGGACAAGGGCTGTGTGCGGACCATGGACGCCGGGGGCACAACGGCGTGCCCGAGCCGGCGCGCGAAGGTCAGGCCTGGCGGACGGCCTCGCCCTCGATCTCGATCTTGACCTTCCTGGCGACCAGGACGCCACCGGTCTCCAGGGCCTGGTTCCAGGTCAGGCCGAACGCCTCGCGGTCGATCTCGGTCTCGGCGGAGAAGCCGAAGAGCTCCTGACCCCAGGGGTTGGTCCCGGCGCCGCCGAACTCGACCTTGAGCTCGACCTCCTTGGTGACGTCGCGGATGGTCAGGTCGCCGACCAGGACGAACTCGTCACCGGAGTGCTTGACGACACGCTTGCTGCGGAAGGTGACCTCGGGGAACTTGTCGGCGCCGAGGAAGTCGTCGCTGCGCAGGTGGCCGTCGCGGTCGGCGACACCGGTGCTGATGGTGTCGGCCTTGATGACGGCCTCGACGCTCGAGTCGAGCGGGTTCTCGCCGATCACGATCTTGCCGTCGAAGTCGCCGAAGTGGCCGCGCACCTTGCTGACCATCATGTGCTTGACGACGAAGCCGACACGGGTGTGCGCCTTGTCCAGGGCGAACTCACCGGCGGCCGGGATCTTGAGGCCTTCCCACTCACGGATGCTCATGGCTGCTCTCCTGAAGTATTTGCTGTGCGGATGTCTGCGCCAACAACTGTCTACACGAGAAGTATTCCGCGCGTCAACTATCGTCCCGTAGACTTTGCTCATGGACACATTCGACGACCCACGGCTCACGGCGATGGGCCTGCTGGCGGAGGTGTACGCGGGGCTGTCGGCCAAGTCGGCAGCGACCTTCGCCGCCGTCAAGCTCTCAGAGGTCGACTTCGAGACCCTCATCCGGCTCGCCCGGTCGCCCGAACGGCGACTGCGGATGAGCGACCTCGCAGCCCAGACGTCGTTGTCCACGAGCGGGATCACCCGCGTCGTCGACCGGCTGGAGCGCGAGGGCCTGGTCGAGCGGCACGCGTGCGCGACCGACCGCCGCGCGTCGTTCGCCGTCCTCAGCGCGGCGGGGGCCGAACGCCTCGAGCGCGTGCTCCCCCGGCACATCGAGGACATCGAGACCTGGTTCACCGGGCTGCTGACGCCGGAGGAGCTGGACGCCTTCCTCGCGACCCTGCGCCGGATCCGCGACGTCGTACGGCCCTGCGCGACAGCGGGCGTGCAGCAGCGCGTCGAAGCCTCCTGAGGGACCCCGCACCACTCGGCCCGACCGGCGTCCCCGCGCGCACACCCCACCGCAGCACACCCCCGAAGGCCGCACACGCCCGCAGGCACGCGCGTGCACGCCCTTCGCCGTACCGGCTATCGGACATAGAGGATGAAACGGGCAGTTGGGGTGGCGAAGACGATCAATATCTGATGGACTCCGTTATCCCCCCGAAAACGCCGCCGATCCCCCTGGAGCGCCCGTGCGTGCCCTCCCACGCGCCCTCGCCGTCTTGGCCGCCGTCGTCACACTCGCGATCCCCGTCGCCACCGCCGCCCCCGCGGGAGCGGCCACCCGACCCAAGACCGTCCCCAAGGACGCCGTCGAGGTGAAGGTCAAGAAGATCGTGGACGGCGACACGTTCGACGTCGTCACCGCCAAGGGCGTGACCGTACGGGTGGGCCTGCTGGAGGCCGACGCCCCGGAGCAGGGCTGGTGCTGGTACGAGAACGCGGTCGCGCGGCTGTCCGCGCTGCTGCCCGTGGGCAAGGCCGCCTACGTCCTGCCCGGCAAGGAGCGGGCGGGGGACGACGGGCGCTACCTCCTGTACACCTGGACCGGCAAGGGCGCGTACGTGAACGGCGACCTGGTCAGGAACGGCTACGCGCAGGCCGTGGCGTACTACCCGGAGCACGTGTACACCGACTGGCAGTTCGCCGAGCAGCTCAGGGCGCAGTCCGAGCGGCGGGGGATGTGGTCGGGCCCGTGCTGGGCGCCCGACACCTACGACCGTCGTGACGCGCTGGACACCCCGCCCGGCGCGGGGGACGCCGCCCTGTCGCCCGCCCCCGTCGAGCCGATGGACCCCTCGCCCGCGGCGCCCGGCACGTCCGCGACGCCGGAGCCGGCTCCCCAGACCACCGGCACCCCCACGCCCAGCCCGTCGCCGAGCCCCTCGCCGTCCGGCGGCACCGACCCCCGCTTCCAGACCTGCCAGGAGGCGAACGACGCCGGGTACGGACCGTACCGCCGCGGCGTCGACCCCGAGTACGACTGGTATGTGGACGCCGACAGCGACGGGATCGTCTGCGAGACCTGAGGACGGGGTCAGTTCACGTGCTCGCCGGCGGCGGCCCGGACCACGAGGTCGCCGCGGAGCTTGGCCATCCCCCGCGAGACCGAGCTCTTCACGGTGCCCACGCTGATGCCGAGCGTCCTGGCGATCTCCGGCTCGCTCATGTCCTCGTAGTAGCGCAGCACGATGGCGGTGCGCTGGCGGAGGGGGAGCCGGTCGAGGGCCTGCTCCAGCTCGTCGTACCGGTGCCGGTGGTCGTACTGGACCACGACGTCGGGAAGCTCGTCGGACGGGTACTCCTCGATCTTGCGGCGGCGCCACCAGGAGATGTTGATGTTCACCATGGCCCGGCGCACGTAGCTGTCGAGGGACGACGGGTCCTTGATCCGGTCCCAGGCGAGGTAGGTCTTGGCCAGGGCGGCCTGCAGCAGGTCCTCGGCGTCGCAGGGGTTGCCGGTCAGCTGGTTGGCGACGCGCAACAAGGCCGCCCCGCGGGACACCACGTACGCGCGGAACTCCTCATGGTTCACGATCATGCGATCACCAACCCGGCCTGAGAGGCATCTCGTGCCAGAATGGCAGCCAGGCCCCAGAATCCGGCTGAACCGAAATCCAGGTTTCGCACCACCTACAGCAAAGACCCCGCAAGCTCGGTGGCGCGCCAGGCGCGGGAGCCTTTCATGCCGCGGGCACTGTTTTGCCCAGAAGTGGGAGATATGGCTTCCACTGTGAGGAGGAATATTGCTCCCGCATGTGACCATTGCCGGGAATTCCGCTCCGCCCGCTCCGCTCGGCATGTGAGGCTGGACACGTGGGAGGGGCCATGCCGTACCGGAGTGTGGAACGACGGCGGGTGCTCGCGGCGGCGGCGCTCGGGCGGGACGCCGAGCCGCCGCGGCTGAGCGCGGACGACGGGGTGCCGTTCGACGCGGTCACCGGGGTGATCCTTGACGTCAGCCCTCATCTGATCATCGTCGAGGACGCCGCGGGCGGACAGCGGCGCCTGGTCATCGCACCCTGGGCCACCGCGTGGCGGGGCGGCCCTGTCGCCCCCGCGGACCTCCCGGTCGGGGCGCGGGTGGTGATCCGGGCGCTGAAGGCGGGCACGGTGGCCGAGCGGATCTGGGCCGACGCCACCCGGCTCACCGGGACGATCAAAGCGGTCACCGGCCGGCGGGACCTGACGATCGTCCTGGACATGGGCGCCCATCGCG
The DNA here is from genome assembly GCF_016863035.1 of Microbispora corallina. GTDB lineage: Bacteria > Actinomycetota > Actinomycetes > Streptosporangiales > Streptosporangiaceae > Microbispora > Microbispora corallina. The sequence goes on from NZ_BOOC01000054.1 coordinate 3,682, forward strand.
GGGAACGGTCCATCACGGTGCCGTACCGCTCCTCCGGGCGGATCCGGGTGCGGCATCCACAGCTCGAACCGGGGTACCTCTTCGACGCCATCGGGATGGTCGACGGCGGCGCCCCGCTCGCGCTGCTCCCCGCGACCTCCCAGCCCCCGTACCGGGCCGCCGCGGTGCCCCCGCCGCCTCCGGCGTACCGGGGGGTGCAGTCGAAGATCTCCGGCACGGCCGTCTGGGGCGACCTTCCCGAGCGGGGTGTCGCCTACCCGATGCTGGAGACGTCCGACACCGGATGCGCCGACGCCGGCGTCTCCTGCGTCGGCCTGCCGTACCTCGCGCTCGGCTCGACGCTGTACGTCCGGAACGTGTGCGACGGGCGCGCCGACGCGCTGCCGATCGTGGCCTGCGGCTGCGTCACCGGGCGCTTCTGCGACCGGTGCCTGGAGTGCGGGACGTCGCCGCGCGGCCGGATCGTGGAACTGTCCGCCGCCGCGTACGTGGAACTCGGCGGCGACTTGATCAAGGGGTGCTTCAACGCCCGCATCGGATTGGGGTGACCCGTGCTCTCGACCATCGCGGCGGCGGCGCTGCCCGTTCTCGTGGTCATGCTGCTCCTCGGCGGCGTGGCGAAGATCGTCACGGCGGGAGGCGACGGCACGCCCGGCGCCTTGGGGCGTCTCGGCCCCGCCGTGCTCGCGCCGGAGCGATTCGTGAAACCGGCGATGCTCATCTGTGCCTGCGGGGAGCTCGGCCTGGCCGCGGGACTGATCGCCGTCGACCACCCGGCCGCGCGCTGGCTGCCGGTCGCGTTCTTCGCGGTCGCGACGTACGTGCTGCAGGACCTGCGACGGCGGCGTCCGGACGTCGGATGCGGCTGCTTCGGCGAGGTCAGCGCGGCCCCGGTCGGCGTCCGCTCGATCCTGCGGGCGGCCGTTCTCACCGCGGCGGCGGTGGCCGTGGCGGTCGAGGGCACGACCGGAGCCGAGGTCGTGGCCGGCATCTCGTGGGCGTTCGCCGCCTCGCTCGGCGGGATCGTCGTCCTGCTGCTCGCGCTGTCCCCCGAGCTGGAGGAGAGCCTGGCGCGGCTGCGATACCGCGCGCCCTGCGAACTGCGGCCGCTGCCTCCCGAGCGGGCGCTGTCGCGCCTGCGGGCCAGCTCGGCCTGGCGCACCCATGCCGTGCTGCTGGAGTCACACGAGCCGGCGGACATGTGGCGCGAGCTGTGCTGGCGGTTCTTCGTCTTCCCCGCCCGGAACGGCGCGGAGGTCGTCTTCGCCGTCTACCTGAGCGGACGGCGGCCCGCGGTGAGGGCGGCCCTGGTCACCCCGGACGGGCCGCCGGCCTCTCTGCAGGAATCTATGCCTGTATCGGCCTGACGCTATACAGTCATAGATTCCTGCATCGAGGCGGCGGAATTCAGCTCTCTACGGCTCTCTAGCTTCCCCTCTAGAAAGCCGTAGAGAGGTCGATGGGCGGCCCGGCTTACAGCGGCTGGGCGCGCAGGAACCTCCCGAAGTGCGGCACGGTGAAGCCGATCACGCCGCGCTCCGCGCTGTAGATGAGGCCTTTCTTGATGAGGCTGTCCCTCGCCGGGGACAGACTGGACGGCTTGCGGCCCAGGGATTCGGCGACGTCCGCCGTGGGGACGGGGTCGTCGCCCAGCTGGGCCATGGCGTGCATGTAGTCGCGCTCGGCCGGGGTGGCCCGCTCGTAGCGGCTGCCGAAGAAGCCGACGGCCAGCTCCTCCTCGGCCTCGGGGGCCGACACCTTGATGTCGTCGGCGGTGATCGGGCTTCCGGGCGCCAGGTCCCAGGCCACCTTGCCGTACGCCTGGACGAAGTAGGGGTAGCCGTCGGCCGCCTCGTACAGGGCGTCGAGCGCCTCGGGGGTGAACTCCACGTCCTCCCGCTCGGCCGGGACGATCAGGGCGAGATCGGCGGCCTCCCGGTCGAGACGGTCGATCCGGGCGTAGCGGAAGAGCCGCTCGGAGTAGCTCTTGCTCGCGGACAGCACGCTCGGCAGGTGGGGCAGGCCCGCGCCGACCACGATGAGCGGGCCGCCGTTCTGCGACAGCTCGTGGCAGGCGGCGCACAGGGCCGAGATGTCGGGCGCCTGCACGTCCTGCATCTCGTCGATGAACAGCGCGATGCCGACGCCGAGGTCGGTCGCCACTCCGGCGGCGTCGACGAACAGCTCGGTCAGGTCGATCTCCAGGTCGCCGGAGTCGGCGCGGCCGCGCGCCGCGGGCACGTCGATGCCGGGCGACCAGTGGGAGGTGCCCTTCGCGGCGGCCGGGTCGCGCATCGCGAACGCCTTGAGCACGCCGAGGAACTCCTCGATGCGCTCGGGCGCCCGGTGCCGGGGGGCGAGCTCTCGGACGGCCATGTGCAGCGCGGCGGCGACCGGGCGCCGGATCGACTGGTCGGGCCGGGCCTCGATCTTCCCGGTGCCCCACAGCCGCTGCATGGCCATCGACTTGAAGGTGTTGAGCAGGACGGTCTTGCCGACTCCGCGGAGGCCGGTCAGGACCATGCTCCGCTCGGGGCGTCCGCGGGCGACCCGCTCCAGGACGATCTCGAACTGCTGCAGCTCGCGATCGCGCCCGGCGAGCTCGGGCGGCCGCTGCCCCGCGCCGGGGGCGTAGGGGTTGCGCACGGGGTCCACGCTCTCGGACTTTATGACGGGATATAGCGGCCGTCGTAGATTTCCGTAGAAAGAGCTACGGCGTGTCGCCCGCGGGCGAAGGGGCGCGCACCGGGCCGGAGCCGACGTCGCCAGCACAGCCATCGCACACCCCTTACCTGGCGAGACGAGACCGAACCCGTGTTCGATCCGATGGCCAAGACTGTAGCGCGACATCGAACATGTGCGCGAGGCTTTCCGCCGAAAAGCTCCGGCAAAGGCCGTCGTTCAGTGCGGCAGATACCGGATGACCAGGGCCGCTACGGCCACGGCCGCGATGACGGCGAGATAGGTCAGCACCAGCCGCGTGTCGCGCAGCAGGCACCTGCTCCGGGTGAGCCCGGCCCGGCGCGCCCTGGCGTAGCCCACCAGTCCGAGGACCGCGAAGCCGAGCACGGCCCACGGCCCCAGCAGCCAGGCCAGCAGCGCGACCGTCGTGTAGACGCACAGCCGCAACGGGTCGTACGGCGCGGCGCCGACCTCCTCCGCACCCGTCGAAGCCGCGCCCGCCGGAACCGCGCCCGCCAAAGCCGCGCCGGTCGAAGCCGCGCCGGTCGAAGCCGCGCCGGTCGAAGCCGCGCCGGTCGGAGTGCCGGCGGCGCTCGCCATGGCCTGTTCGTACGCCACGCCCCTGGGGGGTTCGGGCGTCATGTGATCTCCACGAGCGGGAGCCGTACACCGGGATCGGCCGCGGCGACGGCGGACAGGCGCTGCCGCGACAGGGCCGGCCACGCCTGGACGGCGCAGAACGGCGCGCACTGGTCCTGGTCGGAGCGGGTGCCGACGTGCACACAGCACTGGATGAGGCGTTCCTCCAGCATCGTCGACATGTCCATGAACGGCTTGACCGTGATGCGCACCACGCGTTCGCCGAGCAGGCGCCGCAGCCGTCGGCGGCGTCCGGGCAGCGCCGAGGACGCGAGCGTCAGCAGGGTGGTCAGGCCGAGGTCGCAGTTCTCGCAGATGTCGCGCCACAGCGTGCCGATCTCGGGGTGCGACAGCGACGACTGCTCCGACAGCAGGCCGAGCAGCGACTCCTGGACGGCCATGCGGAGCTGCCGCGGGATCTCGGAGTCGGCGATGCGGTTGGAGACGAGCCCGAGGTTCTCCTTGAGGCGGTCGTGGCCGATCAGCGCGGTGAGCGACCGCCACTGGTCGGCGTCGTCCCTGATCATGTAACCGACCGAGCAGCAGTGGGGGTGGGAGCACGGCAGGGCCGTGAGGTCGCGCCAGGTGACCAGCCCGTCGGTCTGGGGGCCCAGGCGCTTCAGGACGCCGGTGTGGGTGAGCCGGTCGAGGGGGTCGATGACGCCCGACCGTCCCGAGCCGAACTGCGGCTGGATCGACACCCCGCCGATGTACGGCGTGTCGAGGGCGAGCCGCACGACGTCGCCGATCTCGCCGTCGTTCACGCCGAGGGCGGCAGCCATGACGAGCGTCGTGAAGATCTCCCGCTCCGACAGCCGCTCGACCGCCTGGGCCTTGAGCCGCCTCAGGTCGCCGCCCCGGTGGTGCCGGGACGCCTCGGCCGACGTCCCGTCGTACTGCAGGTAGACCTCCACCCGCTCGCGGTGCTCGGTCAGCAGGTCGAGCAGGGCGTCGTCGCGGGCGATCAGCAGGCCGTTCGTGTTGATCAGGATGCGGGTGACCGGCCGGGCGACGAGCTCGGACAGCAGCAGCGGGAGCTCGGGATGCAAGGTCGGCTCGCCGCCGCTGAGCATGAGCACGTCGAGGCGGCCGTTCTCGCGGGCGAGGCGCTGGTCGACGTTGGCGAGCACCTCCCGGACCGGGACGACACCCCGCAGGTCGGGCGACGACTCGGTGAAGCAGGTCGGGCAGCGCAGGTTGCACGCCTCGGCGATGTCCTCCAGGAGGATGCAGGTGTGCTGGGTCTGCATCTCGGGCAGCCCGCGCAGGTACGCCGAGGGAACGGGGTCGAAGTTGCCCGGCACGTCGGGCAGGTGGGCCTTGGTGGGCGCGGTCCACTCCTCCAGGTAGGCGAGGATCTCCGGGTCCTCGTCGTAGAGGGTGCGGACCAGGCCGTGGGTGCGGCAGCCGCGTTCGAGGTAGACCCGGCCGTCGCGCTCGGCCAGCCAGCCGGACAGGCGCGGCACGTCGGCCAGCGGCCGGTCCGGCCGCTCGTCATGGCAGCGCGGGCAGAACGCGTTGACGTAGCGGAGCAGGCGGTCGCCACGCAGGGGCATGCCGGTCGTCATGGCCGTCCAATCGTGTCGGTCGGGGGTCCGCTCGCGTGGGCCGGCGGGTCGGCGCGGTGGCGTCGCGGCGTCACAGGGTGCCGCCCGAGTAGATCTCCGGGTTGAGGCCGGTGCAGAAGCCGGCCGAGACGATCGACATCAGCGCCCATCCGATCATCAGGCCGAGGCCGAGCCCTCTCGTCCACGGCTTACGCAGGCGGATCAGCAGGAATCCGCCGCCGAGGGCGAGCAGGGCCAGCATCGCGGCGGCCACGCCGACGACGACCTCCTTGTTACTCCCCACGCCGTCGGCCACGGCGAGCGTGAGCAGGAACGCCGCCAGGTTGACGACCAGGAAGACGCCGAGGCCGAGGAAGGTCATGCCGACCACGACCCCCGTCGAGGAGGACGGCGGAGGGGGCGGCGGAGGCCCCCACCCCTGGGGGTAATGCGGCCCGCCGGGCGGCTGGTGCGGCCCGCCCGGCCCATGCGGCCCACCGGGTCCCGGAGGCCCAACCGGCCCTGAAGGTCCGCCCGGTCCTGCGGGTCCACCGGACCCGCCAGGCCCTGCCGGCCCACCGAATCCGCCCAGCCCCGGGGAGCCACCCGATCCGCCCGGCCCACCCCCACCAGGGCCGGCAGGCCCACCCGCTGCCGGGCCGCCGCCACCTCCTGGGGATCCGTTCGGCTCAGCCGGGGGCCGGTGATGCGGCCCGTCGGGCGGGGGCCACTGCCCGCCTCGCGAGTCGTCGTCGGGGTGCTCGGGGGGTGTGGTCACGACTCCTCCTCAGGCCGCACCGGAACGGTCGCCCGGCGAACGTCGTGGCTGCCGGCTGGCTCGGTCACGCCGTCTCCTCACTGATGTGGCCGGGAAGGTAACCCCGCGTGGCGACGGAGACGGGGGCGGGACGGCCGAGAAGGCGGTCGTAGTAGCCGTTCCGGTAGCCCTTGCGGAGCCGCAGGGCGACCAGCAGCAGGCCGGGGATGAGGAACCACTGCGGACGGGTGAGGTCGAGCCAGACCGTCTCGTTGGCCCTGGTGAACTCGACGAGGAACCGGAACACCGCGTACGCGCCGACGTACAGCGTGAACAGCTCGCCCGGCCGGCTGACGCGGCTCCTCGCCCACAGGACGGCGGCGAACGCCGCGAGCTGGAAGGCGATCTCGTACAGGAACGAGGGGTGCATGGCCTGCCCGGCCAGGCAACCGGGGCACTCGGGCACGGTGGCCGACGCGTGGATCCCCCAGGGGAGGCTCGTCGGGCGGCCGGGAGCCTCGGTGAGGAAGCAGCCGACGCGGCCGACGGCCATCCCGATGGCGACGGCCGGGGCGAACAGGTCGCCCGTGCGCTCCCGGTAGCCGATGAGCCTCTTGGCGATCAGCACCCCCGCGTACGCCCCGGTCAGGCCGCCGAGGATGCTGCGCGAGCCGAACATCCACGCCTCGAGAAGGCTGGGGTTCAGCGAGAAGTCGAGGTGCTCGGCCCAGCCGGACAGGCGCATGCCGATGGCGCCGCCCACGAGCGCTCCGGCCACGGCGACGAGCGACTCCTCCCGGAACGCGCCCCGGCGCCGCGCCTCCAGCACGAACACCACCGCCGCGACGACGACGGCGAGCCCCACGAAGAAGTCGTGGGTCGGCACCGCCAATCCGCCGAAACGCAGCTCCGGAATCACGACGCCACCATAGCGGCGCCCTCCGACGTTTCCGATCCCCAAAGATGAACGGCTTTCCCCGTTCCCTTTCGGCGACTACTCCGAACGGCGATCCGGTTTCCCGGGAACGGCGGGTGGCCCATAATGCGTCCGGAATTTCCCGGCGAGGGCAGGCCGTCCGCAATGCCGTGGGACCGGAGGACGCGCGACGGCGATTTCCGGGGACCGCCCGGAACGGCGAGGTTTTCCACAGGGGCGGCGGAAGCGGCTCCTCAGGTGGCGGGCGCGGGTACTCTGCGCGTATGGCTTCCTTAAGGAATCCCAGGTCAGCGGTGGTGGCGACGGTCCTCGCGGGCCTGGCCACGGCGTGCGGCGGCGGCGCCACGGCGCCCGATGCCGCCGCCTCGCCCGCGGCGGCTCCGGTGGAATCGCCGCCTGCCGCGTCCGCCACGACTCCGGGAACCGCGACGGCGACACCCGCCGGCTCGGCGTCGCCCGCCTCGCCCACGGAGCCGGCGTCACCCACGGAGTCGGCGTCGCCGCGCCCCATCGTCCCGCCGCCGTTCGCCGCGAAGATCGGGAAGGTGTCACGGGCCGAGGTCCGGTACTCGTGGCACGAGGGCTGCCCCGTCTCCGTGGGCGACCTGAGGAAGATCACCATGACCTACTGGGGCTTCGACGACAAGAGCCACACGGGTGAGCTGGTGGTCAACAAGTCGGCCGCGGACGATCTGGTGTCCGTCTTCAGCAAGCTGTACGACCACCGCTACCCGATCCGCCGGATGGAGTCCGTCGACGTCTACAAGGGCAGCGACTACGACTCGATCGACGCCGACAACACCTCGGCGTTCAACTGCCGCAGCGCGACCGGGTCGAGCAGCTGGTCCCAGCACGCGTACGGCCTGGCCGTCGACGTCAATCCGCGGGAGAACCCGTACGTCTACGCCGACGGCTCCCACGCGCACAAGAACGCCACGGGGTTCGTCGAGCGGCCGTTGAAGAAGCCGGGCGTCGTCAACGCCGGCGACTTCGTGGTGCGGACCTTCGACGGCATCGGCTGGGGCTGGGGCGGGTCCTGGTCCGGCGCCAAGGACTTCCAGCACTTCTCGTCCAACGGACGGTGAGCAGGCCTGTCCGCGCCGCCGTGAGGGGCGCGGCCCACGAGCGGAGGAACGGCGGGGATGAGCACGAGCGGAGGAACCGGCGGGGAAAGAACGAACGCCCGCTCCTCCGGCCGGAAGGAAGCGGGCGTCTATCCGAATATGGCGACTCCTGATTCCCCTGTGACGAGGAGAACCACGAGTGAGGGCTCAAACGCTAACGGGACTGGGAGCTATGACCTGGAAGGATCGCTTACCACTTCATAACGATCGGCCATCGAGCCCATCACACGGTGGCGATCAGACACCGTCCACGGGTCAACTGCTTCTCCACACGTGTGTGACAGGAGACGCATGAGCTGGCTCCATTCAGGTCCCCTTCCCCCGATCTGGCCGCGAGATCGATACGAGGTCCGCTCCTTGCGGCCCGCCCAGGAGCGCGGTACGGCGGACCGCTACAACCTGGCCGAGCAGGCGTACGAGGCCGCCCTGCGGCTGCGGGACGCCGGGCTGTGCACGCAGATCCAGGTGATCAGGCTCGACGACGGCGTCACGCTGTTCGACCTGGCGGCCGGGATCGAGGAGCCGCTCGAGGCCTGGTGAGCGGGGGCTCACGATGAGCGCGGTGGCAAGATGAGGTCATGGCAGCGAAGGACGGCGACGGCTGGGCCCTGTGCGGACTCGGCCACCAGCACTGGGGACTCCACGGCGCGACCGGCCTGCTCGCCGTCCACCACACGCTCGACGGCATGCCGTACGTCCTGCTGCAGAAGCGGGCCTGGTGGAGCCATCACGGAGGGACCTGGGGCCTGCCGGGCGGCGCCCGCGACAGCCACGAGGACGCGATCGCCGGCGCGCTGCGGGAGGCGCTGGAGGAGGCCGCGCTCCGCGCCGACCTGCTGCGGATCCAGGGGCTGTACGTCGACGACCACGGCGGCTGGGCGTTCGAGACGGTGATCGCCGAGGCCGAGGGCCTGCTGGACGCGGCACCGGCGAACGCCGAGAGCATCGACCTGCGCTGGGTCGCCGCCGACGAGGTCACAGCGAAGAACCTGCATCCCGGGTTCGCGCACACCTGGCCGACGATCCGCCCGGCCCTCGCCCCGCTCGTGGTCGTCCTCGACATGGCGAACATCATCGGCGCGCGGGCCGAGCACGGCTGGTGGAAGGACCGGGCGGGCGCGGCCAACCGGCTCCTCAACGAGATCGTGCCGCTCGCGCGGGACGGCCTGTCCCGCAACCCCGACCACTTGCCGGAGCTGGCCCGGTGGTTCCCCCGGCTCGTGGTCGTGCTCGAAGGGGCCGCGGCCCGCGCCGCCGACCCCGGGCCGGCGAGCGTGGGCGTGGAGGTCGTCGTGGCCCCGGGCAGCGGCGACGACGCCATCGTGGACACCGTGCGCGCGGCCAGGCCATGGGAGAAGGTGCTGGTGGTCACCGCCGACCGCGAGCTGCGCGAGCGGGTGACCGCCCTCGGGGCGACGGTCACCGGCCCGCGCTGGCTGCTCGACCAGCTCTAGATCGCCTGCCCGCGCCCACTCCCGACCAGCTCTAGGCCGCCGCACCGCGCCGACGCCTCGACCAGCTCCAGACCGCCGCACCGCTGCCCACTCCCGACCAGCCCTAGATCGCCGGCCCGCGCTCACCGCCGACAGCGGCTGGAAGAAGGTCGCGGAGACGGCGTTCGCCCTCGTCGGGCGTTTCACCTGATTGTCTAGCGTCCATTTAATCCCTATATGGGCGTTTTCGGGAGCATGATCAGGGTGCGGCGGTGGCTGCGGTGGCGGTGGACGCTCTTCGTCCCCGCGATCGCTCTCATCACGCTCGCCCTCACCTGGGGACGGGCGCTCGCGCCGGTCATGGTGGTGGTGGCCGCCGTGTTCCTCGCAGGGGCCGTCCTCGCGGCCGTTCATCACGCCGAGGTGATCGCCCACCGGGTCGGCGAGCCGTTCGGGTCGCTGGTCCTCGCGGTCGCGGTGACGGTCATCGAGGTGGCGCTGATCGTGAGCCTGATGGCGTCCGGCGGCCCGCAGACGGCGTCCCTCGCCCGCGACACGGTCTACGCCGCCGTCATGATCACCTGCAACGGCATCCTCGGGTTGTCGCTGCTGATCGGGGCCCTGCGGCGGCGGCTGGCCGTCTTCAACGCCGAGGGGACGGGCGGGGCGCTGGCCACCGTGGCCACCCTCGCGACGCTCAGCCTCGTCCTGCCGTCGTTCACGACGAGCTCCCCCGGGCCCGCGTTCACGCCGGTCCAGCTGGCGTTCGCCGGGGTGGTCTCGCTCGCGCTGTACGGCCTGTTCGTGCTCACCCAGACCGTCCGCCACCGCGACTACTTCCTCCCCGTGGAGGACGACGACAGGGACGGCGACGGGGACACCGCCGAGCGGCCGCGCGCGGGCGGGATCGCGGCGGCGGGAGGCGGGACGGCAGGCACGCGGGGGACGGCGGCGGGGACTCCGGGGCGCGCGGGGAAACCAGGGACGGCAGGCACGCGGGGCACGGCGACGGGAGTCGGGCACGCCGCTCCGCCGTCCCTGAAGGCGACGCTGACCAGCCTCGTCCTGCTGCCGCTCGCGCTGGTCGCCGTGGTCGGGCTGGCGAAGGTCGAGTCCCCGTCGATCGAGGTGGCCGTGAAGACGGCCGGGCTGCCCCAGCCGGTGGTCGGCGTGGTGATCGCCATGCTCGTGCTGCTGCCGGAGACCCTGGCGGCGGTGCGGGCGGCCCGCCGCGACCGCATCCAGACCAGCCTCAACCTGGCCCTCGGGTCGGCCATGGCGAGCATCGGGCTGACCATCCCGGTGATCGCCGTGGCGTCGCTGTGGTTGTCGGGCCCGCTGGTCCTCGGCCTCGCCCCCACCCACGTCGTGCTGCTCGGCCTGACCATCGCGGTGGGCACGCTGACCGTGGTGCCGGGCCGGGCGACCCTGCTCCAGGGCGCCGTCCACCTCACGCTGCTCGCCGCGTTCGTGTTCCTCGCCGTACGGCCCTGAGGCGGCGAGCGGCCGAAATGGTGTCGCGGCGAGGCAGGAGGCGGTTTAAGGTGCGGACATGACGTGGCGACATTGACGCTCACCCGAGTCGGGGATCGCGGCGCGGCTCTACACGTACGCCTTCCTTGAGGACTTCATCGTCCTGTACCCGGTCTACGCCGTGCTGTTCGCCGACACCGGGCTGTCCCCCGGCGAGATCTCGTCGCTGTTCGCGATCTGGTCGGTCACCGGCTTCGCGCTGGAGATCCCGTCGGGCGTGTGGGCCGACGTCTTCTCCCGGCGGCGCCTCCTGGTCGCCGCGCCCCTGCTGACGGGGTCCGGGTACGCCCTGTGGACGTTCCTCCCCTCGTACCCGGCGTTCGCGCTCGGTTTCGTGCTGTGGGGCGCGGGGAGCGCGCTGCGGTCGGGCACCCTGCAGGCCCTGGTGTACGAGGAGCTCGATCGCCTGGGCGCCTCCGGCTCCTACGCCCGTCTGGTCGGCCGTTCGACCGCCCTGGGCACCACCGCGTTCATGGCGGCGAGCGCCGTGGCGGGGCCCGTGCTCTCCTTCGGCGGCTACCGGGCGGCCGGGCTGGCCAGCGTGCTGGCCTGCCTGCTGTGCGCGGCCGCCGGGCTCGCGTTCCCCGAGTCCAGGGGCCGGGGCCGGGAGGAGGGCGCGCGCTACCTCGACGTGCTCCGCGACGGCCTCGCCGAGGTGCGGCGATCCGTCCCGGTACGGCGGGCCCTGCTGCTGATCTCGGTCGTCTCGGGTCTCGGGTCGCTGGACGAGTACGTCCCGCTGCTGGCGCAGTCCACCGGCGTCGCCACCCCGGCGGTGCCGCTGCTCGTGCTCCTGGTCTCGGCCGGCATGACGGCGGGGGGATGGGCGGCCGGGCGCGCGCCGCGCGCGCTCGCGCCCGTTCTGGCGGCCGGCGCGCTCTGCCTCGCGGCGGGGGCGGCCGTCCGGAGGCCGGAGGGGTTCGTGCTCGTGGCGGCCGCGTTCGGGGTCGTCCACTGGGCCGTCGCCGGCATCGAGGCCCGGTTGCAGGACCGGATCGCGGACGGCTCCCGCGCCACCGTGACCTCGATGGCCGGGCTCGGCGCCGAGGTGGTCGCCCTGAGCGTCTACGCCGGGTACGGCGCCGGGTCGGCCTGGGCCCCGCCATGGCTGATCTTCTCGGTCACGGCCGTGCCGTACCTCCTGGCGGCCGTCGCGGCCCGCCGCGTGTGACCCGGGCGCGCCCCGCTCGCCGTACATGACAAAAGCGGCCCCGCCCGCCGCGTGTGACCCGAGTATGTCCCGGCCGTGCGCTGCTCCCGCTGCCGGCACCGACAACCGGTGCCGGCAGCGGGCGCGATCAAGGACCGACAGCCCGGACTAACGGGCGGTGAGAGTCCACAGGTGGTCGGCGGTGCCGTTGTCATCCCACTGGAGGACCTGGGCGCCGGAGGCGGTGCTCATGTTCAGGACGCCGAGCACCCGGCCGCTGTTGTTGTTGCGGATCTTGTAGTGGCCGCTCCCGTCGGGGGTGACCTGCCACAGGTGGTCGGCGGTGCCGCTATCGCCCCAGATCAGAGCCGTCCCGCCGTTGCCGGTGTTCATGTTGGTGATGCCGAGGACCAGCCCGCTGGCCTTGTTCACGATCTTGTAGAGGCCGGAGCCGGCGTCGGTGAGAGTCCAGGTCTGGGTGCTGCTGGACGAGGGCGTGGCCTGGTCGACCAGAGTGCCCTGAGCCGTCCCGGAGTTGGCGGTGTCCAGGGCGAGGCCGCTGTTCACGTTCTTGATCTGGTAGGTGCCGGCGAGCGAGGTCCCGCCGCCGCCGCTGCCCGGGGTGACCACCAGGTGGTAGCCGTACGTGGAGTTCATCCCCGAGACGGGCACGGTGATGGAGCCGTTGGACACGGTGTAGTTCGACTCGCTCAGCGTGGACGGCCCGGAGACGGCCACCGTACGGCCGGGCGAGGGGGTGTACTCGAGCTTCACGTGGACGGTGCCGCCGAAGGAGCCGAGTCCGTTGACGGTCACAGCGGTGTCGCCGGAGCCGCCGCCGAAGATGACGCTGAGCTGGTTGCCCGCGCTGTTCATCGCCGCGGCGCCGTCGAGGCCGGTCTGCGCGGGCGGAGTGGTCGTCACCATGCTGCCGCTCATGTCGCCGTACCACTTGTAGAGCCAGTAGGCGCCGTTGGGCGAGCCGCCCCGGCCGGTGAGCAGGTCGCCGAGCGTGCCGGACTGGTTCCAGAACGCCAGCTCGGCGTCGTGGATGCCCAACCGCTCGAACTTGGCGATGTAACCGACGAGGGCGCCGGGGACGCCGACCTCGGACGGGGCGGCGTACTCCTCGATGGCGATCGGACGCGGGCTGATGCCGTACTTGTTCTCGAGGCTGACAACCGTGGCGACGTCACCGGCGATCTTCGACGACCTGATCAGCTCGTGCCAGGCGATGATGTCGGGGACGGTGTTCGTCGCGACCGCGTTCCGCAGGAAGTTGTCCATGTCGCTGATGTTGTCCGAGAAGCTCGGACCCTGGATCGGGGTCGTCGGATCCTTGGCCCGCACCTCCCGGTAGGTCCTGGTCCAGAAGTCCTCGTACGTGCCGTTGGACGACTTCCAGGTGTTGTCCGACTCGTTCCACAGCTCCCAGGCGGCCAGGTTGGTGATCCCCGACGACTTGGTCTGCGCGATCTGCTGGTCGACCAGGGTGAACCAGTCGTTCCAGCTGAACTGGTACGGCCAGCCCGCGTAGACGTCGGACAGCCGGTTCACGACCTTCGCGCCGACCCTGGCCGCCTTGGGGGCAACGGTCAGGATGTCACCGGTCCCCTGCTGCTTGCCGCCCTGGGGCTTCTGCACGAAGGTGTTCGGCTTGATGGCCTGGGCCAGGCTGTCCGACGGGTTCGTCGCGTCCGCGAGGCCGTACAGCGAGCCGGAGGCCACGTGCGTCACGGCACGGAACGGCTGGTTCGCGTTGACCACAAGGGTGGTGGCGGCACTGGCGGGAGCCGCGGCGAGGGCGGTGCCGGCCGCGGCGAGTGCGAGCGATGTGAGCAGGACGGCGGCCTGCCGGGCTCGGGATGTGACGGTCTTCACTGCGAGCTCTCCTGATGAGGTGAGGGGGGTGGTCGTGAGCGGAGCGGAGCCGCGGACGTCGGCGGCAGGAGATGAAAGATTCAGGGCCTGGACGCGTGCTCGGGCGGGGGACCACGTCCGCGGAACGGCGCCGGCCGCGTGGCCACGGGCCTCAGTCCTCGGCCGCGCCGGCGGCGACGCCGGCGGTCACATGGGGCTGGACGGGGAACAGGCGCGGGCTGCACGGGTTCTCCGGCGGCTCCGGCGGCCGGCGGCCCTGCCGTGTGCGCATCGGGGCGAACACCTGGTGGCGGCCGTTCCACGAGCCCGTGGCCGGCGTCCGCGCGGCCGTGGGCGGCAGCGCGGTTCGCGCCTGTGGGCCGAGCCGGACCGGGCCGGTCGCGGACAGGGCGGACGACTCACGGGACATGGAGCTCCCCAGACCAGTGGCGAGTGCGGGAGGGCGATGACGACGTGCGCAACCCATGTTGAGCAACTGCGCAAAAGTTTTCCAGCCGGAAACGTACGGTGCACATGGCCGTGCGTCAAGACTGGTAGCGGGGCGCGTTTTCACCCGCCCCCACTTGGCCAAGGCTTGGGAAACGTTGCGCACGACTGGCCAAGACGGGAAAGCGGTGGGACCATGACCGCAGCAGTGGTGGAGAGCAAAAGGACTGTGTGTGTCGGAGTCGAGTCGTACGGTCACAAAGGCGAGGGCCACCCTCAGCGACGTCGCCGCATTGGCGGGCGTCAGTGTGGGCACGGCGTCGAGGGCCCTCAGCGGAACCGGGCGTATGCGACCCGAGACACGTCAGCGCGTCCTCGACGCCGTCCACACCCTGGACTTCCGACCCAGCCAGCAGGCGCCGAGCCCGTACACCGGCCGTAGCTGGACGGTGGGCCTGATGACCACCGACGGCATCGGCCGCTTCAGCACTCCGGTCCTGCTCGGCGCCGAGGACGCGCTGGGCGCCGGCAAGATCTCCGTCTTGCTGTGCGACACCCGTGGCGACGTGATCCGCGAGCAGCACCACCTGCAGAACCTGATGGACCGGCGCGTCGACGGGATCATCGTGACCGGCCGGCGCACCGACCCCCGCCCTCCGCTCGAAGGCGTCCACGTCGGCGTACCCGTGGTCTACGCCCTGTCTCCCTCGACCGGCCCCGCCGACATCTCGGTGGTGTCGGACGACGCGCAGGGTTGCCAACTCGCCATCGACCACCTGGTGACGGCCGGGCACACCCGCATCGCGCACGTCACCGGACCCGCCCACCACGCCGCCGCCGCCGATCGAGCCCGCTACACCGAGCAGTTCCTCGCGGACGCCTCCCTTCAACTGGTTACCGGCAAGCCGCACTTCGGCGACTGGAGCGAGGCCTGGGGGCGGCGCGCGGCGGAGATGGTGCTGCGCACGGCACCGGACACCGATGCCTTCTTCTGCGGCAACGACCAGATCGCCCGCGGCGTCACCGACACGCTTCGCGAACGCGGCATCTCGGTCCCGAACCAGGTCGCCGTCGTCGGCTACGACAACTGGGACACCATGACCCTCGCCGCCCGCCCTCCGCTCACCACGATCGACGTCAACCTGACCGAGATCGGTCGGATCGCCGCCCTGCGCCTCCTGGACGCCATCGACGACAAGCCCACACCAGGGATCCACCGGATCCCCTGCAGGCTGGTCGTCCGCGACTCCGCCTGAGCCCGGCCGGGCGGCCCGCCTCTAGACCGGCCTCTAGACCGGCCTCTAGACCGGGCCGGACGTCGGAGGGCGCCGCGGGGCGCCCTCCTGCCGGGCCGGCAGGTGGTAGGTCTCCCCCCGCATCAGGTAGTGGACGAGATGGGACAGGCCCATCCGCCGTACGTGATGCTGGAAGTCGGTGAGCGGCGAGGTGAACGCCTCGTAGTCGTCGTAGTGGATCGGCAGGGCGGCCTGCGGCTTGATCAGGCTCACCCATTCGGCGCCCTGCATGCCGTCCATCGTGACCAGCACGCCGAGCACGCGCGTCCCGCCGAGGTGGACGACGCCCACGTCGATGTCCGGGAAGCGCCGCGGGATCTCCTGCAGCGAGGGATCCATGATCGTGTCCCCGCTGATGTGCAGGCGCAGGTCCACCTGCCCGTTGTGGCCGAAGTCGAGGACGCTGCCCATGACCGGCGGCAGCAGGGCCTGGACCGGCCCGGGCGCGTGGCGTCCCGGGGTGGCCGTGACCGTGAGGGTCGCGTCCCCCCGCCGTACGTGGTGGTCCTCCCACTTCTCCAGGCCCAGGGCGTTGTCGAAGCCCTGCCGCCGGAGCCGCTGCGCGGCGTGGTGGGTCGTGATGATCGGGACATTCTTGTCCAGGGAGTTCTTGGCGATCCTGTCCCAGTGGTCGCCGTGCATGTGCGAGAGTACGACCAGGTCGATCGGAGGAAGCTCCGACACGTCCATGGCCGGTTCCGTACGCCGCCGGGTGCTGAGGCCCCAGCCGAGATAGGCGCGCTGGCCGCGGTGGAGGAAGTTCGGATCGGTCAGCAGGGTCAGCCCTCGACAGCGGATGAGCATCGTGGCGTTCCCGATGAAGTACAGGCTCGCGTCGGCCGTATCGGGCATGTCGGCCTCCCCTCTCCCGATTTTCAGGCTACGTAGGCGGCCGCCGGAGAGGTCGACGCGGGGGGCGGTTGGGGATGGTCGCCGCTGCTCACGCGCGCGCCACGACGTCCGCGAGGGGGACGGCGGTCACGGCGGGGGTGGCGGCAGGAGCTCGAACCCGAGCTGGGACAACAGCTCCAGCTGGTCGAAGTAGTCCCGGTGTGTGACGATCCGGCCGTCCTCCACGGTGCAGGCCCCGCAGCCGCGTACGGTGATCCGTCGGCCGGTGCCTTCGAGCACCTCGCCGTCCGGCAGGAGGAACGGACCGGTGTGCGTGCCGGTCAGCGTCCACTCGGTGAACGCCGGATCCGAGCACGTGACCTTGTTCCACACGGTCATGCAGATGTCGGGGAACCCCTTGATGAGGTGCTCGTAGTACCAGGCGATCTGCTCGCGCCCCTCCGCGACGCCGATCGGGGTGACGAGGACGGCGTCGGAGCGGAAGCACCGCAGGACCCGGTCCACGTCGTGGTCGTTGACAGCGCTCAGCACCTCGTCCGCCAGCTCCCGCGCGTCGGCCATCCCGCGATCACCCCCAACGCCTCACTATCAACGTAGCGCGGGCAGGGCAAAGGCTCGGGCGGCGCTTCCTCCGCCGAACGGCCTTGCCGGGTCCTAGGCCAGCCGCTTGTAGAAGAAGGTGGTGGGCTTGAGGACCCCGGACGGGTCGGCGGCGTGGCCGGGCACGACGCCGAGCGGCGTCCACCCCTTCCGCCGGTAGAGCTCCTCGGCGCGGCTGCCGGTCTCGGTGTCCAGGATCAGCAGGGTCCGCCCGTCCTCGATCGCGGCGCGCTCGGCGGCGGCCAGCAGGTCGCGGCCGAGTCCCCGCCCGCGGGCCCTCCGGTGGACCAGCAGCTTGGCGATCTCGCCGCGGTGCCGGCCGTTCGGGTACTGCTCCAGCCGCAGCGTGATCGTCCCGGTGATCTCACCGCCGTCCCGGGCCACCCAGACGATCATCCGCCCCTCGGCAACCGCGGGGGCGAGCGACTCCCACCAGGCCGCCGCCGTCCCGAGGTCGAGCGGGGCGAGGAAGCCCACCGACGCGCCGCCCTCCACCGCGTCCTGGAGCAGCACGGCCAGCCCCTTCGCCGACTCCACCAGCTCCTCCGCCGACAGCCGAACGATTTCCCCCATACCCCTCCGATCTTCACGTCTCGCGCGGCCCGATCCTCCCACACGCCTCTCACCGATCTCCGGGGTACGGCTCGCCCCCGGAATGCCGGCCGTATGTGATCAGCCTGTCCGGCCGTCTCCGTGAGCCATGGCTTCGCCCCTTGGCGTCACGGTTCGGCTGGATAAGACCCTTCAGCGTGCGGCGTCCCCTGATCATGCTCGCCTTTCTCCGCGGTTAGAGCTTCAGGCGGAATGTCTCTCCGGCGTGGCCATCAGGGCGATGGAGCGGACGATGCCGCCATGGGAGCAGTTCGAGGGGCTCTACTCGGGGACGCTCGCCCGCAGGTGGGTACGCGACCACGGCAGGCTGAGCACGCAGTTGCTCTGGATGGAGCGGGGATTCCGCTCGGGCAGGCCCGGCGCCTGCACCACCTGGACCAGCCCGAAGCCTGCGGTCACCTGAACGGTCACCGGCGCCTGCGCGTTTCCGCGGACGGCGACGAGTCCCCGGACGCACGAAGAGCCCGGCGCCGATTCTTCGGCACCGGGCTCGCCCCACTCCGGCCCCGGTCGCCCGAGGCGGGATCCGGGCTACGTGCCGCGTCTGTTCCGGCCGCCCTCAGGCTCAGCAGCCCTTCGTCCGTCCGTACGGCTGCCTCGGTCGTACTCCGGCGGTTCCTCGACTTCCGGGGCTTTCCCTCTACCGCTCCAGGCGTCATCCCGGTGGCCGGGGCAGTCCGGAGCCTCCCGGTCTTCCCGAGGGCGGTTGGATTGGCTTCCCTGTCGGTCCTTCCCCATGGAGACACCTCCAGGATCGTGATCACGCAGGGCCTTCACGGCCCGCACGGGATGAATACCCTGCGCTTCGTATCGGCGGGGCCGGAGACACGGAATGATAACGTAGAGTATTCACCTGACTACGTTCCGTTCCTAGCGGTATTCACACGCCGACCCGCGCGGGCGCTTCCTCAACGACGCGATTCGAGGCGTTCCAGGAGGAGCCCCTCCCGGGTGGACCAGGGGCAGATCGTCACGCTCGTGGCCTCACACACCTCCATGAGCGCCTCGGCGATCAGCGCTCCGGCGAGGGACTGCTCGGCGCGGTGGGCGCTGATGCCCGGCAGTTCTCCACGGTGGGCGGGGTCCAGGTCGGCCAGCAGGGCGAGCGACGCCTTCACTCCGCTCAGGGACAGACGGCCGCGTGAGCAGGACGGCTCGCCCTGGGCGGCGGCGAGGCGGGCGAGCTGGGCGAAGGTCTTCGAGCTCGCGAGGACGTGCCCGTCCGGCTCAGGTTTCGGCAGTCCTGGCTGCCGGCTCAGCACCCGGCGCAGATGCTCCCGGACCCTGCGCAGCTGGCGTGAGGACGAGACGGCTCCGCCGGGCAGCCATCTACGAGTGATCGTCCGTGCTCCCAGTGGCAGTGAATGCACGGTCTGGGGCTCCTGGCCGTCGCCGGAGGCGATCTCGACGGTGCCGCCCCCGATGTCCAGCACCAGCAGGGGGCCGGACGCGGTCCCCGTCCAGTGGCGGGCGGCCACGTAGGCCAGCCGCGCCTCCTCGCGGCCGGGCAGCACCCGCAGCCGCGTGCCCGTGGCCCCGGCGATCCGGGCGATGACCTCGTCGCGGTTGGGCGCGTCGCGGATGACGGAGGTGGCGAAGGCGAAGACGCGGGACTGCGCGGCCGGGCTGGCGTCCATCGTCTCGGCCACCGCCCGCAGGACGCTGCGTATCGCGCGCTCGTCGAGTTGACCGTCCGGGGCGAGCATCCGGTGCAGGCTCAGCCGTACCTTGTGGGACAGCACCGTCTCCAGGCCGTTGTGATCCCTGGGCCGGCGGACCACCGTCAGCAGGGCACTGTGACAGCCGACGTCGAGAACAGCCGCCTGCCGCATCCTGTATCACCTCTCAGCGGGTCCACCCGTGGGGGACGGGTCGCCGCTCAGTGGTGCGTCGCCAGCCGGAGACCGGGGCGCGTTTCACCACGTCGCGCGAACAACCGGGGAACCCTTCCCCCCAAGGGTAGTCGCTTCGGGTTACGTCGATCATCACGTCGAGGGCCGACACGAGCCGCCCGATTCCCCGCCCGACGGGTTTACCCGAAAAGTCTATATAGATAGAGTCTCGCTGTGACTCGGACACGGCGTCTTTCTCCTCAGACGGAAGCGGTGCTGCGCGCGCTGGCCGCCGACCCTTCCGAGTGGCGTTACGGCTACGAGCTCGGGCGGGAGGTGGACCTCAAGGCCGGCTCGCTCTATCCGATCCTGATGCGGCTGGCCGACCGCGGGCTGCTGGAGTCGTCCTGGGAGAAGGCCCCCGTGGCGGGCCGCCCTCCGCGGCACCTGTACCGCCTCACCGGCGCGGGACTGGAGGCTGCCGCCGAGGTGGCGGCACGTGCGGATTCGGCTGCCGAACGGGACAGGCCCGGCACGCGGCGTTCCCTGCGCGGTGCCTGGTGAGCCGCCCCGCAGGCGACGCGGCGGGGCGGCTCCTCGCCTTCGCGCTGTGGCTGCTGCCTGCCGCCCGGTACGACTGGGGGCTGGCCATGCGGGCCGAACTCGCACACCTGGAACGGCCCGCGGCGCGCCTGCGATTCGCGTTCGGCTGCGTCCGGGCGGCCGCGGTGCAACCGGCGGCACTGCGCCGCCTGGCCCTTTCCGCCGGCGTGGCCGGCGCGGTGACGCTCCTGCTGGCGGGAGGCGTCACCTATCCCGCGGCCCGTCTCGAGCTGGCCGGCCTGTTGTCGGTCGTGGTGCTGCTGGCCTGGCGGGGAGGCAGGCCCGGGCTGCTGGGCCCGGTGCGGCCGTCGAGAACCGCCCGGGTGGTGCGGACGACGGGATTCGCGGTCGCGTGCGCGTACCTGCTGGTCGCCTTCCTGGACCACCGTGGTCCTCAACCGCTGGGATCCGGCGACGGTCTCCTGCCGGGCATGATCACCCTCGTGCTGTACCTCGTGGCCACGCTCGCGATGACCGCACGCGCGTCCACCGCGCGTTCCGTCACCCTGATGTCCGGCATCGTCGCCGGCCTGGTCGCGGGATCGGCATGCTTCGCGCTCATGCCCTTCGAGCGTGCACTGCCGCCGCTCGCGGAGCACCTGCCGGGCAACGGGGCATGGCTGATCGCGGCCCTCGTGGCGGCGCCCGCGGCGGCGATGATCGTGGTCGCCCTGTCCACCCGGGACGCCCTCCAGACCGTCGTCGCCCTGATGTGTGCGGGAGCCGTCTGCGCCGGGGTGGTCGCCGTACTCGGTTATGGAGCCTTTCTGCTCTTCCCCGACCAGATGCCGAGCCTGGTTCCGCTCAACGCGGGGCCGCCCGACGTCCGCAGAGCCCTGTCCAGGCTCGAAGCGGGGGACGAGTACGTGGCCGCCCTGATCTGGGGCTGCCTGCTCGTGGGCGTGCTCAGTTCGTTGATCCGCCCTGCCGTCCGGGGGCGGACCCGCGTCCTGCGAGCGGCGACGATCACCGGTGCGTGCCTGGTCCTCCTGGCCGCGCCGACCGGGCACGTGGACGCGGCCGTCGCGGCCGTCCTCGCCGCCACGACGACGGGGATGCTCACTCTGGTCAGCGCGGCGCATGATCTCCGTCGGAGCGGCACCACCACAGCTCGCATCACATCCCGTCGTTGACCAGGCTGACTCAGCGCCGGCGCTTGTCGGGCGAGTCGACCGGGCGCGGATGCGCCGCTCGTCGCTTCACCGCTGTCACACCGGTCTCAGCGGCCGGCTTCCTCAACCTCGACGACGCTGTCCGCCCGGGCCGGGAGGAGCACGGCGGTGACCACCACAGCCAGCGACAGCACCGCGCCGATGACGAAGGCCAGCCGCATGCCGTCGAGGTTGGCGAGCACCTGTGTGACTCCTGCGGACTTCAGGGCATCGGCTCGCGCGCTCATCACGGTGATCACGAGCGCGGTGCCAAAAGCCGCGGCGACCTGCTGCAGCGTGCTCAGGATCGAGCTGCCGTGGGAGTAGAGGTGCGGAGGAACCGCTCCGAGCCCGAGGGTGAACACCGGGGTGAAGGTCGCGGCCAGACTCACCATCATCAGCGCGTGCAGACCAAGGAGCTGCCAGTACGGCATGGTCATCGTGACCTGGGTGAAGCCGGCGAGCGCGAGCGTGATTCCGACTGCGCCGGGAATGACCAGAACCCGGCCGCCGAACCGGTCGAACAGGCGGCCGACCGTCGGACCGAGCAGTCCCATCGCGAGGCCGCCCGGCATCACGAGGAGCCCGGTCTCCAGCGGACTGAGCTCGCGGACGTTCTGCAGGTACAGCGGGAGCAGAATCATCGAACCGAGCATCGCCATGAAGGCGACCGACATCAGGATCAGCGCGATCGTGTAGGTGCGATGACGCAGGGTCCGCAGATCCATCAGCGGCACGCCGCGCCTCTGCAACGACAGCTGGCGGACGACGAAGACGACGATGGCCACCAGGCCCGCCGCCACCATCGCGGCGGCCACGCGGACGTCGCCGCCCTCGAACTGGCTGAGCCCGTAGACCAGGCCGCCGAAGCC
Source organism: Microbispora corallina (assembly GCF_016863035.1). GTDB lineage: Bacteria > Actinomycetota > Actinomycetes > Streptosporangiales > Streptosporangiaceae > Microbispora > Microbispora corallina. The sequence goes on from NZ_BOOC01000054.1 coordinate 25,608, forward strand.
GGCGGCGGCGGTCACCACGCTCAACCAGTCGATGGCGCTGACCTCGGGATCTCCCACGTTCTCGAGCTGCTTCAGGCCGCGCCACGTGATCACCGCGGCGATGGGGAGCACCACGGCGAACAGCAGTCGCCAGGACCCCAGCTGGAGGATCACCCCCGAGACGGCCGGGCCCATCGCGGGCGCGACCGAGATGGCCAGGGTGACGTTGCCCATCACCCGGCCGCGGTCTCCCTCCGGCACGACCTGCATCAACGTGGTCATCAGCAGCGGCATCATCACGGCCGTCCCGGACGCCTGGATGATGCGGGCGCCCAGCAGCACCTCGAACGACGGCGCGGCGGCGGCCAACGCCGTGCCGAGCAGGAACAGGCCCATCGCGGTGGCGTACGCGTGACGGGTGGACACCCGCTGCAGGAACCATCCCGTGATCGGGATGACAGCGGCCATGGTCAGCATGAAGGCGGTCGAGAGCCACTGCGCGGTCTGCTCGGTGATGCGCAGAGCGCCCATCAGCCGCGGGATCGCGTTGATCATGATCGTCTCGTTGAGGATGACCACGAACGTGGCGAGCACCAGCAGCCGGATCACGTCCGGGGTGCGCCCCGAAACGGCGGGTGCGGCTTTCGCGGGTGAGTCGGATTGTGCGATGGTCACGGCACCTCGATCAGGGTGGTTGTCGGGGCTGGATCCCCAGCCTTGGGCCTCGCAGGACGTTGCGGTCATGGAAATCCTGACGGATGCCACCGACAAAACTGAGCGCTCATGCCGAGCATCGCGGCAAGGGACGTGAAGTGTCACCCGGTTTTCCCCGCGGCGGATGCGATCTCCCGGGTGCGTGCATGGAGCGGTGCCGGGGACCCGGTCGAGATCGCCGTCTCACGTGATCATCTCCCCTCCCGGCAATGGAAGAGGTGTCGAAACGTTTCGGCAGAGATTCCGTTCGCGTTGACGCAGGCGAGGAGCCGGCTTCCACATCCAGCGACCCAGAGCCAGCCGCGACCATGAAATGACTGGTGATCGCAAGTCTTGACGTACAACAACCGGCTTCCTATGGTCTGCATTACTTTCGTAATGTTGTCGAAACTTTCGGGCGTCCTCGTCGCGCGAAGATGGAGTCATCGTGGCCAACCGAAGCCGGCGCCCGCGCAGGCCACGTCTCCTCGTAGTTCCGCCGGCCGCGACAGGACTGCTGCCGGGCAGGGCGCATCCAGCCCCGGCGGACCTCCGATCCGTCGGAGACGACCGTCCGCCCGGCGGCGTGCGTCCCGTACGTCCGAGTCCCGTACGGCGGCTGGGGGCAGACGCCGACCGTCGCGGCCGTTCTCGGCACGCGGGTTTCAGGCGACGGGGGATCGCCGGGCGGCGCCGAGCCGATCCGCCGCCTGTGAGAAGGGATCACACCGCGCGTGGTGGTCCTGACGCACGGCGGCGACGGGGACCGGAGTCAGACCGTTGACGCCGTCGGCACGGTCGTCCCCGCGCCTCGGATCCGAAGGGCGCCGCCGGCCCGACGGGACTGACCTGATCACAGTACCCATCAGATCCCTGCATCCAACCCGAGGAGTACCTGTGCTTCGTTCCGCACTGCCCATCGGCGTCTTGAGCGCCACGATCCTGCTGGGCGGGGTGGCTCTCAGCGGCTCGGCCTCGGCCGAACCCGGCCCCGCCCCCGCGCCTGCCTCCGGACAGCCCGTCCACTACCCCGCCGACTCATTGCGCGCCCTGAGCGCGCGGGTCGGTTTACGCTTCGGCACCGCCGTGAACATGGACGAGCTCGGCAGCAACGCCGCCTACACCCGGATCGCGGCCGAGCAGTTCTCCACCGTCACCCCCGAAAACGTGATGAAGTGGCAGCTCGTTGAGCCCAACCGCGGCACCTACGACTGGGCGGCGGCCGACCGGCTGGTCGCCTTCGCGAAGGACAACAAGCAGCTGGTCCGCGGCCACACGCTGGTGTGGCACAACCAGCTGCCCACCTGGCTCTCCTCCGACGGGTTCACCACCACCCTGTCCAACAGCGAGCTGAAGGTCCTGCTCAAGAAGCACATCCAGGATCAGGTGAAGCACTTCAGAGGCGACATCTGGCAGTGGGACGTGGTCAACGAGGCGTTCGACGACAACGGGCAGCCCCGCCAGACCATCTGGTACAAGGCGTGGGGCGGCCTCGGCTACATCGCCGACGCCTTCCGCTGGGCCCACGAGGCCGACCCGAAGGCCCTGCTGTTCTACAACGACTACAACCTCGAGTTCACCGGGGTGAAGAGCAACGCCGTGTACGACCTCGTCAAGAGCCTCAAGGCGCAGCGTGTGCCCATCGACGGCGTCGGCTTCCAGGGCCACCTGGACACCCAGTACGGCTTCCCCGACCTGCAGAACAACCTGCAGCGCTTCGCGGACCTCGGCCTGAAGGTGGCCGAGACCGAGGTGGACGTCCGCACGTTCACGCAGGCTCCGCCGAACGAGAACACCCCCACCGACCCGCTGGCCCCGTACGCCCAGGAGAGCTACTGGTCGCGCGCCCTGAAGGCCTGCCTGGCGGTGCGCGAGTGCATCTCGTTCACCCCGTGGGGCTTCGGCGACACGTATTCCTGGATCCCCGGCTGGTTCGACGACCCGCAGGAGGGCGCCGCCCTGCTGTATGACGGGAACCTGCAGCCCAAGTCGCAGTACTACGTGATCCAGCAGGACCTGGCACTTGCCTCGGGCGCGCCGCACCGGTCCGGCCCGGGCGCGGGTCGCGACTGACCGTACGACGAGAACGGGGCCGCACTCCACGGAGGCGGCCCCGTTCGCCGTACGCCAACCACGGAGGAGACATGGTTGACAACGCACAGAACGAGGCGGGTGATCAGCTGACTGATCATTGGGCTCGGCTCGACGCCTTTCTGCGGACCGATCCGCGCGACGCCGGCTGTGACGCGACCAAGGACATGCTGGACGTCTACGCGGAGTGCCTTGCTACGGGCAGCGACCCGAGCGAGCGGTTCCCGGGCCCACACGCTCATTTCCTGGCATGCGGCCCATGCGCCCAGGACTTGAACGGCCTGCTCACGGCACTCACGGGCGAGACCTCCTCGCGACCCAGCCCGCCATAGCGCACGAGCAGGTCGCGTACGAGGACGGGGGCAGCGTGCCAGGTGAGCCGGCCATCTGAGTCTCAGCCGGCTCCGCGGCCCGGCGTCCGTCACCGGGCGTTTTGGTCTTCACAGTCCAATTATTGGTTGAATCTCTCGACAGCTACACTTCTGCCTGGACTGATTCGTCCATTATGCGGCCGCTCAGTTGCCGTGTAGGAGTGCTCTGGCGAAAGAGGAGGCAGTGGACGACCCAGAGACTGATCGGGAGAACCGTCGATGGGTGCGTGATCTCGCTGCCGCCGGCCCCGTCAGAGAGGCGGCGTGCAGGGAGCTGTATCCGTTGCTGCTTCGCATCGCGAGGTATGAGGCACGTCGACGCGCGCCGGCCCTGGACCTGGACGGCCCGGAGCTCGAGGACATCGCTCACCAGGCCACCGCTGACGCGTTGATGGCCATCGGCGAGCGTCTGGACAGGTTCCGGGGTGAGGCAAGGTTCACCACGTGGGCGAGCAAATTCGTGATCTTCAACGTGGCCACCAAAATGAATCGTCACTTCTGGCGTCGCCACGAGGTCCCCTACGATCACGAGGACTGGTCCAGGATCGCTTCGAGGTTCAACGTGGCCCCCGACGACGAGGCGCACGTCCGGGAGTTCGTGACGGCGGTCTCGACCGCTGTCGAAGAGAATCTGTCGGAGCGACAGCGCATTGTGTTCGTCGCGACAGTCCTCAACGGCATGCCGATGGATGTTCTGGCTGACGAGCTGGGCTCGACCCACAACGCGCTGTACAAGGTGCTCTTCGACGCCCGGAAGAAACTCCGCGCCGCGCTGGTGGCGAGTGGCTACCTGCCCGAGGCGCCTGAGGCCCGCTCGACCTGACACAGCCCAGTGGGCGCCAGGGCTGGACCTCTTGAGATGGATACTCCCGGGGATTGCCTGCCGCCGACGTCGGCTCAACCAGCGGACGGGCTCTCGATGTGCGCGAGCGCCATGTCGAGCGCGTCCTTGACCCGCGGCTCAGGGTCGAGTGGGGTCCGGATGACGGCGAGGTTCGTCGTGACCAGTTCCGTGCCGGCTGTTCCCGCTCGTGTCGGGGTGGGGGTCGCGTGCAGCGATGACGGTGAACACGGTGGCGACCAGGGCAAGTGCGCCGTATCCGAGGGCGATCTGCGGCAGTGAGAAGGTGCCGGAAAGTTGGCCGGAGACCAGGGCGGGGATGGCAGCGCCGCTGTAGCAGAGCAGGTAGATCGCGCTGAAGATCGGTGCCCGGTCGGCCAGGGTGCTGCCGTACAGCAGACCGCGGGTGGCGGCGCTGATGGCGATGCCTTGACTGGCGCCCGCGACGATGGTCGCGGCGATGAACAGCGCCAGTGTGCCGGTGGCGGTCGCTGTGATGATGCCGCTCCATCCGCTCAGGAAGACGACCATGCCGAGGCGTTGGGCGGCCGCGGATGTGAACCGGCCGCCGAGGGGAGCACCGAGAGCACTGGGACCCATGTAGGCGGCGAACACCAGCCCGAGGACGAGCGGGCTGCGCGTGTGGAGTTGATCTTCGACGAGCGCCGGCACGAAGGCCTGGTAGAAGGCCCCGGTCGCCCAGGTGGCCAGGAGCACCGCTGCCGCGACGGGGAGCAGGTGCCTGACCCGGGCCGGTACGCGGACCTGGGGACGCAGTGACAACCAAGCGCCCGGCGACGGAGTCGCCGTCTCCGGGCTGACGGCGACGAGTGCGGCGGACAGGACGAGGAAGCCGGCGGCAACCAGGTAGATGAGCTCGCGTGGCCAGGGGCCGAACTGGACCAGGGCTCCGGAGGCGGTGGCGCCGACGGCGAGGCCGAGCATGACTGTCTGGCTGGAGGCGACGGAGGCCAACCAGGCCGGCCTGGCCGGTGCGGCATCGACGATGTAGGAGGTGAGGCTGCTGCTGGCCAGCCCGGCACCGAGGCCCATCAGGAGTCGACCGGCGATCAGGACGCCGATGTCGTGCACATTCAGCAGCAGCAGACAACCCAGCACGAGAAGGCCGAGGCTCGTGATCGAGGTGGGCCGGCGGCCCAGATGATTCGACAGCCGTCCCATCACCAAAAGGGTGATGAGAGTGGCAGCGGAGTAGGCGACGACGGTCATCGAGATACCGGCGTTGGTGAACCCGTCCTCGGCCCGGTAGATGTTGAAAAGCGGGATCGTCGAGCCCACCGCGGCGAACGCGGCCACCAGGGACACCACCGCAGAAAAGAATGCCAGCCGGAACGTTCTGCCCCGACGAGCCGGGTTGAGCGCCGGTGCCACGTTTTGCATCGAGCCGTGCCTTTCCATTGTTCTGAACCATCCCGAAGTTTCTGGAGCTTCGGATCGCGCACGTCGACGTGGCCGCGCACCGCGGAGGAGAGCAACCATGGTCATCCGTGGCCTTTGGTTACTCCTGGGTGCTTGGAATCGACGAGCTCGGCGTACTCCGGGTTGTTCTCGATGAAGGTGCGCACGATCGGGCACATGACGGTGACCGTCTTGCCGTGCGCGCGCACGTCGTCGAGGACGCGTCGGATCAGCTCGGTGGCGATGCCCCGTTTGCGGAACTCGGGGAACACCGAGGTGGCCAGCAACACGAGTCGGTCGTCGCCGGCGACGTTGTACGGCAGACCGGCGATCGCGCGGTCGCCGGCGACGGCTTCGTAGATACCGGCTTTCTCGTCGTTGACGACGTCGAACTCGAACGCGGGGGCGTGGGGATGGTCGAGCAGCTCGTCGATGAGAACGCTCTGATCCTGACTGAGGGTGCCTTTCCCGTCGGGGTATCCGGCTTCGTCGGGGTGCTCGAAGGCGTGTCGCGCCGCATCAGTCTCGTCGGTCATCGGGCTGTTCCTTCCTTTATTGCTCGTTCGCCGGCCGGGGCCGCTTGTTCTTGTGTCCTTCAGGGGCGAACGTGGATGATCGTCTTGCCCTTGACCCGCTCGGTCGGGTTGAGGGCGGCGACGGCGTCGTCGAGGGTCGCGACGGTGCCGATGTTCGTTCGCACGCGTCCGTCCCGCACCCGTTGGGCGATCTCATTCAGTTGAGAGCGGTCGGACACGACGACGAAGTCGATCGCCAGGCCGTCCGCAGGCCGTGCTTGCGGTGGTCCGGTGACGGTCACCAGCGTTCCCCCGGCTCGGATCAGACCTGTGGACCGCCGCTGGATGTCGCCGCCGATGACATCGAAAACCAGGTCGACTCCGCCGACGTCTTCCAGCGTGTCGCTGTCGAGGTCGACGAACTCGTGCGCGCCGAAGTCGAGCGCGGTCTGCCGGCCGCTGGAGCGTCCGGTGCCGATGACGTAGGCGCCGGCCTCACGCGCGAGTTGAGTCGCCATCGAGCCGACAGCGCCGGCCGCGCCGTGGACGAGGACGCTCTGGCCGGCCTGAAGGTGGCCGTGGTCGAACAGACCCTGCCACGCGGTCAGGCCCGTCATCGCGACGCCTGCGCCTACCGTGAAGTCGACATCACCCGGCAGCGGCGCGAGATTGCGCGCCTCGACGACTGCGTACTCTGCGAGGGTGCCGTCGCGAGTCCAGTCCGTGAGGCCGAACACCCGCTGCCCGACCGACAGGCCGGTTGTGCCATAGCTGAGGGCGGTGACCACACCGGCCACCTCGTGTCCGGGGATCGACGGCGTGCGGTCACGGCCGAGGCGATCGATCCAGGTCGAGGGCCACTCCAGCTCGTTCCCGGTGAATCCCGACGCGTGAACGTCGACGACGACATCGCCGTAGGTCGCGCCCTCAAGACTGGCAAGCCTCGCCGCATCCGGATCAGGCCGCTCCACCAGCTTCATCCCGGCCGTTCCCGCGGACCGGTTCGTCACCACGATCGCTTTCACTGAACACCTCTCTGCAACAGTGCTCACAGACACCTGTCACGTCGTGATGAGTGTCTGTGTGGTCTCCGCGTCCCTTCGGCGGACGCCGACGATGCCCTTGCCTTGGACCGGCTCGGCCGGGTTGACGGCGACGACGGCATCGTCGAGCGCCGCGACGGTGCCGATGTTCGTCCGCAGCCTCAGGACATCGGGCGCCGCGTCCTTACGGACGAACGCGGATTATGGTCTTTCCCTTGATCCGCGCGGCCGGGTTGAAGGCGGCGACGGCGTCGTCGAGCGCCGCGACGGTGCCGATGTTGGTCCGCAACCGGCCATCCCGGATCCGCTGGACGATCTCACCCAGCTGCGCGCGATCGGCCTCGACGACGAAGTCGACCGCCAGACCCTCCGCCGGTTGCGCCTTGGGCGGGCCGGCGATGGTCACCAGCATTCCGCCGGCCCGAACGAGGCTCGCGGACCGCCTCCCGATGTCGGCGCCGATCACGTCGAAGACCAGATCGACTCCGCCGACGTCTTCCAGGGCGTCCTTGTCGAGGTCGACGAACTCCTGCGCGCCGAAGTCGAGGGCGATCTGCCGGTCAGCGGCACGTCCAGTGCCGATGACGTAGGCGCCGGCCTCTTTGGCGAGTTGAGTCACCATCGAGCCGACTCCGCCGGCCGCGCCGTGCACGAGGACGCTCTGCCCCATCTGGAAGCGGCCGTGCACGAACAGCCCCTGCCAGGCGGTCAGCCCCGAGATCGGCAGGCTTGCCCCAACCGTGAAGTCGACGTCACCCGGCAGCGGCGCGACGTTACGCGCCTCGATGGCTACGTACTCGGCCAGGGTGCCGTCGCGAGTCCAGTCCGCGAGGCCGAACACCCGCTGCCCCACTGACAGCCCCCTCGTGCCATAGCCGAGCGCGGTGACCACTCCGGCCACCTCGTGTCCGGGGATCGACGGCGTCCGGTCGCGGCCGAGGCGATCGGTCCAGGTTCCGGGCCACGTCAGTTCGCCGGGGGTGAATCCCGACGCATGTACCTCAACGAGGACATCGTTCCCGGTCGCCTCCGGCTCCGGCCGCTCCGCCAGCGTCATCCCAGCCGTTCCCGCGGCCTCGTCCGTCACCACAATCGCCTTCACTCGGACGCCTCTCCCCGTATCTGTCGCTCACCTGCACGGCACTTCAGCTCGCACATTTAGTGACGCCAGACGTCGGTGTCTTACCTCAGCCGGCCGGAAGGATCTGTGATGTGGAGTGCGCCCCCGGGTGCGCTGCCCGGGAAGATCATCCCGCCCATACCCCGCAACGCTGGGTTGCTGGATGCCCTCTCACGATTTCGCTTCGTCGTCCGGCGCTGCCGCGGCATCGCCGGTCGTGCCGTGACAGCGCTTGTACTTCTTGCCTGAGCCACACGGGCATGGGGCGTTGCGGTCGAGGTCGCCGATGTCGTCTCGGCGGATGACCGGCGTCATCAACCGCGCTCTGATTTTCGCTGCTGCGGTCTGGGCGCCGCCGAGCAGTTCGTGGAAGGCCGCGGGGAGTTCGTCGGCCAACCGGCGGTAGTAACGGATCGCTTCTTCTGCTGCCGAGAGACCACCCGGAAGATCCGTTCCCGTCGCGTCGCATACCCATGCGTACCCCAACAGACTCCCCGCGAGGTCGGGAAGACAGGCCGCCGGCTCGGCCTCGGCCAACCGGCGCCAGAGTTCCACCGCCTCCCGCGAAGCCTCCAACGCCCCCCGCTCATCCCCCGCCCCCAACAACTGCATCCCCAGGTTGTTCAAGCTCCCCGCGAGGTCGAAGAGGTAGGCCACCGGGTCGGCCTCCGCCAACCGGCGCCGAATCTCCACCGCCTCCCGCAAGACCTCCAACGCCCCCCGCTCATCCCCCGCCTCGAACAACTGCATCCCCAGGTTGTTCAAGCTCGCCGCGAGGGCGGGGAGATAAGCCGCCGGGTCGGCCTCCGCCAACCGGCGCCGAATCTCCACCGCCTCCCGCGAGACCTCCAACGTCCCTCGCTCATCCCCCGCCGCCGACAGGAAGATCCCCAGGTTGTTCAAGATTGCCGCAAGGTCGGGGAGATAAGCCGCCGGGTCGGCCTCCGCCAACCGGCGCCGAATCCCCACCGCCTCCCGCGCAGGCTCCAAGGCCCCTCGCTTGTCCCCCACCTCCGCCAACCGGATCGCCAGGCTGTTCAGGCTCCCCGCGAGGAAGGGAAGATAGGCCGCCGGCTCCGCTTCGGCCAACCATTGAAAGAGGCCCACCGCCTCCTGCGAAGGCTCCAAGGCCCCTCGCTTGTCCCCTACCGCCGACAACCGCATCGACAGGTCGGTCAAGCTCGCCGCGAGGAAGGGAAGATAGGCCGCCGGCTCCGCTTCGGCCAACCGACGGTAGAGCCCCACCGCTTCCCGCGCAGGCTCCAACGCCCCCCGCCTATCCCCCGCCTCCGCCAACCGCATCCCCAGGGCGGCGACCCGGTAGGCGCGCTCAGCCGGGGGTGCATCGGCTGGCAAGGTGTGCAGCAGGTGGCGGGCGAGGTCGCGGGCGGCTTGGAGCAGGTCGGTGCTGTAGGCAGGGAGGGCGTCATAGAAGCGGGCGGCGAGGTGGTGACCGGCATGGTCGATGACCAGATCGATCAGGTCCGCGGTCGCGTGCCGGGCCAACTCCGGCCGCTGGTCCAGCAACTCCAGCAGCAGCGTGCGGGCCTGGGGGTGACGGGCCGCGGCGGCGGTGAGCACGATCAAGCAGCGCCGCAGCGCCGCGGGAGAAAGACCCTGTGGTGTGTTCCCTTTCTCAGCGAGCGTGTCGCCGGTCGCTGTGAGGGTGACCAGGGTCTGAACTGCCTCAGACGCGTGGTGGCGCAGCAGGGCGGCGACGAAGTCCTCACCGAACCGGTCCGGGAGCAGCGGAAGCAGGAACCCGCCCGTGGCGGCATGGTCAATGCGTCCCGTGGACCGGGCCGGCACCTGATCGGGCCGGGTGACTGTCGCAGGAGGGTAGAGACGGTGATGGACGTCCACCAGCAGCCCGGCTTGCGCGGGGCCGTCGGCCAGGTGAGCGAGGAGCAACAGGGCGCGCGCCTGGTCCAGATCCTCCAGGGGGCCGAAGAGGGTGGACAGGAACACCATGCGCTCGATGACACTCGGGGAGGCGAAGCCGGGCGCTGTCGCCTGCCAGTAGCGCATCTCGTGGTTGATCAGGTAGTCCGACAGGCCCGCCCGGTCCGGACCCGGGGCGTCCCGCTGGTCGGCGTAGAGTGCGGCCAGGGCGGCCATGTGCAACGTCAGCGCTGAAGCGTAGTCGGGGTGGTCCAGGTCGGCCGGCGGCACCGGCAGAGGGCCGGCGTGCTCCAGATGGACGGCGAATGCGGCGGCAGCCTGCTGATAGGCCTGCTCGCGGTCGGCGGATCCTGCGAAGTCGCCCAGGGCGATGGGGTCGGCCAGATCGGCGGGGGTACGGTCCAGTTGCGCGCACAGGCTCCGCCACAGACCTTCCCCCGGTCGAGCCAGCAGCAGCAGACGGATGGTGCGGCCGGGCAGGTCCCACGCGAGCCCGTCGATCATCTGGGCCAGGACGGACGGGTGCCAGCGTTCGGCGTAGTCAGCCACCACCAGCAGCGGTTGGCCGCGATCCAGCTCCACCGCGCCCGTGCCGTCACGTAGCCGGGGGGTTTTCTCCACCGCCTGGGCCACTGCCCACCCGTCGGCATGGCTGATGGAGGCGAACTGGGCGGCCAGGCGGGTCTTGCCCTGCCCGCCAGGGCCATGCAACAAGACCACCGACACGGGTACGGCGGAATCATCCCGCCACTTCTTCAACGCCTGTTCCTCGTCCGGGCGCGGCCGGTACGGCACCACCTGGCGCTGCACGTCCAGCAGATAACTGGGACCGCGCCGAGAACGCGGCAGGCGGGCCTCCGGGGTGTCCTGGAGCATCTCCAACCGATAGGCGGGCCGATCCAGCGCGATCAGCACATCGCCGCCGACCGTACCGATCTGGATGTTGTGCCCGCCGATCCGCGAGCCCGACACCGCTGGGACACCGGGCGGTGACCCGCCGGGGGAGGTGGCCTCAGCGCTCACGGCGAATGTCCACATCCCGGGCGCGGCCGATCTGGATGTTGTCCCCCTCGATGGTGGATCCGGACACGACGTGACCTGGTTGTGCTGCGGGCTGGGCTGAGACCTGCGTGGGGGGCGGGGTGGTGAGAGAGCGGCGGGCAAGGACGATGCTGTAGACCGCCAGCGGCAGCCCGGCCGCCGCGATGCACATCCCGATGACGCTCGCCCACTTGTCGGCGTCATCCAGCCCGGCCCGTACCAGCAGCACTCCGGCCACGATGCACCCGGCACCCGCCACCGCGCCGCCGACCCACGCCGCCATTCGCCCGCGTCCCATGCTCTTCATCATGAATCACCGCCCCAAAGCCAGAGGGCGATTGCCGGATATCACGGGATCAACAGTGCGGGACGGTGGGATGCGCTCTTATAAGGCGGTCCAGAGCGTTGCAGTCGATAGGCCCAACGGCTCAAAGTGGACTAATTAGTCCCATAATGTGGCAGCATACGTGTGTGTTGTCGACGGGCCAGGAGGGATCGATGAGGACGCACTTCGCGGAAGTCTTGGCCCGCGAGAGCGCATGTCTGGCTGGAGTCACTGACGGGGCGAAGCTGGCCGGCTGGCGCCGCCGGGTGGTCGAGGAGCTCATGACCCCACTGTCGCCGTACGTGCTGGCGATGCGGCAAGCAGGTGATGTGCCCGACCGAGCCGACTTCCTCGATCGGTGGCGCGATCTCATCGCCGAGACGGTTGACCGGTTGCTGCAGTCCGGCACCACGGGCGACACGCACTTCTCCTCAGACCAGTCTCATAGGGCCGATGTCGACGCCCAGAAGACTGCGGTGCTGATTCTTGCGGCGCTGCATGGAGGCAGCACCCTGAGTCAGATTTCACAAGACCCTTGGCCACTCAACGCCGCGCTCGACCTCGCGCTCGCGCCTTTTGCGGCAACCGAGGACAACTGCCCGATCGGTAGCATGAACCCGTGATGACGACCGCGGACTCGCACAATGGCAGACGCCTGACGGCGCGCGGTGCAAAGACGCGGGCAAGAATCGTCGCCGCGGCAACCGACCTGATGTACGTCCAAGGAGTCGGGGCTACCACGCTTGATGAGGTGCTAGCGGCGAGCGGAGTGAGCAAGTCGCAGTTGTACCACCACTTCGACGGCAAGGACGCGCTCGTACGGGCCGTCATCGACCACGTGGGAGAACGCGTCATCGAACGCGAGCGCGAGGCCCTCGGCCGTGTCTCGACGATCCGAGGCCTGCGACGCTGGCGGGACGCGTTGGTCCAGAACAATGCGGTTCGGCATGGAGCCTACGGCTGTGCGCTCGGCTCGCTGGCCTCCGAGGTCTCCGATCAAGACGCTCTCGCGCGCCAAGCCCTGTCTCAACTGTTCACCGAATGGCAGGGACTCCTGGCAGCCGTGTTGCGACGGCTTCAAGACGGTGGCGCGCTTCCGCCCGAGGCGTCGATAGACCAGCTCGCGACCGGGCTCATGGCCGCCCTCCAGGGCGGGTACATGCTGGCCCAGACTGCGCGCGATGTCACACCGATGGCAACGTCAATCGACATGGCACTTGCGTACATCGAGAGCCTGTCTGAACGTTGAGCTCATCGCCACTGGACCTCACCACTCGCACGCGCGAGCCCTAGCCAGGCACCAGCGAGGGGCCAGTGGACCGTACAGTCCAACTTACACACTCCAGCTTTGCTCCCAGGGCTTTCGCACGCCATAGTTGGACTTCAGAGTCCAAGACGAGGACTATCTGAACGCACGCCGCAGATGCACGTCGAAGGAGTGGGCCGATGAGCAGGGAAGAACAGGCACCGGCGGCCAAAGATCTGATCGACAACACCAGCCGAGGCCGCTTCGAGTTGTACCGGGACGGCGAACTGGTCGGCTGGCTCTACTACACCCATCTGAAGCCCAACCGGTACGCCCTCCAGCACACCGAAGTCGAGCCCAGTCATCAACACCAAGGTGTCGCCGGTGCGATGGTGCTGCGAGTCCTCGACGAGATCCGCGCCCGCGAGGGCACGATCACCGCAATCTGCCCCTTTGTGGTCGACTACCTCTCGCGAACGACCGCCTATGCCGATCTGATCGACGCTCGAAACCCCGGCTACCCCGATCGTGCGTCCGCCGAGGCGGCGCTCGCGAAGGCCCGTGGCTGAGACCACGCAGCCATCACCGGCCGACCGAGATCGATGTCTCACCTGTCAGGTCGCTTGCGAGAACGACTCGGCGCTCTGATCAACCTCCCACTCGGGGTGCACGCCAGGGATCCGGATGGGCGTCGCCCCGTGCGGCTTGGGGCTTTCGTTACGACAGATGGTTGTAACCGCAGTTTTTGGACTATATAGTCCTGTTACAGCGGTTCCCGTTGGAAGAGATCCCGACTTCGGCGCCGACGGAGTCACCCCTCGCAATGCAGGGCACCCGGCGCCCGGCGCACTGACGCCACCGGCCAGGTTGCGGCCGGCGCAGGTAAGGCCTGCGGCGGAACTCTCAAGCACTAAGAGCCCGACTTCGGCTCGACGACGACTACTTACGCCACGACCGGGAGGTCGATTCGCTGTGTCACGACTGAACGTTCCCGCCCCAGAGGATGTACCCGCCGGCGCGCAGCGAATACTCGACACCGTTGGTGCGCAGCTCGGCTTCGTCCCCAACATGTTCAAGACCATCGCGTCGAACCCGACCGTTCTCGAGGTCGTCACGACTCTGCAAGGCACCTTGAGCCGGGTTCTGGACGCGAAGACCCGGCACAGCATCGCGCTGGCCGTGTCGCAAGCCAACGGCTGCGGTTACTGCCTGGCGATGCACACCCACGTCGCGACCGAATTCAGCCGCATGTCAGGCGACGACATCGAACTCGGCCGCCTCGGGAGCTCGGTCGATCCCAAACGCGCCGCGGCCGCCCGCTTCGCGCAACGGGTGGTCGACAGCCGCGGGAAGGTCAGCGACGCCGAGCTCGCGGACGTGCGAGGCGCCGGGTACACCGATCCGCAGATCCTGGCGATCGTCGCGTTGGCAGTGCAATTCCTGCTCACCAACTTCATCAACAACGTCAACCAGACCGACCTCGACATCCCCGCCGTCGGTTCGGCCGATACAGCCGTGGCTCAGTAAACCCGGACCCGGAGCCGACGGCGCCCGACGCGGCGAGCGAGAGCACGATCGAGCACGCGCATGGCACGAAGCTGTGCCGGCCCGGAACGCGAACAAGATCGCCGATCTCTAGGCGGCAGGCGACGTCATCGAAACACCCACCTGAACTCTCGACGCGGTCTGCGCACCCGCCGGCAAACCGCTCACCGACTCATCGATCATCCAGGAAGGTTCGACATGTCGGGCTCCGAACTCTATGAGAAATTCATGGCGCTGCACCTCCGCGACGGTGGGTTCGTCATGCCGAACGCCTGGGACGGCCTCTCAGCGCTGATGCTGGCCGATGCCGGCTTCGAGGCGATCGCGACATCGTCGGCGGCGCTCGCCGCCACGCTCGGCCGGTCCGACGGACGTCACGAAGTCACCCGCGACGAGCATCTCGAGCATGCGCGACTGCTCGGCCGACTCACCGGGCTGCCCGTCAACGGAGACTTCGAGGACGGTTACGGCGACACGCTTGAAGACGTCGCGGCGACCGTTGAGGCCGCCGTGGAGTCTGGTCTGGCCGGTATCGGGATCGAGGACACCTCGGGCAATCCCGATCAACCCATCCGCGACTTCGACGAGGCGGTCAGCCGCGTACGTAGCGCCGTCGAGGCAGCCAAGGGGCGCATCGTCGTCACCGGCCGCACCGACAACTTCATCCAGGGGCGTCCCGATCTCGACGACACCATTCGGCGTCTGACGGCCTTCGCCGAGGTCGGCGCGGATGTGCTCTACGCTCCGTACCCGCCCGACCTAGGCGCACTTGAGAAGATCGTCGCCGCGGTCGCGCCGACACCGGTCAACGTGCTCGTGTCACCGTCGGACGAGGTGCTGACCGTTGCCGAACTGCAGAAGGCCGGGGTCAAACGCATCAGCTTGGGTCCGTTCCTCTACGTCCACGTGATGGGGGCACTGGAACAGGCCACCCAGGCGCTCGTCGCGGGCGACCTCGCCTCGGCGACGACAGGCATCAGCTTCGAGCGCATCAGCGAACTACTCGCCTGCGCCAAGAACTAGCCCAAACCCAACGAATCACGGGCTCTTCACCCACTGATTGCACGAAGAAGGCAGGTTGACATGGATCTCGACAAGCTCATGAGCAAGCACCTCACCAGGGCTTTCGATCCCAGTAAGACCATCCCGGAAGAAACCCTTCAAAAACTGTTGAGGTTTCTGCGGTCCACGCCGTCGTCGACGAACATCCAGCCCAACCACTTCTACGTACTCGCCACGGCCGAAGCCAAAGAACACCTCGTGGCCAACCTGGGCGAACGTTTCCAAGACAACAGCGGGAAGATCCTGAACGCGTCGCACACCATCATCCTCACCACCCGGGCGGATCTGCCCGAGAGCCACATCAGAGAGGTGTTCGACAAGGAGACCGCCGACGGTCGGTTCGGCGACCCGGCGAAGCGCGCGCTGTGGCAGTCAATGACCCGTGACTTCCTCAACCTGCGCAACTACGGCTACAAGGACGTGAACCACTGGATGGAGAAACAGACCTATATGGCGCTGGGCATGACCATGATGGCGGCCGCCGAACTCGGCGTCGAAGCCATGCCGCTCGAAGGGTTCGACCCGACCAGCGTCGATAAGGCGTTCAAGATTCGCGAAACCGGACACACCACGACAGTGCTGCTGGCCCTCGGCTACCCCGACCTTACGAAGGTGTACACCGACCCGATCTCGCGCTTCGACGCCGACCAGCTGTTCACCTTCGCCTGAGCATCCCCCACATCGGAACGACTGTGGCCGAAGTACGCGGACCGCGGGCACCTCGGTCTTCGAGTCGGCCCAGCCGGGACGACCAGACCGGCGGCAGGCGCCGCCGGTCATCGTCTCGGCCATCGCCACTGTCCTGGCCGTCACTGTTGCCGGCGTGCGGACGCCGCCGTTCGTGGCGGCCATGCGCCAGACGCCACGTTGGGCCTTGTGCCGCCGGTCGGGGCACTCGGATCGACAGAGGAGTTGATCACCTTGGACGGACAGGAACTGCAGAAGATCGCGGGCGACTGCACCATGGAACTGCCTGGCGCCGACCTGGAGCGTCGTTTCGACCCCGACTGGGAGCTCTACAAGGTGCGCGGCAAGGTCTTCATGCTCATGACCGACATGCCGGGGCGCCCCGTCGTGATCCTGAAAGCTGATCCGGACAACGCCGCAGCCCTGCGTGAGCAGTACGCAGACATCACCCCCGGCTATCACATGAACAAGAGGCACTGGATCACGGTGCAAGGCGGGGGCACCGTCGACGAGAAGCTGGTGAAGGAGCTCGTGCTCGACTCCTACCGTCTCGTGGTCGACGGGCTTCCCAAGTCCGAGCAGCCCGTGGATCCGCGGACCTACGGCCGCCGCGCCTGACCTTCGTCGTGCCCATCAGCGGTGATCATGATGTGGCCGGGCGGGGACCGGAGGCGGGCAGAACCCGATGGAGGAGGGGGGCGCTGGCCAGACAGATAAGCGCGTTGACAGCCAGGGCCAGCGTCAGGGAGTGCAGGAGGGTGTAAGGGGTGGAGGCGCCCAGGGCATGGAGGCGGGCGGTGGTGATCGCGGACATGACGGGGATGCCGACGGTGAAGCCGATCTGCTGACTCATGGTGGCCAGGCCGGTGGCAATGCCCTGGTCCCGATCGGACAGGCCGCTGGTGGCGGTGACCATGAACGCGACGATCGCGACAAGGTTGCCAGCTCCGGCCAGGAACGTCGCGGCCAGCAGCACGGCCGTCCAGGCGCCATCGAAGCCCAGGAAGGCCAGGGGCAGGGTGGTCACGCCCTGGAGGGTGAGACCCAAGGTGAAGGCGGTGCGGATACCGATGCGGGCGATGATCTTCGGGCCGAGCGCGCCACCGAGAATGCTGCCGCCGCCCATGGCGGTGAAGGAACACCCGGTCCACAGCGGGGAGTGGCCTAGGACGTCCTGGGAGTAGAGGGTCTGGAGGTAGACGACGGAGGTGATGGTCGCGAAGGCCAGGAGCCCGGCGATGTTGCCGCAGCGGACGGCGGGCAGGCGCAGGATCCGCGTGGGGATCAGAGGCTCGTCCGCCCGTTTTTCGACGGCGGCGAACAGGGCCAGAAGCGTGGCGCCCAGGGCGAGGGCGGCGTAGACGTGCGGGTCGGTCCAGGAGCGTTCGCCGGCCTGGGTGAGACCGTAGATCAGGGCCAGCAGGGCCAGGGTGACGGTCAGCGCGCCAGGGATGTCCATCCGGGGGCGGCGTCGTGGCCTGCTCTCGGGCAGGACGGTCGGCCCGGCGGCCAGGACGGCGACCGCGATGATCACGTTGACGAAGAACGCCCATCGCCAGCTGAGCAGGTCGGTCAGCAGCCCTCCGGCAACGGCGCCGGTGGTGAATCCTCCGGCCATCAGTGCGCCGTTGAGTCCGAGCGCGCGCTCGCGCAGCGGCCCTTCGGGGAACGACGTCGTCAGCAGCGACAGGGCGGCCGGGGTCACCGCTGCGGTCGCCAACCCCTGGATCACACGCGCGACGATGAGTATCCAAGGTGCGGCTGCGAGGCCTCCGGCCAGGGAGGAGGCTCCGAGGGCGGCGATACCGAGCAGGAAGATGCGGCGGCGACCGAACAGGTCGGCTATCCGGCCGAACAGCAAGATGAACCCGGCCGAGCACAGCGAGAAAGACGTGGCGACCCACTGCAGCCCGCCGAGGGAGAAGCCGATCTCCGCGCCGATGCGGGGCAGGGCGACGTTGAGGATCGAGAAGTCGGCCGTCACGGTGAAGTTGGCCGTCAGCAGGACGGCCAGGGCCAGGCCCTGCCGAACGGTCGTCCGGTCGGCCCGGCCGCGCGGGCCGCCCGAGGAGCGCGCCGGGAAGGTGCTGGTCATGATCGCAGGGACGCCTTTCGTCGACGGACGGTGAACGCGCTTTCGGTTCCGGTCACCCATCCGACCAGCGGGCCATGCGTGCAGCCAGGTCCCCGAGCAGCCCAGCCTCGTGGTGCCTGGCACTGCCAGTGACAGGCTCACGGTGATTGCATGGCCGCTGAGCAGCGACAATGGGGAAATGAGCGACTCCGGTGATTCTCTGGGCGGGTTTCTGCGCAGCCGACGGGCCCGGCTCACCCCCGAGGAGGTCGGGATGGTGTCCTACGGGACCCGCCGCGTCCCGGGTCTGCGGCGGGAGGAACTGGCGCAGCTGGCCGGAGTGAGCCTGACCTACTACACGCGCCTGGAGCAGGGACAGGCCATGAACGTGTCGGACGCGGTGATCAACGCGATCGGCAGAGTCCTCAACCTCGACGACGACGAACGGGCCCACCTGCACACGTTGGCCCGCCCGATCCGGCGCGGCCGGGAACCCCAGGGTCCGAGCGGCGGCCGGGCCGGCACCGTCCGGCTGATCGAGGCGATGACGGACGTCCCGGCCGCCGTCTTGGACCGGCGGAGCGACGTGCTGGCCTGGAACCGGCTGGGGCACGCGCTCCTGGCCTGCCATCTGGACTTCGGTATCTCCGCCGGGCGGCCGCCCAACCTCACCCGGATGCTGTTTCTCGACGACCGGACGCGCGCCCTGTATCCCGACTGGGAGCGCGAGGCCCTGCGCGCGGTCGCCTCACTGCGGTTGGTCGCCGGCCGCTACCCCGACGACCGCGGTCTCGCCGAGCTCGTCGGCGAACTCACAGTGAAAAGCCCTGAGTTCGCGTCGCTGTGGGCCGACCACCCCATCCGCACCTGCTTCTCCGGCCGTAAACGGTTCCGCCACCCCCAGGCGGGCGACATGGAGCTGGAGTTCGGGATCCTGCACGTTCCCGACGACAGCTGGCAGCGGATCATGACCTACCACACCATCCCCGGCAGCCCCTCTGACGCTGCTCTGCGGCTGCTCAGCGCCCTTGCCCACGCCCGGCCCGCCCTGACCGGCCCGGACGAGGCCACCACGGCACGCCAAACCGGCGAACGCCTCTGATCGCCGGGGCGGGCCGAGCCCCTCCGGTTTCCGTAGGAACGCAAGCCGCACACCCGACCGGCGCGGGCGATGGCCGACAAGGCCTACTCCGCCGCCTCGATCCGCGTCTGGCTCCGGGACCCATCACATGATCACGGAGCTTGCCCTAATACGCTCGGCGGCGTCGGAAGCCTGCCTGAGGCCGGCCTGATATGCGGGTGCCCAGGTGGCCCGGTCGGTGATGTTCGGACCGAACGCCTCGATCGCCTCGGCGTCCGGAACCAGCCGTATGACCACCCCCGCACCTGCCGCAACACCGTTCGTACCAGACATGTGTGCCATCGGCTCAGCAACGATCAACACATCCGCA
>NZ_BOOC01000055.1 GCF_016863035.1 Microbispora corallina
TCGGCTCATCGCCCGCTCCTTTTCGTCTTCGCGTGGTGCGTCGGTCACGGTGAGGGTCAGGGGGTGGTCCAGGCGGAGTCGTGTGCGGCGCTGCGTTCGACGGCCGCCAGCACGCGCTGGATCTGTGCTCCGTCGTCGAAGCCGGGGCTGGGGTCGACCCCTGCGGCCACGGCGGTGAGAAAGTCGGTGATCTCGTGGACGAAGGCGTGGTCGTAGCCCAGGCCGTGGCCGGGGGGCCACCAGGCGCTGGCGTAGGGGTGGTCGCCTTCGGTGACCAGGATGCGGCGGAACCCGGCCTGGTCCTGGCTGGTCTCGTACAGCCACAGGTCGTTCATGGACTCGAAGTCGAAGGCGAGGCTGCCGAGTGAGCCGTTGATCTCGATGCGCAGCGCGTTCTTGCGGCCGGTGGCGAAGCGGGTGGCCTCGAAGGTGGCCAGCGCCCCGCCGTCCAGGCGGCCGAAGAACAGGGCGGCGTCGTCGACCGTGACCGTCCCCCGCTCGGGCTGTTCCCCGGCGGCCGCCTGGGCGGTCAGGCCGGTGGAGGTCTGGGGCAGGGGGCGTTCGGTGATGAAGGTGTGGGTCAGGGCGGACACCCCGGTCAGGCGCTGGCCGGTGAGGTACTGGGCGGTGTCGATGATGTGGGCGCCGATGTCGCCGAGGGCGCCGGAGCCGGCCTTGTCCTTCTGCAGCCGCCAGACCAGGGGGAAGTCGGGGTCGATGATCCAGTCCTGGAGGTATTGGGCGCGGACGTGGCGGATGGTGCCGATCCGGCCGGCGGCGATGAGCTGTCTGGCCAGGGCGACGGCCGGGACGCGGCGGTAGTTGAAGGCGACCATGGCGCGGACGCCGGCGGTCGCGGCGGCGCGGGCGGCCTGGGCCATGGCGTCGGCTTCGGCGACGGTGTTGGCCAGGGGCTTCTCGCAGATGACGTGTTTGCCCGCGGCCAGGGCGGCGATGGCGATCTCCGCGTGGGAGTCGCCAGGGGTGCAGATGTCGATGATGTGGATGTCGTCGCGGTCGATCAGGCGTTTGTAGTCGGTTTCCGCGCTGTCCCAGCCCAGCGTGCGGGCGGCGGCCTCGGCCTGGTCGCGGCTCCGGCCGGCCAGTGCGGCCATCCGAGGCCGGACCGGCAGGTCGAAGAACGCGCCGGCGTTGCGCCAGGCGTGGGAGTGCACGCGTCCCATGAACGCGTACCCCACCATCCCGACGCCCAGCACGGGCCTGCTGTCACTCACGAAGATCCCCCTTGTCGCGATGTCGGCGCCCGTCCCGCCCCCCGGGGGGTGCGGCCCCCGAAGGGCGGACGGGCATGAATCAGAGTCTCAAACCAGGGTGCGGGGTCAGGATTCGAAGCCCAGGGGCAGGTAGCGGGCGACGTTGTCCTTGGTGATGGTCTCCGAGGCCAGGGTGATGGACTGGGGGACCTCGTTCTCCATCAGGTCGCTCATGCCCTTGTTCTGGGCGATCAGGCGGGCCAGCCGGATCGCCGAGGCGGCCATGGTCGGGCTGTAGGTGACGGTGGCCTGCAGCACGCTGCTGCCGGACTGGATCTCCCGCATCGCGTTGGCCGACCCGGCCCCGCCGACCATGAAGAACTCGTCCCGCCCGGCCTCCTTGATCGCGGCCAGCACGCCGATGCCCTGGTCGTCGTCGTGGTTCCAGATCGCGTCGATCTTCTTGTGGGCCTGCAGCAGGTTCGCCGCGACCTGGGTGCCGGACTCCACGGTGAACTTGGCGTCCTGCTGCGCGGTCACCGAGAAGCCGTAGGTCTTCAGCGCGTCGGCGAAGCCCTTGCTGCGGTCCTGGGTCAGCGGCAGCGTCGCGATGCCCTGGATCTCCACGATGACCGGGTTGGACGCCCCGGAGCTCTTCAGCTTGTCGCCGATGAAGTGCCCGGCGGCGACCCCCATGCCGTAGTTGTCGCCGCCGATCCAGGTCCGGTAGGACAGCTTGTCGGGGAAGACCCGGTCCAGGTTGATCACCGGGATGCCGGCGTCCATCGCGGCGCGGGCGACCTGGTTGAGCTGCTGGCCGTCGTTGGGGAGGATGACCAGCGCGTTGACCTTGGCCTGGATCAGCGACTCGACAGCGGAGATCTGCTGGTTGATGTCGTTGGTCGGCTCGACCGGCTTGAAGGTGACGTCGGAGTACCGCCCCGCGGCGCTCTGGGCGTTCTTGGCGATCGCGGCGATCCAGCCGTGGTCGGCCGCCGGAGCGGAGAACCCGATGGTGACCGCGGTGCCCGGCGCGTCGTTGGCCCCGGCCGGGCCCGACGGCGCCGCCGCCGCGGAGGCCGGGGCCGCCGCCGGCTCGTTACTCGTACAGGCCGACACCAGGGCGCCCGCCCCGAGGACGGCGCCGCCGAGCAGGAAACCCCGGCGTCCGGAGTAGTTGGTCATGTCGTTCTCCCTTGGTATCAGGGGGTGAAAAGGGCGTGAGAGGCCCAGACCGCGGCCATGCGGCCGCGGACCGGAGAAGGGACATCGAAGGACGAGAAGGAGCGAGAAGGTCGGGGACGGCCCCGACGACGGTCAGGTACTGGTGCGAAGGCTGCGTCGCTGCAGGAGCACGGCGACGACGATGATCAGGCCCTTGGCCACCAGCTGGTCGCTGGTGTTCAGGCCGTTCAGGATGAACAGATTCGTGATCACAGTGAAGATCAGCAGGCCCAGGATCGACCCGATGATGCTGCCCCGCCCCCCGGTCAGCAGCGTCCCCCCGATGATCACCGCCGCGATCGCGTCCAGCTCGTACAGATCCCCGTGCGTGGACGATCCGGTCGTGGTCCGCGCCATGATCAGCACAGCCGCGATCCCGCAGCACAACCCCGACAACGCGTACAACACCATCGTGTGCCGCCGCACATCGATGCCCGCCAGCCGCGCCGCCTCCGGATTGCCCCCCACCGCGAACGTCCGCCGCCCGAACGTGGTCCGGTTCAACAGCACCCAGCCCGCCGCGACCACCGCCGCGAACACGTACACCAGCAACGGCAACCCCAGCACCCGCGTCGTGGACAACTCCACGATCGCGGTGTTGCCCGCCTGCACCAACTGGGTGCGCTGCCCCGACATCCGCTGGGCCAGGCCCCGCGCCGCCACCAGCATCGCCAGCGTCGCGATGAACGGCACCATCCGCCCGTAGGCGATCAGGAAGCCGCTGACCAGCCCCGCCCCGGTGCCGACCAGCACCGCGCAGACCACCATCACCACCGGCCCGTACGACTGGGTGGCCAGCGTCGTGGCCCACACCGACGCCAACGCCATCACCGCCCCGACCGACAGGTCGATCCCACCCCCGATGATCACGAAGGTCATCCCCACCGTGATCACCCCGATCGTCGAGGCCAACGCCAGGATGCTCACCAGGTTGGAGGAGGTCGCGAAGTTGTCCGGCCGGGTCACCAGCCCCACGACCGCCAGCAGCACCAGCGCGGCCACCAACCCCAGATGCCGGGCCTCACCCACCCGGCCCCACCCCCACGAGCGGCCCGGCGCACCCGGCCGCCCCGCCACCGCCTCCTCCGCGGGACTCGCGTGCGTGGCGGGATCCACCTCAGTCATGGAACGCTCCTTCGGAAGAGATCTCTGCGTCGCCGTCGTCGTGACCGCCCCCACCGGCCGGGCCGGGACCGACCCCCGTGCCGCCGCCGGCCGTGTCCCCGCCCGCGGCGTGGCCGCCCGCGGACACCATCACGAGGTCGAGCACCGTGTGCTCGTCGAGGTCGGCGGCGGGGGCCTCGTGGACCAGCCGGCCCTCCCGGATCACCAGCACCCGATCGGCCAGCCCGAGCACCTCGGGCACCTCGCTGGACACCAGCAACACCCCCACCCCTTCGTCGGCCAACCGGCGGATCAACGCGTACAGCTCCGCCCGCGCCCCGACGTCCACCCCGCGCGTCGGCTCATCCAGCAACAGCAGCCTGCGCCCCTCCACCAGCCACCGCGCCAGCACCGCCTTCTGCTGGTTGCCCCCCGACAACGTCCGGATCGCCCGCCGCACATCCGGCGGCCGGATGTCCAGCGACTCCGCCAGCCGCCGCGCCTCGGCCGCCTCCGCCCGCCGATCCAGCCACCCCCACCGCGAATACCGGCCGAGACTCGCCAGCGTGATGTTCCCGGCCACGCTGTCGTCCAGCAGCAACGCCTGCGCCTTGCGCTCTTCGGGCGCCAGCCCCATCCCCGCCCGCACCGCGCCGACCGTCCCACCCCGGCGCACCGGCCGCCCCTCGACCAGCACCCGCCCCGATGCCCGCCGCGCCCCGTACACCGCCTCCACGATCTCCGACCGCCCCGACCCCACCAACCCGGCCAGGCCCACGATCTCCCCGGCCCGCACCCCGAACGACACATCGGCGACGCGGCCCGGCACGCTCAGCCCCTCCACCCGCAACACCTCGGCCCCCAGCTCGGCCGAGCCCCGCGGCGGGAACACGTACTCCACATTCCGCCCCGTCATCAACGCCACGATCGACGACGTCGCCGTCTCCCGGGCCGGCATCCCCACCGCGACCGTCCGCCCGTCCTTCAGCACCGTCACCCGGTCGCCGATCTGCCGGATCTCCTCCAGCCGGTGCGAGATGTAGATCACCGCCACTCCCTGAGCGGTCAGCTCGCGGATCACCCGGAACAGATTCGCCACCTCGTCGTGCGCCAACGCCGCCGACGGCTCGTCCATGATGATCAACCGGGCCTCGCGCGACAGCGCCCGCGCCATCGAGACGATCTGCTTGCCCGCCGGAGCCAACCGCCCGACCTCCAGCCCCGGCCGGATCTCCGCGTGCCCCAACCGGCCGAGCAGCGCCGCCGCCGCCCGATGCGCCTCCCGACGCCGTACGAACCCTCCGGCCGCCCGCTCATGCCCCAGGAAGATGTTGTCGGCCACGCTCAACCCGTCCACCAGGTCCAGCTCCTGGTAGATCGTCGCGATCCCCGCCGCCATCGCCGCCGTCGGCGACGACAGCCGCACCGCCCGGCCGTCCACCAGCACCGCACCCGCGTCCGGCTGCACCGCCCCCGACAAGATCTTGATCAGCGTCGACTTGCCCGCCCCGTTCTGCCCCAGCAGGCAGTGCACCTCCCCCGCCCGCACCTCCAGATCCACACCGTCCAGCGCCCGCACACCGGGAAACTGCTTGACGATGCCCTGCACGCGCAGCAGGGGCTGCTCCTCGGCCATTGCTCTCCCTATATGGCGGAGTAGACGTGGTCGCTGATGAGCCGGGCCGCGCCGACCACGCCCGCCGTGTCCCCCAGTTCGGAGAGCACGATGGGGAGGTTGCCCGTGGCCAGCGGCAGGGAGCGCCGGTAGACGACGCTCCTGATCTCGGCGAGCAGCACGTGGCCCAGCCTGGCCACGCCGCCCGCGATGATCACGAGTCCCGGGTTGAAGAAGCTGACGAGGCTGGCGAGCACCTGGCCGACCCGGCGGCCGCCGTCGCGGATGAGCGCGATCGCCCCCGGGTCGCCCTGCGCGGCGGCCGCCGCCACGTCCTCCCCGGTGAGCGCGCCGGCGACGGCCAGCCGTTCGGCCAGGTGCGCGGAGCCGCCCGCACGGGCGAGGGCGGCGGCCTCGCGGGCGAGGGCGGCCCCGCCGAAGTACGCCTCCAGGCAGCCGGAGTTGCCGCAGGCGCACACCGGCCCGAGGTCGTCGACGCGGATGTGGCCGATGTCCCCGGCGCTGCCGGAGACGCCCCGGTAGATCTTGCCGTCCACGACGATGCCGCAGCCGATGCCCGTGCCGATCTTCACGAGCAGGAAGTCGTCCACGTTCTTGGCGAGGCCCGCGTGCAGCTCGCCGAGGGCCATGATGTTGACGTCGTTGTCCACCATGGCCGGGCAGCCGAGCTCCTGGGCGATCGTCTCGCGCACCGGGTAGCGGTCCCACCCGGGCATGATCGGCGGCACGACCGGGACCCCCTCGGCGAAGCTCACCGGTCCGGGGACGCCGATCCCGACGCCGTTCAGCTCGGTGCACAGGCCTTCGCGGCGGAGCTTGCCGACCAGCTCGACGGCCCGCTCCAGCACGGCGGCCGGCCCCTCCCTGATGTCGGCGCGCTCACTGAGGTGCCCGAGCACCTCGAGCTCGCCGTTGGTCACCGCGACGTCGATCGACGTGGCGCCGATGTCGATCCCGGCGAACCTGGTCCGCGGCGACAGCCGTACCCGGCCCGACCGGCGCCCGCCGCGCGACGCGGCGAGCCCGTCCGGCTCGGCCAGTCCCAGCTCGACGAGCCGGTCGAGCTCGACGTTCAGCTTCGACCTGGACAGGTCCACCACGTCGCCGAGCTCGGCCCGAGAGCGGCCCCCGTCCCGAAGCAACCGCAACAGGGTCGCCTGGTGGACGTTCTCCGGCCTGGCTGTGCGCTTCACACCGCCTCCGCCTCCCAGTGATTGGCGTGAACGTACCTCTCTTCCGCCACCCTGGGAAGACCTTTTATGGATCTGATGCGAACTTTCGCTGGAATCAGCAAAAGTGTCCGGTACGCGCAGGACTCCTCTCCCTGGGTAGGCATGGAGCCGGAGGAGCTCTCGGGAGGGAGAGGCCCATGCTGGGACTGCCTGACGGCGTCCGCGGCTGCCTGTTCGACATGGACGGCGTGCTCACCCGTACGGCCACCGTGCACGCCGGGGCGTGGAAGGCGATGTTCGACGACTTCCTGCGCGAGCGGGCGGAGCGGAGGGGCGAGCCGTTCGTCCCGTTCGACCGCGTGGACGACTACGACCGGTACGTGGACGGCAGGAAACGGCTGGACGGCACCCGGTCGTTCCTGGAGTCCCGCGGCATCGACCTGCCGGAGGGCACGCCCGGCGACCCTCCCGGCTCCCCCACTCTGTACGGCCTGAGCAACCGCAAGAACGACCTGGTCAGAGCCATCCTCGACCGGGAGGGCGTCGAGGTGTACGAGGGGTCGGTGCGCTACCTGCGCGCGGCGAGGGAGGCGGGCCTGCGCCGGGCGGTCGTCTCGTCCAGCGCCAACACCGAGCACGTGCTCGCCGCCGCCGGCCTGGCGGACCTGGTGGAGGCCAGGATCGACGGCGTGGTGGCGCGGCGGCGCGACCTGCCGGGCAAGCCCGCGCCGGACATGTACCTCGCGGGAGCCGAGGCCCTCGGCCTGAAGCCCGGCGAGGCGGCGGTGTTCGAGGACGCGCTGGCCGGGGTGGCGGCCGGGCGCGCGGGCGGCTTCGCCCACGTCGTCGGCGTCGACCGGGTGGGGCAGGCGGACGCGCTGCGCGACAGCGGCGCCGACGTCGTCGTGACCGACCTCGCCGAGCTGCTGGACCGGCCGTGATCCAGCACCCGGCCTTCACGGTCGAGCCGTGGGCCGTCCGCGAGTGCCGTCTCCACCTGGACGTGCTCGCGCAGACGGAGTCGGTCTTCGCGCTGTCGAACGGGCACATCGGCCTGCGCGGCAACCTCGACGAGGGCGAGCCGCACGGGCTGCCCGGCACCTACCTCAACTCCTTCTACGAGGTGCGGCCCCTGCCGTACGCCGAGGGGGGCTACGGCTACCCCGAGGCGGGCCAGACCGTGGTGAACGTGACGAACGGCAAGCTGATCCGGCTGCTGGCCGACGACGAGCCGTTCGACGTGCGGTACGGCACGCTGCACGCGCACGAACGGGTCCTCGACATGCGCGCCGGCACCCTGGTCCGGCGGGTGGACTGGACCTCCCCGGCCGGAGGGCGGCTCCGGGTGACCTCCACCCGGCTGGTGTCGTTCACCCACCGCGCCGTCGCGGCCGTCCGCTACGAGGTCGAGGCCGTCGGCCAGCCGCTCAACGTGGTGCTGCAGTCGGAGCTCGTCGCCAACGAGACCGTCCCCCACCTGGCCGACGACCCCCGCGCCGCCGCCGTGCTTGAGGCCCCGCTCGTGCTGGAGGAGAACGAGGCGGCCGACAACGGGGTGGGCGTGATGGTGCACCGCACCCGCCTGAGCGGGCTGCGGATGGCGGCCGCCATGCGGCACGAGATCGACGGCCCCGAGGGCACCCGGATCGAGCCGGACGGCGGCGGCGACGTGAACCGGGTGACGGTCGCCACCCGGCTGGAGCCGGGCCGGTCGCTGCGCCTGATCAAGTTCTTCGCCTACGGCTGGTCGGCCAAGCGCTCCCGGCCCGCGCTGCACGACCAGGTCGTGGCCGCGCTGGCGGCGGCCAGGCTGACCGGCTGGGACGGCCTGTGCGCCGACCAGCGCCGGTTCCTCGACGAGTTCTGGGCCGGGGCGGACGTCGAGGTCGAGGGCGACGCGGAGGTCCAGCAGGCCGTCCGGTTCGGGCTGTTCCACCTGCTCCAGGCGGGCGCCCGGCTGGAGCGGCGGCCGATCCCCGGCAAGGGCCTCACCGGCTCGGGGTACGACGGCCACGCGTTCTGGGACACCGAGACGTTCGTGCTGCCCGTGCTCACCTACACCCACCCGCGGTCGGCCGCGGACGCGCTGGACTGGCGGCGGTCGATCCAGCCGCTCGCCGAGGACCGGGCCGCGCAGCTCGGGCTGAAGGGCGCGGCCTTCCCCTGGCGGACCATCAACGGCGAGGAGTGCTCGGGCTACTGGCCGGCCGGGACCGCCGCGTTCCACGTCAACGCCGACATCGCCGACGCCGTGGTCCGGTACGTCGACGCCACGGAGGACGAGGCGTTCGAGCGGGAGACGGCCCTGCCGCTGCTCGTGTCCACCGCCCGGCTGTGGTGCGCGCTCGGTCACCACGACGCCGAGGGCAAGTACCGCATCGACGGCGTGACCGGCCCGGACGAGTACAGCGCGGTGGCCGACAACAACGTGTACACGAACCTGATGGCTCAGCGGAACCTGCGCGCCGCCGTCGACGTGGCGACGCGGCACCTCGACCAGGCCGAGCAGCTCGGGGTGTCGCTGGAGGAGGTGGCGGTCTGGCGTGACGCGGCCGCCGCCATGTTCGTGCCGTACGACGAGCGGCTCGGCGTCCACCCGCAGAGCGAGGGCTTCACCCGGCACGCCCTGTGGGACTTCGCCGCCACCAAGCCCGAGCAGTACCCGCTGCTGCTGCACTTCCCGTACTTCGACCTCTACCGCAAGCAGGTGGTCAAGCAGGCCGACCTCGTGCTGGCGCTGCACCTGTGCGGGGAGGCGTTCACGCCCGAGCAGAAGGCCCGCGACTTCGCCTACTACGAGGCCCTGACGGTGCGGGACTCGTCGCTGTCGGCGTGCACGCAGGCGGTGCTGGCGGCCGAGGTCGGGCAGCTGGAGCTGGCCCACGCCTACCTGGGCGAGGCCGCGCTGATGGACCTGCGCGACCTGGAGCACAACACCAGGGACGGGGTCCACATGGCCTCCCTGGCCGGGGCGTGGACCGGGCTGGTCGCCGGGTTCGGCGGCATGCGCGCCGGGCAGGGCCTGATGTGCTTCGCCCCCCGGCTGCCCTCGGCGCTCACCCGGCTCGCGTTCCGGCTGCGGTACCGGGGCCGCCTGCTGCGGGTGGACGTCACTCCGGGCGCGGCCACGTACGAGCTGCTGGACGGGCCGCCGCTCACGCTCGCCCACCACGGCGAGGAGATCCGGCTGGGCCGGCAGCCGGTCACCCGGCCCGTCCCGTCGCCGCCGTTCCCCCGCCTGGAGGTGCGCCAGCCGCCCGGGCGCGAGCCGGTGCCCCGCCGCCCCCGCGCCACGTGACGGTCAGGCGCCCACGGTCCCGTCGACGCCCTCGCGGAGGAAGTCGGCGTGCCCGTTGTGCCGGGCGTACTCGTGGATCAGGTGGAGCATCACCAACCGCAGCGAGACCTCCTGCTCCCAGCGCGGCTGGTAGGCGGTGACGTCGAGCGACTCCGCCTCACGCTCGATCCGGCGGGAGTGCTCGACCTCCTCGCGCCAGGCGGCGAACGCCTCCGCGCGGGTCGCCCCGGTCGCGTCGTACGCCGCCTGGTAGTCGCCCTCGTCCGACCAGACGAGCGGGACGTCCTCCTTGCCGATCACCCGGCGGAACCAGGTGCGCTCGACCTCGGCCATGTGCCGGACCAGGCCGAGCAGCGACAGCGTCGAGGGCGGCATCGACCGGCGGCGCAGGTCCTCGTCCGACAGGCCCTCGCACTTCCATTCGAGCGTGGCCCGGTGGTAGTCGAGGAAGGCGCGCAGCATCTCGCGCTCCCCCGCCACCGTGGGCGGTCCGATGCGTTCGACGGTCACTGCCCGCGTCCTCTCCTCTGTGGCCGGAACCCGTTCACCCTACGGCCGCCCGGGTCCTGCGGCGGTCTCCAGGGTCCGCCTCATCTCCTCCGCGCCCCGCTCCATCCGGACGCGGACCTCCGGCGCCGCCGAGTCCGGCAGCAGGTCGGTCGTCCACACGAGCCGGGTGCGGTCCGCGCCCTCCGGGAGCACCTGGAACGCCGCGTGATGATGCGCGAGCGGCGGGCGGGCGCCCTCGACCACGGCGTACGCCAGCCGGCGCGCGTCGTCGTCGACGTCCACGATGAGCTCGCGGACCACTCCCCCGTGCGGGAAGACGAGGGTCCGCTCGACTCCCTCGATCCGCGTGTCGAGGACGCGGCCGGGGAGCAGCCGCTCGTGCACCGCCCCCACGTCCCGCACGGCGTCCCACACCGTCTCGGGACGGGCGTCGATCACGATCTCGTGCCGGATGGAGGCGATGGCGATCTCCTCGGGGATGCCGGGGCCGTACGGGCCGGGGGCGGACGTCGGGCTACATCCTGCCGCACCGGCCCGCCGGCTCATGCGGGCCGGCTCAGGGCCGGAGCATGGCCTGGAGCGACGCGGTGGCCTGCTCCCCCAGCGCGGTCGGCTGGAGGTACGGCTGCTCGGTCATGACGGCGTCCCAGTTGTCGCGGATCGCCTCCACCGTGAGGTCGTCGGTCCGCCAGCCCGGCCCCTCGGCGACGAACACGCGGGCGACCCGCCCGGCCCCGACCGAGAACACCTCGCCGCTGACCGGGCAGCTCTCGTGGGCCAGGTACGCCACCAGGGGGCTGATCCGCTCGGGGGTGAACCTCGACTCGAACTCCGCGGGCAGCAGCGCCTCGGTCATCCGCGTCCACGCGACGGGCGCGATCGCGTTGGCCTTGATGTTCGCGCGGGCGCCCTCGATGCCGAGCGTCTTGGTGAAGCCCACCAGGCCCATCTTCGCCGTGGAGTAGTTGGCCTGGCCGAAGTTGCCGAACAGCCCGGCGGGCGAGGAGGTGTTGACGATCCGGCCGTACGCCTGCTCCTTCATGTGGGGGAAGGCGGCGCGGCTGACGAGGAACGAGCCGCGCACGTGGACGGCGAGCACGGCGTCGAACTCCTCGACCGACATCTTGCCGAACGACTTGTCCCGCAGGATGCCGGCGTTGTTCACCACGATGTCGATCCGGCCGAAGGCGTCGAGGGCGGCCGCGACCAGGGCCTGCGCACCCTCGGGGGTGGCGACGTCGTCCGTGCTGGCGACCGCCTCTCCCCCCTCCTTGCCGATCAGCTCCGCCACGTCGGCCGCCGGGCCGGCGGATGCGCCGGTGCCGTCGAGGGCGCCGCCCCGGTCGTTCACCACGACCTTCGCACCGCGGCGGGCGAGCAGGAGGGCGTGCGAGCGGCCGAGCCCCTGCCCCGCCCCCGTCACGACCGCGACCTTCCCGTCGAACCTGAGCTCGGAGCCCGCGTCGGAAACCGGGACCTCGGACATGGCGCCTCCTGAGAGAACAAGGTTCTGGTACTGCAGCACAATAACCGGCCGACGTGGGGACCCGAAGCGGGCGGAAAGCGCGACGCCGCAGATAGTGATCAAAATTGTGAATTCCTGCTATAGTTCTGGCCCCCGCACGGGCGTGGGTCGACGATGACACCTCTCCCAGCACGGCCTCGCCCAGATTCGACTCTGGCTGGAGGCCCCATGCCCGCGACCCGACCCCTACGCGTCGTCCAGTGGGCCACGGGCGCGGTCGGGGGGTACGCGCTGCGCAGTGTGATCACGCGGCCCGAGTTCGAGCTGGCCGGCGTGCTCGTCTACGACCAGGACAAGGTCGGCCGCGACGCCGGGGAGCTGGTGGGCGTCGGGGAGGCGGGGGTGGCCTGCACCGACGACGTCGACCACGTGCTGGCGCTCGACGCCGACTGCGTGCTCTACATGCCCCTGCCCGCGTCCTACTTCGGCGGCGATCCCGCGACCGACGTGGAGACCATCTGCGCGCTGCTGTTGTCGGGCAAGAACGTCGTCACCACCACCGGCTTCGTCTACCCCCAGGCGTACGGGCCGGGGGTGGTCGACCGGCTGGAGACGGCCTGCGCGCGCGGCGGCGCGTCGCTGCACGGCACCGGCATCAACCCGGGGTTCATGAGCGACCTGCTGCCGCTCGCGCTGTCGGGCCTGTCGACCCGGCTCGACCACATCTACGTCCGCGAGACCTCCGACTACCGGGGTCACCCGTCGCGGGAGATCGTGACCGACCTCATCGGGTTCACCCGGGAGCCGAAGGACTACGCGGGCACGGTCCGGCCGTTCCGGGCGTTCCAGCGGTCGCTGTTCGCCGAGAGCGTCCAGCTCGTCGCCGCCGCCCTCGGCGTACGGCTCGACGAGATCGAGGAGACGGACGAGTACGAGCTGGCCGGCGAGGAGTTCGAGATCGCGGCGGGCACGGTGCGTCCAGGCACGGTGTGCGCCTCCCGCTGGATGTTCACCGGGCTGGTGCGCAACCGCCCGTTCATGACCGTCGAGTGCGTCTACAAGGCCGACGCGCGGAAGGTGCGGCGCTGGGCGGAGCCCGGCTTCGCCATCCACATCGAGGGCCAGCCGGGCATGGCGATCAGGGTGGACGAGGTCACCCACGGCCTCGCCGGCGCCGCCGCGCACGCGGTGAACTCGATCGCCTCCGTGTGCGCGGCGCCGCCGGGCATCCGCACGATCCTCGACCTGCCCCTCGCCACCGGCCGGGGCACGGTCCGCCTCGCCTGACCGGCCGGTCCCGCTCAGTGGGGGAGGAACCGTCCGAACCTGCCCTGGTGGTACAGCAGCGGCCGCCCGCCGCCGGAGACCACCGTCGAGGTGACCAGCCCGACCACCAGGAAGTGGTCGCCGACCTCGACCGTGTGGTGGGGGCGGCACAGGAGGTGGGCCGGCACGTCGTCGAGCAGCGGCACCCCGTCCGTCCCCGGCGTCCAGCGGGTGGGGTGGGCGAACCGGTCGATGCTCTTCTTCGCGAACCGGGCCGCCAGGTCGGCCTGGTGGCCGCCGAGGATGTTCACCGCGAACAGGTCGGCCCGCCGCAGCCACGGCCACGTCGTGGACGACTGCGCCACGTAGAAGGAGACCAGCGGCGGCGACAGGCTCACCGACGAGAACGACGTGGCGGTGAGCCCGACCGGCACCCCCTCCGGCCGGGCCGTGATCACCACCACGCCCGCCGCGTGCTCGGCGAGCGCACGGCGGAACTCGTCGCCTCCGACGGACGCGTCGCCGTGCGACGAGACGAGCCGCAGCCGCGCCGGGGCGGGGCCCTCCGGCGCGGGCCCGTGCACGGCCGCGCCGCCCTCCTCCCCGGCGGACGTGGCGGCGTCGCTCGTCATGCGGACACCTCCTGGCGGAAGGGGAGCTGCGGGACCACCTGACCGGCCCACGCGGCCAGCACGCCGTCGAGGTCGGGGATCTGGGACTCCAGTACGGCGAGCCCCGGGGTGGGCACGGTCGCGCCGAGCTCGACCAGCAGCGGGCGCAGGTGCACCTCGACCGCCAGCGCGTGCTTCGCGTCCCCCATGACCAGCAGCGGCAGCGCCGCCGTGCCGGCCAGCGCCCGGTGCGGCAGCCGGTCGAGGAACGCCTTCAGCAGGCCCGTGTACGTGCCCTTGTAGGTGGGGCTGGCCACCACGAGGACGTCGGCCTCGCGAACCAGCTCGAGCGCCACCTCCACGCCCGACGACGGCCCGGGGGCGAACAGGTGCGCCGCCAGGCCGGCGAGGTCGACCACGTCCACCGGCGCGGACGTCCCGGTGCCCTTGGCGATCTCCTCGGCCGCCCGGACGGCCACCGCGAGCGTGCGCGAGCCGTCCCTCGGGTTCCCCACCAGCGTCACGATGCCCATGCGGTCCTCCCTAACAGTGCTGAGCTGTGCCGGTTCCCCTCCGGCGCGGTCACGAGGGGACCGCCACGGCGGGCTCCTCCTGCGGCGGGGCGTCCGCGGCCGCCGCGTAGCGGCTCGCGGGCCTCGCCAGGCCGTAGTGCTCACGGAGCGTCCGGCCCTCGTACTCGTGGCGGAACAGGCCGCGGGCCCGCAGTTCGGGGACCACGTGGTCCACGAAGTCCTCCAGGCCGGCCGGAAGGATGGGCGGCATGACGTTGAACCCGTCGGCCGCGCCGTTCTCGAACCATTCCTGAAGCTGGTCGGCGACCTGCTCCGGCGTACCGGCGACCACCCGGTGGCCGCGGCCGCCGGCGAGCCTGCCGACGAGCTGCCGGATGGTCAGCCGCTCGCGCCGCGCGAGGTCGACGACCAGCTTCAGCCGGCTCTGCTGGCCCTCGGTGCGCTCCGGGATCTCGGGCAGCGGCTCGTCCAGCGGGTGTCCCGACAGGTCGACGCCGAGGACGTTGGACAGCTGGGCCACGCCGTACGCCGGGATGATGAGGTCCTCCAGCTCCTTCTCCAGGCGCAGCGCCTCCCGCTCGGTCGAGCCGAGGATGGGCGAGATGCCGGGCAGGACGAGGATCTCCTCGGGCCGCCTGCCGTACCGGGCCGCCCGCACCTTGAGGTCGGCGTAGAACTCCTGGCCCTCCTCCAGGGTCTGCTGGGCGGTGAACACGGCCTCGGCGTGCCGGGCGGCGAAGTCCCTGCCGTCGTCGGACGACCCGGCCTGGACCAGCAGCGGGCGGCCCTGCGGCGGCCGCTGGGTGTTGAGCGGGCCCTGCACCCGGAAGTGCTCGCCCACGTGCTCCACCGGATGGATGCGGGCCGTCTCGGCGTAGACGCCGCCGACCCGGTCGGCCAGGACCGCGTCGTCCTCCCAGCTGTCCCACAG
Source organism: Microbispora corallina (assembly GCF_016863035.1). GTDB lineage: Bacteria > Actinomycetota > Actinomycetes > Streptosporangiales > Streptosporangiaceae > Microbispora > Microbispora corallina. Next base: position 14,965 of record NZ_BOOC01000055.1, read on the forward strand.
CTTGGTGGCCACCTCGAGGAACTCCGTCGCCCGCTCGTAGCGCAGGCGGTGCGGCGGGCGCTCGATGCCGAAGTTGTGCGCCTCGGCCTCGCCTGCCGAGGTCACGATGTTCCAGCCGGCCCGGCCGCCGCTGATGTGGTCGAGCGAGGCGAACTTCCGCGCCACGTGGAACGGCTCGTTGTACGTCGTGGACACGGTGGCGATGAGCCCGACGTGCTCGGTCACGGCCGCCAGGGCCGACAGCAGCGTGAGCGGTTCGAGCCCGCCGAGCGCGTTGTGCCGGACGTTGCCCCAGAGGGCGAGGCCGTCGGCCAGGAAGACCGAGTCGAGCTTCCCCCGCTCCGCGATCCGCGCGAGGTCCTGGAAGTGCCGGACGTCGGTCACGCGGCGGGGCTCGGTCCGCGGGTGCCGCCACGCCGCCTCGTGGTGCCCGACGCCCATCAGGAAGGCGTTGAGGTGCAGTCTCCTGGTCATGTGGTCCTCCACGTCGAGAAGCGGCGCTCCAGATGGACGAGGAGCTGGTTGAAGAGCAGGCCGATGACGGAGATCGTGATGATCCCGGCGTACATGTCCTGGATGCGGAAGCTGGACTGGGCCGCGTTGATGAGGTAGCCGAGCCCCGCCTTGGCGCCGACGATCTCCGCGAACAGCAGCACGAGGATCGAGTACGCCCCGGCCAGCCGGACGCCCGTGAAGATCGCCGGCACGGCGGCGGGCAGCAGCACCTTCTGGAACAGCCGGGCGGGCGGCAGCCCCATCGACCGGGCCGACTTGACCAGCAGCGGGTCGACCGTCTTCACGCCGCTGATCGTGTTGAGCAGGATCGGCCAGGCGCAGGCGTACAGCACGAACGCGATCTTCGAGGTCTCGCCGATGCCGAGGATCAGTGTGAAGACCGGCAGCAGCGCCACCGCCGAGGTGTTGCGGAACAGCTCAAGCACCGGGCTGAGGAACTCGGCCACCGGCTTGTACCAGCCGATCAGCAGCCCGAGCGGAATGGCGACGACGATGGCCAGGCCGAACCCGGTGAGCGACCGGGCCACGCTGGCCTCGGTGTGCTCCAGGAGCTCCCCGCTGCGCAGCAGGTCGGCCCACGCCGCCAGGTCCTCGGACAGGGGCGGCAGGAAGACGCGGTCCACCACACCGGCTCTCGGGAGGATCTCCCACAGCGCGAGCAGCAGGGCCACGGCCAGCGACCGCTTGCCGAAGGCGCCCAGCCGGGCCGCGATCCCCCCGCCGCGGGACCGCTCGAGCGCCGGCGCCGACACGGCCGCGGGCGAGGTCAGCGTGTCAGCCAACGCGGGCCACCTCCTGCTCCCTGGCCGCGGCGACCTCGTCGCGCAGCAGCGTCCACAGCCGGTGGCGGTACTCCCCGAACCGAGGGTCCGCCCGCAGGTCGCCGGTCCGCGAGTCGAACTCGACGTCGATGACCTGCTTGATCCGGCCCGGCCGCGAGGTCATCACGGCCACCCGCTGGCCGAGGTAGACGGCCTCGTCGATGCCGTGGGTGATGAACACGATCGTCTTGCCGGTCCGCTCCCAGATGCCGAGCAGCTCCTCCTGGAGCGACTCCCGGGTCTGCGCGTCGAGCGCGGCGAACGGCTCGTCCATGAGCAGCACGTCCGGGTCGAACGCGAGGCTCCGGGCGATGGCCACCCGCTGCCGCATGCCGCCGGACAGCTCGTGCGGGTAGCGGTCCTCGAACCCGCGCAGCCCCACGAGGCCGAGATGGTGACGGGCCCGCTCCTCCCGCTCACGCCTCGGGACCGACTTCGCCTCAAGCCCGAACGCGACGTTCGCCAGGGCCGTGCGCCACGGGAACAGCGCGTACTGCTGGAAGACCACGCCCCGGTCGAGGCCCGGCCCGGTGACCGGCTCGCCGTCGAGGAGGATCTCGCCGGACGTGGGTGCGGCCAGCCCGCCGATCAGGTCGAGCAGGGTCGACTTGCCGCAGCCGCTCGGCCCGACCAGGGTGAGGAACTCCCCCTCCCGCACGTCGAGGTCCACCCCGTCCAGGGCGGTGAACGGCCGGTCGGCGTCGCGGGTGCGGAACACCTTGCCCACGCCGCGTACGGCGATCTTCGCCGTGGTGGCGGTCACCTCGCGCCTCCGTTCGCATAGGGGTTGTACGCGTTGGTGTAGACGTCGGCCGCCTTGACCTGGCCGGGCCGGAGCTCGCCCTCCCGCTGCAACCAGTCGATCCAGGTCTGGAAGTCCTTGTCGTCGATCACCCCGCCGGTGCTGGCGACGCCGAAGCTCTTCCAGTAGCCGACGGCCGTGGAGTCCTCGTTGCGCCCGCGCTTGGCGATGATCGCCTTCAGCCGGGCGACCACCTCCTGGCGGGGGTGCGTCCTGCTCCACTCGATGGCCTTGGCCACCCCGGTGACGAAGGCCCTCGTGGTGGTGGGGTTGTCCCGGATGAAGTCGTTCCGCAGGACGTACGTGCCGGCGTCGAACGCTCCGAGCAGTTCGTAGTCGGTGAACAGCGGGTGGATCCCGCCGCGCTCCAGGGCCTTGTCCCGCAGGATGCCGCCGAGCGAGGCCACGTCGATCTGCCCGCGGCGCAGCGCCTGCTCGGTGTCGACCGGCGGCACCACGACGAGCTGGACCTGCGCGACCTGCTCCTTCGTCAGGCCCTGCCGCTGGAGGTACTCCTTGAGCACCGCCTCCAGGTGGGCGCCGAGCGTGTTGACGCCGACCTTCTTGCCGATCAGGTCCCTGGCCGATCTGATCGGGCCGCCGTCGAGGACGTAGAAGCCGTTGTAGGCGTCCTTGTCGGAGCCGTAGTAGCTGATGACGGCCTTGATGGGCGCCCGCGCGGCGACGAGCTTGACCACCGCGCCGTTGAAGGCGCCGCCGAAGTCGGTCTGGCCGGTGGCCGCCGACTGGATGTCCTGGGGGCCGCTGATCGTGTTGCCGACCCATTTGAGCTTGACCGTGCCGAGGTAACCGAGGTCGGCCGCCAGTTCGGGGAGTGTGACGGCTCCCGCGTTGCCCTGGTAGCGCAACTCGGCGACCTCGCCGCCTCTGGGCGGTCCCGACGAGCCGCAGGCGGACAGGGCCGCGAGCAGCGTGGACACGAGAGCGATTCTGAACGCGCGCATGCGAAGTCCTCAGAGCTGTACACGCGGCGGCTCGACGAGCCGCCGACCGCTGGTCCGCGCGGCCGGGGGCGGAAGGGGGCGCGCGCGGCGGGAAAGGGGGCGACGGGACGTCGGGTGCGCCGCGCCCGTCGTGGGGCGGACATCCCCCCTGTGCTAGGGGGCGACGCGACGACACTGCGCGCTGAGGATGTGGCCGAAGTCCACGTGGACGCGCCGGATCAAGTACAGGCCCTGGCTCATACCCGAGACGCTAAACGCATCCCGGGGCATAGTCAACATTTCCTACTGCTTTTGCAGGGATATTCAGGACTCCGCCGGATACCAGCGCTCCGGCTCGCCCGCGACGCGGGAGACCGTGCCGCGCGCCTCCAGCCACACCAGGTGCGCGAGGGCCTCGTTGTTGGCCGCCCGCCGCATGTGCGGCGGGATCGCGTCCCAGGCCCGCGACCAGCGCAGCTGCCGCGCGATGTCCCAGCAGGTCGAGCCGGGGACGGCGGTCACCGCCTGCTCCACCTCGGCCAGCCGCTCCTCGTGGTGGCCGATCACGTAGTCGACCCGCTCGCCCAGCTCGAGGAAGCGGAACTCGTGGGCGGGCAGCACCTCGTCGACGTCGAGCTTGCCCACCGCGCGCAGGGCGTCGAGGTAGTCGGCGAGGGGGTTCGGGCCCGACTGCGGGTGCACCGCCACCATCGGCGTGATCCTGGCCAGGACGTGGTCGCCGGAGAACAGCACCCGGCGGCCGGGCTCCACGAAGCACAAATGGCCCGGCGAGTGGCCGGGCGTCCAGATGGCCCGCAGGTCCCACCCCGGCAGGTCGAGCCGGTCGCCGTCCTCGATGAGCCGGTCGGGCGCCGCCATCGTCACGAACTGGCGGATCATCATCGACGCCCCGGCCAGCTCCTGGGCCGTCATCTCGGGCACCCCCGACCGCAGCAGCAGCGACCGCTCCCGAGCCATCAGCGCCTCGATGGCCGAGTCGTCGTACCGGTCGTGGACGAGCCGCGCGTCGGCCGGGTGCAGCCCGATCCAGGCGCCGGACGTCTCCCGGATCCGGCCGGCCAGGCCGTAGTGGTCGGGGTGGATGTGCGTGACGAGCACGGCCTTGACGTCGGTGATCGCGTACCCGGCGACGCCGAGTCCGGCCGCGAGCGCGGTGAACGCCTCGTCGGTGTTCCAGCCCGCGTCGATGATCACCACGCCGTCGGGGACCTCCAGGGCGTAGACCAGCACGTACCGCAGGGGGTTGATCGGGATCGGCACCGGGATCGACCACAGCCCCGGCCGCACGCGCTCGACCTCGGGCAGCCGCCCGTCCAGCCACGCCGCGCGCTGCTCCTGGTTCGCCGCGGTCACCTTCGTCTTGCTCATCGGCCCCTGCCCCTCTCGCAGCCCGGTCCCGCCTGATTGTCCCCCTCTCCCGAACCTCGTTCTACTGCGGGTGGCTCAACGCGCCCTCCTCGGGCCGTACGGCGGCCTTCGGGGCCGGGAGCCGGACGAACAGCAGCGAGGAGGCGACGACGACCGCGGCGGTGACCGCCCAGGCGACTCCCGGACCGGCGGCGCCGGCCAGCGGCACGAGGAACAGCGCGGACAGCAGCCCGCCGAACTGCAACTGGAGCGAGTCCACCGACATCACGGTCGCCCGCTGGGCCGACGCGACCCGGCGGTGCACGAGCTCCGACCGGATCAGCCCGGCGACCGAGAGGGCCGCGAAGAGCACGACGTACGCCCCGCAGGCCGCGGCGACGCCCGCCCAGCCGTCCAGGGCCACGGACGCGGCCAGCGCGGCGACCGCCGCCGCGACGACGGCCGAGGCGAGCACGGCCGCCCGCGCCGAGCCGCCGGCGAGACGGGCCGCGGCGGGCGCGAGGGAGCTGCCCAGGGCGTCGGCCGCGAACCCGGCGGCCGTGACGAGGGCGTACGCCGCGCTTCCCGTCTCGGCCCCGCCGGTCAGGCCGGCCAGGCGACCGGGGGTCAGCAGTTCGATCGCGTTGAGCATCACCCCGACGCCCGCGGCCACGAGCAGGAGGCGGCCGAGCCCGCGGTCGACCAGCCCCAGCCGCACCCCGCCCGCGATCGTCGCCGGCACGCCGCGCAGCACGGCCCGCAGGCGCGTCCCGGCGGCCGCCGACGTGGCGGCCCGCTCCGGCTCCGCGCCCCGCGTACGACCGCGCGGCTCGCGCATGAGGACGAGGACGGCCGCCAGCAGGACCGCGGCCGCCGCCGCGGCCGCCCAGACGGGCGCGACCAGGCCGGCGCCGGGGACGGCCAGCGGCAGCAGGCCGCCGATGACCGTGCCGATCGCCAGGGCGGCCGACCCGGCGGCGCCGCCCGCCGCGAGGCCGGGCTTGAGGTCGGCGGACGGCCCCTCGGCGTCATGCAGGCGGTCCACGTACCACGCCTGGGCCGGCCCGCTGGACAGCGCCCGCGCCACGCCCTTGAGCAGCGACGACACCAGGAAGAGCCAGGCCGTGGTGGCGGTGGCCAGCACCACGAGGGCCACCACGCTGGTCGCGGCGGAGGCGGCCAGCACGGCCCGGCGGCCGAGGACGTCGGCCAGGCCGCCCGTCGGCAGTTCGAGCACGACGATGGTGACCGAGTAGGCCGCGCTCACGAGCCCGATCTCGGCGACGCTCAGCCCGCGGGCCGCCATGAGCAGCACCATCGGCGCCATCATGAGCCCCGGCGGCAGCCAGGTGAGGAACTCGATCGCGGCGTACCGCCCCCAGCCGCCGCGCCTCGGGCTCGCGGCACGGTCACGCACGGCCGGCCTCCTCGGCCGGCCCGGACGTGGACCTGTGGCGCGGGAGGCGATCCTCCGAGGGCGCGGAGCCCGCACCGGAACCGCGGCGCGACCCCGGGGACGCGGAGCCCGCACCGGAGCCACGGCGCGACTCAGGAGGCGGGGAGTCCGTCGCGGGACGGCGGCGCGGGAGGGCGGCCACGAAGACGGAGACCTGCTCGGCGTCCGGCGCGCCCGCGTCGCGCTCGGCGGCCTCGCGCAGGAGGGCGTCGAAGCGCTCGTGCAGCGCCGCCACCGTGGCCGGGCGCAGCCGGACGACCTCGTCGGACATCCCGGCCGCCTCGACCCACGCGCGGCTCCAGGAGTCGCGGTCGCGCTCGAACGCCTCCGCGTCGGCCGTGAGCACCTCGATCTGGCGGCGCCGCAGGAAGGCCGCCGCCTCCCTGCCCTCGGCCGTGGCCGCCATCTCGGCGCTGTTCCAGGCCGTCGCGCGGTGCGCGGAGCGCCAGCGCCGCTCGCGCCGGTCCCGCTGGTCCTCGTCCTCCTCGACGTAGCCGTACCGCGCGAGTTGCCGCAGGTGGTAGCTGGTCGCCCCGGAGCTCTCGCCGAACCGCGCGGCCAGCTCGGTCGCGGTGGCCGGCCCGTCCGCCCGCAGCGCGCCGAGCAGCCGCACCCGCAGCGGGTGCGCCACCGCCTTCAGCGTGCGGGGGTCGCCGACGTGAAAGACCTCGTCGCCCATTGCCGACGCCTCCTCTCCCTCCTTCGGAACGCTAACAATGCAAAGAGAACTTTGCAAACATCTCTTTGCGGAATTGAAACTTTCATCGGTGCGGGATCACAACGGCACGGTCAGCGCCCGCGACCTCCGGCCGTCGTTGACGCCCCGCGAAACCCAGGGCAAACATCGAGTCGCTCACCACTTTGGGAGCGCTCCCATATCTTCGAGGACCACCGTGCTCAGACGACTCAGCATGCTCGCCTCCGCGGCGCTGGCCACGACCCTGGCCATGGCGTCCGTGACCGGCGTGCCGGCCCACGCGGACGGCCCCGAGCAGATCCCCAACGGCACCTTCGACACGACCACCGACCCCTGGTGGCACACGGACAACCTGTCCTTCTCCCTCTCGGGCGGCCGCCTGTGCGCGGACGTCCCGGGCGGAACGGTCAACCCCTGGGACGCGATCATCGGGGTCAACGACATCCCGCTGGTCAAGGACGAGACGTACGGGTTCAGCTTCTTCGCCTCGGCCGACCCGGGGAAGGTCGCGCGGGCGTACGTCCAGCTCCCGGTGGACCCGTACACGCAGTACGTCTCGGCGGCGCCGGAGCTGAGCGTGTCGGGCGACACCTACAGCTACACGTTCACGTCACCGGTGGACCTCGCCAACGGGCAGGTCGTCTTCCAGCTGGGCGGCAGCGCGACGCCGTGGCGGTTCTGCGTGGACGACGTGTCGCTCAAGGGCGGCGTCCCGCCGGAGGTCTACACGCCCGACACCGGCCCGCGGGTGCGGGTGAACCAGGTGGCCTACCTCCCCAAGGGGCCGAAGAACGCCACGCTCGTCACCGACGCCACCGCGGCCCTGCCCTGGCAGCTCAAGAACTCCTCCGGGACGACCGTCGCCCACGGCGTGACCACCCCGCGCGGCGTGGACGCGAGCTCCGGGCAGAACGTCCACTCGATCGACTTCAGCTCCTACACCCGGGGCGGCACCGGGTTCACGCTGACGGCCGACGGCGAGACCAGCCGGCCGTTCGACATCAAGGGCGACTCCTACCGGGACCTCGAGCTCGACGCGCTGAAGTTCTACTACACCCAGCGCAGCGGCATCGCGATCGACGACGCGCTGCGGCCGGGGTACGGCAGGCCGGCCGGCCACGTCGGCGTCGCCCCCAACCAGGGCGACACGAGCGTGCCGTGCCAGCCGGGCGTGTGCGACTACTCCCTCGACGTCTCCGGCGGCTGGTACGACGCCGGCGACCACGGCAAGTACGTCGTCAACGGCGGCATCGCGGTGGCGCAGCTCATGAGCGAGTTCGAGCGGACCAAGAACGCCGCGACCGCCAAGCCGATCGGCTCCCTGGCCATCCCCGAGAGCGGCGACGCCGTCCCCGACATTCTGAACGAGGCCCGCTGGGAGCAGGAGTTCCTGCTCAAGATGCAGCGGCCGGACGGCATGGTCCACCACAAGATCCACGACCAGAACTGGACCGGCCTGCCGCTGCTGCCCAACCTCGACCCGCAGAAGCGTGAGCTCCACCCGGTCTCCACGGCGGCCACGCTCAACCTCGCCGCGACGGCCGCCCAGGCCGCCCGGATCTTCGCCCCGTACGACGCGGCCTTCGCGGCCAAGAACCTCGCCGCCGCGAAGAAGGCGTGGGCGGCGGCCCGGGCCAACCCCGGCCTGCTGGCGTCCCCGTCCGACGGCAACGGCGGCGGCACCTACGACGACGCCGACGTCAGCGACGAGTTCTACTGGGCGGCGGCCGAGCTGTACATCACGACCGGCGAGGCCCAGTACCGCGACTTCGTGCTCGCCTCCCCGCACCACACGGCCGACCTGTGGAGCCCCTCCGGCGCCTTCGACTGGGGTCACGTCGCGGCGCTCGGCCGCATCGACCTGGCGACCGTGCCGAACGACCTGCCGGGCCGCGCCGCCGTCCGCACGTCGGTGCTCGACGGAGCCGACCGGTACCTCGCCATCGTGAACGACCACCCGTACGGGCTGCCGTTCAACCCGGGCGACTACTTCTGGGGCTCCAACAGCGCGATCCTCAACAACATGGTGGTCCTCGGGGCGGGCTACGACCTCACGGGGAACGTGAAGTACCGCGACGCCGTGCTCCAGGGCATCGACTACCTGCTCGGCCGCAACGCCCTCAACCAGTCGTACGTGACCGGCTACGGCGAGGTGGCGTCGAAGAACGAGCACAGCAGGTGGTACGCCCACTCGCTGGACACCTCGCTGCCCAACCCGCCGCACGGCACGCTCGCCGGAGGCGCCAACTCCGGCCTCCAGGACCCGGTGGCGCAGGCGAAGCTGACGGGCTGCAAGCCCCAGTTCTGCTACATCGACGACATCGGCTCCTACTCCACCAACGAGGAGGCCATCAACTGGAACTCGGCGCTGTCGTGGGTCTCGGGCTTCATCGCCGGGCAGGGTGACGGCACCGTCCAGGCGCCCGCCGCCTGCAAGGTCACCTACACGGTGCACGGCTCGTGGCCGCAGGGCTTCACCACCCAGGTCACGCTGAAGAACACCGGCACCAAGAAGATCGACGACTGGTCCCTGAAGTGGTCGTTCCTCGGCGGCCAGAAGATCGACCACGGATGGAGCGCCGTCCTGTCCCAGCAGGCGGCGACCGTCACGGCGGCCAACGACGCCTGGAACAAGACCATCAACCCCGGCCAGTCGGTGACGTTCGGCTTCAACGGCACCTCGGCGCCGGGGGCCAACCCGAGCCCCGACCTGTTCCTGCTCAACGGCGCGGCCTGCGCCTGACCGGCGCAACGCCCGCACCACCCCGCCGCCGCCCGCTCCCGCGGGGGCGGCGGGCGCCGGCCGCCGTCCCCACCCGGGCGGCGGCCGGCGCGCGTCCGGACCTCAACCGCCGTCGCTCTACGATGGTGTCGTGGCCGCCGACCGCTCCGCCCCCGCCGAACTGCTCGCCGTCGAGGCGTTCCTCAACACGCTCGACGAGCGCGCCTACACCCACCGCGGAACGCGGCACGCGGGCGGTGACCAGCTCACCACGCCCGCGGCGCTGTCGGCGTGGCTCGCGCGGGAGGGCCTCGTCCCCCCGGGCACGCGGGCCGGCCGTGACGACCTGTCCGTGGCGCGCGACCTGCGGGCGGCCCTGCGGGCCTCCCTGGCCGGGCGGATCGAGCCGCCGGACGAGGACGCGGTCGCCGAGGCCAACACCACGCTCGGCTGGTTCCCGCTCCGGCTGGGGCTGACGCCGGGCGGCACGCCCCGGCTCGACCCGGACGGCGGCGGCGTGCTGGCGGAGGCCCTGGGCGGCATCGTCGCGGCCGTCGCGCGGGCGGCGGCCCGGGGCTCGTGGAACCGGCTGCGGATGTGCGCGGCCCCCGACTGCCACTGGGTCTTCTACGACACCTCGCGGAGCGGAGGCGGGCGCTGGTGCTCGATGGCCGTGTGCGGCAACCGGGCCAAGACGCGGCGCTACCGGGAGCGCCACGCCGACGGGGAGGACGGCTCCGCGTCGTAGCCGGTCAGGCCGTCGCCCGCAAGGGGCGGAAGAAGGCCCGGATCTCCTCGGCGAGCGCCCGCGGCTCCTCCAGCGCGGCGAAGTGCCCGCCCCGCGGCGACTCGGTCCACCGGCGCACGTCGAAGTACCGCTCGGCCAGTTCGCGCGGCGGCCGGCCCTGGGGGGCGAACTCGTTCGCGAACGACGCGTACCCCATCGGCACCCGCACCGGGTCGTCCTCCCGCAGCGCCGCGCCGCGGTCGCGATGGGCGTGGTACGGCCGCAGGGACGAGGCGGCGGTTCCGCTCGCCCAGTAGACGGTCAGATTGGTGAGCAGGCGCTCCCTGCTGAACCGGGACTCGACGTCGCCATCGCAGTCGCTCCACGCCCGGAACTTCTCCACGATCCAGGCGGCCAAAGCGGCCGGGGAGTCGGTCAGCCCGTATCCGAGGGTCTGCGGCCGGGTCGCCTGCAGGTGCGCGTAGGCGCCCTCCTCGTCGTCCCACCGCGCCTGCGCCGCGAAGAACTCCCGCTCGGCCGCGCTCCACGGCTCGGGCGGCACCGGGAAGCTGGCGGCGGACAGGTGCACGCCCACCACGCGGCCGGGGTGCCGGAGGCCGAGCCTGCTCGTGACGCCCGCCCCGATGTCGGTGCCGCAGGCGCCGAAGCGGTCGTACCCGAGCCCCTCGGTCATCAGGCGGCACCACAGATCGGCGACCTCGGTGTTGAGCAGCCCGGGTCCGGCGGGCCGGTCGGAGAACCCGTAGCCGGGCAGCGAGGGGACCACCACGTCGAAGGCGTCGGCCGCGTCGGCGCCGTGCGCGGCGGGATCGGCGAGCATCGGGACGAGGTCGAGGTACTCCACGAACGAGCTCGGCCAGCCGTGGGTCAGGACGAGCGGCAGCGGGCTCGGCCCCCGGCCCCTCTCGTGGACGAAGTGCACCCGCAGGCCGCCGAGGTCGGCCCGGAAGTGCGCGAGCGCGTTGAGCGTCCGCTCCTGGGCGCGCCAGTCGAACTCGCCGCCCCAGGAGGCCAGCAGCTCACGCAGGTATCCCAGGTCGGCCCCCTACTCCCAGGCGCCGGCCGGCTGGTCCGGCCAGCGGGTCCGCGCGATGCGGTCCCGCAGGTCGTCGAGCACGGCGTCGGGGACGGAGACGGCGAACGGTTCCACCGGAACGGAAGGCGACACCGTTGAAAGCTAACAACGGTGTCGCCTGCGCGCAACCCCCATAGGCGTTCTCTGGTGTCGCAGCTCGCCTCCTGGGGGTGCGCCGGTCAGAGGTCGCCGCCTCCGGTCGCGTCGACCGTGACGCCGGTCACCCAGCCCGCGTCGTCCGAGGCGAGGAACGCCACCACTCCCGCCACGTCCCGAGGCACGCCGACGCGGCCCAGCGCGGATCGCCGCGCGGACGCCTCCCACGCCCCCGGGTCGCCCCTCAGCCAGCCGGCGTTGGCGTCGGTGTCGACGATGCCCGGCGCGACGTTGTTGACGGTGATCCCCCGCGGCCCGAGATGCTTGGCCAGCGCGAGCGTGAACGTCTCCAGCGCCCCCTTCGTCATCGCGTACGCGATGGCCTCGGGGAAGGAGATCCGGGTCACGCCGGAGGTGACGGTGACGATCCGGCCGCCGTCGGGGATGCGCGGCAGCGCGCGCCGCGTGACGAAGAACGGCGCCCGGGTGTTCACCGCGAACCCCCGGTCGTAGATCTCCGGGGTCACGTCCTCGATCGGCGCGTGCACGCTGATCCCGGCGTTGTTCACCAGGATGTGCAGCGGGGCGTCCGGGCCGAGAGCCTCGTCGAGGGCGTCGAACAGCGTCTCGACGTCGCCCGGGACCCCGAGTTCGGCCCGTACGGGGAAGGCCCGCCCTCCAGCGCCGGCGATCGCGTCGACGACCTCCCGGGCCGCCGCCTCGTCCCGGGCGTACCCGACGGCGACCAGCGCGCCCTCGGCGGCCAGCCGCTCGGCCACGGCCCGGCCGATCCCCCTGCTCGCGCCCGTGACCAGCGCGGTCCTTCCGTCCAGAGCACGGCTCATGCCTGAAATCCTTTCTGTAGCGATCACTACAATTGAGACGATAGCACGTTGTGTAGTGAGCGCTATAGAATGGGCCGATGGGGAGGACGCGGGCGTTCGACCGGGACGCCGCCCTGGAACGGGCACTAGAGGAGTTCTGGCGGAACGGGTACGAGGCCACCTCGATCGCGGGCCTCACGGCGGTGATGGGCATCAACCCGCCGAGCCTCTACGCCGCCTTCGGGGACAAGAAGTCGTTGTTCGGCGAGGCCGTGCGGCGCTACCAGGAGACCCACGGGGCGTTCAGCGCCCGCGCGCTGTCGGAGGAGCCGACGGCCGGGCGGGCGGTCGAGCGCCTGCTCCGCGAGGCGGCGCGGATCTACACCGACCCCGCCCACCCGCCGGGCTGCTTGATCATCTTCGCGGGCGTCAACACCACGGACGCGGGCGTCGCGGCCGGCCTAAGGGACCACCGCGAGGCCGGCAGGCGGCAGATCCTGCGCCGGATCGAGGAGGACGTCGAGGCCGGGCTGCTTCCCGCGGACACCGACGCGCACGGGCTCGCGACCTTCTACGCCGCCGCCCTGCAGGGCATGTCGGCGCAGGCCCGCGACGGCGCGACCAGGGACGACCTCGACGCCGTGGCGACGCTCGCCCTGCGGGCCTGGCCGTAAGCTGTGCCCGTGATCGACGACATCGCGGTGGACGCCGCCGTCACCGCCCTGCGCCCCGACTTCGCCGTCCTTGTGATGACCGCGCACGGCCTCGCGAACGGCCCGGCGGACGACCGGTCGCGCGGGTGGCTGGCCGAGGCAGCCGAGGCCGCCGTGCCGCCGGACGACGCCAGGATCGAGGCGTGGCGGGCGGCCTACCGGGCGTTCGGCGCCAAGCCGCAGCGCACCCGGCCGTCGGTCGACGCGCTGGTCCGGCGGATGCCGCTGCCCGAGATCAACCAGGTCGTCGACGCCTACAACGCCGTGTCCGTACGGCACGGGCTGCCGATCGGCGGGGAGGACCTGCGCCGCTACACGGGCCCGGCGCGGCTCGTGCGGGCGGCCGGCGACGAGCCGTCCGAGGAGGCGCTGGGCGAGCCGGAGATCGGCGAGGTCGTCTGGCGCGACGACACGGGCGTGACGTGCCGCCGGTGGAACTGGCGCCAGTGCGTCAGGACGCGGATCACCGAGGAGACGGTGGACGCCCTCTTCCTGCTCGAACGGCTGGAGCCGCTGACGATCGAGGGGCTCCGCGCGGCCGGCGACGACCTCGCCGGGAAGCTGTCGGAGATCTCCCCAGACGTCCGGATCGAGACGCGGCTCGTCGGCTGAGCCGCCGCAGCGCTCCGATGTGACCATCTGGTGAGGAGAACCTGACCACCCAGACGGGCTACTCCCGCGTGACCTGTTTGATCGGTCCTGGGAGGATGGGCCGGGACCTGCGACCCGACCGGCGCACCTCACCGCCCCGGGCGAGTAGCCTTGGACAGGTTCATCAAACATCAACGCCGATCTGCGGAAGAGGGCGATTTCCGCCGTGTCGTCTGAGTCGTCGCGGACAAACCCGCTGGCAAGCTTCGGGCAGAACGAATGGCTTGTCGACGAGCTCTATCAGAAGTACCTCGAGGATCCGGAATCTGTCGACCAGGCCTGGTGGCACTTCTTCGCGGATTACAACGGTGCGGGAAAGACCGCTCCCAAGGCCTCCACCGGCGCCAACGGCGTGACCGCCGTCGCGGCGCCGGCCCCGGAGGCCCCAGAGACGGCCCCGCCGGCGCCGCCGGCGCCGCAGCAGGCTCCCGCCGCCCCGGCGGCCCCCGCCGCGCCCGCGCCCGCCGCCAAGGCGGTGCCCGCGGCCAAGCCGAAGGCGAGCACGCCGATCCCGGCCGGCGCCGCCGAGGAGCGCCTGCGCGGCGCGGCCGCCCGCACGGTCCTCAACATGGAGGCCTCGCTGGCGGTCCCCACCGCGACCAGCGTGCGCGCGGTCCCCGCGAAGCTGCTCATCGACAACCGCATCGTCATCAACAACCATCTCTCCCGCGGGCGCGGCGGCAAGATCTCCTTCACCCACGTGATCGGGTACGCGATCGTCCGGGCGCTGAAGACGATGCCGGAGATGAACCACGCCTACGCCGAGCTGGACGGCAAGCCGGCGCTGGTCAAGCCCGAGCACGTCGGCCTCGGCCTGGCCATCGACGTGCAGAAGGAGGACGGCACCCGCCAGCTCCTCGTGCCGTCCATCAAGCAGGCCGAGACCCTCGACTTCCGGCAGTTCTGGGTCGCCTACGAGGACATCGTCCGCAAGGCCCGCTCCGGCAAGCTCGGCGTGGAGGACTTCCAGGGCACCACGATCTCGCTGACCAACCCCGGCACCATCGGAACGGTGCACTCGGTGCCGCGCCTCATGCCCGGCCAGGGCACGATCATCGGCGTCGGCGCGATGGAGTACCCCGCCGAGTACCAGGGCGCGTCGGCGGAGACGCTGTCCCGCCTCGCGATCAGCAAGGTGATGACGCTCACCTCCACCTACGACCACCGGATCATCCAGGGCGCCCAGTCGGGCGACTTCCTGCGCCGCATCCACCAGCTCCTGCTCGGCGCCGACGGCTTCTACGACGAGATCTTCGAGTCGCTGCGCATCCCGTACGAGCCGGTCCGCTGGGTCCCGGACATCTCGGCCACCCACGACGACGACGTGGCCAAGTCCTCCCGCGTGCTGGAGCTCATCCACGCCTACCGCGTGCGCGGCCACCTCATGGCCGACACCGACCCGCTGGAGTACCGGCAGCGCAAGCACCCAGACCTGGACATCCAGTCCCACGGTCTGACCCTGTGGGACCTGGAGCGCGAGTTCCCGACGGGCGGTTTCGGCGGCTGCGCGCTGATGAAGCTCCGCGACGTTCTCGGCGTGCTGCGCGACTCCTACGTCCGCACGGTCGGCATCGAGTACATGCACATCCAGAACCCCGAGGAGCGGGCCTGGATCCAGGCGCGGGTGGAGCGGCCCCACGCCAAGCCGAGCCGCGAGGAGCAGCTCCACATCCTCCGCCGGCTCAACACCGCCGAGGCGTTCGAGACGTTCCTGCAGACGAAGTACGTCGGGCAGAAGCGGTTCTCGCTCGAGGGCGGCGAGTCGCTGATCCCGCTGCTCGACTCGGTGATCAGCGCGGCGGCGGCCGAGGAGCTCGACGAGGTCGTCATCGGCATGGCCCACCGCGGCCGGCTCAACGTGCTCGCGAACATCGTCGGCAAGTCCTACGCCCAGGTCTTCGGCGAGTTCGAGGGCAACCTCGACCCGCGCAGCGCGCACGGCTCGGGCGACGTGAAGTACCACCTCGGCGCCTCCGGCGACTTCGTCGGCCCGGACGGCAAGAAGATCGCTGCCTCCGTCGTGGCGAACCCGTCGCACCTCGAGGCCGTCGACCCCGTCCTGGAGGGCGTGGTCCGCGCCAAGCAGGACCTCCTGGAGCGCGGCGAGGAGGGCTTCACCGTCCTTCCTGTGCTCGTCCACGGCGACGCGGCCTTCGCCGGCCAGGGCGTGGTGGCCGAGACCCTGCACCTGTCCCAGCTGCGCGGCTACCGCACCGGCGGCACCGTGCACATCGTGGTCAACAACCAGGTCGGCTTCACCACCAGCCCGGCCAGCTCGCGCTCCTCGGTCTACGCGACCGACGTCGCGCGGATGATCCAGGCGCCGATCTTCCACGTGAACGGCGACGACCCCGAGGCCGTGGTCCGCGTCGGGCGGCTCGCCTACGAGTACCGCCAGACGTTCCGCAAGGACGTCGTCATCGACCTGGTCTGCTACCGGCGGCGCGGCCACAACGAGGCCGACAACCCGAGCTTCACCCAGCCGCTGATGTACGACCTCATCGACGCCAAGCGGTCCACCCGCAAGCTGTACACCGAGGCGCTGATCGGCCGCGGCGACATCACGGTCGAGGAGGCCGAGCAGGCGCTGCGCGACTACCAGGAGCAGCTCGAGCGGGCCTTCACCGAGACCCGCGAGGCGACCAAGCGGCCGCTGGAGCCGGGCGCCGTCGTCGCGCCCGAGCCGGACGAGGTGATCCCGTGGGCGCACGACGACACCAAGACGGCGGTCTCGGAGGAGACGGTCAAGCGGGTCATCGAGACCCAGTTCAACCTCCCCGAGGGCTTCACCGTGCACCCGCGGCTCGCCCCGGTGCTCCAGCGCCGCGGCGCGATGGTGTCCGAGGACGCGATCGACTGGGCCACCGGTGAGACCATCGCCTTCGGCTCGCTGCTCATCGACGGTCACCCGGTCCGCCTGGTCGGCCAGGACTCCCGCCGCGGCACGTTCGGCCAGCGCCACGCGGTGCTCGTCGACCGGGTCACCGGCGACGAGTACACCCCGCTCAAGACGTTCAACCAGGGCACCACGAAGTTCTACGTCTACGACTCGCTGCTCAGCGAGTTCGCCGCGATGGGCTTCGAGTACGGCTACAGCGTGGTCCGGCCGGACGCCCTGGTCGCCTGGGAGGCCCAGTTCGGCGACTTCGCCAACGGCGCCCAGTCGATCATCGACGAGTTCATCTCCTCGGGCGAGCAGAAGTGGGGCCAGCGGTCCTCGATCGTCCTGCTGCTGCCGCACGGCTACGAGGGCCAGGGGCCGGACCACACCTCCGCCCGCATCGAGCGCTACCTGCAGATGTGCGCGCTCGACAACATGACCGTCGCGCAGCCGACCACCCCGGCGAACTACTTCCACCTGCTCCGCTGGCAGGTGCTGTCGAACCGCCGCAGGCCGCTGATCGTCTTCACGCCCAAGTCGCTGCTGCGGCACAAGAGCGCGACGTCGGCGACGTCGGAGTTCACCTCCGGCTCGTTCCGGCCGGTCATCGGCGACGCGACGGTCGACCCGTCGGCCGTGACCAAGGTCGTGGTCTCCTCCGGCAGGATCTACTACGACCTGCTCGCCCACCGCGAGAAGCTGGGGCGCGGCGACGTGGCCCTGGTCCGGGTCGAGCGGCTCTACCCCTTCCCGGAGAACCCGCTCAACGCCGAGCTCGACCGGTACGGCGCGGACGTCGAGCTGATCTGGGCGCAGGACGAACCGGTCAACATGGGCCCCTGGCCGTACCTGAGCCTGAAGATGACGGAGAAGCCCGACCTGCTGGGCGGCCGTAGGCTGCGCCGGGTGTCGCGCACGCCGAACTCGTCGCCGGCCACGGGGTCGCACTCCACGCACGACTCCGAGGTGGCCGCCATGCTGAAGGAGATCTTCGGCTGACGCCGGGGACCTCGACGACGACGGAAGTCCCCCGCGGCCGGACCGCGGGGGACTTCCCCATACCCGACCACGTTCCATCGAGGAAGCGACCGGACATGTACTTCACGGACAGAGGCATCGAGGAGCTCGCCGAGCGGCGCGGCGAGGAGGAGGTCAGCGTCGGCTGGCTCGCCGAGCGGCTGCGCGAGTTCGTCGACCTCAACCCCGAGTTCGAGACGCCCGTCGAGCGGCTGGCCACCTGGCTGGCCCGCCTCGACGAGGAGGACTGAACCACCCGCCGCCGGGGGCCGGCCTCGCCCGGCGCCCGCCACGGCCCGGCCGTGGCGCGGCAACCACCACCGCCCGGCGACCGTCGCGTACGGCCCGCGCGAACCCGGGAGATAAACGCGATACATCTTGACTTTCGCCCAACGCGACATATCGTGTCTTGTACAGCGTCGTCGGACGACGACACGACGGACCAGGTCGCGTGGAAGGGCCGAGCAATGCCCCAATGGACGATCGACAAGCCCGGGCAGCTGACGTTCGACACCGTGAGCGCTCTGAGCGTGCGCATCGTGGCCGGCCGGCTGGCCCTGCTGGCGAGTGACGGCCCGCCGACCCTGGAGGTGACCGGCCTCGAGTCGGGCCCGCTGCTGGTGACGCACGACGAGGCGGACGGCCGCCTCACGGTGGCGTACAAGGACCTGACCTGGGACGGCATCCTCGGGTGGCTGCGTCCCGGCTCCCGGTCCAGCGTCCTGACGCTGACCGTGCCGAAGGACTGCCCGGTGCAGGCCGGGGTGATCAGCGCGTCGGCGGTCGTCGCGGGCTTCGAGGGCGCCACCGGCGTCAAGAGCGTCTCGGGCGACATCGTGCTGGACGGCGTGAGCGGCGAGGTGCACGCGGAGACGGTCTCGGGCTCGGTGGAGAGCCGGGGCCTCGCGGGCGACCTGTCCTTCAGCAGCGTCTCCGGGGAGCTGACCGTGGCCGGCGGCATCCCGCACCGCCTGGCGGCGAACACGGTGTCGGGGAGCATCACGGCCGACGTGGAGCTGACCCCCACCGGCAACCTCTCGCTGAACAGCATGTCGGGCTCCATCGTGATCCGTCTCCCCGAGACGGTCGACGCGGATGTGAGCGTCCACTCGACGTCGGGCAGGATCGAGTCCGCGTTCCCCCGCCTGACCGGCGCCCGCCATCCCGGCGCGCGCTCGCTCAGCGGCCGGCTGGGCGGCGGTATGGCCCGTGTCTCGGCCACCACCGTGTCGGGGAGTGTGACCCTGCTCAGCAAGCAGACGAGCGACAGGCGAGAAGAGGAGAGGGCATGAGCCCTGTGTTCGGCCACGGACGGCTCCGGCTGTACCTGCTGAAGCTGCTGGAGGAGAGCCCCCGGCACGGTTACGAGGTGATCCGGCTGCTGCAGGACCGCTTCCTCGGCGTCTACTCGCCGTCGCCCGGCACGATCTACCCGCGCCTCGCCCGCCTGGAGGAGGAGGGCCTGGTCACCCACGAGGTCGTGGAGGGCAAGAAGGTGTTCACGCTCACCGAGCAGGGGCGGGCCGAGCTGGCCGACCGGATGGACGAGCTGGCCGAGCTGGAGCGGGAGATCACCGCCTCCGTCCAGGACATCGCGCGGGAGGTCAAGGAGGACGTGCGGCAGACCGTGCGCTCCCTCCGCGAGGAGCTGACCCAGATGGCCAGGGACATCGGCAAGGAGACGCCCCGGGACAGCAGCGACGCCTGGCGTGACCAGAAGGAGGAGTGGAAGCGCCAGCGCGAGTGGCAGAAGGAGCAGTGGCGCCAGCAGAAGGACCAGTGGCGCCGCCACAAGCGCCAGATGCGCGACGAGGCCCAGCGCTGGCAGCACGAGTGGCGCCGCATCTGGGAGGACGCTTTGTCGTTGACCGGGATGCCGCCGGGCCCCGGCTACAACCGTGACGCGGAGCTGGGGCGCCTGCTGGCCGACTTCGTCGGCGAGATCCGCCGGGCCGCCACGGAGGGCCGGCTCACCGACGCGGCGCTGGCCGAGTGCCGCGCCGCTCTGGACGATGCCGCCGAGCGCATCCGCGCCTCGCTGCGGCAGTGATCCCCCACCCATTCGGACCGTCGTGCACGAGGAGGCGGCGATGGGCCCGTACGGCTGGCGCAACCCGTTCCTGCGCTCTCCCCTGCCCCGGCCGCCGGCCGCCCCCGCCGGGGTCTCCCGGCCCGAGCGGCCCGCCGGCCAGGACCGCCCGGCGGGCGGCGAGGCCGAGGCCCGCCGCCCCGGCGCTCCCGCGCCCTCGCGTCCCTGACCGGCCCACCCGGGGGAGGCGGCGGCGGCAGCGGCCGCCTCGCCCTCAGACCGTGAAGACGATCTTTCCGAAGAGGTCGCCGCGGTGCATGGCGGCGAAGCCCTCCTCCGCCTCGGCGAGCGGAAGCACCCGGTCGATCAGCGGCCGGACGCCCGTCTGCTCCAGGAACACGGCGAGCCTGGCGAGCTGGTCCCGGGTTCCCATGGTGGACCCGATGACGGACTTCTGCAGGAAGAACACCTGCGCGAGCTGCGTGGGGGCGACCATTCCGCTGGTCGCGCCGCTGACCACGATGCGGCCGCCGGGGCGCACCGAGCTGAGCGAGTGGTTCCAGGTCGCCTCGCCGACCGTCTCCATCACGGCGTCCACCCGCTCGGGCAGCCGCGCGCCGGTCTCGAAGGCCCGGTCGGCGCCGAGGTCCAGGGCCCTGGCGCGCTTCTCCTCCGACCGGCTGGTGACCCAGACGCGGAACCCGCCGGCCCTGCCGAGCGCGATCAGCGCTGTCGCGACGCCGCCGCCGGCGCCCTGCACGAGGATCGTCGACCCGGGCTCCAGCCCGGCCTTGTCGAACAGCATCCGGTAGGCGGTCAGCCAGGCCGTGGGCAGGCACGCCGCCTCCTCGAAGCTGATCGCGGCCGGCTTGGGCACCAGGTTGCGCCGGGGCACGGCGACCTTCTCGGCGAACGTGCCGTCGTAGCCCTCCGACAGCAGCGACCGCTTGGGGTCGAGGGTCTCGTCACCGTTGACCGGCGTGCCGATCACCGAGTGGACGACGACCTCGTTGCCGTCCTCGTCGACTCCGGCGGCGTCGCACCCGAGGACGATCGGCAGCCGGTCCTGGCTGATGCCCACGCCCTTGAGCGTCCACAGGTCGTGGTGGTTGAGCCCGGCGGCCCTGACGGTGACCGTCGTCCAGCCCTCGGGAACGACGGGCTCGGGGTGCTCCCCGAGCGTCAGCCCCTTCAGCGGGTTGTCGGGATCGGTCTGCGTGGCGGTTACGGCGAACATGTCCAGAACATTACTTCGTTGCCCCGGCCGATCCCCGAAGGGAGCACCGTGCCGCCGGCATGCCGCGTCGATTGTGAGGATGCCCATCCCCTTCGATGCGGAGCACCCGAGAATGGACGCATGACGCCATCGCTGACGGGTGCGATCGAGATCCCCGGCGGCATCCTGGTGCGCGGACGCGGCCTGCGGCGTCCCGCGCCCGGAGGCCCGTCCCCCGAGTTCGGGCTCTACCTCGGCTCGGACCGCCTGCGGCGGCGCCACGAGGAGGCGCTGCCGTGGCCGCACCAGTGGCTCCGCTGGCCCGACTTCCTGCTGCCCCTCGACCGGCAGGCCGCGGCCGGAGCTGTCGCCGGCCTGCGCGAGCAGGCCCTCGCCGGCAGGCGGGTCGAGGTGGCGTGCGGCGGCGGCGTGGGCCGCACCGGCACCGTTCTCGCCTGCCTGGCGACGCTGGGAGGCCTGCCCCCCGGCGAGGCGGTCGCCTGGGTGCGCGCGAACTACCACCGCCGGGCCGTCGAGACGCCGTGGCAGCGCCGCTGGGTCGCCTGGTTCTCCGGGAACAACCCGCCCGCGTCCGATTTGTGACGCCACACCATCAGCGGGACAGGAAGAACCACCGGGGCGGACGAGAAGAAAGACCGGTCAAGAATGCCGGTAAACCGCTCCACAGGCTGATGCGACCCTCCCTCGGCATAGCGTCTGACCTGGGAAGACGGTATCCATAACCGCTCGGCATCGATAACGGATAGGGCAATCTGCTGATTGTTCTCGTTATATCCCGAGCATGGGTAATGATCGCCTTATTAATCTTCGGAGCGTTTTCCTGACGAATGGGACGCACCCTCAAACGTCCCGGGGAAAGGAGCTCCATGATCTCCCGAGCACGGCGCCTGACCATCCCCCTCGCCGGAGCGCTGCTCGCGTCCGGCGTGGTCGGCGCCACCCAGGCGGCCCCCAGTGCGGCCGCCACCACATCCGCCGGAGGCGGCGTGACCACGGTCCACGCGGGATCGGGTGACGTCACCACCAAGGCCGCCTCCGGGTCGACGAGCGCGGCGGTCGCGTTCTGGTCGCCGGACCGTCTGCGGGCCGCCAAGGACTACACCGAGGATCTCGGCAACTCGGTGAAGGGCTTCGGCAAGGTCAGCAAGGCGACGCCGGACGGCAAGGCCGGCACGGTCCCGCCGATCGGCCAGGAGAAGGGCAAGGCCGGCACGTCGAAGCAGGTCAACCTGCCCAACACGGTCGGCCGGGTGTTCTTCACGCTGCCCGGCAAGAACCCCCTCGACCCGAAGAGCTGGAAGTACTGCTCCGGCACCTCGGTCCAGGGCAAGTTCCACAACGTCGTCGCCACCGCGGGGCACTGCGTCTACGACCCGGTGACCAACCAGTTCTACGACAACTGGGTGTTCATCCCGTCCTACTGGGACGGGAACCAGGCGTGGGAGGGCAAGGCGCCGTACGGCATCTACCCGGCCACCTGGTTCCAGGCGCACGACGACTTCGTGGTCAAGGAGGACTACGACTACGACTACGCGTTCGTCAACGTGGCGTCCGGCTTCAAGATCAAGTGGGAGAAGGTCGGCAACACCTACAAGGCGACGAAGACCCCCGTGGGCCGGCTCGGCGACAACGTCGGCGGCCAGGGCTTCACGTGGAACCGCAGCACGAAGGTCAAGGTCTTCTCGTTCGGCTACCCGGCCGGCCCCCACCCGGACGGCGACCGCCCCTTCACGGGTCGCACGATGAAGTGGTGCTACGGCCAGAGCACGCCCATGCCGGCCGCGCCCAAGTACAACATCCAGGAGCACATCGGCTTCAAGTGCGGGATGACCGCGGGCGCGAGCGGCGGCCCCTGGCTGCTCAACTACAAGAGCAAGAGCCGTACGGGCTACCTGAACGGCATCAACAGCGTCGCCTGGGACACGGACGGCAACGACCGCTACGACAGGATCTCCTCGCCGTACTTCAACGGCGAGACCTACGACGTGTACAAGGTGGCCGCAAACCGGTGGACGTCCTGACGCGCGTCGCCTGACCGCACGGCCATTCGGTCGGGCTCGGGGGCCCGGTGGCACCGCCACCGGGCCCCCTTCCGTTCCTCCCCTTTACGCTGCCCGTACGGACAGCGCGGTCAGATGTCGAATACGCCGTCGCCGACGGACCGCTTCTCGCAGCTGCTGGCGAAGGTGCGCTGGTACCAGACGTACCTGCCGTCCCAGATGCCGTTGGCGGTGACCGTGACCGGATCCCAGATGAGCGGGCAGACGAGGTTCGGGTCCGCCTTGAGCCGGGTCGGGTCGCCCTGGACCTTCTCCAGGGTCTGGCAGGCCTCGACGGCGCTCGGATGGGTTCCGGTGACCGGATCGCAGGTCAGCAGCGCGAACCGTTGCGCGGGACGCGGCTGCTCGCCGCGGCTTACTGTCACAATCAGTGTGCGGCCGGCCGCGTCGCGCGCGGTGGTCGCCGTGTTCCCACCCGCGTGCGGCGTCCAGGCGGGACGCGGCGGAGGAGGAATGTGAGTGATCGCGGACGGACCGGCCGCGATCACCGTACCGGCGAGTAGAGCAAGGAGTGGCTTCATGTCGATCCCCCCGTTTCGGCTGGTCGTCAGCCTCGCCAGGGGAGCGCCCCCGTTCAAGCGTCCACTCCGCGCGCTGGGTCAAATCTGACGTCCCGTCATTCACCCTGGTTCCACTGGTTTCATAACGAGCTGGCCAAGAAGCTGTGCCGCAACCGTGTGGATCTGGAAAAATCACCCCTTACCATCCATTTCCCCACGTTGAGAGGTCCCCGGTGGCCAGGCAGCTCGCACTCCTCCTCGGCGGCGTCGCCGCCGTCGTGAGTGCCGCCGCCATGCTCTGGACCCAGGGGGCCTCCCTCCCGGCCTCGGCCGCCGCGCCGCGCACGGCCCCGGCCTCCGCCGTTTACGAGGCGGCCTCGACGGCGATGCCGGCCGCCGGCCCGTCGAAGAACGGTGTGAGCACGTTCCCGCTGGCGCCCACCGACGCCGACATGCAGCGGGTCGCCGCGTACTGGAGCCCGGAGCGGCTCAAGCAGGCCAGCAGCTACGAGCCGAGCACGAAGCCGTCGCCGCCGGGGAAGAGCGCGTCCAAGAGCCCCGCGAAGGCCGAGGTGAAGGGCCCGGCGAGGGGATCGGCCACCACGTCGGCGTTCGAGGTCCCCAAGGGGACGGCGACGCCCTCCGGCCGGGCCCCCCTGAGCGCCCCGGCCCCCACCGCGCCGCCGATGGTCGGCAAGGTCTTCTTCAAGGTCGGCGAGAAGGAGTACTGGTGCTCCGCCTCGGCCGTCCACTCGCGGTACCACAACCTCGTGGCCACCGCCGGGCACTGCGCGTACGCGCTGGGCCAGGACAAGCCGGTCGAGAACTGGATCTTCATTCCCTCCTACCACGACGGGGTCACCAACGCCGGGATCTTCGTCGGCAACACCCTGTACATGCAGGAGGACTTCGCGGGCCAGGGCGACTTCGACCGCGACTACGCCTTCGTCACCGTGCACCGCGGGTTCACCTGGCAGGCGTACAAGGACGGTGCCCAGGTGAAGTACCGGGCGGTGAGCGCCGGACGGCTGGAGGACAAGGTGGGCGCCTTCCAGTTCTCCTCGAACAAGCCGATCGGGCGGCCCGTCGACGCCTTCGGCTACCCCGCCGGGGCCAACCCCGACGGCAGCCGCCCCTACGACGGGCAGACGGTCAAGAGCTGCACCGGGACGACCGAGAAGAAGTTCGTCAGCGCCCCGACCTGGCAGCTCGAGCACGGCGTCCGGCTGCCGGGCTGCACGTTCACCTCCGGCGCGAGCGGCGGCCCCTGGGTGGTCGGCTACAACGCCGCCAAGCGCACCGGCTACCTGATCGGCGTGACGAGCCTGACCTGGAACCTCAACGGCGGCGGCAAGCTCGACGCGATCTCCGCGCCCTACTTCAACACGCTCACCCAGCGGGTCTACCTCCAGGCCGCCCGCCAGTCCACGAGCTGACCGTCTCGCGGCGCCAAGAAGGTTAGACGTAGTCGATCGCGCCGCGGTGCCATCGAATAAACGTGATCCTCGTCACATTCCCGCCGCCCGCGGCCACCCTTGGTGATCGCGTTCTGACTGAGGGATCCCGCGAGGCGACCTGCGCGATCGTCACAAGACGATCTCGAAGCTGACACCGCTTGTGGAAGATCACGGAAAAGTCACGGCCCACTGTGCGCGATCACCAGGTAAAGCAGGCGTAAATCGGGAGGGTAGTGTCTTGACTATCCCTTTACTGACCAGTGGGACGCGTGGGGCGTCTCACGACAGCACAGGAGTTTCATGAACACCCGAGTCAAGCGCCTGATCCTCCCCCTCGGGGGCGTAGCGGCCGCCGGCCTCATCGGGGCCACCCTGACGGTGCCGGCCCAGGCCGCAGGCGACACCGCCTCGGACCCGCTGGCCACCAGTGGCATCGCCGCCAAGAACGTGGTCGCCTACTGGCTGGGCCAGAAGGCGGCCAACCTCGTCAACGCCTCGCCGTACGAGACCCAGGTCGTCGCCAAGCACATCTCCACGGGCGGCCCGTCCGCGGACAGCAAGCCCGGCACCGTCCCGGCCATCGGCGACGAGAAGAAGTCCGGCGGCACGTCGAAGAACGTCAACCTCCCCCGCACCACGGGCAAGGTGTTCTTCCGCGGCGCCGACGGCCGTCCGCACTGGTGCACCGCCACCTCCGTGCAGTCCCACTACCGCAACCTGGTCGCCACGGCGGGCCACTGCGTGTACGACACCAAGAGCAACAAGGCCACGCTCGACCGGTGGGTCTTCATCCCCGGCTACTACCAGGGCAAGGCCCCGTGGGGCATCTACGTCGGCAAGCAGGCTTTCACCCACTACGACTTCGACGTCTACGAGGACGGCGACCGCGACTACGCCTTCGTGACCGTCTACAACGGCCTCAAGGCCGGCCACGGCAGCAACCTCCGCGACACCGCCGAGTGGAACTGGAAGCAGGTCGACAAGGCCACCTACGACAAGTACGACCGCCACATCCGCGCGGCCAAGGGCGGCAAGTACTACGTCCTCAAGTTCGTCGACGCCGGTCGCCTCGGTGACAACGTCGGCGGCCAGGGCCTGGCCTACAACCAGAAGCTCGGCAAGTCCGTCTACGTCTTCGGCTACCCGAGCGGGTCGCACCCGGACGGCAACCACGCCTTCACCGGCCAGACCCTCAAGTGGTCGTACGGCAAGACCTTCGCCGCCAAGGCCCCGTCCGTGAAGGCGGAGGAGCTGGTGGGCGTGAAGTCCTCCTTCACCGGTGAGGGCTCGTCGGGCTCGGCCTGGCTGCTCAGCTACAAGAACAGCCGCCGCCTCGGCTACCTGAACGGCGTCACCAGCGGCGTCTCCGACACCGACGGTAACAAGCGGATCGACACCAGCGTCTCCCCGTACTTCGACGGCGAGCTGTACGGCGTGTACAAGGCCGCGGCTGGCGTCTGGTCGGGCT
Source organism: Microbispora corallina (assembly GCF_016863035.1). Taxonomy (GTDB): domain Bacteria; phylum Actinomycetota; class Actinomycetes; order Streptosporangiales; family Streptosporangiaceae; genus Microbispora; species Microbispora corallina. Next base: position 41,047 of record NZ_BOOC01000055.1, read on the forward strand.
CCATCGCCTAGGGACACGACCCCGTTCCCAGCACCCCCCAGAAGGGCCCGGTCGCCTCGGCGGCCGGGCCCTGCCGCGTTCCAGGGCATTGGAACGAGCACATTAGACGTAGTCCATCGGGAATCGGTGCCATCCACATTGTGTGATTTACATCACATCGGATGGTCATGGCCTCGCGTACGGCGGCGCGGTCTCGACACGACGGTGGCGATCTGTGGACCGTGACCACCTGCGCGAAATCACGAGACGATCTCGCATCCGACAAGCCCTGTGAAATGTCACAGAAAAGTCACGCCTCGCAGGTGCCATAAAAGGTCGGATAACACCCCACCACCTGCAAGATCGTCGCAGTAGTGTCCTGACATCCCTTTACTGACGCATGGGACGCATGATGCGTCTCACGACAGCGCAAGGAGCACCATGAACACCCGAGTCAAGCGCCTGGCACTCCCCCTCGGTGCCGCCGCTGTCACCGCCCTCGTGGGCTCCAGCCTCACGGCACCCGCGCAGGCCGCCGGTGACACGTCCTCCGACCCGCTGGCCACCACCGGCATCGCCGCGTACAACATCGCCGCCTACTGGTTCGCCGAGGAGTCGGCCAACCTGATCAACGCCTCGCCGTACGAGACCCAGGTCTCCGCCAAGCACATCTCCACCGGCGGCCCGGCTCCCGACAGCAAGCCCGGCGTGGTCCCGGCGATCGGCGACGAGAAGAAGTCGTCCTCGAAGTCCAAGAACGTCAACCTCCCCCGGACGACGGGCAAGGTCTTCTTCCTGGGCGCCGACGGCAAGCCGCACTGGTGCACCGCCACCTCGGTCCAGTCGCACTACCACAACCTCGTCGCGACGGCCGGCCACTGCGTCTACGACACCGACTCCAACAAGACCACGTTCGACAAGTGGGTCTTCGTCCCCGGTTACTACCAGGGCAAGACGCCGTGGGGCGTCTACGTCGGCAAGCAGGCGTTCACCCACTACGACTTCGACGTCTACGAGGACGGCGACCGCGACTACGCCTTCGTCACCGTCTACAACGGCCTCAAGGCCCCGCACGACGGCATCCAGAAGGACAACTGGGACACGGTCGGCACCTGGAAGGAGGTCGACAAGGCGACGTACGACAAGTACGACCCCTACGTCCGTACGGACAGGGACGTCCTCGACCTCGACAAGGACGGCAACAAGAACGAGGCGTCCGGCGGCCACTACTACGTCTTCACGTTCGCCGACGCCGGTCGGCTGGGCGACAACGTGGGCGGCCAGGGCCTCGCGTACAACCAGAAGATCGGCAAGAAGGTCTTCGTGTTCGGCTACCCGAGCGGGTCGCACCCGGACGGCAACCACGCCTTCTCCGGCAAGACCCTCAAGTGGTCGTACGGCAAGACCTTCGCCGCCAAGGCCCCCGCGGTCAAGGCGGAGGAACTGGTCGGCGTCAAGTCGTCCTTCACCGGTGAGGGCTCGTCGGGCTCGGCCTGGCTGCTCAACTACAAGAACACCCGCCGCCTCGGCTACCTGAACGGCGTCACCAGCGGGGTCGCCGACACCGACGGCAACAAGCGGATCGACACCAGCGTCTCCCCCTACTTCGACGGCGAGACCTACGGCGTCTACAAGGCCGCCTCGAACGTCTGGTCCGGCTCCATCGCCTGACCGGGCACGCGGTGCGCGGCGTGAGGAGGCCGCGCACCGGCTGAACGGGAACTCCACCCTCACAGGAAGGCCCGGCCCCTTCGGCCGGGCCTTCCTGCTGCTTCTCAGGGCGCTGCGAGGCCACGCGTACGGCATCCCCTCGCCCGCCCTGCGACGCCTCTCGGTCGGGCGCCGCGGCCGCCTTTACGGCCACCCCTTTCGGTTTCCCCGGTCAGTGCGGTTTCCCGATGTCGCCACGCCCCTTTCCGCTCCCGGAAGGCGCCGCGTCGGGGAAAATTTCTCAGCCTCCATGTAAACCGGCGAGCCAGGTCAAGCGACTGGGGGCCGCCTCCCCCTAGGAGGGCGAAACGCCTGGTCATCGGGGGTTCGCTGAGCGTTTTCTGTGTGACCTTCGTCACAGTACGGACCTTTGCAAGGCCGTCCACAAGGAGTCAGCAAGCGCCGGAAAACGTCCGGATCTGCGGCAATGGTCCGGTTGCGAAATGACAGCCGGGGCTTCCGCCCGTCAACCCGCGCCGCAGCCTCCTCCCCCGCCGATCGCCGCCTTCGGCCAGCCCTTTAAATGCCGTTTTTTTGAGCTATGTTGCTCCCGATCCCTTTCCTGACGCATGGGACGCAAGAGGCGTTCCACGACAGACCAAGGAGCACCACAATGAAGCGCACCATCGCCTTCGGTGGCTTTGTCGCCACCGCTGGCCTCCTGGCCGGGGGCCTCGCCGCCCCGGCTCAGGCCGCCGGTGACACCGCCAGCGACGCGCTGGCCAACAGCGGCATCGCGGCCTACTCCGTGGCCGCCTACTGGAAGGCCAACAACGCGGCCAACCTGATCGG
>NZ_BOOC01000056.1 GCF_016863035.1 Microbispora corallina
CCTAGAAGGATGACTCCGACGTCCACGGCCGGAGCTTCTCCGGGTTGCGTACCGCCCAGATGTGCGTGATCCGGTCGCCCACGACCTCGAACGCCGCCACGGTCACGGTGACGCCGTCCTGCTGGGCGACCAGGCCGGGCTGCCCGTTGACCGTACGCTCCAGGATCGTCAGGCCGGGTGCCACGTCGGCGATCGCGAGGATATGGCGGGCCACCTGCTCGGCGCCTTCGATGGGACGGAGCACGGCGCTGGCGAGGCCCCCGCCGTCGCCCGTCGCCGTGGCGTCGGGGTCGAGGAGGCCGATGAGGGTGTGGATGTCCATGGCCTCCCACGCCTGCTTGAAGTCCCGCACGATCCCGGCCCGCCGGGCCGGCGAGGTCGCGGAAGCCTGCGACGGGCCCAGGCGGCGGCGGGCCGAGGACGCCAGCTGGCGGCATGCCGCGGGGGTACGGCCGACGATCTCGGCCACCTCGGCGAAGGAGTAGCGGAAGACGTCGTGCAGGACGAACGCGACGCGTTCGGCCGGGGTCATCGAGTCGAGCACGACCAGGAAGGCCATGGTGACCGACTCGTCGAGGGTGACCCGATCGGCCGGGTCGGCGCCGCCGCCCGACGGCCCGGTGGCCCACTCCGCGGGGTCGGGCAGCGGCTCGGGGATCCACTCGCCCACGTACCTCTCGCGCCGGGCCCGCGCCGAGCCGAGCAAATCGAGGCAGATGCGGCTGGCGACCGTGGTCAGCCAGGCGCCGGGGGAGCCGATGCCGTCCCGCTGTGGTCCGGACATGGCGTACCAGCGGGCGTACGTCTCCTGGACCACGTCCTCCGCGTCGGCCAGGGAGCCGAGGAGGCGGTACGCGAGGTTGATCAGCCCGCGCCGCTCGCTCATGATCGCGCTCAGGCTCGGATCGGGCTCGTCGCTCATCGTGCCGCCTTCCTCGTCGCGTCCGCCGTCACGGGATCGACGAGACTACGGCCCGGAATGTCAGGCCGGCGCGTCGCCTCCGGCTGTCGGCTCCGGGAAGTCCGCGCCGCGGGCGACGGCCTCCTGGGCGCGGAGCTCGGCGAGAACGGCCTCCAGGTGGCCGGTCACCGCGTCGTACCCCGCTCCTCCCAGCACGATCCGTCTGGGCGGGTCGTCCCGGCCGATGGCCGCGACCACGGCACGCGCCCCGCGCACGGGGTCACCGGCCTGCCTGCCGTCCTCGCCGATCATGGCGGCGCGTACGGACTCCAGCATCGGGCGGTAGTCCGGGATGTCCTCCTCGATGGGCTCGCCGGCGAAGCCGGCGTAGGCCCGCGTACGGAAGGCGCCCGGCTCCACCGTGATCACCTTGATGCCCAGGGGGACCACCTCCCGGCGCAGCACCTCCGTCAGCCCCTCGACGGCGTACTTCGCCGCCGTGTAGAAGCCGAAGCCGGCCGTGCCGACGAGGCCGGCGACCGAGGACATGGTGACGATCCAGCCGCGGCGGCGCGACCGCATGCCCGGCAGCACGGCTCGGGTCACGGCCAGGACCGAGAAGAAGTTCAGCTCGAACACCCTGCGGACGGCCTCTTCGTCCATGCCCTCGACCGAGCCGTACCATCCGCGGCCCGCGTTGTTGACCAGGACGTCGATGCCGCCGAAGCGGCCCTCCGCCTCGGCCACGGCCCGCCGGACCTGCCCGCCGTCGGTGACGTCCAGGGGGAGGACGAGCACCCTGTCGCCGTGGGGCGCGGCCCACTCGCGCAGTTCGGCGGGGCGGCGCGCGGTGAGCGCGACGCGGTCGCCGGCGGCCAGCGCGGCGTCCGCGTAGGCCATGCCGAAACCGCCGGGGGTTCCCCCGGTGACGAACCAGGTCCTCGCCGGCGTTCCCGCCGCGGTCACGGCGCGATCCTCAGCCGGCTGACGCGGTCTCCTGCGAGGGTGAAGCGCCACGTCAGCTCCGCCGTGCCGCCGGGGAAGTCGCCCGTCAGGCGTGCGGTGACCAGGACGTCGCCGGCGTCGAGGACCTCGGCGCCGAGCACCTCGGTCGTGTACTGGTAACGGGACGCCGGGCCCTCCTGCCAGGCCCGGATCTCCGCGGTGCCGCGCCGGGTCTCACCTTCGTCGACGACCACGGCGTCGCCGGTGAACAGCCCGACGATCGCGTCGATGTCGCGGCGTGCGTCCGCCTCGAAGTACCTGTCCACCACAGCGGGAACGGTCGCGCTCATGAGCTCTCCTCTCGTTGCGCTATAGAAGTCAATATAGCGCTATATGAACTGCTATAGCGAGCCGGGGTCACGCGGGTCGCGATCGGTGGGACGGGGAAGCGCGACCGGTGGGGCGGGGAAGCGCGGCCGGTGGGGCGGGGGAGCGCGGCCGCAACCGCGTCGCGGCGACGTGGAGGTGGTCGACGCCCGCAACGGCGGCACGCCGCCGTTCCTGGACGACGACGCGGTCCGGACGGGTCCGCGCCGAGCCCAAGTGGCGCGGTTCCGGGGGATGCGCGAACGATCAACGGGCCGGTACTCATCCGGCCGGGCGGGAGATGTCTATTTTCGGCGTGCCGCACGCCCCGCGCCCAGCCCCAACTCGGGCGAGGCGGGCAGGCTGCACTCTGTTACGGGAGGTCGTTCCCGAGCCAGGTGCCGACGGTCTTCAGGGTGCCCGCGCCGCTGTCGGTCTCGACCTGTCCGGCGAGGTCGGCGATGGTCACGGAGCTCAGCGCGGCCCGCCGGGCCGACTCGGCCGCGGCCATCGCGCGGGCGATCGGGCAGGGCGTGGCGCAGCGCTCGGGCGGCGCCGCCAGGGGGCCGCGCTGGCGGATCTCCGTGCAGACGAAGGCCGGGTCGGGCCCGTCGATGGCCTCGACGACGTCGAGCAGGGTGATCGCCGCCGGGGAGCGGGTCAGCACATAGCCGCCCGACTTCCCCTGAACCGACTGGACGAGGCCGGCTCGCGCGAGCGCCTGGAGCTGCTTGGCCAGGTAGGTCGGCGACACATCGTGCAGCTCCGCCAGCCGGGCGGCCGGCACCGGCTCCGCGACGGACGTGAGTACGACGCAGCAGTGGAGCGCCCACTCCACTCCCGCAGACATCTTCACCCTGCCACCCTATCGGCCCCCCGATCTCGGATAATTTTTGTCCGGGTATAGTCGGCGGCGAACACCTCGTTCGAACCTGGGTGAAAGGCTCATCATGAAGATCGCAGTTTTCGGCGGAACCGGCCTGATCGGCTCGCAGGTCGTCGCGAACCTCACGGCGGCCGGTCACGAGGCCGTGCCCCACTCCCTGTCCACGGGCGTGGACATCATCACCGGCGCCGGCGTGGACGACGCCGTGGCGGGCGCGGACGTCGTCGTCAACCTCACCAATTCCCCGACGTTCGACGACGCCTCGCCCGCGTTCTTCCAGACCTCGATGGACAACCTCGTCGGCGCGAGCACGAAGGCGGGCGTCGGGCACTTCGTCATCCTCTCCATCGTCGGCGTCGACCAGGTGCCCGGCCTCGTCTACTACCGGGCGAAGGTCCTCCAGGAGGACGTGCTGCGGGCCGGCGATGTCCCGTTCTCGATCGTGCGCGCCACCCAGTTCATGGAGTTCGTCGACGCGATCATGTCCTGGACCGGCGACGGGGAGACGGTGCGCCTGCCGCGCACGCCGATCCAGCCGATCGCCGCCGCGGACGTCGCCGCCGCGGTCTCGGAGGTCTCCGTGGGCGCACCCCTGAACGGTGTCCGCAACGTCGCCGGTCCCGAGGTCTTCACCCTCGACGAGCTCGGCAGGATCACGCTCGCGGCCAAGGGCGACAGCCGTGTCGTCGCCGACGACACCGCGGGCATGTTCGCCGCGGTGTCGGGCGACGCCATCATCGCCCCCGCCGGCGCCGTGACGGCCCCCACCCGGTACGCCGACTGGCTCGCGCGCGCCTGACCCCCACGCCCCGGGAGGCCGGCGGTCCCCCCGGCCTCGCCCGGGTCGTCCACCCCACACCGAGCCGCGGGGTTACGGTGGTGGGAAAGTCGTCACCGGGCCCGGGCGCGACGCCGGGGTACGCACCCGTCCCGGGCGTCCTGCCGCTTGCCCGGCCACGGGCGCCGCCGCGAGGCCGGCCGGGCCCGTAGAGCTCGTCGCCCGCCCGGTGGCGATCATCCGTGTCCATCCCGGGCACCACGCGATCACGTGGCCGGCGCCGTACCGCGCACACCGGAGGAAGCGGCGCGCACCCGGCCCGCGGGCCCGTCCCGTACTCGCTCCAGCCGCGGATGGGTGCGGGCGGCCACGAGGGCCGGGGGCCGAGCCGTGAAGCGGACGAGGCAAGGGGGCGATGGCGGTGGCGGACGGCGGGTCGAGGGGTCCGGGCGAGATCGACCGGGCGGCGGAGGTCTTCACGAATGTGCGGCCGCGCCTGTTCGGGATCGCGTACCGGATGCTGGGCAGCGCCACCGAAGCCGAGGACCTGGTGCAGGAGGTGTGGCTGCGCTGGCAGGGCTGCGACCGCGCCGCGGTGGACAACCCCGCCGCGTTCCTCGCGACCGTGACGACGCGGCTGGCCATCAACGCCGCCCAGTCCGCACGCGTCCGCCGCGAGACGTACGTCGGCCCGTGGCTGCCGGAGCCGGTCGACACCAGCGCGGACCCGCACCTCGGCGCCGAGCGCGGCGCGGCGCTGGAGCTCGCCGTCCTGTTGCTCCTGGAGCGGCTGTCGCCCACGGAACGGGCGGCGTACGTGCTGCGGGAGGCGTTCGACTACCCCTACCGGCAGATCGCCGACATCGTCGGGCTCAGCGAGGTGGCGGTGCGCCAGCTGGTCAGCCGGGCCCGCCGGCACGTGCGCGCCGAGCGCAGGGCGCCCGTGACGAAGGCCGAGCAACGCAGGCTGCTGACGGCCTTCGTCGCCGCCGCCCGGGCCGGCGACCTGGCCACGCTGGAGGAGATCTTCGCCGCGGACGTGGTGAGCTACTCCGACGGCGGCGGCGCCGAGCGCGCCTCGCGCATCCCCGTGGTGGGGGCGTCGCGGGTGGCGAGGTACGTCAGGGCGTTCGCGAGCCGCTTCTGGGCCGGCGTCGACGTGACGTGGGCGAGCACGAACGGCCAGACCTCCGCGCTGCTGAGCCGGGACGGGCAGGTGTTCGCGGTCCTCACCGTCGACGCCTCCGAGCAGGGCGTCGACCGGGTGTTCTGGATGATGAACCCCGCCAAGATCACCGCGGTGCCGGCCGTGACCTGACCACGCCACGTTCGCGAGCCCGTCGACCGGGGGGCTCGCCGGCGCGCGGCTGCCTCGGCCACCCTCGCGCGCTGCCAGGCGGCGGACCTCACCCGTCCGCGTGAGAGCCGCGCCGGACGACGAATCGCACGCGCTCGCCCCGGGGCTGTCACAGGCCGGGGGGCTGTCCTGTCCTAGCTGGTGACCGCATGACAGCGGCTCCCTCCGAAGCGACGGCCGTCGCGGAGATCGCGCCGGCCCGGCGGACCGGCCCGGCACCGCGCCGGCGCGGGCCGCGCGAACCTCCCACGCGACCGTCCGCCGCATCGCGCCCGGAAGCCACGCAATGGAAGGAACATGTGCTGTGACGGCACTCCCCACGCCCCCGTACGACTGTGAGCCGCACCCATCCCGTCAGGGCAGGACCGCGGCGGCGATTCAGACGTCCCTCGACACGATGCGCGAGCTGAAACGCGAGCTGAAGAAGGAACGGCGGTTCGCCTCCGACGCGTCGCACGAGCTGCGCGCGGCCGTCGCGGGGCTGCGCGCGGAGCTGGAGGAGGCCCGCCTGCATCCTGACCAGACGGTCCTCGGCGACCTGGTCGCCCGGGCGTTGCGCGACGTCGACCGGCTGGACGCGATCCTCACGGACCTGCGCGTCCTCGCCGAGCTGGAGACCGGTTCCGGCGTCCAGCCGCGGCGCGCCGACCTCGCCGAGATCGTCCGTGAGGAGGTCGCCCGCAGGTCCGACCCCATCGACGTACGGCTCCGGCTGCACAGCGGGGTGATCGTCCATGCCGTCCCGATCCGGATCGTCCGGCTGCTCACCAACCTGCTGGACAACGCCCAGCGGCACGCCAGGCACCTGGTCGAGGTCCGGGTGAGCCGCGAGAACGGCCACGCCCGGCTCACGGTGACCGACGACGGAGAGGGGATCGCGGAGTGCGATCGGGAACGGATCTTCCAGCGCTTCACCCGCCTGGCTGCCGCCCGCCGCCTCGACCGCACCGGCACCGGCCTGGGTCTGTCGATCGCCCGCGACATCGCCCGTTCCCACGTCGGCAGCCTGCACGCCGAGGAGTCCGAGACGGGTGGGGCGGCCTTCGTCCTGCGCCTTCCCCTGGCGGGCCCGGCCGCTTCCGCCGGATCGGAGCCGGAGCGGCACCTGCACGAAGCGATGGAGACGTGAGCTCCACCGAGCGCGCGCCGAAGGGAACCCGATGAGACAGCACCTCGACTACGCGGCCCTGTTCGCGGCCGTTCCGAGCCCGTGCCTGGTGATGACGCCGGACATGACCATCGTGGCCGTCAACCAGGCCTACCTCGACGCCTGCGGCCGGCGGCGGGAGGAACTGCTGGGCCGGCACGTGCTCGACTCCTGCGCCCACGACCACGCCGACCCGGGCAGACGGCGCGCGCTGCGGAACCTCGAGGCCTCGCTGCGCCGGGCCCGGGCCACCGGCAAGCCGGACGTGATGGCGCCGCAGAGGTGCGCCATGCCCGTCTCGGGCGCCGGGGGTCTGTCCGAGGGGCGGTACTGGAGCACGGTCAACTCGCCTGTCTTCGGCTCGAACGGCGCGGTGGTGCTGTTCGTCCACCGTACGGAGGACGTGTCGGCGTTCCTCCAGCAGTTCCGGGGGAGCCGCTCGCCCATGAGCCCGTACGCCACGGAGACGCACGACCTGAACGAGCAGGTGAGGGAGGCGGCGACGTACGCGGAGCGGCTGCTCGACCGGCAGCGCCAGTTCGCCGCCGACGCCTCGCACGAACTGCGCACGCCGCTCGCCGCGCTGCGCCTGCAGGTGGAGGAGGCGCAGCTCCACCCCGACCACGTCGACCTGCGCGATCTGCTCGGCCACCTGGCCGGAGACCTCGACCGGCTGGCGGCCATCGTCGACGACCTGCTCCTGCTGGCCACGATCGAGGTCGACGCCGACGAAGAGCTGGAGGAGGTGAACCTGACGAGCCTGGTCGAGACGGTGGCCGCCCGCTGGGCAGGAAGCTGTGACGTGCGGCTCGACCTGGAGCCGGCGGTGACCGTGGACGCCGCCTCCTGGCAGCTCACCCGGCTGCTCGCCGGCCTCTTCGACAACGCCCGGCGGCACGCCGCGCGGCGGCTGAAGGTGGACCTGCGCCGCGCCGGCGGTCACGCGGAGCTCGCCGTGGCCGACGACGGGCACGGCGTCAGCCCGGACGACCGCGACCGCATCTTCCAGCGCTTCGTCCGCCTGGACGCCTCCCGCAGCCGCGACCGCGGCGGCCCCGGGCTGGGCCTGGCCGTCGCCCGCGCCATCGCCTCGGCCCACCGCGGCACCCTGCACGTGGAGGACGCCGCCTACGGCGGGGCGCGCTTCGTCCTGCGCCTTCCTCTCGTCTCCTGACCCGCCCGCCTAGAGATCTACGATGTAAAGGCGGTCACCCACGCGCGTCGGTCAGCACGCCGGCGGGGACGCGGACGGCGGCGAACGTCGTCATGCGGCGGAGACGGAAGCCGAGCGCCTCGTAGACGCGGATGGCGCCGGTGTTGCTCGCGACGGCGTGCAGGAACGGAATCTCGCCGCGGGCGCGGACGCCGGCCGCGACGGCCAGGACCAGCCGGGACGCCAGACCCCGGCGGCGGAAGGCCGGGTCGACGCAGACGGCGCTGATCTCCGTCCAGCCGGGCGGGTGCAGGCGCTCGCCGGCCATGGCGATCAGGGCGCCGTTTTGGCGGATGCCGAGATAGGTGCCCATGTCGACGGTCCGCGGCCGGAACGGGCCCGGCTGGGTGCGCTCGACGAGGTCGAGCATCTCCGGGACGTCCGCGGCCGCGAGGCGGACCGCCTCGCCGTCCGGCGCCGGCGCCACGTCGTCGCCGACCATCTGGACGCCCACGCCCTGCGCCACCACCTCCCACCCGTCCGGCGGCGGGAAGGCGCCGGCGACGGGGACCGTCGCGCCGGGTCCCGCGAGCACGGCGAGGTCGTTCCAGTCCGCAGGGCCGGGGTCGTCGGGCAGCGCGTAGAACGGCGAGACGTCGTCCGGATAGCGCACCGCGTTGCCGTGCCGCTCCGCGAAGTGCGCGTGCGGGCCGGTGAGCGAGGCCCAGGCGGGGTTGTCCAGGAGGTGGCGGTCCGCGGTCCCGCCGCCCGGCGCGCCGACGCTCACGCGCCCACCTCGATGGTGCCAGGGGCGTGGTCGTCCTGCGCCGCGCGCGGCGCCTCGTTCAGGGGGAACGCCCGGGTGAACACGAACGCCTTCGGCATCCGACCTCCTGTCATTCGTCCTTCTCTGCGGCATTCTAGGCTAATTACCGGTAATAGCGGTAGGTAATATGGGTAGGTCGCCCGCTGGCCGGCGAAAAGTTTCCTGGTTTACCTGAAAGTTTCCTGACCCGCTGACCGGCCGGTGAGAGGAGGCCCAGGTCATCGAGGCCGAGGGGGAGCGGGCGGAGGCCGGTCGTTGCCCGCGCCGCGGACCCCGGCTACGTTCCCGTGACACACCCGGAGCCGACAGCCGACGTTTCATCCCTCGGGGGGCACGTGATGCCGCACCGTCTCGCCTCGGCCCTCGCCGCGGCCCTCACCGTCCTTGCCATCGCGGCGGCGCTCCTCGTGACCCGTCCGCCCGCCGCCGGAGCCGCGACCGGCGGGTTCGACTTCGGCCGCGCGCAGGTCTCCGCGACGGGACTCCAGGTGCCGTGGGGATTGGCGTTCCTCCCGGACGGCAGCGCCCTCGTGTCCGAACGGGACACGGCGCGCATCATGCAGGTGCGTCCCGGGTCCGCGCCCACGCCGGTGGCGACGGTCCCGAACGTCACGCCCTCGGGCGAGGGCGGTCTCCTCGGCATCGCGGTCTCGCCCGCGTACGCGCAGGACCAGTGGATCTACGCCTACTACACCACGTCCTCGGACAACCGGGTGGTCCGCTTCCGTCTGAACGCGCCGGCCACCCAGCAGGTCATCCTGTCGGGCATCCCCCGCAACTCCTTCCACAACGGCGGACGCCTCGCGTTCGGGCCCGACGGCATGCTGTACGTCTCCGCGGGCGACGGCGGGAACACGGCCAACGCCCAGGACCTGAACAGCCTGGGCGGCAAGATCCTGCGCCTGCTGCCGGACGGCGGCGTCCCCTCGGACAACCCGATCGCGGGGTCGCGGGTGTACAGCTACGGCCATCGCAATGTGCAGGGGCTCGCCTGGGACGGGCAGGGACGGCTGTACGCCAGCGAGTTCGGCCAGAACACCTGGGACGAGATCAACCTCATCGTCGGCGGCGCGAACTACGGCTGGCCCACCTGTGAGGGGATGTGCAACGACCCGCGCTTCCGCAACCCCCTGGTGACGTGGAGCACCGCGGAGGCCTCGCCCAGCGGCCTGGCGTACGCCAACGGCACGCTCTTCGCGGGGGCGCTGCACGGGACGCGGCTGTGGACGGTGCCGGTGAATGGCGCCACGGCCGGCACCCCCGTGGCCGAGCTCCAGGCGACGTACGGGCGCCTGCGCACGGTCGCGGTCGGACCGGACGGGTGGCTCTGGGTGACGACGAGCAACCGCGACGGCCGCGGCACTCCGGCCGCCGACGACGACCGGATCATCCGCGTCCCTCCGGCCGGCAATCCGTCGCCCTCGCCCAGCCCCTCTCCGTCGCCGTCGCCGAGTCCCTCTCCCTCTCCCTCTCCCTCTCCCTCTCCCTCGCCGAGTCCGTCGCCGTCGCCGAGTCCGTCGCCCAGCCCCTCGCCCAGCCCCTCGCCCAGCCCGTCGCCGACCGGCGGCCCGCTCAGCTGCTCCGCGACGTACCGAGTCGTCAGCCAGTGGCAGGGCGGGTTCCAGGGCGAGCTGGCGGTGCGCAACACCGGGACGGCGGCCCTGACGGGGTGGAGCGTCACCTTCACCTTCCCCGACGGCCAGCGGGTCACCCAGATCTGGGGCGGCCGCTACACCCAGTCGGGAAGCGGCGTGACGGTCCGCAACGAGACGTGGAACGGCGCCCTGGCGCCGGCCGCCTCGACGACCGCCGGCTTCCTCGCCAGTTGGTCGGGCTCCAACCGGGTGCCGTCCGCCGTCGGGTGCGCGGCTGCCTGAGACCGGCCGGAACGCCCGCCGGCCCCGGCCCTCGGCCGGGCGCCGGCGGGCGCCGCCGTATCGTCCGTTCGCGGATAATCCGCAGCGGGACGACGTGGGTACGCTGGTGGCATGACGGCGATGGCTCCCGCGCGCACAGAGACGGACCTGTCCTTCCTGCTCGACCACACGAGTCACGTGCTGCGCACCCGGCTGGCGGCGGCGCTCGCCGAGATCGGGCTGACGACGCGCATGCACTGCGTGCTCGTCCACGCCATCGAGGAGGAACGCACGCAGATCCAGCTCGCCGAGCTGGGCGACATGGACAAGACCACCATGGTCGTGACCGTGGACGCGCTGGAGAAGGCGGGGTACGCCGAGCGCCGCCCGTCCAGCGTGGACCGGCGGGCGCGGATCATCGCGGTCACGGACGCCGGAGCGGAGATCGCCCGCCGCAGCCAGGAGATCGTGGACGGCGTGCACCGCGCGGCGCTCGGCTCGCTGCCGGAGGACGAGCGCGAGGTCCTCGTGCGCGCCCTGAACCGCCTGGCCGCCGGCCACCTCGCCACTCCCGCGGACGGCGCCCAGCAGGCCCGGCGAGCCCGCGAGCGAAAGTAGATCCGTAAGGGATCGTCTACAACAAAACTATCTGCTACGGTCTTTCTCGTCGATACGAGACGGGAGAGACATGTCGTACACGCGAAACTCGCGCTGGACCGCGCTGGGCGTGCTGTCCGCGACGGGGCTGATGACGATCCTCGACGGGAGCATCGTGACGGTGGCGATGCCCGCCATCCAGAGGGATCTGGGGTTCTCGTCGGCCGGGCTGAGCTGGATCGTCAACGCCTACCTGATCCCCTTCGGCGGCCTGCTGCTGCTGGCGGGAAGGCTGGGCGACCTGGTCGGGCGCCGCACGATGTTCCTGGCCGGCAACGCGATCTTCACCGCCGCCTCGCTGCTGGCCGCCGCGTCCACCGGTCCGGGGCTCCTGATCGCCGCGCGGTTCCTGCAGGGGGTGGGCAGCGCGCTCGCCTCCGCCGTGGTCCTGGGCATCCTGGTGACGCTGTTCACCGACCCCCGGGAGCGGGGGAGGGCCATTGCGATCTTCAGCTTCACCGGAGCGGCCGGCGCGTCGATCGGCCAGGTCCTGGGCGGAGTGCTCACGGACGCCCTGAGCTGGCCGTGGATCTTCCTCGTGAACGTGCCCATCGGGGTGGCCACGGTCGCGCTCGCGCTGCCGGCGCTGCCCGCCGACCGGGGCATCGGGCTGGCCGCCGGGGCCGACGTCGCCGGCGCCGTGCTGGTGACCGCCGGTCTCATGCTGGGCATCTACACGGTCGTCGAGGTCGAGGAGTACGGCTGGCTCTCCGTCCACACGCTCGCCCTCGGCGCGGTGTCGCTGGCCCTGCTCGCCGGGTTCGTCGTGCGGCAGGCCACGGCCCGGGCCCCGCTGATGCCGCTGCGCGTCCTGCGGTCACGCAACGTGGCCGGCGCGAACCTCGCCCAGATGCTGAGCCTGTCGGGGATGTTCGCCTTCCAGGTCCTCGTCGCTCTCTACATGCAGCGGGTGCTGGGCTACGGGGCGCTGGACACGGGTCTGGCGATGCTCCCGGCCGCGGTGCTCATCGGCTCGGTCTCCCTGTTCGTGTCCGCCCGGCTCAGCGCCCGCTTCGGCGCCCGCGCCGTCCTGGTCGCCGGTCTGGCGCTCCTCGTCGGGGCGATGGCCCTGCTCACCCGCATCCCGGTGGACGCCGTCTACGTCACCCACCTGCTGCCGGTGATGCTGCTCCTCGCGGGCGGCGGGCTGGTGCTCCCGGCGCTGGCCACGCTCGGCATGTCCGGAGCGGGGGAGAGCGACGCCGGCCTGGCCTCCGGGCTGTTCGGCACCACCCAGCAGGTCGGCATGGCCATCGGCGTCGCGGTGCTGTCCACGCTGGCCGCCTCGCGCACCGACGAGCTGCTGGCGGCCGGAGCCGGGGAGGCGGCCGCGCTGACCGGCGGCTACCGGCTGGCGTTCGCCGTCTCCGCGGGCCTGCTGGTCGCGGCGTTCGCCGTGGCGCTCGCCGTCCTGCGCCGGCCCGCCCCGGCCGCTCCGCTGCCTGCGCCTGCGTGACGTGCTCCAGCTGCAGCCGCGCGCCGGCGAGCATCTGCCCCAGCTTGTCGATCCGTGCGGCCTGGGTCGTCTCCCGCGCCTCCGCCTCCTCAGCCCTCCGGTTCGCGGCCGCGAGCGGCACGTGCCCTCCGCGGACCTGCGGCAGAAACAGGCGCGCGAGTGCCCACGAAGAACGTCCATGGGATCCGAAGCGTTCTACGCCACCGTCGCGCAGGTAGCGGCGGAGCATCGTGATCATGTGCCTCGCCGTCGTACTGATCCCCCTCTTCCGCATCAACACGGAGGGGAAGAGGTGAGGCCGCCTTAAGCAGCGTCGCGTACGGCTCCGGTCGTGGCTCAAGCAGTTCACAAGCGCGGCCCCATCCACCAGGAGTACCGCGACGGCATGGAGGGCCGGCTCGGCGCGCTCGGCCTGGTCCTCAACGCCATCGTGCTCTGGACGACCCGCTACATCGACGCCCTCGCCCAGCTCCAGGCCGAGGGCCACGAGATCCGCGAGGAGGACACCGTTCGCTCAGACGGGAAGTTCGGTGATGCCGAGGGCGAAGTCCAGGTTCCCCACCCCGTGGTTGGCGAGGCCCACCGTGACCACGCCCGCTCCTTCCAGCCAGTGCGCCATTTTCAGGCCGCCGACGTCCAGCGGGCGCAACCCGAGGCTCTCGATGAACGCCTCCACACGTGCCTTGGCCTGCGCATCATCGCCAGCGATGAAGACGTCGGGCCGACCCTTCTCCAGGACATGACGGTAGATGGTGTTGAACGCCTTCACCACGCTGGCGCCGGCCGGGGCCGCCTTGGCGACCTCCTGCGCGATCGAGGTCTCCTCGCGGTGGGCCAGCCCGTCGAACGTGGAATTGAAGGGATTGCTGATGTCGACGATGACCTTGCCCGCGAGAGCGTCTCCGTACTGGGCGACGACCGGCACGACACCGTCGTACAACAGGGCCACGATGACGATGTCCCCCGCCGGGGCGGTGCCCCATTCTCCCGTCGTGGCGCCGCCGCCGAGAGCCTTGGCCAGGTCAGCGGCCTTGGACTGATCGCGGCCCATGACCTCGACGGTGTTGCCGCCCGCCACCGCCCGCGCGCCGATGGTGCGGGCCATGTTCCCGGTGCCGATGATGCTGATGTTGCTCATGAGATGTCCTGCCCTGGTGGTGGTTGTTCGGTTCAGAGGGCGGTAGTGCCGCCGTCGACGACGAGTTCCATGCCGTTGACGTAGCTGGAGTCGTCGGAGGCGAGGAAGAGGGCGACAGTGGCGATTTCGTCGGGGCGGCCCATCTGGCCGCGGGGAATGAGGGACTCGAACTGACGCTTGGTGGCCTCGTCGAAGAGTTCTTCCTGCTTGGCAGTGGCGACCTGGCCGGGGGTCAGGACGTTGACGCGGATGCGGCGGTCCTTGAGCTCGTTGAGCCAGACGCGGGCCCATGCCTGCTGGACGGCCTTGCTGCCGGCGTAGACACTCCAGCCGGGGAAGGCGCCGAGGGATGCGTTGGAGCCGGTCATGAGGATGGAGCCGCCGTCGTTGAAGAGCGGGAGGGCCTTCTGGACGGTGAACAGGGTGCCGCGGGCGTTGAGCCCGAACCAGGTGTCGAACTGGGCCTCGGTGATCTCGCCGAGCGGGGCGGGCTCGCCGCCGCCGGCGCTGGCCCACAGCACGTCGAGGGTTCCCTTCTCCCGCTTGACGGTGTCGTACAGGCGGTCCAGGTCGTCCAGGTCGGCGGCGTCGCCCTGGACGCCGGTGACGTTGCGGCCGATTTGCTTCACGGCCTCGTCCAGGGCCTCCTGGCGGCGGCCGGTGATGAAGACGTGCGCTCCCTCATCGACGAACAGCTTCGCGCCGGCCAGCGCCATGCCGCTGGTGCCGCCGGTGATGACCGCGACCTTGCCGTCAAGCTTCCCCATATTCGTTCCCTTGAGTCGGTGGTGCCGTGCGCACCAGCGGTTACCGGTGTTATGTACACCGATCTGTGTGCTTACGGTACGGGGTGGGCGGCCGGGACGCAAACTATGTACACCGGTCGTTACCCAGCCGGCGTACCATGGACCCATGACGGAGGTGGAGAAGGGACCCAAGGGCCGCCGCCGGGGCCGGGGCGCCCGCGAGCGCATCCTCAGCGCGTCCCAGCAGCTGTTCCGCGAGCAGGGCATCAACCGCACCGGCATGGACCAGCTGTGCGCGGCGGCCCAGGTGTCCAAGCGCACGGCCTACCAGCACTTCACCGGCAAGGACGAACTCGTCGCCGAGTACCTGCGCCGGTTCGATCCCTCTGTTCTGTCCGGCGTGTTCGACCGCACCGACCTCACGCCCCGCGAACGGCTCCTCGCCGCCTTCGACGTCCCCCCCACCACCCCCCTGTGCCCCTACATCGGCGCCGCCGTCGAACTCCACGACCCCCAGCACCCCGCATCCCAGTACGCCCGCGACTACAAGAAAGCCGTCGCCGCGCGGCTCGCCGACACCGCCCGCGAAGCCGGGGCCGCCGACCCTGAACAGCTCGGCGAGCAGCTCGCGCTGCTCATCGACGGCGCCGCGGCCCGCACCCGGGTCCTCAACGCCGACGCCTTCCCCACCGCCGCCGCCATCGCCGCCGTCCTCATCGACACCGCCATCCCCGCCACAGCCGGCGATGACCGGCGACGAGAGGAAGTCTCGAGTTGACGTGGCACTCCGCGGCCAGGCTGGACGCGCTGCCGGTCGCGCGTCCCGGGGTCGGCTCGTCCGGCGGTGGACGACGGCCGTCGCCCACGTCGTACTAGCCGGGGGTCACGGCATGTCGCTGGGCGGGACCACGATGAGCTCCAGGGGGTAGTGCCCGTTGTAGCCGAGGCCGTGCTGGTTCCACACGACGTCCTGCGGGCGGGGCTGGACGTTGCCGGCCCTGTCCCTCGCGCGGGACATCACGCGGTACTGCCCGGGGCGGGCTCCCCGCCAGGGCACCTCGAAGCGCACCCACATGAAGGGCTCGGGAGTGTTGAGCAGCGTCGCCCTCCGCCACGGCATCTCGGTGACCCAGCGCCCGGGCGCGGCGAGCCTCTCGACGGAGACGTCGACGCGGTCGATCGCGCCGTGTCCCGACCACGCCCGGCCGCGCAGGACGACGTCGCCGGGGTGCAGCGTGACCTCCGGGTCGTGCTCGATGGCGCTGCGGATGGGGCTGACGCTCAGCGGGACCGGCTTGGGATAGGCCGGACCGGTGAGGACGTGCCTCGTCTGCAGCCCGGTGGGAGGGATGCGACGCGTGGACACCTCGATCTCGCCGAGCCACTTGACGAAGGTCACGGCGCTCCATCCCGACAGGAGCAGGCGGAGCGGGTAGCCGTGGTCGACCGGCAGGTCCTGCCCGTTCATGCGGTACACCAGCAGCGTGTCGTCCTTGAGGACCTTCTCGATCGGGACGACCTGGGAGTAGCGCACCGTCCCGCCCGGGAAGCTCTGGTTGACGATGAGGTCCAGGCCCATGAACTTCACGTCCACCGGCGACCGGGCCCCCGCGGCGGCGAGCACGTCCCCGGCCCGTACTCCCGTCCACTCGGCGGCTCCCACCGCGCCGAAGTGCCACTGGGTGTAGCCGACGGGAAGCCAGCGCTCGTCGGCCCCGCCCGGCGGCAGCTTCGGGAAGAACGCGGAGCAGTTGGCCCCGCAGTCGATCGTGCGCCTCAGCGTCACCGGCGGCATCGCCAGCAGGTCGTCGTACGTGAACGACCGGGGACGGGCCAGCGCGTCACCGGTGAGCCTGAGCCGCCAGGCGCGGCGGTCGATCCGCGGCGGGCGCGCCCTGTTGTGGATGTACAGGCGGTCGTTGGGGATCGCGTCCCCGTACTCGGCGTGCCGGCCGTCCAGGACCGCCCGCCCGACCGGGCCCCACTTCATCTCCTCCGAGCCGTTCTCCCGGTGGACGAAGTACCGCGACGGCGTGGGCTGGACGACGAAGTTCGCCGCCTCGCCGGAGGGAGGGGCGGCCGCGCCGGGGGAGGAGGACGCTCCGCGGACGAGGAACGGCGCCGCGGCGCCCGCCGCCGAGCACGCCAGGAACGATCGCCGCGAGTATCCCGTCTCCCGAGGGCGGCCGGTCCCGTCCTCGCTGTGGTCCGGTCGATGTGTCACCGCGAGCACCCCCGTATCTCGCGCCGGTTCGGTTCAGGTCGTTCGAGGCGGGCGTGGCGGCCCCTGCGGCCGGTCACACCGGCGAACGTCCGGGCCGGTTCGGGGGACGGCGGGTGTCCGCGTCCCTCCCATGAACGAGCGGCGAGGACATGAGTGGGACATGCCCTCACGTTAGGAAGGCCCCGATCCTCTCACAAGGCGATGACCTGCATTTTTGGTCCCCGCTTGCCCTGTGCGGGCATTACGGGTACTCGGCGGCTGCCGCCGTGAAACCGCCGAAATGATCCCTTTAGGGCAAGCCGGGACCGCCGACGGCGGCGGCCAACGCGGTGGCGGCCGCGGACCGCAAAGTGTCGCCGTCCGTCTCCGAGGCCCAGGCGACGTGTCCGTCCGGACGGATCAGCGCCGCGCGGACCGGCCGCCAGTCGGCCCGCGACTCGACCGGCCGGTCCTGGCGGACGGTCAGCCCGGGGGGCGCGGCCGTCCCGCCGGCGACGGCGGAGGCCGGTCCCGCGAAGTCGAGCAGCACGTACCCGCCCGGGACGAGCAGCCCGAACAGCCCCGTCCCGTCGGACAGCCGCAGGTCCGGGGCCCGCGTGCCCACCAGTGGGTGGTCGCCGGGACCCCGCCCGTAGGAGACGCCGATGCCGGAGACCTGCCGCGCCAGGTGATGGGAGAACTGCGGCACCTGCCCGACGGCGTCGTTCAGCACCGCGCGCAGGGCGAGGCTCTCGGGCGTGAACGCGGTCATGAGCGCGGTCTGTCCCCGGGTCAGGAGCAGGGTGGCGGCGCCGACCGGGTGCCTCTCCTGGTGGTAGGTGTCCAGCAGGCCGCCGGGAGCCCATCCCCGCACGGTGGCGCCCAGCTTCCATCCGAGGTTCCCCGCGTCCTGCAGGCCGACGTTCAGGCCCATCCCGCCGGCGGGGAAGAGGCGGTGCGCGGCGTCCCCGGCCAGCAGCACCCGGCCGTCGCGGTAGCGGTCGGCGAGGTGCGAGGCGGTCCCCGTGCCGGACACCCAGACCACGTCGCGCAGGCCGAAGTCGGTGCCGGTCACCGACACGAGCCGCGCCCTGATCTCCTTCTCGCCGGGGAGGGCCGCGTCCGCGCCGGCGTCGCCGTCGATGCCGCCCACCCGGTGGACGCCGGCGCCCATGGGCACGACCAGCACCTGACCGGCCTCGTTGGTGGCCTGGAAGTACGCCACCGGCGGAGGGTCGTCGAGGATCACGTCGGCGATCCACGTGTAGGCGGTCGACGCGGTGCCGGGGAAGCCGATCCCGGCCGCCGCCCGGACCGCGCTGCCCACGCCGTCGCATCCGACCACGAATCCCGTCTCCAGGCTGTACGGGCCGTCCGGCCCCTCGGCCCGCACCACGACCCCGTCCGCCGCCTGGGTCAGGCCGGTGAAGGCGTGCCCGCGGCGGACGGTCACCCCCAGGTCGCGGGCGTACCCCTCGGTCAGCTCCTCGACCGCCGGCTGCGCGAGCAGGAGGACGTACGGGAAGGGGGTGTCGAGGGCGCCGTAGTCCATCCGGGTGTCGAGGAGGCCGAAGTGCGAGCTGGGCACCCGCGTGCCCCTGGGGACGAACAGCTCGTCGACGCCGCGCGAGGCCCACAACTCCATCGTGCGGGGATGGACGGTGAAGCCCTTCGAGTGGGTGTCGCGCTCGGTCCGCCTCTCCAGGACCGTGACGCCGGCGCCGGCGAGCCGCAGCTCCGCCGCGAGCCACAGCCCGGTGGGGCCGCCTCCCACGATGACGACGTCACCCATTCACCGCTCCCGTGTCCGCCGATCGGCCGCGCCGCGGCCGCGGGGGCGCACGCGTACCCCCGGCTCCTCCGGCAGATTGGATCATGCTCCGGCCGCCGCGGCAATGCCGTGCCAATGCCGCGCCAATGCCGTGCCAATGCGACGGGCTGAAATGACCGGCGAATGCCTCCAGAGAGGGTCAGTGGCCTGGACGCGCTTCGAGGCCGCCGCCGACAATCGAAGTCCGCGATCGCGACCTGCGGCTCGATCGGAGAGGAGCGATCCATGCGGGGAAAGCGACTGTTCACGGTCTTCGGGGCCACGCTGTTCGTGGCCTTCGCGCCCTGCTCGTTCGGCGTGTCGTCCGCGTCGGCGCAGCCGAGCCTCGCCGCCGCCCCGTCGTCCTGCCAGGGGTCCCCCACGCTCGGCCTCTCGGCGGGGAACCCGGGCGACAAATGCAGCTACCGGTGCACCAACCACCGCCGGTTCAGGTGCTGCAAGAGGACGGGATGCAAGCGGGTGAGCGGCAAGTGCTAGCGACCCGCTGACAACCCGGGGGGCGCGCCGACCGGCCGCCCCCCGGCCTGTCGTGCGGCCGGGTCAGGACGGCGGGGCGCCGGCGTCCGTGACCTCGCGAAGGGCAGGGAAACGCCGGCGGAGCGTGTCCTCCAGCCGCCGCTTCATCGTGACGCGCGCCGCCGGGCATCCGTTGCAGGCGCCGTTCAGGCGGACGGTGACGACGCCCTCGTGGGCGGCGACCAGGTCGATGCCGCCTCCGTGGGAACGGGCGAACCGCCCCACCTGCCCGTCGATGAGGTCCCGGGCGGCGGTGTACAGCAGCAGGTCCTCCGGCGACTCCCCGGCGTCGTCCTCGGGCGCCCAGCCGGCGGGGTCGTCCAGGGCGGCGTGGAGCGCGGTGCGGACGCGCGGGCCGTCGGCCGGCCAGCCGCGGCCCGTTCCGAGGCGGGTGACGACGGCGGCCGGCTCCACCCGGACCTCGGCGAGGGTGCCGTCGGCAAGCAACGCGGCCAGCGGCGCCGGGACGGCGGCCGGTCGTCCGGTTAAGGGCAGCACGTCCGCGGGGACGACCCAGCGCAGCTCGTCGGGCCGCCCGGGCACCGGCTGGGGATGGGTCGGGACCATCGGCGCTCACCCGCCCAGCATCGTCGTGATCGTCCTCGCCAGGTACGCCATCACCCACGCGGTCGCGGTCAGGTAGGTGAACGCGACCGCCGGCCACTTCCAGGTGCCCGTCTCGCGCCGCATGATGCCCACGGTGGCCATGCACTGGAGGGCGTAGGCGAAGTAGACCAGCAGCGCGGCGATGGTGGGCGCGGTGAACACCCGCTGCCCCGCGCGCGGGCCGTCCGGGTAGGTCATGGAGCGCAGGACCTGCGCCGGGTGCTCCGGGTCCTCGGCGGCGGCGACCTGGCCGAGGGTCGCGACGAAGGTCTCCCTGGCCGACTGCGCGGACAGCACGCCGACGTTGACGCGCCAGTCGAAGCCCAGCGGGTCGAAGACCGGGGCCACCAGGCGGCCGAGGTCCGCGGCGTAGCTGTGGTCGACGACGTAGGAGGAGACGGCGGTCGCGTCACCGGGGTCGACGCCGGCCGCCCGCATCTGCGCGGCCGACTGCAGCGGCAGGTTCAGCAGCAGCCACAGCCCGACGGTGGTGACCATGATGATCGTCGAGCACTTGCGGATGAACGACCTGGACGAGTCCCACATGGCCACCAGCACCGACCGCGGGGCTGGCAGCCGGTACGGCGGCATCTCCATGTAGAACGGCATGACGAGGCCGCGGCGGTCGCCGAGCCTCTTGAAGGCCCAGGCGGCCAGCATGGCCGACACCGCGCCGAGCAGGTACATGCCGAACATCACGAGCCCCTGCGCGCCGAACGGGCCGACCTTGACCGAGGGGTCGACCAGCAGGCCGATGAGCAGCACGTACACCGGCAGCCGGGCCGAGCAGGTCATGAGCGGCGCGGCCATCATCGTGGCGACGCGGTCGTTGGCGGAGGGCAGCGTGCGGGTCGCCATGATGCCGGGGATCGCGCAGGCGAACGACGACAGCAGCGCGACGAACGCCCGCCCCTCCAGCCCGGCCCGCGCCATCACCCGGTCCATCAGGAACGCCGCGCGGGACATGTAGCCGACGCCCTCGAGCAGGGCGATCAGCAGGAACAGCAGGACGATCTGCGGGACGAAGACCAGCACCCCTCCGACGCCGCCGATGACGGCGTCGCCGAGCAGCCCCGACAGCCACGCGACGTGGACGTGGGCGGCGACCAGGCCCGACAGCCACCCGAAGAACGCCTCCACGTACCCCTGCAGCGGGGCGGCCAGGGTGAAGACGGTCTGGAAGAAGAGCAGCATCACGACGAAGAACACGGCCGTGCCCAGAACGGGGTGGAGCAGGACCGCGTCGACGCGCTGGGTGACCCGGTGACGCTCGGCGGACCGGTATCCGGCGAAGGCCAGGACCGACTCCGCCCAGGCGTCCGACTCGTCCGGGTCCGCCGGGGGCGGCAGCACCGGGCGCGGCCAGGACCGCCACTCCGCCAGCCGCTCGCGCAGCTCCCCGATGCCGTGCCCGCGGTGGCCGACCACCGGGAGGACCGGCACGCCGAGGGCCTGCCCGAGCGCCTCGACGTCCAGGTGTCCCTGCCGGCGGGTCAGCTCGTCGGTGAAGGTGACCACCACGCACGTCGGCAGACCTCGCGCGAGGACCTGCGCCACGAACCCCAGCGACCGCCGCAACGTGGTGGCGTCCACCACGACCAGCAGGGCGTCGGGCCGCGGCACGTTCTCCAGGCGGCCGTCGAGCACGTCGACCGTGATCTGCTCGTCGGGGCTGATCGGCTCCAGGCTGTACGTCCCCGGCAGGTCCTCGACCACGTAGCCGCGCCCGCCCACGCGGAAGGTGCCGACGAACCGGGCGACCGTCACCCCGGGATAGTTGCCCGTCTTCGCCTTGAGACCCGTCAGGCTGTTGAAGACGCTCGTCTTGCCCGCGTTGGGGCTGCCGACGAGGGCGACCCGGGGCACGTCCGTGAGGACCGCGCCCGTGCCCGAATCACCGGTGTCGTGGCAGTCGGCGCTCACCCGTCCGCCCTGACCGTGTACACGCACGCGGCCTGCGCCCTGCGCAGGCACACCTCGTAGTCCTTCACGAGGTAGACGACAGGATCGCGCAGCGGCGCCCGGCGCACCACCTGGACCACCGTGCCCGGGGTGAACCCGAGGTCCCGCAACCGGCGGGCCGTGGCGGGCGATCCCGCGGTCGTCACCCGCGTCACGGTGGCCCTGGCGCCGGGCGCCAGGTCGGCGAGGGGCCGTTCCCCGTCGCACCGCACCGCGGACAGCCGATCACCGGGCTCGACCAAGTCGTCAACGGTGGTCATCCACGCCTCACCTCGCCGTGCCGGACGGAACACGATCAACACGATCAGATCAGTAAGGCTAGGCTACGCTGACAACTGATCGGACGTCTCCCCACCCCGGTCTCCCGGCATAGCCTGCCGTAAATCCCCGCTCGAACCCAGGAGGGAACGACCATGGACGTCATCGCGCCCGCGGCCGCCGGCGACACCCGGCTGCGCATCGACGTGTGGGTCGACGTCGCCTGCCCCTGGTGTTACCTGGGCAAGAAGCGGCTGGAGACCGCGATCACGCAGTCGGACGCCGCCGATCGCGTCGACGTGGTGCTGCACGCCTTCGAGCTCGACCCGGGGGCGTCCCGGACGGTCGAACCGAACCTCGAGTACCTCGCGCGGCATCTGCGGATGCCGCCCGCCCGGGCCCGTGCGCTGGAAGAGCAGATGAGGCAGCTCGCCGCGCAGGAGGGCCTTCCGTACGAGATCGACCGCGCGCACGGCAACAGTCTCGACGTGCTGCGTCTGACGCTTCTGGCCAGGACGTACGGCCTGGCGAACGCGTTCATGGGCGTGGTGCAGGAACGCCTGTTCAGCGGCGCGGCCGACGTCTACGAGCCGGAGTTCCTGGTCTCGGCGGCCGAGCGTGTGGGCGTCCCGGCCGATGAGGCGCGCGACGTCCTCGACGGCGACCGCTTCGCCGACGAGGTGCGCGCCGAGCACCGGGCCGCCCTCGAGCTCGGCGCGACCGGCGTGCCGTTCACCGTGCTCGACGGACGTTACGGCATCCCCGGCGCGGTGCCGGTGGACGGCTACCGCGAGGCGATCGCGACGGCCCTGGGCACCCTCGGCTCCTGACCACCCGTTCTCCCATCTCCGGGCGGATCTTCGGCCGACGTTCCTGCCGCGCCGGTCACGGGCATCAGCCGTCGATGCGGTGGGCGGTCCAGAACGACGACAGGTCGACCGAGGTGGCGGCCTGCGCGGCGGCCTTGAACTCGGCGGTGGTCGACACCCCGTACCAGTGCGCGGCGGCGTAGTTCTTCAGCAGGTTCTGCATCGCCGTCGTGCCGATGGCCCGCCGCAGGTCGTGCAGCGCGCACTTGCCGTACGTGTAGACCACCGTGCCGTACCGGCTCGGATGGGCGTCCCAGTACGCCATCGAGTTGGTGATCTTCTCGGCCGACGACTGCCAGGACACGCCGTTCCAGCAGTTGGTGCCCGAGACGCCGTTGTAGAGGTCGGTGGCGTAGTCGGCGAACGACTCGTCCAGCCAGGGGCTGGTGTACTCGTCGTCCCCCACGATCCCGTACCACCACTGGTGGGCCAGCTCGTGCGCCAGGGCGGTCGAGCTGATCACGTCGAGCACGAAACCCGGATACTCCATCCCGCCGAACCAGAAGTTGTTGTCGAGCACCACGTCCACCTCGCCGTACGGGTAGGCGCCGAACCGACCGGCATGGGTGACGAGCGCGTTCTTCGCGGTGGTCATCATCGAGCTCGCGCTGCCGGAGCTGATCGAGCTCACCCGGTAGACGTTCACGACGACGCCCGTCGTGGTGGTGCTCGTGGTCTTCACGAACGGCCCGGCCGCCCACGCGAACTCGCGGACGCTCTTCGCGGTCGCCTTCGTGACCGTGCGGCCGGACGTCCCCGGCGTGTCGGTCGACGTGCCGGTGGCGGGCACCAGCAGCGACGACGGGTGGTCGAGTGTCACCGAGTAGTCGCTGATCAGCGAGTAGAACGACTCGCCGTTGTTCGAGTAGGGGTCGAGGTGCCAGCCGCTCGCGTCGCGGACGGCCAGGACCGGCAGCGCGTTGCCGACGAAGGTGAACGAGCCGTCGCGGCCGAACCGGTCGGCGCCGGACGGCACCACGATGCTCAGGTCGAACCCGACGGTGGCGCTCTGGCCCTGGCCGAGCGGCGCGGGCAGCGCGATCTTCATCGCGGTGCAGCCCACCGACAACGGCGACGGCGTGCCCCCGGTCACGTTGGTCACGGTGACCGGGGTGGAGGGGCACGCCCCGTGGTAGTTGTCCCACAGCCGCAGGTAGACCTCGGTCAGGGGGTCCGCGGACGCGTTGGAGAACGTCACGCTCTCGTGCCCCGTCCAGGTGCTGCCCGACGTGTTGCTGGACAGGGTGACGGTGTAGGAGGGCGACGACGGGGTGCGCGTGCCGTCCGCCGCGTGGGCGGCCGGCGGGACGCCCCAGACGAGGAAGAGCACCACCGCGGTGGCCGAGACCAGGACTCGTCGGACCATGAGGACGTTTCTCCCTTACAGGCGCGCCGGGCCCCCGATCTGCCGACGTAATGTAACTTTTTGTCAAATAGGGGTCAATGCGTCCTCGATTCCCGCTATGGGACGTCAGGTCCAGAGGCCGGCGGCGGCCGTCTCGGCGACGTACTCCTCGAACGGCCGGGGCGGCCGGCCGAGGGCGCGGTCGACGCCGTCGAGGACCGCCCCGCCCACCCCGTCGCGGAGGCCGGCCAGGAGGCCGGTGAGGAGCCGTGCGACCTCGGGGGGAACGCCATGGGCGACCTGGCGCTCGACATGGACCGCGGGGTCGGCGTCGTCGTAGTGGATCACCCGCCCGACGGCCGCGCCGATGAGCCCGGCCGCCTCGCCGAACCCGATCGCCCGCGGCCCGGTCAGCTCGTAGACCTGGCCGGCGTGGCGGTCCTCGGTCAGCGCCGACACGGCGACCTCGGCGATGTCCTCGGCGTCGACGAACGGCGCGCGGCCGTCGCCGGCGGGCAGGGACAGGGTCCCGGCGAGGATCCCGGGCCGCCAGAACTTCTCGCCGAAGTTCTGCGAGAACCAGGTCGGCCGCAGGACGGTCCAGTCGGCGCCCGAGTCGCGCACGGCCTCCTCGACGATCTTGAGGGGATGGCCGTCCTCGTCGGCGGCCGGGGCGGACAGGAGCACCAGACGCCGCACGCCCGCCGCCGTCGCCTCGGCCACGAACGCGGGGACGCGCGCCCGGCGGTCGATGCTCGTCCGCAGGTCGGGCTCCATCAGGTAGGCGGCGGTGACGCCGTCGAGCGCGGGCGCCCAGGTCCCCGGGTCGCCGAGGTCGAAGGGGACGTCGCCGCCGGTCCTGGCCGCCGTGCGCGCCGTCCGGCCGGCGGCCCTGAGGCGGGCGGCGACGCGGCGGCCGACTGTTCCGGTGCCGCCGAGAATGAGGATGTCCGTCATGGCAGGTAAGCCAACCGCACGAGGGCCGGGACGATCCATGGGAGAACGTCGGACATCCCTTTGTGATCGTCTACCCTGAGGGACGTGGACGTCCTGGGCGATCTCCTGCACCGAGCCCGCGCGAGGAACGCGGTGGTCCGGCAGCTGATCCAGCGTCCGCCGTGGTCGCTCACCTTCGCCGAGGCCCCGCCGCTCACGGTCGTGGCGACGCTCGGCGGCCACGCGTCGATCCGGCTCGGCGACGACGCCCGCGCGGCGACGGCACGCCTCGCCGCGGGCGACATCGCGCTCGTCGCCGGCACCGGCCCGTACACGATCGCCGACGACCCCTCCACCCCGCCGCAGGTCGTGATCAGCGGGCGGCGCAAGCAGGTCGTGAACGCGAGCGTGGCGGCGGCGGCCGCCCACCGGAGCCTCGCCGCCCGCACGTACGGCGACGGATCGCCCGGGGCGACGATCATGCTCAGGGGCGCCTACGAGCTCCGCGGCGACGTGGGCGACCGCCTGCTGGGGATGCTCCCGCCGCTGGCGGTCGTGCCGGCCGGGCCCCGGACCCGGCCCGCGCTGGACCTGCTCGCCGCCGAGGTCGCCCGCGACGAGCCCGGCCAGGACGCCGTGCTCGACCGGCTGCTGGATCTCGTGCTCGTGCTGGCCCTGCGGGCGTGGTGCGCGGAGCCGGGGCCCGCGCGTCCCGCGTGGTACCGGGCGCTGGCCGACCCCGCCGTCGGCGGCGCGCTGCGCCTGCTGCACGGGGATCCCGCCCGCCGGTGGACGGTCGCCGCGCTGGCCGCCGCGGCCGGCGTGTCCCGCGCCGCCTTCGCCGCGCGCTTCACCGGCCTGGTCGGCGAGCCGCCGCTCACCTACCTCACGGGCTGGCGGATGACCCTGGCGGCGGACCTGCTCCGCGACACCGACGCGACCGTCGCCGCCGTGGCCCGCCAGGTCGGGTACGGCGACCCCTTCGCCTTCAGCGTGGCCTTCAAGCGCTCCCGCGGCGTCAGCCCCTCGGCCTGGCGCTCGTCGTCCGTCCGGCCCGGCCCGTTCCCGGGCGGCTGATCGGCGGCGGAGACCGGTGAGGCCGGTGGAGGCCCGGCGCCGGTGCGGGGCCGGCGCCGGTGGCCTCGCTCAGTGACCGGCGTTCTGGCCGCCGTCGACGTGGAGGATCTCGCCGGTGACGAACGGCGCGTTCTCCAGGTAGAGCACGGCGTCGACGATGTCGCTCACCTCGCCCATGTGGCCGACCGGGTGGAGTCCGCCGAGGAACTCATGGGTCTCCGGGGCGTGCATGGGGGTCTTGATGACGCCCGGCGAGACGGCGTTGACGCGGACGCCGCGGGTGGCGTACTCGATGGCCAGGGCCTTGGTGGCGGCCTGCAGACCGCCCTTGGTGAGGGAGGCCAGCGCGGAGGGCAGGCTGGAGTTGGGGTGGTCGACCAGGCTGGTGGTGATCTGGATGATGTGCCCGCCGCCCTGGGCGA
Organism: Microbispora corallina; assembly: GCF_016863035.1. Taxonomy (GTDB): domain Bacteria; phylum Actinomycetota; class Actinomycetes; order Streptosporangiales; family Streptosporangiaceae; genus Microbispora; species Microbispora corallina. The sequence continues at coordinate 26,238 of NZ_BOOC01000056.1, forward strand.
GCAGGTGCGGCAGGGCCCGCTGGGTGATGCGGAAGAACCCGCCCAGGTTCACCGCCACCAGTGAGGAGAACTCCTCCGGCGTGTAGTCGGTGAACGGCTTGGCGACGAAGAACCCGGCGTTGTTGACCAGGGTGTCGATGCGGCCGAACCGCTCGACGCCGGCCTCGATCACACGGTCGGCGGTGGTGGGGTCGGCGATGTCGCCCCGGACGCTGAGGACGTCCCGGTCCAGCGACTCCGCGATGGTGCGGGAGGTGGCGACCACGGCGTAGCCGAGCTTGCGGTACGCGGCGACCAGGCCGGCTCCGATGCCCTGCGACGCCCCGGTGACGACCGCGACCTTCTGACCCTGCGTGCTCATCACAAGTGCTCTTCTCTCAAGGGGATGGAATCTCCGCGACCGGTACTAGCCGACCGGTCGACTATTGAGAACGTAGACGACCGGTCGAGTATCTGTCAAAACCTCGACGGCCTCTCGACGTGCGCGGACGTCTACCGCTTGTACGGATCCCCGTCGGGCAGCCAGACGTCCGGCGCGTGGATCCCGAGGTCGCCGACGCCGTCGGTGAGGGCGTCGGCGACGGCCAGGACGGCGGCGCGGGCGTCTCCGCGGCGCCGGACCAGCGACCAGGTCCAGCAGATCTCCGGCGCGATCAGCGGGCGCCGGACCAGGTCGGGCGGCAGCGGGGCCGCCTGCCCCTTCGGAGAGTTGACGACGGGGCGCCCGGCGCGGCGGACGTGGTCGAAGAAGGCGGCCCCGGTGACGCCGCCGTCACTGATCCGCACGGGACGGGCGCCGGTGGCACGGGCGAGCTCCTCGGCGTAGACGTTCCAGGACGACCAGGCCGCGGCGTCGTCGTCGATGAGGACGACGGTGTCCCGGGCCTGGACGGCTCCGGTGTCGCGCCCGGTGGCGACCGCGTAGAGGCGCTCCACGCCGACGAGCCGGGCGTCCAGGCCGAGCCGATCGAGGTCCGCCGTGCGCACCCAGCACACCGCGAGATCCAGGCTGCCGTCCGCGACCCTGGCCGCCTGGAGGTGGGAGGGCGCTACCCACGCGTCGACGTGCACCTGGGCCGACGCGGGGGTGCGGGCGGCCAGGTCCGGGGGCAGCCAGTTGACGTAACCCAGCCGGAGCGGCTCGGAGCCCGACAGCCGGGCGGCGCGGCTCCGGAGGTCGTCGGCCCGGTCCAGCAGGTCGCGGATGTCCGGAAGCAGGGCCGCGCCGGCCGGAGTGAGGGCCACGGAACGGCGGTCGCGGTCGAACAGCCGCACCCCGAGATCGCGTTCGAGCGCCTTGATCTGCTGCGAGAGGGAGGGGCCGGCGATCAGCAGGCGCCGGGCGGCCCGGCCGAAGTTCAGCTCCTCGGCGACCGCGACGAAATAACGCAGGTGACGCAGCTCCACCTCCGCGATGCTACGTGCGGTGGGAGGCTGCGCCTCCCAGCAGGGAGGGAGCCGGTCGTGGCGCCGGACCCCGCCTAACAGGCAGGCTCGGGTCACGGGGGACCGGCCGGACATAGCGGGCCCGCCGTCTCCTCTCGTCCTGTCCCGTCCCACCCTGTCTTGTCTCGCCCTGTCTCGTCGCGCCGCACCCCGTCCTGTCCTGCCTCGTTCAGTCACGCCCGCGTATCGTCTCGCCCCCGTGCCCTGGCCCGTCTCGCCCGCGCGTCCCACCGGGCCACGCTCCAGGGACGCCGTGCCGTACAGAGGTGCGGCCGTGTCCAGCCGTGGCGCGGCCGTGTCGTGTCGTGTGTAAAGGCGCGGGCGTGTCGTGCCGCCGTACCCGTGCCGTCGAGGAAAGCGTCGTGAACCCAGCAACTCTGCATCCCAGCACCGCCGCGTCCGGCGGCGCGCTCCGCTCGCCCCGGGCCCATGTCACCCAGGCGGCGGCCGCGCTGGCGGCGGGCATGGGCGTCGGCCGGTTCGTCTACACCCCGATCCTTCCCCTGATGCACGCTCAGGCCGGCCTCTCGGCCGGGGCCGGGGCCGACCTGGCCACCGGCAATTACGCCGGCTACCTGGCCGGGGCCCTGCTCGGCATCCTCCTTCCGCGCGCGGTGCGCTCCCCGGCCGTCCTGCGGGGCTCCCTGCTGGTGCTGACCGCGACCCTGGCCGCGATGCCGGAGACGCACGCGACCACGGCGTGGCTGTGCCTCCGGGTGATCGCGGGCGCGGCCAGCGCGCTGGTCTTCGTGATCGCCGTCAGCTCCCTGCAGAGCAATCTGCGGAACCACCCCGCCCATCTGCACGGCTGGGCCTTCGGGGGCGTCGGCGCCGGAATCGCCCTGTCCGGCCTCCTGGTGGTGGTCCTGCGCGCCGCGGCCGACTGGCGTGCCGCGTGGTGGGCCTCCGCCGGCCTGGCCGCGCTGCTGGCCGCCGCGTCGTGGAACCTGAGGACCGCGACCCCGCCCCCTCCGGCACGGACGCGGGAGGAGTGGCGCCGGACCCATCGCTGGTTCGCCGCCCTGTTCGCGTCGTACACGCTGGAGGGCGTCGGCTACATCATCGCCGGCACCTTCCTCGTGGCCGCCATCGAGCAGAGCTCGCCCGGCTGGGCCGGCAGCGGCGCCTGGGTGCTCGTCGGCCTGGCGGCCGTTCCCTCCTCGGCGCTGTGGTTGTGGCTGGGCCGTCGCCTGTCGCGTCCCGGCCTCCTGCTCGCCGCGCTGGTCGTGCAGGCAGTGGGCATCGCGCTGCCCGCCGTGTCCGGCGGGGTGGCCGCGGCGCTGGCGTCGGCTCTCCTCTTCGGCGCCACGTTCCTCGGCGTGGCCACCGTCGCGCTCGCGGTGGGCGCCCACCTGCGGTTCCCCCGCTCGGTCGCGCTGCTCACCGCCGGATACTCCGTGGGGCAGATCCTCGGCCCGCCGGCCGCCGCCCCCCTGCTCCACCACGGCTACCGGCAGGCCCTGATCCTGGCGGCGGTCGTCGTCATGGGCGCCGCCGTCGCGGCCGTCGTCCTCCGGGCCGGATTCCCGCACGACATGCCCGTACCGGATCATCCGGCCGCGGAGCCGTGAGCGGCCGTGCGGCTCCCGTCCCGCCGGGGGTCAGTGGTCGGTGATCACCCGGGACACGTGGTACTGCCGGATTCGCCACGCTCCCTCGTCACGGCGGAGGACCAGCGACAGGTGCACGGCGGCCTCCCAGCCCGCGGGGTCGCGGAAGGTGACGTCGGCGAACCCGCCGGCCACCTGGTCGCCGATCGTGTAGGTGTGGAGCACGGTGACGTCGGCGGTGCGGTCGTCCGGCACCGCCTCGTAGTAGGCGCGCACCGCGTCCCGCCCGGCGGTCACCGTGGGGCCGAAGCCCTGGAACAGGGCGTCGGTGGTGAACAGGTCGGCCATCGCGTCCGTGCGGTGGCCGTCGAAGGCGGCCTTCCAGCTGTTCAGAACCTCGCGCATCGGGTCGCTCATCATCGTGTCCTTATTTAGACGACCGGTCGGCTAGAAAGTAGTCGACCGGTCGTACACTTGCAACATGGGACGAAGCAGTGACGCCAGGGAGAAGATCCTTACCGCCGCCCGGTCGCTCGTCGAGCTGCGCGGCTACTCGGCGCTGGGCGTGGCCGAGATCTGCAAGGCGGCGGGGGTGCCGAAGGGCAGCTTCTACTACTTCTTCGAGTCGAAGGAGTCGCTCGCCCTGGCCGTCATCGACGAGCACTGGGCCGCAGAGCTGAGCGACTGGACCCGCATCCTGGGCGGGGACGCCGAGCCGCTCCAGCGGCTGCGGCAGCTGTTCGAGGAGACCGCGGCCGAGCAGCGCGCCGGGCAGCAGAGCTGCGGGACGGTCTCGGGCTGCATGTTCGGCAACCTGACGCTGGAGATGAGCAACCAGACCGAGGTCATCCGCGAACGGCTGCAGCAGATCTTCGACGCCCAGGTCGACCTGGTGGAGGCGGTCATCGCCGAGGCGAGGGAGCGGGGAGAGGCCACCGTCGCCGACACCCGCGAGGCCGCCCGGTCCGTCGTCGCCCAGCTCGAGGGTCAGGTGCTCTTCGCCAAGCTCTACAACGACACCGGGCTCCTCGACGCCCTGTGGGCGAACTGCGTGGCCCTGCTCGGCGTCCGGACCGGCACGCCCACCGCCGTCGCGCCATAGGCGCTCTTGGCGGCGTCATGGGCGGAAGGGGAGACCGGCACCCCTTCCTGGTGCTCCGGCGAGACCGTCGTGGACGGTTCCTGCCCGACCTCTGGCTAATGTGAACCCAATGGTCGTTATGTTTCCGACCGTCGAGGGACTGTCGCCATGTCTGACTATTGGAGCATCAAGCGCGGGCTGGCCGAAGCGATCAACAGTCACGATCTGCACCGGGTGCTCGAGGCCTTCAGCCCGGACGCCGTCGTGGTCTCGCCGTCCGGGGTGGCGGAGGGGCATGAGCAGATCGCCTGGTTGTACGAGCAGACCTTCAAGAGCTTTCCCGACTATCACCTGACGCCGTGGTTCGAGGCCGTCGGCTGCCAGGCGCCGATGATGGTCGAGTGGACGGCCACGGGCACGCATCTCGGGCCTCTCCTGCTGCCCGACGGGCGCGAACTGCAGGGAACCGGCCGCCCGATCACCCTCCGGGGGACCTGCGCGTCGTTCGTCGAGGACGGCAGGATCAAGACGCACCGGGAGTACTACGACCAGTTGGAGCTGTACACCCAGCTCGGCATGTGCCTGACGGAGGCCCGCCCGACCGCGGCCTGAGCGCGTCAGCCGTCCGCGCTCTCCCGCGCGGACGGCCCCGGGGGGCGCCACCTCCCCAGACCGTCGACGAGCCGGTCGATGAGCTGGTCGGAGACCGTTCCCCCCCGCATGGCGGTGCGGTAGACAAGAGGCCCGACGAGGAGCGCCGAGACGTCGGGCGGGTCGGGGACGACGTCGATCTCCCCGTTTCCGGCCGCCAGGTCCAGCGCGATCCTGAGCCTCTCGTCGAGCGCGTCGAGGCAGTGGTCGCGCTGTGCCGCGACGTGCGGATCCCAGAGGGCGCTCTGCGTCAGGGTGAGCATGGCGCCGGCGGCCCGGGGCGTGGCCAGCTCGTCGGCGAGATCGCGAAGCTGCGAGCACAGCCACGGGCGGACCGGCACCTCCGGCTTCCGGAAGAACGGGATGTCGACACCGGTCATGACGTCGTGAAGCAGCTGCTCGGCCTGCGGCCAGTGCCGGTACACCGTGGCCCGGCCGACGCCGGCCTCCTGGGCGACGCGCTGGTGGGTGAGCGCGGCGGGGCCCTCGTCGAGCAGCAGCGAGCGGGCGGCGACCAGGATCGCGGCCCGGGTGCGCGCGGCGCGGGGATCGGTCGAGTTGCTCACACCGCATTCTATGAGACAACTTGACTCAGAGACGGGGGCGGTGCCACTCTCACCTCTGAGACAAACTGTCTCGGAACTGAGGGTGGAGGAATCGTGAAACTGGTCGTCTTCGGCGCCGGCGGCGGCACCGGGCGGGAGACCGTCGCCCAGGGCCTCGCCGCGGGACATCACGTGACCGCCGTGGTCCGCCGCCCGGATGCCCTGCAGGCCCGGCCGGGCCTTCAGATCGCCGTCGTGCCGGACCTGACCAGGGCCGATCTGGTCGAGGAGGCGGTGGACGGCCGCGACGTGGTGATCAGCGCGCTGGGACCCAACGCCAGGGGCCCGGTGAGCGTCTGCACCGACGGCGTCCGCTCGATTCTCGATTCGATGACCCGGACAGGGGTGCGGCGGCTGATCGTGGTGAGCGCTCACGGCGCCGCAGAGTCCAACGACGGCTCGCTCTACTCCCGGCTGCTGCGGGCCATGCTGGGCCACAAGATGCGCGACAAGGACGAGATGGAAAGCCTCATCCGCGCCTCCGCCGTCGACTGGACGATCGTGCGCCCGCCCGCTCTCAGGAACACGCCGCACACCGGGGTCTACCGGGTGGGGACCGACCTGAAGATCGGGCTCACCTCCGCGATCTCACGCGCCGACCTGGCCGACTTCCTGCTGCGCGAGGCCGCCTCGCCGGCCCACCTCCACCAGGCCCCGCGGATCGCCGCATGACCGCCGTCGTCCTTACGGACTGAGCGGGCGAACGCGGGGCGGCGGTTCACCCCGCGTTCGCCGGGCGGCGCGGACTACCGATCGCCGACGACGACGAACCGGCCGCGGACGTCGCCGTCGTCCGGCAGTCGCCATCCGGCGGTGACGTGTCCGAGGTGGGCGCCGGAGTCGTCCCGGCCCGGGTCGAGGACGCGGATCACGCGGATGGCCAGGCTCCCGCCCTCGGTCTCCACGACGACGTCGGTGCCGTGCGGCCCGTCCGCGGCGCCGGTGGAGGTGACGGAGGGGGAGACGATCTCTCCCGTGTACGAGCTGACGACCGACGGATCGGGGGTGTCGCTCACGCTCTGCGCCTGCGGCTCGGCCCGGCCCAGGAGGAGCGCGAGAAGCTGCGTCACGAGGACGGGGTCGCGGGTCCCGTCATAGATCCACCGCCGCCCCAGCACGCCGTGCTCGGCCGTGCCGATGAGGGCGTGATCGGCGCCCTCCAGCGGCGCATCGCGGTAGGTGAGGGGGACGTGGTAGGAGACCGGCTCGCCGCCTGACGTGTCGACGGCCACCATGAACTCGATGCCGACCTCGCCCCGCGGATCGTCGAGCCGGAAGCCGCCGGCCTTCTCCAGTTCCGGCGCGCGCCCCGTCTCCGCGTACCACGCCTGCCGGGGGAGCCATGAGGCGAGAAGTTCGAGCTTGGTGGGGGTCAGCGTGGTGCGGTGGATGACGGCCATGCCGGGAAGCCCTTCTCTCGACGTCCGCTCGGCTCGCCGGCGCGTCCGCGCCGTCGCCGGAACGATCTCCGGAAGACTATCGGCGGCCGTCCTGCCCGCCGCCGGGAGGCCGCGACAGGCGGGCGTCACCGCACGGCGACGCGTACGGCCGCCCCGGAACGGGCCCGGCCACTCGAACGCGGCCGCCCTGGAGAGGGCACTTGGGCGCGGCCGTGTGGAGAGGGGCCCGGGCGGCGGGGGCGGGGGGTCACTCTTCCGACGGCGGGGCCTTCCTCCGCCACAGCCGTGCCGTCTGGTCGTCGCTGCAGCTGACGAGGTACCGGCCGTCAGGGCTCACCGCCACGTTGTTGACTCCGTCCGTGTGGCCGAGCAGGGGGTGTCCGAGTGGCCGGCCCGACGCCGGATCCCACACCCGTACGGTCCCGTCCCGGCCACCGGTGACGAGGAGGCCGTCAGGGGTGAACGCCACTCCCCAGACGGCCGCCGTGTGACCGGTCAGCGGCGGGCCGGCGGGCGAGCCCGTGGACGGGTCCCAGAGGCGGACCGTCCCGTCGTCGCCGCCCGTGGCGACCAGGCGTCCGTCCCGGCTGAAGGCCAGGTTCTCCACGGCGCCGCCGTCCCCGCCGATGGGCTCGCCGATGGGCTCTCCGGTCAGCGGCTTCCACAGCCGGACCGTGCCGTCGGCGCTTCCCGTGGCCAGACGGCCCCGCGGGCTGAAGGCGATGCCGGAGACCGTGTCGGTATGACCGGTCAGAGGGGGGCCGGCCGGTTCTCCCCGCGCCACGTCCCAGACGCGTACGGTCGTGTCCCCGCTGCCGGTGGCCAGGAGCCTGCCGTCGTGGCTGAACGCCATGCCGACGACGAACCCGCGGTGGCCGACGAGCTCCGGCGGGACGGCCTCGCCCGTCGTGGCCTCCCACAGGCGCACGGAGGTGTCGGCTCCGCCGGTCGCCACGAGCCGTCCGTCCGGACTGAAGGCGACCGCCCAGACGGGGCCGGTGTGGCCTCGCAGGGGCCGGCCGACGGGATCCCCGGTGGCCGGGTCCCACATGCGGACGGTCATGTCGCCGCTGACGGTCGTCACCACCCGGCTGTCGGGGCTGAAGGCCGCGTCGGAGACCACCCCGTCGTGTCCCGTCAGGACCGCGGCCGGCTCGAACCACTCGTCCCCACCCCCGCCGCGCCCGACGGGATGACGGCTCCGCCGGGCGACGGGCGTCTCCCGGTTCGCGCCGTCCGCGGGACCCGCGCCTTCCTCCTGGACGGAGGCCGTGTTCCGATGACGACGCTGCTCCCACCAGAAGATCGCGAGCGTGATGGGGAGGGCGACAACGCTTGCGAGCGCTCCGACGGCGTCCCACGTCATAGCCCGATCGTACGTTTCGATCGCCGAGCGGGAGAGTCGTCGCCTTCCGGCGATCGGGGGTGGGAACCGTGGTCACTGCCCCCCGCGCAGCCTGCGCAGGAACGCCCGCAGACCGGACGGGGGCGGCTGTCCCGCGCCGTCCTCACCGGAGGGCGACGACGCCGAATCGCCCGGGACGGGACCGGTCCCGGGGGAGTGGCGGCCGTCGAGCTCGTAGCGCACGGGCAGGGAGCGGAGCGCGCGGACGAAGGGGGACGGGCGCCACGGCAGGCGGTCGGGCGGGAGCGCCGGCGTGAGCGTGGAGAACCGGTCCAGCAACCGGCGGACGGCGATCGTGGTCATCATGGTGGCGAGCCGGCGGCTCGGGCAGCCGTGCGGGCCGGCGCCCCAGGCGAGATGGGCGCGGGTGCTGCGCACGGTGTCCCTCGGGAGGGCGGCGGCGAACACCGGATCGGCGTGCGCGCCCGCGATCGACAGCATCACCGGGTCTCCGGCCGCGACGGTGAACCGCCCCAGCTTCACGTCGGCCCGGGCGTAGCGGAAGCTGAGGTTGGCCAGCGCCGGGTTGGACAGGGCGACGCGGTTGACGACCTCCTCGATCGCGCCGACCGACAGGGCCTGCCGCAGCTCCGGATTGGTGATCACCTCGACGATGACGTTGCAGATCAGGCCGCCGGTGAAGTCGAGGAAGCCGGGCAGCATGAGCAGCTCCCTGGCCAGTTCCTCATCGGTCAGGCCCGGGTCGGCCGCCAGCATGTACGAGGGCAGGTCGTCGCCGCGGCGGTGCCGCTTGTCCGTCGCCAGCTCCAGGAGGGCGGTGTACAGCCGCTGGTAGGCGCCGCCGGAGTCGGGGCCGTCGATGAGGCGCCACAGGTCCGTCACCACGTCGTCGCCGCGCTCGAGCGTGACGCCGAGGAGGTGGTTGGCGACCATCAGCGGCAGCGGCCGCCCGTACTGCGCGGCCAGGTCGGCCCGTCCGGCGGGCGCCTCCTCCGTCATCACGCCGATCAGTTCGTCGCAGTAGCGCACGACGGCCCGCTCCAGCACCCTGGCCTGCTCGTGGCCGGGCTCCTGGAACGGCCGGAGGGCCGCGTTCCAGGAGCCGCGGAGCGCGTGGTGCCGCTCCCCGTCGTGGAAACCCATGTTGTCGGCCTTGAGGAGGGCGAGCAGCGGCCAGTCGGGCGGGACGCGTCCCTCGGCGTACGCCCGCCAGGCGTCCACGCGCTTGCTCCACAGCTCACGGGGGTTCTGCATGACCTGCAGCACCTCGTCGTAGCCGAGCACGAACCAGACCGGCACGCCGAGGAGGTCGACGGGGGCGACCGGGCCGTACCTGCCGCGCAGCCGTTCGTGGACGAGCCCGGGATCGGCGTCGTACTCCGCCGTGAGCAGGGGTTCGAGCGGCGACGTGGGCAGGGGGGTCGCGGCCGACGCGGACCGGCTATCGCGGATCACAACTGCGGGCCTGCCTTTCCGGCTCCTGCGCCTTACAGGACGATGCGGGCGATCCGCGGATGAACGGGTCTGGGCGGCGATCTTAGACGCCCGGCCGCCGTCTGTCATCGGCCGAGCTCCGGGTCAGTCGCCGGTGCTCCACCTCGGGCGCAGGACGGCACTCCTCTTGCCGGGGCGGACGCTGAACCGCGCCGCGAGGACGAAGCCGCCCTCGGGGGTGGGCTCCGCGGTGAGGCGGCCGCCCGCGAGCGCGACGCGCTCCCCCAGGCCCGGGAGCCCGAAGCCTCCGCCCATGGAGGGCGCGGCCCTGGCCGTTCCCCGGTCGTCGCACCTGTCGCCGGCCGGCTCGTCGCCCCGGCCGGCGGTGTTGACCACGGAGACGTTCACGTCGTCGCCCGTCAGGGTGCAGGTGACCCGCACCTCGGAGTCCGGAGCGTGCTTGCGCACGTTGCTCAGGCCCTCCTGCACCAGGCGGTAGGAGGCGTGCGCGACCTGCCGCGGCAGCGCCTGCGGGGGGACGTCGAGGTGGAGGCTGATCCGCATGCCCATGCGCTGGGACTCCTCCACGAGGCGGGTGATCCCCTCCGGCCCCTTGACCGCCGGCTGGTCCTCCCGGCGGAGCACGGTGAGGAGCTGGCGCAGCTCGCCGAGGGCCTGCACGCCCTTGTCCTCGATGCCCGCGGCGAGCCGGGAGACCTCGGGGGAGTCCCTGTAGTCCCGGATCACGCCGGCGTTGAGGACCATGACGGTCACGGCGTGCGTCACCGTGTCGTGCAGCTCCCGGGCGATCTTGCGTCGCTCCTCGGAGGCGGCCAGCTCCTCGCGCTCGCGGACCCCGGCCCGCAGCTCGCCGACCATCCGCCGGTACGCGCACACCCACGTCCCCACCAGGGCGGGCAGGTAGATGAGCGTCACCGCGCGCACGACGCAGAGATAGAGGAACTGGTCGGTGTACGGGTTCACGTAGTCGACGGCTGCGTACACCCCGGTGAGCGCCAGCGCGACCCCCGACCATGAGCGCATCCGGCACTCGGACGTCATGGAGAACGCGGCGAGGACCATGGGCACGGTCTGGCCGGTCACGCAGGCGCACGCGACGGACGCGACGATCGCGGGCCACGCCGTCCGGCGCCGGACGAACATGGTCAAGGCCGTGACCGAGCCCACGAGGAACTCGATCCAGTCCGGAACCGGTCCCCACAGCGAGAAGGAGCGGCCGATGGCGGTCGTCGGGATCGTGAACGCGACCACCGCGGTCGCCAACAGAAGATCGACCAGTACGCCACGCCGGCGGAGCGCGACGCCTGCCATAGTGCGCCCCATATGAGCCATTCTGCGACGTTTATCACCCAATGTCTCGTACCGCCTGACCGGCGCTTCCCGGAACCTCAGGGCAGGGCGGCGGCGATGCGGTCGACCTGGGCGGGATCGGCCGACCAGCAGTACAGCATCAGCTCGTCGGCGCCCACGTCGCAGAAGGCCCGCACGGCCCCCCGGATCGCCTCGCGTGAGGTCAGCATCCCCTCCACCCTCGTCTCACCCGAGTCGAGGAACGCGTAGTAGCCGCCGGCCGCGCGGCGGGCCTCGTCCAGGACGGCTTCGGGGCCGAGCGCCGCGTTGGCCTGGGCGACGAGCCGCGGACGGCCGGGCCGCCCGGCCCTCTCCCACGACTCCTCGACCATCCGGAAGAGCCGGTCCATCTCCTCCGGCGGGAGCGTCGAGGCCATGAGGCCGTCCCCCCAGCGGGCCACCCGCTCGGCCGTGGCCTGGACGAAGCCGCCGAACAGCACCTCGGGACCTCCGGGGCGGGAGGGCGCCGGGCCGATCGGGCCGATCCCCTCGCCGTACGGGCGGCCGGCCCAGACGCGCCGCAGCGCCGCCATCTGCTCGTCGAGGCGGCGGCCGCGGCGCCGGTGCTCGGCGCCCATGGCCAGGAAGTCGTCCTCCCGCGCGCCCACGCCGATCCCGACGGTGAGGCGGCCGCCGCTGAGCCGGTCGAGCGTGGCGAGCTCCTTGGCCATCAGGGCCGTCGGGCGCATGGGCGCGATCAGGACCTCGGTCATGACCCGGATCCGGGAGGTGGCCCCCGCGAGGGCCGCCAGCGTCACCAGCGGCTCCGGGTTGTCGTACACGAGGCGGTCGACCAGGCCGAGGGTGGAGAAGGGCCCGTCCTCGGCGCGGCGCGCCCATTCCGGCAGCGCGTCGGGGTCGCCGACGGGCAGGCCGAGTCCGACGTTCATGGCCACCCCCGAGTCGGTCGCGCGGCCGTCACCGGCCGGGTGACGCCGGAACGCGTCAGCTCGCCGTCCTCGTGGCGGAGGATGCGGCGGTGGTGGAGTGGCCACCCGGGGAAGTCCCCGCTGGCCGTCAGGCGCCCTTCTCCAACAGTAGGCGCCGGGGCGGGGTCACATGGGGGGCGGGCCGCCGAAGGAGCGGTCAGGCCCGGGGCCGAAGCCGGGATCCCAGCCGTTGTCGACAGGAGGGACGTCGTCCCGGGGCGCGCACCGGTCGCCACAGCCGCCGAAGCGCGCGGAGTCGATGGGCGGGAAGGACGATTTCGGGACGCCCTTCAGCGCGCTGATCATCGTCTCCTTCCAGATGCGGCCGGAGATGTCCGCCCCGAAGACCACGCTGTAGTACCTGCCGCCGATGGTCACGCCGCTCAGCCGGTGCGTGCTCGCCCCACGGGGGTCGCCGAGGCTGACCGCGCCGGCGAGGTCGGGGGTGAACCCGGCGAACCACGCCGTCGAGTAGTCGTCGCTGGTGCCGGTCTTGCCCGCCGCGTCCCGGCCGATGCCTCCCACGGCGCTCATGGTGCCCTGCGGGCCGAACACGCCCCGCATGACGTCCGCGGCGGCGTCGGCCACCTCGGGGTCGAGGGCCTGGCGGCACTTCGGCTGGTACCGCGTGGTCGTGCCGTTCCTGTCGGTGATCGCGCTGACGGCCTGGGGCGGGCAGTAGGAGCCGCGGGCGGCGATGGCGGCGTACGCCGTGGCGACCGTCACCGGGTCCATCTCGTTGACGCCGAGGGTGAAGGTCTCGTACTGCTGCAGCGGCCCGCCGTCGGCCCGCTTGACGCCCAGCGACTCGGCGGTCCTGACGACGTCGCACAGGCCGACCTTCTGCTCCAGCTTCAGGAAGAAGGTGTTGACCGACTGCCAGGTGCCCGTCTTCAGCGTCTTGAACCCGCCGGACCCCTCGTCGTTGGAGACGGTGTGGGCGGGGTCGCCGACGTCGCGGCCCTTGCAGTCGGTGAAGGACGAGTAGCCGGGCGCGGTGTACCCCGCCGGGCTGTCGAGGCCGTCGTCCACCCTCCAGCCCTGCTTGAGGGCCGTGAGCAGCGTGAACACCTTGAACGTCGAGCCCGCCTGGAAGCCGGTGCCGCCGCCGTGGGCGCGGTCGGCCACCACGTTGTAGGAGATCTGCTTCTTGCGGGCGTCGGTCCCGTACTTCCGGCTGGCCGCCATCGCCTTGATCCGGCCGGTCCCCGGCTCGACCAGGGCTTCGGAGGCCACGGGGTCGTCGGTGGCGTGGACCCGGTCCTTGATGGCCGCGTCGGCGGCCGCCTGCAGCTTCGGGTCGAGCGTGGTCCTGATGACGAGGCCGCCGCGCTTGAGGAACTGGTCGCGGTCCTGCCGCGTCCTGCCGAAGGCGGCGAACACGGGGTTGGTGAGGATGTCGGCGCGCACGTACATGCAGAAGTACGGATAGGGGCTCGACTCGCACCCGCCGGGCAGGGGAGTGCCCTTGTACCCCAGCGGCTTGGCCTTGGCCTCGGCCGCCTGCTCCGGCGTGATCTTCTTGAGCTGCGCCATACGGTCGAGCACGACGTCGCGCCGGGCGAGCAGGAGCCCCCGGCTCTTCTTTCCCGCCGCGGGGTCGGTCTCGTTGGGCTTCTGCACGGCCCCCGCCAGCGTCGCCGCCTGGGCGAGGGACAGGTCGGCCGCGGACACGCCGAAGAACCGCTTGGCCGCCGCCTCCACCCCGTACGCCCCCGCCCCGAAGTAGGCGATGTTCAGGTACTTCTCCAGGATCTGGTCCTTGGTGTACTTCTGCTCCAGGCCCATCGCGTACCGGAGCTCGTTGAGCTTGCGCCCGTAGCTCGGCGCCAGCGCCTCCTCCTGCTCCTTCTTCGTCCTGGCCTTGTTGAGCATCACCTGCTTGACGTACTGCTGGGTGATGGAGGAGCCGCCCTGCGCCACGCCGCCCGTCGTGACGTTCTTGGCCAGGGCGCGCAGCGTCCCCTGGATGTCGATCGGCCCGTGCTGGTAGAAGCGGTAGTCCTCGATGGAGATGATCGCCGTCTTCATCACGCCGGCCACCTGGTCGAGCGGCACGATCTCCCGGTACTGCTCGTAGAACTGGGCGATCTGGTGGCCGTCCGCGTCCAGCACGACGGACTTCTCCGAGAGCGGGGGTTCCTGGAGGTCCTCCGGCTTGACGTCCAGGTCGTTCGACGCGGTCACGATGCCGACGCCCACGCCGCCGACGGCCGGCAGCGATATCCCGGCCACCAGGACGCCCGCGACGACCGCGAGCGCCAGGAGAAGCGCGACGCCTTTGCTGCCTTCTGTCCGAATTGTCCCCCGCTTAGGCATACCTGGGAGATTACGAGTTCTGGCTGACCAGAGGGCGGGGTGATGCTTGACGATTCCTGTGAGGTTCGCCTCATCGCGGGCCGCCGGGTGCCGTCGCGCTCAGCGAATCGGACATAGTGTGGCTAAGTGGACACAGACCGACGTCTCGGGGACTTTCTCCGTGCTCGCCGCCAGGCCGTGAGCCCGGAGGACGCCGGTGTGGCCGAGACGGGCCGCCGCCGCACGCCGGGGCTGCGCAGGGTGGAGGTGGCCCGGCTGGCCGGCATCAGCACCGACTATTACATCCGTCTGGAGCAGGGCCGCGAGCGCCGTCCCTCGGATCACGTGCTGAGCGCCCTGGCCCAGGTGCTGGGCCTGGACGAGGACGCGGCCCGGCACCTGCACGAACTCGTCCATCCGCGTCCGCAGGCGGGGCTCCGGCCGCCGTGCCGGCGGGAGCCGGTCAGCCCCACCCTGCTGCGGCTGCTGCACGGCTGGGACGAGGGCCCGGCGTTCGTCCACGGCCGCTGGCTGGACGTGCTCGCGGTCAACGCCCTCGCGAACGTCCTGTACGAGGGCCTGGAGCACCGGGACAACCTGCTGCGGCTGCTGTTCCTCAACCCCCTCGCGACCCAGTTCTACGTCGACTGGGAGGAGGCCGCCCGCTCACAGGTGGCGCTCCTGCGGGCGGCGGCGGGCGCGGTTCCGGACGACCCGTTCCTGCCCCAGATCGTGGAGGAGCTCTCCGTGCGCAGCGCGGAGTTCCGGCGCATGTGGGCGCGCCACGAGGTCAGGCCGAGGACGACCGAGGTGAGACGGTTCCGGCACCCCAGAGCCGGGGAGATGGCCCTGCGGTACGAGTCCCTGACCGTCAACAGCGCTCCGGGCCAGCAGCTCATCGTCTTCGAGGCGGCGCCGGGCACCGGCTCCGAACGGGCGGTCGACGTGCTGCGCTCCCTCGCGCGGCCCCCGGTTGCGGCCCGTCCCGAGTAGGCCCAGGGCTCCTGCGCCGACGTTTCGCGGGTATGCCCTGTGTCGCTGCTGTGACAGGGGCGCCGGGAGGGAAAGGACACGGTGTCGCGGGCGCGCCGTCCACCGGGCCGCCGCGGCGACCTGACGCCGTCCTTGGCAGACGAGAGGACCTTCGATGAGCGACATCAGTGTGGTGCAGGCCGTGGTGCTCGGTGTCGTCGAGGGGGTGACGGAGTTCCTTCC
>NZ_BOOC01000057.1 GCF_016863035.1 Microbispora corallina
CCGGACGTCGGCAGCAGTCTCGTCCGGGTTCGTGACGGCCGCCTCCCTCATTCTGCGCCAGTGGTCTCTGACCATCTCCGACCGATTGCCTGCCATGCTTCTCTCCCTGTGGTCTGACCGCGTCGGACGCCCCACCGCCTGCTTCGGCGGTGAGTCATGTACTCGACGCCGAACCGGCGCCGGTTTGGACAGGAGCGTCGTGACGGCCGCCGGCCGCGGTGGGCCGGCGGCCGATGCCCGTGCCGGCTGCTCAGCCGGCGGCCGTGTAGAGCCGGGTCACTCCCCCGGCCAGGTTCGCCTGGACCTGCCGTGCGTCCTCGTCGGCGAGGATCTCGACCGAGCCCTCCTCGAGCGCGTCGAGCGACAGCGCGGCGACCACCGCTGGGTCGTTCTTCGGCGCGTCGACGAACGCGACCATGTCGGTGTCGAGGTATCCGACGTGCAACGCGGCGACGGTGGTGCCCTGGGCCGCGAGCTCCAGCCGCAGGGCGTTCGTGAGCGACCACTGCGCCGACTTGGCCGCGGCGTAGCCGCTGTACCCCGGGTAGGTCACCCAGGACAGCACCGACAGCACGTTGAGGATCGTGCCGCCGCCGTTGCCGGCCAGCTGCGGGGCGAACGCACGGCTCACCGCGAGCGTGCCGAAGTAGTGGGTCTCCATCTCCAGGCGGATGTCCTCCAGGGAACCGTCGGACACCGACGCCCCCGTGTAGGAGCCCGCGTTGTTGATCAGCAGCGACACCCCGGACGTCCTCTCCGCCGCGGCGGCCACCGACGCGGCGTCCGTGACGTCGATGGCGACCGGGATCACCCCGGGCACGTCGAGCGACGCGACGTTGCGGACGCCGCCGTACACGGTGGCGCCCCGGGCCACGAGCTGCTCGGCGAAACGCCGGCCCAGCCCGCGGTTGGCTCCGGTAACGAAAGCCGTGCTTCCGGCTATTTTCATTGACTCTCCTTGACTGTGGGGCGGCTTCGAGGCCTCGATGAGCCGGCCGTGGCCGCCTTCGTGACTGCGGACGCCCTGCGGCGGCCGTCACCGGACCGACGCAGAGGACACAGCGATTTGGACCGCGCCGGTCCGGCGGACGCGACGACCGGGTGTCCTCCCTGTAGCCGTAGGACTTCCAGTTGGTCAGCACCCGCTGCCGGACGTCGGCGGGCCGGCTGCAGCACCTTGATCCCGTAGGCGATCCCGGTCGCCCGCTCAGAGTCCCAGCAGGATCTCCGCCAGCGCTTCCGGTCGGGAGGCGAAGGGAGAGTGGCTGCTGGGGAGCGTTCGCACATCGGTGGGGTTGTGGAGGACGTGCGCGTCGGCCTCGTCGATGAAGCGCCGCTGGGCGTCCGGCGGGAGGGCCTGGTCCTCCGTGCACATGACGTACGTACGCGGGATCCGGCCCCATCCGCCCGGTGTGACGGTCACCGGTTCGGCGAGCGGGCCGATGGGGGTGTCGGGGGTGAGAAGGTGCGCGATGGCCTCCCAGTCGTGGTCGTCCACGTCGGCGGCGAAGGTCTCCTTGAGACGCGCGCGGTAGGCCGGGTCGCCGGATCGGAAGTCCATGCGCAGCGCACCGGTGGCGGCCGGGTCGGCGAGGAGGACGGAGGGGATCAGGCCGGTGGAGTACTCCGGCTCGTTCATATAGTCGCTGAACGACGTGCCGTCAGCGATCATCCAGGCGGAGAGGTAGACCAGGCGGTCGATGAGCTCGGGGACCGCTTCGCCGACCTGGTTCAGCACGATCCCGGCCATGCTGTGCCCGAGGAGGACGATCCGGCGGTGGGGCATCCGTGCAGCGAGCCGCCGAAGCATCCGATGACCTGCTCGCTGTAGTCCCGCAGGCTCAGGTGCGCGATGGGAGAAGGCTCGGTCGCGAACTCCTGCAGGTTGAGCGGTCGTGTGGTGTACGAGCGGGGGAAGCCCGCCCCCAGCCCGTGCCCGGGTAAGTCCTGAGCGACGACCTGGTGGCCCTCCTGGACGAGGAGCGATGCCAGGCGTCCGAACGCCCAGGCGCCGTGCGCGCCCCCGTGGACGAGCACGAAAATCGTGGCGTCCGGGCTCTCCGGCTCTGTGTCCTGATGCATTGTCGTCTCCGCCCCGCTCAGGCGGGGGTGACGGTGTAGTCGGCGGCGCCGCGGAAGACGTCGGCGTTGCGACGGGCGAACTGCGCGAACGTGGTCGGTTCGATCCCGAAACGCTCGTGGGTGGACAGGTCGACGGTCGAGCGGCCCAGTCGCTTCCGTTCCTGGAAGAGCTGCGCGAACGCCTTCGCGCGCGGCGGCGGGTATCCGGCCGCCAGCCAGTCGCGCTGCTTCTCCTCGGAGGTCACGTCGCGGTAGCGGACCGGCCTGCCGATGGCATCGGAGAGGTGCCTGGCGGCGTCGGCCATGGTGAGGGCCTCCGGCCCGGTCATGGGATAGGTCACCCCTTCGTGGCCCGGTGTCGTGAGGACGGCGTAGGCCACCTTGGCGATGTCCTCGATGTCGACGGGGGCGAGCGTGGTGTCGCCGAGCGGCAGGCGGAGCTCGCCGTGGGCGACGATGTCGGGCACCTCCTCGAAGTACACCTGCATGAACTGGCTCGGCCGCAGCAGCGTCCACGGCAGGCCGGAGGCGAGCAGGTACCGCAGGACCTGCTCGTGGCTGCGGCTGGAGCGGAACCGTTCGTTGTCGAACCCCTCGATCGAGTCCTTGCCGGAGAACTTCACGAGGTGGCCGACGCCGGCCTTGACCGCGGCGTCGATGAACGTGCACTGGGTCTCCAGCAGCTCCGGGCCGGCGCCGCTGATCATCAGCACGCGGTCCACCCCGTCCAGCGCGGACTCCAGCGTCTCGGGCCAGAGCATGTCGCCGTGGACGATCTCGACGCCCGGCAGCGCCCGCAGGTCGCCGGCCTTGTCCGGGTCGCGCACGAGTGCACGGACCGGTGTGCCGTGCCGGGCGAACTCGCGGACGGTGGCCGATCCGGGGCGTCCGTTGGCTCCTGTGATGAGGATCATCGCTCCTTCTTCCTGATCGGGAACGGCTCGAAGATTACATATGGGAACCGCTTAGTACAACTTCGATATCAACAGAGTCCGTTTTGGAAGACACCACCGGATAGAATCGACGGCGTGCCAAGCAACGACGGCGTGGGAAGCACGCGAACCTACGGCGACGCCTGTGCCGCCGCACACGCCCTCGACCTGGTCGGCGAGCGCTGGGCCCTTCTGGTCGTCCGCGAACTGCTCCTCGGCCCCAAACGCTTCAGCGACCTGCGAAGCGGCCTGCCGAACGCGGGCCCCAACCGCCTGTCCCAGCGGCTGCGCGAGCTCGAACACTCCGGCATCGTGCGCCGGCGCAGGCTCGGCCCGCCCGCCCGATCCTCCGTGTACGAGCTGACCGACTGGGGGCGCCAGCTCCAGCCGGTCCTGGTCCACCTCGGCCGCTGGGGCCGCCAGTCACCGTTCCGCGACCTCGACGCCGGCATCAGCGTCGACGCCCTCATGCTGGCGCTCTCCGGGGACTTCTCCGCCGAGGCGAGCAACGGCCTGTCCGCCGTCTACGCCCTGGTCTTCGGCGACGACCACATCACCGTCCGCGTCGCCGACGGCGCCATCGACATCACCCGCGGCGAACCCGCCTCCCCCGACGCGACCGTCACCACCGACCCCAGGACGTTCGCCACCGTGCTGACCCGAAGGCGCCGCCTGGAGGACGCCGTCCGCACCGGAGACCTCACGGTGTCCGGCGACGTCACCGCGGTCGAGCGCCTGCTCGACTCCTTCCCGCGTCCCGAAACGGCCGAGACGCCGCCGGCATGACGGGGATCCATGCGGCGGACCGGGCCGAAGCCGAGGCCGGGCCGCCGTCCAAAACAGCGCAGGCGCCGCGTCGGTTGATCGGGCGGCCGCACCGGAGCCCTGTCATCGTCGGAGGATGAGATGAGCGCAGATCTTCACCAGCAGGCGGAGCCGGGAGGCGTCTCGTCGGCGCAGGACGGGGAGCGCGCCGTGCTCGCCGTGTTCCACGCGACGTCGGGCGCGTGGGCGGACGGCGACGGCGCCGCGTTCGCCGACCGGTACGCCGAGAACGCCACGGTGATCCTCCCCGGAGTCCACCTGCGCGGCAGAGCGGACATCCGGAAGAGCATGGGCGACGCCTTCGCCGGCCCGCTGAAGGGGTCGAAGCGCGTCCACACCCCGCAGAGCATCAGGTTCGTCGCCGAGGACGTGGCGGTCGTGGTCACCCGGAGCGCCACCGTGTTCGCCGGCGAGGACACCCCTCCGCCCGGCCGGTGGGAGCTGGCGACCTGGACCTTCGCGCGACGCGACGGCAGGTGGCTCGTCGAGACGTACCACAGTTGCCCCGCGGGCTGATCGAGGACGCGTCTGATCGGCCGCGTCACGAGCTCACCGGATCGGGCTGAAGCTGAATGGAGAAGGCAATGAACCGCCTCATCGTGCACATGCAGGCGTCCATGGACGGATTCGTCGGCAGCGACATCGCGGGATCCACCTGGCAGCTGTGGGACTGGGGGCCCGACTGGCCGTGGAGCGCCGATGTGAGGAAGCGCTTCAACGAGGTGGTCGGCGCCGCCTCGGGCATCCTCCTGAGCCGCCCGATGATCACGGAGGGGTACCTCGGCCACTGGCGCCGGACCGCGGACGAGCACCCGGACGACCCCGACTACCGCTTCGCGCGCCGTATCGGCGAGCTGCCCACGTTCGTGGTCACCGGACGCGGCCTGGACGGCGACTGGCCGAGGACCACGGTCATCAACGCCCCGCTCGCCGAGGGCGTACGCCGGGCCCTGACCATGGCCGATGGAGACGTGGTCTGTTTCGGCGGCGCCGGATTCGTCAACGGCCTCCTCCGCGAGGATCTCGTCGACGAACTCCACCTGTTCGTCAACCCGGGAATCGCCGGGGAGGGCCCTCGCATCTTCGACGGGACCATGATTCGCGACTCCTACGAACTGGTCGACGCGTCCCCGTCCGACTGCGGGATTCTGCCGGCCAGGTGGAGGAGACGCCGCCGTTCGCCCGCCGAGAGGGGAGCCTGACCATGGAGACCTGGGCGACCTCCATCACCGCCATCACGCTCTTCGTCGAGGATCTCGCCGCATCGAAGGCGTTCTACACGGACGTGTTCCAGCTGCCCGTCCACTTCGAAGATCCCCACAGCGTGGTGTTCCGCATCGGATCCACGCTCGTCAACCTGCTGTCCGTCGCGGAGGCTCCCGGCCTGGTCGCGCCGGCCAGAGCGGGCACGTCGGACTCCGGCGCCCGGGCCGTTCTCACGATAACCGTGGACGACGTCGACGCCGTGGCCGACGGCGTCGTCTCACGTGGCGCCGTGCTCCTGAACGGTCCCGTCAACCGGCCATGGGGAGTGCGTACGGCGAGCTTCAGGGACCTCGCCGGCCATATCTGGGAGATCGCCGGCGAACCCACCGCCGCCGACTGAACCTCGCAGGGGTACCAGCCGAGCCGTCCGACCAGTTGTGAGAGTTGACTCTCAAGAATTATGAGAGAATACTCTCACACTATGGATACGGGGAACCGCTTCGGCGACATCGAGATCACTGATCCGCAGGCGATGCGGGCGTTGGCGCATCCGGTGCGGCTGGCGATCCTCGAACGCCTCCAGCGGCACGGTCCGGCGACGGCGACCCAGCTCTCGCCCCATGTGGGAGCGACCCCGTCGGTGACCAGCTGGCACCTGCGGCATCTGGCGGGTTTCGGACTGGTCCGCGATGCCGCGCCCGGCCCCGATCGCCGGCAGCGACGCTGGGAGGCGGTGGCGCGCGGCTTCCGGTTGGAGGTGCCGGAGGATCCGGATGACGAGGAGGGCAGGTCGGCTGCGCGGGTCCTGTCCCGGGAGATGTTCCTGCGCTCGGGAGACCTGCCGGGCCGGTGGCTGGCCGAGGTCGAGCCCACGCTCGAACCGGAGTGGCGAAGGATCGCGGGTTCGGCCAGCACCCGCCTCGTCGTGTCCGCCGACGAGCTCGCCGCCATCGAGGATGCGATCGAGCGCATTCTCGCGCCGTACGTGACGCGTGACGAGTCCGCGCGCCCAGCCGGCGTCCGTGGCGTCCGCCTGCTGCGTTACGTCTTGCCGGAAGGTGCCGAGGAGCAGGCCGGTGGGAGGTCATGAACGCCACGGACCAGGCGTTCCCCGTGTCGTTATGGCGGGATCGACGGTTCCTTCGTTTCTGGTCCGGTCAGTCGGTCTCGCAGTTCGGCGACCGGATCACCGAACTGGCCCTGCCGCTGATCGCGGTCGGCGCGCTGCACGCCTCGGCGAACGAGGTGGCGTGGTTGACCGCGCTGATCTGGACTCCGAACCTGCTCGCGATCGTCCTGGGCGCCTGGGTCGACCACCGTGTCCACAAGCGGCGCCTGATGGTTCTCGCCGACCTGGTGCGGGCGGCAGTGCTGCTCTCCCTCCCGGCCGCCTATCTGCTGGGGGTGGTGACCCTTGGACAGTTGTACGTCGTGGCCCTGCTGACGGGCGCGGCCGGGGTGCTGTTCAACACCGCCTATCCGCCGTTCTTCGTCCACCTGGTGCCTCGCTCGTCCTACGTCGACGCGAACAGCAAGCTCAGCGCCAGCCGGTCCGCGTCGTTCGTCGCCGGCCCGGCGATCGGCGGCGCCCTGGTCCAGGCGTTGACCGCTCCCGTCGCCGTCGTCGTCGACGCCCTGACGTTCCTGGCATCCGCGGTCCTCGTCGGCCGGATCCCGATCGACGAATCGCCGGCCGCCCGTGACCACGCGGCTCCCCCGCTGCTGCGTCGTGCCAGAGAGGGACTGACCTACGTGGTCCGCCACCCGGTGCTGCGGGCAGGCCTCGGGTGCACGACGACGGTCAACTTCTTCACCTTCGTCGGGGGGAACGGACTGATCGTGCTGTTCGCCAGCCACAGCCTCGGACTGACCGCGGGAGTCATCGGCTTGGCGTTCGGGATCGGCGCGACCGGCTCACTCCTCGGCGCGGTGATCGCCCCCAAATTATCGCGACGGCTCGGCGTGGGCGCAGCATCGCCGCGGGCGCGGTGCTGTTTCCGGCACCGCTTGCCATCGTCGCCGCCGCGGACGGCCCGCTATGGGTGCGTGCCGGAGCCCTCGCCCTGACCGAGTTCGTCTCCGGCGTCGGCGTCATGCTGTTCGACGTCAACCTCAACTCTCTCCAGGCGGCCGTGATCCCCGACGGCATGCGCAGCCGCGTCGCCGGCGCCTACAGCACGATCAACTACGGCATCCGCCCCTTGGGCTCCGTCCTCGGCGGCCTCCTGGCCACCCTCATCGGCATCCGGGGGACCCTTCTCATCGCGGCCGTCGGCGGGGCGCTGTCTCTGCTCTGGCTGCTCCCCTCGCCGATACCACGCATCCGCTCCCTCACCCCGGACACTCCTGTGAGCACGGACAGCGACGCGGACATGGACAGCCGGCCACTGCCGTGCTGACCCGGCGGCGCGTCACCCCGGCCGGCGACAGGCCGGCCGTCATGCCGACTGCCTCACCGACATCACCGCCCACGGCCCGAGTTCGACGTCGAGGTCGAGCACACCGGTGCCGGGCACGGTGAGCGTGAACCTGAGGAGCGAGTCGGCGACCCTGCTCAGGTGCTCGCTCTCCGCCCGGGACGGGTTGAGGGGGGACCCGAGCCGGTACCAGGCCTCGGCGACGTTCCCGTGCTCCCAGTCGAGGATCTCGACGAGGAACGCGGTGCCCGGCTGGAGTCCGCCGATCGCGTGCCGGATCCTCCGGCTCGGCCCCATCTCGGCCCGCGCGCGTGTCGCCGGGTACGTCTCCTCCGAGCCGACGGCCCGCATGCCCATGTCGTCGGGGTAGTTGAAGAACAGCGCCGACACGGCCGACGTACGGCTGTCCCGGGTCACGACCCCGTCGGACGTCTCCAGGAGCAGCCGGTCGCCGAGGCGTTCCAGCATCGAGAACGCGTGGAACGTGGGCTTGTGGACGCCGCCCTCGTTCACGAGGCCGAACCCGCCGTGGAACGGCCCGATCCCGGCGCCTCCCTCCTCGAACACGTCGGTGAAGGTCCAGTAGGAGATCGAGTCGGCGAGGGTGGCGCACTTGAGGTACGACCGCGTGATGGAGGTCGCGGCGAACACCGTGTCGTGGATGAAGTCGCGGGACGACGGCGACGTCGACCACTCGGTGATGTGGATCTCCGCGTCGGGATACGCGCTGTTCCTCACGAGCTTGCGCAGCAGGGTCAGGTCGTCGAACGTCGCATCGGCGTACCGGGTGATCGGCACCGCCTCGCCGTCGGCGCCGAAGGCGTAGTCGGTGGGGTACGTGTGGGTCGAGATGAAGTCGATCGGCAGCTCGCGCTCCGAGCACCAGGCGATGAAGTCCTCGATCCACACCGGGCGCCAGTCGAGCGCGTCGACGTCGGCCGCGGCGGCCGTCTCGCGCATCGCGGAGCGGTCCTCGACCTCGCCCTTGTAGCGGTCGTCGGGCACGAAGACGCTCGTCGCGGGACCGCCGACCTTCAACGCGGGATCGATCGCCTTGATCGCCCTCACGGTCTGCTCGTAAAGCTCGAAGTACTCGGTCTTCGTCCCGGTCCAGAAGTGGGGAACGAGGTTCGGCTCGTTCCACACCTCGAATCGCCACTCCCGCACCTCGGCGAGGCCGTACCGGTCGATCCAGTGCTCGACCGACCTCGTGACCAGCTCGACCCAGCGCGCCATGTCCTTCGGCGGGCTGCAGTGAGCGCGCCACCAGAACAGCGTCTCCGTCACCGTCGCCAGCTCGCGCGGCATGAAGCCCAGCTCCACGAATGGACGGACGCCGCGGTCCAGAATGAAGTCGAACACCTTGTCCACATAGCTGAACGTGTACACGGGCGAGTCGAGGCGCGCGTTCTCGCCGAAACCGCCGCCGTAGCTCTCCCGGTACACGAACATGTCGTCGTGGAAGACGCCGTGAAAGCGGATGTACTGAAATCCCAGGGTGTCGACGGCCTCGGCGAACTGCCGTTGCCAGTCGGCGCGCAGTGCCTCGTTCGCCCGTCCGGCGCCGACACACCTGCTCCAGACGTGCGGGAGCGCGCTCTCCTCGCACAGCCTGCCGTCGATCCGCAACCGGGGTTCGGACACGTCGTCGCTCGTCATGGTCTCACTTCTCTTCGCAGGATCGGGTACGGGCGGGAGATGATCGGCGACACTGCGGTGGTTTCGAAAATACTTCGCAACCTATTCGGCATCTCCTGGACACTAGGTTGGCCTCTCTCCGGCGTCAACGGGTGGACAAGGCCGAATGCCTGGCGCGAGATGGATGAAGATCTCCGTGGTAGGTTCGAAATAATTTCGTAGGTCGGAAGGGCCCTGATGCCACGGCGAGGTCGTTCGGAGCGAGCCACCTTGGCGGACGTCGCCAGGCTGGCCGGCGTCTCGCCGACGACCGCCTCGAAGGTCCTCAACGGGCGCAGCGACGTGGGCGCGAACACGCGTGAGCTCGTCCTCGGCGTCATGGCCGAGATCGGCTACAAGCCGACGGCGGCGCGTCACGAGCAGACACGGGAACGGGCCCTCGTCACCGTGCTCGACATCGTGGAGTCCCGTTACGCCGGGACCGTGCTCCAGGGGATCCTCGTGGCCGCGACCTCCGCGCAGGCCGAACTCCTCCTTCGCCTGCCGCCCGGCGAATCGATCAGGACGAACCGTACGGCGGCCCGTGCCTGGATGGCGGAGCAGAAGGAGTCCGGTGTCGTCGGTCTCATCGCGCTCGCCGTCGCCGTGCCCGACTCGGTGCTCCTCGCCGCCGAGGATCTCGAGGTGCCCGTCGTGGCGATCGACCCGATCGACACGACCGAGTCACAGGTCGTCAGCATCGGCTCCACCAACTGGGCGGGCGGCCGCTCGGCGACCGAGCACGTCATCAGGCTCGGCCACCGCAGGATCGCCTGGATCGGCGGCCCGCCGGGCTCCGCCCCCTCGGTGGAACGCTTCCACGGGTACCAGGCCGCGCTCGACTCCGCCGGCATCACACCGGACCGCGCGCTGATCCGCCATGAGGCGTTCTCCGTCGAGGCGGGACTCCGGCACGGCCACGACGTCCTCACGCTCGCCGAGCGGCCGACCGCGATCGTCGCGGGCAACGACGAGATCGCCGTCGGGGTCCTCGCGGCGGCCAAGGAGCTTCACATCGCCGTCCCCGGCGAGCTGTCGGTCACCGGGTTCGACGACACGCCGCAGACCGAGTGGACCGCGCCCCGGCTGACGTCCGTCCGGCAGCCTCTCGTCGGCATGGGCCGGATGGCCGTCGAGACCGTCCTCGGCATGGCGGACGGCGTCCAGCCCGCCTCCCGGCATCTCCAGCTGGCGACGACGCTCAGCGTCCGCGAGTCGACGGGCCCCGCGCCGTCGTCCTGATCCGCGCGGCTGACCGGCCGCCGTCTAGCGTTGTTGCTTGAGACGGAGTGCTTCCTTGCGGACCTCGGCCTGGACGGACCGCTCCCGCTCCAGCCACTCCGGGTTCTCCGCCTTCAGCGCGTCGATCTCGGCGGTGGTGAGCGGTCCGGTGATGCCGCCTCTGATCAGGCCGGAGATGGAGATCTTGAGCTTCGCGGCGATGACCTGCTTGGGATGCGGGCCGTTGCGGCGCAGGTCGACGAGCCAGGCCGGGGGCTTCGCCTGCAACTCGTTCAGCTCGTCCCTGGAGACGACACCCTCCTGGAACTCGGCGGGAGTGGCCGAGAGGAGGACACCCAGTTTCTTGGCCGCGGTCGCGGGCTTCATCGTCTGGATGGTCTTCGGTCTGGGCGAGCTCATAAACGTCAAGAGTAGTCAGTCGGAACGGGTTCCCAGGACATCGGTAGCCTGAGGACGTGACTGACGGACAGACCGGCGCGGAGTTTCGGCTGGCGTACGCGCCCGGTGTGACACCCGCGAAATGGGTCAACACCTGGACCGAGAGAATGCCCGACGTGCCGATCACCCTGGTCCCGGTGCCCGCCGCCGAGGTGGTGGGACTCCTGCGGAACGGCGGCGCCGACGCCGGATTCGCCCGGCTGCCGGTCGATCGGGACGGGCTCAGTGTGATTCCCCTCTACGTGGAGACCACGGTGGTCCTGGTGCCCAAGGACCACGCGGTGGCCGCCGCCGACGAGGTGAGCGTCGCCGACCTCGCCGACGACGAGGTGTTCCATCCGCTGGACGACACCATCGAGTGGACGGTCCGGCCCGGACTGCCCGCGTTCACCCGCCCGGACACCACGTCGGAGGCGGTCGAGTTGGTGGCGTCCGGCGCCGGGATTCTCCTGGTCCCGCAGTCGCTGGCACGCCTCCACCACCGCAGGGATCTCACGTACCGGCCGGTCCTGGACGCGCCGCAGTCCCAGGTCGCGCTGACCTGGCCCACGGACGCGACCACCGACCTGGTGGAGGATTTCATCGGCATCGTCCGCGGCCGGACGGTGAACAGCTCGCGGGGCCGTACCCCCGCGTCCCCCGCGGAGAAGCCGGCCCGGCGGCAGGCACAGAAACCCGCGCAGAACGGCTCCGGTCGCCGGGCCGTGCCGACCGGCCGTAAGAGGAGGGGCCACCGGCCTCGGTGACCCCGCGTCCAGGACCCGCCGCATCCCTACCGCCCGGTGGTCATGCCGTTGACCGGGACGAGGGTGGCAGACCGGGAGATCTCATCGAGGTGCCCGGCGACCTCGGCCGGGAGGTCCAGGGTGAACCCGGCGAGGTTGCCCTGGAACTGCTCGAGGGTGCGGGGGCCGACGATGACGGAGGTGACGCCCGGCCGGCGCCGCGCCCAGGCCAGGGCCACGGCCGTCGGCGTCGTGGCCAGGTCGGCCGCGACCTTGACCACGTGGTCGGCGATCTCGAGGTTGGGCTCGTTGAGCAGGCCGTCGGCCCAGGCGCGGGCCATGGGCAGCGTGGAGGCGTGCAGCCGTCCCATCCGCGTCTCGGCTCCGGGGGCGGCTCCGCGGCGGTACCGGCCTGTCAGCACCCCTCCCCCGAGCGGAGACCAGACCAGCGTGCCCAGCCCGTGACGCCGGCAGGTCGGCAGGATCTCCGCTTCGATGCCGCGGGCCAGGAGCGAGTACTGCGGCTGGAGGCTGACGAAGGGGGTGGCACCGAGGCGGTGAGCCGCCCACTGGGACTCCACGATCTGAGCCGCGGTGAAGTTCGAGCAGCCGAGGTAGCGGACCTTGCCTGAGCGCACGAAGCCGTCCAGGGTGGCCATCGTCTCTTCGACGGGGGTCGAGTCGTCCCACTGGTGGCACTGGTAGAGGTCGACGTGGTCGGTGCCGAGCCGGCGCAGGCTCGCCTCCAGCGCTCTGGTCAGGTGGACCCTCGACAGTCCACTGTCGTTCGGGCCCGGCCCTTGCGGGAGGAACGCCTTGGTCGCCAGGACCACCGACTCGCGTCTGCCTTTGACGGCCCGGCCGACGATGCTTTCGGACTGGCCGCCGGAGTAGCCGTCCGCGGTGTCGATGACGTTGCCGCCGGCCTCGAGGAAGGCGTCGACGATGCGGGCGGCCTCGGTCTCGTCGCAGCCGGCCACCGCGTGAGAGGTCCCGAAGTTCATGGTTCCCAGGCACACAGGAGAGACCTTGAGACCTGAGCGGCCCAGCGTCGTGTAATCCATCGCGAAGTCCTTCCGTTGCCGGGACGGGGAATCGGCTACGATCCGGAACAGTTGTTCCGCCTGTCGCCGGATCCAGAACATACGGAACAACTGTTCCGGATGTCAACGTGCGAGGAGAGTGATGATCGACAGGGGCAGGCCCTTGCGCGCCGACGCGCGGCACAACCGGGCGCGCGTGCTGGAGGCGGCCGAGGTGGTCCTGGCCCGCGACGGCCTGACGGCGTCGATGCGTGCCATCGCCCTGCACGCCGGCGTCGGACTGGGCACGATCTACCGGCACTTCCCGACCCAGGAGGCGCTCTACCAGGCCGTCATCATCGAGCGCGCACAGCGCCTGATCAGCGAGGCGGACGCCTTGACGGTCGCGGACGACCCCGGCGCTGCGTTCTTCGAGTTCTTCACCCGGATCGTGGAGAACGCGACGCGGAACAAGACCCTGGCCGACGTGCTCACCCGTGCCGGCCTCGACCCCAAGGCCGGCACGGCGGACATCAGCCGAGACATGAGAGACGCCATCGAGAGGCTGCTGCTCCGCGCCCAGGAGGCCGCCGCCGTCCGCGCGGACCTGCGCATGCCGGAGTTGCTGGCACTGCTCGGGGCCGCGTGCATGGCGGCGGAACGCAACCAGTGGGGCGACGAACTCCGGACCCGGACACTGACGATCATCTTCGACGGGCTGCGCCGTTGAGACCGCCGCTGAGACCGCCGCTGTTGCGGCTCCTGGCGGCCTTGGAATCAGGGCCCGGCCATGGCGGGCACCCTGAAGACCAGGCGGCGCATCAGCCGGAGAAGGGCGTGGCCTAGGCTGCGGCCATGGCCGAGATCACGTCTCCGACTCCCGAAGAAGCCTTCGAGGTGCTGCTCGCCGGTAACCGCCGCTTCGTCGCGGGCGCCCCGGAGCACCCGAACCAGGACGCGACACGCCGCACCGAGATCGCACCGGGCCAGCGCCCGTTCGCCGTCCTGTTCGGGTGTTCCGACTCCCGGTTGGCCGCAGAGATCATCTTCGATCGCGGCCTGGGCGACCTGTTCGTGGTGCGCACCGCGGGCCACGTGATGGGCGCGGAGGTGCTCGGCAGCATCGAGTACGGAGTGGACGTGCTGGACTGCCCGCTGGTGCTGGTCCTCGGTCATGATTCGTGCGGCGCGGTCGGCGCCGCGTGCGCCGCGGTCGAGGACGGGATGGCGCCGGCCGGGTACATCCGGGACGTCGTCGAGCGTGTTACGCCCAGCGTGCTCGCGGCCCGGGCCGCCGGACGCGTCCAGGCGGACGAGATCCTGGCCGAGCACATACGGCACACGGTGGACCTGCTGTTGGACCGCTCTCGGGTGCTCGCCGAACGGGTCGACGCCGGCCGGGCCGCCGTCGTGGGCCTGTGCTACCGCCTCGCCGACGGCAGCGCCCAGGTGGTGGCGGCCCGCGGCCTCGACGTCACCGCCGGCTCCGCCTCCTGACCACAGCTCCCCCTCCCGCACCCGACGCCCGGGGCGGCCGGGTGCCACGGGTGGGGAAGCGTGACCACTGACGAGGTCAGTCGGAGGGGCGGGGCCCCGCGGCGCGGCGGAGCCGGTTGGCGATCGCCAGTCCCAGCCCCTCCTCCACCGGCAGGGACGCGACGATGAGGTCACACCCCCGCTGGTCGAGCTCCCGCAGGAACCCGTACAGCCCGCGCGCGTACGCGGTCGTCGAACCGGGGACCGCCACCACGGCGTGCGCCTTCACCGGGGCGCCGGCGAAGGTGGGGGGAAGAAGGACCCCCACCTGGTGGCCGAGCTCCTGCGCGAACTCCGCTTCGGCGACGACCTTCTCCGGCTCGACGAGGACGACCCGTGCGCGCGGCGCGTAGTGGGACGGATGCTGACCCGGCACCCGAACGTGGCTCGTCGAGTGGACGGCAAGCGAGCGCCCCAGCACCGCTTCGAGGTCCTCGCGCGTCACCCCTCCGGGCCGGAGGACACTCGGGACCTCGCCCGTGGCGTCGACGATGGTCGACTCGACGCCGACCGCGCAGGGGCCGCCGTCCAGGACGAAGTCGACGGCGTCACCAAGCTCGGCACGGACGTGGCTCGCCGTCGTCGGACTGACCGAGCCGAAGCGGTTGGCGGACGGGGCCGCGACACCGCCACCGAAGGCCGACAGCAGCGCGAGCGCGACAGGGTGGGCGGGCACGCGCAGGGCCACCGTCTCCAGGCCACCGGTCGCTTCGAGGGGGACCCGCCGGCCGCGCCGCAGGACCAGCGTGAGCGGCCCCGGCCAGAAGCGTTCGGCCAACAGGCGCGCCGTCGCCGGCACGTCCTCGGTCCAGTCGCCCAGATGCTCCCCGCCACCGATGTGGACGATCAGGGGGTGCGAGGGCGGGCGCCCCTTGACCTGAAAGACGCGCGCGACGGCGGCGGAGTCCTCGGCGTTCGCGCCCAGACCGTAGACGGTCTCGGTAGGAAAGGCCACCAGGCCTCCGGCCCGCAGCACCCCGGCCGCCTTCTCGATGTCACTGGTTACTGCCGTCACCCTCACAATCCTCCCACTGATCCAAGGCCCCCATTCCGTGGCCTCGCCACCCGCCGGCCACCGCCCCGACGGAACCGGTCGGGGCGGCGGCCTGTGGCTGTGATGAGGCGGCGGCTACTCGAAGATCAGTCCAACGCCCGGGACGCACTTGGGCTTCTTGGGAGCCCAGAGGAGGCCGTCGATGACCGTCGGAGTCTCCAGCGGCCCGCCTTGGATCCGTACCCCCGTGTAGAACTCATAGCGGACCGGCCGGAAGATGTCGCACGGGTCCTTAGGAATGTAGTCGGCCGGGATCCAGGTCGACCCGCCGCCGCCACCGCCGCCGGGTGAACCCGTGTCAGAGCCGCCCGGAACCGGCTCGCCGGGGACGGGGAACGGGAGGACTTTGCCGGGGTCGAACCAGAGGTCGGTCGACAGGACGATGCCGGTCGGGGTGATGGCGCGGCACACGCTGTCGATGTCGGTCTCCTCGCAGAGCTGCGAGGAGTTGGTGTATGCCCACTGCCCGACCGACTGGATCTCGTCCGGAGTCGCGGCGGCCAACGGCTGCGGGTTGATGGTCACGCGGTCGAAGTTCGGGCCCTGCGGGAAGAGTGCCGGCATCTTGGCCGCCAGGAAGGTCGCGAGCGCCTTGCCGATGGCCACCGCGCCGAGCTCGTTCGGGTGGAAGCTCTCCTGGAACGACTTGAAGATCTTGCCGCTCCACAGCACGTCCGGGCGGCGTACGAGGCCCTGGAAGTAGGTGTCGGGCTGGCCGAGCTCATGTCCCGCGACGACGCTGGTGCCGTTCGGCCCGGCCGTGTTCGGGTCGAAGATGTGGACCTTGGTGTTCGGATAACTGGCCTGGAACTGCGCCACCCCGTCCCGGATGGCCTGGTTCACCTTGGTCGCGAAGGGATACATCAGGTCCATGGTGTGACCGGTGATCTCCTCGATGCCGGTGTTGCCCGAGGCCTTGACAGGCAGCGGGTAGAGCGCCACGACGATCTCCGCCACCGGGTGGGTCTCCCGGACGGTCTCCAACCCCTGGACGATCTTGCCCGGCAGGGGGGTGATCCGCGACTGCAGCCGGCCCACCTCGAGAGCGACCGCCTGCTCCTGGTCGGTCTGCCAGGTGAACACTCCGAAGCGGCCGGTGGCCGGGTTCAGGTACGCCTCGGCCGCGGTGCTGACCAGGTCGGCGAAACCGGCGTCGTTGCCGCCGAGCCCGAAGTAGACGATCTTTGCCATGGTCGGGACGTCCTGGGCCTGTGGCGGATTACGGACGACCGTTCCGCCCGCGTTCTCCATCTGCGGCTCGTTCAGGTGTTTGATCCACGCGCCGGACGAGGCGTGGAAGAAGAGCCGGTCGCGCGCGAATCCCGTCAGCATCGTGTCCGAGGTGAGGGTCGGCCAGTACAACGGGTAGCGGCCCATCTCCAGGCCCGTCCAGGCCACGGCGAAGGGGGCCAGACCGGATTTGTGGGTCCAGTCCTCGCTGCCGTCGGACTTCGTCACGTACGTGTGGTTGTGGCTCGCGCCCTCTCCGCTGGTGTAGCTGTCGCCGTAGACGACCGCGTCGTACGGATCCGGTCCCGGCACGTCCACACAGGTCGGCGGGCACGGTAGCGGGACCGGCAGCGGCGGGCGCGGCGGGAGCGGAACGCCGGACGGCAGCGGCGAGAACGTCGGGAACGGGGGTCGGGTCGGCAGCGGGATCGGATCGGCGCTGGCCACCGTGGCCGGCAGGAGCAGCCCCAGGGCGGCGAACAACGTCGTCAGCACGACGTATGCCCGGGTGCGTCGTGGGTCACGGGAGGGTGACATGCGAACCTCTCTCGATGATCGCGTGGCCTGCCGCAGCAGCATGCTCCGCGGCGGCCGTCGCTAGCATCGGGCGGTTCCCTACCGCACCCCTACATCGATCCGGCGTCCGGGCCGGCGGCCGCTCGGTCGTCCCGGGCTCGCGCGTCCGCGGCCAGGTGCTGGATGAGTGTGACGCGCGACCGGACGCCGAGCTTGGCGAAGGTGCGCGAGAGGTGGGCCTCCACCGTCTTGGGGCTCAGGTACAGGCGCTCCGCGATCTGCTGGTTGGTCAGTCCGTCCACGGCGAGGCTGGCGATCTGCCGTTCCCGGGTAGTGAGCGCGGAGAGCGGACCTGCCGGTTGGCGCCGTCCCCGGGGCGCTCGGGCGGCCAGCCGGCGTTCGTCGCGGGTCAACGCGGCGGAAAGCCAGGTCGCCCCGGTGGCGGCGTACAGGGACTTGGCCCGGCCTATCTCGCCCCGGACCTTCGCGACCGCACCCAGAGCGGCATACAGTTCGGCGGCGAGTTGCCGCGTGAGCCCCTCCTCGACCGGTGCGCCGGCGGCGGCGAAATGGTCGGCGCCCCGTGCCGCGTGAACAACCGCTTCCTTCGGTCTCCCGGAAAGCATGAGCACCTTCGCCTGCGCTCGATGCGCAGACCCCAGCTGATGGGCCAGACCCGACTTCATCGCCCGGGATAGCGCGTGTTCGGCGAGCGAGCCGGCCTCGGACTGGGCACCGGCAACGGCTGTGATCGTCGCCTGGAGGGCCAGACAGCTCGTCGTGGTCGGTTCGTCGCCCGGGTCCTCCCGGGTCAGCACGGCGAGAGCGCGGTCCGGCTGCCCGGCCTCGGCGTAGACCAGCGCGAGGTCGATCTGCGCCAGCCCCGACCACCAGCCGGACCGGGGCCGGGTCCCCGAGATCCGTTCGGCCAGCTCCAAGGCGGCCCTCGGCCCGTCCCGCCACAACAGCGGACGCAGCAACAGGATGCTGGACATGGCCAGGGTCTCCCGGCTGTGGATCAGCCGGGACGACTCGCGGGCCTCCTCGGCGGCGGTCATCGCCTCGGACAGCCGTCCCTGCCGCTCGTTCAGCGCGGACAAGGCGATGAGGAGGTACGGCACGCTGTGGCTACGCCCGGCACGGTGGGCGATGTCCAGCCCGCGGCGCAGATGCCGCGAGGCGTCGTCGTAGCGTCGCAGGTGGATCTCGACCCAGGCCAGCGGTGCGATCAATTCGAGGTGCGGTGCGAGGACGTCGTCGGTCATGGCGTCCGTCAGCCACGCCGCGCGGTCGGTCTCGCGCCGGCTCTGTGCCACGTGGCCGTCGCGCAGGCTGGCCAGCGCGTGGATGGTGCGGGCGGCTGATTCCAGCGCCTCGTCGTCCGCGTCCCTCAGGGACCGGATCGCGTCGGCGGCCGCGAGCCGGGCCTTTCCCGGCTCCCGCCCCATCAGCTCCACCGCGGCCAGCCCGACCTGGGCCAGGCTGGTCGACCGGTCGCGCGCGTGCGGCCGGGTCAGCTCGGTGGTGACAAGTGCCTTCGCCTCGTCGTAGTCGCCGAGGAGTCGGTAGATCATCGAGGAGAAGCTCACCGCCGCGATCCGCAACGGCCCCGGCGCCCGCATCACCTCCTGCAGGATCTGCCGGCTGGCCGCCAGATCGCCGGTCACCCCCAGTGCGCGGCCCAGCGCCCATTGCAGTTGGACCCGCCACAACGCCTGGTCCGCCTCATCCGGCAGCAACCGGATCGCCGTCCGCAACAGCCGGACGGCGGTGGACGGAGCGGCGTCCAGTGCCGCCGCGGCCGCCGCCTCCAGCGTTCGCACCGCCTGCACGTCGCCGTGCTGCGCCGATCGCGCCGTGTGGTGGGCCAGCAGTTGCAGCGGGCCGCCGTTGCCGCGCAGGTACTCCGCCGCCCGGTCGTGGGCGCGGGAGCGCCAGGCCGCGCCGGACATCCAGTACGCCGCCGCCCGGACCAAGGGGTGACGGAACCGGAACGTGGCATCGGCCTCGACCACCAGGCCCACGCCGACCAGGTGGTCGATGGCGCGATCGAGGGCGGCCTCCGGCAGTTCGGTGATGGACGCGAGGAGGTCCAGCGAGATCGGCTCTCCGGCCACCGCCGCCGCGCAGGCGACCTGCCGGACATCCGGCGTCAGGGCGGTCAGTTCGGTGCTGAGTACGTCGAGCAGTGCCCGCTCGGGTGCGCCGCCTGCCTCGCCACCGGCCTCCGCGAGGGCCGTCAACGTCTCCACGCCGGCGTCGGCGAGCACCTGGAGGTAGAGCGGGTTTCCATGGGTGGTGCGGTAGAGCAGTCGTCGCCGGCCACGGTCCGCCTCCGGCAGCAGCGCCGCCACGTCGGTCTCGCTCAGCGGGGCGAGACCGATGTGGACGGCGGCCTCGCCGAGTTCGGCGACGGCCCGGGCGATGCCCGCGGGCACCTGGGCCGCGCGGTACGCGGTGGCGAGCAGCAACGGCGCCCGCGGCGGGCGGCGCAGCAGATACTCGGTCAGCTCCACGGAGGACTGATCCGCCCAGTGCAGGTCGTCGAGCACGATTGCGACCGGGCCGGCGGCCCCCTGGTCTTCGATGAGCCGGCGCGCGCGTTGGAAGAGCCGGTAGCGGCCGAGCCCCGCCCGCCGGGCCTCGGACGGCCCGGTGGCGTCCAGCAGTAACTCGGTCAGCGCACCCTGCGCGTCCCGGCTCGGATCACCCGGCTGGGGTTCGAACGCCGCGATGTAGACCCCGAACGGTACGTGACGTTCGAACTCGGTCGCCTGACCGTGATGGACGGCGAAGCCACGGGCCCGGGCCAGATCAGCCAGCTCGGCGAGCAGACGGGTCTTCCCCATCCCCGGATCGCCACGCACCGCCACGGCCCGTAGCGCTCCGTCCGCCGCGCCCGACACGGCCCTCGTGAGGAGGCCGAGCTCAGGGTCGCGACCGATCAGCCTGCCGTGTGCCGGTCCGTTGGCCATCTCGCCCTACCCGAGTCCGGTGAGTGAAGACAGCAGTGACGCCCAGCCTAGTGAGATGATCGTCAGTTGAAAACACGTCGCTGTTTTCGTGAGCTGGAGGCCCAGGGCTGACCTGGCCCGTTGTTCGGCGAGTACACCGTCACAGGGCCGGCGTAGTAGTAGCGGCCGTAAGGTGCCGGCTGACGCGGGATCGCGCTGGGAGCCGATGTTGGTGCAGGAGGTCCTGTTGGGCGTGGTCTGCGAGCACTTCACCAGCACGACGTACATGCCCTTGAGAATGCCGTAGGAAAGGGGTCCGGTCGCGACCGTGGCGGCGCAATCGCGCGGCGGGTCCGGCAGGGTGCCAATCTGGCGCGGTCACCGGATCGGGGTCGTCAGCCGATCCCTGCCAGCACTCCGCCACCTCCCGGGCACGATCCTCGAACACGTCAGACGAGGCGCATGGGCCGAGCACCGCGCACTGCTGGCCGTCGTCGACGTTCGGGACCTCGGCTCTCGCGCCCACGTATCGGCCAGCTGATCACCATCGCTACGCCGGCGCCGGCATTGCCTGGATGACGGCCACGAGCGATTCGCTGTCGAATCCGATGCGCACGCTGTCGCGATCCTGCCGGACGAAGGCGGGATGGGCTGTGTCCGGCAGCGCGCTCGCAGGGGCGGGCGTCGGGCGGAACCCTGCGTGGCGCAACCGGTCCAACCATCGCGCCGTTGGCTCGTGCCGTTCGTAGCGCTCCTCGTCGTCGGCGGTGCCGACGATGTCGGCCACCTCACGCCGGAAGAACAGCTTCATGGCGTTACGGTCGGCGGCTGAGGCGTCCAGCGCGTCGATCAGCCGGAAGACGTGGTGAAAGTGCTGCCAGGAGTTGCGGAACCGCTCGGGCAGAGACACCCGGTGATGATCGGAGTCCGGCTCGCACAGCACCACGGCCTCCGGCTCCGCGTCTCGCAGCCTGGCGAAGAACGTGCTCCTTTCATCGACGCCGGACAAGGAGTCACGCAGGTGGTGCAGCGCGAACGCGGCGTTCATGACCAGCGGGCGAGGCGCTTCGCGCACCAGGTCCCAGTCATCGTCGGTCATGTGCTCCGCGAGGCGGGCGACGCCGTGGAAGTCCAGCGTGACGCCGGTGTCGCGGAGAGATCGTTCGGCTTGGTGGAGGCTTTCCACCGCGGGGTCCACCCCGATGACGGTCAGCCTTCCGGGCGCCATCCCGCGTTTCGCGAGCGCGGTCAGGAGCGTCGCCTCCTGGACGCCCGAACCGATGCCGATCGACAGCAGGGTGGCCGTGCGCCGCCCGGCGAGATGCTGGGCGAGGAGGGCGCCGCCGATACGACCGGCCAGATTCACCACCGGCAGGTGTTCGGCCACCAGATCGAACAATTCGATCTGCGGCCGTTCGAACCGGCGCAGGTAGAGGTTGTCGCGCCCGTCCTGATCGGTTCCGAGCCGACGGGCCAACGCGTCGTGGTAAAGCACGTAGAGGAAGTCGTCGCCCGCGTTCTCCGGGTCGATCAGTCCGCGTAACTTGTCCAGCCAGCGCCGGGCGGTGTCGGCTCGGCCCGCATGCGTCTCTTCCACGGCCTGGCACAACATTTCGAATGCATGGGCATTCACGTCGATCCCCTATTCCTTTCATGAGGGCCGTCCGGCGGCGATTTCCTCCCGGAAATAACGACACCGAATTCGGACGAGGATCCCTACGCAGAAAAGCTGATTTCTCCTCGCACGGCCATGCTGAGACAGCGCCCTTGGGATCGACTTGTATGGCGCTTAAGAATCGGTGGTCGACATCATTCCCCGCAGTCGCCCGCCACGGGATCGAGTCCAGCCAACGCCTCGGGCGCCACCGCTGCGTCGTGGAGCGGACCGTCTCCTGGCCGGCCGGCTACCGCCACCTACTTTTGCGGTGAGCGAGGACGCTACCCGTCGCCGCTATGCGCTGGACGTGCGCGGCCTGTTGCCGTCACTGGAGATCAAAAACGCCCCGGACCGTGATCGGCTCGGGGCGTTTGGGCTGTTCAAGGGTGGTGGTCAGGGGCAGGGTCGACCTGCCGACCTACCGCTTTTCAGGCGGACCAATCACCCTGCTCGGGTAGCGGAGAGCGTGGTCAGAGGGTGGTGGACGGTGGCCGAACTGGGCCTGTGTGTGGGGACGTTGCTGTCAGGACTGCTGTCACCTCAGCCATGGCTGGAAGGTCGGAGAGATCGCCACCGTGCGGATGATGTCGCCGGCGACGAGGAACTCAAGGGGCGACCGCGTCGGCTTTGAACCCAGGCGGATAGACCTTCATGATCACCAAGAACTCCTCGGTCTCCAGATCTCCATGATCTGGCACTCAAGGTGTCCACACACCGGGGGGAGGACCCTGTATCGCGGACAACCGATGCCAGCGTTGCTTGACCACCGGTCAAGCAACGCCATCAGTGCAGGACTCAAGACGATCGTGGTCCCCAAAATGCCGAAAGGGCCTACCCGATGTTTCGAATCAGCCCTCTGACCTGCGTCGGGACGGCGGGATTTGAACCCACGACCCTTGACACCCAGGACGTGGGAATAGACGTTTTGCAGCTCATCGGGGTCTAGGTAGCTGTGAACAACGTCTGGTGACGCGCCGGTTGTTCGGCTGCGAGCATGACGTGTCGTCCCCGGATGGTCCCCACGTTGCCAGCCCTACTAGAACTCTTCGGTACGCGTGCCATCCGGGTTGATTCGGTAGTAGTAGAGACAGCGGTCCTTCGCGTGCTTGGCCTGTTCCTCGCGGTAGAAGGCGGTCAGCCGGTGCCATGACGAAATCTCGCGTGCCGCGATGCCGCGCAACCAATCTGTCAAGCGCTCATGCGTGGCGGTGGGAACATTCCCTGGACTACCACCCTCGTAATACGACCAAACTTCGGGATCGTCTCCCGAACCTCGCAGAAAATCGAACTGGTAGCCCTGGTGCATGGAGATCACCCGGTCAGTCTCCTGGAGGCGGAACGGTGAGGCATTCTCCTCCAGAAGCTCCTTCGCCGCAGACCACAGACCAAGGATGCGCGGATGGTAGACGTCAGTTCCCTGCATGAAGTGGCCTGCACCGCCACCGAGCAACAGAAGAAAGCACCGATATGCTTCCGGCAACGGCGCCGGCTGGTCGCGTTCTACCTCGCGGATCTGCTCAGTTGTCAGCCCTAGAATCTGACCAGCTACAGCCGTGGTCCCATCCGCAACGGCTGCGGCAACGGCACGCACTCGTTCCGCTGATGACAGCGACGACCAACTGTCGGGCCAACCGACCTGCCGGACTGACTGCCGCTCATCTCCCACAGTCCAAGGTCTCCTCTCGACACCCCGCCGCACCGTATCAGGCGAAAATCGGCCACGCGGCAGTAGTGCGATCAAGCCAAGACTTCTACGGTGTGAATACCCGCATGAATGTCAACGGCCGCCTACTAGGTTCCCGTTCTGCTGACCCTGAGCTTCTCCTGCCCGTCCCGCCGTGGGGCTTCCGCAGTCCCTTGGTGGTCAGGCGGTGGCTGTTTCCGTATCGCGCTGGCCCCTAACTGATGCCAGGCATGACTGCACCCGTCCATGCAGTAGCGCTCGCGCCGGCGTCGGTCTGCGACAGCAAGAAGCGCGACCAGTAACCGAAACGCCTTTACGCGCTCAGCCAGCGGCAGATTGATGATCTTTGCCAACTGCTCAGGCAGCCGCCCTCGCGTGATCAGTACCGCCGGAGTGTGGGTCCGCCGCAACCCCGCCAGGAGGACACTCTCTGGCCCATCCTCGGCAGTGGCTCCAGCCTGAGTGGAGTACACAGCCAGATCGCATAGAACAGCGAACTGGTCTTCAGACGCCAGTTCCTCGAACCAGCTGACGCCCCACGACATCGGACGAAGAGCCTGCGCCAACTCGTTCAGGATGACCGCACACTCCCGCACATCTCCCCCGTTACGACGACCAGCCCCGCCGCTTCACTGTCAATGAGCGGTTTGGCCGCCCACCAGGTCATCGGATAGAACAGCACGATGCTCCCCAATGGTTCCCTTGACCCGCAAGCACTGAGCCAGCTTTGGGAGCGGCAGTGGCCCGAGTGCCCCCCCGTCGGGCACTGGCTGCGCGGTCACCATCCGGACCGCTGGATCAGATTTCACAGCCTCCCGGAGTCCAAGCGCTACCCGGATAGCGAGGCGGAGTACGCCATCCTGCTCGACCGCCACTACACGGTGCTGGCTGAGCTCGATCCGAGCCCAGACCTCCTGGTCATCACGGCCGACTGGACGGACACTCCAACACCCACGCCCCGGAAATGGCCCAGGCGGTCAGAGGTCGCACCGGCAGCACAGCACTGGCAGACCCTCGTCGAAGAGCCAGGGGACGACCCCGACTTCCGCATCTACACGCAGCTCTACGCCGAGACACGACCATGGCGCCCCAGCATCATCGATGCCGTATTGCGAGCGGTTGCAGACGACGAAATCTACAGCGTGATCCTTAGCTCTCCCGACCTCCGGTGGCTGTATCACCCGTACGACGGCGGCGCCGATGTCATCTTGCCCACACGCGCCGAACGCGATGCTCTCAAGATTCGACACCGAGCCTGGCTGTCCACGCACTCATCAGGTCTTTAGGGACATATGTATCGCGGACAACTGATGCCAGCGCTGCTTGACCGCGGTCAAGCAGCGCCACCCGGGCCGGACACAAATGATCGTGGTCCCCGAGAGGCCGAAAGGGCCGACCCGATGCTTCGGATCAGCCCTCTGAACTGCGTCGGGACGGCGGGATTTGAACCCACGACCCCTTGACCCCCAGGACGTCGGGGTAGGCGTTCTTGCACGTCAACGGCTTTCAGAGGGGTGAGAATGTGGTTCGCGTGCATGCCAGTTGTTCGGCTGCGTGCATACCGTGTGGTCCCCAAATGGTCCCCAGCGAATCCGAGCAGATTTGCTACGAGTGGGAACGTCAGATGTTGAAGCGGAACTCTGACCGCCGCTCAGGCGACCTGCGCCGTCAAGCTCGCTGTGCTGGTCGGGCCGTCTTCTGGCCTCACGTCGGTAGTCCACCGTTGCCGACGTTTCACGATGTCTTGTGCCCCGTACGTGCCCTAGGAGCAGGGCCGCCCGCTCATCCTGCCTGTGCGGATCTGGGGCGTTGGATAGCGTGCGGCAATGACTTTCCGACTGGCGGCGTATCCAGGCGGCAGGGTCGAGCACGGGGAGGATCCATTCGAGGCCGTCATCCGAGAGGTAGCTGAGGAGACGGGCTGTGACGGGGTGGTTGAACGCTTGCTGGGTGTGGACTCAAGGGTGATCCCTGCGGCCGACCGCCTGCCCGCTCTGCCTGGTCTGCCTGGTCTGCCTGAACACCAGAATGTCGGGATCTTCTACCAGGTTCGCATCACCGGCGGCCGCCTCCGGCCTGAGCCGAACGGCGAAACCGCTGAGTCGGTCTGGACTGCGATTCCCGACGTTGCAGGCCTTCGCCGATCATCGTTGGTCGATGTCGGCCTGGCTCTTGTGCAGGCCCTTCCGGCAACTGGCCATGTCAACCCCGTCCCGGTCGGCGGCCTGATCCAGCATTGAGTAATGGACAAGATTTTCCCGCTCGGCCCGGAGCTGTAGTCACCCAGATAGACACTCACGCCCCGTCCATAAGATCATGGGCGGGGCGTTTGGGCTGTTCAGGCGCTGTGGTCAGGGGCAGGGTCGAACTGCCGACCTTCCGCTTTTCAGTGCATGGATCATGAGCGACTGAGCTGGTGTTTGTACTGGTGGGGGGCTATTGGAGGTGTGCATGGGAGTGCTTGGACGGATGCGTTAGGGCACTGTGGGTGTCACTCAGTTGGACACACAGACCAGGGGCCCCGCGACACTCCAGATCGCGGACAGCTCCACCCGTGTCATCGTCGCGGTGGAGATCCCGCTACGAATTCCGATAACCCGAGGACGGCCGGAGGTCCGCGAAGGCTACGGATGCCTGTCTGTCAGGGGAAGCCGGAGGACGAACCGGGCACCACGCGGTGAGTCTTCGATCGTGAGGGTCCCGTTGTGGGCGTGGGCGATGTCGCGCGAGATGGCCAGGCCGAGCCCGCTGCCTCCCGGCTCCCTGCGCCGGCCCTCGTCCAGTCGGACGAAGCGCTCAAATACGCGCTCTCGGTCCTGCGGCGCGATTCCAGCACCGTCGTCGCACACGGTGATGGCGGCCGAGCCCTCCACTCGTCCCACGGTGACCTCGACCCTTTTGTCCGCGTGCCGCCGGGCGTTGACCAGGAGGTTGTCGATGACCCGGATCAGCTGGATCCGGTTGCCCAGAACGTTCACATCCCGGCCCGCGTCGACGTGGACCGGCACGCCACCCGCCATGGCCGCCACCTCCTTCGCCACCAGCGCACCGACGTCGATCGGCTCGTACGCGGCCGGCCCTCCGGCACGGAGCCGAGCCAGCACCAACAGGTCGTCGACGATCGTCTCCAGCCGCTCGGTGACCGCCAGCGCCTCCCTGATGGTCTCGTGCGGGTCGACGTCGGCGGGGTAGAGCATCGCCTCCTCGAGCCGGGCGCGGAGACCGGCAAGCGGCGTTCTGAGCTCGTGAGAGGTGGAGGAGGCGAACCGACGTTGCTCCTTGAACATGTCCGCGTTGTCCACGGCGAGCCCGGCCCGGCTGGCGATGTCGCCGACAAGGGATAGATCGGCCGAGTCGTACACCGGGGAGGTCTCGTACCGGGCCAGGATGAGCGCACCCAGCACCCGGCGCGGCGTACGCAGCGGCGCGATGATGACCGAATGGGCACCCAACTCGTCGTACGGCCGCCGCCGCTGGACGTTGTACTCCTCCGGGTCAATTCGCTCGGCCAGATCCTTAGGGCCGAACAGCACCGCGGGGCCGCCGCGCAGCACTCGCGCCATCGGCGCCTGGGAGGTCTCCGGAAACGCCGGAAGCGGCCCCTCCCACTGCTTGTACTCGATACCGCTCTGGCCCTGCTTGACCACGACCGCCACCCTGTCCACCCCGTCGCCGTTGGGGCTGAGCAGGTCGATCATCGCCCAGTCGGCCAGCCGGGGCACCAGCAGATGAGACAGCCGCCGGAGCGCCTCATCCACCTTCAGGGTGGAGGCCAGCACGGTGCTGGTCTCGGCCA
Organism: Microbispora corallina; assembly: GCF_016863035.1. Lineage (GTDB taxonomy): Bacteria > Actinomycetota > Actinomycetes > Streptosporangiales > Streptosporangiaceae > Microbispora > Microbispora corallina. The sequence goes on from NZ_BOOC01000057.1 coordinate 26,994, forward strand.
TCAGCGACAACCGGTCGGTCAGCTTCTTCAGTGCCGCCAGGGCGGCCGCCTGCTTGTGTTCCACGGCCTTGTGCCGGCTCAGGTCGTAGAACAGGACCACTGAGCCCATGTCCTTCCCCCCGCCCAACGGGAGCGGGGCAACCATCACGCCCAAGGGGACCATGCCTCCGGATCCGCGGGTAGACCACAACTCGTCGCTGCGGACGTACACCCCCTCGGAAAACGCGGCCAGAATCTGGCAGTCCTCCCGGGGGACCGGGCTTCCGTCGGCGTTGCGGTGCAGCAGGTCGTGGGCGTCGGCTCCGAGCATCTGCCGTGCGGGACGATCGAGCAGCCTCTCGGCATACGGATTGACCAGGAGGATCTTCCCCGTATGGTCGACCACGTACAGACCCACGCGCAAACCGTGGAACAGGGCTCTGACGAGTTCCGCGCTGAACCCATACCCCGCCCAATCCTCCAGGTCGTCGCTGGCTGTCATGGCGGCTCCCCCTTACCCACCACCTGCCCAACCCGCCCGAACGGCGAACGATCCCTTAAGGGTATGTATCTCGAAAGAGACTGCTGTGTGCGCTGGGGAGATCCTTCATAGATCGTTTGCGACCCACGAGGAGCTACACACTGCTCTGGCACCAGTGGTGAGCGGCTCGGGACCTCCCGCGCCGGGCAGGTGCCGCACGGCGGCCGCCGTCGTGGCGGCGGGACGTATCCGGGGGACGGCCGCCGATTCCATGAGCAGCAGCGGCTGTCCCGTCCGTCCGTCGAACAGCGTGATGACGCCGACGATGCTCTCTAGGCCCAGTGTCGCCGGCCGGTCGTAGAAACAGGCACCGATCTTGACTGCGACGGCGTCGTCCGCGCCGCTCGCCTTGATGTGGAACTCGCCGGTACCGCTGTCCAGATGTGCCAGCCGGCTGGGCAGCGTACCGCCGGTGGCGTGGGCGACGAAGGCGTCCTTTATGAGGCCGACGTACTCGGCGGGGGGAACAGCCGTTCGACCTCGGTGCGCGTCAGCACGAGCATGATCGCAACACTACAGTCCCGGTGTTGGCTTCCGGGTTCAGATGCAACTGCTAGTACACCGCCGCGGTCGACTCTCACCAGCAAAGCCATGCCACCTTGTGCGATCACTGCTTCTCCGGATAGATGACGGGGGGTGGACGTCGCGTCACTGCGACGACTGGATGACCGGCATGGCTACGGCGTCAGGGTCTGAGAGATCTTTGACGACCGCGACTATATAGTTGGAATGTACAACTATCGAGGTGTGATTCCTTACCGCCACTGCTAGACTCGAAGTATGGTGGGCAAGCGGAAGTACGACGACGGATGCGCGGTGGCACACGCCCTCGACGTGGTCGGGGAACGATGGATGCTGCTCGTCGCACGCGAACTGCTCTTCGGTCCCAAACGCTTCACCGACCTCCGTGACGGCATGCCGGGCGTCAGCGCGGACGTGCTGACACAGCGGCTGCGCGACATGACCGCCTCCGGCATCGTGCAGCGGCGCAAGCTCCCCGCCCCAGCAAGTTCGTGGGTGTATGAGTTGACCGAGTGGGGCATGGAGCTCGAGCCGATCGTTATCCAACTCGGCCGCTGGGCCAGCCGCTCGCCAGCGCTGCCGCATGATGGCGAGATCGGGATCGATTCCCTGGTCGTGTCCCTGCGGGCGCTGTTCGACCCGCGGGCCGCCACAGGACTGGACGTCACCATCGCCCTCAAGCTCGGCGAGCAGCAGTTCCGGATCAAGGTCTCCGACGGCCGGCTCGATCTCGCCCGCGGAGCGGCTGACCACGCGGACGTGACGATGGATACCGATTCCCGCACCTTGGCCGCAGTGCTGCACGGCGGCCGCCCCCTCACCGACGCGCTTGCAAGCGGCAGCCTCGTAGTCGACGGCCCACTGCCCTTGGTCGAGCGGTTCCTCGGACTGTTCCCCCTCCCCGAACCGGCCCCCCTAGCCGCTCACCATTAAGCGCGTCCTTCTCGCCGGAAAGCCCGGGTCCGGAGCCGGACCGCGCCCCGCACCCCGAGTCGTCGACGGGGCCCGTGCCGTGGCGGCTGACGACACCCTGGAGGCGCGCTCAACGGGCAGCCGACCTGTATCCCTGGTTCGACCTCGTCACGCCCGCGCTGAACATGCGCACACCTGGCGGTCGCCCTCGGGCCGCTGAGCGGCGGAGCGATCAGGTAGGGCCTGAACGGTAGTGGGTCTTCTGGGTCAACGTGCCCGTCGGCGCGGTCGTGGTGGCGCTGGTCCCGCGGCGGATCGTGGAGAGCCGCGGCCCGAGTCCTCACCTGAGTACGTCCAGGCCCAGCATCTGGCGGACGCCTGGTGCGCGGTGTTCATGTGGCACAAGACCAGGGACGCTCCGCCTGCGATCACACACGACGTCTTCCGAGCGCTGCAGGATCCGCAGGCCACGGCCGCCCCTCAGAGCACCCATGACGAAATTGTGAGGCTACGCGACGAATACCGGTTCTTCCACTGGCACCTCGCGTTCCCCGACATCTTCACCGTCCCGGAGCTGGCCTCCTAGGCGAGTTGCTCGTCGATCCTGCGTAGCGTGCGCCGGGCCCGGTCGGCCCGGTACTGGTAGTAGATCATCTGATCGCGTCGGGGCCGGCTTGCGCTAAAAGGCCAGGGCTGGATGAAGATGTACCCGTCGGGGAACGGGGGGTGGGGGTGCTCGCGCCGCCACTGCTTGACCCGGCGGTCAGCCGTTGCCGCGCCACCGCCTTGAGCGTCTCCAGTTCGGCGTCGTCGTGCGCTGGTCCGATGTGCTCGATCTGGCGTGACCCGCGGCGGGAGGAGTACACGATCTGCACCGCACGGGCGCCGGAGGCCGTTTTCACCGTCCGCACGTACGGAGACACGGCCACCAGCGTGGAGACGTGATCGGTTTAGTGCGCATTTTTCGTCATTCCCGGCGGGGGACCACGAGGTCAGCGCTCTGCACTCACCCGTGATCTCGAAACGTGAGCCAAGTCAGGGACCGGGCTCGGACGGACACGGTGATCACCGACGTGATGCCGCGCCGGATCCGGGCGTCCCCACGGCCGGGCGACCCGCCCCGGCGACCGCGGTTCAGGCCGATGGCATGAGACACCCGGCGACCGTGGCCAGGTGGTCCAGTGCGGCATCGACCTGGTCGAGTGGAATACCAGGCGTCGGAGGAATCCAGGTCCACGTCAGGATGGACGTACTCGAGATCCGCCACGCCCGGGCGGGCCGGTCGAGCAGCGCCGGGGCCAGGTCACGCAGCGCCCTGGCCGCCCATGCGGCGTCGGCGGCGTGGACGTGGAACCGCTCGTCTACGCGCGGATCGCCGGTCGTGACACCCGGGTAGGCGGCCGGGGCCGGCGTGCGCGGCGTCACCTGCAGGAGCGGCACCGGAGCCGGCAGGTCCAGCAGGGCGGCGATCCAGTGGCACGAGTTCTCGCGGCCACGGCGGCCGAAGCCGTCATCGAGGATCTCCTGTTCGCGCGTGTACGTGAAGACGACCGCGGACCGGTCGCGGAACCCGCCGTGCATCACGTCTGACAGCCGATGCCGGTGGCGGCCCAGCACCGGGTAAGGGAACGCATCAGTGGTCGGCTCGGGCAGGTGGAACGGCTCCCCGTGCAGCTGCTCGAGGAGCGCGCCTTCCTTTTCGCCCGAGAGGGCGAAGGTCCAGCCGCGCTCCGCCGCGAAGGCCCGCATCGCGTGGAATTTCCCGCGGAAACCATTCATGAGGTCGCTCCATGAAGATCAACGGTGAACCGGCGAGGTCGGCCCTTCACGCGGAATGCTCGTCAGCCACACGACCACCCGATCAACTCCCGTGCGGCGGAAAGTGGGGGTCCTGGGAGACCTTGACCGACGGCCGACGCTGTCGGGACGCGGGCCGTCCCCATGCCGAGGTCGACGAGCCAGCGGCCGTCGGGCGCCTCGGACGACGGCAGTCCGGAGACAGTGAGCACCAGATGATTGGCGCCGGCCCAGGCAGCGGAGGCCGCGATGTTCTGAATCCCGCCGACATGCCTGGTCACCTGGTAACCCAGGGCGCGGAGCAGCAGCGAGAACGCCCCCCGTTGAGGTGGAAGCAGTATCCGCCGCCACCCGCCACGCGCCGCGCCGACTCGGCGGGGTCCACGGTGGTGGGCCGGTCGAGCCGGACCTCCAGGCACTCGCACGGCACCCGCTCGGCGTGTGCCCTGTGCAACACCTCGAGAGCCTCGACTCTTGGCCTGTGCTGCGTGAGCTCACCGAGGTCGAGCCTGCCAAGGTAGCCGGCGACATCCACGTGGCCGGCCATGCCGCTGCCGGCAGATCCGTTCACGGCGCTTCGCATCTGGACAGTCACCCGGTCCTTTCACCGCCCGCCGAGGTTCGCGGCAGCGCGGTCAGAGCTCGGTGAGGGCACCGAGAAACCGCTCGAAGGCGCCGCCGTCACCGCTGATCTCCACCCGGTCCCCTACCTGGCTTAGGGGGACTTCGTCGATCACCAGTGCCTTGAAGGTCGCGGGGTCGGTGCGTACGGCCGCGTCCCACCGCTGCGGCTCGCCCCGTTGGATGGCGAGTACGCCGCCGGAGATACGGACGGTGAAGACGTCCTCGTCGATCTCCAGCCGGAAGAGCGCCTCCAGGCCGGCCAGGAGAGCAGGGTCGAGATGGCTCTCCATGGCCAGCATCAGGGAGTCCGTGCCCAGCGTCGTGGTCGCGTGCGTCAGCGGCGGGGAGTTGCGGCCCCAACGGCCCAGGTAGATGAGGACGGGCTCGAGTTCGTGCCCCCATTCGGTGAGCTCGTACACCCAGGCCCGGGCCGGTGGGCCGAGCTTACGCCGCTGGATGACGCCGCCTTCCTTCAGATCACGCAGCCGCTGCGTCAGCACGGTGGGGCTGGCGCCGGGCAGGCCGGTCTTCAGGTCGCTGTACCGCTTGGGGCCGAAGAGCAACTCTCGGACGATCATCAGCGCCCAGCGCTCGCCGACCACATCGAGAGCGCGCGCGGCGGCGCACGGATCACCGTACGTACGGGCCGTTGTCATCGGCTCCTCCTGACCTATCGTCGGCCCGTCCTGAGCTCCGGCCCCGGACGGCTCTGCGTCACCGGGAGGCGTGCCGGGGCAGGAGCGCGGAGGCGAGCTGCCGCCAGTAGGGCATCGCGGACTCGCCCGGGTCGATCCCGATCACCTGTACCGCGACGTGGTCGGCGCCGGCGTCGAGGTGGGCGCGCAGCTTGCGGACGACGGTATCCAGGTCGCCCCAGAACACGAAGTCGTCGACGAGCCGGTCGCTGCCGCCGCCTGCGATCTCCTCCTCCGCGTAGCCCAACCGGCGGAACTTCGCGATGTTGTACGGGGTGTTCAGGTAGAGGTGCAGGTGCTCACGCGCGATTGCCCGGGCGCTTTCAGGGTCGGTCTCGAACAGCACCGGATGCTCGACGGCCAGGAACGCCTCCGGGCCGAGGATTTCCCGTGCCTGCGCGGTGTGCGCCACGTTGACGTGGTACGTCTGGGCGCCGACGGCGCGGTCCCTGGCCAGGTGGAGCATCTTGGGCCCGTACGCGGCAAGGACGCGGCGCATCGGAACCTTCGGCAGGGGGTTGGCCGTCTTCAGCGCGTCCATCTCGTCGAGGTACGCGGTCATGGCCGCCAGCGGCTTGACGCCCGGCCGCGGTACGCCGCCGAACCCCAGGCCGAGCACGTGCCGGCCGGGATAGGCGTCGGCCAGCAGCAGCGCGGCGGCGTAGGTCCAGGAGGCGCCGCGGGACCAGATCGGCGCGATGCCGTTGGCGATGTGCATCCGCTCGGTGCAGGACAGCAGATAGCCGGCGTGCGTCAGCGCCTCCCGTCCGAAGACTTCGGGTATCCATAACGCCCGCCAGCCGAGTTCCTCCAGCTCCTGGACCGACTCGCGCATGCGCACGGCCGGTTGGTGTTCGAAGTCGAAGGTGTAGATCCCGAACGTGCCGAGGTCCATGCGCTCGATCCCACTCACCGATACGTCTCCCTGTGCTGGTCGCCGATGGCGCGATATGACGAGGCCCGCGCGACCGAGGTCCCCTCGGCGCGGGCCAAGCTCGTTTACTACGTATGTCATAGTAGCTGCTTTGATTGTTGTAGCAACTGCTGCGATCTCGCCTCTGGCGCCACCGGACCGGCGGTCTGGGAGTTCGGGAGCATGGGTGTGCCCGAGGCCTTCGCGCGGATCATCAAGGAGCAACGCACGGCCACGTCGTCGACCGGGCCGGGGTCGCGGGCCTCGACTGCGCCGAAACGCCGTGCCACCGCGGGGCGAGCATGGCCCCGGGGGCCCGCCCGTCACCGCTGGGACGTCACCGGGCCAAGGACGCCTTCAGCGAGCCGCGTCAGCGCGGCGACGATCCGCTCCGTCGTGTAGCCGCGCTCGTGCCGCTGGTGCAGATAGACCTCGGGAGCGAGCGGGGCGAGCAGGAGGTCCACCAGCGGTTCGGGATCCGTGGTCCCGGCGGCAACGAGGAGCACCCGGACATGGCTGCTCCAGAAACGGTAGGAGCCCGGCGCGAAGCGCGACCGTCCTACCTCGGCTCCGAGCAGCAGCGGCGCATGTTCTTCGAGCAGGGTCACCATCGCCGCGTAGAAGGCGCCCAGTCGTTCGGCCGGTGGGGCACCGGGGCCCAGCGGCGGATCGCCCCGCAGGATCTGTTCCTGCAACCTGCGCTCATGCTCGTCGAGCAGGGCGAGGGCGAGTGAGGCGACATCCGGGTAGCGACGGTAGAGCGTGGCGCGCCCCACCCCCGCCGCCCGTGCGACCGCGTCCATGGTGACTCCGCCTGCCGGCGGCGCGGCGAACAACTTCGCCGCAGCCGCGAGGATCCGCCGGCGGTTGTGGGCCGCGTCCGCGCGTTCGGCGAACGTCTCGGACTGACCAAGTACGGGAAGGTCAGCGGTGCTCACCCGGCCGGTCCCTTCCTCGCGAGGCGCCTTCCACCGGAAACGTTAGCAAACACAGCGCCTGGTGCCCCGCCGCCGAGGACGGGTCCAGGTGTTCCGCCCGAAATCCGGCGCCACCTCGACGACAGTCGTCTAACCGAGGCGATGTGGACACCGAGTCCGGTTGTTGGGTACCGTAGCCCTAACCGGACAGTGTGTCCACATACTCGAAAGGAAACGATGACTGCACCGCCCCTGCCGCGAGACAAGTTCCCCGCCACCGATCGCTGGGTCTACCTCAACCACGCCGGAATGGGGCCGATCCCCTCACCCGCGGTCGAGGCCATGTCCCAGCGGGCGATGGAAATCGCCCGCTCCGGAGAACTCGCCTGGCCCGATCACAAAGCCCACGTCGAGGAGGTCCGCGATCGCGGCGCCCGGCTGATGGGAGCGCCCAGCGAGGACGTGGCCTTCATCAGGAACACCACGGCCGGCCTCGGCCTGGTCGCGAGCGGCCTGGACCTCGGCCCGGGCGACCGCGTCGTCGTCTGCGACCTCGACTTCCCCTCGTCGCTGTACCCATGGCTCGCCCTGCGCGAGCGTGGCGTGCGGGTCGACCTGGTCGGCCCGGTCGGAACCGCGGAGACCCTGCCGACACAGGTGTTCGCCGACGCGATCGCGGCCGGCCCGCCACCGGCGGTGGTGTCCACCAGCTGGGTGCAGTTCCGCCGCGGATGGCGCGTCGACGTGCCCGCGCTCGCCCGGGTCGCCCACGACGCGGGGGCGCTGCTCTGCGCCGACGTGATCCAAGGGCTCGGCGTGATCCCCGCCCACCTGGACGCCTGGGGGGTGGACTTCGCGATGGCCGACGGCCACAAATGGCTGCTCGGACCTCCCGGCACCGGCTTGCTCTACGTACGCGGAAAGCACCGCGACCGGCTGCGCCCGCTGGAACCCGGCTGGAACTCCATGACCCACCGCGAGCAGTGGGACGAACTCGCGTTCGCCTACGACCGCAGCGCCCGCCGCTACGAAGGAGGCATGCCGAACATCTCCGGCGTCGCGGCCCTCGGCGCGTCGCTGGAACTGCTCCTGGACGCGGATGTGACGACGATCTGGGCACACGTGGACGCTCTGTGCGAGCACCTCTGCGACGGCCTCGCGCGCCTCGGCGCCACAGTGATCACCCAACGGTCCCCCGGGCACGGCTCCGGGATCGTCAGCGTGACGTTTCCCGGCCACGACGCCGTGACGCTCGGCGACCGGCTACGGGCTCGCGGGTTCGTCGTCGGCGCCCGCAGCGGTGCCCTGCGATTCTCGCCGCACGGCTACAACACCGTCGAGGAACTGGACCGGCTGCTGGACGCTCTCGAACCCCTGTTGCCCGCGGCCGCCGAGGTGTCCCGATGAGCTGGATCTGGCTGGTGACGGCCGGCCTGCTGGAGGTCGCCTGGTCCCAGAGCATCAAACCGACCGAGAACTTCACTCGTCCCCTTCCCACGGTGCTGTGCCTGGCGTTGGCGGTCGCCGCCGTCTATCCCCTCACCCTGGCGATGCGCACCATCCCCGTCGGCACCGCGTACGCCGTGTTCGTCGGCATCGGCGCCGTCGGCGCCATCACGCTCGGCGTGATCGTCAACCACGACCCGCTCACCGCCGGACGGCTCGGAGCGCTCGCCCTCATCGTCGCCGGCGTCATCCTCGCCCGCCTGGTCACCGCCGGATAGTCTCATCGTTTTAATGATCACTAGGTAGTATTGTCCGACAAATGATGCTGGAAGACTTCGCGAACGTGGGTGACAAGCGCATCGCCTTGGTGACCGGGGCGGCCGGCGGAATCGGACAGGCGATCGTGGACGTCCTGCGGCGAAAGGGATGGCGGACCGCCGGGGCCGATCTGAAGCCATCGACCGCCGACATGCATTACCCGGTGGACCTCAGCGATCACGGGCAGGCGTCGGCGCTCGTCGGCCTGGTCGCATCGGATATGGGACTGCCGACAGCATTGGTCAATGCGGCGGGGATCTACCGCGCGGTGCACCTCCCGGAAACCGATGAGCGGTACATCGAAGAAGTCATGGCCGTCAACCTCGTCGCTCCGCTCGTGCTGTGCCGTGAGTTCATCGGCAGGCATGTCGCGGGCGGTACTCGTGCGAGCGTGGTGAACGTGGCGTCCGTCAGCGGCGAGATGGGCAGTCCAGATCCCTCGTACGCGGCTTCCAAAGGCGGACTGATCGCCATGACGAGGGGACTCGGCCGGGCCTACGCCGCACAGGGCGTCAGGGTCAACGCGGTCGCTCCCGGAGTCATCGACACCGAGATGGCCGCGCTGATCCCGGCGGATCGCCGCAAGCAGTACCGCCGGTCGATTCCCAGCGGCAGGTTCGGGACCGCCGAGGAGGTCGCCGCGGCGGTCGCGTTCCTGCTCGACGACGAATCGTCCTACATGGCGGGAACGGTGCTGGACGTCAACGGCGGCCTCTTTTAATCGTGCCGGGCCCCGCGAACCGGCACCGTCAACAGAGGGCGGGCCTTCAGCCGGCTACCGTGACGTGAAATCGGCGCCGTCGACGCGGCGCCGGTGAACCAGTTCCGGTGGGTCCGGACGAAGGTGACCACGAAGATCAGCTGGAGGGCGCCCTCGACGAGGATCAGCAGCGCGGAGTCCAGTACGAGCAGCGCGGAACGGCCCTCGATGATGGCGCCGACGGCACGCCGCAGCGCGGCGACCGCGATCGTCGAACAGGTTGCGGGTACGCAGCAGGTCGCGGAGCACGTAGTGCAGGTCTGTCCGCATGGAGACCTGCAGTCGGAAGGGGATGGACTGCTGCCGGCGGTGATCGGCGCGGCGGTCACCGCGATCCGGATCCGCACGCGGGGCAGTATTCCAGCAGGTTGCGCTGTTCGTAGGCGCGGCACCGCAGTAACCCGGCGGTTCACCCGCCGCCGCCACCCGCCACGGATGACCACGATCGTCCGTGGCGGGTGACGGCGCTTCACCTCGCTGGCCAGGCGGGGCGTCACGCGTCGAGGTCGAGGCTGGCGAGCTGCGTGCGGGTGGTGATGTCGAGCTTGGGATAGGCCCGGTGGAGGTGCTGGGCCACGGTACGCGGACTGAGGAAGAGCTGTGCGGCGATCTCGCGGTTGGTGGCGCCGGTCGCCGCGAGCCGCGCGACCCGAAGCTCCTGCGCGGTGAGCTTCGCGGCCGGACCGGAGGCCGGGGCGGCGCCAGAGGAGTTGTCGCCGGTGGCACGGAGCTCCTCACGGGCACGGACCGCCCAGAGCCGGGCCCCCAGGCGCTGGAAGATCTCCAGCGCGGCTCTGAGCCGAACCCGCGCGTCGGCCCTGCGGTGCTCGCGCCGCAACCATTCACCGTAGGCCAGCAGCGTGCGCGCCTGCTCGAACGGCCGATGGAGTGCTGAACCGTCCCGCAGCGCCGCCGCGAAATATGGTTCGGTCTGGCCGGCAGGGCTGAGCAGCGCTCGGCAACGGGCCAGGGTGGCCGGAGCCCACGGGTCAAGGATGCGTCCGGCATATCGGTCGAGTTCCTCCATCCGCCGCGCGGCGATACCCGGCTCCCCCGCGCGGATGGCCGCTTCCAGGTGGTCGGCCGTGCTTCGAACCCACGCGCTGCTGCAGGGCCAGAACGGAAACCGGTTCGCCATCCGGCTCAACGCGGCCTCATAACGGCCATGGCCGAGATCCAGCAGCGCCAGCGCCCAGGTCGCCTCCGCCGCGCTCGGCGGTGTCCCGGAGTCATCGGCGTGCCGGATCGCCTCCCCCGCGAGTGCGCGACACCGCTCGTCGTCCCCATCGAGAGCCGCCAGCCAGGCCAGTGAACCGCGCAGGTAAGCGGCCACCGACGTCTGGCGGGTATCCAGGGCCAGGGCCAGGGCCTCCTCCGCCGTATCGGCGGCGGCGCGATGTCGTCCCAGCAGCGTCTGAGCGCATGCCTGGTGGAACAAGGCGTTCGCCAGATGACCGATCAACCCGGCATCTCGGGTTGAGGCGACCATGGCTGAGGCGACCTCCAGCGCCTCCTCGGCTTTGCCTGCGACATTCAACATGCGCGCCGTCCACGTCTGCTCCCAGACCTCGATCGGGCGCGGCGCGCTGAACAAGGCCTCGTCCGCGCCCTCGCCCAGGAGGATCCGGTAGTAGCCGCGAACATGCCGCATGTACGGCTGGAATTCGTGATCGGGCTGAAGAGCAAGCGTGTCCAGGAGCGTCACCGCCTCACCGACGAGTCGCGTGTCGGCGCCATGACCGGCCCAATATGCGGCCGCCACCAGCAGCTTGGCGGCTTCGAGGGGTTCACTGTCGGAGATCTGGGCTGCACCGTCGATGGAGATGCGCGCCGCGGTCAGCGGGCTGCCGCGCTCGAACGCGAGCCGCCCGCGGGCGCCGGCGAGCCGAGCCACAACAGCCGGCTCGTCGGTCAGCCGCGCGGCGGTGGCGCAGAGTTCCTCGGCCTGCCTGAACCGGCCCGCCTCCAACGCCGCCGTCGCGGCCGCCGCAAGCCGCCGTGCCCGGGCGGCGTTCTCCTCGCTGAGCTGGGCAGATCGTTCGTAGACGCGCGCCGCGGCGGCATGACCGTCGCGCCGGGCGACGCTGTCGGCAACTCGCTCCAGGGCGGCGGCGACCTTCTCGTCCGGCACCAGGGTCGCCGCGGCGAGGTGCCGAGCCCACCGGTCGGGGTGGCTGCCCCGCAGGATCTCCGCGAGTGCCCGGTGAGCGACCTGCCGCTCGGTGAACAGCGCGGCCTGGTAGACCGCCGCCCTCACCAGCGGATGCCGGAACCGGACCGAACCGACAGTGACGATCACCAATCCGGCGCGCTCCGCCTCGGCGAGCGCGGCGACCGGCAAGGCCAGTACGTCGGCCGCCCGCATCACCGTCGCGAGATCTCCGGTGCCCTCCGCCGCCGCCAGGACCAGCAAGGTCCGGGCCGCCTTACCGAGCCGGCCGACCCGTCCATGGAAGACACGTTGGAGCCGATCGGTGATCGGTAACGGACCCGCGTCCAGGTCGTTCTCCTCGCTCACCGTCTTGGGCAGTTCCATCAGCGCGAGTGGGTTCCCAGCCGCGGACTCCAGCACCCGGTCCCGCAGATGCCCCCGCAATGCGGGCGCTTCCCTGGCCAGTAGCGCGGCGGCCGCCTCGGGAGCCAAACCGTCCAGCCGGAGCGTGGGCGGGTCGACGCTGATCGGCAGGTCTCCGGAAGGTCCGGTCTTCTGCCTGGACGCCACCACGAGGCCTACGGGGTCGTACGCGATGCGGCGAGCCACGAGATACAGCGCTTCGGCGGACCCGGCGTCGCCCCATTGACCGTCGTCGATCAGGCACAAGAGCGGACGCTCGGCAGCGAGCCCGGACAGCAGCGTCAGGGTGGCCACGCCGACGAGAAACTGGTCCGCGGCGGTGGCCCGGCCCATACCGAACGCGCCTTTCAGCGCGGATGCCTGCTGCTCGGGCAGGTCGTCGATCGCGTCAAGGGCAGGTTGAAGCATCCGGTGAAGAGTGGCATAGGGCAGTTCGGCCTCACCCTCGACACCTGCCACACGAAGCACGCACATCTGGGCCGGGCTCGCTCCGCGGCATGGTCCAGTAGCGCGGACTTGCCGATCCCGGGCGGGCCCTCCAGAACCAATGCCCGGCCGACGCCGGCCCGGGCGTCATCGACCAACTGGTCGATGACCGCGAGTTCACCGTTCCTGCCCACGAGTACTTCCATCATTTTACGGCAGTACAACGACTTCAACGCGGAGCTTTTCACCGACCTGGCAGGGCGCAGTGAACACCGTTCCTCCAAACTTCCACATCACGACGGAGAAATGCGTCATCTGACGCTATCGCCGTCGGCATCGTGATGGTGAACTTCGTTGCGAGATTTCCACAGCCCCTCGTTCAAAGGAGGAAGAACGATATGAGGCTCAAGGTAGTTGCCCTGGTCGCGCTCGGAGCGGCCGCTATTGTCTCCCAGATGGCGTTCCCGGCGCTCCCGGCCTCCGCCACGTCCAAATACATGATCAAGAACGTCGCGACCGGGAAGTGTCTCCAGGGCACAATCGACAACAAAACAAATGCCGCCTACGAAGTGAAAATGGCCACCTGCAACCGGAGCAACACCGCTCAATGGTGGGGCGAAAGCGTCCACAGGATCGTGATGGTGAACCCGAGCGGTTTGGAAGGCAGCAGATGCCTCAGCGTACCGACAAGTCCGAGCGGGAGTTTCGCTCGGGATGTGTACGCCGCTCCGTGCGGGGCGGCGGGCTATCAGCAGACCCTGTCGTTCGGAGTCACCTCGAACTACCCCATCTACTCACCTCAACCGGCCTGCTATGTCGGCCACTATTCCTCCTCCGACAGTTGGGCTTCCTGCTATGTGAGCAGCGGCAGCTACACGCGCTGGACCTGGGTCGCGTAGCGGCGCCCAGGTACTCTGATGCCTTCGGCGTCCCGGCCTGTCCCGGGCCGGGACGCCGAAGGCATCGCCGCCACCTCTGCCACTACGATCCGAGGTCACAGCTCCGGTCACCCTCTATCGGCGGCCGCCGCCCGGTCCTCGTCCTGGCGGGACCGTGACCCGAACTGTTCGAGGGCGTCGCTCACCGGAGACCGATCTTGGGACGGACCCACTCGGCGTACTTCCGGATCGCGTCGTCGGCCTCGGGCGCGTACCCAG
>NZ_BOOC01000058.1 GCF_016863035.1 Microbispora corallina
CGGAGACGGCGACGGGGACGGGGACGGCGACGGGGACGGCGACGGGGACGGCGACGGGGAGGGCGACGGGGACGGGGACGGGGAGGGCGACGGGCTGGACTGGAACTGCGTGAAGAACTTCCAGACCTCTCCCGACGTCCAGGTCCTGGCGCCGCTGGTGGAGGTGGACCCGTCGTTGGGAGACGGGGTGTGGTCGCCGTCGAACGCGGCCCACACGACCGGGTACCCGGCCCGGCAACCCGAGTACGTGGTGGTGATGTGCGTGAGGCTGCCCTGTGTGGGCTCCCGCGGGGTCATCGGGGTGCAGCCGTTGTTCGAGACGAACCTGTCACGCAGCGACCGGCCGTTGGAGATGTTGAGCACCGAGTCGTGGATGCCGTGGATGCCCATGTACGCGACGGGCTGAGTGCCGCCGTTGCACCCGCTGAGGTTCGCGCCGGAGTAGACCGCGACCGCACGGAAGACCGTCGGCCGGGCGCACGCGACCGCGAAGCTCATCGAGCCGCCGTAGCTCCACCCCATGGCGAAGCGCTGCGTCGTGTCGACACAGAGATCGTTCTCGACAAGCCTCAGCATGTCGTCGGTGAAGGTCAGGTCCTCACCGTTGCTGTTGCCCCAGCCGTTGTTGATGCCCTGGGGCGCGATGAAGATCGTGCTGTTGTTCGACAGCTGCTTGAGCCCGTAATAGGCCCAGACGGATCCGTCCGATCCGCCCGAGTCGACGATCTGGGCGGTGCCGTTCAGCCAGTGGTACGCGATGATCAACCGGTAGGGGTGGCTGTTGTCGTAGTTGTCGGGAATCCTCAGGATCCAGGTGCGATTCTTGCCGCTGGTCGTAATCGTCTGCGAACCGCTTCTCAGCGTCGGAGCCTTACCGCATCCGGAGGTCGCCGCCGCGACGGCGGCGGTCGTGGACGACGTGGTCGCGCCGAGGCTGTCGCTTAAGGCCATGCGTCCCGTGGCCAGGACGAGAAGCACGGCGGCCCCGATGGCGGTGAAAATGGACCTCTGTTTCAACGTCACGCAACTCCCTTTTGTCGTTCGAATAATCGACATGCGTCGATGGGAAAGCGATTCATGTCCCTCAGCTGGTGGGAGCGTCCGTTGTCGGCTTGGGCGCGTGCCGGTCGGGCGGCGTCTCCCCAGACGGATTCGAAGCGCCAGGTGAGCCCACCATCAGTCACCCCGGGCAGTACGGCGGCCGCGCGTGCGCGACCCCCTTTTCCCGCCGCGGAAGAGCAGGGCGAAGACGTCCGCCGGCGTCGGCAGGCCGCGTGCGCGTTCTCTCAACGGCGGTGCTGATGGAGAATGTGGCCGGCCCTCGGAATGCGTCGTGCGATTCCGCTGAATATCAGATGAGGGCGGCCTGCTGCGCGCTCTGCCGATCCAACTGTCCCGCCTGTCGCTAAGCCGACGAAATGTTAACGTTAACAAAATCGGAGGCTCCCCGGTGCTCCTCTCTTCCGGGCGACTGGAGGTGGTGGTGCAGCGGAGCAAATATTAAGTCAGGGGATGTGTCAAGCACGCGCCTTCTCGTCGCGGATCTCTCACCGGAAACCGCCTGTGCATTCGGTTTCTGACCAGGAAAGAAGTCGCGGACGCCGTCGGCGTGGCGGTGAAAATTTCATCGACGACGCCATGGCGCGTCGGGGCGACTAGACAGTCCGTTTCATCGCCCGCGCGCAGCCGAAAGGGCGCGATCAGCCGGCCCGGGCCGCCCGATGCCGGCCCGGGCCGCCCTCCGCCGGCCCGGGCGGTGCGGCGTCGGGGTCGTGGGGTGCGATCAAACGGCGAGGACTACGCCGACGAAGGTCCGTTCCTGCGGTGACGCCACGAGTTCGACCATGGTGCCGGCGCGGAGTTCCTCGCCGAGGACGTTCGTGATCGCATCGGTGAGGGCGGCGCCGAGCCTCGCCGTGATGTGGGCGGCGTCGGGGCGGTCGAAGACGCCGGCGCGGACGCCCAGTGTCACCGAGACGTTCGTGTCCACGATCTCGCCGCCCTGGGCGAAGCGGCCCGCGGGGACTCCGGCCAGGCGGATGCTCACGAGGCCGCGGGCCCATTCGCCGTAGACGTCGACGATCGCCTCGGTCAGGGCGGTGACGAGGTCGGGTTCGTTGCCGGCCAGCCTGTTTTCTGGCAGGTGGACGGTCAGGTGTGGCACAGTGAGACCTTCTTCCCTTTGACTATAAAGCCTTTAGGTTCAAAGGTATACGGGGGATATCGCGATGTCCACGGAAATGGACGGCCCGGCCGTCGACGAGGCCGTCAGGACGCTGTTGCTGCTCATGCCACGGCTTGTCGGCCGCGCAAAGCGCCTGCCCATCCCCCGGGCGCTTCAGAGCCTGGAGTTGGCGCCGCGCCATCTCGCGCTCCTGGCGCACCTGGAGTACGACGGCCCCGCCAGCGTCAACGAGCTCGCCGCCCGGCTGGAGCTCGCGCCGACGACGGTCAGTCTCATGGTCAGCGAGCTGTCGCGCCCGGGCGTCCTGCGACGCACCGCCGATCCCGCGGACCGCCGCCGCCGCATCATCGCCATCGCCCCCGCCTACGCCACACCGATCAGCGATTGGCTGTCCGGCAGTGCCGTGGCGTGGGAGCGCGTCATGCGAGACCTCAGGCCCGCCGAACGCGCCACGGTCATCACCGCCCTGCGCGCCTACGAGGCCGCCCTCGACCTGGTGAGCCAGGACCTGCGCGACCCTCGGTGACGAGCGGGAGGGGCGGGCCGGCCCCGGCGACGCGGCTCTCCGAGCGGCGTCCGAGACCGCATCGCGCCCTGTCAGTCGAGCCGGTCCCCGTCGATCGATGTCAGGCGGTCGGCCGCATCGGGATCTGCTTCGCCGATGCGGTCCAGCAGGCGGCGCAGGAGCGTGTGGAGGGTCTCGAATTCCTCGGGGCTGGTCAGTTCGGCCCATCGCTTCTCGATGAGGTCGCCCGCACCGGCCGCCAGTGGTCGTACCGCCGCTCCCCGTTCGGTGAGCACGATCAGCCGGGACCGGCCGTCCCGGGGGTTCGGGCGGCGTTCCAGATAACCGGCCTGCTCCAACTGGTGGACCGACTGCGCCATGGTCTGTTTGCGTACGCCGGCGCGGATGGCCAGATCGCGGATCTGGATTCCCTCGGGTGGGACGAACGGGAACACCTTGGCGTCCCCGGACCGGATGTCACCGTAGCCCGCCTCCGCGAGGGCCGTCTCGATGCCGACGGCGTATTCGCGGTGGAGCAGGCGCAGCAGGAGGGAGAGCCGCGATCGCCTCCGGGAGGGGTCGGGCGTCGCATCGACAGTCACCTGTCCAGTATGTCATCGGCGTGGGAGATCGCGTGGTGCCCGTTGAGGTGTTCGCCCGCATCTCTTCTCGCCTCCACTTCCTGGAAGCGGTCGTCCTCACACCTGGGCGGCGAACGGGGCGCCCGCGCAGGGGATACGTTCAGAGCTGTTCGAGCCGCCGGGACAGGAACCGTCGCTCAGGGGTCGACGTGGCCAGCTCCAGCGCCCTCCGGTACGCCTCCCGCGCCTGGTCGTGGCGGCCGAGACGTCGCAACAACTCACCCCGGGTGGAGTGGAGATACACGTAACCGTCCAGGTCGAGGCGATCGACGGCGCGCAGCGCGGCGGCGGGGTCGCCGGCCTGGGCGACCGCCACGGCGTGGTTGAGCTCCACCACCGGCGAGCCGGTCAGGTCGACCAGCCGGCGGTACAGCCGGGCGACCTGCGGCCAGTCGATCCGCCGGCGCGTCTGCAGCGAGGCGATCGCGGCCTGGACGACGTAGGGACCGCGCCCGCCCAGCTCGATCGCCCGGTCGAGCATCGCGCGTCCCTCCGCGATCTGGTGCGGGTCCCAGAGCGAACGGTCCTGATCGTCGAGCAGGACGAGATCCTCGCCGGAGAAGCGGGCCCGCCGCCGGGCATGGTGGATCACCATCAGCGCCAGCAGCCCGTGCACCTCCGGCTGGTCAGGCATCAGCGAGGCGAGCACCCGCCCAAGGCGGATGGCTTCGGCGCCGAGGTCGACCCTTCCGCTGTAGCCCTCGTTGTAGATCAGGTAGATGACGGCCAGCACCGCGTCGAGGCGTTCCGGGATCAGCTGCGGGCCGGGCACCGCGAACGGGATCCCGGTCGCCTTGATCTTGGTTTTGGCGCGGGTCAGGCGGCGCTTCATGGTCTCCTCCGAGACCAGGAACGCCCGTGCGATGTCGGCGGTCTCCAGGCCGCCCAGGGCCCGCAGCGTGAGCGCCACCTGACCGTCGAGGGGCAGGGCGGGGTGACAGCAGGTGAAGATCAGCTCAAGCCGATCGTCCTTGATCACTGTGTCGTCGACCTCATCGCCGGCAGCTTCGGGCGCCGGTAACAGCTGGATCTTCTGGGTCAGGGTGCGGTCCCGGCGGATCCGGTCGATCGCCCGGTTGCGGGCGGTCGTCACCAGCCACGCACCCGGGTTGTCCGGCATGCCCGACACCGGCCAGCGCTCCGCCGCGATCGTGAATGCCTCCTGCGCGGCGTCCTCAGCCCTGTCGAAGTCGCCGAGGAAGCCGACCAGCGATGCCAGCACCCGGGCCCACTCGTCGCGGAAGACGTCGTCGAGCATGGTCAGCGCCGAACCACTGGCCTGATCTCCACGGCGCCGCCGAGCCGGGCGGCCGGGATGCGCGCCGCCAGCTCGATCGCCTCGTCGAGGTCGGCGGCGTCGAGCAGGCAGAAGCCGCCGAGCACTTCCTTGGTGTCGGCGAACGGACCGTCGGTCATCAGCGTCCGGCCACCCACCACCCGCACGCTGGTCGCCGTTTCCGCTGGCTGCAACTGCGCGACGCTCTCGTACCGCGCGTCGTCGCCCAACGCCGCGTACTCGGCCTGAACGGCGGCGCGTTCCGCATCCGGCAGCGCCTCGTCGTCGCCGGGCCGGGTGTAGATCATCAGGGCGTACTGCATGGCAACCTCCACAGTCGGCGGGCTCGCATCCTCGCGACGAACGAGCACCGGCGTAGGGGACAGTACGGCTTCGCGAATTTCCTGCGGACGCCGCCTCGGCCGATCGGAACGTGAGCAGATTGACAGGTACCTGTCTAGTTTCTACGGTAATCAGGCACCTGTCTAGTGCGAGGAGAGCATGCCATGCCCACCGCAAGCGTTCTGGATTCGACGATCTTCTACCGGGAGGTCGGCACGGGGCCGGCCCCGATCGTCTTCCTGCACGGCAACCCCACGTCGTCGTATCTGTGGCGACACATCCTGCCCACCGTCGGCGAGTCCGGCCGGTGCCTGGCCCCCGACCTGATCGGCATGGGCGACTCGGGCAAGCCCGACATCGCCTACACCTTCGACGACCACGCGCGATACCTCGACGCGTGGTGCGACGTCCTCGGGCTCGACCGGGTGGTGCTGGTCGGTCATGACTGGGGCGGTGCCCTCGCCATGGACTGGGCCGCCCGCCACCCCGGACGGGTGCGCGGCATCGCGTTCACCGAGACGATCGTGAAGCCGATGTCCTGGGAGGAGTTCCCCGCCGCCGCCCGGCCGCTCTTCGAGTCGATGCGGACGCCCGGAGTGGGCGAGGCGATGGTGCTGGATCGCAACGCGTTCATCGAGCAGGCGTTGCCGCGCACCACGGCCCGCGGGCTGAGCGAGGAGGACCTCGCGATCTACGGCCGGCCGTACCCGACCAGGCGGAGCAGGCTGCCGTTGCTGCAGTGGCCGCGGTCGATGCCGCTGGACGGGGAGCCCGCCGACGTCGTCGCCAGAGTCGGCGCGTACGACGAGTGGCTGGCGGACAGCGCCGACGTACCCAAGCTCCTGCTCGCGTTCGAGCCCGGCCCGAGCGCGATGATGGGCCCGGAGATCGTCGACTGGTGCGCGGCCCACGTGTCCGGCCTGGAGATCCACACACACGGACCCGCCGGTCACCACACCCCCGAGGACCAGCCCGAGGCCATCGCCGCATCGCTCGTCGCCTGGCTGGACAAGCACGACCTGCTGTCACGCGGTGAGGGCTGAAACGATGCGAGCGATCCGGCAATACGCGTTCGGCGGCCCCGAGGAGCTCCGCCTGGAGGAGGTGCCCGACCCTCACCCCGGTGACGACCAGGTGCGGATCCGGGTCGAGTCGGCCGGTGTCCATCTGCTGGACACCATGATCCGTCAAGGGCGAGGGGGCCCGCGGGTCGCGCCCCGCCTGCCCATGACACCGGGCCGAGAGGTCGCCGGGGTCGTCGACGAGGTCGGCGCCGATGTCGACGCCGACCTCGTCGGCCGGCGTGTCGTCGTCGATCTCGGCCTGGCGGGCGGCGGGTACGCCGAGCTCGCGACGGCACCCGCGGCGGCCCTCCACGCCATCCCGGACGACCTCGACGCCGACTCCGCCGTGGCCATGGTCGGCACCGGCCGCACCACCATGGCGATCCTCGAACTCGCGAGGCCGACCGCCGGCGATGTCGTGCTGATCACCGCCGCCGCCGGGGGGATCGGGACCCTGCTGGTCCAGGCGTCGCGAACCGCCGGCGCCACGGTCGTCGGCGTCGCGGGCGGCCCCGCCAAGGTGGCGCTCGTCGAGCGGCTCGGCGCCGACCACGCCGTCGACTACAGCCGATCCGACTGGCCCGCCGCCGTACGCGAGGTGTCGGCGGGCAGGCCGGTGACGCTGGCCCTCGACGGGGTCGGCGGCCGGATCGGGCGAAGCGCGCTGGAACTGCTCGGCGTGGCCGGACGCCTCGTGATGTTCGGTTCGTCCTCCGGGTCGCTGACCGAACTGTCGGCCGATGACCTGTTCGGCCGGGGCATCAGCGCCGCCTCCGCCATCGGCGCCCGGCTCCTTCAGCGCCCAGGCGGTACCCGGGTGTTGGAACGCGACGCCCTGGAAGCGGCGCGCGTCAAGAAGCTCGTCCCCGTGATAGGGCAGCGCTTCGCCCTGGCGGCCGCCGCCGACGCGCACGCCGCCCTGCAATCGCGCGCGACCACGGGAAAGACGGTCCTGCGACCGTGACCTCGCCTCACCCTCATCGAGGAGGAACCATCGTGATCCGCCGCACCGCCCGCACGGTCGCCGCCGTGGGCCTGCTCACCGGCCTGCTGATCGGCTTCCCGGCCACCGCCGACGCGTCCGCACCCGCCGCGCGCTGCCGGGACCTCACCGTTTCCGTCTCACTCGCCCACGGCCAACCGGCTCGCGACCGGATCTGGGGCCGGCTGTGCACGCCCGCCCACCGGCCGGCCGCCACGGTACAGGTGCTGATACCGGGTCTGAACTACAGCCACGTGTACTGGGACTTCCCCTACCAGCCCGGTCGCTACTCCTACGTCCGCCGGGCGAACGAGGCCGGCTACGCGACGTTCGACCTCGACCGCATCGGCATCGGACGCAGTTCGCACCCCGCCGGCGACGAGGTGACCCTGGAGTCCAACGCGTACACGATCCACCAGGTGGTCGCCGCACTGCGCGGCGGGGCGATCGCCGGGCGGGGCTTCGGCACCGTGGTGCTCGTCGGCCACTCCTACGGCTCGGAGATCGCCAAGCTCGAGTCCGCGACGTACCGGGACGCGGACGCGCTGGTGCTGACCGGCAGCGCGCACACCATCTCGGCCACGGCCCAGCAGGGCCTGGCGCAGCTCGGCCAGCCCGTCGACCAGGTGCCACGGCTGGCCGCGGAGGTGCCGGCCGGCGACGACGGCTACGTGACCGTGCAGGACGCGCAGCGTCCCGCGTTCATGTACAACGTGACCGACGCCGACCCCCGGGTCATCGCACTCGACATCGCGACGAAGGAGACCAACACCCTCGGCGAGCTCAGGACGATCGGCGACGCCAACGCGCCGGACGTGACCGCGCAGATCACCGCCCCCATCCTCATCGCGGACGGAGCCGACGACAGGCTCGCCTGCGCACCGGACGCCACCGACTGCACCTCGGCCGCGACCCTCGCAGCAGCCGAACGCCCCTTCTACCCGCGTTCCCGGGTGGACGCCCTCGTCATCCCCCGCGCCGGCCACGCGATCAACCTGCACCGCAACGCCGACCTGGCCTATCGCGGCGTCATCGCCTGGACCCGACACGCCCTCGGCGCCCGGACGGCGTCCGAACAGAGCTCTCGTCTCGGCGCCCTCAATCAGGGTCGTGGACGCCGCGACGAGTGACCCACGTCACGTCCGCGGGCCGTCCCGACGTGCCGGGCTCGTTCGTCGACGCTCTGTAACAGCCACCGCTTCGGGCCCCGGCCCGGCGGTGAGGCGGTCCCGATGAGGTGACGACCGCCGTCCACACCTTCTCAATCCGGAGAAGAGGAGACCGATGAACGACCTTCAGGCCATCGCCGACCGCATCGAGATCGAGGCGCTACGCGGCGAGTTCAGCGACGCGGCGATGATGGGCGACCACGACCGCCTCGCGTCGCTGTTCACCCACGACGCCCTGTACCGGATCCCCGACGCCGGCGTCGAACAAGTCGGCCGTGAGGCGATCCGCGCCGGCACCGGGCAGCTGGCGGAGGCGTGGGAGTTCTTCGTGCAGACCACGCACCCGGGCGCGATCCGGATCGACGGCGACACCGCGTCCGGCCGCGCCTACGTCTGCGAGCTCGGGCGTCTGCGCGACGGCGGCTCGATCTTCAACTACGCCCTGTTCCACGACCGGTACCGGCGCACCCCGGACGGCTGGAAGTTCGCCGAGCGCGTCTTCGAAGTCAGGTATTTCGACACCAGTCCGCTCGCGGGCTCACCCGACGTGGCCTGGGCGCCCGCCGGCCCGCCGGCCGGGGACGGATCCTAGGCGCGTATCCGGCGTCGCCATGTCCGGCACCTGCGCCCCCCTTCCGTACGGGAGGGGGAGCGCGGCAGGCCGGACCGAGTACCCACGATCCCTTGGGGCTGCGATCCGCAGCCACCCTCACCACATGGGACCGGGGCGATTGCGCTCCGGTGTCCGCCCCACCACGACAAGCCTGGGAAGCACCATGACCACATCGATTCCGGCAACGCAGTTCACCGACCCGGCGCCCGCGGAGCGCCTGAAGAGAGCGGCCGCCGCGCTGACGGCGAACCGTTTCGCCGTCGAAATCCTCGACGACGCCGCCGCCGCACGTATCCGCGTCAAGGACCTGATCCCCGCGGGCGCCGCCGTCCTGACCGCGTCCAGCGAGACCCTCCGCCTGTCCGGCATCGACGAGGACATCAACGCCAGTGGGCGGTACCAGGCCCTCAGGCCACGCCTGCTGGCGATGGACCGTGTCACCGAGGCCGACGACATCCGCCGGCTGCTCGCGAGCCCTGACGTCGTCGTGGGCAGCGTCGCCGCGGTCACAGAAACGGGCTCGCTCGTCGTCCCCTCGGCCAGCGGGAGCCAACTGCCCGCCTACTCCGGCGGAGCCGCCCACGCGATCTGGATCATCGGCGCGCAGAAGGTGGTGCCCGACCTGAGCGCCGCCCTTCGGCGCGTGGAGGAGCACGCCCTCCCGCTGGAGAACGTCCGCGCCCAGGAGGCCTATGGGCAGCCCAGCGCCGTCAACCGCCTTCTCGTCCTCAACGCGGAACCCCATCCCGGGCGCGGCACCGTCCTGCTGCTCCGCGAGGCCATCGGATTCTGAAGCACCCAGGTACACCACCCGCCACTGTCCTGTAGGTGGGACTACGCGGTGGTACCCATAGCAACGGTCACAGGGCCGCGGTGCCGGCGGACGGCCACGCCCGCGGCCCTGTGCCATGAGCGCCCGGTCATGGTCGGCGGCCCGAGGCCCGGCATGTCGCCTGACATTTCGCGGGGTTGCCTCGTCGGATTGCTGAGAACCGTTCACCACGGGCAAGGCTCGCAAGGGAGACCCTCACCATGTCCACGTCCGGACAGCACGCGCCTCACAAGGTCGTCGTCATCGGCGGCGGTTACGCCGGCACGCTCGCGGCCAACCGTCTGCGGACGCGCGCCGACATCGACATCGCTCTGGTCAATCCCCGCCCTGACTTCGTCGACCGCGTCCGGCTGCACCAGTTCGTGGCCGGCACCGGCGAGGCCACCGTGGACTACGGCACTCTGCTGGGCGCGGGAATCCGACTGGTCGTCGACAGCGCCACGCGCATCGACGCCGCCGCCCGCACCGTGCGGCTGGCGTCGGGCCGCGCCCTGGACTACGACTACGTCGTCTACGCGGTCGGCAGCACCGGCACGGCGCCGTCATCGGTGCCCGGCGCGGCCGACTTCGCGTTCCACGTCGCCGAACTCGAGTCCGCGCAGCGGCTGCGCGCCAGGCTGGACGAGTTGCCTCCCGATGCTCCGGTCACCGTGGTCGGCGCCGGGTTGACCGGCATCGAGACGGCGGCCGAACTGGCCGAGCGGGGACGCAGGGTCGTAGGCGGCCGCATCAGCGCGGCGTACAAGGAGCTGACCTGCAGGCTCGGGGTGTGGAAGATCCGCCGCGAGGCCCGCAGGCCGGGCTCTCTGTTCTGGCCCAAGGGCGGCCCGCGTCCCGAGCAGCCGGCCTCCGCCGCGCGGGCCCTCACCGGGTCTGCGGGGTGATCGTCGTTTCGATCAGTGACAACTCAAGATTCCGTACGGAATGAAAGGAATGGATAGCGATGGCTATGCGGCGTGAAGTTGAGGAATCCGAGATCCGGCAGCACATCGACAGGATCGTCAAAGGCATCCAGGACAAGGATCTCGAGGGCCTGAAGCAGCTCTACGCGACGGACGTCGTGTCCTTCGACGTCGAGCCGCCCCTGGCGCATGTGGGGACAGCGGCGAAAATGAAGAACTGGGAGAGGGTGTTCACGACCTTCGAGGACGTGACCTACGAGGTCCGCGACCTGAGGCTTACCGTGGGCGACGATGTGGCCTTCGGGCACTTCTTCGGCCGGCTCAGCGGCACGCTGAAGAACGGGACGGCGACGAACGGCATGTGGGTCCGGGGCACTCTTTGTCTCCGGAAGATCGACGGCAATTGGTTGATCGCGCACGACCAGGTTTCCGTGCCGCTCGACATCGCGACCGGCAAAGGAATGACCGACCTCCAACCCTGACCGGTCGCAGGGTTTCGCAGGCCGGCGGCTCCCCGTGGCATCCGACGGATCCCACGGGGAGGACGGACCACTGCTGCCAGCGTGTGACTCCTGGTGGTCTCAGAATCCGATGGCCTGGCGGAGCAGCAGGACGGTGCCGCGCCCGGGGGAGTATTCCGCGTTGAGGATGAGAATGCGGTTGACGGCGCTCGGCCGTCCATGGAGCGCCAGAGTCCGGGCCGTCTCCAACGGGAGGCAGTGCTCTTCGACGCGGCGCAGTGCGGTGCCCAGGTCGGGTACCACCTTCTGCGCCCCGACGACCCAGATCGCGCGGGCGGCGCCGCCCGAGTAGCTGGGTAGCTGGCTTCCGCTGCCCGAGGCGGCCACGAGGGAGCCGGTTTCCGTGACCGCGTGGACGCTTCCCACGACGACGTCGGGGATGGCCACCGCCCGCCGGATCTCGTCCGACTGGGTGGCGCGGTCCATGGCCAGGATGCGTGGCTTGACGGCCTGGTACCGCCCGCCGGCGTTGATGTCGTCGTCGATGCCGGACAGGCGGAGGGTCTCGCTGGCCCCGGTGAGGACACCCGCGCCCTCGGGGATCAGCTCCTTGACGCGGGTGCGCGCGGCGGCCACGTCGTCGAGGATTTCGACGGTGAAACCGTGTGCCCTCAGCGCGGCGGCCGCCCGCTCCAGGCGCTGCGCGGACGCCGGGGCGACGAACGACGTCGTCGGTATCGAGGTGGTCATGATGTCTCCTGGCCTGCTCGTTGATGTGGCTCAAGGCGCAGGTGGCACGGTGACGGTGGCTTCGGCTCTCGGCCCGAAGCTCCTTCCGTCCCGGAGGTGTCCCTGGCCGGCTGCGTCTCAGCAGTAAGACAACGCAGCCCCCCGGAATGTCAGGTGGCGCGCGGACCTCACATTCCGGCGCGCTGTCTTGTCTAACTGGTGAGGGCACGAGCGAACGAGGGAGCCGGCGACACCATGACCGACCGATCCGGGCCAGGAGATCACCGGACCGATCCGCACGTGAGCGCGATCGTGAGCGAATGGCGTCAACTGGCCAATCTCACGTACCGGTTGCTGGGCTCTCTCGCCGAGGCTGAGGATGCCGTCCAGGAGACCTACGCCCGCTGGTACGCCATGTCCGCGCAGCAGCAGGACGCCATCGCGTCCCCCCGTGCCTGGCGGGCCACGGTCGCGGGCCGCATCTGCCTGAACGTGCTCGGCGCGGCGCGGTCGCGGCGCGAGACCTACGTGGGCGAATGGATCCCCGAGCCGCTGCCGGAACGGATGGAGTGGATCACCGAGCGGCCGGGCGGCATCGCGGTCGACCCGGCCGACCGGGTCACCCTCGACGAGTCGATCAGCATGGCCTTCCTGGTCGTGCTCGACTCGATGACCCCGGCCGAGCGCGTCGCGCTCATCCTGCACGACGTCTTCCGGTACTCCTTCGCCGAGGTGGCCGAGATCGTCGGCCGCACCCCGGCGGCCTGCCGTCAGCTGGCGTCCTCGGCCCGTCGCCGCATCCGTACCGCGCAGGGGCCCGCGACCCCGGCACCCCGCCGGGCCGCCGTCGTCAGCGACTTCAAGCAGGCATGGGAGGCGAAGGACATCGACGCCCTGATCGGCCTGCTCGACCCCGACGCCACGGCGATCGCCGACAGCGGTGGCCTCGCCATGGCCTTCATGAGCCCCATCGAAGGCGGCCGGCAGATCGCACGCGCCTGGATCGAGCTCGCCAGCCGGGCCTCAGCCGGTACGACGATCCTGGAACGCACGGTCAACGGCCAGCCCGGGCTGGTGGCGCAGCAGGACGGGGTGACCGTGACGGTGTTCGCGTTCGACGTCGCGGGCGACCGCATCAGGCACATATGGGTAGTACGCAACCCGGAGAAACTTCGTCGCTGGACGACAGGCTGACGCGCTGAAACTTCGCGAAATATCGGGGAGTATCACGCCGCTGGACCGGGGCCGGAAACGACAAAGCCCCGAGTTGATGACCTACATCTTCTCGGGGCCTTTCTGGTGTCCGAGGGGGGACTTGAACCCCCATGCCCATCACTGGGCACTAGCACCTCAAGCTAGCGCGTCTGCCTATTCCGCCACCCGGACGTGGTGCCCTACGCGGGATCGTCATCCCGCGTCGGCTGATACAGGTTAGCACTGTCCCCGCCGTGCTTCATACCGGGATTCCGCCCGTCCGCTCCGTCCCGGACGGGAACCCGCGCGCGCCCCGGGGGGCAACCTGTGAGGAAATGGAGCATGCGAATCCGGCTCGCCGGCCGGCCGTACGAAGGAGGCGCAATGATCCCGGTGAACGGGGAGGACGAGGTCGTCGAGCTGTGCCGCGACCTGATCCGGATCGACTCGACGAACGCGGGGGACAACAGCGGCCCCGGAGAACGGCAGGCGGCCGAGTACGTGGCGGGCAGGCTCGCCGACGTCGGCCTGGAGCCGCGCATCCTCGAGTCCGACAGTGGGCGGGCCAGTGTGATCGCCCGTATCGAGGGGACCGACCGGACACGGGACGGCCTCCTGCTGCACGGGCACCTCGACGTGGTGCCGTTCGACGCGGCCGACTGGCGGCACCACCCGCTCAGCGGCGAGATCGCCGACGGCTGCGTCTGGGGGCGCGGCGCCGTGGACATGAAGGACATGGACGCGATGATCCTCGCGGTCGTGCGGCAGCGGCTGAGCGCGGGGCGGCGGCCGTCGCGTGACGTCGTGCTCGCCTTCACCGCCGACGAGGAGGCGGGCGGCCACTACGGGGCCCAGTGGCTGGTACGGAACCACGCCGATCTGTTCGAGGGCTGCACCGAGGCGATCGGCGAGGTCGGCGGGTTCAGCGTGACGATGGGCGACAAGGGCCGGGTGTACCTCATCGAGGCCGCAGAGAAGGGCATCGCCTGGATGCGGCTGACCGCGAAGGGCCGGGCCGGCCACGGCTCGATGCTGAACGACGAGAACGCGGTGACCGCGCTCGCGGAGGCCGTCGGCCGCCTGGGCCGGTACCGCTGGCCGGTCCGGCTCACGCCCACGGTCCAGGCGTTCTTCGAGGAGGTCTTCGAGGTCGAGGTGAAGGCCGAGGACGCCGAGGAGGCGGTGGCCGCGCTCGGCCCGCTCGCCCGCATGATCGGCGCCACGCTGCGCAACACCGTCAACCCCACGATGCTCCAGGCGGGGTACAAGGCCAACGTCATCCCCCAGGTCGCCACCGCCCACGTGGACGGCCGGTTCCTCCCCGGCTACGAGGACGAGTTCTTCCAGACGGTCGACGAGCTGCTCGGGCCGGACGTCGCCCGCGAGTTCGTCTACCACGACGTGGCCGTGGAGACCTCGTTCAAGGGCCCGCTGGTCAAGGCGATGGCCGACGCCCTGCAGGAGGAGGACCCGGGGGCCCGGGCCGTGCCGTACACGCTGAGCGGCGGCACCGACCTCAAGGCGTTCAGCACGCTGGGCATCCGCGGATACGGCTTCGCGCCCCTCCGGCTGCCCGAAGACTTGGACTTCTCCGGGATGTTCCATGGCATCGACGAGCGGGTTCCGGTGGATTCGCTCCAGTTTGGCGTACGGGTGCTTGACCGATTCCTCGATTACTGCTGAGAAAAGCGTTGCGATCACGTGGAGTGCCGCTACAGTAACTCTCCGTTGAGGGTTGGATCCGCACCGGGCGGACCCAGCGGACTCGGGAGGTCGCGTGACGCGCACGCCGGAAGGGCAGGGGGCGGTTCCGCCCTCTGCTGATCCGTGCGCGCCCGTCACTCCTCCCGGGTCCGGCGGGATCAGCCGGATGGCGCGGTTCGCGGCCGGCTCCCGTCTGGGGCGCCTGCTGGTCATCGGCGGGCTGATCGCCCTCGGATGGCTGTTCGGCGCGGTCTTCGGCCTCTTCGGCGCGGCGTCGTCCGCGGCCGGGGCGGCTCCCTCACACTCTGTCGCCGGGTCGGCTCTCCCTGACCGATTCCCCGCGGCGGGCTCCGCCGGGTCGCTCGCGTCGAGCGCCGGCTCCGCCGCCAGGGGGAGGTCCGACGGTTTCCCCACGGCGATCGACCCGACCTCGGCGAACGCCGAGGCCATGGCCGGGCGCACGGTCGACGGGCTCACCAGCCAGTCGAAGCCCGTGCTCCCGCCACCGTCCACCGTGGACCACGCCCCGGGCGACCGCGGGCTCGTTCCGCAGACGAACGGTGGATCCCCTCTGTTCGGGGACGTCGCGCGGCCGGTAGTCGAGCCGCGCTTCACGAAGCTGCCCGCCCCGCTGGCGGCGGTGGTTCCCCCGGTCGTGCGCACAGCGGCGGACGACCCTTCTTTCTCTCCCGACTGACCTCGCCCCTGGCGCCGGTCCCCTGTGCGGCCGACCGGTGCGCGAGCCTGCCCTGCGCCGTGGTGCCCGGGCTGGCGGGCTCTCCCTCGCGAGTGACGCGGAGTCTCTCACCCTCGTGACCGTCCACAGCCCCGCTGTGCCCCTGGCATGGACGCCTGTCGCGAGCTGTCAGGCAAATCCCCCTAAGAATCACTAGGAGTAACCATTATGCGAACGTGGGCGAAGGGCTCGGCTCCCGCGGCGTTCCTCGCCGCCGGTGTCATGACCCTTGGCAGCGGTACGGCTTTCGCCGACACCACGGGCGACGGCTCGATCGGCGGCGGCAACCAGGTCAACCTGCCGATCACCCTTCCGATCGACATCAGCGGCAACGCCGTCGCCGTGGCCGGCGACGCGCGGGCCGCCTCCCGCGGCGGTGCGGCCGCGGTCCAGGGTGGCAACGGCGGCGCGGGGCAGAACCGCACCTCCGGGTACGGCAGCATCCTCGGCGGCAACCAGATCGTCGCCCCGATCACCGCCCCGATCGACGCCTGCGGCAACGCCGTCGCCGTCCTCGGTCGCTCCCGCGCGGGCTGCAAGGGCGGCGCGGCCGTCCGCGGCGCCGGGCGGCGCGGCGGCGGCGCGGGCCACAACGTCACCAGCGGCGCCCACAGCGTCCTGGGCGGCAACCAGGTGGTGGCCCCGATCACGGCGCCCGTCAACCTGTGCGGCAACGCGATCGCGATCTTCGGCGACGCCGCCGCCGGGTGCCACGGCGGCGCCTACGTCAAGAGCGCCCGGGTGGTCCGCTCCGGCGGCAACCGCACCTCGGGCCGTTCCTCGATCCTGGGCGGCAACCAGGTCGTGGCGCCGATCACGGCTCCGATCAACGTCTGCGGCAACTCGGTCGCGGTCCTCGGCGACGCCTTCTCCGGCTGCCACGGAGGCTCCTCCGTCGGCGGCGGGCACCGGGGCCACGGCGGCCACTGGGGCCACGGCGGCGGCCACTGGACGCACCCCGGCTCGTCCGGGCACGACACCGACGGCCGCTACTCCGCCGGCGGCGGCACCCAGGTGATCGCGCCGGTCACCCCGCCCGTCCACGTGTGCGGCAACGGCAACGGCGGCTGCGAGGGCGGCTGGAAGGGCGGGCACGGCGGCCACTGGGGTCATGGCGGCCACTGGGGCCACGGCGGCCACTGGGGCGGCGGGTCCGGCCACAACGTGACCGACGGCCGGCACAGCGTGCTCGGCGGCAACCAGGTGGTGGCCCCGATCACCCTCCCGATCAACATCTGCGGCAACGCGGTGGCCGTCGCGGGCAAGGCGTTCGCGGGCTGCAAGGGCGGCGCCGCCGTGCACGGCGGCTGGGGCCGCGGCTGGGGGGCGGGCGGCAACGTCACCTCGGGGCGTTCCTCGATCCTGGGCGGCAACCAGGTCGTGGCGCCGATCACGGCACCGATCAACGTCTGCGGCAACGCGGTGGCCGTCCTCGGCCGGTCCCGCGCGGGCTGCGCGGGCGGCGCGTCGGTCCTCGGCGGCGTCGGCGGAGGCGGCAACGTCACCTCCGGCCGGTACGGCATCCTCGCGGGCAACCAGGTCGTGGCCCCGATCACGGCCCCGATCAACGTCTGCGGCAACGCGGTCGCGGTCCTGGGCGACGCGGCCGCGGGGTGCCTCGGCGGCGCCCGCGTCGGCGGTCGCGACGGGCACCACAGGTGGTACTGGCGTCAGGAGACCAAGGCCGTCTCGCGCGGCTCGATGATGCCGGCGATGCCCGCCGCGCCGATGCTGTCCGGCCTCAAGGAGGCGAGCGGCGTCCCGCAGCAGATGAGCGCCGCCGCGACGCCGTCCGCCCCGGTGGTCGGCGACCTGCCGAACATGCTGGGCCTGCCCGAGACGCCGAAGGTCCCCGCCCTGCCGGGCGGCTCCTCCCGCACCTCGAACGTCCCGGCCCTGTCCGACGTGACGGGCTCGCTCGACGGGACCACCCGCACCCTGCCCTCCACCCGTACGGTGAACGACGCGACCCGCTCGCTGCCGGTCGGCGGCGCCCTCAAGGACGCCGGGCGCGGCCTGCCGACCGGTGACCTGCGGGACACCGCCGGCATCCTGCCGCTGGACAACCTCGGCCTGATGAGCGCGGAGCAGCCGAACGGGCTCACCGGGATGAACTCCGGTTCGTTCGCCGCCCTGGTCCTCGGCGCCATGTTCGCCGCCTCGGCGAGCCTGTTCGCCGTCACCCGCCGCTTCCGCCCCGGGCGGAAGTAAGGGATATCTCTCGCTCGCGCCAGGCGACGCGGCGGCACCGGGCCGCCTCATGGTGGCGGCGGCGATCCAGCCGCCGGCCACCGGGTGATCCGGCCGCCGGCCCGGCGCGGCGACACTGAACGCTCCCTCCCAGCCAGTGGAGGGTGGCACGGATGCTTTGCCCGCTCCGGGGGCGCGGCCCGGGGCGGGCAAAGCGCTGTCTTCAGACCAAGCCGTAAAAGAGAAGGTCACGGGCGCCGTACGGCCCCGGGACGAGCACGATCGGCAGGAGGCACGGATCACATGGTGCGCGAGGCGCGGATGACCTTGCGGCGCAACCGGATGCGCCTGCTGCCGTCGGGATACAGCCGCAGTCTCTGGAGCTCCCAATCTCCGTGTTCCGCATGCTCGGTGAGCATCTGGCGGGCCACTTCGCGCGAGGTGCCGCGCGGCAGATACAGGTCCAAGTAGGAGTAGTCGAGCACAGCCATTAGTCTCCGGGGCGTGCTAGGGAACCGGATGGGCTCTATTCTGCGTCCTCGTGGATAACAGGTCCAGGCGAGTTACATTCCCGGACATAACCGGGTAGCCCGAGAGGGAAGAACTCGCCGCGGCAGGTACCGTCGAAACGGCCCCTCGGGGCCACCCGATGGACCGGGCGGAGCGGGCGTAGGCGCGCGGCGCCGAGCCGGAAGGACGAGGGACCACAGAGCCTGGGGAGCACGGAACCCGGGACACGGGGAACGACAGCGGACAGCGAGGTAGGAAGCAGCGTGCCAGCCAACAACGGCAACGCCGGCGGAACCCGCCTGGTGATCGTCGAGTCGCCTGCCAAGGCGAAGACGATCGCCGGGTACCTCGGGCGCGGCTACATCGTGGAGTCGAGCATCGGCCACATCCGTGACCTTCCGGAGAAGGCCGAGGACATCCCGGAGAAGTACAAAAGCGAGGCCTGGGCCCGCCTCGGGGTGAACGTCGACCACGAGTTCGAGCCGCTCTACGTCGTCAACCCGGACAAGAAGTCCCAGGTGTCGAAGCTCAAGCAGCTTCTCAAGGAGGCGGACGAGCTCTATCTCGCCACCGACGAGGACCGCGAGGGCGAGGCCATCGCGTGGCACCTGCGCGAGGTGCTCAAGCCGAAGATCCCGGTGCACCGCATGGTGTTCCACGAGATCACCCCGCACGCCATCCGGGACGCGGTCTCCAACCCGCGCGACCTCAACCTGCGCCTGGTGGACGCCCAGGAGACGCGGCGCATCCTCGACCGCCTGTACGGCTACGAGGTCAGCCCGGTCCTGTGGAAGAAGGTCAAGCCCCGGCTGTCGGCCGGTCGCGTCCAGTCGGTCGCGACCCGCCTCGTGGTGGAGCGCGAGCGGGAGCGCCTGGCGTTCACCGCGGCCAACTACTGGGATCTGCAGGCCCTGTTCGACACCGGCCGCGACGCCGACGACCCCCGCACGTTCACCGCCACGCTGACCGGGGTGGACGGCAGGAGGGTGGCCCAGGGCCGCGACTTCGCCTCGACGGGGCGGCTCAAGGGGTCCGACGTCCTCCACCTGGACGAGGCCGCGGCGGGCGCCCTCGCCGCCCGGCTCGACGGGGCGTCGTACGCCGTCAGGTCCGTCGAGCGCCGGCCGTACA
Organism: Microbispora corallina; assembly: GCF_016863035.1. Lineage (GTDB taxonomy): Bacteria > Actinomycetota > Actinomycetes > Streptosporangiales > Streptosporangiaceae > Microbispora > Microbispora corallina. The sequence continues at coordinate 19,167 of NZ_BOOC01000058.1, forward strand.
CGCGCAAGCCGTACGCGCCGTTCCGGACGACGACCCTGCAGCAGGAGGCGAGCCGCAAGCTCGGCTTCTCCGCGAAGTACACGATGCAGGTCGCCCAGCGCCTGTACGAGAACGGCTTCATCACCTACATGCGCACCGACAGCATCACGCTGTCGGAGACCGCCGTCGCCGCCGCCCGCGGCCAGGCGATCAAGCTGTACGGCTCGGCGTACGTGCCGGACAAGCCGCGCGTCTACACCAGCAAGGTGAAGAACGCCCAGGAGGCGCACGAGGCGATCCGGCCGTCGGGCGAGGAGTTCCGCACGCCGGGCGAGACGGGCCTGTCGGGCGACATGTTCCGCCTGTACGAGCTGATCTGGCAGCGCACGGTCGCCTCGCAGATGAAGGACGCCGTCGGCGAGTCGGTCTCGGTGAAGGTCGAGGGCGCCTCCAGCGCCGGCGAGCGCGCCGAGTTCACCGCCACCGGCCGAACGATCACCTTCTACGGCTTCCTCAAGGCGTACGTCGAGGGCGCCGACGACCCCTCGACCGACCGGGACGACTCCGAGAAGCGCCTGCCGGCCCTGAGCGAGGGCGACCGGCTCACGGCGGCGGAGCTGACCGCGCTCGGCCACTCGACCAAGCCGCCGGCGAGGTACACCGAGGCGTCGCTGGTCAAGGAGCTGGAGGACCGGGAGATCGGCCGCCCGTCGACGTACGCGTCGATCATCGGAACGATCCTCGACCGGGGGTACGTGTTCAAGAAGGGCACGGCCCTGGTGCCGTCGTTCCTCGCGTTCGCCGTGGTCAACCTGCTGGAGCAGCACTTCGGCAACCTGGTCGACTACGACTTCACGGCCGACATGGAGAAAGTCCTCGACGACATCGCCAACGACCGGGCCGAGCGGGTCCCCGAGCTGCGCCGGTTCTACTACGGTGACGACGGCGACGAGGGCCTCAAGGAGATGGTCACCGACCTCGGCGAGATCGACGCCAGGGAGATCAGCTCCTTCCCGATCAAGGGCACCGACATCGTCATCCGGGTCGGCCGCTACGGCCCGTACCTCGACCGCGACGGCGCCCGGGTCAACGTCCCGGAGGACATGGCCCCGGACGAGCTGACCGCGGAGAAGGCCGAGGAGCTGTTCTCGCGCCCGAGCGGCGACCGCGAGTTGGGCGTCGACCCGGCGACCGGCCGCACGATCGTGGCCAAGGACGGCAGGTTCGGCCCGTACGTCACCGAGATCCTGCCCGAGGAGCCGGCGCCGGCCGACGGGAAGCGGCGGACGAAGAAGGCCGACGCGGTCAAGCCGCGCACGAGCTCGCTGTTCAAGACCATGACGCTCGACACGGTCACGCTGGACCAGGCGCTGAAGCTGCTGCAGCTCCCGCGGGTGGTCGGCGCGATCGACGGCGAGGAGGTCACCGCGCAGAACGGCCGCTTCGGGCCGTACATCAAGAAGGGGACCGACTCGCGCTCGCTGGCGTCCGAGGACGACCTGCTCACGGTCACGATCGAGCAGGCCAAGGAGCTGTTCGCGCAGCCGAAGACCCGCGGCCGCGGCCGGGCCGCCGCCGCGCCTCCGCTGCGCGAGCTGGGGGAGGACCCCAACTCGAAGAAGCCGGTGGTGGTCAAGGAGGGCCGCTTCGGACCGTACGTCACCGACGGCGAGACCAACGCCTCGTTGCGCAAGGGCGACACGGTCGAGGACATCACCCTTGAGCGGGCGGCCGAGCTGCTGGTCGAGCGCCGGGAGCGGGCCCCGGCCCCCAAGCGCACCACGACCCGGGCCAAGGCCCCCGCGAGGAAGCCCGCCGCCAAGTCCTGACGGGCGTCCGGTCCCGGCCGTCTCCGTACGGCCGGGCCGGGACGTCGTGGGATCATCGTCTCCCGGAGATCGACGGCCGGTCGAGGGGAGATGACGGTGGGGTTCCTGTTCCTGATCCTGGCGGCCGTGGTCGTCGTCCACTACTACCTGTGGCGGCGCCTGGTCCGGGCGGCGACGAGGCCGGGAACGCGGACGCGCCGGGTCCTCACGTGGGCCGTGGTCGTGCTGGCCGCCCTGCTGGTGCTGGCCGTCGCGGGCGGACGCCTGTTCGGGATGGAGATCGAACGCGTCGTCGCGTGGCCCGGGTACCTGTGGCTGGCGATCATGTTCTACCTGTTCGTGTTCGGGCTGGTGATGGAGATCCCGCGGGCGGTGGCCGGGCTCGTCCTGCGGCGGCGGGGCCGTACCGGCGCGGCGGAGGAGGCGGATGTGGCGCCCGTCGCGGCGACGGCCGCCGCGTCGGCGTCTCGCACCGGGCCCGCCAGCGGAGCCGCCGGGGCTGCCGAGGTCGCGCCGGACGCGCCGCTTCACGAGGGCGACCCGGCCTCCCGGGAGCCGGAGGCGTCCGGCGGGCCGCTCGTCGACCGGCGGCTGTTCGTCTCCAGGACCGCCGCCGCGATCGTCGGCGCGGGCGCCCTGGCGACGGTCGGGTACGGCGTGCGGACCGCGCTGGGCGACCCGGTCGTCGAGCGGGTGCCGATCCGGCTGCCCCGGCTCGGCCCGGAGCTGGACGGGCTGCGCGTCGCGGTGGTCAGCGACATCCATCTCGGCCCGCTGTCGGGCAGGGGCCACACCGAGCGGATCGTCCGGATGATCAACGGCCTGCGGCCCGACGTCGTGACGATCGTGGGCGACCTCGTGGACGGGACCGTCGCCGAGCTGGGCGGGCTGGCGACGCCGCTGATGGACCTGCACGCCCCCTTCGGGTCGTTCTTCGTGACCGGCAACCACGAGTACTACACGGCCGGCGGGCCCCAGGAATGGATCGAGGAGCTGCGCTCCTTCGGCGTCCACCCGCTGCGCAACGAGCGCGTGACGATCGGCCGCGGCGACGCGTCGCTCGAACTCGCCGGGGTGAACGACCTGAACGGCCGGGCGTCCGGCGACGGTCCCGACCTGGACAAGGCCCTCGCCGGGCGGGACCCCTCCCGGCCGGTCGTGCTGCTGGCGCACCAGCCCCTCCAGGTGGAGGAGGCCGCGGCGCGCGGGGTCGACCTCCAGCTGTCCGGGCACACGCACGGCGGGCAGATGGCGCCGTTCAACCTGCTCGTGCCGCTGCAGCAGCCGGTGGTGGCCGGGCTGGCCCGCTTCCCCCGCGCCGGGGGCGGCGACACCCAGATCTACGTCACCCGGGGGGCCGGCTTCTGGGGGCCGCCCGTCCGCGTCGGCGCCCCTCCGGAGATCACGCTCATCGAGCTCCACCCGCAGGCCGGGTAGGGGCGGGGAAATGGGTCAGAGCATTGCCCGCGTCCGGACTGCGGGGACACGGCAGACGTAATACCCTCAGGCGACGAGCAGGCGGGGCAAATCCGGCCCGCTCGCCGTTTCCCCAGCCCAGCGAGCACCTGGATACGCTGACATCATGAGCACCCCTGGCCGGGCCGCCACGCGACGCAAGGCGCCGCACGTGCTGGCGAACGCGCCGTTCCGCCGTCTGTGGACGGCGATGTCGGTCTGCAGTCTCGGCGACTGGCTCAACATCATCGCGCTGACGGCCCTCGCGGGGAACCTGACCGCCGGGTCCGGCTTCCAGGCGCAGAGCCTCGCCATCGGCGGCGTCTTCGTCGCGAAGATGCTGCCCGCGATCCTGCTCGGCCCGCTCGCCGGGGCGGTGGCCGACCGGTTCGACCGCAGGACGACGATGGTGGCCGCCGACGTGGCCCGGTTCGCCGTGGTGCTGTCGATCCCGATCGTCGCGACCTACCAGTGGGTGATCGTCGCCACGTTCCTGGTGGAGTGCGTGAACCTGTTCTGGGTGCCGGCCAAGGACGCCACCGTCCCCAACCTCGTGCCGAAGGACCGGCTCGAGGAGGCCAACCAGCTCAACCTCCTCGTCACGTACGGCACGGCCCCGGTCGCGGCGGCGGTGTTCGCGATCGTGTCGGCCGTGGTGACGATGGTGGGCAAGGCGGCCCCCGGGGTCGGGATCACGGCCACCGACGTGGCCCTCACCGTCAACGCCCTGGCGTACCTGGTCTCGGCGGTGCTGATCTTCACGCTGCGCGCCATCCCGAAGAACCACGTCCGGCACGTGTCGGCGCCCTCGGTGCTGCGGCAGATCGTGGACGGCTGGCGCTTCGTCGGCGGCGACCGGGTCGTCCGCGGCCTGGTCGTCGGCATGATCGGCGCCTTCGCGGCGGGCGGCGCCGTCGTCGGGGTCGCCAAGGCGTACGTCGGGACGCTGAACGGCGGGGACGCGGGCTACGGCGCGGTGTTCTGCGCGGTCTTCCTCGGCATGGCGTTCGGCATGTTCTTCGGCCTGCGGCTGCTCAAGGGGCTGTCGCGGCGCCGGCTCTTCGGCCTGGCGATCATCCTGGCCGGGGTGACGCTGGCCGCGATCGCGCTCATCCCCAACCTGGTCGTCGTGGTCGTGCTCACCGTGATGCTGGGGGCCTGCGCCGGCATCGCCTGGATCATCGGCTACACCACCATCGGCCTCGAGGTGGAGGACGGGCTGCGCGGCCGGACGTTCGCGTTCCTGCAGTCGCTGGCCCGGGTCGTGCTGCTGCTGGTGGTGGCCGTCGCCTCGACGCTGGCCGCGTTCTTCGGCCGCCACGTGCTCACGGTCGGGCGGATGACCTACCACTTCGACGGCACCAACCTCGTGCTCGTGCTGGCCGCGCTGCTCGCGGTCGCCGTCGGCCTGCTCGCCCTGCGGCACATGGACGACCGGAAGGGCATCCCCATCGGCGTCGACCTGCTCGCCGCGCTGCGCGGCGAGACGTTCGTCCCGGAGGAGGACGAGCAGCCGCGCGGGCTGTTCGTCGCCTTCGAGGGCGGGGAGGGATCGGGCAAGACCACGCAGTCGCGGCTGCTCGCGATCTGGCTGCGCGACCAGGGCTTCGACGTCGTCCAGACCCGCGAGCCCGGCTCGACCAAGGTCGGCATGCGCCTGCGGGCCATCCTGCTCGACGCGAGCCACCAGGGCCTGTCGCCGCGGGCCGAGGCCATGCTGTACGCGGCCGACCGGGCCGAGCACGTCGAGAAGGTCATCAGGCCGGCCCTCTACCGGGGGTCGACGGTGATCTCGGACCGGTACGTCGACTCGTCGCTGGCCTACCAGGGCGCCGGTCGATCCCTCGACCGGGGCGAGGTCGAGCGGGTCAACGCCTGGGCCACGGGCGGGCTCGTGCCCGACCTGACCGTGCTGATCGACCTGCCGCCGTCCGTCGGGCTGCGCCGGATGGCCTCCCCGGCCGACCGGATCGAGGCAGAGCCGCTGGAGTTCCACGAACGGGTGCGGCGGGAGTTCCGGGCGCTGGCCGCGGCCGGCCCCGACCGCTACTTCGTGGTGGACGGCACGCTGCCGCAGGAGGAGGTGTCCCGCCTCATCCAGGACCGGGTCCGGGAGATCCTGCCCGACCCGGTGCCCCAGGAGGCCGAGGCGGCGACGGGCACCATGCCCGCCATCCGCGACTGAGGTTGTCCACAGGCTGTGGACGTCCGGCCCGGACGGCGTGATCGCGAGGGTAGGTTGATGGCGTGAGCGTGTTCGGGGATCTGGTGGGGCAGGACAGGGCGGTCGCCGTCCTGCGGGCGGCGGCCTCCGCCGCCGCCGAGGCGGTCGCGGGAGGCCGCGGCGCCGGCATGACCCACGCCTGGCTGTTCACCGGGCCGCCCGGCTCGGGCCGGTCGACGGCCGCCCGGGCGTTCGCGGCCGCGCTGCTCTGCCCCGACCAGGGGTGCGGCCACTGCGACGCGTGCCACCAGGTCGAGGTGGGCTCGCACCCGGACGTGACGTGGGTGCGGCCGGAGGGGCTGTCCTACAGCGTCCGGCAGACCCGTGAGCTGGTGCTGAAGGCGGCGGGGGCGCCGACGCTCGGCCGCTGGCGGATCGTCCTGTTCGAGGACGCCGACCGGGTCACGGAGGCGGCGGCCAACGCGTTGCTCAAGGCCATCGAAGAGCCTCCGCCGCGGACGGTGTGGCTGCTGTGCGCCCCCTCGCCGGACGACATGATCATCACCATCCGGTCGCGCTGCCGGGTGGTCACGCTCAGCACCCCCGCCACCGAGTCCGTGGCCCATGTGCTGATGACCCGCGACGACGTGCCGCCCGACACGGCGCTGTTCGCGGCCCGGGCCGCGCAGGGGCACATCGGCCGGGCCCGGCGGCTCGCGCTCGACGAGGAGACGCGGCGCCGCAGAGACGAGGTGCTGTCCATCCCCCGGTCGCTGACGGGCGTGGCCGAGTGCATCACGGCGGCCGAGCGGCTCGTGAAGACCTCGTCCGAGGACGCCGACGCGGCCACCACCGCGCTCAACGAGGTGGAGACCGCCGAGCTGCGCAAGGTCTACGGCGAGGGCTCCTCGGGCAAGGGGCTCAACAAGGGCCTGGTCCGTGGAGGGGCCGGGGCGCTGAAGGAGCTGGAGACGCTGCAGAAGTCTCGGGCCACCCGGATCAAGCGCGACTCGCTCGACCTCGCGCTGCTCGACCTCGTGGCGTTCTACCGCGACGTGCTGGCCGTGCAGTTCGGCGCCCGGGTCGAGCTGGCCAACGAGGACCGCCGCCACGAGGTGGAGGCCGTGGCCCGGGCCTCGTCGCCGGAGGACACCATGCGCCGCACGGACGCCATCATGCGGTGCCGGGAGCGCCTCGCGGCCAACGTCAACCCGCAGATCGCCGTGGAGGCCATGACCCTCGCCCTCCGCAGCCCCGGCCTCACCTGACGGCCGGCGTCGCGCGGCGGGAAGCGGCGGTGGGCGGGACGAAGCAACCTGACCCGGCATCGGGCGTCTCTGGTACATGAAGGCCGAAACGCTGGATCTCGACGACGAACCCCCCGGGGAGCCGATGACCTCCTCGCCCCCGTCGGCTGGCGCCGACGCAGCCATCACAGGTATCTACGCCGAGCACGCGCTCGGCCTCACCCGGCTCGCGCTGATCATGGTGGGCGATCGCGAGAGCGCGGAGGACGTCGTCCACGACGCGTTCCTCGGCCTGCACCGCCGGTTCGGCGACCTGCGCGACCGGGACAAGGCCCTGGTCTACCTCCGCAGCTCGGTGCTCAACAACGCGCGGAGCGTCCTTCGGCGCCGCCGGCTGCCGTCCTGGTTCGCCGGGACGTACGACCCGCCGGTCTGGTCGGCGGAGTCGGCGGCCCTGCTCGGCGCCGAGCGGCGCGAGGTCATGGAGGCCCTCCACCGCCTGCCGCGCCGCCAGCGGGAGGCCCTCGTCCTGCGCTACTACGCGGAGCTGTCCGAAGAGGAGACCGCGCAGGTCATGGGGGTCAGCCGCGGGACCGTGAAGTCGACCACCTCCCGGGCGCTCGACGCGCTCGGCCGCCTCCTGGGAGAACCCCGATGAACGAGATCATCAACCGTCTCCGCGACGCCACCCGGGCGGTCGGCGAGACGATGGACGAGGTTCCGGCCTTCGAACCGGACACGCGTACGAGCACCCGGAGGAGCCGCCTCCAGGCCCGGCCCTGGCTCGTGCCCGTCGCGGCGGCCGCGTCCGTGACGATCGCGGTGGCCGGCGGAGCGGCCATCGCACGGCACGGCGGTGGGAAGATGAACGTGGCCGCCGCGACGACGGCGGGCCCGGCGTCCGCGCCCTCGTTCTTCGCCCAGGCCGACGCCCACGGCGTCACGATCAGGAGCGTGTCCGACGGGAAGGTCACGGCCCGGGTCGACCCGCCGGCCGAGGGCGAGTACGTCGCGATCCAGGCGGCGCAGGACAACCGGCTCTTCTACGCCGCGTCGCAGACGACCGACTGCCGTCCCCAGCTCTACCAGTTGCGCCTGCGCGACGACGGCACCGTGGACTCGTGGGGCGTGCTGTCATTCCGCCCTCCGGAGGGGTCGGTGGTCACCTCGCTCGCCGTGAACGGCGACGGATCCAAGATCGCCTACAGCTTCGGACCCTGCGCTTCGAAGGACGGCGAGGCCAGTCTCGTGGTCACGGACACGGGAACCGGCGAGAGCCGCACCTGGACCACCTCCAGTGCCGGCATCGTGGACCTCTCGATGAGCGCGGACGGGCGAAATGTGCTGTTCCGGCGGATTCCTCGGGCGCCCAGCCCACCGCCGGTGGATGCGGCTCCCAAGCCGGCGTCGCCGGGAGCCCCCAGCATGCCGCCCGTGCCTCCGAAGGTGGAGTCCAGCGCGCTGCCGGAGGAGCTCGTGACCCCGGCGCTGGGAAAGGGCGGCCCGCTTCCCGAGAAGGCTCCGGCGAGCCCGCTGCCGCCGGACTCCGCCACCGCGGAGCCCCTGCCGCCGGTCACCGTCACACTCACGGCGGTGGCCTCCCCGCCGCCCACTCCGGTCGGTCAGGTCGGATCGAACGTGACTGTCTCTCCCTCTTCCGCGCCCGGTGACGGAGTGCCGGCGACGAAGCCCGTGCCGGTCGATCCCTCTGCCGCGCCGAGTGACGGAGTGCCCCCGACGAAGTCCGGGATCGTTCCGCCCACGGCCGCGCCGACGGCGACCGTGCGGGTCGACCCGACGACGGGGGCGGTCGTGAAGCCGGAGGCCACCGTCGCCCAAGGCGCGGCGGCCTGCGGTGTCGTCATCGCGAGGAACGGGACCGCACCCGAGCAGACGGCGAGCCCCGTCCCATCCCCCGTAAAGGTGTGGGTCTGCACCGATAAGGTCGTGGCCCTGCTGGACACCACCACCGCGACGGGCGACGACCTGGACCAGGCGGCCCGGCCAGTCGACCTGAACCCTTCCTCCGGTGAGGGGACCCCGGGCCCGTTGAGCGCGGTCGCGATCTCGCCCGACGGCACCCGGATCCTCGCCCTCCAGACGAGTATCCGCGTCGACGTCTCCACCCCGAGGGTGAAGCAGCCGGGCTTCTCCGAGGTGGTCGCGTACGACGTCTCGACCGGGCGGGCCGCCGAGGTGCTCTACAAGGGCGCCGACACCGAGAGCTCCTACGCCCTCGACCTCGACGGCACGGGCGAGAACCTGCTGCTCACGCGTCCCGACGAGGTGGGAGCGGTGAACGGCTCGCAGTACCGGACCCTCACACGGGAGGACCTGGCGGCTCCCGCGTCCCACGCCTGGTAGGCGCTCCTGTTCCGGCGGCGTCCGCGTGGGCGGGCGCCGCCGCCTCACACCTCCGGGTCGGTCCAGAGGTAAAGGGAACGTATCGTGGGGTGCGGGCACACGCCGCGAGGGATCGAGGAGGGCCGGGCTTGTGGGCATGATCATGGCCGTGAGCTTCACTCGCTACGGACGGCTGTACTACCTCGATCCGGGCGGCCACTCCCCGAAGGTGGGCGACAAGGTCCTGGTCCCCACCGACAGCGGGCCCGAGGTGGCCGAGTGCGTGTGGGCCCCGCAGTACGTCAGCGACGACGTGGAGGGCCTGCCGGTCTGCGAGGGCCTCGCCACCGAGGAGCACCTCTCGCGCGACGAGGTCAACCGCCGACGCCGGGCCGAGGCCCGCAGCGTGTCGAAGCGGCTCATCAAGCGGCACGAGCTGCCGATGAAGGTGGTGGGCGTCGACTACCTGGACGCCGACAACGTCTACACCGTCTACTTCTCCGCGCCGCACCGCGTCGACTTCCGGGCGCTCGTCCGCGACCTGGCCCGCAACCTCCGCGCCCGCGTCGAGTTGCGGCAGATCGGCCCCCGCGACGAGGCCCGGCTACAGGGCGGCATCGGCCCGTGTGGACGCGACCTGTGCTGCGCGACCTTCCTCAAGGACTTCGAGCCGGTCTCGGTGCGGATGGCCAAGGACCAGGACCTCCCGGTCAACCCCCTGCGCATCGCCGGCGCGTGCGGCCGCCTCATGTGCTGCCTCAAGTACGAGCACCCGTTGTACCAGGAGTTCCGCGCCTCGGCCCCCCGTACGGGCGTGTCTGTGGACACCCCGCAGGGCCGGGGGACGGTCGTCGGCCACAACGTGCCGTCCGACTCGGTCATCGTCCGCCTCGACGACGGCGGGCGCCGGTGCGCCTGCTCCAAGGCCAGCGTCTGCGCCCCCCGCAAGGCCCACGACTCCATGTACGGCGACGCGCGGCCCATAGCGGTCGCGGACGACCCGGAGGACTAGGGAGGCGGTTGTGGCGCGGGTGGTAATTTGCCGCCCTCGACCGGCTTCGCGTGAGGCGGGCCGAGTGGCCGCACGCCGCGGATGACGGCATGCTGGTTCCTTACTCCGTGTACGTCACCGGCGACGTACGCGGTTCGGGGAACAGGGGAGAGCGGCGACATGCGAGCGGCCAGCCACACGGCGGGGACAACGGGACGCGGATCGGGCGAGGGGCGGGGCCGGTGACGCGGGCGAAGCGGTGGCCGGCGCGGCGGGTCGTGGCGGCGGTCACGGCGGCGCTGCTGGCCTGCGGGTGCTCGGCCGCCACCCGCGACGCCGGGGGGACCGCCGGCGGTGGCGACCACCCCGCGACGATCAAGGCGCCGACCCCGGCGCTCCAGCCGTTCTACAGCCAGAAGCCGGCCTGGAACGACTGCGGGGACGGCTTCCAGTGCGCCCGCATCCAGGTGCCGCTCGACTACGCCAAGCCCTCGGGTGAGCGGATCGAGGTCAGCGCCATCCGCCTGCGCGCCACCGGCACGCACGTCGGCTCGCTGCTCATCAATCCCGGTGGGCCGGGCGGATCGGGCATCCAGTACACCCGCTCGGCCCGGGCGCTGTTCCCGGACAGCATCCGGTCCCGGTTCGACATCGTCGGCTTCGACCCCCGCGGCGTCGGGGAGTCGACCCCGGTCCGGTGCATGACCAGCAAGCAGCTCGACGCGTTCGTCAGCCTCGACGCGAGCCCGGACACGCCGGAGGAGCTCACGACGCTGGAGCGGGAGTCCAAGGGCTTCGCCGACGACTGCGAGGCGAAGTCGGGCCACCTGCTCCCGCACGTCGGCACGGCCGACGCCGCCCGCGACATGGACGTCCTGCGCGCCGTCGTGGGCGACACCAAGCTCACCTACCTCGGCAAGTCGTACGGCACCTATCTGGGCGCGCTCTACGCCGACCTCTTCCCCAAGCAGGTGCGGGCCCTGGTGCTCGACGGGGCCGTCGACCCGGCCGTCCCGTCGCTCAAGGCCAACGAGGTCCAGGCTCAGGGCTTCGAGGTGGCGCTCAAGGCGTTCCTGGAAGACTGCTTCCAGGACGGCGCCTGCCCCTTCACCAGCCGTACGGTCGACGGGGCCATGGCCGAGGTCAGCGCCCTGCTGAAGAAGGCGGACGAGCACCCCCTCAAGAACGACCTGGGGGACGGCCGGCAGATCGACGAGGCGTGGGCCACCCTCGGCATCGTCACGCCGCTGTACGAGCGCGACGCGTGGCCACGGCTGCGAGCCGCCCTCGGCCACGCCTTCAACGGCAACGGGACCGACCTGCTCCGCATGGCGGACATCCTGGTCGACCGGCAGCAGGACGGCACCTACTCCAACCAGACCGAGTCGAACATGGCGATCAACTGCCTGGATCACCCGTTCCCGAAGGACCCGGGCGAGTACCAGCGGGCCGCCGGCGAGGCTGCCAGGGTCGCCCCGCAGTTCGGGTCGTTCGTGATGTACGGGTCGCTGCCCTGCGCGTACTGGCCGGTCGCGTCGAAGGGCACGGACAAGCCGCTCAAGGCCGCGGGCGCCCCGCCGATCCTCGTCGTGGGGACGATCCGCGACCCCGCGACGCCGTACGAGTGGGCCAAGGGCCTGGCGTCCGAGCTCAGCTCCGGCGTGCTGCTCGGCTTCGACGGCGACGGCCACACCGGTTACCGTTCGGGGTCGGCCTGCGTGGACTCGGCCGTGGACGACTACCTGATCTCGCTCCGCGTGCCCAAGAACGGCACGGTGTGCCCGAAGATCGGGTAGCCGGCAACGCCGCGGGTGCGCGAGAACCCGGCCGAACCTGTAGACTGGCGAAGCCGTTCGCGGCGTGCCGCCTTAGCTCAGTCGGCCAGAGCACTTCACTCGTAATGAAGGGGTCAAGGGTTCGATTCCCTTAGGCGGCTCCACTACAGAGGCCCTCCCGGACCACCGGCGAGGGCCTTTGCGTGTCTATCTGCGTGACTACCGTTCCCGATCACTTTTGAAGATGCGGTCCATGACCACCGCACCCTCCTGGAGGACGGGCCGGATCTGCTTGCGATAGACCAACTCGGTGACGGCCGTGCTGCTGTGGCCGACCAACCGTGAGATCTCTTCGAGCGGGATGCCGTTGTCCGATAGCAGTGAGACGAAGCTGTGCCGAAGCTCGCGGGGCGTCCACTCCTTCGGGTTGAGATCAGTCTGTTTGATCACGGCACGGAACGCCCTCCGGACGTTGTGAGCGTCCAGCGGTGTGCCAACCGACGAGGCGAACACGAGGCCGTGATCCTGCCAGCGCTCCCCGGCGATCTTCCTGTCGGTCTCCTGTTGAGCCTGCTGGACCCTCAGCGCGTCCACACAGCGCTGAGGAAGCGCGAGAGTCCGGCGGGACTTCCGAGTCTTGGTGTCCCCGCCCGATCTCACAGACCGCCACACAGCGACGTACGGCGGGACGGGTGGAGTAGCCTTCGGATCGCCTTCGAGATCCACGTGATCCCACGTGAGCGCTCGCAGCTCCTCCGTACGCGCCCCCGTAAGCAGAGACAGGACGAGGTAGGCGTGCATCCGAGTGCCCTCGGCGGCAGTCAGCACGGCTTCCGCTTGCGCCATGGTCAGGGCCTTGGACGGGCGGCCCCCCTTGCCTGTTGGAGTCGAGCAAAGCTCCACAATGTTGCGCTTCACCAGGTCGCGCGCCATCGCGCGCTTGACCGCTCGATTCAGGTAGGACCGTACGAGCCGTAGCGTGCTCGTACTGAGCACCGTTGCCCGGTTGCTCAGCCACTTGTCCACGTCCTGTGCTGACAGATCACGGAGCTTACGCGCACCGAGGAAGGGGATGATGTGGGTCCGGCAGAGGATCGAGCCTGTCTCAAAGGTCACCGTGTCGCGTCTGCTCAACTCGTAGGCCAGCCAGTCACTCACGGCCTGGGCGACGATGTAGTCGGCCGGCGCGATGGTAAGCCCGTCCTCGTAGTCGCGGAGCACCTGCTTGAGCTTGGCCTTAGCCTCGGTCTTGGTCTTGCCGCTGCCCCGCTTGACGATCCGCTTGCCGCTGGCGTCGTACCCGAGGCTTGCCGTCGCGATCCACCGCTGGCGCTTGTCGTCCCAGTGCAGGCCGCCGTCCCCGCGGCTTCGACGCTTGGTCACGCCGCCGCCTCCCGTTCGAGCAGAGCGACGTACTCAGCGATGGCCGAGGCGGGGATGAGACGGGTACGGCCCTGCTTGACCGAGCGCAGCCGCCCTTGGCGGATCAGGTCATACAGGGTGCTACGGCCCACGCCGAGCACCTTGACGGCATCGGGGACGCGGTAGAGCTTGGGCTCCGCGAGCGGGTGAGTCTCCTTCCTGGTCATGCTGTTACCTCCTGTCTCGGTGAGCTGCGAGGCCAGCGAGAGCGGCGGCGTTCCTCTCGGTCCTCGCGGATGAGCTGGGCGACGTACAGGTCTGCCGGGTGGGTGTAGCCCTGACCGGCGTAGCGCCAGGAGCCGACGACAAGGGTGGAGTCATCGGCGGGCTTGCCGGTCAGGGCGTCGTGTCCGTGTTCGCGTGCTTGGCGGGCGCGAAAGGAACGCCTCGCATCGCGCAGCTTGCCGAGGGTGGTGGAGTAGGAGCCGGACTTGGTGGAGAAGTGGCCCCGGAAGCCGAGCATGTGCGCCCACCCGCGCAGCCGCAGCGGCTTGAGTTCTTCCAGGTCGCCCAGGCGCCAGCAGGTCTCGATCAGCCGCCGCTGATGAGCGGTCAGCGTGACCGCGTTCAGCTCCGACAGGTCCTTGATCCGGCGATCCACGGTGCCTTCGGTGGTCGCGCCCTTGGTGGCGTACTTGGCGATGTAGCCCGCGACCTGAGCTTCGGTCAGCGCGTCCTCGACCAGCTCACCCGCGACGATCGGCTTGATGTCGATCTGCGGGCCGAACACCAGGCGCCGCACCCCGCCGACCTGTTCGCAGTGCGGGGAGTCCACGTGGACGCTGGCGGCAGCAGTCCGGGCCGCACGGTCGAGCAGATCCACCGTGGCCCAGTCCGGCGGCGGCAACGGCGTGTCGTCCTCGCTGCGGCCGTCGAGGCGCACCACGGCGTGGAAGTGGACGATGCCGCGCGCCTGGTATTCAGCGACCTTGGCGAAGGAGACCCGCACTCGGGCGTTGAAGGCTTTGGCCGTCATGCCCGCCGCGTAGGCCAACTCCCGCCGCAGGTAGATGGTGAAGCGGCGCCACAGGTCCGGGGCGTGAGCGTTCCACAGCGCGTGGCCGTCGTAGTCGTAGCACTCCACGCACAGCGGTTGCCCGACCAGCACGTCATCGGCCCCGTGCAGCTCGGTGCAGGACAGCGGCGTGCCGTGCGGGCAGGTGCCGGCAGAGCGGCGCGGACGGCACGGCAGGACGGTCCCGTCCTGTCGGGTGCGATGGGCGTGGACCGGCCCGAACGATGGAGCGGTCAGCGTGACCAGGGCGCGGGGATGCTCGCGCACCGTCTCGGGCACGCCCTTGTCTCCGCCGAGCAGACCTCAAGCCGCCTTCGGCGGGGAGCGGTAGGAGAGGGAGAAGGCCGCGCGGGAGGATGCGCGAGAGAGCGGCAGGCTCGACGATCCAAGAGAGAAGGCGGGCCACCAGGAGGAGGACCCGCCGGGATGAGATCGGCAAGAGGGGGGCTGTTTCCTGAGCTGTCTTCCAGTGACACGGTGAGGGGATCGAACGACGGGAAGGCACAGCGCAGCCCAGGAAGCCATCACGGCCCGCACTCCCGAGGGAAGGCACACGGACACAAGTGTCTACCGGGGACCGCGCGCCCGCCCGCCGGCGGGCTGCGGCTCTCCGGCCGGTCCCGCCGGTCGGCGGCGCGCACCACGCCGACAAGCGGCGCGGTGTTCAACGATGGCGGCATAGCGGCAATGTGCGAAAAGTGATCTCTCTCCCAAGGGGTGAACGGTCAACGGGCCACGAGCGGCACCACGAAGCCGAAGAACCCGGAGACCGAGAGGGCGACGCTGGCGGGCGAGGAAGAGAGGAAGAAAGAGCGGGGAAGGGAGACGGGGCGGAAGATGCAGGGGGAGGACCTTGGGGCGCTGCCCCAAACCCCGGGGGCTCCGGCTCCGAGAGGGGGCCACGCGGAGCTCGCGCCGGAGCTGGTTGGGCTGGAAGTCCTGATCGCTCGCCCGCCATCGACCCAGGCAAGCCCAGCAACCCGACTCCTCCAGGTCAAGCCCCGCCGTGCCGGCAGGACAACCAGCGCGCCAGGAAGGTCACCGGGAACAGGTACACGCAAGGCCCGGCTTGACCCTCCGTCCCCGGCCCGCTGCCCCTCCGGGGTGGGTCGACGGCAGACGAGAGATCAGGACAGGTGCCGAGCGTGCGGGGCCGCACCGAGCCCAGGCGCGGGGTAGGAGATGACCGCAGGACCGCACCAAATGAAATGTCACACTCTTCCCATGGCACCTAGTCGGCCGAACTCCCTGCTCTACCCCGACATCGCCCAAGCAGGCAGTCTGCAGAGTGCCTTACAAGGCGAATTTGATAGATCCGGCTACCCCCTTGTCGCACTGGCTGAACGCGCTCCAGGTTGGCGATTTATCGGCGCCAGGGTCGAACAGGACCAACGCCACACGAGCATCCTCCTTGGCAGCCGGGAGCGGGTATTCGGCGTGGAGTTTTGGGCCTTGGGCGTCATGATGGCCCGAGGCGGCACAGAGGATCTCCAGGCGCTTGCAGGAGCGCTCCACAGCTGGCATACCGGATCACGACTACGTGCTCTTAGTTCAGAGTGGCCATTCGTACGTTTTGGCAAGCTGGCCGAGGCACACGAACGAGGTGAAGCAACCGAGTTCAAGTGGCGGATGCTCCAAGCATCGCCCCAGCTCCTGAAGCTCCGCCCGCTCATTGATGCCGCGATCACCGAGCCGCACTTGAGTCAGCTCTTCCCGTACACCAGCATGATCACGCTCCGCTTCAGCCGATGCACTGGCTATCCCTACACTCGCGATCTCCCGTGGGCGAGACCAATCGACGAGGGCAGGTATCAGGTTATTGGGCCTGATCGTAAGGAGCTGGGTGTCGCAGATGGCCCCGGAAGTGCCGCCCTGATCGCGGACGCGCTGCCCTCAGACTGCGGCCCCGCGGTTGCCGGCACCGCATACTCCTTGCGTGACCAACTGCGTGACGACACCCCCGGACGACCATAGATACTGGCGGACGGCAGTGGACGGTCTCCGCAGGTGAAGACCCTGTAATGCCAGGTCGGACACCCCCGCTGTTGCCTGATAAGGAAGCCGTTAGCAGATGGCAGGCATCGACCGCTAGAAGATGCGTTTCGGCTGAATCGCCCGTGGGCGCGACCTAGTCAGGCACGGAGAAGGGTATGTAGCCAGGCGGCAGCTCGCTCACGTCCAAGCCGGAAAATATCAGCGTCAGGTCATGAGCATTGGTCTCAATACGGACCTCGTGGAATTCGATTCCAATGGCTGCGGCCCATGCATCAGCCAACTTCGAATCAGCCACGACCGTCGCCCCGGGATAGAGGACGTGCCCCTTCACACCCCAGACGAACCCATCAAGGGCTACGCTGCTCTCGTAGTCGATGAGACGGTCATCCAACGACTTCTGCCAAACACCGGGAGAAACCGTCGTCCGGCATCGGGCCTCAACGCAATACCGGAACAGGTATCGCAAGTAGGCAGGTTGAACACCGGTTCTCGGATCGGCCGCCACGTGCACGATGACCTCGTAGTCGCGCACGTAGTCGGCGAACCCATGGAAGACCAGTGCCTGGTCAAAGACATCATCCAGCATCCGTTGGAGAGCCTCGTTGTCCATGGTGCAGTTGTACACCGTCAGCGGGTCGCCGCATGGTGGGGCCGGGGCGCTTTGGGGGCACATGGCTACGGAAAGCGCTGGCAAGCGATGACAACGAACGGAAGCGTTTTCGCAGGTCGCTGCTAGTTCAGAGCCAGTCGGTGCAGGTAGCGAGTATGCAGAATCAGAACCCGGCCTACAGGCCGACTCGTCCGCCCGCCAACCCGCGACCTAGGGTTTGTCCCCACTAGCCAAGATCGGGCACATTCAGGGCACATGGTCCTTGATAGCGAGGTAGGGCGCCCGACTGCGTGGTCACTGTGCCGAGGCGTGCCCCGCGTCGGTCATTCGCTTCTCCAGAAGATCCTGCGGCAGCGCGTATACGTGGGCCAACCGCCGTAGTTCGTCCACCGTCGGCGCCGACGCCGCACCGTCCTCGATCGCTACCAGACGCTCTTCCGATATATGGGCCAGCTTGGCGGCTTCCTCCACCGTCTGCTGTCCGAACTCCCGGTCGGCCCGCAGATCCTGGCCCAGCCGTACTAGCTGTTCGAGCGAGACCGTTGCCGACACCGATGGCCGAGGCGATTGCCCATCAGAGGGCGCAGTCAGTGACTGGCCAAGGACATACAGGCCCACCAGTACGATAATCGCCAGCCCGCCGCCTGCTCCAGCCTTTCGAGTGAAGCGACCACGCGCGTCCCTGGGATGTTTGCTGGGATTCCACGACATACCCGGACGTTACAAATTGTCATCGCGCAGCTCCAGAAACATTCACCAGGCGACCTAGTGACGGCTTGAATACCGCGCCGCGACTGGTGGTGGGCCGCAATCTGTTCTGC
>NZ_BOOC01000059.1 GCF_016863035.1 Microbispora corallina
AGGCCGAAGTCGGCGCCGTCGTCGTCGAGGCCGAAGTGCTGGGCCGCCCAGGTCTGGAACTCCTCCATGCGGTCGAGCAGCTCGCTGGCGCGCTTCATCAGCTCCGGGTCCTGGCGGGCCCAGTCGGGGAACCAGAACGGGATGTCGGCCAGGCGTACGTAGCGGAGGGACTCCTGTGAGATGGCCACGCCGGGCCGGTGTCGCACGAGCTCGTGGGTGAGCACGCGGGAGACGTTGTGCAGCACGAAGCTGAAGCTGATGTGCTCCAGCACGCTGCCGTGGGAGCTCGCCAGGATGTTGCGCAGGTAGGCGTCCTGGTCCGTCCGGATGCGGTTGACGTTCGGGTTCAGGCCGGGCTCGAAGGAGCGGTAGCAGAGGCGGCCGGCGAACTCGGCGAGGTCCTGCGGGGTGAGCTGGTCGCGGTCAAGGCGTTCGAGCCAGGACTCGCCGCCGACCTCGTGGAGGTAGCGGGCGAGCTCGTCGAAGTCGAGCTGGGGGCGGGCGACGAGGAACACCTCGGGCTCAACGTGACGCGTCATCGTTCCTCCAGTCGCTTCATGCCGCCGTTCTCGTGGTCCAGGACGTACCTGATGAGCCCCGTGGTGCGCCTGCCTTCGGGGCTGCCCGGGATGACCGTGATCCAGCCCGGTTCCTCGTCGTCCTCGTGTCCTTCGGCTGCGTCGCGGGCGATCTGCTCGGCCTCGGCGATCGCCATGCGGGCCATGGCCCGCTCGGACATGCGTTGCTCCCAGCCGTCGTCGTTCACGGTCGCTCTTCCCATGGGTCGGCGTCCCGGCTGGCCCACTTCGCCATGTTCATCGCCACGCGCTGCCAGGTCTCTTGGCTCGACTCACCGCGCTCTGCGGCAAGGGTTGCGTTCAGGTAGGAGATGAGCTCCAGGCAGGCCCGCATCGCCGCGAACTGATGGGGGTCTGGGATGGACTTGCCGCCGTCGTAGATGAAGTTCTTGACCTCGGCGGCCGCCATGTCGAAGCGGCGCTCGGGTTCGACGTGCATGGTGCTGAGCAGCGCCAGGAGATCGAGTCGTTTCTGGTTGACGAGGGCGCGGTCTTTCTCAGAGTCGGAGGTGCTGGCGTCGAGGATGGCCCACGCGCGTGCCCGGGGTGACCTGTTGATCAGCCAGCGAGCGATCTTGTTGAACATCTTGTCGACGGGGTTGGTCATGCCCATCCTTCCTGCCAGCCGGACCAGTGCCGGTAGCCGAACGCCTGGACGGTGGCGCGAAGCAACCTGATCAGCTCGCCCACGCCCCTTCCCCTCATCTTCAGAACATCGCCGCAGGCCATCCCGCCTCCTGCTCGCACCACGTGGCGCCGCAGCCAAGGCAGTGCCTCCGCGGACCCCGCTCCTCCATGGACGTGGTGTCGATCGTGGTCTCGTGCGCGCAGCTGAGGAACCCGGCCGGGAGCTGGGCGCCGCAGGTCGGGCAGAGGGCGGCGAGGATCTGCCCTGTGACGACGGACTCGACGGGCACGGCTGCCGGGTGGCTGCAGCTCACGGCAGCCATTCGTCGCTCCGGTAGTCCGGGTGCCAGTCGTAGGCGGCGGCCTCCAGGCGGAGGAGGTGCTCGGCCTGGGCGTGCTCTTCCACGGCGAGGTGGTGGCCGGCGAGGACGAATTCGAGGTACTTGAGGCGGGCTCGCTTGGCCTGGAGGTCGCGCTCGGCTTGGTACCAGCCAGGTTCGTCGGCGTCCTGCGCCTCGAGCATGGCACGGCGAGCATCATCGTGACGAGCGTGGAGGAATGCGATCAGGTCATCCATCGCGGGACTCCTTCTCACTCAGTAATTCGTTGATGTTGTCAGCGATCTCTCGGTAGATCCACTCAACAGGAATCTGCTGGGGCGGCGTTTGGTGCCCGTTCCGATTCCTGGTGAGCTCTCGCAGCCGTTCATTTGCTTCCTCCGCCGAAAGTCGTTGTTCGGCAATCCCGGTGTAGCGCCTCAGCAGAGAGGCATAGCGGTCAGGGATTACGAGCAACTGGGCGTTGAAACGGGCCATGTAGGGGGCCATGCGCTTCTCAGTGAGGTACTCCGCAAACAGTCGGATGAGGGCTTGCAGTTGATCTATCAGGAAGTCCCGTTGGTCACGTGCACGCTGGGCGTCGAGCTGGCGCTGGAGGCGTTCATCGGCCGCTTGTCGCTCCTGCAGGAGGCGCTGGTCGGCAGCTGCCCTCTCTTCGAGCAGACGCCGGTCCGCATCTGCCCGCTCTTCGAGCAGGCGTCGATCGGCGTCTGCCCGATCTTCTTCCCGTTGCCTGTTCGCTTCGGTTTGGTCGGCCTTGCGCTGCGCACTGGTGATGATCCATCCGGCGACGGCGATGGCCAGAGCGAGCACTGCGGCGGCGACGGTCCCCCACCCCTGTAGTTGGTCGGTGAAGGACGGACTGGCCGGCGTCACTGGCGGCATCGTCGCGTTGTCGATCAGCGGGTTGACTACCGTCGAGACGGGGTTGGGTGTGGGCGTCATCGGTCCTCTGGGGGCTGTCCGTCAGTCGTCGGGGATCTGGTCCCAGTCGGGGTGCTGGGTGCGCAGGTGTTCTCGGGCCTGGCGCACGGTCTCGTCGGCCCGGTCGATCACGCGTTCGCCGCAGGCGCAGCGGAAGGTGACGACGCCGGTCGGCTCGCACTCCACGAACCAGCTGTCGGAGGGGCGTTCGCGTTCGTGCGCGATCAGCTCCCACAGCGGCGGCCCGTCGGGGCCGAACACCGTCAGCGTGTTACGACTCATCCGCGGCCGCCTCGTCGTAGGCGAGCAGCAGCTGCGCGAGCTCGCGCCGCTCGGCCGGGGACAGGCGAACCGGCCACATGGCGGGCAGCAGCCAGACGTCGTCCGAGCGGGGACAGGGGACGACGTCGACCGGGGAGCGAGGAGGGGATGGGAGCACGATGAGCCCATTCTCCCGTGCGAGGGCCAGTCATGCCCGGTTATCCACGCCGGAGGTGTGTCCGGTCGCGCCGCACCCCGGCCGGTCCTCGTGGCCGGCGCACCGCCAGGCGCCGGGCAGCGCCTCCCGCCACGGGTCGAACGCGGGGAGCGTCCGGCTGCCGACGGCGACCTCGGTCCTGCCTGAGCGGCCGACGGTGACGTGCTGGACGCGGATGCGGCCTCCGCACGCCGGGCAGGTCGGCCACGGTAGGTCGGGCCACTCGGCTTCGGTGAGGGGCCGGTTGTACGGGGCGCGGAAGATCAGCCGGTAGGTGTCCGGGTCGATGCGGATGGGGTCGACCACGGGCAGGGTGCCGGCGGTGCGGGTCTCGCCGTCGTCGCGTGGGCGCGGGGTGAGTGGCCGGTGCTGAACGGCGGCGGGCGGGGGGCCGGCGGCGAGGCGCGCGGCCTCGGCGGCTTCGGCCTGCTCGCGTTCATGCTGGTCGTGCTCATCCTGGTAGAGGACGTTTCCGCAGGCGCCGCAGGCGTAGTAGTGGCGTTCGTCGTCCCACGACACCCTGCGCTCGCCGCACGTCGGCCGAGGGCACCGGATCGGGGACGAGGGGCTCGTCCGGTCGTCCTTGGTGAGGTGCCGGAGGACCCGTTCCCAACGATAAATCGTGCGCGGGAGCTGCAGGAAGTCGGGGTGGGCGAGCATGTCGGCCAGGTGGTCGGCGAGCCAGCCGATGGTGCGGGATCGGGGGTGCGAGCCTCGGGGGCCGCGCTGGGCGGGTGGGCGGGAGGCGTAGCCGCGCAGCTGCCGCCATTCGTCCTCCGCGTCGAGGAGGTCGCCGAGCATGCGGTCGAGAATGTCGGCCACCGGGGACACGCTGGACGTGGTCTTGGAGCCGGACACCTTGCCGTCGGCGGTGCCGAGGCCGCGGTGCCCGTCGCTGGTGGCGGCGAGTTGGGCGGCCTGGGTGTCGAGCTCGAGGAGGGAGCGGCGGGCGGCGGCGACGTCGCGGGCGCAGAACAGGGGGTTGCCGGGGTACCAGCGGAGGTCGGGCACGGTGGGTTCGGCCGGCGGGTCGCCCTTCTGGCCGTTGCGGTACCAGGTGTCGGTGGCGTCGGCGTGGTCTTCGAGTGCGCGCTGGTAGGCCGCGAGCGTAGTCCGGTTCCTGTGGTTGCATGCGCCGTGGCAGGCACCATCTGGTGTGAACTGCTCTGTGGTGATCACGTGGTGGCCTCCCCGAGTCTGTAACCTTGGGTCGGCTGATTGCGAACGGTTCTTGGCGGTCCCTCGTGTGGCGCGGGGGGGCCGCCGACTTGTTCCACGCTATGTGATCTAGGAGCAAGCCGGGGCAGCCTCGATGGTGTCATTCCGGAAGCTGCGAGGAAGTCCTGCAACTCACGGTGATGGAACTGGTAGACGATTCCGAGTACAGGGATCAACCCGGCCTCGTAGCCCATCACCAGATTTGCCGTCCTGCCCAAGCGACAGATCGACAGCCAAGACGATTGGGACTTGGCGACGCCGTGCCCGGACCGTACCGCGGTCCGCCGCTGGTCGCGGACGGACTCCAGGACCTCGGCCTGCTTGGACCAGACGAACTGGCGGAGCCGTCGGCGCACCCAGCCGACCGGGTCCCGGCCGAACCGGCGGGTGCGCTCGGCGACCCGCTTCCGGTCGACCGCGGACTTGAGCTGCCGGTGCACCTGGCGGAGGCGGCGGGTGTCGCCGGCGCGGACGAGCTCGTCGACGGAGGCGGCGATGCGGGCGAGGTCAGGCGTCCGGGTCGCCGTCGTCGCCCTGGTCTTCGTCGACGAGCTCGTGGTCGTCATCTTCGTCGTCCCCGCCGGCGAGCGCAGCGATGAGGGTCATGATGTCCTCGCCGATCTGCTGGGCGTCCACGCTGACGCGCTGGGGGGCGTCCAGGCCGAGCAGCCGGGCGCGGCGTTCCTGAATCTTCAGTAGCCGGTCGATCACCTGAAGGACCGGGGCGTCATCGATGAGCGGAGCGCCCTCCCAGATGACGACGGTGCCCTTGTCGACAACCAGGTGCTTGGCGAGCATCACCGTGCGGGCGCGTCGGGCGAGCTCGTCGAGGCGGAGGAGCTCGAGCTGCCGCACTTCGTCGGCGGGCTCCTGGACGATGTCCCGGAGCGCGCGCTGGACGGCCTCGTACGCCTGACCCTTCGATGACAGGCCGAGCTCGTCGGCGATCTGCTGGTACGTCAGGCCTTGGGCGCGGAGCTCGCACGCCTCGGCGTCCCGGCGGGCGACTTCGGGGTCGCGGTCGTAGCGGCCGTTACCGGCCCGGACGTCGGACACGGTCACCCCCTAAAGCAGCTCCTCGCACCGCCGAGCCGGGCCCGTTGAGGCCCGCTCGTGCAGCGATATCAGGCCGCGGGCTCCTCACGGAGCTGGAGCTTCGTCATGCGGGCCCATGATCTCCAGCGTGCGTGATGCATCCCGCATCAACTCATGGTCACGTCCCGGGACGAACGCGACCACCTGCGGGCGTGTCGGCGTGGGGCGACAAGAATGACGGGGTATCGCCCACGAGGTAATCGGCTACTTAGAGAAAGGTGGGCGATGCGAAACCTCACACGCTTGGGCGGCATAACCGTTTCGGCGGCGTTCCTGTCGATTGCCGTGCAGTCCGCCGCTTC
Organism: Microbispora corallina; assembly: GCF_016863035.1. Lineage (GTDB taxonomy): Bacteria > Actinomycetota > Actinomycetes > Streptosporangiales > Streptosporangiaceae > Microbispora > Microbispora corallina. The sequence continues at coordinate 5,561 of NZ_BOOC01000059.1, forward strand.
CGCTCAGGACTTCGCCGACGTGGGACCGGCGACCCCAGCCCACATGCAGGCGGCAGCCCCGCCACCCATGCGGCAGGCGGCCCCGCCGCCCATGCGGCAGGCGGCCCCGCCCGTAACGAGGCGACGGGACGGCGGGCTCGACACCACCATCAACCCTCTCGACCCTTTCGGCCTCAGGCGCCGTGTCCCGGTCAGTCCCTCGTCGCGGTACGGGCAGGAGCCGCGGGAAGCCGTTGAGGATCAGGAGCCGCGGGAAGCCGTTGGGGATATGGACAATTTCGACCCCTTCCGCTGGGGATGGAGAGGGGCTCTGTTGCACGATTGGGAGGAGTACAGGCGGGATATCGAGCTTGGCATGGACTTCATGGACATGATCGGAGTGTGGCCGCACCACGGATGGGAGGAACCCACCGACAACGGACGGTAAGAAGCGACCTCCTCAGCGCCGCCACCAGCCCGCCCGAGTCCGTCGTGCGCGGCCAGGGAATATCGCCCACCAGCACGAGCCGCTCCGTACCGCGGTGGCGGTGCGGAGCGGCACGGTGGGGGCCGTAGGTACCTGACGGACTCGGTGCCGCTTAAGCGGACATGAGCGGGGCGAGCGCGGGTTCCGCCGCCGGGAGGTGATGAGGTGTGAGGCCTACTTCTCCAGCTGACGAGGGTTGGTGAGAGCGGCTCTCTCTCTGGTTATCTCGACACGGGCGACCTTCTGGAAGGCGTCGAGAAGGTCATCTATCCGATCGAGTTTCTTTGTCACGTCCTCGGCGGTGAATGCAGCATGGTTCCGCCCTCGGGCAAAGGTCGATAAACCTGATCGCAAGGCCGGTTGCGTAGAAGCGGCCGGTGAGGCTGGCCAGGGCGAAGAGGTCGGGTCTGGTGCCCAGCCGCGGTACGGCGCCGGACCCTGCTTCTGGTGACCCTGCAGGTTCCGGGCCGAATCTGACCGCCCACGACCGCCGGCGGTATGTGTTATGTGTCATTGTCCGGGTCGAAACCATATTGAGTCTTGCCAGTCCGAAGACACCGGCCGACTGTGAATCCTAGGTCGGACGCGTCGAGTGGGGAGACGGGTGCCCGGATGACGAGTGAAGTGACGCGTTTCGTGGTCGCCAGGGCACCACAACGGGCACATGCCGAGCCCAAAAGGCGGCCTCCCCTCAAGTTGGAGGTCTGGCTCGCAAACTCTAACTACCTGAAAGCCCTGATGGAGGCGGACCCAGAGGACCGAGGGGACGTATTCGCTGATCAGCTCGCGGTTCTGCTCAATAACCCGACCAAGTTCGAGTCGACCGATCTTCCTCTGAAGCGGCAGATCGACGTGCTCGACGAGTGGTTGATTGCGAATGAAGATCGCGTATCGCCAAAGAATCTGCGCGAAAGGATCACGAAAGCGTTCCCTGGAGACGTACTCCAGCGAGAGCTCTTCGCAGCTGAGCATCCGTTCACGCAGGCGGCACGTGCGTGGGCAGAGTTGCTTGTTGCTGCGGGGCAATTCGAGGCAGATGCTCAGGTTCAACAGGCGGTCTACCGTGCGACGCGGATACTTGGGCTGGTTGAACTGCTTCTGAAGGCACCGCAGAGCATCGCCGGCGCAGACGACGTCCTGTGGGCGCTACGCGACAGGCTCGTTCTATACCCCGACAAAATCTTCATCCCACTCCGTAGCGCGCTGGCCCGTAAGCCTGGGTGGGCGGATCTTTACGTGGTTCGGGAGGAGTGGAACCGGTACGTACCGGGGGAGATTGCCCACATCGAAAACGTGATGGCTCACGAGTTTCGTGAGCGTGTGCTGACTCGCACTGACGAGAGCGAGCTCACCGTCACAAATGAGACCGACGTTTCTCGAACGCAGGAGCTCGACGCGCAGAGCACAAGCCGGTTCGACCTAAGCGCCGAATCCCGCGGCGAGACTAAACTGGCTGCTCACGTCGAGGGACAAGTCGATACCTCTGGTCAGTACGGACCCACCCACTTGGACACCCACATCGGTGGCAGCCTCGACTACTCCGCGGAACAGTCGCAGCGGCAGGCCGTGCAACAGGCGCGCGAGATCGTGGCAAGGGCTGTTAATCGAGTTGAGGAGCGGACCCGTGAGCAACGGGTTTCCCGCACACTGACCCGGATCGAGGATCGTAATACCCATCGCATCGACAACGCAGAGGGAGGGGCTGCGGCGGGCGTCTATCGGTGGGTCGACAAGATCGTACGGCTCCGGACGTACAAGTACCCGCACCGGTTCCTCTTGGAGTTTGAGGTTCCCGAGCCCGGCGCTTACCTGCGTTGGCTGGAACATCGCCATAGTGAACAAGGTTTCCATACGACAGCGCCCGTGCCGTTCACTTCCAATGGCAAGAGCGAGAGCGAGAGTAATCCCGCTCTTCTCCCAACCGACATCTCCGAAAGCCCTACGTCACCCACGTACTACCTGCGGCTGGCCGCCCGCTGGCATGCCCTCGGAATCACTCCTCCACCATCTAAGTCCGTTACCGTCAGTGGATGGTTGAATGTGCCTGCGGGTGATCCGGGTCAAGACAAGACCGCGGTTGACCTATGGATCACACCGATGGAAGGTTCGGCGCCCGGGACTGGTACTGCGGGAGCACCAGAGGGCGCGCCTGTGCACGTCCCTGAGGGGTACCAGGCTGCTGACCGGTGGGACGGGTGGGTCAGTACGTGGGACCAGGCTGATGCCATAACCCCAGCGTGGAACACCGGTCCAGACAAAAAGAACAGCTACGACTTTATGCCACCCGCGGCCTTCATCACCGTGGGCGACAGCCAGAACGACCCAGCCGAACCCCACAACGTAGTTATCCCCAAAGGCGCAAGAGGAGCATTTTCCGTAAAAATCGGCGGGAAACTAGATGGACGACGCACTGGAATTCTTCCAATAACCGTCCTGTCGGCGAACTTCGGCCTCATGTCGGTTCAAGTCAGGGTTCAATGTGACCGCCTCCCTGACCGGCTGCTCACATGGCAGCTTGAGACCTATGCGAAGCTACAAGCCGCCTACTTCGAGCTGCTACATGCACACGAGGACGAGCGAGCCGCCCGCCAGGTCCAGGCGGCCATCGACATCAAGGGCCGCTCTCCGGGAGAAAATGAGCGGATGATGCGCGAGGAACTGAAGCGCCAGGTGCTCGAGTTATTAGCAGGAAAGCGGTTCGCCGGCACTGATTTTCTGGACTTCGACGCGAATGAACGGCCACATACCAAGATCGCGGAGTCGCGGCAGGGCGCTGCGCTTATCCAGTTCCTGGAACAGGCCTTTGAGTGGGAGAACTTGACGTTTGTCATGTACCCCTACTTCTGGGCTTCCGCCGACCGGTGGGACGACCTGCAGGGAATCACATCCCCGGACCCAAATTACGCCCGGTTTCTTCGGGCCGGCTCAGCCCGCGTCGTTCTGGCCGCCCGCCCCGGCTTTGCTTGCACCGTCTTGTACTACTTAGCAACAGGCAAGCCCTGGCATGGCAGATCGGCACCGATCCCTGGCCATAAGGAGTATGTCTCGGTGGCCCAAGAGATCGCAGCCCAGACCGGAGCGCCCGATGACGGGACGCCGGTGGGCGACACTTGGGAAGTCAGGCTACCAACGACTCTCGTTTGGCTCGACTCCGACTCGTCTCTTCCGAAACGCAACACAGACTCCACTTTCCCTGCCCCACCCCCCGCCAAGTAGGGGAGTCTATATGCCCATCCTTCCGGCAGCCGTCGTGGCAATTCTGACCGAATTAGCGGCTGCAACCGCCGTCACTGGCTCAGCGGCCGACTTGGTCTCCTTGGGCTTCACAATTTCCGACCATATGCGCGGCCAGGACGGACTTCAGTGGGACACATACATATTCAAGATGGATACACCCGCCAGCGATCCTGATGATTTGTCGCCATCGGCTTCCGCCCGCACAAAAAGAGGAACCGGTGGTAAGAGTGCAGCGACTCCGCAAGCCCGAAAGCCCAGTCTATTGACTGCAGACCCCACCTGGGCCGTGCCGATTCTGGAAATCAGGGCAGACACAGCAATAGCGAAGTTTGTACTTGAACGCTACCTGGTCGACTACCCCGATGGCGGAACAACTCAAATCTGGATCGCCCGTCTTGACAATTTGGATGGGTTCGACAGCGGAGCAGGCACTCAAGCCGAAGTCGCATTCACCGGAGTTGAAGTAGAACACGGCCACCTACTAAACATGCGCGGATGGGTAAATAAATGGCTGGGCCCCTTCTTTCACTTTTCTCTCACTATCTTCATCCGCGCAATGCCGGTCTCCACACTCGATAATCCCGTAATTCCTATCAAGTCTGAAGACGTCCTTAGCGCTGTGGCTGATATCACGAAAACCAGTAACGGCTTTCTTATCAAGTGCTAGTTGCCAACCTGCCCGCAGAACTTTGCGCCGGCCGAGTGAGCCGGGGGCTGGTGAACGAGAGCCTTTCGCGCTGACGTCCGCCAAACTCCTGACTTCATGTCTGCGGAGAGCGCTCCCCGGCGTCGGTATCAGCTCTCGCTTCCCATGGTGACGGCGGCGATTTGTTGCGGCACGATTGCGGACAGCCAGCCTGGCCACGCGGCGCGCACCGTCGTGTCCAGGACGGCAGCGAGGGGCTCCGCGCCGTGCCGGCCGGCGGTCTCCTCGACAAGCTGCAAGACGGCGAGGAGGAGGGCGTCGGCGGTGCGGCGGATCACCTCCGCGAGCATCACGCCCTGCTGCTCGGCCAACCTGACCTGCTGCTCGGCGATGCCCATGTCGTGCGCCGTCTTCGCGAACCTGACGACGCGGTCGCGCTCCTGGCCCTCCAGGACGGTGAGCGCGCGGGCGGCCTCGCCGGTGACGTAGATCCCGATGTCCTTGACGGCGCCGCGGGTGGGGCCGATCAGCCCGCGGCCGTGCCCCAGCTCCGGGTCCCCGCCGAGGCCTCCCCCGCCGGCGCCGACCTCTTCGTCGGCCTGGGCGTCGGCGAACTGCCGCTCCAACAGGCCCGCGTACAGGTGGGCACGCAACCAGGACATCTGCAGCATGCCGAGCACGGCCTCGGTGTGCGAGATCACCGACTGCCCAGACAGCGCGGACCAGGCGGTGGCCGCCTCACCCCTCGCCTTGGCCACGCTCGTCGGCACCCCAGAGTGGTTCACGCAGGCCGCTGTGCCGCGGATCGCGAAGGCGTGGCATCGCTGCTCGGTGCGCTTGGACTTCTTCGAGCACTCCCAGCGGCCGTGTTCGTCGCACCAGATGGCGCCGGCGTGACGCATCAGGTGGTCGTATCCCATGGGGTCGGTCACTACGGCGGGTCTCCTCGGGTGTGGCTTGGCGGGGCTGTGATCGTTTTTGCGGGTTTCAGGGTCCGGTGACACCGGCCGAGGGGCGTGCGCCCGGCTGTGTGGCGGTCAGGGGCGCGCGTGGGGCGTTTGAGGCGGAGGAGCCGTGGGGGGTTGCGGCGTTGATCGCGCGGGCGGCTGCGAGGGGGTGGCCGGTGGCGATCTCGTCGATGTCGTTGCCTATGCCGTGCGCGGCGTGCTTCTCGGCGTCGGAGGCGACCTCGAGGAGCCATAGGGCGAGCGGGCCGCGGGCCGTGAGCACGCGGACGATCAGCGCGGCGAGGGTCTCGTCTCCGATGTCGATGGTTTCGCAGGCGCCGCAGGCCTCGTCGGGGCGGAAGTCGTGCTGGGCGTAGCAGAAGGCGAGGGTGTCCATGCGGTCGTCGGGGTCGCGGACGACTCGGACGTTGGCGGATAGGCGGAACGGGAGGATCTCGGCCAGGTGGGCGGCGGCGGTTCGGAGTTCGTCGACGGCGGTCATGGCGCTCCGTTCGTGATGCGGGGGCGGTGGAGGTGGACGATGTAGGGCTGGCCGCATCCGGAGAGGCGGTAGCGGGCGCCGTAGGTGGGGGCGTGGTGGTGGACGTCGCCGCAGAACGGGCAGCAGACGAGGGCGTGCTGGTGGGAGCCGGTCAGCGTGCGGGTGCCTTCGACGAGCAGCGCGGTGACGTGGGTGGTGACGAGGCACACTTCGACGCGGTCGGGTTGGCGGGTGTGGGTGCAGATGACGGCGCATCGGGGGTGGCAGAGGCCTCGGCCTTCGGGTTTGCCGCAGGTGAGGCAGGCGGGTTCGCACTCCTCGGCCTGGGCTTCCTTGGTGCGGCGGGGGCGTGGGGTGTGCGTCAGGGCGCGGGCGCGCTTCCGCCACGGCGCCGGCGCGGGGGCGGGTGTGTCGAGGTCGAACAGGCCCGGCTGGTCAGCGAGGAGCGTCACGCGGCACGCTCCGCGGTCAGCTCAACGACGGCGGCCGGCTCACCCACGCGGAAAACCTGGGCGGTCGTGGCGTGGATCTGCACGTGCCACACGGCGGAGAGGTCGTGGCCGGCGGCGGTCAGCCAGGCGGTGATGCGGGCGCGGCCGCCGGTGGTGCGCCAGTCGGCCTCGCCGAGCTCGTGAAGGGTGAGCGTCCGGGGATGGGTCTTCGCGCACTTGCGGCAGAGGCGGTCGGCCCATTCGCGGCGGTCCTTGCGGCAGCTGCGGCACTTGGTTGTGCGGGTCACTGGTCACCGCCGGGTGCTGCGGCGAGGCCTTGGGCGGTGCGGGTGCGGCGGGCGTCGACGATGACGTCGGGGTCGGGGCGGAGCGGCGGCCGCCATCCGGGGGCGGCGACGTGGTTGGCGACGATACGGATGGCGAGGTCGTCGAGGAGGTGGGCTTGGACGTAGGGGCGGAGTTCGGCGGCGATGGCCTTGCGGAGGTCGCGCCATGCCGGGCCGACCTCGGGCTTGGTGGTGGTCACGGGTTCCTCCTGGTGGGCAGGTGGAGGGCGTCGGTCCCGGTCTGGTCGGGGGTGTGGCTGAGGTGGTCGAGGACGCGTTCGAGGTCGGCCTGGTCGGCTTCCGTCCACGGCCTGTCGCCGGTCGGCTCGGCTGTGCAGGGGGCGCATTCGGGGGTGCCGTGCGGGCGGCAGGCGTCGCCGCGTGCGACGTCGCGGCTGAGGCGGCGCAGGACCTCGCGCAGTTCGGGGATGTGCTGGTGTTCGGCGTAGCGGTTTTCGGTGGCGACGAGGGCGGCGTAGCGCTGGATGGCGTCCCGTCCGAATCCGGCGGCGAGGGCGCGCTGGGCCATGGGGACGAGGTGTCGCGTTTTCACCCATCCGGGCGCGTCGCGGTAGCGGCGGATGGTCGCGATGACAGATCGCGCGGTGAGTGAAGTTACGGGTTGCGCCGGAGGCGCCTGCGTCGCGCGCGCAGTACGGTCCGTCAGCTCGCCTACGGCGAGAACCAGGGGCTTCGAACTCTCTGACGTACTCCCTAACGCACTCTCTACGTACTCCACCGCAATGGTTGCGGTCGAACTCCGCATTGGTTGCGGTTCAAAGCTGCAATGGTTGCGGTCAAAATCCGCAACGGTTGCGGTCGAACGCGGCTCGATTTCGGAGTTATCCACAGGGTTAGACCGCAGTGGTTGCGGTTCAACAGGCTCCTTTGACCGCAACGGTTGCGGTTCAACAGGTGGGTCAACAGGGTCGTTCAACCGCAACTGTTGCGGTCCATCGCGGTGGTACTTGCACGGCCCGACCCCCGGTGTGTCCGTCCCCCAGCCCGTCCGCCGGGTGCACGTCCCCTCCTTCGACGTCGGCCGCCCGCACAGCGCCTCCGCGTCGTCCGGCCCGCCGAGAACGTCCTCATATGGCCACGCGAGCCGGTACAGGTTCGGGTGCCGCCGCCGCCTTATGACGACAACCCAGCCCTCGCCCTCAAGGTCTTCCAGCGCCGGTTCGACGGTCCTGTCGGACAGGCCGAGGTCGTCAGCGAGTGCTTTGAAGCCGGGGTTGGCCTCCTTGCGATCCCTGCCGACGGTGTGCACGTACAGCCGCTGCGCCACGTTGACGCGCGAGGACTCCATGCCCCGGCGCTTGTAGATCAGCAGCACCCAGAGCAGGCCGCGGTTCAGTTTGAGCTGGTCGGGGCTGACGTAGGCCTTCACCCATGCAGGGGGTTCGGCCTCGTCGATGGCCACGCCGCGCGCCTGTGCGCTCACGCTCGTTCGCTTCCAATCGGTGAGAGAGGGGTCACTCCAGCCGGGGCGGGGCGGGTAATCGGCCGGTGGTGTCCATCTGGTCCCCCTTCGTGGTGCCGGATTGAGACTATGCCACATCTTGATGTGGCCTACCATTGAAGTGGCCTACCTCTAAGGTGGCCTAATCAGAGGTGCAACCATGGGAAGGTGGACGACCCGATGAGCGGCATCGACGACGCGCGCGAGTTCCTGGTGATGGCCCAGGCCGAGGCGGACCGCATCCTCGCGCTGGCTCGGCAGCAACTCGGGGTGGCGATCGCGGAGGCCCGCGAGAAGGGCGTCCCGCAGAAGGAGATCGCGGAGCATCTCGGGCTGACTCGCGAGCAGGTCCGCCGGCTCACGGTGGCCGTGCGAGACATCAACCCGAAGGCGTTGAGCGATGAGGTGCGGGAGTTGCGTAACGCGATGGTGCACGGGTCGAGCCGCGATTCGGTCGCGCGGAACGCTGCGCCACCCGCGTCCTGACGCACTCTTCGCGCAGGTAGGCGGCATCGCGGTTATTTCCCCAAGGTAATCTTGGATACCGCGACCAGGCCCGATGCATTTCCAGAGACGCTGAGGTGCGCCTTGAGCGCGCTCCCAGGGCCTGGAAATGCCCTTGTTTGCTGACTTTGGGGAAATAACCATCGTCAAGTCGTCCACCGTATGTTGCCGATATTTAGTGGACACTGGCTCTGACCTGCAGATAGGCGTTCCCGCCGAGCTCTTGACGGTGTCCCTGGAGACGCGTCGGCGCAGGTGAGCTGCTTGTGTCTGCTTAATATCGGCAACCGTCAAACCGCAGCCCTCATCCGAGGACACCCACGTCGTGGACGTGTTCCCCCTTAGGATCTCGGACACGTTGTGATCTGCGGAAACGTAAGACAGCGCGGCCGAAATGGCGGGCACAGGAAGGCTGGTATACCTCTTGACCTGGGTGTTCAGGTACCTAAGGGGGTAAGGGGACATCAGGCAAGCCCCCCGCCAACATCGAAGAGCGGTGTTATGCCTGCCGCGCGACGTCGCGCTTCCCGTGTGCGGGCGGCAGTCTCCCGGTGGTGATCGCGGTCGTAGTGCAAATGACACCCGTTGCACATCGGCCGCAGGTTCTCCGGCCGACAGTCCTCAGGCGTGTGGTTGAGGTGCGCGGTGGTGAGCACCACCGTGGAGCCGGTGCCGTACGCCGGCTGGCCGTGGACGTTCGGACAGCGCCCCTCGTGCGTGCCGCGTCCGCACTCGCCGGTGCAGGCACACCGCCATCCCGCTGCTTCCTTGGCGGCGCGGGAGATCTCGGGCCAGTCGGCCGGGTAGCGGTGCTTGTTCTCGGGTCGGATCGGCATCAGGCGGCCTCCTCCGCCTCTGTCGCGTCCGCGGGGGCGGCGGGGCATGGGTTGCCGGCGGGGATGCAGTAGTGGCGGGCTGGGGCGCAGTACTGGCCGGAGGCTTCCGGCCGCCCGGCGAGCGCGGCCGGGGTGTGGGTCTTGCAGCGGAGGCCGCCCGGGTAGAGGTGGACGTCGTCCGTGCTGCTGCAGTAGCGCGTCCGGGCGCCGTTCCAATGCCGGCAGGCCCGGCCGCCGTCAGCGGCCGGGCTGGTCTCGGTGCGCTCGTCAGCCACCGGCACCCTCGTCGGCGAGAAGCGCGACGGTGTGCGCGTTCGGCGTGTGTCCGAGCGCGGCGTGGGCGAGCTGGTTGAGGTCGCGCTGGATGGTGCGGCGGGCGATCTCCCGCAGGGCATGCTCGAGCTCGGCGATGCGGGACTCGCGCGCGGTGAGCTCGACAGCCACCTCCACGCGGGCGGCGGCCGCGATGTGGTCGCGGTGCTGCTCGATGGCGCGGCCGATGCGGTCGTCGAGGTGGTCCTCGTCGACCTGGACGCGGGCGGGCGTGGTCATCGGCGTGCCCGCCCTTCGGCGATGGCGAGGCGCTCCTCGAGGGCGTTGGCGCGCTCCCGCTCGCGCAGTGCCTCCTCCCGGTAGTTGATCGGAGGCGGAGGCGTCTGGATGGCGCGGTCGATGTACACCGTCGCGCCCGCCAGCTCGGTGCCCCTGTCGTGCTGGGCCAGAACCTCGTAGGCGGTGGCCAGGTGCTGGCGCAGCTGCTCGTTCTCGGTGTGGGCCTGGCCGAGCTCCTTGGTACGGGCGGCCAGGCGCTCGGTGAGTTCGGCCGCTTCCGCGCGGGCCTTCTTGAGCTCGTGGTGGAGGGCGGGCATGGGGCGGGTGAGCGAGAGGAGGAGCTGGCGGATCAGGGCGGGCATCTACTCGTCCTCCTCGGTGTCGAAGGCGGCGGCGAGGTGCTCGACGAGGCGGGTCCAGGCGGCGGCCAAGCGGCGGATCACCGGGCCACCCCCAGCGCGCTGAGCACCTCGTCGAGCTCGCCGATGACGCGGGCATAGATGTCGTGCTCGATGGAGGCGAGACGGGCGGTGGGGCCATCGGCGGTCTCGCGGTGGGCCTCTCGCTCGGCACGCCGCCCGGCCCACTGGGCCCGGAGAGCCAGGAGCGTGTCGCGCAGCTCGTCACGGCCCTGCGCCTTGAGGTCCTCGACGTGCTTACGCTGGGCGGCCTTCACGACCTCGGCCAGGTGGGCCGCGCCCTGCTCGTCGAGGTCGCCCTGGACGCGGGCCGACCCGACGCCGGGCACGTCGACGACCGTGCACCGCGTGGCCTCCAGACCGTCATGCTCGGCCTCGTGCCGCCACAGGGCGTCCCAGAGGGTCCCGAACTCGTACGGCGGGAGGTCGTCGGTGAGGATGTCTTCGCCGCAGTCGGTTCGCGGACAGGTCAGAGCGCTGTCGCTGACGAGGTACGTCATGGCCAGGTCCCACTCGGCCTGCTCCTGGCCCGTGCTCTTGTCGCGCTCGACCATGGACTGCTTGGCGTACATGGCGCCGTCGAGGAGCTCCTCGTACAGGTCCCGGAGCGCGTCGCGCCCGTTGAACGGCTGCAGCGCGGTCCCGTACCGCTGGATACCGACCTCGCGGCGGTGCTCGATGTCGGCGATCACCTGCGTCTGGATGTCGGGCTCGTTGTTCACGATCGGGAGCGGCTGGTCCCCCGGCCGCTGCTTGAGGCCGGCCATCAAAAGGCCTCGATCATGTCGGCGAGCTCACGAGCCTGGGCCGCGTACCGCGCGTCCATCGGGTGCGCGTCCTTCCGGTCCGGAATGGTCAGGGAGTCGGCGAACTGGCGGACGCCGGCCGCGCGTAGCCGCGCGTCCTGCTGGTCGTGTGCACGGGTGCCAGGGAGCGGGACGCTGAGCTCGGCGAGCACCGCGAGGGCCGCGTCGGTCGCGACGGAGGCCGCCTGGTCGACGTCGATCTGCGGCGCCTCCTGGGCCTGCGCGCGGAGGTACCGGCCCATCCGCTCGTGGATCAACTGCTCCGGCGACAGATCGACGCCGGCACGGCGGAGGAACTCGGGGCGGATCCGGACGGCCGGTACCCCGGCCGGCTTCTCGGGCGGTGAGCCCTTCTTCGTGTGCCGGACGAGGACGAGGACCCAGTTGTTCCATCCGGCGAGCAGGTGCCAGACCGAGCGGCGCTCCATCTCGGGCTGCGCGAGTTCCTTCGCGAGGGTCACGAGGTCACGTATCGGTTGGCCCTTCATTCGGCCACCTCTCCGGCGCGGATCTTGGCGACCACGACGTCGAGGTCGAACGGCCGGGCGAGGACGTCACGGGCGCGGGATCCTTCAACCGGGCCGACGACGAGGAACCCTTCGAGGAGCTCCATGAGCTGGGCCGCCTTGGCGAACCCGACCTTGAGCTTGCGCTGGAGCATGGAGGGCGACGCGAACTGCGTGGAAATGACGAGCTCAGCGGCCTGCACCAGCAGCTCGCGGTCCGCGCCCGGATCCGGCGCCTCCTGCTCCCCCAACGGAGCGGCCGGCGGCGGCGCCATGAACGACGACGGATCCTCCCCCTCCACGCCGGCGAGGTCCTTCCGCCACAGGCTGCCCTCGAGCAGGTCGGTGTGATCGCCGCCGGGCATTCCCGCCTGGGCCCACAGCCCGGCGACGCGGTCGCCAATGATCACGAGCATCGGCGCCGACGACTGGCCCGTCTCGGCCGGCGGCCCGGCGAAGAGCGCGGCGTACTCGCCCTTGCCGGTGGACTTGGCCCACTTGCCCATGGCCCACCCGGCCATCCCGACTGCCGGCGTGACGGGGGTGAGGGGTCGGTTCATGGCGGCGGCCAGGATGTGGCGCCAGGTGTCGAGGGGTGTGGGGATGTCGTATGCGCGGTCGTGGAGGACGAGGCGCTTGCCGTCCGGGCCGTCAATCCGGATGCCGAGCCCGAGCAGGGACGACCCGCTGTCGCTGGGCATGGGCATCTGGTCGACGATGATCCGCAGCTCGGGGTCCTCGTTCTTCGTGAAGCGGAACAGACGGAGGATGCCTGCGGCGTCGACCCGGTCGATCGTGAGGGTGAAGTCGTCGACCTGGTCGCCGAGCATGTGCCGGCTGGCGGCGAGGGTGTAGCGGTCGGTGGCGATGGCGTGGAGGACTCCGTCGCGCGCTTCGATGCGGACGACGCCGAGCTCGGGGAGCTGCTTGTCGGTCCCGGCGTGCGGGAGGACGGGGGCGACGAGCTCGTGAAGCTCGGAGGTCAGCATGTCGATGCGGGTCACGGGGCTTCCTCAGGCGGTGTGGGGACGTATCGGTGGTGGATGGTGTTGAGCAGGCCGTGAGCCCGCGCTGTCCCGCTGCTGGCCCACGTGATGGGGCGCAGGGCGCGGTCGACGGCCTGCCACATGGGGCCGTCCAGGGCGCGGGTCCAGGCCTGCCAGAGGTCGTCGTTAACGGCGGCCGCGGGGCGGTCGCCGCGGTCGAGCAGCCGCATGGTCAGCGGGCCGCGCTCGTACAGCCACGCGCTCGGGCGGATGGGAATGCGGGGGGCGGCGTCGAGGAGGGGCAGCATCCGCTCGGCCGCGAACTGGCCGTTGAACCCGGAGACGTCGACCGGCTCGCCGAGCCCCTTCCCGGTCATGGCGTAGGTGCCGTCGGCGGGAAACGCGAGGTCCTCCACCAGGGCGTGCGGTAGGAGGATGCAGCCGACCGGCCAGCACGTGTAGCGGTTGGCTCGGGACTCGGGGTGGGTGGCGATCGTCACGACCGGGTGGTCGTGGGCCTGCGCGGCCTTCGCCATCCGGTGCAGGGCGGCCACCGTGAGACGGGTCATCGGGCGGTCACCCCCGCCCGCACCTCGGCCTCGTACCTCCAGCTCGTCGACTCCTTCACGCCGACCCGGGTCGCCGCCTCCTGGCGGGGGGTGCCGTGGGAGCGGAGGAAGGCGTAGTCCTCGATCCGGTCGCTGCGGCGGCCGAGGGGGTGCTCGACGCGGGGCGCGGGCGGCCCGCCGGCGGGCTTGCCCGCGCGGAGCCAGCGGCGGTAGCAGGCGCCGATCAGGCCGTTGTTGCAGTGCTTGCCGCGGCGGGCGCAGCCGCACCGGCACACGATGGTGGGGCGGCGCCTCATGCGACCACCGTCAGGCGTGGCCGGCGGCGGCTGCCCTCGCAGGGGTCCACGCTCGCCGGCAGCCCTTCACGGACGCTGTGCGGGGCCAGGGTGCCGTGGCTCGCCCACATGCGGACGTGGCGCCCGCACTCGTGGCACTCGACGAGCCCCTCGTCCGCCTTCTTCTCGGCGGCCTCCTCCAGGGCGACCTCGGTGCGCATCCGCCGACGCTCCGGCGGGGTCGTCGCCGCCCAGATGCCGTCGGTGGCCATCTCGGGGTTGGTCAGCACGTCATCCAGGCACTTCTCACGGATCGGGCAGCGGCGGCAAACGGCCTTCGCCTCCTCGATCTGCTTGTGAAAGGCGCGGCTGTACCCGAGCGGGAAGAACAGCTCCGGGGCCTCGCGGCGGCAGGCGGGCTCTCGGCTCATGCCGTCGCCTCGCCCTGGGCCTCGGCCGCGACCACGACCCGCTCGTCCCCCCGGATCACGGTCTCCCAGCACTGGCCGCAGGCGACCTTGCCGATCCGCCGCCTGGTGGTGTGCTCCCGGGCGTTGCACATCCGCTCGGCGCGCCGGGCGAGCGGGTGGGTGTTGGTGAGGTAGTCCGGCTCCCACGACCAGGCCCGCTCCTCGCCGCCCTGCTTGCGGCGCTGCTTCTTACGGAAGGCCCGGACGGCGGCGACCGCCTCGACCGCGGTGATCTCGCCCGTGCGGACCTTCTGGCGGCCGGCTTCGTCGAGCTCGAGCAGAGCGAGGAGGTAAGAGACTGTGGAGTCGGGAATGCCGGTGCGTGAAGAGATGAGGGCGTTGGTGTAGCCGCGGCCCTTGAGCTTGCCGAGGGCCTCGGCCTTCTCCATCGGGTTGAGGTCCCTGCGCTGGACGTTCTCGACGAGCATGACCTCGATCGCGGTGGCGTCGTCGACCTCGGGGCGGATGACCACCGGGACGGTGTCCAGTCCGGCATCGAGGGCGGCGGCGTGACGGCGGTGCCCAGCGAGCAGCTCGTACGCTCCCGCCACCTTCGGGTGCGGGCGGACGGTGAGGGGCTGGAGCAGACCGTGCGCGCGGATGGAGGCTGTGAGCTCGCTGACGTCGCCGACCTGTTCGCGGATGTTGCCGGGGTTGCCGTGGATCTTGTCGATGGGGAGGTCGGTGGTGATCAGCCCATCGACGGCGGCGCTCCCCTTGACGGGGGTAGGCGGCTGGGACTGGCCGGGAGACTCGGCGGGCGCCGGGGCCGGCTTGCTTTTCGCGGGAGCGGGTTCGCGGAACTGGACCGTGCGTGGGCTGTCGTCGCCGAGGAGTTGGCGCGCCCGTTCGACGTCCGCGGGGTCCACGCCGTCGGGGATCTGCGGCTTGTAGCCGGGCCGGCCGGGGTTGTAGACGCGGCCGTTCTTGTCGACGAGCCAGCCGCGCTGGCCGTTGATCAGGGCGCGGACGCGGCCGATGGGCCACCCGGTTCGTTCGGCGGTGGCCTGCATGGTGTGGCCGGCGGTTAGGAGGGCCAGGGCCTTGGCCATCTCGGGGTGCATGGTCGGGGTCGTCATGAGGCGTCCTGTGCGGGCTGGGTGAGGTGGCGGCGGTAGCGCTGGATGGTGCGCAGGGACACGCCGAGCCGGATCGCGGCTTCCTCGCCGTCGACGCCTTGGGCGAGGAGCGCGGCGTACCGGTTGCGGCGGGCGTTGAATGCGGCCATCCAGCCGGCGTGTGCGCGGGCAGCGTGCTCGGTGGGGGTCATCGCGCGTCTGCCCCCTTCTACTCCTGCTGGGCCCGGTAGGCGGCCGCGTAGCGCTGGATCTGGCGTTCGCCCAGGCCCATCTCCCGCCGGATGCGGGCGGGGGTCGCGTTCTCGGCGACGAGCTGGCCGTAGAGGGCGAGGAGCTCCTTGGTGTGCGACCACTTCGGGACCCACACGGCCCTGGCCGTCCGGTCGCGTCCGGTGGTGTTCGCCGTCATCCGGCCACCTCCGGCCAGGTCACCTTGGCCAGCGCCGTGCGGTGCTTGGCCGGCACGGCGGCAAGGGGGGCGCCGAGGTGATCCCGGCCCAAGGCCATGAGGACGGCGGCGTCGGCGATGTTGTCGTTGCCGCCGGACTTCCAGGTCGGCCAGTACGTGGCGACGGCCTCGATGATCGCGCCCTTGGACGCCTGGCCCTTGCCGGTCGCGTAGAGCATGCGGACTGACGGGGGCACCTCGGCGACCGGGATGCCCTGCTTGAGGAGGTGGTGGACGAGAAACCACCACAGGCCGGCCCGCTCGGACGCGCCGCCATATGCACGGGCGGCCGCGTTGGCCTCGATCACGACGAGGTCGGGCTGCTTGATATGGAGGGCGATGTCGCGGGAGAGGCTGGCTAGGGAGTCGGCCCGGTCTGCCACGGGGAGAGTGGTGACGCCTTCCGTGCCGACGGTGATGTGCCAGCCGCGGGAGCTGGCTATGCCCGTTGCTGTGAGCGAAAGGTCGATTCCAATGACGTGAGGTGCGTCCGCCCCGCTCCCCAGGGAGGTGGGAGCGGGGTCGGACGCGGCCGCGGGCGCCGTACCGGGACGCACCGCGGACAGGCTCGGAGCCCCACCCCCGATGGCGGGGGCTCCGAGAGTCGTCGACATGTCGGCGGTCACCGGCGGCCTCGCTTACCGGCCGATCGGGCGAGCAGTCCTTCAGCCGCCTCCACGAGGCTGGCGCCGGCGTGCCGCCGCAGCACCCAGACCGTGGTCAGGGAGGCCATCGCGCCGCCGAGCGCGGAACCGCAGACGATGACGGCGAGGATCGCAGCAAGCGCCACCCAGTCGATCACTGAGCACCGCCCTTGCCGGTCGCAGCGCGCAGAGCCTCGTCGCGTCGAGCGAGCTGGTTGGCGAGCGCGTCACGCTGACCGACCAGGTTGTCGACGGTGCGTGCGGCGCAGATGGCCATGGCGAAGGCGCCGATGATGCCGCCGGCGACGAGCGCGCCGGCGATGAGGAGGATCTGGGTCAGCATGCGGTCTTCCCCGTGATGTTCTGGTGGATCAGGTGCAGCGCCTCGTCCGGCTGGGCCGCGTCGGCGTGGTCGCGGATGATCGCGATGGCGCGGTCGACGTGTTCGTCGAGCGAGGCGACGGGCAGGCCGTGGGCTTCGGCCCAGGCGGCGAGGTCGGCCAGTTCCTGCTCTGCTTCCTCATGTCCCTGCTGGGCGGCGCGGAGGCGGCCGGTGTAGTTGCCCCCTTGGAGGACCCAGTAGGCGGCGTCGAGGGCGTGCTCCACCGTGTACTCGCCGTCGGTTTCGAGGGCGAGGACGAGGCGGCTGAGCGCGTCGAGGGCGCTGTCGCGGTCGCGTTGGGCGGCTTCGAGGCGGGCGTTGAGCGCCGCGGCGGCGGCCTGGGTGCTGGCGCGTTCCTGCTCGGCGCGCGTCTTCTGGGCTTGCCAGGTGAGGATGCTGCCGGTGGTGAGTCCGGCGGTGTAGAAGAGCAGCTCACCCCACATCGGCAGCACCTCCTGCGTGGGCGGTGTCGTCGGCCAGGGCGCCGGCGAGCGCGGCGGCGTCCGGCGCGCAGGCGGGGCAGGGCCCGAACTCCGAGCACGAGCAGCGACCGGTCATGCGCTCGCCCTCGGCGCGGAGCGCGGCCCGGATCCGGACCTGCTCCGGCGTCGGCTCGTCCACCACGGCCGGGACGTACAGGGCCTCGCGCAGCGTCTGCTCGGCCTCGTGGGGGTTGTCGCTCTCCAGCTGCTCGAACGCCCGGGCAATGACCCGGTGCAGCCGCTGGGATTCGGCTTCCGCTCGCTCGGCGCCCTGACGCAGCTGCTCCGTCTCCACGATCGAGTCCGCGGCGAAGTTACTGAAGTGCTGCTCGGTCATGGCGTTCTGGCCCTGCAGGTCGGCCAGCTCAGCGCGGAGCCGCTCGACCTCGGCCAGGAGGTCCGTCACGTCCCCGTACGAATGCAAGGCGAAGGTGAGGTTTTTCTCCTCGCCGACCTCGTGAAACGCGTGCATGACCTCCACGTCGTGGAGGAAGCCCTCGCCGTGATCCCAGTTCTCGAGGAGCGGGGCCAACAGCCCGGGAAGGGTCTTGGCGGCAGCGTGGCGCTCGCGGATCTCGGCAAGCTGCTCGTGCGTCAGGGGCTCGGCCACGGTCGTCACCGCCCTCGTGGGCGTCGGAACGCTCACCGGGGACCTCCCGACTGCGTCATGGAGGCGATCAGCGCGGAGCCGGGCCGCCCCTGCGACTGGTCGCCTTCACCCGCGCAGTCCTCGCTCAGGCGCTGGGCCACGAGCATGGGGAGCTCCACGCCGTGCTGGGCCAGGGCCTTGGCCAACCGCTGGACGGTCGGGATCTCCCCCGGCGCGGTGCCGACCCAGAACACCTCGACCTCGTCGTCGTCCAGGTCGCCCGACGCGGGCGGGTCGAACGCCATCGCGAAGAACGTGTTCAGCGGGGCGTCCCAACCGACGGTGGTCTCGCGGCCGGCTGGGGATCCGAGGGCGTTCGGGATGATGCGACGGCTCATGCGTGGCGCTCCGAGGCGTGCGAGGGCGTGTACGGGCGGAGGGTGACGACGCGCATGACCGCGCGCGCCGACGACATCAGGCAGTGGCCGCGATAGGCCACCGGCCGCCACACACGACCCGCCAGCGCAATCACCTGGCGACGCCGGGCCGGCCGCAACGCCACGTACTGGACGGCCAACGCGGCCATCCAGAACGCCGTCTGGACGAGGAAGGCCGTCATGACCGCCCCCGCTCCGCCGCCGCGGTCTGCTCCTCCGTGGCCGCGTTGAACCGCTCGTGCGCCACGTCCGGCGCGTGCGACAACTCCCCGTTCGCCGGGGGGACCGGCGCGCCCAGCAGCGCCAAGATGTCCGCCGCCGCCTTCGCCGCCTTCTGACCCCGCAGCACCTGCTGCCGCGCCGCCTCCTGCTCCCTGGTCCGCATCTCGATCCACGCGCGGCGCTCGTTGATCTGCCGCTCCAGGCTGTCGATCTCCTGGTTCCAGCCGTCGATGTCGGTCTGGCACGTGTCCACCACGCCGGAGTGCTGCGCGACGTGCGCGACGGCGTAGTCGTAGGTCTGCCGGTTGGGGGCGATGACGGTCTGCGCCGTGTCGTCGTCCGGCAGGTGCACAGCTGGCGCCGGAGCGACGAGCTGATCGGTAGGCTTGTTTCCACGCATGTTGATCTCCTTCGGGAGGTCGGGAACTGCCCCCGCCGCGCACACGGCGGGGGCTTCCTGCTGATAGGGGAAAGTCACGCCAGGGCCTCCTGGCGGACCGGCTCGAACGGCACGCACGGCCACTCGCCGCGCACGTCGCCATACGGCTTGCGCTGCCGCTTCAGGTAGCTGATGAAGCTCGCCGCCTGCTCCGCCTTCGCACGCACCTGCAGCCCGTGCAGCGCCGGAAGGTCGAGGCTGGCCAGGCCGGCCAGGCGGCGGGCCACGTCGTCCTTGAATCCCTGCTCGCGCAGCCAGTCGACGCCCTTCTGCGCGTACTGGCCGATCCGGAACACCACCCGGGCGGCGGCCAGCGCGTCCTGGTGGGAGTCGTGGGCTCCGTCGAGCCGGACGCCGTAGTGCTCGCACACCGCGGTGAGCTTCCGCGAGCCCTTCCGGAACGGGTCGGCGTACTTGTGGAGCACGTAGCCGTCGATCACCACGCCGCACGCCGCGACGAGCCGGTCGCCGAACGGCTCCAGCCCGTACCGCCTGGTTTCACGGTCCAGCAGGGTGACGTCGTACTGCAGGTTGAAGCCGACGATCGGGAGCCCCTCGTACACCGCGGCCATGAGCGCATCGGCCACCTGGGCGACGACCTCGGCGGCCGGGGCGCCGTGCCGCCGGGCGTGCTCGGTGCTGATCCCGTGGACCTCGGTGGCAGCCTCCGGGATCTCGATCCCCGGGTCGGCGAGCGCCGACCGCACCGCCGGCGGCTGGCTGCCAGAGGTGTCCACGCGGGCGATGCAAGCGGTGACGACGCGGTCGTCGTCGACGGAGACGCCAGTGGTCTCCAGGTCGAATCCGGCCCAGTGGCCGGTCAGCCATGTCATGGCGATCGGCTCCTAGAAGGGGGGCTGGTCGAGGCCGGGAGCGGCGGCGGGCTGGTTAAAGTCGCCCGCGCGCAGCCTCTGGAGGAAGACGTCGAGCTCGGCCTCCGAGGCGGAGTCCGGGGCGACGCCGCCCATCTCCTGGGCGAAGCGGGCCTGGAGTTCGCTGGTGGTCCCTGGCCAAGCCGCCACGATCTTCATCCACAGCTCGTCGGCGGCCGGTGGCTCCGTCGGCGGCGCAGCCGGCGCGGCCGGCGCGGCCGGGGAATCCGGCGCCGGAGGCGGCGCCTCCTCTGCGGCCTTCAGCCGCTTCCCGATCGCCTTCATCTCCTGGGTCTGCGCCTCGGTCGGCGAGATCCCCGCCTGCCCGGCCTCGTCCCAGATGACCTTGAACTCCGCGAACGTCGCCGCCGCCCGAGCCCGAGCGAGGAAGTCCTCCGCCGTCGGCCCAGCCGGGGCAGGCTTCGGCGCCTCGATCGCCGCCTGGCCCTCCTCCCCACCAATGGCCGCCGCCGCTGCACCCCGGCCAACGGCCACGGTCTGCACCGATCCGGACAGCACCTGGCCAGCGGTCCCGCCCCGCAGCTCGACCGCGACCACGGGGAAGTGCTTGGTCTGGCCGTTCGCGACCCGGGTGCGCTGCTCGATGCGCAGCCGCACCGGGATGAGCGCGGCCTCCCCGATCGAACCCTTGAGCACGTCCACGGCGGCGGCCATCTCGTTCGCCGAGTAGTACGAGTGCGTCTCGACCCGCCACGCGCCGATGTCCGGCATCTCCGGGAGGATCACGTTCAACCGGGTCGTGACCTTGCACGCCGCATCCCGCGGTGCGGTCTCCCAGAAGTTGTCGCCGAACTGCTGGCGGCACAGGCACGGCTGGTCTGAGACGCCCTCGGTCATGCCGTCGCAGCGGCGCTGCACGCCGCCCTTGGACCACGACTCGTAGGCCTGCGACAGCGGGTCACCGGGCGGGAGGATCGCGTCGAGGTTCGCGGTCTCGGTGATCACGCGCCACTGCTGGGCGCCGTTGCCGAGCGGCTGCCACTTCTCGACGGTGCCGCCCCAGACCTCAGCGGCGGCCTGCACGTAGTGTTCGGCGTGGCTAGTGATGATCCAGGTCTGGGAGCGGACGGGCCGCGCCTTGGAGCCGGAGGTGTCGGTGTAGCCGGTGCGCAGGCGGCCGAGCTCGCGTGCCTGCCGCTGGAGGGTGAGGATTCGTCCGGACATAGGTCAGGCCACCTCCTGGGCCTGGTGGTACTGGCGGCCGTGGGCAGAGTCCGCGACCTCGGTGGAGTAGCCGCAACCGCGGCGGCAGTTGCCGGCCGCGTCGAGGTCGCACATGTGCGTGGCGCGCGGCGGCCGCAGGGCCTGGCCGACGACGTTCTTGGCCAGGCCGGTCTCGAACTCCGCGACGTCGCGGATCTTCAGGAACGCGTCGAACACGTCATCGCCACACCGCATCGGGTACAGCCGGTAACCCTCGGGCCGTAGGTGGAGCACCACGCCGACCTCGTACGGCAGGGGCAGCTCGACCCGGGTGCCGTCGCGCAGCCACCCGTGCGTGCACCGCCGGTACGCCGACATCTGGACGCCGGCGGTCGGGTAGACGCCGCGGACGTTGCCGTCGTATGTGCGCTCGTCGAGCTCGCCGCCGGTCTTGGTGTCGCCGGGGATGATGGCGTCGGCCGGGGCCTTGAGCGCCTGGGCGAGCGGGCGGGATCGGAGCAGGTAGTCGAGCGTGCCCGCGTACCGCTCGGTGTAGTTCGCGACGACCATCTCCGACGCCTCGAACTGGATCTCCCACTCGGTGACGAAGCGGCGGAAGTTCGCGACGTACGGCGTCATCTCGGGGTTGTTCGCGATGTCGTCCGGGATGGGGGTGCCGAGGATCTCGGCTTCGATGAGCTGGTGGACGGCGGTGCCGATGTCGGCGCGCTCGTCCTTCTTGCGGGTGTGGGCCCGCTTGAGCCAGTCGAGCGCCTCCTTGGCGGTCTCCGGTCGGCGGCTGGCGCGGATGAGCTGGGGCAGGTGCTCCATCGCGGTCTCGGCGACGAGCTTCCCGGCCCAGTGGATGAGGGCTTCCTTCGGCGCGCCCTGGTTGAGGATCGTGGTGACCGAGCGGAGGAGGTCGCCGGTGGTGGGGTCCTTGTAGAAGCCTGCGGTGGAGCGGCGTGGGATGCGGGCGGTGCCGACCGGCACGCCGCTGCCGGGGCAGGGCAGGGCGGAGCCGGTCGGCTTGTGCTTGCGGACGGTGCCGTCGGCGTTGATCCGCTGCTCCGCCTGGCAGGTGGGGCAGGGTGCGCGCTCGGGGAGGGTCTGCGTCACGCCTGTCCCCCGTCGTAGTCGGCGCGCTCGCGGTCGTACTCGGCGTCGGCGTACGTGTCGGCGTCGGCCACCAGCGGGCCGCGCGTCGGGGCGGGCAGGTTCTGCTTGGCCCGGAGGATCCGCACGGTGTCGAGGGCGGCGAGCACCTGGGGTTCGGCGGTAGCGAGCAGCTGCGTGAGCACGCTGGTGGTCTCGTCGAAAGTGAGGCTGTCGAGGAGTCGGAGCGCGGCCGCCGTGGCGGTGGTCTCCAGCACGGGGGCGGTCACTGGCCGCCGTCCTTGGAGCGGTTCTCCCACGCGGCGCGGCGGGCCTGGTGGGTGTCGTGCCGCCGGGGCCGGGTGCCGCCGTGGCTGGTGCACAGGTCGCCCGGCTGGGCTCCGCAGGTCGGGCAGGTCACGGTGATCTGCGGCAGCGACCTGGCCGGATCGGCCTCTGCGCGGGCCGGGGCCTCGGCGGGGAGGACGAGGTGGTGGCGGTCCACGAGCACGTCCACCGCCGGGGCGTGAGCGCCGAGGTCCTGGTAGCGGACGGAGGCCTCCTCGTAGTGCTCCCCCACCGGGGACTGCACCCGCAGGACGCGGACGAGCTCGCCGTCGGCCCAGTCGACGCAGCGGACGATCTGGCCCTCGGTCAGGGTCTCGGCGGTCACGAAGTGCGCCGAGCAGATCTCGCCCTTCATCTCCGGGTCCGGCACCCAAGAGCATCCGCCCGGGCAGCCGGCGTCCTCGGTGCAGCCGCAGATCCTGCACGTGGGCTCGTCGTTGTGCTTCGTCGGGTAGGTGACCGGGAACTCCTCGGTGACCACGGAGCGCACGATGTCGGCATAGGCCGCAATCGAAGTTGCACCGCGGGTGTCCTGGATGATCGCCGTAAGGGCTCCGCGGAGCCCTGCCACCCGGTCCTTGACCAGCTGGTCGCGCGCCTCGCGGTGCTCGACGGTGGCCAGAGGAGGGGTGAGGATGCTCCTGATCGCACTCAGGAGCTGACGCACATCGGCGCCGATCACGTCAGCCACGGGACACCTGCCCATCGGCCAGAGCGTCGCGGCCGAACTGGTAGGCCATCAGCTGCGCGTGCCCGTCCGGGTCGACGTCCACATCGATCGTCCACGCGTACTCGACCGACCCGTCGCGCATCCCGACCGGCCCCCAGTACGCGCCCGGGTACGGCGACTTCGCCGGCGCCGGGTCGTCCTCGCCGTACTCGGCGGCCTGCCACCGCCGGCGGCTCTCCGCCATCAGGCGATCCGCCTCGGCGGACGCGTCCTGGACCCGGCCGTCGAAGTAGTCGTTCCGGGCGAGGTCGATCGCCTGCTCGGGCTCCAGCCCGTGTCGGTGGGCGAGCAGCGCGGCGAGCAGCGCAGTGCGCAGGTGGGCGCCGCCGCTGTCGTTGGAGAACCTGGTCGCGTACTCGGCCAGCGTGGTGAGCGCCGGGGCGGTGTTCTGGGGGATGATGGTCATGTCCTGCGTCCTGTCTCTGGGCGGATGCGGGGTCTGGCGGGTCCGGCCGGTTCCAGCGGCTGGGCCCGCTGCTTTTCAGCGGGGCGAGAGGAGTCCGGCGAGGCGGGCCTTCCGGTGCTCGCGCATCTCGGCGCGCTGCTCGGAGGCCGTACGGCGGGCCTGCTCGGCGGCCGGCGACTGGTGGCGCCTCTTCTTGTTCACCCGGCGGTGCTGTCGGTCCGTCAGGCGGGTGCGGCCGGTCTGGGCCTGGTAGTTGCTGACGCGGGCGTAGTCGTTCAGCACAGGGGGGCTCCCTTCAGGAGTTGGTGGGGGTGTCGAACTCGTCCTGGACAGCTCGCTCAATGCAGCCGAGGGTCCAGGCGCCGCAGAGCTTGATCCGGTAGGCGACGAGCTTGTCCGCGATGTAGGTCTCAGCCAGGGCGTTCATCGGGGGCACCTCTGGGCGTAGTTCGGGGGGCGGGAAGTTCCCGCGATAGGGCGGGAAGCCGACGGCGAGGTCATGAGCTGGCCTGCGCGCTGGCGTAGTGCTCGCGGCCGGCGGCGTACTGCTCGGCCATCCACGCGCGCACGTCGGCCTCGTAGGCGACGAGGCAGCGGCCTTGCTTGAAGAGCACGGGTCCGCGGCGCTGGTGCCGGTAGTAGCGGAGGGTGCCCTGCGGGATGCGGGTCATCTCCGCGATCTCCTTCATGTTGAGCACGCGGCCCTTGGGGTTGGTGTCGGCCGTGCTCATGACGGGTCCCGCTGGAGCTCTGTGACGGCGCAGCCGAACAGGTCGGCGAGTTGCCGGAGGCGAGGAGGCGTGGCGTTGCGCGTGCCCTTTTCGATCTCGCTGATGAGGCTTTCGACGACGCCGATGCGGCGTGCGGTCTCGCGTTTGGTGAATCCGGCCTGCTTGCGCGCGGCGGTCACCTTGTCGGGATCGTGGTCGGTGTCGGCCGCGACCCATCGGCTCTGCCGAATCTCTGTCGCGTTCATGTGTGAGAAGTTAGCGCGAAGTTTCGCGAAGTACAAGGGAGATGCGGCAAGTCCCTCAAGAAGCTGGTGAGAAGCTACGAGAAGTTGTGACTGGTGGTGTCAGAGGAGCTCAGCCGACGGCTTGACTTCGCAAAACTTCGCGGTCATCTTTGGGGCATGGCGCACAGTCATGCCCCGCCCTCCGAGGGCGAGGCACTTGAGGCTGCCCGGGCAAAGCTCGGGATTTCACAGAACGAAGCCGCACGCCGAGCGGGCATGAGCGGCACACGCTGGCGTCAGATCGTCAACGGGGTCCAGTCCACCGCCGGCATCACCGTGCCCGTCAAGGCCAGCGCGGAGACGCTCGCGAGGATGGCCAAGGCCGTCAACCTTCCCGCCTCCGACTTGTCAGCCGTCGGCCGCACCGACGCGGCCGCGCTCTTGGAAGGCTCGCCGACGGAAGAGGCGCGGCGTCTGCGCGCGGAGATCGAGCGGCGCGTCGCGAACATGCCGCCCGAGGACCGCGAGCGGATGGAGCGTCTGATCCGCCAGGAGGAAGAGGCTGCGGAGCGGACGAAAGTGGAACGCCTGGAGACGATGTTGCAATTGATTCGAATAACGACGCAGGAATCCGAATAAAAGCGGACATGTTTGGACACATATGACCACTGTTCGTAGCAGGTTCCCTACAGCCCGAATTAAGTCTTGAGAGTTCGATAACGGCGGTAAACCCGCACACCTGTTCCCGGCGTCAGACACCTACCGGTTGCTCGCCCCTTCCGGTGGAACGATCCGAAACCCGGGATTGGAGCACTCTCTGATGCCAATGCCCCTCTCACTCACCTGCGGGCTCGCGCGCATCAGCGCCATCGCAGCCTCCGCCGCAACCCTCGTCGTCGTCTCCGCGGTCGTCGCCCGAAGCGCCGGCCACGCCAAAGGACGCGCCCAGGGATTCGCCGAGGGACGCAGGCACGGATACAAAGAAGCGTCCGAGAAGTACGAGGTGCAGAACACGATCTTCTATCAGCGCGGAGTGGTCAACGGACTCACGTCCCGAGTCCGCGATCTGATGAACACCCTCGAGGAAGTCACCGCCGGACGGTCTGCCTAACTTCTCGGGCCGGTGCGTGCTCGCCCGCGCGCCGGCCCCGCTCCCCACCCCCAGTCAAGGAGCACCATGTCGTCGACATTCAAACGCTGCGGGTGTCGCAACCCCGACACCGGCAAGAAGTACGGTGAGGGCAAATGCCCGAAGCTCGCCCAGCGTGATCACGGGTCCTGGTGGGCCCGCTACTCCGCCCCCGTCGGCCCGGACGGCAAACGCCGGCAGCCGCGGATCGGCCCCTTCCGCAACAAGAGCGAGGCCGAGAAGGGCCTGCGGGCCGCGCTCGCCAAGCTCGATGCCGGCATCATTCCGGCTGACCGGTCTATCACCGTGGCCGCCTACCTCAAGCAGTGGATTACCGGGAAGCGCAGCCTGGCCGAATCCACGCGGTCCAGCTACCAGGAGGCGATCGACCTCTACTTCGTCCCGGGCCTTGGCCATCTGAAGCTGACCGACCTGCGCGAGACGCACCTCGACCAGCTGTACGAGGCGATGGGCCAGATCAACAAGCTGCCCGAAGGGGAGAAGCCTTCGGAATTGCTGCGCCGGCTCCTGGCCGCGCGGGCCCGGGCCCCGAAGAAGAAGCTGGCCGAGGGTGAGACGCCCGGCCTGAAACGCCAGCAGCCGCTGAAGGCGTCCCGCATCCACCGGGTCCACAGGGTCATGTCCAGCGCGCTGGGCACAGCCGTGAAGCAGCGGCTGATCGAGCACAATCCCGCCGAGCACGTCGAGCTGCCCGCCGCGCGGAAGGTTCGTCCGCTGGTGTGGACGCCGGAGCGGGTCGCGCGCTGGGAGGAGACCGGGAAGGTGCCCAGCCCCGTCATGGTGTGGACACCGGACCAGTGCGGCGTCTTCCTCGACACAGCAGAAGCTCGCGGTGAACGGCTGGAGGCGCTGTTCCACCTCGTCGCCACCCGGGGCTTGCGCCGCGCGGAGGCGTGCCGAGCGATGTGGGCCAACGTCGACCTCGACGCTGGCACGCTGTCGGTGATCGAAGGCGAGGACGACGACGAGCGGCTGAAGTCGGAGACGTCCTGGCGGACGGTGGCCCTCGGCGAGGCGAACGTCGCGCTGCTGCGGGCTTGGCGGGCGAAGCAGATGCGCGAGCGCCTGGCGGCCGGCGAGACGTGGATCGATTCGGGCCGGATCTTCACGCGGGAGAACGGCGCCGCGCTCGACCGAGAGGAGTACGTCTCGGACCGGTTCGCCGCGATCGTCAAGGCGGCCGATCTCCCGCCGATCCGGTTCCACGATCTCCGGCACTGCGCGGCCACGCTGATGCTTGCGGCTGGCGTCGACATGAAGGTTGTGAGCGCCGAGCTCGGGCACGCGCGCTACTCGTTCACGGCGGACGTGTACACCTCGGTCGTGCCTCAGGTGGCGGCCGCGGCCGCCGAGGCGACGACGGCGATTATCCCCAGGCGGTCGCGGAGAGCGTGATCGTGTACCGGTGTGCCCACCATGTGCCCACCAGGCCCCGCTAGAGATCAAAAAGGCCCCCATCCGAGATTCCCGGATGAGGGCCTTTTGGCTGTTCAGCTG
>NZ_BOOC01000060.1 GCF_016863035.1 Microbispora corallina
ACGCCACCGAGAGCGCGGTGCAGGCCAACATCGTCGCGGCCGGCTACCGGTAGACCCGGGGAGATCACCCCGAACCAGAGACAGGGCCGCCTCCGAGCGCATGCGGAGGCGGCCCACCCCCGTCCTGCCGGCTCACGCGACCGGCGGCGACGCCGTCCGCGCGGATGCCCGTCCGGACGGCCACAAAGGAGGAATCCGTGTCCACATCAACCCGCCGGAGACGGCGCGGCCGGATCGCCGCAGGAGTCGCCGGACTCCTCGGCGCCGCTTCGCTCGTGCTGATCCCTCAGGGGCCCGCGAACGCCGCGTCCGCCGTCGCCGTGAACGGCGGCACGACCTACCAGACCATCGACGGCTTCGGCGTCTCCGAGGCGTTCGGCCAGGCCAACTCGATCCGCAACCTCGGCGGCTCGGCCCGGCAGCAGGCGCTGGACCTGCTGTTCAGCACGACCAGCGGCGCCGGGTTCAGCATCCTGCGCAGCCTCATCCCCTCCGACTCCGGCTCCATCGAGCCCAAGGCCCCGTCCAGCCCGTCGGCGACACCCACGTACGTGTGGAAGGGCGACGACGCCCAGGACCAGGGGCAGCTGTGGCTGGCCAAGCAGGCCAAGACCTACGGCGTCACGACCTTCTACAACGACGCGTGGAGCGCGCCTGGCTTCATGAAGACCAACGGCAGCGAGTCGAACGGCGGCTCGCTGTGCGGCACCCCGGGCGCCTCGTGCGGCAGCGGCGACTGGCGGCAGGCCTACGCGAACTACCTCGTGCAGCACGCCAAGTACTGGTCGCAGGCCGGGGTCACCCCCTACGCCGTCGGCTTCGTCAACGAGCCCACGCTCACCACGAGCTACTCGAGCATGCTGGTGAACACGTCACAGGCCACCAGCTTCCTGTCGGTCTTCGGCCCGGCCATGAGGGCGTCCGGCCTGCCCACGAAGGTCGCGTGCTGCGACACCCTCGGCTTCAACCAGCTGCCCAGCTACGTCAACGCGGTCACGGCCAACTCCGCCGCCGACTCCGCGGTCGGGCTGTTCACCAGCCACGGCTACTCCGGTGCGCCCACCTCGCCCGTCGGCACGGGCAGCCGCCACCTGTGGGAGTCCGAATGGTCGATCAACGGCAACACGTGGACCAACGTCTGGGACAGCACCGGCGAGGCGTCCGGGATCACCTGGGCGCAGAACATCCACAACGGCATGACCGGCGCCAACCTGAACGCGTTCCTGTACTGGTGGGGCATCAGCAGCACCAGCCATGACAGCTCCCTGGTCGGGCTGAGCGGCTCGACGCTGACCCCGTCGAAGCGCTACTACGCACTCGCCCAGTACAGCCGGTTCATCCGCCCCGGCGCCGTCCGGATCGGGGCCACCACCGGCGACGGCAACCTCAAGGTCAGCGCCTACCGCAACAGCGACGGCTCGGTCGTGGTCGTGGTCCTCAACACCGCCGGCAGCGCCATCTCCACCGGCTACACCCTCAGCGGCACCGGGACGACCACCGGCACGGTCACGCCGTACCTGACCAACGGCGGCAGCAACATCGCCGCCCAGCCGAGCATCGCGCTGTCCGGCGGGACGTTCACCGCCACCGTGCCGGCGCGGTCCCTGGTCACCTACCGGATCACCGGCGGCGGATCCACTCCCTCCCCCAGCCCGACGCCCACCCCCACCCCGACCCCGACACCGACACCCACTCCGACGCCGACCCCGAGCCCGACACCGTCCCCGACGCCGTCCCCGTCGCCGACCCCACCGGTGACCGGCGCGTGCTCGGCGACCATCGAGACGACCAACACCTGGCCGGGCGGCTTCCAGTCGACGGTGACGGTCCGCGCGGGCAGCTCGCCGATCGACGGCTGGACCGTGACGTGGACCTGGCCGGGCGGGCAGACCATCAGCAGCCTGTGGAGCGGCACGCAGAGCGGGTCCGGCTCCGCCGCGACGGTCCGCAACGCCTCCTACAACGGTTCCCTCGGGGCCGGCTCCTCCACCACTTTCGGCTTCACCGCCAACGGCTCGGCGGCGACCCCCACCGCCACCTGCACCAGCCCCTGAGCGGACGAGTGCGTGCCGGGGCCGTGGCCCCGGCACGCACCTCCGACGGGTGCCGGTGAGGGCGGTTTCCGCCCTGTTGGAGAATCGGTTCGACTCCAACAGTCGGTCGCCTCACCCCGGCACCTCTCCCTCCGCTGCGGCCCGCCACACCGTGTCTTTCCGTGCGCGCCGCGCGGTTTCCGGACGGCGACGACACACGCCGTTGACGTCCGCGACATCCGCCATTGACATCTCCCGAGGGAGAGATCTAGGCTTCGTGCGAACCGATTCGACACCATCTCGAAATGCCGGTGAGCCTTCCGGCGAGCGGGCCGCTCAGGCGGGGGAAGCGGCACCCGAACCCATTCGCGAGGAGTGCGAGATGAACATCGGCGAGATCCCCCGCCGAGCCGGGGTGTCACGCGGCACCGGGCCGTACGCGCTCACCGGGAGGTGGGCCGGCCCCGCGGAAGCCGGCGGACCGCGGCACGCGCGCACCTCGCCCCGCCCCGGGACGTCCGCGCCGGCGGGGCCGGCGCCCCGCGCCGGGTGGAGAGAGCCCGGCCTCCGCTGAGGGCCGCCGGCGACGGGCCCACGCGTGCCCCCGCCTTCGGACACCACGCCCGGGTGGCGGCTCTCCGGCACCCGCCCACCCCGCAGGTCCCGCAGTGCCCGGCAGCCGGTCACGCCGCCGCCGGCCGGGACGGCGCCACAAGCCCCAGGACGGACCTCCGGCCCGTCCTGCGATCCCCCCAACCACCAGTGCAAGGAGTCACGAGTGGACGTCACACCCATGAGACGGCGCAGACGCCGGCGCGTCCTGGCCGCCCTGCTGTCCGCGTGCGCGCTGGCCGCCGCATCCGTCGTCGCGGCCGGGCCGGCGCAGGCCGCCGACCAGTCCATCAGCGTCAACTTCTCCGTCGCGGGCTCGGCCCCGACCTACCGGGCGTCCGGGTGGATCTACGGCATGACCGAGAACGCCGCCAACCCCCCCGACCACTTCTTCACGGACGTGAAGTACCGGTACATGCGCGCCGGCGGCGCCCAGCTCGACAGCCCCGGCGGATGGGTGTCGGGCAAGTACGACCGCAGGTGGAACGCCACCCGCGCCCAGCTCCTGCGCACCCGCTCACTGGGCGGCCAGTTCGTCCTGCTGGTCCACGACCTGTGGGGCGCCGACGGCTACCCGATCTCCCGCTTCCCCGGCGACAACGGCGACTGGACCGACTACGACAACTTCCTCACCCGCCTCATCAACGACGTGCAGGCGAGCGGCGCCCCGGTGATGTGGGACATCTGGAACGAGCCCAACATCACCCTGTTCTGGAACCGCCCGCAGTCGCAGTACTTCGAGATGTGGCACCGCGCCTACCAGCGCATCCGGTCCGCCTTCCCCTCCCATCTGATCGTCGGCCCCAGCCTCGCCGGCGTGCCCTCGACCAGCGGTTGGTGGACCCAGTACCTCGACTACGTCAAGGCCAACAACGTGGTCCCCGACATCGTCAGCTGGCACTCCCTGCCGGGCGACCCGGTGAGCAACGTGGCCACCGCCAACACCACGCTCGACTCGCGCGGGATCGCGCACCCCCGGCCGTACCAGATCAACGAGTACGGGGCGTCCAACGAGCAGAACCCGGCCGACGGCGCGTGGTACATCGCCCGGCTGGAGCGGGCCGGCGCCGACGGCCTGCGGGCCAACTGGGCCAGCGGGGGCAACCTGCACAACGACCTGGCCAGCCTTCTCGTCCACGACTCGTCGGGCAACTACCAGCCCAAGGGCGAGTGGTGGGTCTACCGCTTCTACGGCTCCCAGACCGGGCAGATCGCCTCGGTCACCCCCAGCTCCAACTACGACGCGTTCGCCACCAAGGCGACCGGGAACGCCAAGGTCCTCGTCGGCGGCGGCACCACCACCGGCAACGTCGCCGTCAACCTGCAGCGCCTGGACACCACCAGCGGCGTCGTGCAGAACAACCAGGTCCGCGTGCTCGTCGAGCGCATCCCCTACAACAACGGCGGCGCCGTCCAGGGACCGGTCACCGTCCAGGACACGACCGTGACCCTGTCCGGCAACGCCACGACCGTCAACCTGCCGCACACCGCGATCGACGACACCTACACCATCACCGTCCTGCCCCCCTCCGGCGGTACCCCTTCACCGACCCCCACTCCGTCGGCGTCGACGTCGGCTCTGCGCAACGTCAACGCGAACCGGTGCCTGGACGTCCCGAACGCGAGCACCACCAACGGCCTCCAGCTCCAGCTGTGGGACTGCAACGGCCAGGCCAACCAGCAGTGGACGTACACCTCGTCCAAGCAGCTCCAGGTGTACGGGACCAAGTGCCTGGACGCCAACGGCCAGGGAACCGCGAACGGCACCCAGGTGATCATCTGGGACTGCAACGGCCAGACCAACCAGCAGTGGAACGTCAACGCCGACGGCACCGTCACCGGCGTGCAGTCGGGCAAGTGCATGGAGGCGAGCAACTTCGGCACCGCCAACGGCACGAAGGTGCAGCTGTGGTCCTGCACCGGCACGACCAGCCAGAAGTGGACCCGGAGCTGACCGGCCACGCGTGACGGGCGGGCTCCGCCCCTGAGCCGCGGCGCCGGCTGGACGCGCACCACGCGTCCAGCCGGCGTCGTCGGCGTGACACCCCGCCGCCGGCCACGCGGCGGCGGGGAGGAGTCGTGTCAGCCCGCCGCGACGATCTTCCACTGCTGGTTGGTGCTGCCGCTGTCGCCGTACTGGCCCAGACCCGAGCCGCCGCCGGTGCGGCCCATGCCGTCCAGGTAGAGGCCGGTGGCGCGGTTCCTGATCCGTACGTTGTTGGCGCTGGTCACGACCGACCACTGCTGGTTCGCGCTGCCGCTGTCGGCGTACTGGCCCACGGCGGAGCCGTTGGCCGTACGCCCCATGCCGTCCAGATAGAGGCCGGTGGCGCGGTTCCTGATGCGGACGTAGGTGCCCGAGGTCTCGACGATCCACTGCTCGTTCTGGCTGGTGGTGTCACCCGCCTGGGCGGCGGCCGACCCGTTGGCGGTGCCGCCCCCGCCGTCGACGTACAGGCCGGTGCTCGCGTTGCGGATCCGGACGTAGGCGCCGCCACCGGTGCCCACGCCCCAGGCGTACTGCAGCCGGGTCACCCCCGAGGGGTTCACCGTCGACAGAGTGATGCCGGCGCCGCTGCCGCTCTTCCTGGTCAGGCTGTACCAGTCGTTGTCGCGCAGGCCGGGCCAGTAGACGCTGCCCATGCCGAGGCTGCGCAGCTTGCCGCTGATCCCGCGGATGTAGTCGGCGAAGTACGACCCGCTCGGCACGCTGTAGTCGATGGTGTCCCACTGGATGTCGTACTTGCTGCCGGGGCCCATCGGCCCGCCCCACTCGGTGGCGACGGTCCGGTCGGCGTACGCCCCGACGAAGCCGGCGAGGTGGTTGGCCCAGGTGGTCTCGTCGTCGTAGGGCGGGGTGACGAACATCGTGTAGTCGTGCACCGCGAGCAGCGTGCCGTTCAGACGGCTGTCGCCGCCGACCGCGGCGACGTTCGTGGCGAGGCCGGCGCCGTCGAGGATCACCCGGTCGCGCGGCACGCTCGGGTACCTCGCCAGCCAGGCGTTGTACATGGCGGTGAGGTCGGCGGTGCCGTAGCCGTACGGCTCGTTGATGACCTCGAAGTAGGCGTTCGGGTTGCTCCCGTACTTCGCGACGACCTTGTCCCACATCTGGTAGAACGCGGTCATGTTGGCCGGCTTGCCGCCGCCGTACGCCCAGTAGGCGAGCATGACCTTGCCCTTGCCGAGCGCGGTGTCGATCGCCCCGGTGTACGTCCCCCAGTATCCGGAGACGGTCGGCTCGTTGATGGGCATCCGCACCGTGTTGGCGCCGGTGATCGAGTACAGCTGGCCGACCACCCGGTCCGCGACCGTGGCCGCCGAGGAGTAGGTGTCGGACGGGCCGAGCCCGGACACGTAGAGCACGCCGTTGACGAAGTTGTCCCTCGCGTCGGCCCAGTTGACGCCCCTGAACTGACTCGTGGACGCGTGGGCCGGACTCGAGGCGACGGTCGGGAGACTCGCGGCGAGCGCGACCACCGCCAGCAGCCTGAACAGGGGCGACAGGCGCCTGCGACGTGCCGCGTGACCAGGCGGACTCATGGGCTCATCCCTTCTGCGCCGCCGCTCCGGCGTGCCGGGGCCACCCGTGGGAGGAACAGGTGACGGCGGCTGAGCGACGATGACGACACGGGCCCCACCAGGGGTGTTAGCGCTCACATCTCTCGGACCCGACGCCGGACAGCCGAAGAGGAGGGAGATCACCTCTGGGAGGTATAGGTACCAATTACCTGTGGACCGCGACGGCCCGTCAAGACAGAAGTTTCGGATTCATCACACCGGGCCCCGCGTCCTGTGCGGCCTCTCCGGCTCGCAGTGGACTGGTGCACCCGCCGGTGTCCGCCCTCTCCGGTCACCCCCCGCACCGCTCGGATCGCATACCTCCTGCTGACGATGGCAGGGCCGAGGGGAGGCGGCTGTCCGCTCTCCCCGGGGACCACCTCGTGAGGACGTCCGGCCGCTTCGCGGAGTCATGCGGAGGCGGCGGCCGAGCGAGATGTAAGTTTCACACTCATTCGCGACGCGGCCGGGAGCGATGTCACCGCGATGCCGGCCGGTGCCGCCTCGGGCTGAGCGATGACACCGTGGGGGCCGGCCGGTCCGGGAGCTCCTCCGGCGGGCCTGCCGGCCCTCACAGCTCCAGCCGGTACACCCGTTCCGCGGTGCCGCCGAAGACCGCGTCCCGCTCGGCCGAGGTCAGGCCGGCGTCCGTGAGCAGCTCCCCCGCGGTCTCGGCCCAGGCGGGCAGTGAGCCGGCCAGCAGGCAGACCGGCCAGTCGGAGCCGAACATGAGACGCCCCGGCCCGAACGCCTCGAGCGCGACGGCCACGTACGGCCGCAGCGCCGCAGCGTCCCATCGGTCCCAGACGGCTTCGGTGATCAGGCCGGAGAGCTTGGCCGTCACGTTCGGCTCCGCGGCGAGCTCGCGGACCAGCCCGGCCCAGGGTTCGAGCTCACCGGTCGCGACGGGCGGCTTGGCCAGGTGGTCGAGGACGAAGCTCAGCTCGGGCACGGCCCGCACGGTCTCGATCGCGGCGGGCAGCTGGTGGGGCAGCACGAGCAGGTCGTAGACGAGGCCGGCGGCCGCCACCCGCCGCAGCCCCGCGCGGACGTCGTCGCGGGCGAGCCACCGGGGGTCGGCCTCGCCCTGGACCAGGTGGCGGACGCCGCGCAGCAGGTTCCCACCGGACGAGGCGGCCAGCGCGGCGAGTTCGCCGCCGAGGCCGGGCCGGGTCAGGTCGGCCCAGCCGACGACGCCGGCGACAGTCGCCGACCGGGCCGCCAGCGCGAGGAACTCCCGCGTCTCCTCCGCGTCGGGCAGGACCTGGACGAGCACGGAGGCGCCGATGTCCGCCTCGCCCGCGGCCGCGGAGTAGTCGGAGAGGGCGAAGTCGCGGCGGATGGGCGCCATCTCGGCCGGGCCGAGCCAGGGCTGCGGACGCCGGGACAGGTCCCACAGGTGATGGTGCGCGTCGATGCGGGTCACAGTGCGTCGAGGGCCTCTCGTGCCGGGTGCCGGAGCGGTGTGCCGGTGGCCGCGGCCGGCCGGACCAGGACGTCGGGTCGCGTCACGGTCGCCTCCCCCGCATGGCCGCCGTACAGATGTGCCGTGCCGAGCCTGGCAGATTCATCGGGTTGAAGTAAAGCAGTTGGTGCCAAATGTCCCCTCATGCTTGACCTCTGCCGCAGGTCACCCTACTGTTCAGTCAATATTCATCGGATCAATTGGAGCCCTCCATGCCGACGATCACCTCGGTGGACGTGATCGACATCAGGTTCCCGACCTCCGCCACGCGTGACGGCTCGGACGCGATGAACCCTGACGGCGACTACTCCGCCGCGTACGTCGTGCTGGAGACAGGCGACGACGACCTGGCGGGGTACGGCCTGACGTTCACGATCGGGCGCGGCAACGACCTGTGCGTGGCGGCCGCCCGGCAGATCGGGGCGCGGCTCGCCGGCCGGGACGTGGACGAGCTCGCCGCGGACCTCGGCGGCCTCTACCGGGAGATCATGTCCGACAGCCAGATGCGCTGGCTGGGCCCGGAGAAGGGCGTGGTGCACCTGGCCGCGGCGGCCGTGCTGAACGCCGCGTGGGACCTGGCCGCCCGCAGGGCGGGCAAGCCGCTGTGGCGTCTCGTCGCGGACATGTCGCCGGAGGACCTCGTCGCGGCGTGCGACTTCCGCTATCTGTCGGATGCGCTCACGCCCGCCGAGGCGGTCGACATGCTCGCGCGGCTCGCGCCGACGCGCGAGGAGCGCGTCGCGGTGCTGGCGGAGCACGGCTACCCGGCGTACACGACGTCACCCGGCTGGCTGGGGTACGACGACGACACGCTGCGCCGGCTCTGCCGGGAGGCGGTCGCCGACGGCTGGACGCACGTCAAGCTCAAGGTCGGCGCCGACGTCGAGGACGACATGCGGCGGCTGGCGATCGCCCGGGAGGAGATCGGCGACCGGACGCTGATGATCGACGCCAACCAGGTGTGGGACGTGCCGGAGGCGATCGCGTGGGTCAACCGCCTGGCGCCGTACGAGCCGCTGTGGATCGAGGAGCCGACGAGCCCCGACGACGTGCTGGGCCACGCCGCCATCCGCAAGGCGGTGGCCCCCGTCGGGGTCGCCACCGGGGAGCACTGCCACAACAGGGTGATGTTCAAGCAGCTCCTGCAGGCGGGGGCGATCGACTTCTGCCAGGTCGACTCCTGCCGGCTGGCGTCGGTCAACGAGATCGTCCCGATCCTGCTGATGGCGGCCAAGTTCGGCGTTCCGGTGTGCCCCCACGCCGGCGGCGTGGGCCTGTGCGAACTGGTGCAGCACGTGTCGATCATCGACTACGTGTGCGTGAGCGGCAGCCTGGAGGGACGCGTGCTGGAGTACGTCGACCATCTCCACGAGCACTTCACCGACCCCGTACGGGTGGAGCGCGGCCGCTACCGCCTGCCCGAGGCCCCCGGGTACGGCGCGCGCATGCACGCCGGCTCCGTCGCCGGCTACCGCTACCCTGATGGCCTGCGATGGGGAGGCTGACGTGGGCGTCATCGAGAGCGCGGTCGACACTATCAAGCAGATGATCATCGATGGGAAGCTGCGCCCGGGTCAGAAGCTCCCCGTCGAGAAGGACCTGGCCGAGCAGCTCGGCGTCGCCCGCAACACTCTGCGCGAGGCCGTGCGCGCGCTGATCGCCATGCGGGTCCTGCAGACCAGGCAGGGCGACGGCACCTACGTCACCAGCCTCTCCCCCGGGCTGCTGCTCGACGGCATGAGCTTCGTCGCCGACCTCCACCAGGACGCCGGCGCCATGGAGTTCCTGCACGTGCGCAGGATCCTGGAGCCGGAGGCGACGGCGCTGGCGGCCGCCCGCATCCCCGACGCCGACCTGGCCGTCCTGGGCGACCTGCTCGACGAGGCCGAGCGGCTGGCCGCGGACAGCGCGGTCGACCACGGCAAGCTGGTCGCCCTCGACCAGGACTTCCACTCGCTGATCGTCTCCCACTGCGGCAACGCGGTGCTCGCCGCCGTCATCCAGAACATGTCCGGCCGGACCGTACGGGCCCGGATCTGGCGCGGCATGACCGACCCTGAGGCCGTGCAGCGCACGTTGCGGGAGCACCGGGCCGTGTACCGGGCCCTGCTGGCGCGGGACGCGGAACGGGCCCGCCTGCACGCCGCCCTGCACGTGCTCGGGGTCGAGGAGAGCCTGTCGCCGCCGTCCGGGGACGCCGGCGGCGAGTGACCGCGCGGCCCCCTCACCGGCGAGCCCGGCGAGAGCGGGAGCGGCGGCGGTCCGAGCCCCTCAGAGCTCGAGGACGAGACGCGGCGACCGGGCGCGGGACACGCAGATGAACATCACGTCGCCGGCCGCGCGCTCCTGCTCGGTCAGCAGGACGTCGCGGTGGTCGGGGACGCCGTCGAGCACGGTCGTCTCGCAGGTGCCGCAGGTCCCCTCGCGGCAGGAGGAGAGCACCGCGACCCCCGCCTCCTCGGCCACGTCGAGGATCGAGCGGTCCTGCGGCACGGTCAGCGTCGTCCCGGTCAGCGCCAGTTCCACCTCGAACGCCGCCGCGGGCTCGCCGCCGTTCCGGGGCTCGGGTGTGAAACGCTCGACGCGCAGCGCGCCCTCCGGCCAGGAGGCGCACCGTTCTTCCACGGCCGCCAGCAACGGCCCGGGTCCGCAGCAGTAGACGAGCGTCTCCGGACGCGGCACGCCCAGCAGCGCCTCCAGGTCGAGAAGGCCCGCCTGGTCCTGCGGGCAGAGCTCGACCCTGTCCGGATGGTCCCGGACGAGCCGGTCGGCGAAGGCCATCGAGGCCCGCGTGCGGCCGCCGTACGCCAGCCGCCAGTCCGCGCCGCGACGGGCTGCCTCCTCGATCATGGGGAGGATCGGGGTGATGCCGATGCCGCCGGCGACGAACAGGTAGCGGGGTGAGGCGGCGAGGGCGAAGTGGTTGCGGGGACCCCGCACCCGTACCGTGTCGCCCTCGGCGAGCCGGTCGTGCACGTACGCGGAGCCTCCGCGCCCGCCGGGCTCCCGGAGCACCGCCACGTGGAAGGCGGAGGCGTCCCGGGGGTCGCCGCACAGTGAGTACTGCCTGACCAGGCCGGGCGCGAGCACCAGGTCGACGTGCGCGCCCGGCGTCCAGGCGGGCAGCGGGCCCCCGCCGGGACGGACGAGCCGCACGAGGACGACCCCGTCGGCGATGGGCGTCTTGCCCGCCACCTTCAGGTCGAGCTCCGGTTCCGCGGGGCACATGCTGGTCGTGGTCTCTTTCCTGGTCGGCGCCCCTTCTCACACGAGCGCGGCGGCGGGGACCGGGGCGCCGGACTCCGGCGCCGGGCGCGGGTTGTGGCCCTCGGGATGGCCGAGCAGCCAGTCCCACAGGGCCACCGGGTCCTCGAACTCCTCCTCCGCGCCGCAGAAGCACACGGCGCGCAGGTTGTCGGTGCCCGGCGCCCAGTGGATGCGGTAGACGGCGCGGCCTCCGGCCGTACCGGGGTCGCCGGTCGTCACGGGGCGGCGCTTCGCGGCCGTGCGGCGCTCTCGCCGGCCATCCGGGCGAGGATGCGCCGGGCGGCCAGGCCGCCGGTGTCGATGTTCACCGACAGCTCCTGGTAGTGCTCGCCTTCGCCGGCGAGGACCTTCTCCAACGTGTTGAGCGCGGCCACGTCCTGCAGCACGACGGCGCGGTTGCTCTCCCGCAGGAAGTCGGAGACCCTCTCGTCGTCCAGCGCGAAGTCCCGGGCCACCGCCCAGAAGTCGTAGGTGCTGCCCTCCGTCGACGGGGTGATCGCGTAGACCACCTCGACATGGAAGGCGTGCCGATCGGCGCCGTCGGCGGCCGGCGGGGGCGACCCGACCGGCGCGACCCGGCTGTGCAGCAGGTACAGGCACGGCGGGTGGTACTCGATGTCCTGCCAGCGGGTGATGCGGCCCCTGATCCCCGTCGACTCGGCGTAGAACGGCGGGCAGGCCGCGTCGTCCATGTGCCGGCTGACGTAGACGACGCCCGCCTCCTCGTGGACCTCCGTGGTGATCGGCGTCTCCGCCACCTCAGGGGTGCCGATGTACCCGCCGTGCAGGTACGTCTCGTGCGACAGGTCCAGGAGGTTGTCGACGAGCAGGCCGTACCGCGCGTTCAGCGGCTCCATCCCGCACACCGTCGTGTAGCCGGGTGCGGCGAGCCAAGGGGCGCGCGGAGGCGTCGTGTCGCCCGGATCCCGGTCGCCGATCCACACCCAGACGAACGAGTCCTGCTCCACCACGGGATAGCTCCGCAGCCGGGCGGTGCGCGGGACGCGTCGCTGCGCGGGCACGGCGACGCAGACGCCGTCCGGGCCGTAGGTGAAGCCGTGGTAGCCGCACACCACCTGGTCGCCGACGAGGTGGCTGGGCGCCTCGGACAGCGGGAACCGGCGATGGACGCAGCGGTCGGCCATCGCCACGGCCCGCCCGTCCTCCGTCCGGTAGAGGAGGATCGGCTCGCCGAGGATGGTGCGGCCGAGCTGCCGGCGGCCCACCTCGTGCCCGTAGGCGGCCACGTACCACTGGTCGCGCGCGAAACCTGTGACGATCACGATCACTCCTCCGGGGTGACGGACTCGGTGACGGACTCGGTGACGGATTCGGCGACGGATTCGGCGACCGGCCCCGCGACCGGCCCGGCGACCGGCAGGGGCCGGCCGCGCAGGTCCGACTTGCGGATCTTGCCGGAGCCGGTCCTCGGCAGGGCGCCGACGATGTCGACGTAGACCGGGATCTTGTACTTCGCGAGCCGCGAGCTGAGGAACTCCCGCAGATTGGCCGGGGTGGGGGCGGCTCCCTCGCGGGGGACGACGAAGGCCCGGCCGACCTCGCCCCACTTCTGGTCGGGCACCCCCACCACGGCGACCTCCGCCACGGCCGGATGCTCGAAGAGCACGCCCTCGACCTCCGCGGGATAGACGTTCTCCCCGCCCGAGATGTACATGTCCTTCACGCGGTCGACGATGTAGAGGTGCCCCTCGTCGTCCACGGTGGCGATGTCGCCGGAGCGGAACCAGCCGCCCTCGGCCGTCGCGGCGGCGGTCGCCTCCGGATCGCGCCAGTAGCCGGGTGTGACGTTCGGTCCCTGGATCAGCACCTCGCCCGGCTCGCCTGCGGTCACGGGGGTGAGGTCGGGCCGGACGACGCGCACGTTGGCGAAGAACACCGGCACCCCGGCCGAGCCCACCTTGCGCACGCTCTCCCCCGCCTCCAGGAACGTCGCGCCCGGCGAGGTCTCGGTCAGCCCGTAGCCCTGGCAGAAGACCAGGCCCCGCTCCTGGTAGGTGCGGATGAGAAGGACGGGGACGGCCGCTCCGCCGGACATCAGGGTGCGCAGCGAGGACAGGTCGGCTCCGGCCCACCGCGGCGACCGGGCGAACGCCGCGAACATCGCGGTGACCCCGAACATCCAGGTCACGTGGTGCTTCTCGATGAGGTCGTAACAGAGGTCGACGTCCCAGGACGGCATGATCACCGAGGT
This sequence comes from Microbispora corallina, assembly GCF_016863035.1. Taxonomy (GTDB): domain Bacteria; phylum Actinomycetota; class Actinomycetes; order Streptosporangiales; family Streptosporangiaceae; genus Microbispora; species Microbispora corallina. The sequence goes on from NZ_BOOC01000060.1 coordinate 13,151, forward strand.
GGCGCCCTTGAGGAAGGTCGGCAGCAGCGTCTGGTTCAGCGCCGCGACGTGGAAGAGCGGCGCGCTGATCAGCGTCACCTCGGTGCTCGTCACGTCGACGCCGATCATGACGTTGACGCAGTTCCACACCAGGTTGGCGTGGCTGAGCATGGCGCCCTTCGGACGCCCGGTGGTGCCGGAGGTGTAGAGGATGAGGGCGACGTCGTCCTGCGACACGGGGACGTCGATCGGCGTGGGGTCCCCCTGCGACAGCCAGCTTTCGAACTCCGGCTCCCCCGGCGCGGGCGACTCCAGCGCCACCACCCGGCGCAGGCCCGGCAGGGCGGGCAGCCCGCGCACGACCGCGGCGCACTCCGGGCCGTAGATGAGGACGGAGGCGCCCGAGTCCTCCAGCATGTACGCGATCTCGGGCGCCGCCAGCCGGAAGTTCAGCGGAACGAAGATCGCGCCGAGCACGTGCGTCGCGAACATGGTCTCGGCGAAGGCGACGTGGTTCGGGCCGAGGTAGGCGACCCGGTCTCCGCCCCGCACCCCGGCCTCGCGCAGCCGGGACGCGAGCCTCGTCGTCCGCTCGTGCACCTGCGCGTAGCTGATCGACCGATCCGCGAAGACGAACGCGGTGCGGTTCGGGCTCATCTGGGCCCGGCGGGCGGGCCAGCCTCCCAGTCCGGCGTTCCGCATCGGTGGCAACCCTTGCGTCGGAGGAAAGAGTCTGGGGAAGGTGCGGCGGGCGCCGGCGTCAGATGGCGGACGGCTTCGCCGCGCCGGTCACGTCGCCGGAGCCCGGCACGGGCACGGCGACCGCGGTCAGGTCCTGACGGCTGGTCTCGCGCAGGGCCAGCACGCAGACCACGGTCAGCAGGCAGCAGCCGGCGATGATCGTGGAGATCGTCGTGGTGCCGCCGCCCCCGGACGACGCGTCGAGCTGGGCGAACAGCAGCGGGCCCAGACCGGCGCCGAGCCCGGCGATCTGGTAGCCGAGCGAGGCTCCGGTGTAACGGCTCCCGGTGGCGAACAGCTCGGTGTACAGCGCCGCCAGAGGGCCGTACATCAACGGGTGCAGCACCGCCTGGCCCAGCACGAGCGCGACGGTGAGCACGGCCGTGCTGCCGGTGTTCACCATCGGGAACAGGACGAAGGCGAAGACCGCCATCAGCACCGCGCCCGCCAGGACGACGGGACGGCGGCCGACCCGGTCCGACAGCGCCGACCATCCCACGATGCCGAGGACGGCCAGCGCGGACGACAGCGTGAGGCCGTTCAGCACGGCCTGCCGGGGGAAGCCGGTCCGCACGCCGTACGCGATGAGATAGGTGGTCAGGGTTCCCTGGGCCACGAAGGCGGCCAGCCCGACGCCCACGCCCAGAAGCAGCGTCCTCGGGTGGTTGCGGAGCACGTCGAGCAGGGGAGCCTTCTGACGGGAGACCTCCTCCTTGGCGGCCTCGAAGACCGGCGTCTCCTCCACCCGCAGCCGGACGAACAGGCCGATCGCCAGCAGGACGACGCTGATCAGGAACGGCACCCGCCAGCCCCAGCTCAGGAACGCCTGCTCCCCGAGGACCGCGCCGGTGCCGGTGAGGGCCGCGGTGGACAGCACCATCCCGAACGGGGCCCCGGCGTTGGTGAAGCTCGCCCACAGGCCGCGGCGGCTGGTGGCGTGCTCGGCGGACATCAGCACGGCGCCGCCCCATTCGCCGCCGACGGCGACGCCCTGCAGGACCCGGAGCAGGACGAGCGCGACGGGCGCGAGGGCGCCGATCTGCCCGTACGTCGGGAGCAGGCCGATCAGGAAGCTGGCGACACCCATGAGCGTCATGGTCAGCACCAGCATCCGCTTGCGGCCGAGGCGGTCGCCGAAGTGGCCGAAGAGCACGCCGCCCAGCGGCCGGGCGAGGTAGCCCGTGGCGAAGGTGCCGAAGCTGGCGACGGTCGCCGTGAGCGAGCCGAGTGAGGAGAAGAAGACCTTGTTGAAGACGACGGCCGAGGCCGTGGCGTACAGCAGGAAGTCGTAGTACTCGATGACGCTGCCCAGGAAGCTGGAGGTCACCGCTCGTCGGAGCTGAATGCGGCCGGGGGGTGTGACGGACAGGTTCGGCATGACCGAGCTCCTCGTCAGGGGAGCGAGCCGGAAACTCGCGTGCTTGTCCGGAGGTTAGGCAGTTTCGTTACGGACGTCAACAGTGTGCCGAATATGCGTGACGGCTCGCGTCAGGCGTAGTGGCGGTAGATCGCCCGCGCGACGCAGGCGGGCTTGGCGGAGCCGTCGACCTCGACGGTGAAGTCGAGCAGCATCTGGACGCCGTCGCCCGGGACGTTCTCCACCGACACCACGGACGCCGCGAGCCGGATCTTGCCGCCGACCCTGACCGGACTGGGGAATCGGACCCTCTCCAGACCGTAGTTGACGCTCATCGTCACCCCCCTGATGTCGAGCACCTCGGTGAACAGCGGGATGAGCAGCGACAGCGTCAGGTAGCCGTGCGCGATCGGGCCGCCGAACGGGCCGTCCTTCGCCCGTTCGGGATCGACGTGGATCCACTGGCGGTCGCCGGTGGCGTCGGCGAACGTGTTCACCCGGTCCTGGGTGATCTCCAGCCATCCGCTGTGGCCGAGGTCGGCGCCGGCGAGCGCCCTGATCTCGCCGAGACCGTGCACCGTCGTGGTCATGTACGAGCCGTCCTCTCCTCCGCAGCCAGCCCGAGCAGGCGTACGGCGTTGTCCTTGAGAATCCTGGGACGGACCTCCGGCTTGATGTCGAGCCTGTCGAAGTCGGCGAGCCAGCGGTCCGGCGTCATCACCGGGTAGTCGGACCCGAAGAGCACCTTGTCCTTGAGCAGCGTGTTCGCGTACCGCACGAGCTGCGGGGGGAAGTACTTCGGCGACCATCCGGACAGGTCGATGTAGACGTGCGGCTTGTGGGTGGCCACCGCCAGCGCCTCGTCCTGCCACGGGAACGACGGATGGGCCAGGACGATCCGCAGGCCGGGGAAGTCCACGGCGACGTCGTCCACGAGCATCGGGTTGGAGTACTTCAGGCGGATCCCTCCCCCGCCCGGGAGCCCCGCGCCGATGCCGGTCTGCCCCGTGTGGAACAGGGCGACCGCGCCCAGTTCCTCGATCGCCTCGTAGAGGGGGTAGGCCATCCGGTCGTCGGGCGCGAAGCCCTGGATGCTCGGATGGAACTTGAAGCCGCGCACGCCGTACTCCTCGACGAGCCGCCGCGCCTCGCGGACACCGGCCCGCCCCTTCCACGGATCGACGCTGCCGAAGGGGATCAGCACGTCCGCGTGCTCGGCGCAGCTCTCGGCGACCTCCTCGTTGGAGATGCGGGGATGCCCGGTGGCGTGCTCCGCGTCGACCGTGAACACCACCGCCGCCATCCTCCGCTCCCGGTAGTAGGCGGCGATCTCGGGGATGGCCGGCCGCGGATGCTCCTTGAAGTACTTCTCGGAGGCGCCGAACAGCTCCGCGCTCAGCGAGGCGTGCCCGCCGGCCGACACCTCCGCGTGCGTGTGCACGTCGATCGCGACCAGGGCGCCGACGTCCGTGAGCGGCATGTCAGCGCTCCGGGATCCTGGGCGCGGGCACGCCGTACGTCTCGGGCTCGGCGCCGGGCCCCGTCCGCCAGGACGCGGCGATGGCGTCGGCCGACCAGCCGCCGTCGGCGTACCCCACGGCCTTCTCTCGGGGGTGCGCCCAGAGCGCGAGCCGGTCTCCCCCGATCCCGATGGCCTGTCCGGTGACGTCCGCGGCGGCGTCCGAGGCGAGGAAGACGACGAGCGGGGCGACGTCCTCGGTCGTGCCCAGCCCCTCCCCCTTGCGCAGCCACTCCGGGAACCGCCCGCCGGACCGCTCGGCCTCCTCGATGGCCGGGCCCAGGACGGGGACGGTCCTGGTCATCTCCGTGGCCGCCACCGGGACGACGGCGTTCACCGTGATGTTCGCCCTGGCCAGCTCCATCGCCCAGGTCCTGGCCATCGCGACGACGCCCGCCTTGGCCGCGGCGTAGTTGGTCTGGCCGAAGTTCCCCCGCTGCCCCGCGGGCGACGAGACGAGGATGAGGCGGCCGCCGGTCCCCTGCTCGCGCATCCGGACCGCGGCCGCGCGGGCGCAGGTGAACGTCCCGCGCAGGTGGACGTCGATCACCGCGTCGAAGTCCTCGTCGGACATCTTCCACAGGACCCGGTCGCGCAGGATGCCCGCGTTCGTCACCATGACGTCGAGCCGGCCGAACTCCTTGACGGCCGCGGCGACCAGCCGGTCGGCGACCTCGGCGGAGCCCACCGGGGCGGCCACGATCGCGGCCCTCCCGCCCCGGGCGGCGATCCCCTCGGCGACCTCCGCGGCCGAGCCGCCGTCCACGTCGTTGACGACCACCGCCGCGCCGGCCGCGGCCAGGGCCTCGGCGTACGCCCGGCCGAGACCGCGGCCCGCGCCCGTCACGACGGCCACCTTGCCTGAAAGATCCATGTACGTCGCCTCTCGGCCGGGGAGTGATCCACTGTCGAATCTAAGGCAGATATGTGACTGTCGTCAAAGTTTTGCATGATATCGAGAACCGTCTACCCTGCTGCTGTGACCCTCGCCGGTGAAGACGACCAGACGGCGCAGTCCCCGCGCCCGCAGTCCCTGATGTTCAGCTTCCTCGGCATCTACGCGCTGCACCGGCGCACCGCCGTCTACTCGGGGAGCGTCATCGACGTGTTCGCCCGCCTCGGCGTCTCGGAGGAGGCCGTGCGGTCGACGCTCGCGCGCATGGTGAAACGCACCCTGCTGACCCGCTACCGACGGGGAAGGAAGGTGTACTTCGGGCTCACCGCGCACGCCGCCGACGTGCTCGAGGACGGGCGCCGGCGGGTGTGGGAGACCGGCGCGGTGAACCGCGACTGGAACGGCACCTGGACCGTCGTCGGGTTCTCGCTGCCGGACAGCCGGCGCAGCACGCGGCACGACCTGCGCTCCCGGCTCATCTGGAACGGCTTCGGCCTCCTGCAGAGCGGCCTCTGGATAGCGCCGGGCACCAAGGACGTCACCGGCATCCTCGCCTCTCTGGATCTGGGCGACCACGTCACCGTGCTGACCGCGAGCGCGTTCAAACCGACCGAGGCGGCCGACCTCGTGCGGAAGGCCTTCGACATCGAGCAGATCGCCCGGCGCTACCGGTCGTTCCTCGCCCAGTGGGACGTCCCCCGGCCGCTGCCGGAGGCACCCGACGACCTCACGCGGCAGCTGCTGCTGCACACCGACTGGCTGCAGCTCGTCCGCCAGGATCCCCACCTGCCGGCGGAGCAGCTGCCCGAAGACTGGCCGGCCATCCGGGCCGAGCAGGTCTTCCACACCCTCGCCCGGGATTACGAGCAGCCCGCCGCGAAGCTCGCCGCCGCCGTCCTGGACGAGCTGGAGCTGTGACGGCGGACGGGGCCGGGCGGGGCCGCCCCCGGTGGCGCAGACCCGAGGTGGGCCTGCGCCACGCGGACCGGGATCGGTGCGGGCAGGGCTCCGGCTACGCCGTGGCGCAGGCCGAGCCGTTCAGGGTGAAGCCGGTGGGAGCGGGGTTGCTCCCGCTGTAGGCGGCCTGGAAGCCGAAACTGGTGCTGCCTCCGGCGGGGATGGCGGCGTTGTACGACATGTTGCGCGCGGTCACCTGGGCGCCCGACTGGGTCACGGCGGCGTTCCAGGCGTTGCTGATCTGCTGGTTGCCCGGCCACGTCCACGTGACGGTCCAGCCGTTGACGGCGGCGGCGCCGGTGTTCGCGACGACGACGTTCGCCGTGAAGCCGTTGTTCCAGGAGTTGGCCGTGTAGGTGACCCTGCACGAGGCGCCGGACGGCGTGGGGCTGGGCGAGGGAGACGGCGAGGGAGAAGGAGACGGCGAGGGAGACGGGGACGGGGAGGGAGAAGGAGAGGGTGACGGGGAGGGCGACGGGCTCGGGCTCGGGTTGCCACCCGTCAGCCCGAAGAACTGGATGGCGTAGGCGGCCATGCCGGCGGCCGGGAGGCTGTGCCCGGCGCCCTGGATGGTGTACGCCTCGACCCGGACGATGCCCGAGGAGTCGGCGTAGCGGCGGCGGCTCCAGCCGGACTGCGGCGTGTCGGTGGAGGTGGGGGTCTGGCTCAGGCCGTTCACGTTCGTCCACTGCTTGATCTCCTCCTCCAGCTCGGAGTAGGCGACCACGGTGTCGTTCGTGCCGTGCCACAGCTGCATGCGCGGCCACGGTCCCCGGTAGCCCGGGTTGGCGTTGCGGACGACGTCGCCCCACTGCTGCGCCGTCTTGCCGACGCAGGGCGCGGAGTTGCCGCCCGGCTGGTAGGCCGCCTCGTTGGGGAAGCACGTGAACGGAACCCCCATGAACGCCGCGCCCGCCTTGAAGACCTCGGGGTACAGGGCGAGCATGGCGTTGGTCATCATGGCGCCGGAGGAGCTGCCGGTCGCGAACACCCGGTTCGGGTCGCCGTGGTACTGCTGCTCGACGTAGGTGACCATGGACATCAGCGACACCGGGTCGGTCTGGCCGCCGCGCACCTTCGAGGCGTCCGACCAGTTGTCGAAGCAGTTGGACTTCTTCGAGGCGGACGGGTAGATCACGATGAACCCGTACCGGTCGGCCAGCGAGGCGAACTCGCTGGACGAGTAGAACTGGGGCCCCGAACCTCCGCAGGGATGCATGGCCAGCACGATGGCCGGATTCTGCTGCGCGCCGTTCGGCACGTACACGTACATGCGCAGGTTGCCGGGATTGGCCCCGAAACCGGTCACCTCGGTCAGCGTGGCCGCGGTGGCGGGGTGCGCGAACACCAGGGCCGCGGCGACGATCAGCACCGCCGTGCAGGCGCCGGCCAGCGCGGTGAGCAATCGCTTCATCCGCTCCTCCTCTTTCCGGATCGCGGCGGCTCTCTCTTCGCCGGGCGGGGGTCGGGGGACGCCGCCGTCTCGCGAATCCATGACGTGAGCCGGTATAGGAGCGGCCTCAGCAGGGGGTCAAGGCGCCGCCGGAGGGGGCGCGGCGAGCCGATCGGGGCACGGCGCGTTTCCGCTGCATATCAAGCTACTTGTTATCAAGCTGCTTGAGAGCACGCGCGAAACTTACATTCGCGCCGCCGCACGATATCGTTCGTCCGGTGAGCCCCCGCCGTACCCGCCGGACCGCCGAGGCCCCCTCCGAACCACGCCTGAGCTATCTCGTGTTCCGGCTGGAGCGCCGCGTCCGGGCGCGTCTGGACGACGCCCTCGCCGGGCACGGCGTCACCACGACGGAGTACATGGCGCTCAGCGAGCTGCGCACGCGCGACGGGCTGTCGTCGGCGGAGCTCGCCCGCATCGCCTTCGTCACGCCGCAGGCGATGAACCTCGTCATCCGCGACCTGGAGCGGCGCGGGCTGATCCGCCGCGACCCCCACCCGGACGGCGGCCGGGTCCTGTGCGCCAGCCTCACCGACGCGGGGCTGTCGGTCCTGCGCCGGTGCGACGACTCCCTCGACGCGATCGAGAAGGTCATGCTCGCGACGGTGGACGACACGGTGCGCGCCGCCATGCGGGAGGGTCTCACCCTCTGCGCGCGGGCCCTGCGGCCCGGCGACTGAAGACCCTCACCGCCATGCCGGCCGGTCACTCCTGTGTCGTGCCGCCGGTCAGCCGGGACAGCGCGAGCGCGGTCAGGATGATCCCCCCGTTCAGCGCCTCGATCCACTGGGCCGGGACGCCCGCGAGGGTGAGGACGTTCTGGATCATGTAGAGCAGCAGGATGCCGGTGAACGCGCCGAACACCGTGCCCTTGCCTCCGTTGAGGCTCACCCCGCCGATGACGGCCGCGGCGAACACCGTGAAGATCGCACCGCTTCCCTGGGAGGCGGCGACGGACGCCAGCCGGCCCGCGAGCAGGAGGCCGCCGAGCGCCGCCAGCAGGCTCGCGGAGATCAGCGTGATCCACAGCACCCGGTCGGTCCGGATGCCGGCCGCCTTGGCGGCGTCGACGTTCCCGCCGATCGCGTACAGCGAACGGCCGAACCCGGTGAATCCCATCAGCACGACGCCGGCCGCGAAAAGCAGCAGGCAGATCCAGATGGACGCGGGCACCCCGAGCCACATGGTGGAGCCGAGGTAGGTCATGGACGGCGGCAGGTTGAAGAACGTCTGCCCGCCGGAGATCCCCGTGAGGAGGCCGCGCAGCACGATCAGCATGCCCAGGGTGACGATGAAGCCGTTGAGCCCGAACCGGACGATGAACAGGGCGTTCACCGACCCGGCGAGCACGCCCACGGCGAGGGTGATCGGGATCGCCCAGGCTCCGGACAGCAGCCCCAGCCCGTGCCCGGTCCCCGCCGCCACCGTCACCCAGGCGGCCACCCCGGGCGCGAGCCCGAAGGTCGACTCCAGGGACAGGTCCATCCTGCCGGCGACCAGCACGAGCGTCTGCGCCAGGACGAGCAGCGAGATCTCCGACATCGTCTGCAGGATGTTGATCACGTTGTCGCCCTGCAGGAAGATCGGGTTGACGATCTGCCCGACTATGGCGATCACGACGATCGCGGGCACCAGGGCGAAGTCCCGCAGCCGCGCCAGGCGGAGCCGGGCGCTCCGTCTCCCCGATCCCGCGCCCGCCTGCCCGGGCGCGCCCGGCGGGCGTTCCGTCCCGGCGGGGGCGGCGGTCGTCTCAGGCATCGAGGTCGACTCCTTCCATTGCGGCCACCATCTCGTGGTCGTGCCAGCCGGCGGCCAGTTCCGCGACCACGCGGCCGTGGAACATCACGAGCACCCGGTCGCACAGCCGCAGATCGTCGAGTTCGTCCGACGCGATCACCACGCCGGTCCCGTTCCCCGCGGTCTCCTCGACCTTGCCGAGCAGGAACTCCTTGGACCGGACGTCGACCCCGGCGGTCGGGGTGATCAGCACGAGCAGGCGGGGGTCGTTGGCCAGAGCCCTGGCCATCACCACCTTCTGCTGGTTGCCGCCGGACAGTCCGGTGACGGGCAGGTCGGGGCCCGGGGTCTTGATGGCCAGATTGGCGATCATGTCGCGGGCCAGCCCGTCCCTGCGCCGGTTGCTGACGAACCCCGCCGGGCCGAGCCGCTCGGGGACGGTCATCGTGGCGTTGTCGGCGATCGACATCAACGGGACGAGCCCCTGGTGGTGACGGTCGCGGGGGACGAACCCCACCCCCGCGGCCAGCGACTCGGGCACGCTTCCGGTCCGGGGCCGGCGCCCGGCGACCTCCAGCGTCCCCGCGCGCGGGGCGCGCAGCCCCACGAGCGTCTCGGCCAGCTCGGTCTTCCCGCTGCCGCCCAGGCCGGCCAGCCCGACGATCTCCCCCGCGCGGACCCGGAGGTCCACGTCGTGGTAGACGTCGCCGTCGCCCAGCCCACCGGCGTCGAGGACGACCGGGGCGTCCGCCGGGACGGGGGTGCGCACCCGCCGCTCCCGCAGCCCCGCGGCCTCGCCGGTCATCGCGGCCACGAGATCCCCCTGCGAGAGCTCCGCGACCGGCGCGGTGAGGATGTGCCGGGCGTCGCGGAAGACCGTGACCCGGTCGCAGATCTCATGGATCTCCTGCAGGTGGTGGCTGATGAACAGGAACGTCACCCCCTGCTCCCGCATGGCCCGCATCCGCTCGAACAGCCGGGCGATCGCCGCCCCGTCGAGCTGCGCGGTGGGCTCGTCCAGGATGATGAACCTCGCGCCGAACGACAGCGCCCGGGCGATCTCCACGAACTGCCGCTGCTCCACGCCTAGCTCGCCGGCGGGCAGGCGGACGTCCACGTCCACCGACCATGCCTCCAGCAGCTCGGCGGCCTTGCGCCACACGCTCTTCCAGCTCACCAGGCCGAGCCGGTTGCGGTCGTGCCGGTGCAGGTAGAGGTTCTCGGCCACGGTCAGCTCGGGGATGATCGTGGACTTCTGGTAGACGCAGGCCACGCGCCGGCGCCAGGCGTCACGGTCCGACAGCCGGGGAGCCGGGGCCCCGGCGAAGCGGACCTGTCCGTCGTCGGGCGCCTGCAGCCCGGTCAGGATGGCGACGAGGGTGGACTTGCCCGCCCCGTTGCGGCCGACGAGGGCGTGGGTCTCCCCCGGCTCGATCGCGATGTGCGCGCGGTCCAGCGCCACCGTCTCGCCGTACTTCTTGGTGATGCGCTCCGCCTCCGCGACCGGCCGGCCCGTACGGGCCGGCCGGTCGGCGGGAGCGGAGGGAGGGCTCGCGGACTCGCCCATCGCCACGTCCCCTCAGTTCAGGTTGTTGCCCCACAGCGACTTGTCGTCGTATTTGAGGCTGGGGATGCCGCCGTACGTGCCGCCGTCGGCCGTGACGAGCGGAGCGGAGAGCTGGTCCTCCAGGAGCCCGGGGCGCACCTGCACGATCGTGCTGTCGTGGTCGGTCTTCCCGGCCTGGAAGGTCTTGCCGTCGATCGCGTCCTTGGCGTACGACAGCGCCCACTTGGCGTACAGGTCCGCCGGCTGGGAGACGGTCGCGTCGATGTTCCCGGCCGCGATGTCCTTGAGCTCCTGCGGGATGCCGTCGTTGGAGACCACGAAGACGTGCTTGGCGTCGTCCGGCGGGACCAGCAGGTTGCGCTGCTTGAGCACCTGCAGCGTGCCGGCGAGGGCGAAGCTCGACTCCATGTAGACGCCCTTGACGTCCGGGTTCGCCGTGAGGACCGTGGACAGCTTCTGCGCGGCCACCGCGCCGTCCCAGTTCGCGGCCTCGCCGAAGACCTTGATCCCGGGGTAGTTCTGCTTCATGCAGTCGTTGAACGCCTCGGTGCGGTCGCGGCCGTTGATGGACGCCAGGTCGCCCTGCAGCATGACCACCTTGCCCTTGCCCTTGAGCTTGTCGCCCAGGAACTGGCAGGCCTTCTCCCCGTACGCCCGGTTGTCGGCGCGCACGACCATGAAGGCGTTCCCCGTGTCGGGCCTGGTGTCCACCAGGACGGCGGGGATCTTCCGCCCTTCGAGCTGCTGGAGCGTGGGGGCCACGGCCGCGGTGTCCTGCGGGGCCATCACCACGGCGCGCACGCCCTGCCCCACCAGGCTCTGCACGTTGGCGGTGAGCTTGGAGATGTCGTTCTGCGAGTTGGTGGTCTTCAGCTCCGTCCCCAGCTCGCCGCCGAACTGCGGAACGTACCTGATGTAGGAGTTCCAGAAGTCGGTGTCCGACCGGGGATAGTCGACGCCGATGACCGGCTTCGCCGCGGCGCCCGCTGTGGCGCCTCCGCCGTTCGCGGCCGAGCCGCCACCGTTCCCGCCGCACGCCGCCGCCAGGAACCCCGACACCACCACAATCGCGGCGACCGCGAACCGTCTGTGTTTCAACGTATCTCCTTGTGGATCACCGCGACCGCGGAAGCGTCACCCTTGACAGGACATGGGATGTCTTTCTATGACCAAACCCCGGTCGATGTCCAGACTTCCTGTGGCCCGGAATCTGAAATTCCAGGATGTTACGGATTAACATGCCGCCTCGGCTGTCGCCGGGAGCGCCGGCACCGGCAGGACGGGATGGGAATACATCACATGTCTGTCCGCTCACGCTCCTTACCGGCGACGGCCCGGGCGCAGCGGAGGGCGGTGTGCGCTTCCCGTCCACGCGTACGAAGATGCAGGTATGTCTCTCACCGAGCAGGCGATCGTGCGCATCAGGCAGCTCATCAAGGACGGCACGCTTCCGCCGGGGGCGCGGCTGCCTCCGGAGCAGGACCTGGCCGCCGAGCTCGGCCTGTCCCGCAACCTGCTCCGGGAGGCCGTCCGCTCCCTGGTCACCACCCGCGTGCTGGAGGTGCGCCGCGGTGACGGCACCTACGTCACCAGCCTCAAGCCCGAGCTGCTGCTGGAAGGCGTGGGGCTGGCCGTCGAGATGATGCGCGGCGACGACCTGCTGGAGATCACCGAGGTCCGGCGCCTGTTCGAACCGGTCGCCACCGCGCTGGCGGCCACCCGCATCACGCCCGGCCAGCTCGCCGAGCTCGAACGCCACCTCGACGCCATGATCACCGCTCAGGACGACGTGGAGGCGCTCAACCATCACGACGACGCCTTCCACCGCGCCGTGTTCGAGGCGACCGGCAACACCTCGCTGTGCGCGCTGCTCGGCGGCATCGCCAGCCGGACCCTGCGGGCCCGCGTGTGGCGCGGCCTGGTCGAGGAGAACGCCGCCGGCCGCACCATCGCCGAGCACGCCGCCATCTACCAGGCCCTCGCCCACCGTGACGCCGCCCTCGCCCAGGCCACGGCGCTCGTGCACGTCAGCACCACCGAGACCTGGCTGCGCGACAACCTCGGCCGCACACCGTCCGAAACCCCCTCCGAGGAACCGCCGCACGAGCCGACGCGCATCCGTTGAGAGCGCTGACATCCCATCTCTGAGGTGCGGCGATGGGATGACGTCGCTGGCTCGCGGCAGGGGGAACGCGCCCTCCTGGATCATCTGCCGCCCCCACAACCGAAAAGAGCGGGCATTCCGCGTCCGTTCAGTCCTCCGATCACACCGGTCCGCGATGGGGGTCTGGACAGATCGCTCCGGTTGGCTTACAAAGACATCCAATGTCTGTGTCGTGATGATCCGTTCATCTCGGTGAAACACCGAAGGGTCTCCGGAGGACCGGTCCCCCGGTTCGCGGGCGGCGCGGCTCGCCCCGCCGTTCGCGCGCGCGCAGAAGAACCCCATCTCGAGAGGTTCCCGCCCATGTCCACCCCCTCGTTCCAGTTCAGCCGCCGCAGGCTCCTCGCCGCGGCCGGGCTCGCCACGGCGGCCGGCGTGCTGAAGGCCGCTCCCGCCTGGGCCACCGCCGGCCCGCAGAGCTACACCGCGAGTTGGTCGTCGGTCGACCAGCACCCGCCGGCTCCGGAGTGGTTCCAGGACGCCAAGTTCGGCATCTACTTCCACTGGGGCGTCTTCAGCGTCCCCGCGTTCGGCAACGAGTGGTATCCGCGCAACATGTACATCAGCGGATCGAACGAGAACAATCACCACAAGAGCGTCTTCGGCGACCCGTCGGTGTGGCCGTACCACAACTTCATCAACGGCGCTCGGGACAAGGCCGGAAACTGGGTGCAGTTCGCGCCGAAGCTGACGTCGGCCGGCGGCGCCTTCGACCCCAACGAGTGGGCCCAGCTGTTCGCCGACGCCGGCGCCAAGTTCGCCGGGCCCGTCGCCGAGCACCACGACGGCTACTCGATGTGGAACAGCTCGGTGAACGAGTGGAACTCCGTGGCCACCGGACCGAAGCTGGACCTGCTGCGGCTGCACGCCGACGCCATCCGGGCCAAGGGCCTCAAGCTGCTGGTGTCCCTGCACCACGCGTACAACTTCACGGGCTACTACGACCACGTGCCGTCGCAGTCCAGCACGTCGCTCAAGAAGCTGTACGGGCAGCTCGACAGGACGAGCGAGAACCAGCTCTGGTACAACAAGCTCAAAGAGGTCGTCGACGGCTACCAGCCCGACATCATCTGGGAGGACTTCAACCTCACCCAGGTCGACGAGGCGCAGCGGCTGAACTTCCTGTCGTACTACTACAACCGCGCGGTCGCCTGGAACAAGGACGTCGTCGCCACCTACAAGGACGGGTACAACAACCGGGGCGAGGTCTTCGACTACGAGCGCGGCGGGCCGGCCGGCCTCCAGACCCCCTACTGGCTGACCGACGACAGCATCTCCAGCTCCAGCTGGTGCTACACCGTCGGCATCGGCTACTACTCGCTCAACGCCATGCTGCACTCCCTGATCGACCGGGTCAGCAAGAACGGGAACATGCTGCTGAACATCGCCCCGATGGCGGACGGCACCATCCCGTCGGGGCAGCGGTCGGTCCTGCTGGGCATCGGCGACTACCTCAAGCGCTTCGGCGAGTCGATCTACGCCACCCGGGCCTGGACGGCCTACGGCGAGGGCCCCACCCAGATGGGCGGCGGCTCCTTCACCACCCCGCGGGCGGGAACCTCCTCCGACATCCGCTTCACCCGCAGCAAGGACAACACGGTGCTGTACGCCACCGTGCTGGGCTGGCCCGGCGGCACGCTGAACATCACGACCCTGAACTCCAACCGGATCAACCTGGGCAACCTGGCCTCGGTCCAGCTGCTCGGCTCCAGTGCCGGCTCCTACGTCAACCTGCCCACGCGTACTCAAGACTCCTCCGGCCTGCACATCTCGATGCCCTCCTCCAGCGCCCCCTTCAGCGCCCCGGCGTACGTGGTCAAGCTGACCTTCTCCGGCCAGATCCCGGCCCTCGGCTCGGGCGGCGGCGGCGGCATCCCGACCGGCTGGGTCAGGATCGCCAACGTCACCACCGGCCTGGTCCTCGACAGTGGCGGGAACGTCGCCTCCGGGTCGGTGCTCAAGCAGTGGAACTACGACGGCAGCACCAACCTGCAGTGGCAGCTGGTCTCCCTCGGCAGCGGCTGGTACCGGATCGTCAACCGCACCAACGGCATGGTCGCCGACAGCTGGGGCAACACCGCCAACGGCGCCTCCTGCCTCCAGGCCGCCTGGAACGGCGGCAACAACCAGCAGTGGAAGCTGAACGACATGGGCAACGGCCGCTACCAGATCGTCAACCGCGGCACCGGCACCGCGCTGGACGGCGGAGGCAACACCACCGTCGGATCCACCACGGTTCTGTGGACGCCGAACTCCAACACGAACAACCAGTACACGATCACCGCGGTCTGACCGAGCCCCCGCCCGCCCGGCCCTCGGGTGCCGGGCGGGCACGGGGTGACGGCGCCGTCTCGCGTTTTCACCACGGCCGGGAGCCGGTCCGCGCGTGAAGGCGCGGACCGGCTCGCGGGCCGGTCGGGTCAGACGCGGTTCCAGCGCTGGTTGGAGCCGGCGTTGCAGTCCCAGATGGCGAGCTTGGTGCCGTTCGCCGTGGCGTTGTTGGGCACGTCCAGGCACCGGTTCGAACCGAGCGCGGTGATGGTCCCGTCGGAGTTGAACCGCCACTTCTGGTTGTTCTGCCCGTTGCAGTCCCAGATGATCACGCTGGTCCCGTTGGCGGTGCCGCCACCGTTGACGTCCAGGCACTTGTTGCCGTAGACCCGCAGCTCACTGGCGCTGGTGGAGGTCCACTGCTGGTTGGCCTGGCCGTTGCAGTCCCAGATCTGCGCCTGCGCGCCGTTCGCCTGGGACGCGCCGCTGACGTCCAGGCACCGGCCCGAGCCGACGCCCTTGATCGCGTTCGTGCCGCCCGTCGGCGACGGCGACGGCGAGGGGGACGTGCCGGTCTGGGGACCCGCGGACGCCATCACGGACTGGGCGCCCGACGGCCACTGCCCGTTGGTGACCGTGACGTTGCCGGACACGACGCTGCCGCGGTCGCCGTTGGTCACGTTGGTGCTGCCGTTGGTCGACCAGTTGCCGGTGACGGTGAAGTTCCCCATGTTCTCCCCGCCGTAGTAGTTGGCGGTGAGCCAGGTGCCGGTGGAGGACAGGACGTTGTTCCTGACGGTGTAGTACTTCGAACCCTCGTCGAAGTAGACCCCGAACCAGCCGTTGGTCCGCAGGCAGTAGTTGTCGCTGATCACCGCGCCGGGGTTCCACGACAGCGTGTAGATGCATCCGCCGTCGGTCATCTGCTGCATGACGTCGTGCACGTAGTTGCCGACGAGCTGGTTGTTGGCCGCCGTGGTGGCCGTGGTGTACCGCGGCTGGTAGTTGTACAGGCCGCGGTTGGCGTACTGGGTGTTGCCGCCCGGCTCGTTGGCGCCCCAGCCGTACCCGATCGACATGCCGGTGTACGGCATGTTGTAGACCTCGTTGTGGGAGACGTTGGTGCCGTTGACGTAGGTGGTGAGCACCGAGACCACGCCGCGGTAGTCCAGCCCGAGGTCGTGGATGCGGTTGTTGCTGATCGTGATGTTCTTGTTGACCATCCGCTGGTCGCTCGGGTGATGCGCGTCGGCGCGCACGCCGCCGACCACGACGCCGCCGGCCGAGTCGCGGGCGATCTCGGACCGGGTGACCGTGATGTTGCTGGCGCCCAGGCCGACACCGCTGGCGTGCGCGTTGGCGTCGTTGCCGATGCCGATGGCCGTCTGCCCCAGGTTGACGAACTGCGAGTCGCTGAAGGTGATGTTGCTGGCGGCCGAGACCTGCACCGCCGCGGGCATCTGGGCCCAGTTCGGGCGGGTGGACTCGAACTGCTGGCACCCCTCCTGGCAGGAGCTCGGCAGGTCGCTGGGCCAGTTCGAGTTGCCCGAGATGTAGGAGCCGGTCTGCTGGTCGGCGAAGCCCTGGTTGCTGCTGGGCCCGAGCCAGCTGGTGCCGGTGAACGTGATCCCGGTGAACGCGATGTTGTGCGCGGGCGCGTCGTAGGTGCCGCCGACGTCCACCAGGGACTGCAGAACCGGCAGCTCCACGCTGACGTTGCTCATGTTCTGCCCGGAGAGGGGGATGTAGGACAGCACGCCCGTGGACGGGTTGATGTACCACTCACCCGGGGAGTCGAGGAACTCGTAGGCGTTCTCGATGTACAGCGGCCCGGCCCGGTGCGGAGTGGTGAACGTGTCGTACCCGAAGATGTTGTTGCTCCAGCTGGGCTGCTGCATCGTGATGAAGTTCCCACTGATGCTCTGCACCCGCACGTACCGGTCGGTGAACGAGCCGACACTCTCCAGCTCGATCCGGTTCTGGTTGGTCAGCGAGTTCAGGTAGCTCAGCGAGCTGTTGCTGAACCTCATGCCGCTGCCGGTGGAGGTGAAGTCGCCCCGGTTCAGCTGGGTGCGCGCACGCGTGGCAAGGGCGCCGTTGACGTACAGCTGCCGGGTGTCGATGCCGGTGCCGACGTTGGCCTGCCAGATGTTCTTCGACTGGTTGGCGAGCGTCCAGCCGGTGACGGCCCGCGCGCCGGTGACGACGGGGTGGGCGCCCGCCGCGGCCTGCCACACGACCTGGTATCCGTTGTTGCCGGAGTCGGCGGCGGTCAGCCGCAGCGGCGACGACAGCCGGTACGCGCCGTCGGCGAGCTGAACGACGATGTCACCGGACATGCCGGCGTTCAGCGACCGCACCGCCGTCTGCGCCGCGGAGAGGGAGCACGGCTGGGCGGACGAGCAGGTGCTGCCCGTGCCCGAGGGCGACGCGTAGAGAGTCGTGGTTGCGGCTCGGGCCGCGGTGGACAGGGCGACGACGGTGATCGCCACGGTCAGCGCCGCGGCGACGAGACCGGCCAGAACCGGTCTCACCACCGCGGACGGTGAGGACAGATGCACGGGAATTCCTATGGGGGGTAGGGGGTGGTCGGTGAACCCCCTCCTGAGGCGTGGCGCCGCCGTCGAAGGGGGTGGAGGTACGACGACGATCGGCTGCGCGGATCCCGCTTGAGGTCGGCCCGGATCAGGATCCCGGGTGCCGGGTGACCACGAGCGATCGGCCGGCACAGGCGATCTCCTGTGCCGTCAGGGTGACGCCTGGGGTCGCCCGGTGAGGGCCGCGCCGGACGCCGTGGTCGCGATCCGATCGGTCACGTGCTTCTCCAGGTGGCGCGGCCTCACATGCCACCACGAGGGATCGGGGTGAAGCGAGGCGATGGAAGCCGACGTGGCCGACCACGATGCGGAGGCACGCGACGCGCCTCCACACACCCGCCGAGGTGGTCCAGCCGCACAGGCCCCGGAAGACGCGTCTCCCGGGTGCTTAGCTCCTAATTACGGTCCGTACGGCGAAGGTCGTCAAGACCTTAAGAACGCTTAATTTCCGGACACGCACACACGAGTCCCGGCCACTGTTGGCGCCATGGCTCCGCTGAGCAGGGGAAACACGTACCGGTGTGCCGCGACGGGCCGATCGCCTCGGCGCGAGCCGGCCCTGAATGTTTCGTACTCAAGAGGCGGCGCCGACACCCGCGGCGGAAGGGTGGGCCGCTGAGGTCGTCGTGCGGCCGAGAGGAGGCAACGCCGTCACGAATCGTTTCGTTCGCGTGACGCGGTCCGTGAACGTTTCATTCTCGGCCTGACAGGGAGTACGGACGTCCCTGATGAGAGCCGCCGGGAATGCCCCACAACCCCCGCACAGGGCGGGTGAGGAGCGAGCTCCGGTTCTTGACAGGCGGTCGGCTGGTCGTATTTGCTTCGCTGCACCCGCCACCGCAATCCGCCGGCAGAAGGGAGCACCGCCTCTGTCGATCGTTGGTTAGCGCTAACAACACACATGACCGCCGCCGGGGCGGGACAGGAGCCGGATCACGCGGCCGGCCGGCCGCACTCGGTTCGTCCACCTCCCGAAGACGGTTCCGCAGCGGACGACGCGCGCCGATCCGCCGGAACCTGATCGCGCGACGCCGGCACGATCCGGCGCGCACGGCGGCGTGAGCAGGACCGGTGGCGTCCCGGACCGCGACCGGGCTCCGCACCACTGCCTTTCCTTCCCCCGCATGTGCCCTCCGCGCGGATGACTCCGGTACCGGCGTGACGTCGCGGGAGCGCGCCGCTCCCCCGCCCTGCCGCTCGCGGCAGCCCACACCGCCGGCGACGCATCGGACGGGACAACACCGCCTCTCGCCGGCTCGGCGAGGCCGCCCGTCGTCTGCACGGCCGTCTTCGCCGCGCCTCCACCCCCCAAGGAGAGAAAGCATGGATTCTTCGTCCGTTCCCTTATCGGGCCGTATGGCTCGTGGGCGGCGCTCGCCGGCAGCCGTCGCCGCGTACCTCGTGACGGCGCTCGCGGCCCTCCTCGCCACGGCAGTCAT
>NZ_BOOC01000061.1 GCF_016863035.1 Microbispora corallina
CCCTAGCCGAACACGCAGCAGGGGACCCGCCCGCCTCGCGGCGTGCCTGACGGCGTTCCCCGACGCCGGCTGGAGGGCGCCGGGGGTGACGTGGACGTGTGGGACGTGCGCGCGGCTCCCACGTCGCGCGCATCGGCTGCACCCCGGGGACGGCCGGAGACCCCGGGAGGAGCACGTGAAGGACGGTCGATCGTAGACCCGGAGACCGACCTCGCCGGCCCCGACGCCGAGCACGACTTCGAGGTCGAGGTGCACGCCCTGGCGTTCCTGGAGATGAACGGATCATCGACGCTCGCGATCGGCGGGTCGGACGACCGCGTGGAGATCCGGGAGATCACCGGATGAACCAGAACAAGGAGGCGGCCATGGCCGCAGAACAGATACCCGCTCCCGACTTCGTCCGCGCCGCCGGCGCCGTCGTCTGGCGGGGGGACCGGACGGCACCGGAGATCGCCCTCGTGCACCGGCCGAAGTACAACGACTGGACCCTGCCGAAGGGGAAGATCGTCCACGGCGAGCATCCCATCGCCGCGGCCGTGCGCGAGGTGTACGAGGAGACCGGCCTGCGCGTCGTCCTCGGACGATGGCTGTGCTCGGTGCACTACGAGAAGAAGGGCTGGGCGAAGCGGGTCGACTACTGGGCGGCGCAGGCCGTGGGCCCGGCCGACTTCGTGGAGAACGAGGAGGTCGACCGCATGTCCTGGCTGCCGCTGGAGGACGCGCGCAACGCGCTCACCTTCGAGCGGGACCTCGCCGTGCTGACCGAGTTCGCCGCCCGGCCCGTTGCCACCACCCCGATCGTCCTCGTCCGGCACGGCCGGCTGTCCGGCTCGGGCGACGACTGGCAGGGCAAGAAGAAGACCCGCCCCCTCGACCCCGTCGGCGAGGCGCAGGCCGCGACGCTCGCCACCGTCCTCGCCGCCTACCGCGCGGGCGCCCTGATCAGCGCGCCGAGCGAACGGTGCCTCCAGACGCTGGAGCCGTACCGGTCGGCGAACCGCCTCACGGTCCGGCAGGACAAGCTGTTCACGGACAAGCACTACGAGCCCGCCGGAGCGCTCCGCGTCCTCCTCGGCGCGATCGCCGTACGGGATCGCACGGCGATCTGCGGCTACCGCGAGAGCCTCGAAGGCGTGGTCGGCGAGGTGTGCGCGGTCCGGTACGACGGGGAGGCGGCGCTGCACCTGTTCAAGGGATCGCTCGTGGTCCTCCACCACGCGGACGAGCGGATCGTCGGCCTGGAACGTTACATTCTCTGATGACGTCGAGGTTCACGCGGCCCGCGTCACGTCGGCCACGACGCCGCGGAAGGCCGTGACGACCTCGCGGGCGAAGGCCGTCCGGGAGGCCCCCACCCCGCGGAGGGCGTGACCGTGGTCGAGCGCGACCACGGTCACCGCCCCCGCCAGCAGCAGCCACCACAGCGCCGCGACCGCCGTCCGCGACCGGCGCGAGCACCCCTCGAAGGACCGCCGCAGCCGGTCGCGGTGGAACGGCACGTGGCGGAGCTCGTCGGCGAGGATCCGGCCGGCCACCTCCGCGGCGAGCGGGTCGCGGACGCCGTCGCGCACGGCCCGGTAGTAGGCGAGCGCGACCACCTCCGCGAGCATCAGGACCACCAGCTCCGTGCGCAGGCCGAGCAACCGGCGCAGCCGGACGAAGGCGGCGTCCGTCCAGTGGCCCGGGATCGTCGCCGCGCCCGCCGCCTCCAGCAGGCGGCCCAGCAGCCGGGCGTGCTCCCGTTCCTCCGCGACGAACAGCCGGATCGTCTCCGCGTACACGCGATCCCCCGCCTGGTCGGCCTTGGCCGTGAGGCTGGCGCCGTCGCCGTCCTCCCCCACCTGGAACCGCTGGAGGCTGCGCACGAGGGCGGGCTCCAGCCGTGCGCCCCGGCTCCAATCGGGGTCGCCCCACGTGTCCCGCAGCAGCGCAGCGCCCTCGAAGTCGCGCAGCCAGGCCGTGAAGTCGCCGGTGTCGACCGTCATGGCAGGCGAATCTACGGATCCGGTGTGCAGATTCCGGGGGTGGGTTTGTGGAGGTTCGGCGCGGCCTTCGTACGACGGCCGCCGAGGGGTCAGGCCACGGAGTGGGTGATCACCCCTCTGTAGACGCCCGTGGTGACGCCGGCGAAGGGGACGGACACGTTCAGCGTCGGGATCCAGCTGCAGTTGTTGACTCCGCTCTGCGTGGTGCGGGAGAACGCGGTCCGGGGGACGTTCAGGCTCACCTGCTGAGCCGCCGTGGGCTGGCCGGGGATGAAGTTTCCGCCGCCCTGGGTCGCCGTCGCGGGGCCCGACCAGTAGGTCATGGTCGACCGGCTGATCGTGACGACGGGGGCCGTGGTCCGGCTGTAGTCGGTCGACGAGACGGTGACGGTCCAGGGGCCCGCGCCGGGCTCGCGGGTGTCCGTCACCGTGACCGTCCCCATCTGCACCGTCAGGTGCCCTCCGGGCGTGGTGCTGCCCATGCTGACCGCGACGGGCGCGCTGATGGTCAACGCCCCCGCCCGCGCCGGCCGGAACGTGGCGGCCTCGGGCGCCGCCTCCACGGGCAGCGCGGCGGCGGGCAGCGCGGCGGCCACCGCCGCGGGAACCGCGACCAGGGCGGCGGTCGCGAGAACGGCGGCCAGGGCGGCCGTGACGGCGGCGACGGCGACCGCGGCCGGCGGCGCGGCGTGAGGGATGATCGGATTTGTTCTTCTACGCATACGAGCCCTTCGGCCGATCCGGCCCGGACTCCCGGCGACGCCTGCGGAACAGGAGGAAGGCGCAGGCGGCGACGGCGAGCGTCAGCGCGGACAGGGCCGACGGCAGGAGCAGGTCGCGGATGCCCGACAGGACGACCGGATGGCCGAGGCCCGAGTCCGGGAACATGATCGTGGCGGACACCGTCCGCTTCACCAGGCCGCTCTGCAGCACCAGGTCGGCCTTCCAGGGGCCGTTCGGGAGCCGCCGGTCCATCACGACCGTCACCGGGCCGGCCTCGCCCGGCTTCAGGTCGACGCCCAGCGTGGCCGCGTACGGACCGGCCCGCAGGCCGCCCGGCCCGTCCGACAGGGACAGCTGCCCCGACAGGTCGAGCGCGCGGCCGCCCGTGTTCCGCACCTGGGCGAGCAGCCGCGGCCGCCCCTCGGAGTCGCGCTCGGGCGTGACCTTCTCGATGCGCATGTCGGACGGCGGCTCGCCGCCCGGCCCGATGTCGAGGTAGACGCGGATGCCCACCCGGCTGATGAGGCCGACGTAGTGGACCTTGTCGGGCGCTGCGGCGGTCTCCGCCCAGATCACGCCGTACCGCTCGCCGCGCCAGGCGTCCCGGGGGACGGCGATGGTGAACCAGGCCGTGCGCTTGCGGCCGGGCGCGAGGTCCATCTCGCCCGGCTCGACCGTCGTCCAGGTCGTCAGGTCGTTCGGCGTCCGTTCGGGGGCGAAGACGAACGACCGGTCGCGGATGTCGGCCGCGGCGGGGTACAGCGAGACGTGCATGCGGCGGGACGTGGTGTTGGCCACCTCGACGCGTCGCTTGATGGTCGTGCCCGGGTTGAGGTGGTCGACCACGCCCGTGAGCGCCCGGGGATCCTTGCGGCGCGCCACCGGGGCGTCGACGATCCGGATGCCGAGCCCGGTCCCGGGGCCGGTCGGCCTGGCCGCCGCCCCGCCGTGCGCCGCGGCGGGCGGGGGCGCGGGAGCTGCGAGGGCCGCCCCGCCGGCCGTGCTCGCGAGGAGCACGGACAGCAGGGCGGCCGCGGTCTGGCCGATGCACCGATCAGGCGACGGAATGGGTCACCGTCCCGGTGTAGGTGCCCAGCCCGACCGCCAGCGGAACCGCGACGGCGAGCGTCGGGCTCCAATTCGCCTGGCTGTTGCCCGTACCACCGGTGTACGTCATCGCGATGCGCTGGGCGGACAGGCTCCCCGGCGCGCCGGGCGTGAGCGTGCCGTTGCCGACGACGAGCGTGCCCGACCCGGGCGTGTACGTGGCGGCGGACGCGGGAATCGTGTCGCTCGGGCCGACGAAGGCCGTGGACGACACCCGCGCGGTCCAGTCCGAGGTGGGCGTGCCGCCCCGGGCGTCGGTGACGGTCACCACGCCGAGCGGGCCGCTGACGGTGTTGCCCGCCGTCGTGCTGCCCAGGCTCACCGGGCCCGCCGGCGCCGTGATGGTCAACGCTCCCGAGGTGACTGTGAAGGTCACGGTCGTGTCGGCGGCGTCCGCCGGCGCGATCGCGAGCACGGCGAAGGTGAGTGTTCCCCCTGCTGCGAATGCGAGTTGCTTGAGTCGCATTGTCGGCCCCCCATGAAACATGGACGTGCCCCGCAGGGCACGCCGTTGATCAACTACCGCACAGTCGATGCCATACGCTAGGTGATGGATCAAGTGCGTTCCGTTTCTGACACGCACTCGATCGCAACCCGGGGCTCCACGTCGGCCGATGTCCGGTTACGACAGCCGGACGGTGACGGCGGCCGAGGCGCCGTACCGGCCGGACAGGGGCCCGAAGACGAGGGTGAGGCGCCGGCCGGTCGTCGCGGTCGCGAGGGCCCGATCGCCGCGCACCACCTCGCCCACCGGGCGGTCCCAGGTCAGGGTGAGGCCGTCGAGGTCGCACCGCGGGTCGGACACGGCGAGCACGGCGGTGCCGTCGCCGGCCTCCCGCGCGAGCACGGCGCACGGCGCCGACGCGGTGAGCCCGCCGGCCGTGCCCGCGACCCAGAAGTTGGCCGCGGTGAGACCGAGCGCCGGGACCCGTACGGCCTGCGCGTGCGCGGTGTTGGCCAGCAGGACGAACCCGGGGTCGGCGGCGCGCGCCCCGGTCAGGCCGGCGCTCGCGCCCGGCAGCAGGAGGTAGACGTACGACGCCGCGTCTGGATCGACGCCGTGGTCGATCCAGAGGGTCGTGTAGCTCCTGGCCACGGTGCCGTCGGTGCGCCGTTCCCGCAGCGTGCGCGGCCGGTCGGGCCCGGGGAACACGTAGCCGCCGTGACCCTCCAGGTGCGCCCAGCCGGCCGCCCGGTCCTCGGTCAGCGGCGCGTCCGTCCGCCGGTTGTCCACGACGGTCTCGACCGGCACGCCGTCCGCGGCGGTGATCCCGGCGCCGAGGCACACCACGGCGTCGTCGAGGAAGACCCAGGTCTTGAATGCCTCGAGCGAGCTCTCCAGGCCGTTGAGGTGCTGGCCGACCGTGGCGTACACGCCGTCGGTGGCGCCGCCCACCCACCGCGCCGGCGGGCACGTGTCGCCCCACGCCCCGCCCGCGCCGTCGGGCAGCCGCCTGGTCGACACGGTCGTGCCGGGCAGCCGGTACGGGTCCACCGTCGACCAGAAGGAGTCGGAGTAGTGGTCGCCGTGGCCCTCGGCCCACCAGTAGAGCATCCCGGCACCGGTGTGCCAGCCCCGCAGGTTCTCGCCGTTGCCGTGCTCGTAGTACGCCACGCGATGGGACGCCATGCTCAGCCCGGCGCACCATCCGGGACGCCGGTGGACGGCCCGGGCGCTCATCGGCAGCAGCCGGTGTCCGGGCGGCTCGTCGGCCGCCGGCACGGCCGCGTCGGCCACGACCGCCGCGAGGCGCGCGTGGAACGCCAGGTCGCTGCCCTCGGCCGCCTTGAGCATCGGGACGGCGGTGTCCCGCACGGCCCATCCCTTCACCATGGCCCGCCATCGGTCGCGCTCCGCCGCAGAGGCCGCCTCGCCGAGCACGAGGATCGCGGCGGCGATCTCCCGCCCCCTCTTGTGGTCGCCGTACGGCCTCCTGCCGATCCCGCGGCCGCGCACGAGGTCCAGGCAGGCGCCGTCGTGGACGACCGGCGCGAACGACTGCTCGACCGCGTCGAAGACGTTCCGCCTGCCGGGGTCGGTGACCTCCCAGGGCGAGCCGTGCAGGACCGCGAGCAGCGTGGCCAGCCCCGCCAGCAGGGACGCGCCGTACGCGCCCTGGTACGGGACGGTCGTGTGCTGGATGAACGAGCCGTCCCGGTAGAAGCCGTCGCCCTCGTCCACGTACCGGAAGACGGGCGACAGCGCGGAGACGGCGAGGGCGGCCTTGCCTGGGTCGGACCTGAGGAGCGCGCGCAGCAGCATGACCGTGCACAGGTCGACCCGGTTGGCTCCGGTGCTCCTGCCGCTGTAGTCCCCGAGGCGGCTTTCCGGGACGAAATGGTCGACGGCGTCCCGCAGCGCGGCGCTCCGGATGTCCGTCAGGTGCGGGCCGATCAGCACGGCGGCGTCGAGGAGCGTCCTCGGGACGCCGATCCGCCAGTGCCACCAGTTGCCGGTCTGCTCGGCGTCCACGGCGTAGACCCGCCGCCGGTAGTGGTCGATCCCCTCCGCGACGGCGGCGGCGAGGCCCGGGTCGCCAGTCACGCCCGTCCCGGGCAGGACGTAGGCGCGGGCCATGGCCTGCAACCGCGCCGGGGTGGCCGTGAACGACGGGAACGCCTGGCCGGGCCAGAGCCACCCGTCGGCCGGCGCCATCGTGTCGCGGTGGCGCGCCGCCTGCGCCCCGAGCCGCGCGAGCCGGGTCCGGTACGGCTCGGCCCGCGCGTCGAACCCGGAGCCGGCCGTGACGTCCCGCCAGCGGGCGCGGAGCAGGGCGAACTCCTCGGCGAACAGGCCCTCCCGGAGGCCCTGGCCGCCTCCCGGCTCCAGGGCCCCGGAGGCGGCCGCGGGGGCGAGCGCCGCCGTGGCCGCGGCGGCCCCGCCGAGCCGCAGGAACGCCCGCCGCGACCACCGATGCACGCCATGATTATCCACAGCCGCCCACGCCCCCGGCGGCCGCCGCTTCGAGGGCCCGGGGGTCAGGGGGTCAGGGGCTGCCGGCGGCGGCTCGGGTTCTGGTGAGGCCGGCGGCGACCCGGGCGGCCGAGGTGCCGAGGCCGACCGGCAGCGGCGAGAAGCCGGGCGCCCGCCTGCGTCGCAGCTCGGCCTCGGTGTAGCGGGCGCACCGCCGATGCCACTCGAGGATGCCCGACATCCAGCTCTTCAGGCCCTCCGCGTGGCGGGTGAGGATCCGGCGGACCGGCTCATCGAGGCCGAGGTCGTCGAACATGGCGGGCAGACCGGTCGCGACGATGTGCTCGAACTGCCGCATCCGCGCCGCCATCAGGTCGGCCACGATGTCGCGCGCGGTGAACCGGTCGACGTCGAGGAAGCTCTCCACGACGACGACCAGGTTGTGCACCTCGCCCTCGAACTCGACCTCCTTCTGATAGGAGAACAGGTCGTTGGTGAACCCCGCGTAGTCCTGCGCGGCGGTCTCCATCTCCCGGACGACCCGGTTGTGGTGGACCTCGGGGGGCAGCATCTCGAAGTGGGCGAGCCGGGCCAGGCTCATCGTCATCTCGGCGCCGAACGTCCTGCGCCGCATCTCGATGTAGTCGACCGGGTCGGGCACCCGGTTGTGCGCCTGGTTGGCCAGCTCCCACAGCCAGCTCGACGTCATGTCCTCGACCGCCGTCCGGAACCGCCGCCTGGCCCCGGGGCTCATCGGCCCGGCCGTACGGCGCCACAGGTCGGCCAGGCCGCGCTCGAGCGCGTTGGCGGGCGGCGGGGTGTCACCGGCGTCGAGCGGCATGAAGGCCGGGAGCCGGTCGTTGCAGAGCTTCGCCCCGGCCAGGTCGCGGACGGCGCCGAACACGAGCGGGAAGTAGTCGTCGCCGTAGGTCCCCCACGCCAGCCAGTCGGACGACAGGGCGAGCTGCTCGGGGGAGGCGTCCGGGTGGATCATCGCGGCACAGTGGGGGAAGTCGAAGCCGCGGAAGCGCCGCTCGTCCCACACCCCGGCGGCCTCCACCCCCGGCGCCGCGTCGAACATGCCCATCTCCCGCGCCCACCCGGCGGCGTGCCGCCGCGCCCCCGCCAGATGGGGGCTGGTCCGGATCGGGAAGGGCATGTGGAGAGGCGGCAGCGGCAGGTGCCCGACCGGCTGGTACGGCACGGCCGAGTGCTGGCGGATGCGGCGGCGCAGCCCGAGCCCGCCCTCCGAGGGGACGCCGGACAGGACGGCGGCGGGGGCGGCGATCCGGGCGGCCGTCGTGCCGAGGCCGTTCGGCCCGCCGAGGATCCTGAGGGGCGCGGGCGCGTCGTCGCGCATGCCCTCGTTCATGTACCGGCTCGACCTCGCGTGCCACTCATGGCCGCCGGACTGCCAGTCCTGCAGGCCCTTGACGTAGGCCGCCACCGCGGCGGCCTCCTCGGGGCCGGCGGCGTGCTCGGCGAGCAGGGCGGGGACCTCCGTCAGCGCCGTGCTCTCGAACTGCTGCAGCCGCGAGGTGAGCAGGTCGTTGACCAGGTCGGCGGCCTCCTGCGTCGAGCAGCCGAGGAAGCGCTCGAAGACCAGGACGGCGTTGGAGTTCTCCCCCTCCTCCTGGACCTCCCGCTGGTAGGAGAACAGGTCGTTGCGCAGGTGGACGGCGTCGGCGAAGGTGTCGGTCAGCACGCGAACCGGCCGCGTGGCGGCGAGGTGGCCGGGAAGCTCGGCCCCCACGGCGTACTCCACGAGATTGGCCGACCAGGGCGCGCCGCCCACCCGCCGCCGCATCTGGACGTACTCGATGGGGTTGGCGATCCGGCCGCGGTCGATGTTGTCCAGCTCCCACATCGACTCGACCATGAGGTTGTGGGTGCTGGTGACGAAGCGCCGCCGCCAGCCGGGGGACATCGCCGGGACCGTGCGCTCCCACAGGTCCCGCAGGCCCGCCTCGGCGGCGTTGCCCGGCTCCGGCGGGGTGCGGCCGTCTGGGGTCATGAACAGTTCGAGCCGGTCGAGGTAGGCCTTGGCCCCCGCCAGGTCGCGGGAGTGCTTGAAGTGCTCCAGGAAGTGGTCGTCGAAGAAGAACACCCAGACGTACCAGTCGGTGACGAGGTCGAGCGTGGGGCCGTCGCAGTCGGGATGGGTGTAGGCGCACATCAGCGCGTAGTCCATCCGGGCCAGCGCGCCGGCGTCCCAGACGACCCCGCCGCCGGGGCGGGGGGCGTCGAGCATGCCCATCCGCTCGGCCCAGGCGCCGCTGTGCGCGCGGGCGCCCTCCACGTGCGGGTTGAGCCTCGCCGGATACGGCACGTAGAAGTCGGGCAGCGTGAAAGCCTGCATGAACGTCCCCCACCTCGCGCGTCATGACCGTTCACTTACAGTGACGAGACTTACACTTTCCGTCCGCGCTCCGCAAGACGCGATCGTCCGTCCTGTGGACGAGCCGCGCCGGTGGGGTTCCTCACGAAGGTCTACGTGCCCACCGGGCTCGCGATCCTCGTGGTGGTCGCGGCCTCGGCGCGCCTGTCGCCGGGATCCTCGCCCGGACGCCGGTGACGGGAGGCCGCGGACCCGGTGGCCGGCGGGCCGGCGGGCGCCGCGGCCGGCTGAAGCGGCGCGCCCTGGTGGCGCCGGATCTCCTGTTCCAGCTCCTGCGGCGTCGCGGCCTCCAGGAGACGCGCGCCGAGCGGCGCGGCCGTGCGGGGGACGGCCCACAGGCTCCCGGTCCGCTCCCCGTACCAGACCATCCAGCCGGGCGCCCGCGCCGCCAGCGCACGCGCCGCGCTCCTGCCTGCGGTGATCTCGTCCGTCATCATGACCTTCTTCCGCGTTCCGGCTCGCCGTCTCCCTGCGAGGCTCGCTGTCTCCCTGCGAGCTCCCCCCTCTACCCCCGCGGGTGCGGCGCAAGCGCATCCGTCACATCCGTACGGCGAACGGGTCTTGACGGAACCCGGGGCTCGGCCTACGTTCGGCGAAAATAAGGAAACTTAACTAACGAACGCCGTCCCCTCGTCCCCCCAGAGGAGTGCTCGTGCGCAAGGCCGCCCTGTCCCTCGCCGCCCTCGCCCTGCTGGCGGCCGCCCTGCCCCTGGCCGGCCCCGCCGCGGCCGCCTCGGCCGTCTACCAGGCGGAGGACGCCGCGCTGACCCAGGCGAGCGTCGCGACCAACCACACCGGCTACACCGGCAGCGGCTTCGTCGACTACGTCAACACGACCGGAAGCGCCGTCCAGTGGTCGGTCACCGCAACCGCGGCCGGACCCGCGACGCTCACCTTCCGCTACGCCAACGGCACCACCGTCAACCGGCCGATGGACGTCGCGGTCAACGGGACCACGGTCGCGGCGGGCAAGGCGTTCGGCGGGACCGGGTCCTGGGACACCTGGACCGACGCCACCGTCAGCGTCACCCTCAACGCCGGGACGAACACGGTCAGGGCCACCGCCACCACGGCCAACGGCGGCCCCAACGTCGACAAGCTCACCGTCTCCACGCAGGACTCCGGCGGCACGGGCCCGGCGGTCCCCTTCGGCGGCCACCAGTTCCCGTACGCCGCCGGGACGCTCCGCCCGAGCGGCACGCAGGCCACGATCGACCAGCAGGTGGTGAACTACTACAACCGCTGGAAGGCCGCCTTCGTCAAGCAGAACTGCGGCAACGGGTGGTACGAGGTGATCTCCCCCGACGCCGACCACCCGTACGTCGCCGAGGCGCAGGGCTACGGCATGGTCATCGTGGCCACCATGGCCGGGGCGGACGCGAACGCCAAGACCGTCTTCGACGGCATGGTCAAGTACATGCTGGCGCACCCCTCGGTCAACAACGCGAACCTGCTGGCGGCCGAGCAGGACACCTCGTGCACGAGCGTCGACGGCTCCGACTCCGCCACGGACGGCGACCTCGACGTGGCCCTCGGCCTGCTGCTGGCCGACCGGCAGTGGGGCAGCGCCGGGACGTACAACTACAAGGACCTGGCCGTCAAGCACATCAACGCGATCAAGGCGAGCGAGGTCAACCCGACGACCCACCTGATGCGGCTCGGCGACTGGAGCACCTCGGGCGACTCCCTCTACTACGTCACCCGCTCGTCCGACTGGCTGGTCGACCACTTCCGGGCGTTCCGCAAGGCCACCGGCGACACGGCCTGGGACACGATCAGGACGGCCCACCAGAACCTCATCACGTCCCAGCAGTCCACGTACGCCCCCAGCACGGGCCTGCTCGCCGACTTCGTCGTCAACACCAACACCACGCCCAAGCCCGCCCCCGGGGAGGTGCTGGAGGACGCGAACGACGGCAAGTACTGGTGGAACGCCTGCCGCGACCCCTGGCGCATCGGCGCCGACGCCGTGACCAGCGGCGACAGCGCCTCACTCGCCTCGGCCCGCAAGATCAACACCTGGATCAAGTCGAAGACCGGGGGCGACCCCGACGCGATCGGCACCGGCTACAGCCTGGGCGGCTCGCAGATCGACAGCGGGAGCGAGCCGGCCTTCTTCGCGCCGTTCGCGGTCGCGGCCACGACCGACACGGGCAGTCAGGCCTGGCTCGACGCGCTCTGGACGAAGATGCTGAACACCTCGTTCACCTCGAACGACTACTACTCGACCAGCATCCAGCTCCAGGTCATGATCGTGGTCTCGGGGAACTACTGGCTGCCCTGACGCCGCCCGCCGCCATCCCGCGGCGGCCCGGCGACCGCAGGCCGCGCGCTCAGCGGACCACGTTGTCGCCGGGGGCGAGCAGGCCGAGCTCGCGCCGTCGTGGGAAGCCCTCCCAGTCGCCGTACGCGGACACGGCGAAGGCCCCGCACACGGCGGCGCGGTCCAGCCGGGCCCGCAGCTCGTCCTCACCCTCCAGGAGGCAGGACAGGTAGCCGGCCACGAACGCGTCGCCGGCGCCCACCGGGTCGATCTCGGTCACCGGGGGCGCCGCGACCCGCGCGAGGTCCCCGGCCGTACGGGCGAGGGCCCCGTCGGCCCCCAGCTTGACGACGGCCTCGCGCGGGCCGAGGCCGAGCAGGCCCTCCGCCGCGTCGTTCGGCCCGCGCTCGCCGCCCAGGAGGATGGCGGCCTCCCACTCGCCCGCGAAGATCACGTCGGCGGCCGCGGCCAGCCGCCGCAGCACGGGAGCCGCCTCCTCGGGCGACCACAGGCGGGCGCGGTGGTTGACGTCGAAGGATACGGTGGTCCCGGCCTCGCGGGCCGCGGCGACGGCGGCCTCGACCGCCGCCAGCGCCGTGGGCCCGAGGGCCGGGGTGATGCCCGTGACGTGCAGGATCCGCGCCCCGGCGATCACGTCCAGGGGCAGGTCGGCGGGTGACAGGGCCGCCCCCGCCTGGTGCTCGCGGTAGTAGGCGAGGATGACCCTGTCGGCCGTGCGCCGGTGGCGCATCATCAGCCCGGTCGGCCGTACGGCGTCCCGCACGACATGGGAGACGTCCACGCCCTCGCCCCGCAGGCCCGTCAGGATCATCTCGCCCGCGTCGTCGTCGCCGAGCCTGCCGACCCACGCGCCGCGGTGGCCGAGCCTGCTCACCCCGACCGCCACGTTCGCCTCCGACCCGGCGAAGGAGATCTCGGCGGGAGACCCCGGGCGCAGCGGGCCGGCGCCCGACCCGCGCACCAGCGCCATCGCCTCGCCGACCGCCACGAGATCGGGTATCACGCGCACTCCTCGCCGTAGCCGGACACGGCCGTCCGTACGGGCCGTGCCGGATCCTCAGGGACAAAGCGGGATGAGCCTAACCGTCGTCGGCCGGCGGCGCAGGAGGCAGGGATTGGGGTGACACGCCGTAGGGCTCGGATGTCGCCCTGTCTGGATATAGGTGATTCGTGGCCGTACGAAGGCGGCGCCGCGGGCCGATCCATCGGAAGTATGGAAGTCGGACAGACAGTCCACAGCACGGACATACCTCCCGAAAGGGTCAGCAGTCATGCCACAGGTCATCGCGGGGCTGGAGATCCCAGAGACAGCCGCGGTCGCCGAAGCGACCCGGCTCATCCAGGACACCACCACCCCGCTCATCTACCACCACTCCCGGCGGGTCTACCTCTTCGCCCTGATCCACGCCGGCAAGCTCGGCGTGAAACCCGACCCCGAACTGCTCTACCTGGCCGCCATGTTCCACGACACCGGCCTGTCGACCCCCTTCTCCGAGGTCGAGCAGCGCTTCGAGGTCGACGGCGCCGACCACGCCCGCGCGTTCCTCCTCGCCCGGGGATTCTCGTCGGCCGCCGCCGACACCGTCTGGACCGCGATCGCGCTGCACACCACACCCGGCATCCCCACCCGGATGACCCCGGAGATCGCCACCACACACCTGGGCGTGCTGACCGACGTCATCGGCTACGGCCTGGACGGGCTGGACCACGACCAACTGGACGAGATCCTCGCCGCCCACCCGCGCGGGGACTTCAAGAACGCGTTCCTGCGCGCCTACGTCGACGGGCTCAAGGACCGCCCCGAGACCACCGACGGCACCGTGAACTCCGATGTGCTCGAGCACTTCATCCCCGGCTTCCGCCGCGTCACCACCGTCGAGCGCATCCTCGGCGCGCCCTGGCCGAGCTGACCGGCACCGCACGCGGCCACCGGGGCATCCCGGACCGACCCCCCACTCCAAGGAACCTTCGTGAAAGGAATTCGAGCATGCGAGCGATCACCGTACGCGATCGTGACGCGGGTGTCGGCGGTCTGACCCTGACCGACATGCCCTACCCCCACGCCGCCGAAAACGACGTCATCGTGCGCGTCCACGCCGCGGGCTTCACCCCCGGAGAGCTCGACTGGCCGGCGACCTGGACCGACCGCGCCGGCCGCGACCGCACACCCACCATCCCCGGACACGAGCTGTCCGGCGTCGTCGCCGAACTCGGCTACGGGACCACCGGCCTCACCGTCGGCCAGCGGGTCTTCGGACTGACCGACTGGGCCCGCAACGGATCCCTGGCCGAATACACCGCGGTGGAGGCCCGCAACCTCGCCCCCCTCGCGGCCGACGTCGACCACACCCTGGCCGCCGCACTGCCCATCTCCGGGCTCACCGCATGGCAGGCCCTGTTCGACCACGGCCACCTCACCACCGGACAGACCGTCCTCATCCACGGCGCCGCCGGCGGCGTCGGCTCCATCGCCGTCCAGCTCGCACGCGAGGCCGGAGCCCACGTCATCGGCACCGGCCGAGCCGGCGACCGCGACCTCGCCCTCAGCCTCGGCGCGCACACCTTCCTCGACCTGGACGCCGACGACCTCCGGCACGCCGGTCAGGTCGACGTGGTGCTCGACGTCATCGGCGGCGACATCCTCCACCGATCGGCCGAACGGGTACGACCGGGCGGCACGCTGGTCAGCATCGCCATGCCTCCCACCGTCCAGCCCAAGGACGGGCGCGCCGTCTTCTTCGTCGTCGAACCCGACCGCGCCCGGCTGGCCGACCTCGCCCAGCGCCTCCGGACCGGACGGCTCCGCCCCGTCGTCGGCGCCGTACGACCACTTGAAGAAACCCCCTCCGCCTTCGCCCGCCACCCCCGCACACGCGGCAAAACGATCATCCAGCTCGCGGACGGACAAGGAGCACAGCACTCATGATCAATATGCGAATCGCCGGCGGCGTGATGATCGCCGCCACGACCGCCGCGATCCTCGGATGCGCCCCAGCGGGGGAGCATCCGACCATCCCGGCCGCCGCGGCCACTCCCGTCGCCGCGGTCACCGCCGCCGCCACGCCCACCGCGCCCGTGACGTCGAAGCCCCCGTCCGAGACCCTGACACCTCTGATCCAGCAGGCGCTCCCGAACGTCAAGGGCAAGACCTTCACCTCGGCGATCGTGACCTTCCCGCCGGGCGCCCGGGCGACGCCCCACCGGCACGGCCAGGCGTTCGTCTACGCCTACGTGCTCGAAGGGACCGTACGCAGCCAGCTCGAAGGCGCACCGAAGCGGACATTCCACCAAGGCGAGAACTGGGTCGAGCAGCCAGGAGCTCACCACGTGGCCACCGAGAACGCCAGCGAGACAGAGCCGGCCAAGCTCCTCGTCGTCTTCGTCTCCACCACCGGAGAACAGCTCAAGATCGACGACCCGCACCAGTAGCCGGGTGGGGGTCCGGCCCCTGGCGAGGGGGTGCGACAGGGCCACCATCGCTTTTCACGGCTGCGCTATGGTCAGGAAATATCGTCAGAAAAAGGAGACGCGGGGCTCGCCACCTCGGCCGCGGCACGCGTGATCACGATCGCGGTCGTCGCGGCGGGGAGGGAAGGTCCCGGTGTCCGACGTTCTGGTCGCACTGGACAGGCTGAGAAGGGCCTACAACCGGCACGATCTCGATGCGCTCGCCCGCTGCTTCGGCGAGCGGGGCGTGGTCGTCGCGCCGGACGGCGTCGGGGAGGGCGGCGAGGAGGTCGCCTCCTACTACGGCACGTTCTTCAGCGCGTTCCCCGACACCAGGGTGGTCATCCAGTCGGTGGTCGTCTCCGGTGACATCCTCGTCTCCGAGTACACCGTCACCGGCACGCACAAGGGCCCCTACCTGGCCCCCGGCGGTGACGTCGTGGAGCCCACCGACCGTCCGATCGGCTTTCGCGTGTGCTCGGTCTCGCACGTCGTGAACGGCCTCATCGCCAGCCACCGGATCTTCTACGACCAGCTCGAACTGGTCACGCAGATCCGCGGGTACGTGTGCTTCGACAAGCCCGGCGACGAGGGGGAGTGACCCGACCTGGGTGACCCGGGCAGGTGCGCGGGTTCCCGGCGGGGGCACGGCCGCGTGCCTCGGGCACACGGCCGCGCGGCCGCGAAGCGGGGAGGAAGGCCGGCCGCGGCAAGGGGCCGGCGTCTCGATTCCGGCTGTGGACATGGGCTCGGTCGCGAATCGCGCCTGACGACCCGGGGGGCTCGGTGAGACGCCTGGCCGGCGCGGCTGCCGGCTCGGCCGGAGCGGAGTCCGCTTCCGGCGTTCCGGGTACGGACGCCGGCCTCCCGCGGTCCGCGCGTCCGCACCCACCTGATGGTCCGGGGGATGCACCTCCTTCGTTGTCGTGATCGGCCGCTGCTCCGCCCGCCGGGCCTTCGGGCCTCGGCGGCGATGGGGCGACGGCCGGGCCGTGGTGGACCCCGCGTGGCGGGCCGGGCCGGCCGCGTCGGCGGGCACCGGGGCGTCACCTCGCCTCGCGGCCCTCGGGCTCCTCCTCCACCCGCTGCTCGTCCCAGATCCTCAGCTCCTCCCAGATCTCGGCCCACACGGGGTCGCGGTCGCGGGCGGGATGCTCGCTCCACGCCTTCAGCTCGTCCCACGTCGGCGCCAGGTCCCACACCGGGGCCTCGTCCCAGACCTCCAGTTCGTCCCAGACCTCCAGTTCGTCCCACACCTCCGGCTCGTCCCACGTCGGCGCCGGCTCCCCCACCGGGGGGCGGCCGCCTCCGATCCTGGATTCCTCCGAGCGCCCCGCCTCGTCCCATGCCTTCAGCTCGTCCTGGACGCGGCTCCCGTCCCACACCTCGGGCCGTTCCGCACGGGTGACGGCGGGCGCGGTGTGCGAGATCGTCATTTCTCAACCCCTTCCTCGATTTGCGGCGGTGTGCTCGCACAACCAACTCTGCGCCGCGGGACCGGCCCGGACCAGGCGAAACGACGTCAGCAAGTTGCCCTCCGATTACCGGTTTCTGCCAGCGACTCCTCTGGCAGGCGCGATATTCGATCGCGCGGCCGGACGGCCCTCCGTACAGTGACCTGCTGACAGAGCAGGAGGACGCGGTGGTGACCGAGGTGGGCGTCCGGCGGATCGGGCCGGACGACTGGACGCTGTGGCGTGGACTGCGCCTGGCGGCGCTGGCCGACGCACCGGACGCCTTCGGGTCGTCGTCCGCGGTCGAGCGGAGGTTCGACGAGGGCGAATGGCGGGCGCGACTCGCGCCCGAGCACGGCCTGCGCGCCGTCGCCTTCGCCGGGGAGACCCCCGCGGGGATCGTGGGCGCACGCCCGCCGGCCGGGTCTCCCCCGCACGTGGAACTGGTCGGGATGTGGGTGCATCCGGACGCGAGGGGCGGCGAGACGGCCCGTCTCCTCGTGGGCGAGGTCCTCGCATGGGCGGGCGAGCAGGGCTGCCCGGCCGTGTCCCTGTTCGTCACCGAGACCAACGACCGGGCCCGCCGCCTCTACGAACGGTTCGGGTTCGCCGGCACCGGCGAGTGGGAGCCGCTGGAGAGCAATCCGGTCCTGCGGTGCGCCCGGATGATCCGGACCGCCGGCCTGGTGCCCCACCCCGGCTGACCCCGGACGCGTGACCGCTGAGCGGCCGCCCCGAACCGGCGACGTTCCCTTTCCTTGCCCTGGCATACCCGGCCTTGGCATTCCTGTGGTCGTTCACCGCGATTTCCACGGGAAACGTCTTTCCAAGGGTGATCGGCGACCCCGGGAGCCCTGGCCGTTCTTGGGGAAAGGATGGCACGGGCACCGGCACTGCGGCCTGCTCGCGAGGCCGGGAACCGGCCCATGGACGTCCGGATTCGCCGTGTTCACCGGGCTTTCCGACGCTTCACCCCGTCCGTCGGAAAGATCGTGATAGGTCGTGAATCTTTACTTATTTGCCCATCTGTGGGGTTGAAGTGGTGATGCCGGATGGAGAAGCGCCGCATCGACCGTCGCACATTACTGGGACCTGACACTCCGCCGGGTAGCGTCATTCAGGACGGTACGCCCGAAAAGGATGAAGGCGCGTATATGACAATGCAGCTCGAGATTACTGTCAGCGATCACCAGCCGGTCGCCGTCGTCGCGCTGGCGGGTGAGCTCGACATCGCCACGGGAGACCTCTTCCGCGAGGCGATCAGGAATCTCCTTCGCCGCGGACGCACCAGGCTCGTGGTCGACACATCCGCTCTCCGGTTCTGTGACTCCTCGGGGCTCGAAGCCCTGCTGGACGCCAGGAGCGAGGTCGAGACGGCCTCCGGCTCCATGCGGCTGGCCGGCGTGCACGGGGTTCTCGCGCTCGTGCTGGACGTCACCCGGCTCCGGGGCGCGTTCGTGATCGACGAGACACCGGTCGAGGCCGTCGCGGCTCTGCTGCTGACGTGCCCCCGGGACGTGTCGATGGTCTGATCGCGAACCAGCCGTCCCAAGGGCGCCAGGCGCGGGAGACCGATACGGCCCCCGTCCTCCTCCGGGAGGCGGGGGCCGGTCCGCGCCCGGGACGCCTCCGGCCGCCCGTCCCGCACACGGCCGGGCACCTGGGCCGGTGCGGCCCCCGCCACCTGCGACGAAACGTGAACCCGCCGTTTCCCTCGAACCCCCTCGGGTAGCCGCGACGGAAGCAGGACAACGAGGTCCGACGTGCAGGGGAGATCACCATGGACCAGTCCCGGGCGCCCGTTCTCGAGGCCCTCGTCGCGTATCGCGAGCGTGGAGACCTGTCGTTCACACCGCCGGGTCACAAGCAGGGCCGGGGGGTGGACCCGCGGGTGCTGGCCGTCCTCGGCGAGGACCTGTTCCGCGACGACGTCATGACCATGAACGGCCTGGACGACCGCCTGCAGACCGGCGGCGTCCTGGAGCAGGCCCAGGAGCTGATGGCCCAGGCCGTACGGGCGGACAAGGCGTTCTTCTCCACCTGCGGCAGCTCGCTGTCGGTCAAGAGCGCCATGCTGTCGGTGGCCGGGCCGGGCGAGAAGCTGCTGGTCGCGCGCAACGCGCACAAGTCCGTGATCTCGGGGCTGATCCTGAGCGGCGTCGAGCCGGTGTGGGTCCACGGGGAGTGGGACGGCGAGCTGCACCTGTCCTACCCGCCCTCTCCCGAGGCCGTGGAGGAGGCCTTCCGGTCCACGCCGGACGCCAAGGGCGTGCTGGTCGCGAGCCCCACCGACTACGGGAGCTGCGCCGACCTCGCCGGCATCAGGCGGGTCTGCGACCGGTACGACAAGCCCTTCATCGTGGACGAGGCGTGGGGCGCCCACCTGCCGTTCCACGACGGGCTCCCCACGTGGGGCATGGACGTGGGCGCGGACATCTGCGTCACCAGCGTCCACAAGATGGGCAACGGCCTGGAGCAGAGCTCGGTCTTCCACCTCCAGGGCGACCGGGTCGATCCCAACGTGCTCAAGGCCAGGGAGGACCTCCTCGGCACGACCAGCCCGTCCACGCTCGTCTACGCCGCCCTCGACGGCTGGCGCCGGCAGATGGTCGAGAACGGGAAGGACCTGCTGGACCGGGCCCTCGACCTGGCCGGGACGACGCGGTCGCGGATCGGCCGTATCCACGGCCTGTGGGTGATGGACAAGGAGAGCTCCGGGGCCTTCGACAGCGACCCGCTCAAGATCGTGATCGACGTGTCCGGGCTGGGCGTGGACGGCTACCACGCGACCGACTGGCTGCGCGAGCGGTGTCACGTCAACTTGTCACTGAGCGACCACCGCCGGATCAGCGCGGAGATCACGGTCGCCGACGACGCCGGGACCACGGACGTCCTGCTCGACGCGCTGCGCGCCCTGGCCTCCACCCGCGACCTGCCGCCCGCCGCCCCGATCGACGTCCCGGAGCCGGGCGAGCTGGAGCTGGAGACGGTCATGCTGCCGCGGGACGCGTTCTTCGGGCGGATCGAGCAGGTGCCGATCGAGCGGGCCGCCGGCCGGGTCATCGCGGAGCTGGTGACGCCGTACCCGCCGGGCGCGCCCGCCCTGTGCCCCGGCGAGCGCATCACGGCGCCGGTGCTGAGCTACCTGACGACGGGTCTCAAGGGCGGCATGGACATCCCGGACGCCGGCGACTCCTCGCTCAGGACCCTGCGGGTGGTCGCCGAGTAACGGGGACAGCCTGGGGGACGGCCTCGGGGGCGGGCTCCCCCACACGGCCCGCCTGCACGGCGGCCGGAGGCTCGGCGACCGTCTGCTCCGCGAGCAGCGCGGCCACGTCGCGCAGGCGCGCCCGGTGGGCGAAGGCGGCCCGCTGGCGCGCCGCCCCCGAGCCGGTCCGGCGCAGGCGGCCGAGGCGGGCCGTGACGAGCGGGAGGTCCCCCGCGTCCTCCAGGCTGTCGCGGACGTGGGCCACGAGGCGGCCGACGAGGTCCCAGGCCCTGATCCGCCGGCCACTGAACAGGTCGAGCCCCTCGCCCTCCACGCCGTCCCTGGCCGCCCGCCAGTAGGCGCCGCAGAGCACCGAGTGGTCGACGGACGGCGCCGGGATCCCCGCCCGCACGTCGCGCAGCGCGGTGGCGACCAGCGCCCGCACGAGCCCGGCCAGCGTCACCGCCTCCTCGACCGTGGCGCAGCAGTCCGCGGTGCGGAACTCGACGGTCGGCAGGTGGTCGGAGACCCGGACGAACCAGTAG
Source organism: Microbispora corallina (assembly GCF_016863035.1). GTDB lineage: Bacteria > Actinomycetota > Actinomycetes > Streptosporangiales > Streptosporangiaceae > Microbispora > Microbispora corallina. The sequence continues at coordinate 20,066 of NZ_BOOC01000061.1, forward strand.
ATCATCCCCCGGTCCATGATCGCCCCGCTCGCCGTCAGCCCGGCCACCACGCTCTCGTAGTGCGCGGCCGACCGGAAGTACGGCGGGGGCTCGGCGCTCGGCCAGCGCCCCATGACCTGGGCCCGCCAGCTCGCGTAGCCGGTGTCGAGGCCGTCCGCGAACGGCGAGTTGGCGGCGAGCGCCTGGAGAACCGGCAGCCAGGGACGGGCGTGGTTGCTGACCTGGACGGCCTCCTCCCGGTCGCCCACGCCCACGTGCACGTGGCAGCCGCACACCCCCTGCCCTCGGGCGATCCCGCGGAAGTCGCGCACCATGGCGCCGTACCGGGGGTGCGGGGTGACCGGCGGCATCCCGGCGTTGCCGCGCAGCGCGGTGCCGCAGGCGGCCAGCCGCACACCCGCGGACGCCGCGGCCTCGGCCGCGCAGGCGCGCATCTCGAACAGGTCGTGCTGGAGACCACGCAGGCCGGTGTGGACACCGCTGTTGGTCTCGAGCTGAAAACGGGTCAGTTCGGGCACGATCCGGGACGCCATGGAGGCGCCGGCACGGCGGCGCACCTCCTCCGCCACCGGGACGACGCGCCCGGTACGGGGGTCGAGGAGCAGGAACTCCTCCTCGACGCCCACAGTCAGCGGTGCGCGCGGTTCGACCGCCGCCGGAGCGACGAGGGAGGTTCCCTGACGAGTGCCGAACTGGACCTCCCCTGTCACATCAGGCATAAGCGGTCTTTCACTCCCACTTTTCCGTCAGCAGACGGCCCAGTTGTTCACACCCTGGGTCCCCTCGGACATCCCGGACAAAACCGTCATGCCGTTTCTTGACCGAGGTTTGCCCTGCTCGGGCAGGTGGCAAGGCGCTCCCCTGCGCCCGATGAGGCGCCGGTAGGATGAAGCGGTCAATCGGCGCTGTTCACTGCTTTCCCCGAAGGCGCCGGTTCAGCCGGCAGATTCGAGGCATCGGTGAGCGTGACAGAGCCCCCCGCGAGGGCCCCCCGTGCCCCCGCGATCGCGGAGGTGAGCGGGTGACCGCCGCAGTCGTCCTGAACAGCCTCCCGGTCCCGGGCGACGCCGCCGGTCAGGTGCTGTGCGTCGCGCTGACCGGCGCGCTGGACTTCACCAACGCCGAACGGCTCGGGCACGACGTGGAGGCCCTGCTGGGCCCGGAACACCGCGGGCTGGTGCTCGACATGAGCGGGGTGGAGTTCTGCGACTCCACCGGCATCCGCGTGCTGCTGGTCGTCAGGAAGCTGGTCCAGGAGCACGGCGGCGGCGTGGCGCTGGCCGGTCTGAACGCCCGGCTCACCAGGATCTTCAGGGTCACCGGGCTCATCCACGCCTTCACGGTGACCGCGGGGCCGCAGGAGGCGGCGGAGGCGGTGCGCACGAGGTCGCCGTCCGCCTGAGGACGCCGCCCGGATTCCGGGCGCGACCGGAGCGGCGATCACCGATGATGGCGGAGCAGGGCGAGCATCGAGGAGGACAGGTGGTGGGACACCACCGGCAGTGGCCGATCACGGACGACCTCGCGACGCTGCGGGAGAACATCCAGCGGTACGCGCGGGGCGCCGGCCTGACCGGCACGCGGCTGGACGATCTCGTCATCGCCGTGAACGAGGCCGCCATCAACGTGCTGGAGCACGGGGGCGGCACCGGCACGATCTCGATGTGGCACGAGGCCGGCACGCTGGCGGTCGACGTGGTCGACGAGGCGGGCCTGCTGAGGCCGGGGGCCGTCCCCGGCGAGCGGCCGGCCGGCCAGAGCGACCGCGGCTACGGGCTGTGGCTCATGGGCGTGCTGTGCGACGACGTGGACATCGAGCAGGTGCCCGGATGCTCCCGGATCCGGCTGTCCATCCGGCTCCCGGCTCCCGGGCCCTCGTCGAACGGCTCCGCCTCCGCCGAGGCCGACGATAAGGCGGGCGAGTCGGGCGAGGCGACCGGCGGTTTTGAACCGGCCGTCGCGGCACCGCCCGCGCTCGACGACTCCGCCGGCCGCGTCCGCTGACCTCCGGGGAGCCTCCCCGATCCCCCTCGCCCGTCACGGTTTCGCGCGCGGACCCAGGCCGCGCGTCGGAGTTGGCCCTTGTTATCGTCCCGATCACGTAAATCGGGCCGCTCACGCCGGCCACCCGGCTTAACCTGGGTCCGCGACCACAGGGACGTCCTCAATGGCTACTTGAGGTACGCCCACGACGCGGCTGCCACCGCGATCAGGACACAGAGGCGAATGGTCCGGGGTGTGCTGTCCACCACGTCCCGGACCGCTCTGGCCACCTCCCCGATCCAGGAGCCCGGCTCCTGGTCGTGAAAGCGCTCAACCTGGCGGCGTCCCCCGCTTCCGCGGGACCGGATAGCAGTCATCATGGCCCCCTCCATATGCGCTGCCCGGGGAGTTCCACCCCGTTCATTCATGACAGGCCCGCTGTCGCGCCCCCTGTCCTCCACGGAGCCGGCGGCCGGGCCTCCTGGGCCAAATCCCCACGACGCCGTCGCACCGGCCCACTTGGAGGGGATTGCGGACCTTTCTCAGAATGGTCACAGGTGACGGTCCGTATACGCAACGCATGCGAGCGGCATTCCGGTATGCGTACGAAGAGTGACGACTGAATCACGAGTCGCTATGGACTTTCGCCCGTATTTGTCCCTTTTATTCCGCTTTTGTGTCCGATTTGTCCGGCACGTTTTCTGGAAATTTTTAGCAGCGCGCGACACGCCGACATTTTTCTGAGGCCGTCGTACACGGACGGTCACGAAGCCCGGCCCTACGGCCGTACACGGCTATCCCCGGGCCGTGACACGGCGTGGGGCGACGCGGGCCATCAGGTAGCCCACCACGACCAGGATCGCCCCGAACGCGAGGAAGGACAGGTCGTACGCGAGCTGGTACGGCCCCGACCGGACGTGGTGCACGCCGAGGATCTCGTGGTCGATCACGCCCTCGACGAGGTTGAACACGCCCCAGCCGGCGATCATCCAGCCGGCCAGCTCGCGGGGGGCGTGGGGCCCGGTGCGCGACAGCAGGGCGATCCCCATGATGACGAGCACGAGGCACAGGGCGTGGAACGCGCCGTCGCCGATCATGTTGACGCGTTCGTCGTGCGGATACCAGCCGCTCAGCATGTGGTGCCAGCCGAGGAGCTGGTGCAGCAGGATGCCGTCGATGAAACCGCCGATGCCGAGGCCCAGCACGAGGCCGGCCGAGCGCGTGGTCGCCATCTCGTTCAGCTACCCCGTCCTCACACGCGGTAACGAGACGCCCGGCCGGCGAGCCGAGGCCCGTGGCCGTAAGGGAGCCGCCCACTCTCCGGCCGCCGGCGTCACGGCCGCGCCCAGGGCGGGCCGATCATGCCGGCCGAGGTGCCCGACCCCACCCCCTGCTGCGCCGATCACGCCTGACCCCCGGTCACCGGCGTGGCGCACTCCTCTAGGGGGGATGTGAGCAACCTGAGAATCGGCTGAAAACCGGCGATTATCAGCTGGTGCCGCCCTCGCGTGGAGCGGTCCCGTTGCTAGGGTCGCCGCGGGGGTGTGCTCGTGCTCACGGACGAAGTCCTACCGCGTGTCGATGTGCCTGGACGACGCCGGCCGCTGCGCCGGATCGCGGGCGTGCTGGCCTGGCTGGCGGCCGTGCCGCTGGCCGGTCTCGCCCTGCTCAGGATCCTGGGCGTGGAGAGCTCGACGCTGCCCGTCGGCCTGGTCGCGCTGACGCCGTTCGCCGCCGGCGCGGCGGTGGTCACGGCGCTCCTCGGCGTCGCCTCCCGCGGCAGGGCGGCGACGGCCGTCACGGTCGTCCTCGCGCTGCTGTTCGCCTGGTGGGTCGTCCCCCGGGCCGTGGGCGGCCGGCAGGAGGCGGGCGGCCACCCGCTGCGCGTCCTCACCGCCAACCTCAACGAGGGCCGGGCCGACCCCCAGGCGATCGTCGACCTGATCCGCCGCCTCCACCCGGACGTCGTCACGCTGGAGGAGCTCACGCCCTGGCTCCTGGACGACCTCGACGCCGGCGGCCTGTCCGCGCTGCTGCCGTACCGGGTCGCGCAGACGGGCCCCGGCCCGACCGGGACCGGGATCTTCTCCGCCCGCCCGCTCACCGAGCGGACCGGGCTGTTCACGCCGGTCGGCCACCACATGCCGGTCGCGGAGACCACCACGCCCGACGGCACGCCCGTCGAGATCGTCGCCGTCCACCCGGTCGCCCCCGTGCCGGAGACGGTCGGCGAGTGGGAGGAGGGCGTGCGCACGTTGCCCCCGGCCCCGTCGTCCGGCGTGACGCGGATCCTGTCGGGCGACTTCAACTCGACCCTCGACCACGCCGTGCTCCGGAACCTGCTGGCGACCGGCTACGTCGACTCCGCCGCCGAGACGGGCAACGGGCTCACCATGACCTGGCCGGCCGGTCATCGGCTGTTCCCGATGGTCGCCATCGACCACGTGCTCGTGGACAAGCGGTCGTTCGCGGTCTCCACGGCGATCGAGGACCTGCCCCGGTCGGACCACCGCGGGGTGTTCGCCGAGCTGCGCATCGCCCCGTAAGGGGGAATTTCGCCTCCGGCCGGTAATCTGGGCCGCCCCGGAGGGACTACTGGTCGTGAACGATCCCCAAGAACGCTTCACCGACCTCTACGACCGGCACTATCGCAGCGTGCTGGGGTACGCCCTGCTGCGCGCGGACCGGGGCGCGGCCGAGGACGTCGTCAGCGAGACCTTCCTGGTCGCCTGGCGGCGCCTGGAGGAGATGCCCGAGGCCGAGCTGCCCTGGCTGCTCGGCGTCGCCCGCAACCTCCTCGCCAAGCAGCGCGACTCGCGCCGCCGCGGCCTGTCGCTGGTCGACCGCGTCACCGCGCTCAGCACCACCCACGACCACGTGGCGTGGGACGTGGCCGAGCACGTCGTCGACCGGCAGAGCGCGCTCGCCGCGCTGGCCTCGCTGCCCGAGCGGGACGTCGAGGCCCTCGCCCTGGCCACCTGGCACGGGCTGCCGCCCGACCAGGCCGCGGCCGTGATGGGCTGCTCGGTCCGCACGTACAACGTCCGCCTGCACCGGGCGCGCGGGCGCCTGGCCCGGGCGCTGCGGTCCGAGCCGAAGGCGGCCCGCCCAACGGCGCCGGCCGTCCCCCGCCGATACGCGGAAGAGGCCTGATGACCCCCAGCCGACCCTCCCCGGAGCACACCGTGAACGACCGCACCTTCGCCGACCTCAGGCCCCGATCCCTCGACGAGATCACCCTCAGGGCGTACGAGCGGCGGCGCGGCGACGACCTCGCCCGCGCCTTCGCCACGCCGAGGACCACGCCGAGGACCACGCCGACGACCGCGCCGCCGCCCGCCCGCCGGGCCGTTCCGCGCCGCCGGCCGGTCCTGCTGCTCACCGGCACGGCCGCCGCCGGTCTGGCCGCCGCGGCGATCGCCGTGGTGCCCGCCGCGCGTACGGAGGCCCCCGCCCCCGGCACGCCCGCGCCCGGCACGCCCGCCGCAGGCGCGACGGCCGGCACCCCGAGCCCGTCGCGGACCCTGGACGCCCACGCGCTGCTGCTCGCCGCGGCGGCGACCGCGGCCAGGGAGCCGTCCGCCTCCGGCCGGTTCTGGTACACGCGGGAGCACGTCTCCCAACTGGTCCGCGTGGTCCCCGGCGAGTACGACGCCGCGATCCGCAAGCTCGCGGCGGAGGAGCGGGCCAAGCGCGCGGAGCTCAAGGACCGGCCCGCCGAGCTGAAGGCCTACGAGAAGGACTTCGACAAGCGGGTTTTCCAGCTCAAGACCGCCCCCATGCCCTACGCCGCCGCCACGGCCACCGTGGAGGAGAGCTGGGCCGCCCGTCACGGCGCCGGCCGCGTCGACGTCGTCGAGGGGCCGTCCGTGTCCTTCGCCACGCCGGAGGACGAGGCGAAGTGGAAGGCCGCCGGGTCTCCCGAGCTGACCGAGAAGCGGCCCGCCTCCCGCAGCACGGAGCCGCGCCTGCTGTCCGTCGACAACCCCTCGCTGACGATGGCCGACGTGGGCCGCCTGCCCACCGGGCGGGACGCCCTGGCCCGGCGGCTGCGCGAGCTGTACCGGCAGAGCCCGGCCGTGGACGGCCGCAGCTACGCCTCCTACCTGTGGAGCACGGGCTTCGACCTGCTGACCGCGCCGATCACGCCGGGGACGCGCGCGGCCCTGTTCCGGGTGCTGGCCGACCAGCCGGGCATCGTCTCGCAGGGACGGACGGCCGACGCGCTCGGACGGCCCGGGGTCGCCCTCACCCTCACCGAGCAGGACGAGGTGGAGGGCAGGGTCGACTACCGGATGATCCTCGACGAGGGGACGGCCAGGCTGCTGCAGTTCGACGTGGTCGTCGGCGGCGGGCCCCTGCCCGCGCTGCGCGAGACGTATGAGGACATGGGCTGGGTCGGCCGCCTCGGTGAGCACCCGCGCTCCTGAGCCGTACGGCAGGCGGCTCGTGAGGTCCCGTCACGGGGGCGGGACCTCCCACCGCGCAAGCACGGCCGGGCGAGCCGCCGTCCCGGCGCTACGGGGAGTCGGGTCCGAGCGGGGCGGCGGTCGAGGCGGCCGGCGCCGTGGGCTCCTTGAGCTCGACGAAGATCGAGTGCGTCTCCGTGTCGCCGATGTTCTCGCCGGCGTGTTCCTGGGCCGACAGCCAGCGGGCCTGTCCGGCCTCCAGCGCGAGCTCCACCCGGCGGCCGCCGGCGGTGAGCCTGCGCGTGAAGGCGGCCAGGGTGACCATGACGCTGTCGGGATGGCGGTGCGGGGAGGTCCTGTCGCCAGGGCGGTCGCGGTACCGCAGCACCCGCACCCGCTCGTTCTCGAAGATCACTGTGTAGAGGCCGGGATCGGTCAGGACGGGATCGTGGCTCATGCCGCCTCCATGGCTTCATGGGACTCAGGTCCCATGGGACGACAGTACCATGATGGCTATGGCAGTACCATATGAGCTCACCGGCCGGCATCAGCAGAAGGCGCGCACGCGGCGGGCCCTGGTGGACGCCACCCGGGAGCTGATGGCGCAGGGGATCACTCCGACCGTGGAGCAGGCGGCGGCCGTGTCGGGCATCTCCCGCACGACCGCCTACCGCTACTTCCCCAACCAGCGACTCCTGCTGGTGGCGGCGCACCCCGAGACGGAGCAGGTCTCCCTGCTCCCCGACTCCCCGCCCGACGACCCGTCGGCGCGGCTGGACCTGGTCATGCGGGCCTTCACCCGGCTGACCCTGGAGTGGGAGCCGCAGCTGCGCGCCTCGCTCCGGCTGTCGCTGGAGCCGGGCGCCGGGCAGCCGGTGCTGCGCGGGGGCCGGGCCATCGGCTGGATCGAGGACGCCCTCGCCCCGCTGCGCCGCACCCACCCGGGACTCGACGTGCGCGACCTGGCCGTCGCGATCCGCTCGGCGACGGGCATCGAGTCGCTGGTCTGGCTGGTCGACATCGCCGGCCTCACCCGTGAACAGGCGGTGCGGACGATGACGCGCTCCGCGCGGGCGCTCCTCGACGCGGCGCTCGCCGCCCACGCCGCCGGCCCCGCCCCCTCAGGTGACGGTACGCGCGGCGGGACCTGAAGCGGCGTCCTCACGGGCGCCTGCCGATCCCGCCAGGCGACGGTGCGCGCGGCGGGACCTGAAGCCGGGGTTATCAGGGGCGCTTGCCGACGCCCGTGAGGACCTCCTTGAGGCGGCCGGCGGGGCCCTTGTCGGGGGCGAGCGGCGGTGTCTCCATCCCGGCGCCCTCGCGCATGCCCTCGATCACCGCCCGCAGGGCGTCGGTCCCGCTGTGGCGCGGCCGCCAGCCCAGCTCCTCACGAGCCCGGGTGACGTCCATGATCGGGATCTGCAGGGCCATCTCCACCAGGCCGGGCGAGGCGGGGATCAGCCGCAGGTGCCACCCGGCGGCCACCGCCGTCCGCACGAGCGCCGGCGGGACCGGGACGCGCCGCGCCCCCAGCACCTCGGCCAGCACGGCCGGGTCGATGACCGGGTCGGCAGCGATGTTGATCGGCCCCGCGACCGGCTTCATCAGCGCCAGCCGGAACGCCTCACCGGCGTCGGCCGAGTGCAGCGCCTGGAACCGCAGGCCCGGCATGTCCGGCACGAACGGGATCAGGTTCGACCGGACGAGCCGCTGCGGCAGGAACGGCCCGGCGAACAGCCTCCGCTGCTCGGTCGCCGCCTCCTGCTTGAAGATGAAGCCCGGCCGCATCCGGACCACCCGGATGCCCGGATGCTCCCGCTCGTAGGCGTCCAGCACCCGCTCGACGTACGCCTTCTCGCGGGAGTAGGCGGCGTTCGGCCAGCCGTGCGTGGGCCAGCTCTCGTCCACGGGCCGGTCCTTCGGCCCGGGCGAGTAGGCGCCCACCGACGAGGAGTGGACGAGCGTGGAGACCCCGGCCCGCACCGCCGCCGTGAAGACCCGGACGCTGCCGATCACGTTGGAGTTCCAGGTCGTGACGGGATCGTGGGTCGGCTGGAACAGCCAGGCCAGATGGACGACGGCTTCCGCCCCCGCGAAGATCTCCGTGAGGTCGCTCCGATAGACGTCGGCCGTCCGCCACTCGGTCTTCCCGGTCCGCCAGTCCGGCATCCTGCGTGCCACGCCGACGATCGAGGTGACGCTGGGCTCGGACTCGAGGGCCTGCATCACGCTCGTTCCGACGTTGCCGGTGGCACCAACCACGACTACTCGCATATTTAGCCCGGTTCCCGAGGACGAAAAGGGCAAACTGGACAGCTGTCACGACGAGGAGCCGCACGTGCCGTACAAGATCGAGGTGCCCAGGGAGCTGGCCGCGTCCCACGCCCGGCACAGCGGGGACGCCGGACGCGCCTGGATCGAGGCGCTCCCGGACCTCGCCGCGTCGTTCCTCGACCGGTGGGACCTCACCCCGGACGGCGTCCCGTCGTACGGTGTCGTCTCGCTCGTCATCCCGGTACGGCGGGCCGGCGGCGGACGGGCCGCGCTCAAGCTCCAGCCGGCGAACGAGGAGAACGACGGCGAGCCGGTGGGCCTGCGGGCCTGGGCCGGCGCGGGAGCGGTCCTCCTGCTCGACGCCGACCCGGCGACCGGCACCCTGCTCCTGGAACGGCTCGATCCGGACCGCTCGCTCGCCACGCTGCCCGACGGCGCCGAGGCCGTACGGATCCTGGCCGGCCTGCTGGCCCGGCTGACCGCCCTGCCCGCTCCACCCGGCCTGCGGCGGCTCGCCGACGTCGCCGCGGCGATGCCGTCCACGGCGCGCCGGGCGCTGCCCGGCCTCGCCGACCCTGAGGAGCGGCGGCTCGCGCACGTCTGCGTCTCGGCCGTGCGGGACCTGCTCCCCGAGCCCGGCGACCGGCTGCTCCACTGGGACCTGCACTACGGGAACGTGCTCGCGGGCGAGCGGGAGCCCTGGCTCGCCATCGATCCCAAGCCGCTGGCCGGCGACCCCGGGTTCGACCTCATGCCGGCGCTGTGGAACCGGTGGGACGAGGTGGTGGCGTCCGGCGACGTCGCCCGGGCCGTCCGGGCCCGGTTCGACCTGATGACCGAGACGCTGGGGCTCGACCGGCGGCGGGCCGCGGGGTGGACGCTGGGCCGGGTTCTGCAGAACACGTTGTGGGATCTGGCCGGCGGCGCCCACCGGATGGGCCCGGCACAGCGGGCGATCGGCGAGGTGATGCGGCCGTTGTGGGGCCCCTGATCTGGAGTCCCAGATTTCCCCTTGGACATAGCCGGGGAATTCAGTGGTGGCGCGGGAATACCGATACCTAGGAGGATTAAGTTCTCATTCTGGTCAGAGAGGCGGAACAGGGGAGATGGCTCAGATCGTCGGTGGCGGACGCCCCGTCAATGACGCCGAACGAAGGGTCATCGCGCACCTGCGGGACAACGCCCCTGACGACTGGCTGCTGCTCCACAACATCGAGGTGCCGCGCGGGGCGGACCTGTTCGAGGTCGACGTGGTCGTCCTCACCGGCCACTCGCTGATCGTGATCGACGTGAAGGGCGCCCGCGGCCGCTTCGAGGTGGTGGGGACCCGGTGGTTCCCCCAGCACAGGGAGGCGTTCGGCTCCCCCGTGGCCAAGCTGCGCGGCACCGCGCGGGCGCTCAAGGGCCTGCTCATCGACGAGCACCGCGAGCTGGAACGGCTCTACGTGGACAACGTGGTGGTGCTGACCGCGCCGGGCGCCGTCCTGGTCGACCCGACCGGCCGCGACGCGCGCCACGTGACGACGATCCCCGGCCTGGTCCCGATGCTGAGCGACGTCTCCCGGGTGCGGCACGGGTGCAGCAGGGACGCCCGGCCGTACCGGACCGCGATCATCGAGGCGCTGAACGGGACCGTGCGCCGCTCGACCGCGCCGCCGCGGTTCGGCAACTGGGAGGTCGAGGAGCAGCTCGGCGGCGACAGCCGGGTCACCGAGTACCGCGCGGTCAACGCGACGGCCCCGACCAGCGAGACCGTGCTGCTGCGGGTCTACCGGGCCGACCCGATGGCCGAGCAGCAGCGGCGGGTGGCCGAGCAGCGGCGCATCGCGAACGCCTACCAGTCGCTCGCGAAGATCCCGCCGCATCCCTGCGTCGTCCGCTCGCGCGACTTCTTCGCCATCGACGACGAGAGCCGGTTCGTGCTGGTGCTCGACGACGTGCACGGCCAGGCCCTGCACCTGCACCTCACCGGGCGGAGGCTCGGCACGGACGCCAAGCTCGGCGTGATGGAGGACATGCTGGCCGGGCTCGCCCACGTGCACGCCAACAACGTGATCCACCGGGCGCTGACGCCCGCCTGCGTGCTCGTGGCCGACAACGGGGGCGCGATGCTGACGGGCTTCGACTACGCCAAGCCGGGGCCGCGCAAGCACACGGTGGCCAACGAGCTGCCCAACATCCTGGACGTGCACTACGTCGCCCCGGAGTGCCGGGCGCGGCCCGACCGGATGACGCCCGCCTCCGACGTGTACTCGGCGGGCGTCATCGCGTTCCAGCTCCTGACCGGCGAGCTGCCGGTGCCCGGAGCCGACGCCGAGCCGGACGCGAAGGGGGTCGCCCCCGAGGTCATGGACCTCGTACGGCGGATGCGCGACCCCACCCCGGCCAAGCGGCCGGACGCCGCCTCGGCCCTGGATGAGCTTCGGCTGGCGCGCAACGCCCGGCCGCGGCTGCGGGAGGGCGCCCTGATGGACCGGGTGCGCCGGACCCTGCGCCGCTTCTCCCGCGACTGACGCGCGACTGACGCGCGACGCCGCCGGCGGAGTGCGTGCCGCGCGGGCCGTGTGGATGGGCACACGGCCCGCGCGAGCCTCTTGTGGACGGCGAGGCGTTCTTCTTCCTGGCAGCGGTCAGCGGGAAGTGGCGTAC
>NZ_BOOC01000062.1 GCF_016863035.1 Microbispora corallina
GATAGGCGTTGCCGGACGGGCTGAAGGAACCCGAGTAGCTCACGGCCCGGCGACCGCCGGTGCTCCAGCCCTTGCCGGCCACGAAGTTGTTCGTGTTGCGCCAGGAGGTGCTGTAGGAGCCGCCCGAGGCGAGGTTCATCGACACCGTGCCCTGGCTGTCGGTCCAGAACGAGAAGAAGTACCCGTTGTTGGTGCCGGTCTGGTTCGTGGTGACCGTCGTGTCCGCGTGGGCCGTGCCCGGCAGGACCGTCATGGCCATGGCCAGCGCCACGGCGCAGGCGCGGGCGAACAGCCCGGCACGGCCGCGCCCGCGGCCTCTCGGGCGGACGGGAACGTCGTACATCTGCGTGCTACCTCCCGGTGAGGGCGGACCCGGGGGGCGCTACGGGACCCCGGGGAGCTGCGGACGCAGACAGTGTTCGACCGGCTCCGATAGTTGTCAACGAATCCCGAAATATATCGGAACAGACCTCTCCACTGATAGGGAAATCAGCCCTGGTAATCGGACCTGACTAGCCGATCAACAGCCGAATGTCTCGATGAAAATTTCGGGACCCGTGGCCGACCGTCGCGCGAACGCCGCCGATGACCGTGGGGACGTCCCGTCCTCCCGGCGGCGTACGCCGGCGCGTCCCCGTACGGCCGAAAGAGCCACAGCCGATCCCTCCCGCGGCTGACGACCGCCGGCACCCCGGTCGACCACCATCGGGTCATCGACGACACGACCGAGGAGTTCCGAGATGACCATCACCGTCGACCACCGCCCCGAGGCCCCGGCCGGCCCGCCCAAGCTCGACAGCACGCGGCTGCGGATCGCGCAGCAGGAGACGCTGGACACCCCGCGCATGGCCTACAGCCTTCTCGCCAGGATGATGTTCACGCCGGTCGACCTGCTGTACGGCAGGCAGGGCTCGTTCACCAAGTTCGCCATGCTGGAGATCATCGCCCGCGTGCCGTACCAGGCGTGGGAGCGGATGGGCTACTGGGCGGTGCACCGCCACGCGGGCAGTTCCGCGCTCGCGAAGCGGATGTTCGAGCGCATCGTGGAGGCGAGGTCCGACCAGGACAACGAGCAGTGGCACCTGCTGATCATGCAGGACCTGATCCAGCGCCACGGCATCCGGCAGAACTGGCTGCTGCACAAGGTCGCCCCGTGGTTCATCTCGTTCTTCTACTACCACGTCTCCTGGGTGCTGTTCCTGGTCAGGCCGGAGTGGAGCTACCGGCTCAACGCCGAGTTCGAGGACCACGCCGAGCACGAGTACATGACCTTCGTCGCGGACAACCCGGACCTGGAGTTCACGCCCGACCCCGGCACCTACGCCGCCGAGTACGGCCGCTTCCGCTCGGTCGCCGACCTTCTCCGGCAGATCGGCCACGACGAGCGCGTGCACAAGCTCGGCAGCCTGGAGAACCTCGAGAACCCGCGCCCGTGACCCGCAATGTCGGATCGTTCCAACTCGCCGGGGCTGATATTGACAGACATTGTCGATTGTTACGCGTTCACCCTCCAGAAACCGTATAGATGGAATGTGCCGATAGCTGCCGTTTTACTCTCGGGGCCATGCGTGCACTCCCCCGGGCACTAGCGATCCTCCTGAGCGCCGGCGTCAGCGTCGGCTCGATCGCCGCCCTCCCCTCCGCTCCCGCCGCGGCGTCGCCGGGAACCGTCGTGATCAGCCAGGTCTACGGAGGGGGTGGAAACTCCGGCGCCCCCCTGACCAACGACTACGTCGAGCTGTTCAACCGCAGCGGCGCCTCCGTCTCGCTGAGCGGCTGGTCGCTGCAGTACACCAGCGCCACCGGTACGGGGAACTTCTCCGCGAACAAGACCGACCTCAGCGGGACCCTCGCCCCCGGCCAGTACCACCTGGTCCAGCTCGCCGCGGGCACCACCCCGAGCGGCTCGCTGCCCGCGTCCGACGACACCGGCACGATCAACATGAGCGGGACGGCGGGCAAGATCGCACTGGTACGCTCCACGAGCGGCCTCGCCTGCAACGGCTCCACGACCGCCTGCACCGACGACCAGCTCGCGCTCGTCGCGGACCTGGTCGGCTACGGCACGGCGAACTACTTCGAGGGCGCCCCCGCCCCCGCGCTCACCAACGCCACGGCCGCCATCCGCAGGAACGGCGGCTGCGCCGACACCGACGACAACGGCGCCGACTTCGAGACGGCTGCTCCGGCCCCGCGCAACAGCGCCACCGCGGCGGCGCCCTGCGACGACGTCCAGCCCTCCCCGTCGCCGTCGCCCACCCCGAGCGAGAGCCCCAGCCCCACGCCGTCGCCCAGCCCCAGCGAGAGCCCCAGCCCCTCCCCGTCCCCCTCGCCGAGCCCCAGCCCGAGCCCGACGCCCGCCCCCACCTGCGACACCCCGGTCACGTACCAGATCGCGCAGGTGCAGGGCGCCGGCGACGACAGCCCCGTCGCGGGTGAGGACGTACGGGTCGAGGGCGTCGTCACCGGCACCTTCCAGGGGACCGGTCAGCTCGGCGGCTTCTACATCCAGGACCCCACGCCGGACAAGGACCCGGCGACCTCCGACGGCCTGTTCGTGTACTCCTCCTCGCCCGTGAAGACCGGCGACCGCGTGCTCGTCTCCGGTAAGGCGACCGAGTACAACGGCCTGACGGAGATCTCGCCGACCACCGCCGTGAACGTGTGCGGCACCGGCACGATCAAGCCGACCGAGGTGAAGCTGCCGCTGAAGCAGGGCGTCACCTTCGAGCGGTACGAGAACACGCTCGTCACCTTCACCGAGGGGATGACCGCGTCGGAGATCTACAACCTTGGCCGGTACGGCGAGATCACCCTCGCGGAGGGCGGCCGCCTGTGGCAGCCCACCGACCGCAAGGGCGTGAACACCGACAAGGACGCGCGGCGCTCCATCCTGCTCGACGACGGTTCCAACGCGCAGAACCCGGCGACGCTGCCGTACCACACCGAGGGGTCCGCGAGCGTCCGGATCGGCGACGAGGTGAAGCACCTGACCGGCGTGCTCACCTACGGCTTCAGCCTCTACCGCGTCGAGCCGACCCAGCCGGTCGTGTTCACGCCGGAGAACCCGCGTCCGGCCAAGCCGGCGAAGGTCGGCGGCGACGTCCGCGTGGCCAGCCTCAACACGCTGAACTGGTTCACCACGCTCGGCTCGCGCGGCGCGAACACGGCGACCGAGCGCGACCGCCAGCTCGCCAAGCTGGTCGCCAACATCCTCGGCCTCGACCCCGACGTGGCCGGGCTGATGGAGATCGAGCGCAACAACGACGTGGCGCTGAACGCCCTGGTCGACGCGCTCAACGCCAAGGCCGGCGCGGGCACGTACAAGGCGATCACCCACCCCAACCCGGGCACCGACGCCATCCAGACCGCGCTGATCTACAAGCCGGCCAAGGTCACCCCGATCGGCGGGCCGCAGTCCTCCACCGACCCGATCTTCAACCGTCCGCCGCTGGTGCAGGCCTTCCGTAAGGCCAACGGCAAGGGCGAGACCTTCACCGTGCTGGTCAACCACTTCAAGTCCAAGGGCTGCACGGACACCGACGGCCCCGCCACCGGCCCCGACGCCGACCAGGGCGACGGCCAGAGCTGCTACAACGCCAAGCGGGTCAAGCAGGCCAACGCGCTGCTCGGTCTGATCGACAGCCTCAAGCTGCAGAACCTGCTCGTCATCGGCGACCTCAACGCCTACGGCGAGGAGGACCCGGTCCACGTCCTCGAGGACGCCGGGCTGACCAGCCTGAGCAAGAAGTACGTCTCGAAGGACGACCGCTACAGCTACGTGTTCGACGGCCTGTCCGGCGAGCTCGACCACGCCCTGGCCGACAAGAAGCTGGGCAAGCTGGTGACCGGCGCCACCATCTGGCACATCAACTCCGACGAGGGCCGGTTCATGGACTACAACACCGAGTTCAACCCGCCCTACCTGTACGCGCCCGACCCGTACCGTTCCTCCGACCACGATCCGCTGCTGATCGGGCTGGACCTCTGACGGACGACCGCGTCACGTGAGAGCCGCGGGCCACGGCGGGACACCCCGCCGTGGCCCGTTCGCCTTCCCGCCGCCGGACGAGTCACCTCCAGCTCAGCCGCTCGTACAAAAGGGCCTGCTGGGCCGGGTTGGCGGTCAGGGTCAGCGCCCGCTCGTCGCACTCCCGCGCCTGGTCCGTGTCGCCGAGCTCGCGCAGCAACTCGGCGCGGGTGGCGTGGTAGAGCGGGTAGCGGGCCAGCGGCCGCTCCAGGCCGGTGAGCTCCGCCAGCGCCGCGGCCGGCCCCTTCGCGTAGCGCAGCGCGACGGCGCGGTGCAGCCGGGTGACCGGCGACGGCGCCAGGTGCAGGAGCATGTCGTACAACACGAGGATCTGCGCCCAGTCCGTGTGCTCGAAGCTGCCCGCCTCGGCGTGGCAGGCCACGATCGCGGCCTGCAGTTGGTACGGCCCCGGCCGGCGATGGGCCCGGGCCGTCCGCATCAGCAGTGCGCTCGCCTCGGCGATCGCGGCGTGATCCCACAGCCCGCGGTCCTGGTCGGCCAGCAGGACCAGGCGCCCGCGGGAGTCGAAGCGTGCCGCGCCCCGCGCCCGGTGCAGCCGGATGAGCGCCAGCAGGCCGGCCACCTCCGGCTCGTTCGGCATGAGATCCGCCAGGAGCGCGGCCAGCCACTCGGCGTCGTCCACCAGGTCGCGCGCCTGTGCGCGATCGGCGGTGCTGGACAGGTAGCCCTCATTGAACAGCAGGTAGAGGACCGCCAGGACACCCTGCAGCCGCTCGGGCAGGTCCTCCGGGTCCGGGATCCGGTAGGGGATGCCGGCCTCGGTGATCTTACGTTTGGCCCGGGTCAGCCGTCCGGCGACCGTCGCCTCCGGCACGACGAACGCCGCCGCGATCTGTGCGGTGCTCAGCCCGCAGACCACGCGCAGCGTCAGCGCGATCCGCGCCGCCGGCGAAAGGGCCGGGTGGCAGCAGGTGAACAGCAACCGCAGCCGGTCGTCGTCGCGGGCAGGCTGCGGCCACTGCAATTGAGCGAGCTTGGCGCGGTAGTTCGACTCCCGCCGGAGCACGTCGAGCCCGCGCCGCCGGGCGACCGTGAACAGCCAGGCGTCCGGCCGTTCGGGCACGCCCTCGGCCGGCCAGCGGCGCAACGCGATCTCCACGGCGTCCTGCACCAGATCCTCGGCCGCGGAGAAGTCGCCCAGCAGCGACACCAGACAGGCCGCCAGCCGGCCCGCGTGCTCGCGCACCACACGGGCCAGCACCTCCTCGCTCGCGCGGCCGTGATCCGGGCCGCTCATGAGACGGGACGGATCTCCACCACCGGGCACGCCGGCCACGACCTGGCCATCCGCAGCGCCTCGTCCAGGTCCGCCACGTCCACCTCCGCGAAGCCGCTGACCACTTCCTTGCCCTCCACGAACGGCCCGTCGGTGACGACCGGCTCGCCGGTGCCGAGACGTACGGTGGTCGCGGTGTGCACCGGAGCCAGATGAACGTGATGGGTGATCCTGTCGGAGTTGTCGGCGAACCAGCGGAGCACGGCCTCGTAGGCGGCCTCGCGCTCCAGCTCGCCCATCGCCTCCAACTGCTTGGCGAACTCCTCGGTCTCCACGAACATCATGACGTACTTCACGTGGCCTCTTCCTCTCGGTTGAGCTGCTCGGCCGACGCTCCCTGACGACCGGCCTCAATCAGGAAGACGGTCGGCGGGAGGCCCCACACGACACCGGGCCGGGCAATTCCGGAGCCTCCGCCGTACCGACCATGCTCCGCCCCCTGAGGCCGCACGGCGTGCCGGCGCCGCGCGGGCTAGGGTCGGGTCATGCGCCTGACCGCCGACGACGTCGACCGGTTCGAGGCCTCCAGGCCGCGCCTGGAGGCCATCGCCTACCGCCTTCTCGGCTCCGCCGGGGAGGCCGAGGACGCCGTGCAGGAGACGTTCCTGCGCTGGCAGGCCGCCGACATCGACCACGTCGAGGTCCCCGAGGCGTGGCTGACGAAGGTCCTCACGAACCTGTGCCTCAACCAGCTCACCTCCGCACGGGTGCGCCGCGAGACCTACGTGGGCCAGTGGCTTCCCGAGCCGCTGCTCGCCGGGGACCCGATGCTCGGCCCGGCCGACACCGCCGAGCAGCGCGAGTCGGTCTCGTACGCGGTCCTCACCCTCATGGAGCGCCTGTCCCCCGGCGAGCGGGCGGTGTACGTGCTGCGGGAGGCCTTCGACTACCCGCACCGGGAGATCGCCGAGATCCTCGACATCACCGAGGCCGCCAGCCAGCAGCTCCTCCACCGGGCGAAGAAGCACATCGCGGACGGCAAGGCCCGCACCGAGATCGACGAGGCCGCCGCCCGGCGGATCGTCGAGGAGTTCCTCGCGGCCGCCGCCAGCGGCCGGATCGAGCCGCTCGTGCGCCTGCTCACCGGCGACGCCATCTCGATCGGCGACGGCGGAGGGAAGGTCCCGGCCCGCGCCAAGGCGTTCGAGGGCGCCGTCGCGGTCGCGAAGTTCCTGCGTGGCCTGTTCAAACCCGGCGAGGCCAAGCGCGCCCTGGCCGGCGGCTCGCCCGAGATCTACGCCTGGACCGCCAACGGCGACCCGGCCGTGGTGGCCGTCGTGGACGGCCGGGTCGTCGGCATCATGTGCCTCCAGGTGACCGCCGAGGGCATAGCCGCGGTTCGCAACCAGGTCAACCCCGACAAGCTCGAACGCGCGACCGCGCAATGGGCGGCCGCCGACCACGGGGAGCCGCTGGCCACCGCCTTCTAGCGACTGTGTGAGGTGCTTCACATCGCGTTCCTGTCAGGAAACGACGGGCCGCCCGGTTCAAGGGGCACAACCGCGCGAGACAGGAGCAAGCAGATGCAGCACCGCATCGTCGTCCTCGGAGCCGGGTACTCCGGAGCCATCGCCGCCGGCCGGCTCGCCAAGCGGCTCCGCCGCGAGGACGTCGCCATCACCCTCGTCAACGCCGAGCCCGACTTCGTCGAACGCGTCCGCATGCACCAGCTGGCGACCGGCCAGGACCTCAAGCCCCGGCCGTTCAGCGAGATGTTCGCGGGCACCGGCGTCGAGCTGAGGGTCTCGAAGGTCACCGGCGTCGACGTCGACCGCAAGACCGTCGCCGTCAGCGACGCGAACGGCCCCGGAGAGCTCGCCTACGACACGCTCGTCTACGCTCTCGGCAGCCGCTGGAACGACCAGGGCGTCCCGGGGGCCGCCGAGCACGCCTACGAGCTCGCCGGCCGCGCCGGAGCACTCCGGCTGCGCGAGCGCCTGGCCCGCCTCGACGCCGGGCAGACCGTGGTCGTCGTCGGTGGCGGCCTCACCGGCCTGGAGGCCGCGACCGAGATCGCCGAGGCCCGCCCCGACCTCGCCGTCTCCGTCGTCGCCCGCGGCGGCCTCGGCGACTGGCTTTCGCCCAAGGGCCGCGCGCACCTGCGGAAGGTCGTCGGCAAGCTCGGGATCACCGCGCACGAGCACGCCGCCGTCACCTCGGTCGAAGCCGGCCGCGTCGTCACCGCCGACGGCACGGCCATCCCGGCCGCTGTCACCGTGTGGACCACCGGCTTCGCCGTCCACCCGATCGCGAAGGCGACCTCCCTGGAGGTCACCGGCACCGGCCAGATCGTGGTCGACCGGACCATGCGCTCGGTCTCCCACCCCGACGTGTACGCCGTCGGCGACGCGGCCATGGCGATGGGCCCCGGGGACAAGCCGCTGCGCATGTCGTGCGCCTCGGGGACTCCGGCCGCCTGGCAGGCCGCCGACGCGATCGCGGCGCGCCTCACCGGCGGGAAGCTGCCGAACGTGCCGGTCCGCTACTTCAACCAGTGCATCTCGCTGGGCCGCAAGGAGGGCCTGATCCAGTACGTCACGGCGGACGACCGGCCCGTTCGGGCGGTCCTGACGGGACGGGTCGCCGCCGTCTACAAGGAGCTGATCTGCAAGGGCGCCGCCTGGAGCGTCGCCAACCCGATGCTCGGACTGCCGACCCGGCGCCGCCCCGTCACGCCTGAGCGCGCCACGGCGGGCCCGGCCGTCGAGGCCGCGGCGTAGAGAAGGGCGTCGTGGCAGGCGCCCACCCGGGTTCCGGAGACCTGGATCCGATGCCCCACGAGCTTGCGAGGCGTGATCGCGCGCGGCGGCGAGCTCGTGGGCGGGTCCGGGTGCGCTCGTGGGACTGTCAGCTGGGCTGCCACAGCTCGATTCGATTGCCCTCGGGATCGGTGACCCAGCCGAACCGGCCGACGCCCTCCATGTCCTGGGTCTCCTCGGCCACGTCCGCTCCCTTGGCGCGCAACTGCGCGAGCATCGCCTCCAGGTCGCGGACACGGAAGTTGAGCATCGTCTGCTGCGCGCGGGACCCGAAGTACTCGGTCTCGGACTCGAACGTCGCGAACACCGTCACCCCGGCTTCCTGACGCCACAGACCGTTCTCGTCGGCGTCCAGGCCCAGGCAATCGCGATACCAGGCGCCCAGGGTCACCGGGTCGGCGGCCCGCAGGAAATATCCGCCGACTCCAAGCACACGCTCCATGCGGACATCTTGCCAGGACCGCGAACACCCCGTTTCGCATTCCGTCCTGATTGCAGGGAAATCGTCAGCAAGAGGTGGACGGCTGACGGCCGCTATCGCGGATGCGCACCACCCTTGATCATATTGACGCCGAACCAGCCCCAATACACCCGGTGGCTCTGAATCAGGCCATCCCGGATCTCCATGACCTCCACGATGTCCATCTGCTCGCGGCAGGCGTGTCACGAGGGTACTCCCAGGTCAACCGCGTTCCGTCGGAGAAGAAGCCGGTGCGGAATCGGCGGCGTTGCGGTGCGTGGTGGGCGAAGACTCGTTCGACGAACTGACGCAGCGCGACGCGACCCCGTATGACGCCCTCGTCGACTCCGAGCAGATAACAGACCAGAGGGCTCTCCAGAGTGGCATCCGCGTGATACAGCGCCATGGCCGCGTCGAGGTCTTCGGCTCCCAACGCCTCATCCCAGGCGTGAAAGATGTGCTGAATCACATCCGGCGAATTGTCGTGCTGATTCGACATCTGCGGCTCCTCCAATCGATGCGCCGATACGCACGAACGCAGACAACGCTACGGCCGATAAGTTTCGACAGGCAGCGAAGTGTCCCCCGTCCACAACAGGGCAACGGGCGCCTGACGAGATCTCTCCGACTGCCATGGCCGGGGAGACCGCGCGCCGAGCGGCCGCGGCACCGGACCGCGGACGGCACCCAGGCGGAGCGCCGGCGGGAGGCGCCGTCTGGACCATGATCCGCCCCGGCATCGGCTTCCACCGGCCTATTGACAAAAATCTTTTTTACGTAAAAGCTGATTTTCGTCATGAGAGACGTCGTCTACCTCGATCACATCGAGCAGGCCGAGGCCCTGCTCAAGCCGCAGCGGATCGACGTGCTGCGGCAGCTCGCCGAGCCCCGGTCCTGCACCGAGGTGGCGGTCGAGCTCGACCAGACCCCCCAGCGGGTCTACTACCACGTGAAGCGCCTGCTGGAGGCCGGACTGGTCCGCCAGGTGGCCGAGCGCCGCGTGCGCGGGATCAACGAGGGGATCTACCAGGCGGCCGGCCGGTCCTACTGGCTGTCCCCGAGCCTGGTGGGCCGGATCGGGCTGCGCCAGACCCGCGACCGGCTCAGCCTGGGTTACCTGGTCGACCTGATGGAGGACGTGCAGGCGGACATCGCCGCGCTCGACCTCACCCGCCCCGATCTGCCGTCGATCGGCATGTCGGGAGAAATCCGCGTGCGCCCGGAGCAGCGCAAGGCGTTCCTGGACGAGTTGCAGCAGACGCTCCAGGACCTGTTCACCCGCTACGGCGGCGCCGAAGGCGACGCGTTCCGCATGGCCGTCGCCTGCTATCCGAAGGGAGATCCCGATGACCGAACCTGACCTGCGCCTGCGCGCGGTCGTTCCGGCCCCGCTGAAGGTCACGTACGAGGCGCTGACCGACCCGGCCGCGCTGCGCGTCTGGCTGGCCGAGCACGCCGAAGTCGACCTGCCCCGCACGTACGCGTTCTGGGGCCGCTTCACGCCGGACGGCGCCGAGCCGCACCAGCGCGTGCTGCACGTGGACGAGCACACCATCCGGTTCGCCTGGACCGTCGAGGGCGTCGAGTCCACGGTGCAGATCGAGCTGGCCGAGGACGAAGACGGCACGCTGGTGACGCTGAGCCAGAGCGACCTGCCGAGTTTCGCGGAGGTGCTGGCCGACATGGCCGGTGCCCGTGGCGCGCTGCAGACGTTCTGGTCGCTGGCGATCGCCAATCTGGCCGACTATCTGGCCGGCCGTGAGCTGACGCCCAAGTGCGACTTCACCTCGAACGAGCTGCGTGCGTCCATGGTGATCGACGCGACACCGGACGAGGTGTTCGACTCGATGACCCAGCCGGATCAGTTCCACAAGTGGTTCGGCGCCAACGTCGACATCGAGCCCTATGTGGGCGGCCGCTTCGCCATGGGTGGGTTCGATGTGGACCCCAGCGGGGCCAGGTTCGTCGAGTTCGAGCCGGGCCGCAAGGCGACCCTGCGGTTCGCCGACGGCATGACCGACAGCTGGGAGCTGGAAGGCTCGGACGGCAAGACCCGGCTCACCGTGGTGCAGAGCGGGTTCGACCCCGCCAATCCGCCGTACCCGGGCTGGACCGGCTGGCTGGGCGGCCTCTCCGCGCTGCGGCGCTACCACGAACTCCCGCAGGGGCGCTCGATCTGGCGCTCGATCGAGATCGCCGGGGTCCCCGAGGGCATGTTCAGCATCGACCAGTGAGATGAGTGGCCCCGGAACGCGTTCCGGGGCCACTCATCGACAACAGCCCCGCCTCGAGTGAGGGGACTCGTGGTCAGCGACTGACGGTTTCGGCGGCGGTTCAGGTGCTCGTCGCGGTCCGGTGCAGACGCAGGGCGGAGATGAGGAAGAAGACGCCGCCGACGGTCGCGTAGCCGGCGAGGCTCGTCAGTGATGCGGCCGGCGTACCGGCCTGGAGGATGAACGCCGTCCCGGCGATCGTGGAGAGCCCCCCGCTGAGGATCATCGCCCATTGGCCGCCGAGCCTGCGGCGGCTGACGGCCACGATGAGCTGCACGATTCCGGCGGTGATCGCCCAAGCGCCCCAGACGCGCAGCACCGCGGGCACCCCCGAGGTGGCCGTAGCGGCCAGGCCGATGGCGGTGAGCAGGCTGAGGGCCGCGTTGACGTACAGGGCTGCGGCGGGGCGCGCGGTTTTCGAGGTGCGCAGATCGACGATGGCCGCGGCGACGTCGAACAACGGGTAGATCACGAGCAGTGCCGTGCCCAGTGGGCCGGACGCCGGCCCGGTCAGGAACAGCAGGACCGCCCAGATGAGGGCGAATCCGAATCGCACCACGTAGAGGTTCCTCAAGGCCACGGCAGTGCGGGTGGCGTTCATGTCGGTGACGGTGGTCATCGTCCCTCTTTCGGCAGGAGAAGCAGGTAGAATGACTAGTAACTCTACCGCGCTGACAGTAGCCGGGCGGTGAGGTCCGTCGCAAGGGGCGAAGAGGAGGGACGCGTATGATCTCGGGCATGAACAGCCCCATGCGTGAGCGCCTCCTTGAGGCGGCTTCCGAGCTGTTCTACGCACACGGGCTACGGGCGGTGAGCGTCGACAAGGTCATCGACCTCGCCGGCACGACGAAGGTGACGTTCTACCGGCACTTCAAGAGCAAGGACGATCTTGTCGTCGCGTACCTCGAACGCCGCGCCGCACTCGAGCGGGACGGCATCGGCGAGGCGATCAAGCAGGGCGACGGCGATGTCGACGCCACCCTCCGGGTGATCTCCGAGGCGATCGGGATCATCGCCTGCGCGCCCGGCTTCCGCGGCTGTCCCTTCATCAACGCCGCCGCCGAATACCCCGACCCGGACAGTCCGATCCGCAAGGCCGTCGACGCGCACCGCCGCTGGAACAAGACGACGTTCGAACAGCTCGTCGCCCCGCTCGGCATCACGAATTCCGGAGATGTCGCCGACGACCTGATGCTGATCCGCGACGGCGCCATGGTGGCCGGATACCTCGACCAGCCGGCGACCGTCGCCGCCTCGTTCCTCCGCAGCAGCCAGGCCGTCATCGGGCACAGTCTTCGCTAACGCTTTGAATACGAGCGGAAGGAATCGACACACCCGTACCTCGCCCCCGATTGTCTATTAGCAGACAGGAGGCGAGGAGGCCGGATGGGCGCGACGTTGTGGGTGGAAAGCGTCAAGGCAGTTCCCAACCTGGTCGTCGCCCTCATAACCCTCGTCCTTGGATGGCTCGTGAGCAACCGGCTCACCGCTCGATGGGACGAGCGGAAGAAGCGCCGAGAGCTGGATCTCCTCGCTCTCGGCGTTTTCTATGAGGTTTACGGGGAGTTCTTCGCCATCTGGAAAACGTGGAGCAATGCTCCGAAGAGCCTCCACGAGGATGACGACTTCGGCCGCACGCTCCTGGACCGCGCTGCGGAGACAGAGGGCAAGTTAGAGTCCCTGCTCGTCCGGTTGGCGTCCGAGCGGAAGCTGTCCGATCGTGACTGCACTCTTCTCGGTTGCTTCAGGCAGGCGGTCCAGAGCCTCCGCGAATCGATACGGGAGAAGACAGAGCTGCGATCTCGGGTGACCTGGCATGGCCGGCCGCTGGTCGCCATTTCCTGGTATGGCTCAGACGCGCCGCCCTACCTCGCATTCAAGGCCCTCGCCGCCTTCGCCGCCGACCTTCTCTCCAAGAGCAGCGACCCCGACACCAAGGCCGAGACCGCCTACTCCGCTCTGAAGAAGATCACAAGCAACAGGCTGGAGCGCATCTGGCTGGAAGAGGCGTCCAGGCTACTCGCGCTGGACGGTCTGACCGAATCAGTGGCCTGATGCCTGTCAGCAGGAGGGTTGGCAAAAGACCCTCCCGGAGCTAGAGGCGGGTCGCGGCCTGGACCAGCCCGGCGACGGCTTGCGACCGGCTGTGCGGCGGCCAGGCGATCACCGTCGTCACCGCCGGAGCGTCCAGCACCGGCACGGCGGCGAGGTCGCGGCGCAGATGAGCCCGGCACGACTCCGGCAGGACCGCCGAGGCCCGGCCGAGCGCGATCAACTGCAGAAGCTGCGCGTTGTCGCGGACCTCCGGACCGGGGCCGTCCGGGTATGTGCCGTCAGGGCGGGGCCAGCGCGGCGTGGGCAGGCCGGACAGCGCGGTGACGTCGGCCATCCGCACGTAGGCCCGGCTGGTGAGGGGATGCGCCGCGGGCAGCACCACGACCTGTCCCTCCGTGGACAACTCCTCGAAGTCGAACCCGGCCGTCGAGTCGAACGGCCGGTGCAGCAGACCCACGTCGGCTCGGCCGTCGCGCAGCAACCGCTCCTGCTGGCCGGGCCCGCACAGGAGCACGTCGACGGCGAGCGCGCCGGGCTCCGCGGCGTACGCGTCGAGCAGTTTCAGCAGCAGTTCGCCGGAGGCTCCGGCCTTCGCGACGAGGACCAGGCCGGGGCGGCCGGTCGCGGGGGCGGCGCGGCGGGTGCGGCGCTCGGCGGCCTCGACCGCGTCGAGGGCCGCCCGCCCCTCGCGCAGCAGCACCGACCCGGCTTCGGTCAGCGTGACGGTGCGGCTCGTGCGGTCCAGCAGCGTCACCCCGAGCCGCCGTTCGAGCTGCCTGATCGCCCGCGACAGCGGCGGCTGCGCGATCCCGAGCCGCTGCGCGGCCCGCCCGAAGTGCAACTCCTCGGCGACGGCGACGAAGTACCGCAGCTCACGCGTCTCCATGTCGCCACGGTACCGCCGCAAGCATCGATACCCGCGAGGTATCGATGCCCACCCGAACGGTGTTGGAGGTTTCGCAGTCGACGCGTACAGGATGAGATCCATGAACGAAGGGACGATCGCGCTGGTCACCGGCGCGAACAAGGGGATCGGATACGAGATCGCGGCCGGTCTGGGCGCCCTCGGCTGGAGCGTCGGAGTCGGTGTTCGGGACGAGGGACGCCGGGAGGGCGCGGTGGAGAAGCTGCGCGCGGCGGGCGTCGACGCGTTCGGCGTGCCGCTCGACGTGACCGACGACGCGAGCGTGGCCGCCGCCGCCGGGCTGATCGAGGAGCGCGCGGGACGCCTCGACGTGCTCGTCAACAACGCCGGGATCACCGGGGGGATGCCGCAGACGCCCACCACGGTCGACCCCGCCACGATGCGGGCGGCCGTGGAGACCAACGTGATCGGCGTCATCCGCGTCACCAACGCGATGCTGCCGTTGCTGCGCCGCTCGGCGTCCCCGCGGATCGTGAACATGTCCAGCACCGTCGGCTCTCTCACCCGGCAGGCCACTCCCGGCGCGGAAACGGGCCCGATCTCCGCCGCGTACGCGCCGTCGAAGACGTTCCTCAACGCCGTCACCCTGCAGTACGCCAAGGAGTTGCGCGACACGAACATCCTGATCAACGCCGGCTGCCCCGGTTTCTGCGCGACCGACCTCAACGGCTTCCGCGGTGTCCGTACGCCGGAACAGGGCGCGGCGATCGCGATCCGGCTTGCGACCCTGCCCGACGACGGCCCGACCGGCGGGTTCTTCGACGACGCCGGGCCGGTGCCCTGGTGACACCCGGCGTCACACCGCCGTACGCGGGGAGCGCCTCACCGTGGGCGGCGGCCCGGACTGCGTGCAGGAGATGCGCTCTTGGGGCCGACTTCAGCAGGAACCCGCAGGCTCCGGCGTCCAGCGCGGCGTAGAGGTACTCGTCGCTGTCGAACGTGGTCAGCATGATCACGCGGACGGTGAGCCGGGAGTCCGCGAGGATGCGCCGGGCGGCGGCGATGCCGTCGACGCCGGGCATTCGGATGTCGAGGAGGACCACATCGGGCCGGTGCAGCAGGGTCTCGCGGACTGCCTGCTGCCCGTCGCCCGCCTCGGCGACCACCTCGATGTCCTGCTGGGCCTCGAGGATCATCCGCAGGCCGAGCCGTACCAGCTCCTGGTCGTCGGCGAGCAGGACGCGGATCATGTGCGAAGCCTTGCCCGGACCCGGAATCCGCCGTCGGGCTCAGGCCCGGCCGTCATCGAACCGCCGACCAGGTCCACCCGCTCGACCATGCCACGTATCTCCCATCCGCCGACACCGACCCATCTGGACATGGGCGCATAGTAGGAAACCTCTGATCGATCGACGGCAAAGCCGACTGCTGCGCCTCCCACCACTCGACGGCCACGGTTTGGCAGCGCGACTTGACTTCACGTCAAGCAGACGTCAACGCTGGTCCGGCAGCCGTCCAAGAAACGTCGCGATAGCGCCGGACATGTGGTAATGCACGGTAAGGTCTGGGTCAGTACGCCACCGCCCGAGCGCCGCATCGGCGTGAGCGATGCCGTCGGCTCCGCAATCTGCAAGCGTCATCGGGGGTGAGCCGTATGGACATCTTCCAAGCAATCATCGAACGACGCCCGCCATGCATCGTCATTAAGGCATCCGGGGAACTGGACCTTGCCGCCGAGGCCGAATTCCGCAAGCAGGTGGATCTGGCTGTCGAGTCGGCGCCTCAGCGGCTGCTGTTCGACCTCAGCGAGCTTCGCTTCATGGACAGCACCGGCCTGCGTGTGATCCTCGAAGCCTACCGGTGTTTGGGGATGCGTCAGCGGGTCGCCGTCTGCGGGCTGACGCCTCGCCTTGAGCGGCTGTTTCGCATCTCCGGGATCATTGGTCGCGTCGGAGGGATGACCGCGTACCCCACCTTGGAGGACGCATTGGCGCAGGGCCGGTCACGCACCGCTCCCGGGGTGGGCGGCCGCCACAGCCGCCTCCATTAGTTCGGCGAAGGAGCCGTATACCTCGCCCAGCCCCGCGAGTGGTTTGTCCTCGATCGGGGCGTAGCCGTGCCGTGCGACGCCGGAGGTGCCCCACAACCGCTCCAGCCGTTCGGCATAGCGCGACACCTCTTTGCAAGACGGCGCAGCGAGCCCGTTCTCCGGACGGACGGGAGCCTCGAAGGCCGCGGCGAAGGAGACGGGGCGGTCGGTTCGGACTGGAGTGTGGCCGACTTCCTCAACTACTGGCTCAAGCACATCGTGAACGAGGAACGGCGCCCGAAGACCTACCAGGGATACGAGAGCGTTGTCCGACTGCACCTGGTCCCCGGGCTCGGCAAGAAGCGCCTGAACAGGCTCAACGCCCAGGACGTCCGGCAGTTCATCTGACTTCGCAATCACGAAGGATCACGCGATGGCCGTGCTCATTTCACGACGCCACGCCTCTACCAGCGGAAACTCTTACACCACTCCCGTGGACGCAACCCTGTAGTCGCTGCTGTACAG
This sequence comes from Microbispora corallina, assembly GCF_016863035.1. Taxonomy (GTDB): domain Bacteria; phylum Actinomycetota; class Actinomycetes; order Streptosporangiales; family Streptosporangiaceae; genus Microbispora; species Microbispora corallina. The sequence continues at coordinate 16,294 of NZ_BOOC01000062.1, forward strand.
CAGTTGCTGCTATGCCTGGCAGTCCCGCCGAAGACCCGCGCGAAGGAGATGTTGACGTGGCTGGTTGGTCTGCAATGGCCGGTACTCACGAGTTTGTCGTGCCTGCTGACCATCAAGCCCGGGAGTTGGCGCAGGCGTTGGCGGCGCATGGATTCGCCCGAGTCACCGCTCGGCCGTCGCCCCAAGGAGGCTGGAGGGTCACCGCCTTCGACGAGGGACCTTATCCCGTCGATGCCATAGGCCACCGCCTGATCGACGCAGTTGGCCGCGCCGCCGCTGCCGTAGCCCGCCAGCACGGTGGCTACCCAGAGGGCGGGAGCCGCTGCGACGTCAGCATGCTGCCCGTGCTCCGCGGCGCCGATGCCCCGATAGTGTGCACCAACGCAGGCGCACGCCCCCCGACCCCTGCCGTCGTCGTCCTCGCTCCGCCACCCCGCAGGTCCCTCGCGTTGACTCCTGACACCGCGCAGGACGTGCCCATCGACCTGTCCGGGCTGGACGACATCCCATGGGCCGATCTGGGTCACGCCCACGGTTCCGCCGAAGACATCCCCGAACTCCTACGTGCACTGTCAGATCCGTTCGGCGACTGGGATTCGACCCTCGACGTACTGTTCGGCGACGACCTGCTACACCAGGGATCCTGCTATTCGGCCACCGCGCCGGCGCTGCCGTTCCTCTCACGCATGATCGTCTCTGGGGCTCTGCCAGCCAGGCAACGGCTCGACCTCTTTGTGTGGCTCCTCGTCGCGGCCGACCGATGGGCCGACAGCCTGCTCGGTGACGCCGATCACGCCGTGGCCCAAGGGCACCTGCCCATACCTGCGACATGGACCGAGGACGTGCACCTCACCGTGGGCGAGCAACTGCCGGAGTTGGTGTCTCGTTGGGAGACAGAACCGCCCGCAGTGAGGTTCCTGCTGGCCTGCCTGGCAGGGCTGTACCCCCACCATGCGCGGCGGATCGGCGACCAGATCTCCCTCATGGCGCAGGAGTTCCACGGCACTCGACCAGGCGCGTACCTGCTGTTGGCTGAAGCGCTCGTGTACGCGCGAGACGATCAGGCCCTGGCTGTCGCGGCGGACATCATCGCCTGGGAAACCAACCATGACCCCGGCTGGCTGGAAGTAGCCGACGTCACGACCGCGGTCAAAGCAGGCCACGTCCTCGCCGAGGGCGCACTTCGTGCCCTCAGCGATGCCGAATGACTCAATCGTCCGACGCCTTGGGCTAGCGGTGCTCAAGAGCACTACAGTTACTCCGCCCATACCAACCCTGGCCTGCGGCCCAGCCCCAGATGGAGGTCCGGCCAAGGAAGATCATCCCGCTCATGTCCCGTGCTCGGCTTCTATGGTCAGCGGCTGGCAGGGGCGGACCCGCAACTCCCTGTGCAGGCGCTCGTGACGTCCATGTCGAGCCCTGTCCGGGGCTCCTGGAGTTCTCATGCGTGCCGTTCGACGACGTCCAGGTCGTATCTGGCGCGTGAGTTCAGCGAGGATCGCCGCACCGCATCCGCGCCGCCAAGGGCACCGCCCTGCGCAATCGGCCGCTACAGGACTTCACCCAAAACAGATCTGGTGCAAGCTCGTCGCTCTGGTGCTGATTCCGAGCCCGAGGCAAGGGCGTCACCGTGAGGTTGGGTCTGAAGGAAGCCCGAGGCGAAACCCTGCACTGAGGAACACGAACCGCGTAGAGGCGGGGCGATCTGGGTGCGCCTGCCAACGAAGGCTCACGTGACCGGCGCGGCCGTCATACCTCGCGGTCGCGTCCTCGGAGCGTTGCACGAGGGTTTCCCGGACCCCCGGGGTCCAGGTGGGCTGCCACGCGGTGTTGCCCGTCGATGTAGCGCCAGGGGGCGTCGGGGCCGTCGTTGAGCTGGAGCGACGAGCAGGAGGGCGGCTGCGACAACGCCTCACCCTGGCAGTTGGCCGGGACCGCGGTCCCCTTGTAGCGGGACCGGCGGACCGGCGATGATTCGGTCATGGTCGGTCTCGACGTGGTCCGCCAGGCGGAGGGCTCGCCGCGACGAGTGGCCGCGGTGTGGGTCGCCGGGGGTTCGTGGGTCGGCAGCCTTATCGCCGTCACTGTCGGCCTAGTCCTTGGCGGCGGCAATCCGTCGCCCTACCTGCTGGTCGATTCGATTCAGGGGCTCATTTATCCGGCTATCGGAGGACTGGTGGCGTCCCGCAGGCCCCGGAACCCCGTCGGGTGGCTGCTGGTTGGCGTCGGCGCGGCCCACGGTCTGGACGTCCTCGCGGGTGCACTCCTGCTCCGCGGTGTCCCCTTGGCCGCCTGGGCGGAGAGCTGGCTGTGGTTCCCAGGACTCGGCACGCTGACGGCGGTGCTGCCCCTCGTCGTTCCGGATGGCCGCCCGCCCGGCCCGCGGTGGCGCCCGGTCCTGCTCCTGTCGGTGGGCGCGGTCGGCCTGGCGACGCTGATAGCGATGGCGCAGCCGACCATGCAGGGCCGGCCCGGAGAGGTGCTGACCAACCCGGTGGGCGTCCCAGGCGCCGCCGCGGCCGTGGGACCGGCGTTTTTGCTCTACCTCGCCTGCTCCGTGGTCGCCGTTGCCTCGTTGGTCCGGCGCTGGATGACCGCCGACCGGGACGGGCGCCGGGCCCTGCTGCCCATCCTCGTCGCGATGGTCGTGGTCGTCCTCGCACTGGTTGCGGTGAAGGTGGTGCAGGCGCTCGGCGGCGCATCGGCAGCCGGACCGCTGGTGCAGGCGGTGGTGCTGCCGCTGATACCGGCATCCGTGGCGGTCTCGGTGCTCCGGTACCGGTTGTTCGACATCGAGTTGGTGCTGCGCCGCTCGGTGGTGTACCTGGTACTCGCCGTGCTGCTCGGCGCCGTGTATGCGGCGCTGATCTTCGCCACTACGGGCTTGCTGCGCAACAGGTTTCCCTCGGTGCCGGTGACGGTCGCCACCGTCGGAGTGGCGCTGGCATTCGCCCCGCTGCGTACCGTCGTCCAACGTGCTGTCTCGCGCGTGCTGTTCGGCGACCGGGATGATCCGTACGCGGTCCTCTCGGGTCTCGGACGTCGGCTGGCCGCGGCCCGGCGCCCGGGTGGCGCGCTCGACGGCGTGACCGAGCTGGTCTGCGCGACGATGCGGGTTCCGGCCGCGAGCCTCATCGGCAGGAACGGCACGCTGGTCGCGGCCACCGGCACCCTGCCGCCGGCCGCGCTGCGACTGCCCGTCGTCATTGACGGCGAGGAGGAGGGTGCGCTCCTCGTGGCTCCGCGTGCACCCGGGGAGACCTTCGGCCGCCGGGACCGCGAGCTGCTCGAGGACCTGGCGCGGTCGGCCGGTCCGGCGCTGCGCTCGGATCGGCTCGCCGACGAACTGCGTCGGTCCAGGGAGCGGCTGGTGGCCGCCCGTGAGGAGGAGCGTCGCCGGCTGCGCAGGGACCTGCACGACGGGCTCGGACCGGCCCTCGCCGCCATCACCCTGCAACTCGACGTCGCGGCGGCGCAGCTGGCGCGCGATGTCCGTGCGGCCGGCGAGCTGCTCGCAGAGGTGCGCCGCAGCGCGGCGGATGTGGTCGCGGATATGCGGCGCGTGGTGAGCGACCTGCGGCCGGCCGAGCTGGACGATCTCGGCCTGCCCGCGGCGGTCGAGCGCGTGGCCGAGCGGATCTCGCCCGGCGGTCCGGCGGTGTCCGTCCGCTGCGCCCCTCTGCCCGCGTTGTCGGCGGCCGTGGAGGTGGCTGCCTACCGCATCGTCCAGGAGGCGGTGACCAACGCCGTCCGGCATTCCGGCGCGCAGCGGGTGACCGTGGACATCGCGGCCCGAGGCGGCGATCTCGCTGTCTGCGTGGAGGACGATGGGAACGGTCTCCGGCCGGACGCTGTGCCTGGTGTGGGCACCGAGAGCATGCGGGAGCGCGCCACCGAACTGGGCGGCACTCTGGACAGGTGCGCCCGTGCCGTCGGCGGCACGCGGGTGACAGCACGGCTTCCGTTGGAGCAGCGGTGACCGATGCTGAGCCCGGCTCGTCGCTGCGCGTCGTCCTGGCCGACGACCATCCGCTGTTCCGGCACGGGCTCCGACAACTGCTCGAGCAGGTTGGGGGGCACCGCGTCGTGGCGGAGGCCGGCGACGGCCAGGCTGCGCTCGCGGCAGTGGGCGAGCACGATCCCGATGTGGTGGTGATGGACCTGACCATGCCCGTGCTTTCCGGTCTGGAGGCCACCCGGCGGGTAGTGCGCGACCATCCCCGCACCGCCGTGCTCGTCCTCACGATGAATGAAGACGACAACTCCGTCTTCGCCGCACTGCGTGCCGGCGCGCGCGGCTACGTCCTGAAGGGGTGCGAGGGTGCCGAGTTCCTACGGGCGGTGAGCGCCGTCGCCGCCGGGGAGGCGTTGTTCGGACCTGCGGTCGCCGCGCGGATCTCATCTTTCCTCAGCGGTGGGCCTCCGGGTGCCCAAGGGGCCTTCCCAGAACTGAGCGATCGTGAGCGCGAGGTCCTCGACGCGCTCGCCGCCGGCAGGAGCAACGCGGAAATCGCACGGCGGCTGTGCCTCAGCCCAAAGACGGTGAAGAACTACATCACCTCCATCTTCGACAAGCTGCAGGTGGCCGGTCGCGCGGAGGCGATCGTGCGCGCCCGGGAAGCGGGGCTGGGCCGAGAGGGACCGTGACGGGACCGCGCGCACTGCCGAGCGGGACCGGAGGACCACGACGGTAGCTCTGTCGGTGCCGGTTGGCGGCACCCAGGAACTCGGAGGTTCCATGTCCCGCATGACCAGGCTGGCCGCAGTGCTCTTCGCGCTCGGCTTCGCGACCTTGCAGCCCTACTTCGGCCAGCAGGCCGGGACGGTGCCGGCGGGCACCGGCTACGACACCGCCAAGCGCTGCTACGCGGTGGTTCTCGGAGTCCTGGTATGGCTGTGCGTGCTGCTGCGTCGTCATGTAAGCGGGGCCGCAGCGACGCTCAGCGTGGGCGCCGCAGCCACGGCCACCGCGGGGGTGGCGCTGGAGTTCTGGATCGGTCCGCTGCAGGACCGGCCGCTGTCGGCCGACGCCCAGCGAGCCGGCCTGCCGAACAGCGCCATCTGGTGGGGGAGCAACGCCGGGTTCTGGGCCTTCGCCGCCGCAGCGATCGTGCTGGCCGTCACCACGATCGTCTGGGGCGCACAAGCCGGCCGACGCGGGACGCTTCCGCGATCGGTCGCGCTCGCACTCGGGCTCACCGGCCCGCTCGTTGTCGTGAACTTCGGGTTGACCAACTTCGGCCCGGTGGTCGCCGGTGCCGGTGGCGTGTTGCTGGCCGGTTCGTGGCTGTTCGCGGCGCTGCGCGTCGGCGAGCGGCGGGGAGCCGCCCAGGACGAGCAACTAACCCCGCACCTCTGAAGCAGGATGGTCAGCTCGCAGTGTGCCCGGCGACGCCATCGCCGGGCACCGTCCGTGATCTTGACGGAGAGAGCACCTCGGGACGGCACTCGACCAGGTACGGCATGCGCCTGCGGTAGGCGCCCCACAGGTATGCGGCCGTCCCGGACGGTGCGATCCTCCCACCGGCCAAGAAGGCGATCTCAGAGACCAGCAGAGAGCGGCTTGAGCAGGTCTTCCCGGGCGACTGGGTCTCTCGCCTTCTAATGTCCCTTAGCGGCTGACCGCGGTTCCCGCATACGCGCGCCTCGTTGCTGTACCGGTTGCTTACGGGAACGAGAAAGGCCCTCCCGGATGGACCGGGAGGGCCTCTGAGCTGGAGCCGCCTAAGGGAATCGAACCCTTGACCCCTTCATTACGAGTTAGATCACGACCGTCCACGGCCGTCCAGGCTCCTCTTCCGGCCCTGATCGCGTGGCCTCGGCATGGCCCCTCATTCCACGGCCGTCCAGGACCGTCCAGGGTTGTTGTTAGCAGTCGCGTTAGCAAGATCACTGGTATGCGCTGAGGATCTCCATCGCCTGGAGCACGTCAGTAACAACGTGGTCCGCATCGGGCTCACTGTCTGGCCATGTCCCGCGATCGATCCAGATCGTGCGGAGTCCGGCTGCGCGTCCGCCGGCGATGTCAGCGACGAGGTTGTCTCCAATCATCCAGCCTCCGGCGTCGAGAGTCATGCCACACCGTTTGGCAGCGATCTCGAACAACCGGCCGGCAGGCCCCGCCGCCTGCGGGCGACCTACAACCGTTACGGCGGGGTGATGCACATGCTCGCCGCCCTCGACCTGGCCCCCGGCAAGATCTACTACCGGATCCGCAAGCGCAAACGGTGGCGCGAGTTCCTCGGCCTGCTCAAGGCCCTGCGAGAGCGCTGGCCTGGGGAGAAGCTCTACATCGTGCTCGACAACTTCTCCCCGCACCGGCACGCCGAGATACGCGCCTGGGCCGCCGACAACGACGTCGAGCTCGTCTTCCTGCCGACCTACGGATCCTGGCTGAACTGGATCGAATCCGAGTTCGCAGCCCTGCGCTACTTCGCGCCGAACGGCACCGATCATCGCACCCACGACGAGCAGAACGCCGCCATCGCCGCCTACATCCGCTGGCGGAACAGCCGGGCCGAGCTGAAGACCCGCTTCGCGCCCGTGTCATCGATCCGTCAGTGGACCGAATACCCGGCCAAGGCTGCCTGACAAGCCACGAGCTCAGCCGATTGCCCCACGGCGGCAACGTGCACCTTGCCACGGCGTAGGGGCCGATAGCCTCAGGGAATCTTGGTTCGGATATCGCTACGCACGGAGGCCATGATGATGCGGTTGGCGCGGGGTTCAAGCCGACTGTACGGCGTGATGCTCATACTGGCGGCGGTAGTCCTGCTCGCGGACCAGCTCACCAAACTGTGGGCGGTCTCCGCGCTGTCCGACAGCGAGCGCGTCGCCGTGATCCCGCCTCTGATCTACTTCCGGCTGCTGTACAACCCTGGCGCCGCGTTCTCCATAGGCATCGAGGCGACATGGGTGTTCACCCTGGCAACGGCAGCGGCAGTGGTCGGCATTCTCTACACCGCACGCCGACTGGCCTCGGCGGGCTGGGCGCTCGTGCTGGGCGTGCTGCTCGGCGGTGCGGTATCCCACCTGGGCGACCGGCTCTTCCGCGACCCCGGCCTGGGCCGCGGGCATGTTGTGGACTTCATCGACTACGGCCCTTTCGTGGGTAACGTCGCCGACATCGCGCTCGTCTGCGGGTGCGCTGGGTTGGTGCTGCTCAGCCTGCGTGGTGTGCAACTCGCTAAGGTGCCGGGCCAAGAATCCGCCTAGCCGCCCTGTTTCGCTTCGAGTGGCTGAGCCGGTCTGAGCTGGTGTGCAGTGGTGGTTCGGTTGCTTTTCGTCGGCAGGCATGGCCGTGGCCCGACGCGCGGGTCGGGTTCTCCAGGGTTCCTCGGGTGGTGGTCGGGCAGGGGCGCTGTCATGCTTCAGGTGGCTGGCCGGGGCAGGGCTGTGAGGCCTACGAATGCGCTGGTCAGCTCGTTTCGCCAGGGCCAGGTTGCGGAGATGCACAGATGGAAGCGGCGACCGCCCCGGGTGATGCGAGCGGCTGCAGGCAGCAGCCGGTAGCGGAGCTTCAACGAAGCGAGACGAGCCACGTAGCAGGCGAGAAGGGCGCCTTCGCCGCCGACCTGGGGGACCTATCTATACCTCACCCTAACGGTTTTCAAGAGCACTGCATACCGCGCACCCACGGTGCCACTGACCTGCGTCTCAAGCTCAGCCGGAAGTTCAGCCAAGAAAGATCATCCCGCGTATATCCCGCCCACCGGTCCCGGGGAAGGGCGCGGAGCCCGGGTCAGACCAGGGCCGGGAATGACTTGGGAGAACGCAGGTATCGCAGTAGTGGGCCCGATGCCCCGAACGCGCCGACCCGGGGGCAAGCGTCGCGACGGCCAGCAGTCCGCCGCCATTGCCGGCGGGCTGCTGGCCGGGCATGCGTAAGGGCCGGACCTGGGGCCCGGCCGCTTACTTCTACTGCCGGCGCTTGGCCGCCAGGGTGCTGAGCGCCTGGAGGTCAAGCGGGGTGAGCTGGTCAGCCTTCAGCTCCCGGTCGCGGCCGTCAGTGGTGACGGCCAGGCGTCAGCAGGTCGAAAGCATGCTGCTCAGGGCGCTCTTCTCGGCGCTGTCCACCGAGAGGCCGTAGCTGTACTTCACCTGGATCCATTCCTTGGCGTAGGTGCAGCGGAACGAGGTCAGAGAAGGCTTCCAGGTGGCCGGGTCCTGGTCGCTCTTGGACTGATTGACGTTGTCGGTGACCGCCCATAGCTGCGGCCTGGTCAGGTCGTTGGCGAACGCCTGGCGTCGCGAGGTGGTCCAGCTTCAGGCGCCCGATTGCCAGGCCTCGGCGAGCGGAACCATGTAGTCGACGTCGGAGGCGGCGGTCCAGGTCGCCCCGCCATACGGGCTGTACCAGTGACCCGAGGTGGGGGCGCAGGAGGAGCTGGTTACCACGTTGCTGCCGTCCCGCTTCAGCACCGTTTCCCGGGTGTTGCACGTGCCCGAGATGGTGATCCAGAGGGGGAATAGGGCCCGGTCGTAGGTGGAGGCGTGCGCTTCGGCGGCGACGGTGAGCGCGGCCTGCGGGCGGGTAGGGACCCGACCATCGGCGGGCCCCTCTCCGCATCTCACGCGCACTTCGCTGCAGGTGCCTTCAGAGACCGGGGAACGGGTATCCGTCCTGGCTAGCCTCCCAGGGCTGCAGACAGGGTGTGCGCCGATGGCCGAGTTCCGGAGCCGGAACCAGCAACGGGCGTACACTGCCGCCGGATGGTCAGCGTGTCCCCATGAGCCGCTGCTTGCCTAGCACGAGCCCTGCCGAGGCGACAACGAGCCAGACAGGCCCGACGATGCCGGCGTATCCGGCGATCGAGAGGCCCAGCGACATCCCGAGCACGGCCAGCGGGGGCAGCAGGCTGACCACAGCGAGCCAGATCGACACCAGACGTGATCGGAAGCCGAGCCACGCCACGGCGCCGGCGGCCACGATGACGCCCAGCCACCCGAGGTAGCTGCCGAAGTCGTTGAGCATGTAGTAGAAGAACATCCCCTCCTTGCCGAAGCCGTGCTGGTTCAGCCCGCCCGGCAGGTACAGGGCCATCGCGAGCTTCCAGCCGTATCCGAGCGAGAGCCCCGCGGCAGAAGCGGTGAAACCGTCGGCGACGACGCGGGCGGCGGCGTTGTCCGGAGCAATGCGGTGGGCGGCGGTCCGCCAGCACGCCGACAGCACCAGCAGGCAGGCCACCGCCAGGTAGCCGAGCGCTCCGCCCAGGTGATAGGTGCCGGGAGCAAGGGTGCCGGCACGGTCGGGGCCGACATCGGACTGTTGGGTGGTGAAGACGGTGGCGACGACGCCGAGGACTCCGGCGGCCAAGCCCCACAGCGGCCAGGCGCGGGACGGGCGAGCGATCGCCGGAGACTCGGTCACAGGTCCAGCGGAGGTAGTGGTCATGGGTCGGTCCCTTCGTGGACGCCGGCCTTCGGTGTGCCGGCGGCGTCGCCCACGGTGCCGCGCCCGTTGTCCCTTCGACGAGGGACAGCCGTCCCCTCGTCGAAGGCGGGACGGCGAGGCCGTTCCCCGATGTCAGGTGATCGGGCATCATCCGACCATGACCCTGGTAGTGACGACGACGCGGCGGCTGACCCGTGTGCCCGCCACGGGGCTCGCTGCCGCCCTCGCGGTCACATCGCTCGGGTGCGCCGTCGGCGCAGTGCTGCTGCACCAGCGACTCACCGGGCTGACCGCACACCACGTGCGCCTGACCGGGGCCGACTTCGTGCTGGCGACCGCGTTCCCGCTCGTGGCGGCGCTGGTCATCGCACATCAGTGGCGTAACGTGGTGGGCTGGCTGCTGCTGTCGACAGCGCTCATGGGCCCCTACCTGCTGGCCGGTCAGTATGCGGCGTTGGCCCTGGTGCCCGGCGACCGTCACCCGGTGACGGCGGCTGCGGCCTGGTTGTCGATCTGGGGCTACGTCCCGTACCTCGTGCTGTGGGGCCTCGTGCCCATGCACATGCCCGACGGCCGGCTGACCTCGGCCCGCTGGCACACCCTGCGACGGATCATCGTCGGGCTGATCGTGCTGCAGACCGCGGCGCGCATGTTCGCTCCCGTCGATTCCGACGCCGTACCGGACCTGCTCAACCCGCTCGCGATCCCGGGCGGGCAGTGGCTGAACGTGGTCACCCTGCTGACCTCGTTCGCCGTCGTGCTGGGAGCCGGTGCCTGCGGCGTGGTCGCGGTCTGGCGACGGCTGCGGCGGTCGAGCGGCACGGAGCGCGCGCAGTTGCAGTGGCTGACTCTCGGCGCCATCTGCCTGGTCGGGTCGGCGCTCGTCGGCACGGCGGTCGGCGGAACGAACACCGATGGGGCGCTGGCCGTCGGCATGGTGCTGCTGGTGGTCTCGATCGCGGTCGGCGTCGTCCGCCACCGGCTCTTCGACATCGGCACCGCACTGAGCCGGACGGTCGTGTACAGCCTGCTGTCCGCGTTCCTGCTGCTCGCCTACGCCGCGACCGTCGCGGGCGCGGGCGCTCTGGATGCCGGCGGGCGGGTCACCTACGCGGTCGTCGCGGTCGTCGCGCTCGTCGCCGCGGCCGCGCGCGACCAGGTGCAGCGGCAGGTCGACCGGCTGCTGTTCGGCGAGCGGCGCGACCCGTACGCGGTCCTGCGGCAGGTGCACAGCCGGTTGGACCTGGCGACGGGACCGGTCGACGCCCTCGGCCAGCTCGCCGAGGCGCTGCGCGCGGCACTGAAGCTGCCGTACGTTGGCGTCGAGGGGGTGGACGGGCGGCTTCCGGCGATCCATGCAGGTGTTCCGTCCTCGGAGGTGGATCGCCTGCCTGCGACGGACCGGTCGGAGGTGGTGGGTGCCCTCCTGGTGGCGCGCCGCTATCCGGGCGAGCGGTTCACGGCGAGCGAGCGTGCGGCGTTGGCCGACGTCGCCCAGCACGCCGGTGCCCTGTTGGGATCCGCGTCGATGTTCCACGACCTTCTGCGAAGCCGCGAGAGGCTCGTCGTGGCCCGTGAGGAGGAGCGGCGCCGATTGCGCCGCGACCTGCACGACAGCATCGGCCCGCGGCTGGCGGCGATGGCGATGCAGCTCGAGAGCCTCACCGACCGGCTCACCTCCCAGGACGCCGACCTCGCCGGGCGGGCCGCGATGCTCAGTGACCAGTTGCGGGAGACGGTCCGCGACGTCCGGCACGTGGTGGAGGACCTCCGACCGCCCGCGCTCGACGACCTGGGGCTGGTCCCTGCGCTGCGCCAGCTGCTCGATCCGTACGCGTCCACCGTCATGGTCGTGGCCGCCGCCCTGCCGCCCCTGCCCGCGGCTATCGAGGTGGCCGCCTACCGGATCGCCGCGGAGGCGGTCACCAACGCGCTCCGGCACTCCGGCTGCCGGACGTGCACCCTCCGCCTGCGGATCGACGGACCCTGGCTGGTGGTCGAGGTACGCGACGACGGCCGGGGGGTGGGAGACGCGGCGACCCCTGGGGTGGGACTGCAGAGCATCCGGGAACGGGCCGGCGAGGTCGGCGGCCGGCTGGAGTTGGCGGACGCTGACGGCGGGGGCATGCTAGTGCGGGCACGGCTTCCCTTGGAGACGGCATGAGCGGCCTTCGCGTGGTCATCGCGGACGACCACCCGCTGTTCCGCGACGGTCTTCGTACACTCCTGGCGGACCTCGGCGCCGAGGTGGTCGCCGAGGTCGGCGACGGCTCCGCGGCGGTGGCCGCCGTCGGCACCCACCGACCCGACGTCGTCCTCATGGACCTGCGCATGCCCGGACTGGACGGCATCGAGGCCACAAGCCGGATCACCCGCGACCATCCAGGCACGACGGTGCTGGTCCTGACCATGAGCGACGACGCCGCGTCACTGCAGGCCGCGCTCAACGCCGGCGCCCGGGGCTACCTCCTCAAGGAGGCGTCCAAAGCCGACGTGGGACGCGCTCTCGAGGCGGTCATGCGCGGCGAGATCCTGATCGGCGCGGGCGCCGCGCCACGCATGCGCACTATCACGGCCGGGAGAACAGCCACGACGCCCTTTCCGCAGCTCACCGAGCGCGAACAGGAGCTGCTGGAGCTGCTCGCGCGCGGTCTGGACAACACGGCGATCGCTCGGCGGCTTTTCCTGGCCGAGAAGACGGTGCGCAACCGGGTCTCAGCGATCATGGCAAAGTTGCCGGCTGCCTCTCGGGCGGAGGCGATCGCCATCGCCAGAGATGCGGGGATCGGGCGGACGGAATGACCAGCCTCCTCTCGCGATCTTCAACACGGCTGTTGAAGGGAGAACCATGAGTTCGGGGTCACGTCCATCGAGGTGGTTTATGAGCTGCCACCGCGTGGTCCGTGGATCCGGCCAGCAGGGCGGCCACTCCTAACCAGTACCTGGGCGCCTTACCGCCGGAGACGCCCTCCTCGCCGCCGCCCTCACCGGTGTCCCTATGACCCACCTGAGCGACGCGTCTGGGGGTGGATCATGACTCGGCTTCTGCTCACCGTCCCGGAGGCCGCCGAAGCACTGGCGATCTCCCGCGCCAAGCTCTACCAGCTCATCGCCTCCGGCGCCGTCGACTCGGTCCGCATCGACGGCTCCCGGCGCGTCCCCCTGGCCGCTCTCACTGACTACATCTCCCACCTGGCCACACAGGAGCGTGCGGCATGACCAAGACACTTGCCGGCGCCCCTGAGCCTCGGAACAAGCCAGACCAGAAGACCGCGCCGAAGCTCCGCGACGGGGTCATGAAGCGCGGCAGCACGTGGTCATAAGTGATTCGCGTCAAGGATCCTGAGACCGGGGAAAGCAAGCCCAAATGGGTCGGCGGGTTCACAACCGAGGACGAGGCCAAGGCGGCCCGTGACGAGGCCCGCGTGAATGCCCGGCGTGGTGAGTACGTCGACCGGAACGAGATCACCGTCGGCGAGTTCCTCGACATGTGGATTGAGGACCACGCGATGGAGATCAAGCCGGGGACGCTGGAGGACTACCGGATCAGCATTCGCCTCTACATCAAGCCGTACATCGGCAAGATGCGGCTCCAAGCGGTTCGACCCCCCACGGTCACGAAGCTCTACCGGGATCTCCTCGCTCGCGGTGGGCGGAACGGCAAGCCACTGGCGGTGTCGAGCGTCGTCCACACGCACGCGATCCTCCGCCGCGCCTTCCGTGACGCCGTGCTGGTCCATGAGTACCTGAGCAGCTCGCCTGTCGAGAAGGCCAAGCGGCCTCGTAGCGACCTGCGCGAGCCTGGAATGATCTGGACGCCCGCCCAGCTCCGGACGTTCCTGTCTCTCTCCCGGTCACATCGCCTCTATGCATTTCTTCATCTGGCCGCCTATACGGGAGCGCGGCGCGGTGAACTTCTCAACCTCCGATGGCCTGACATCGACCTGGAGAACAAGCAGATCACCATCAAGGGTTCAACAAGCGTGGTCGACGGCGAGCACATCGAGGGAACCACGAAGAGCGGCCGGACGCGCGTGGTCACGGTCGATGAGGGAACGGTGAACGTCCTTCGGGATCACAAAGAGGCTCAGGAAGCCGAGAAAGAGCGCGTCGGCGACGCGTGGAAGGGTGAGGAGAACGGCCACGTCTTCACGACGGCATGGGGCGGTCCCATCTACCCGACCACTGTGACCGCGTTGCCGGCCAAGCTCATCAAGGCGTACAACGAGCCCGAGGACGAGGCGCAGACGCCGACCGAAACTCTGCCGTACGTCCGCCTGCACGACCTCCGGCACATCCACGCGACCATGCTGCTCCTGGCCGGCGTCCCGGTCCACATCGTCGCCGCCCGGCTCGGTCACGCCGACCCCGCGATCACGCTTCGGGTATACGCCCATGTGATCCGCTCCGCGGAAACAGCCGCAGCCGACGTCTTCGCCAAAGCCCTCAGTTGAGCTATCACAGGGCACTCGCCCGAGATCGGCGGCGACTCGGTCTGTACTACAGCCCAGGCTAGGGCTGGATGATGGGCGGGGGCACGGAGGACGCATTCACTAAGGCTTTGGCCACCTTCTCTGCGAGTTCCGCACGCGACACGTACCAGATCATATGGAGGCCGTGATCATCCCAGATTGTCAGCCGTCCGTAGAGCAGGATAGGAAGCTGTCGATTGTACTTGTACCTGCGGTCAGGTCCGCCCGTGACGTTTACGTACTGCCAGGTGGAATCGACGATCTGGCCGTCTCGGGGAACCGCTTCGCTTTCGATGTACCGGACCGGCTCTGCCGTGAGCTCCAAACGCTGGTATGGAACTTCGGCGAAGTTTTTCCCCTCGCGGATCAGTACTCGGTCCGGTAGGAAGTGAAGGGCCCGATGTCCCGAGGTCAGTGTGGGTACCGCCACGTTAGTGACCAAGCGCCGTGGCCCGTTCATACTGGCCGAGGCAGCTACGCGATTGTGGACTGTAGAGGCTCCAGCGTGCGTCTTGTACTGGTACGTCGTCCGCACTGCGCCGGATGCGGTGATAAGCCACATGCCGCGTCAGTGCCAGCCGAAAGGCATCATTGGCTGCTCATCCATCGTCCTTGCTTCGACGGGGGGAGAGCTGGTCGCCCTGTCGGGTCTTCGTGTCTGGCCACCCGCTACAAGTCCTTAGGAGGACAGGAGGGTTCAGGCCAACGGAGGTAGACCGTCGACCGATCCAGCTCGATCAGGTAACCGGCACGGCACACATCCCCCGGCTGGGGCGGCCAGTAGCGTCATCGGCTCAAGGCGAGCCGCATTGCCCGGCCGGCCCTCCCGGGCCAGGCTGAATCGAGTCGACCAAGTGCTGCTTGCGGTCCCACGAGGTTCGATAAAGAGCTGCCGCTTTCGTGCTTCAAGCCGACCCGCCAGCAGGCGCCGGTCCACTACGACTCCGAGCCGACCTGGCTGTTAGCAGAAGTGTTAGCAAAAGGCCCTCCCGGATGGACCGAGAGGGCCTTTGAGGTGGAGCCGCCTAAGGGAATCGAACCCTTGACCCCTTCATTACG
>NZ_BOOC01000063.1 GCF_016863035.1 Microbispora corallina
GCCCACGGACGCAGAGCCGTCCGTGGGCCCGCCGCACATCGGGGCCGGAGGAGCACCTCCTGAGCCGGGGCCCCGGACGCCCGGCTCAGTCGAGCCAGATAACGACGCCGGTCAGGCCGCTGAGCACCGCCGCGGCACCGGCCCGCACGGCGCGCCCGGCGCGTTCGGGGGTGAAGGAGGCCGCGTCGTACGTCGAGGACGCGCCGAGCCCCTCCCCCCGGAAGGAGGCGCCGGCCCAGTCGGCGGAGGTGACGTTCGCCGTGGGCTCGGCCAGCTCGGCGCCGATCACGAGGAACTGCTGGTCGAGGTGGTTGGGGGTGACCATCGCCAGCGGGTCGATGAGATCGTTGCCGGCGCTGATGATGAGGTCGGGCTTCATCTGGAGCGCGCTGCTGATGCTCGGGATGAACTGGTCCGGCTTCGTCGCCTTGATCGTCTTGAGGCTGACCTGCTGCTCCTCGGCCCATCCCGTCACGGCGTCCACCAGTGTCCTGGTCTGGCGGTCGTCCCCGGCGGTGAGCAGCACGACGCGGTAGTCCGGTGACGGACGGACCCCGTCCCACGACCGGGGCCGGGGCGTGACGGTCGCCTCCGGAGCGGGCGGCGCGGCCGGGTCGAAGAACCCCGGGCCGAGAGTGCCGACGGCGGTGGGCTTCGCGTGCGGCCGGGACCAGTCGTCGCCGGAGCCGCATCCACCGACCAGTACGACGGTCGCGACTGCCGCCGTGAGCATGCCGGCGGGCAGAAGCCGAGAGCGCATGGGGATCGTCCTTCGAGGTGACGGGAAGTGCGCCTATTTCCTACCTCAACCAGTGCCGTCCTCGGAGCTGGGGGCGTGCCCATCTTGGCCTGGTTCGTCACTGTTTGCGCGCAAGCCGCCGTTCGTTCATCTCCGTCGAGCAGATTGCGTTACCCAAACCGGAAAAGGAGTCACATGTCCCCCGCCGCTCGGCGTCGTGCCTGTGCTGTCATCGCCGCCGCAGCCGTGGCCGTCCTGCTCAGCGCCCTGCCTGCTTTCGCCCACGGACTCAGCTCGACCGTGTACGTCGACCTCACCTCCCCCGCGACCGGGCACGTCCGTACCGAACTCGAGCTGGAGTACGACCTGCTCGTCGTCTCCGCCGCCGACGCCGAGAAGGACGACCCGCTCTTCCAGACGGGCAACGCGGCGTTCGAGGACCATGACACGGCGAAGCAGGCCGCCGCGCTCAACGCCCACGCCCGCACGGTCGTCGCGTACGTCACCCAGCGGTTCGGCGTCACGGCCGAGGGCAGGGCCTGCGCCCCGGCCCAGGAGGGCGGCTTCAGGATCGGGCAGCGCGAGGGCGTCCCGTACGCGCTGATGGTCCTGGACTACCGGTGCCCGGAGTCCGCCGAGTCGCACGAGGTGCGCGCCCGGCTGTTCCCCGACTCCGAGGGCTACGTGCGCGACAGCAAGACGATCGTGACCTACGACCTCGACCTGAGGACCGGGAGCACCGCGATCGACGCCCAGCACCGGTCGTTCTCCACGCAGCAGTCGTTTCTCGAGCGGTTCTGGCAGTTCTTCCGGCTCGGCGCCGAGCACCTGCTCACCGGGCTCGACCACATCCTGTTCCTGCTCGCGCTCATCGCGGGGTCACGCCGGCTGCGCGAGATCGTGCTGGCCGCGACGACCTTCACGCTGGCGCACTCAGTGACCTTCATCCTCGCCGCCCTCGGCCTCGTGCAGCTGCCCGCGTCGTTCGTCGAGCCCGTCATCGCCCTTTCGATCGCGGTGGTCGCGGCCTGGCATCTGTGGCGGCTCTGGCGACGCCGATCGCACGCGACGGATCTCGAGACGACCGGGCACGGTCACCTCAGCCTGGACCGCGCGGGCTGGACCCGGCTCGCGGTGGTCTTCTGCTTCGGCCTCGTGCACGGACTCGGCTTCGCCTCGGCGCTCGGGATCAACCAGGCCTGGTCGTGGACCCTGCTGTGGTCGCTGCTCGTCTTCAACGTGGGCATCGAGGTCGTCCAGCTGTCGATCATCGCCGTCGTCTTCCCGTTGCTCGCCCTGCTGCGTCACCGCCGGCCGCTCGCCGGGCTGGGGACGACCGGCGCCATCGCCACCGGTGTGTCGGTGATGGGCCTGGTCTGGTTCGTGGAGCGCGTGGCCGGGATCTGAGGAAACGCCACAACTTCCGGCACGCGCAACGA
This sequence comes from Microbispora corallina, assembly GCF_016863035.1. Taxonomy (GTDB): domain Bacteria; phylum Actinomycetota; class Actinomycetes; order Streptosporangiales; family Streptosporangiaceae; genus Microbispora; species Microbispora corallina. The sequence goes on from NZ_BOOC01000063.1 coordinate 2,179, forward strand.
TCCGCCTGCCTGACGTTCACCTCTAGGTCATCGGCTTCCGGAATCTTGACAAACCTCCCCAATACCCTCAAATTGGATGGAACTTCATGAAGATCGACAAGGGGACGCAGCGCCCCGGGCTCGTTCTGCGCCGCGCGGCCATGACCGCCACCGCGGCGGCCATGGGCGTCACCGCCGCCTTCGGCGTCGGCATGGCGACCGCGGCCCACGCCGACAACGCGGCCGCTCCCACGGGGATCGTCCTCGGTGTGGGCGCCGATGAGGCGCAGCGCGTGCTGTCCTGGTACTCCTCCACCAACACCCCGCAGGTGGTCCAGGTCGTACCGACGCACTCCCTGGAGCACGGCCAGTTCCCCCGGAAGGTCGTCACCTTCCCGGCCACGGTGACCGCGAACACGGTGAACGGCGGCTACAACGCGCACGTCACCCTCGACGGGCTCAAGCAGAACACCTCGTACTCCTACCGTGTCGGCGCCGAGGGCAGCTGGTCCGCGACCTACACGTTCAGCACGCAGAGCTTCAAGGGCAACTTCGACTTCCTGTTCTTCGGCGACCCGCAGATCGGCTCGTCCGGCGACACGGCGAAGGACGGCGCCGGCTGGCAGGACACCCTGAACGTCGCGCTCGCCGCCAACCCGAAGGCCGAGCTGCTGGTGTCGGGCGGCGACCAGGTCGAGTCCGCGAACACCGAGACCCAGTGGAACGCGTTCCTCGGCTCCGACAAGCTGCGCCAGTACCCGTGGGCCGCCACCATCGGCAACCACGACGTGGGCGGCAAGGCGTACGAGCAGCACTTCTGGACGCCGAACACCGACCGCTCCGCGCCGTTCTACAACGGCGACGCCACCACCCGGTCGGGCGGTGACTACTGGTTCATCTACAAGGATGTCCTGTTCATCGACATCAACAGCAACGCGTACGCCAACGGCGCCGACGCCGCGCACATCGGCTACGTCACCAACGTGGTCAAGACGCAGGGCGCCCACGCCAAGCACACGGTGCTGGTGTACCACCACTCGATCTACTCTCCGGCCGACCACGCCAACGACTCCGACAACAAGCAGCGCCGTCTGGACTTCCCGACCGCGTTCTCGAACCTCGGCGTCGACCTGGTCCTGCAGGGTCACGACCACAGCTACTCCCGTAGCTACGTGATCAAGAACGGCCAGAAGGCCAACAAGGACGAGCGCCCCGGCGACGCCCAGGTGGTCGAGGGTCCGGGCGGCGTCGTCTACGTGACGGCGAACTCCGCGTCGGGTTCGAAGTACTACGACCTCACCGCTCCCGACACGACGGCGGACCCGAACTACGGCCCCGACCCGCTCAACCCGAAGAGCCACTGGGCCAACTCGGTCGAGAACCAGGAGCACGTCCGCACCTACGTGAAGGTCGAGGTGCGCGGCGGCAAGCTCATCGTCCAGGACATCCGCAGCGGCAACTGCGCGGCGCCCAACTCCGCCGTGGAGCTGGGCAAGGTCTCGTGGTGCGGCCCGAACAGCGGCGCCACCCCCGCCCAGCCGGTCGGCTCCAGCGTCGACAAGGTCGTGATCCACACGAACGACGGCAAGCCCGGAAAGCCCGGCAAGCCTGAGCCCGGCAAGCCCGCCAAGCCCGAGTCCGACTGGCTCCAGTAGCCGACCGAGGGCGAGTGGGGCCGTGAGGATCAGCTGATCCGGCTCCCACCACCAGGTGGGGTGGGCACCGTCCGGTGCCCACCCCACCACCCGTTTTCCACCCCGCCTTTCCTAGGGATCACCAGATGCACCCGTCCAGACCCCGTACGACCACAGCAGCCCTCGCCCAGGTCGCCGTCGCGGCGCTGCTCGCCACACTCGGCCTCCTCGTCACGGGAGCGGGACCCGCCGCCGCGGACGGGGACGCCACGTGGACGGTCAGGACGGCGTCCAACGACTTCGGGTCGGACCGAGAGAACTTCAGCTACACCCTGGATCCGGGCGGACGGCTCGAGGACGCCCTCGTGGTCGCCAACAACGGCGCCACGCCGCTCCACCTCGCCGTGTACGCCGCCGACGGGTTCACCACGAAGGACGGGCGACTCGACCTCGTCGGCAGGGACGTCTCGTCGGCGAAGGTGGGGGCCTGGGTCCATGCGGACCGGCCCGACGTGACCGTCCCGCCCGGCGAGTCGGCCGAGGTGCCGTTCACGCTGACGCTGCCGGACAGCGCCGTGCCCGGCGAGTACATGGGCGGCATCGTCACCGTGCCCGCGGAGGCCGGTCAGGGGGACCGGCGTCTCGGCATCCGGATCCGGCTGCGCGTCGGCGGAGAGCTCAGGCCGAGGGTGTCGGTGGAGGACGCCCAGGTGCGCTACTCGGGCACGTCCAACCCGTTCGGGAAGGGCGACGCCACCGTCACGTACACGATCCGCAACACCGGCAACGCCATCCTCGCCGCCCGGCAGGCGGTGTCCGTGTCCGGCCCCTTCGGCCGCCTGGCCGTCCGCGCCGGCCGCATCGGCGACTCGCCCCAGCTGCTGCCCGGTGACACCTGGAAGGTCTCCGTACCGGTACGCGGGGTCACGCCGGCGCTGCGGCTGACGGCGACGGTCAGCCTCCTCCCGCTGCTCACCGACTCGGCGGGCTCGGTCGCCCCGCTCACCGTCGTGGAGGACACGGCGGACGCGTGGACCGTCCCGTGGGCGCTGCTGCTCCTCCTCGTCGTGGTCCTCGCCGGGCTGGTCGCCGCGGCCCTGGCCGTCCGGCGCCGCCGCCGGAACGGGACCCGGGAGGACGTCCGCGAGCGCGAGGACGTACGCGAGCAGGGGCCCGCCGAGCAGCCGCTCCGCGAGCGGGAGACCTCCGGCCAGTGACCGTCCGACGGCGCGGGGAGCGTGACGCCGAGCCTTACGGGGGCCCCGGCGATCAGAGCTCCGCGAGCGGGAGGCCCTCGTCGAGGGGTCTCCCGTCCGTCAGTAGACGAAGGGCCAGCCGGCCGCGTCGTACGTCACCTCCTCTGGATCACCCCACAGGCGATCCGGCCGCCGGAGTCACCGGCCTTGAGCGTCTCGGCGTCCGGGCCCGCCTTCCCGGACTGGGTATAGCGATCAGGGACGTTCGCCTCGTTGTCGGGCTTGGCGTGGATGACGACCGACGTGCCGCCCGCCTTCAGGAGATCGCCCACATTGAAGCGGTCCGTGACGAAGGACGCGCCGCCGGCGCCGTTCCTGGCGACCAGGAGACCGGGCAGGTCCCCCGCGTGCCCGGGATGGGAGCCGGAGCCCAGGTGGGGCCCCGCGCTGAAGAAGGGACTACCGGTGGCCGGGTCGGTCGACCGCGGGTCGCAGACGCCTTTCCTGTGGATGTGCAGTCCGTGGAAGCCGGGCGGCAGATTCGAGGTCCTGATGGTCAGTCTGGTCCTGCCGTTCCCTCCGTCCTCGACGCGTAGGGTGCCCACGCGCTGCCCCTTGACGTCCTTGAGCACCGCCGCGGCCCTGAGCACGGCGGCGCCTGCGGCGCCGTCTTCGGACGGGCCGGCGCCCGGTGGTGAGGCCGTGACGCCGCCGGGCGCGGCCGCTCCGATGACGAGCGCGGCGGTCAGGGACAGATATGCCTGCCGGAGCATGAGGTCCACCTCCTGCCTCTACGGCGGGGTCCCGCGACCGGGTCCGTCCTGCGGATGCTCGGCGAGAACGCGCGGGACCCTCCCTCTGACCAGCCTAGGTACGCCTGCCCGCGAACCGGACATGGCCGTCGGAGGGAACGGCGCGAAAGCGAATCCCGAGCACCCCGGCGCTCAGTAGCTGAACGTGGTCGCGCCCTCGTCGCCGATCCACTGCCACATCGGGATCGTGCCACCCAGCTCCGCGCCCTCGATGAGCCGCCGCCTGTCGAGCGCCCGCGCCTCGAAGCAGATCGGGCAGACGAGATATCGGCCGCCCGCCTTGGCGTATCGGGCCACGAGGTCGGCCAGCGGAGGGCAGCCGTCACATGCGACGGCGGTGGCGACGCCCTCCAACGCCAGCCGGGCGGCCTCCTTGGTGAGGAACATGAGCGTGGGGCGGCCCTGTTCGGCCGCCCCGAGCGCGACCAGGAAGGCCACGGTGACGCGCTCGGGATCCTCGAGCCCCGTGGTCAGGCTGACGACGGCTTTACCTGCCATGATCTTCTCCTTGTCCGTTGTCGTCCGGGCCGGCCGGGTCACTCGCCCCGCCGGCTGGGGATGCCTCGTCGCCGGTGGCCTCGACGGCCGCCCGGACATCGGGGGGCAGGTCGCGCAGGACCGGATCCGGGACGGCGCCGACCGCGGACAGCACACCGCTGAAGAACCGGCGCAGACAGACCGCGAGGACGATCTGGAGGATGTCGTCGTCGGCCAGCCCGTGCCCGCGCAGGACGGCGATGTCCCCCTCGGTCACCGCCGTGGGATCGGCGGCGACGCGGTCCGCGAAGTCCATGACCGCCACGTCCACCGGCGCCAGCCCCGCGTCGTGGTGGTCGGCCACGATCGCCCGCAGCGCCGCGTCGTCGTAGAACCGCTGACGCAGCACGCCCGCGTGCGCGAGACCGCAGTACGCGGAGCCGAGGCGGCGGGCCGCCGTCAGGGTGACCAACTCGTAGCGGCGCAGGTCCATGCCGGCCCTGACCGCCTCCGCCAGCCGCAGCCAGGCCTGATAGACCTCCGGTCGCGGCGCCAGCACCCGCAGGTAGTTGGGCACGTATCCCATCGCGGCCCGCTCGGCCTCGTAGAGCGGTGACTCGGCGGGCGTGCTGAGATAACTCATGTCTCCTCCTTGCGGCTGCGCGTGGAACGGTAGGTCCTCGCGACGATCCGCGATTGGGGAGAACTCCCTACTTTGCCGGCTTCCGGACCAGGTTCAGCCGGTGTGCCGCGGCGGCCGCCTGGCCCCGGCTCGCCACACCGAGCTTGCCCAGCACGGCGGAGATGTGATGATCGACGGTTTTGGCCGACAGCGACAGGCGCCCGGCTATCTCGGCGTTGGACAGCCCCTCGGTCAGCAGCGCGAGCACCTCCGCCTGCCGCGGCGTGAGGCCGCCGGGGTTGGCGGCCGTCGCCGGGCGCGGGCCGCGCGGCATCCCGGTGAACCCGCGCCGTCGAAGCTCGGCCCGCAGCCGCTCCGCCGTCCGCGTCGCCCCCAGCTCGCCGAGGACCCGCAACGCCTCGGCCGCCGCGCCCCGGTCGCCGCCCGCCAGCGCCTCGGCGCGCAGGTACGGGGCACCGCGCCGGGCCCACTCCGCCGCCGCGCCCGCCCAGTCTCCGTCGGCCATCATCCGGTACGGCCGGGCCCCCGCCTCGGGGAATCCGGCGCCCCCGGCCCGCCACAGCCGGTAGGCCAGCTCCCCCATGTACACCGAATGGCGCACCCGACCGGCCAGGTCCAGCCCGCGCCGGGCCTCCTCGGCGGCACGCCCTGCATCGCCGTACAGGAGGAAGTACTCCGACCGGGCCGCCGCCACCGGGCAGACCCGCTGCACCTCGCCGGTGCGTTCGGCCTGGCGAAGGGCCTCGTCGAGCGTGGCCCGCGCCTCCGGTTCCCCGCGGGCCGCCTGGATCCTGCCGCGCGCCAGCAGCGCGGGCACCACGGCCACCCCGGCCCGGGCGGGCCGGTCGAGCGCCGCGTCCGCGTCGGCGAGAGCGCCGGCCCAGTCACAGCGCACCAGCCGCACCCCCGCCCGCACCCCGAGCAGGTACTGGACATACCCGTCGAGGTCCTGTCCGGTGGCGTACGCCAGCGCACGGTCGACCGCCGGTGCGGCCGCCTCGTACTCGGCCAGCTGCACCAGCGCGGTCGCCAGGTTGACCAGCGCCCGGGCGGCGTGATCGGCCATCCCGAGGGCCGAGGCGCGTTCGTGCACCTCCCGCAGCGCCGCGGCCGCGGTCTCGTCGCCGCCCGTGAGCCGGGCCGTGCTCACGTTGATCTCGGCGTGGACGGAGGTCTCCGCGTCCCCCAGCCGATCGGCCAGGGTCCGCGCCCGCTCCCCCCACGCGACCGCCGGCTCCGGCTCGCCCGCGAGCATGTGCAGCTGCGACCGGTTGCTGTAGGCCATGGCCAGGTGCCGGCCCGGCGGCTCGGACTCCAGGACGGTGACCGCCCGCGCGGCCGCCTCCCAGGCCTGCTCCGCGTCCCCCGCCCACCAGGCCAGCCGGGAGATCCAGCGCAGGTTCTCCCCGGCCGCCTCGGGTTGCCGGAGACTCTCCCGTACGGCGAGCGCCGCCCGCCGGGCGCGCAACCCCTCCTCGGCCAGCCCGGCCAGGTACGCCTGGAACGCGTAGGCCTCCAGCAGCTCGGCGCGGCGGGCGGCCGGCAGCCGGTCGGCGTACACGGCCGCCGACCGGTAGTGCGCCGTCGCCTCCCGATGGGCGCCCTGCCGGGCCGCGCCGGCCCCCGCCACCTGGCCGTACCGCAGGACGGCGGCCTCGTCCCCCGCCTGCGTCGCGTGGTGCACCAGGCGGCCCGGATCGATCCCGGCGACCCCGGCCAGCACGTCCAGCACCCGCCGGTGCAGCGCGGCGCGGCGCGCGGGCGACAGCGTGTCCTCCACCGCGCCGCGCAGCAACTCGTGACGGTACGACACACCGTCGCCGGACGGCACGAGAACCCCGGCGTCGACGCACATCTCGACCAGGTCCGGCGCTCCCGCCACGACGGCGGCGTCGGCGCGGGTCGGGATCACCGACACCAGATGGGCCAGCTCCCGGGCGGGCCGCGGCAACTGCCGCAGCCGGTCCAGGACGAGGTCCTGCACGGTGGCCGGCACCGCCCGCCCCTCCGCCTTGAGCAGTTCGGTCACCAGCAACGGGTTGCCGCCGGACAGCCGGTAGACCTGCTCCGGATCCCGTCCGGCCCGGTGCGCCTGACCGTCCACGCACTCGCGCGACAGCGGCGGCAGCGACACGCGCCGGGTGATCGCGCTGGGCAGGGCGGCAAGGGCGCCCCGCAGCGGATGCTCGGCGCCCACCTCGTCATCGCGGTAGGTCACCACGAACAGGACCGGCAGCCGGCCGATCCGCCGGCCCGACCAGATCAGCCAGTCGAGTGTGGCCTCGTCGGCCCAGTGGGCGTCCTCCACCACGACGACCGGCCGCGGACGCTGCGACGGGCCGGAGACCGCGTCCAGGAACGCCGCGAAGAGCTCCTCCTGGGCGGCGCCGGCGTTCAGCCGCTCGGCCAGGGCGCCCCCGGCCTGGCGCCCGATGTCGTGCAGCGGACCGAGCGCCCGGGGGGTGATCAACCGGTCGCAGCCGCCCCAGAGCACCCACGCCGCCGGCCCGCAGCGCCGGGCGAACTCGGCCACGAGCACGGACTTGCCGATCCCGGCCTCGCCGGCCACCACCGCCACGCGGCCGCCGTGGGCGCTCTCCCGGAGAAGACCGCTGAGGAGATCCAGCGTCTCGGAACGCTCCCACAGCTCCATGCGAACGATGGTAAAGGCGCACCCTCCACACGGCCCGTCCCCCTTTTCGGCATGCGCCGTTTTTAGCCGCCTTTGAGTTAGTTTCAGAGCTTTAGGAGGCACGAGATTCTGGTCACGGCATGACTGGGGGCACGCGATGGCCCGTGCGAAGGCGCCCGTCAGGGACTGGACGCGGAGGCGGACCGCGAAGCGGGAGCGGCTGGCGGCGGTCCGGCCGTTCGCGTCGGGCCGGATCGTGGACGCCGCGCGGACGGGTGACGCCGTGCAGGCGCTGCTGCGCCCGGGCGACCGGGTGGTCCTCGAAGGGGACAACCAGAAACAGGCGGACTTCCTCGCCGAGGCGCTGGCAGCCTGCGACCCGGATGTCGTGCACGACCTGCATCTGCTGATCGCCTCGATCAGCCTGCCGGAGCACCTCGACGTGTTCGAGCACGGCGTGGCCCGCCGTCTCGACTTCGCGTACGCCGGTCCGCAGAGCGTCCGGATGGCGCAGTTGCTCGCCGACGGCACGGTCGAGGTCGGCGCCATCCACACCTATGTCGAGCTGTACGCCCGGATGTTCGTCGACCTCATCCCGGACGTGGCGCTGCTGTGCGCCGAGCAGGCCGACCGCGACGGCAACCTGTACACCGGCGCCAACACCGAGGACACGCCCACCATCGCCGAGGCGACGGCCTTCTCGGACGGGGTCACCGTCGTCCAGGTGAACGAACTGGTCGACAGGGTCCCCCGCGTGGACATCCCGGGCGACTGGGTGGACCTGATCGTGGAGAGCCCGCGGCCGTTCGCGCTGGAACCGCTGTTCACCCGCGACCCCCGCCACATCGGCCAGGTGGAGATCCTGATGGCGATGCTGGCGATACGCGGGATCTACGAGCGGCACGCCGTGACCACGCTGAATCACGGGATCGGCTTCGACACGGCGGCCGTCGAGCTCCTCCTTCCCACGTACGGCGAGGAGCTGGGGCTGCGCGGGAAGATCTGCCGGCACTGGACGCTCAACCCGCATCCGACGCTCATCCCGGCCATCGAGAGCGGCTGGGTCGAGTCGGTGCACTGCTTCGGCGGGGAACCCGGCATGGAGCGCTACGTCGCGGCCCGCCCTGACGTGTTCTTCACCGGCCCCGACGGCTCGCTGCGGTCGAACCGGGTGCTGTGCCAGCTCGCCGGCCAGTACGCCGTGGACCTGTTCATCGGGTCGTCGCTGCAGATCGACGCCGACGCCAACTCCTCGACGGTCACCGAGGGCCGGCTGACCGGCTTCGGGGGTGCGCCCAACATGGGACACGACCCGCACGGACGCAGGCATGCCTCCCCCGCGTGGCTGGGTCTGCGGGCCGGAGAGCCCTCCGCGCTCCGGGGGCGCAAGCTCGTCGCGCAGATCACGCAGACCTTCCGCGCCGGCGGCGTTCCCGCGTTCGTCGAGACGCTCGACGCGGTCCAGGTCGGCACGGACGCGGGCATGCCCGTCCCGCCCGTCATGATCTACGGCGACGACGTCAGCCACCTGGTGACCGAAGAAGGAGTGGCCTACCTGTACAAGGCCGCGGGGCCGGCCGAACGGCGCGAAGCGGTGGCCGCGATCGCGGGCGCCACCCCGGTCGGCCGCGACGCCGACGAGCGGCGCGTCGAGGCGCTGCGCCGGGACGGCCTGGTCGCGCTGCCCGAGGATCTCGGCGTCGACATCCGCAGGGCGAGGCGCTCCCTGCTGGCGGCCCGCAGCATCGAAGACCTCGTGGCCTGGTCCGGAGGACTGTACGACCCGCCCGCCCGGTTCCGGAGCTGGTGATCCGCGATGGCGGCCGGGAGCGGGACGTCGGCGGGGGGACGCACCCGCACGCCGTTCCCGGCGCTGCTCGCGGACACGGCCGTGCGGGCGCTGCGCGAGGAGGCCTGGCTGAGTCCCACGCCCGGCCTGGTCGACCGCCGCGGAGGCGGCGCGCACGACGACATGGATCTGCCCCTCCTGCTGGCCTCCGCCGAGGCGCTGCGCCCGGCGTTCCGGCAGATCGCGGAGGCGGCGGAGCGGACGGCCGCCTGCGTCGGACTCCGGGAGGAGCTGGGCGGGCTCGGCCGCATGGGCGAGCGGGCGATGCTGCGGGTCACGGGTGGGGTCAACACCCATCGCGGGGCGTTGTGGGCCCTCGGGTTGCTGGTCGCGGCCGTCGCCGGAGGCGCCGGCGACGAGCGCGCGGCCGCCCGCGCCGCGGCCAGGCTGGCCGCTCTGCCCGACCGGTGGGCTCCGGCGGGAACGCCCTCCCATGGTGAGCGGGTACGGCGGCGGTACGGGGCAGGCGGCGCCCGGCACGTGGCCGAGGCGGCCTTTCCCCACGTCACCGAGGTCGCGCTGCCGCGGCTGCGCCGGGCCAGAGCGGCCGGCCGCCCCGAGGAGGTGGCCAGGCTGGACGCGTTGCTGGAGGTGATGAGCCTCCTGGACGACACCTGCGTCCTGTATCGCGGCGGCCCCGACGGCCTGCGCGCCGTACGGCTGGGCGCCGGACGCGTGATGGCCGAGGGAGGCGCGGGCACGGCCTGCGGCCACGCCGCGCTCATTGAACTGGACGCGTGGCTGCGGAGACGGCGGCTGTCCCCCGGCGGGAGCGCCGACCTGCTGGCCGCCGCCCTCTTCCTCGACGCGGCGCCGTGGCGGGCCCGCTCCCCCCGGGCCGTACGGGAGGCGCCGGCATGCAGACGCTGACCTACGAGTTCCCCGCGGAGCGGCCGGCCGCCCGGCGAGCCCACGTCGGCGTGGTCGGTTCCGGCGATCTGGAGGTCCTGATCATCCCCGCGGACGGCGCCGCCCGGGTGCGGGTGCGCACCAGCGTCGACGGGTTCGACACGGTGTGGCGAGTCGTGCTGGAGCGGTTCTTCGCCCGCCACCCTGTCGCCGGCAACTACGAGCTCAACGACTTCGGAGCAACTCCCGGGGTGGTCACCCTGCGCCTGCGGCAGGCGATCGAGGAGAGCGGGCCATGACGGCCCCCGACTGGGAGGCGCTGCTCGGCCGTACCAGCTTCATCGAGCTGGACGCCCGCGCGCGGGCCGGGGCGCTGCTCGACGACGGCACGGCCCGTGAGCTGTGCGGGCCCTTCGACCACCTGGACTCGCCCTGGCTGGAGCCGCAGGGCGTCGTCCCGCAGTCGGACGACGGCGTCGTCGTGGTCAGGGGAAGGCTCGACGGCCGGCCCGCGGTCGCGATCGCCATCGAACAGGCCTTCCAGGGAGGCGGCATCGGCGAGGTCTCCGGCGTGAAGATCGCGTCGGCGCTGTCCCTGGCCACCAGGGACAACCGCGACGGCATCCCGACCAGCGCGGTGCTGCTGCTGGAGAGCGGGGGCGTACGCCTGCAGGAGGCCAATCTGGGCCTCGCCACGGTCGCCGAGGTGTGCTCCGCGGTGCTGGAGCTGCGCGCCCACCAGCCCGTCATCGGCGTCATCGCCGGGGCGCTGGGCTGTTTCGGCGGCATGAGCATCGCCGCCGGGCTCTGCACCAGGCTGATCATGACGGCCGAGGGCCGGCTCGGGCTCAACGGTCCCGAAGTCATCGAGTCCGAGGCCGGTCTCGCCGAGTTCGACGCCTCCGACCGCACGCTGATCTGGTCGATCGACGGCGGAGCCCAACGCGTCAGGACCGCTCTGGCGGACGCGCTGGTCCTCGACGACGTCGGTGCGCTGCGCTCGGCGGTGATCGAGGCCGTACGGCAAGGAGTGCCCGGCGAGCACCGCTCGCAGCGCATCGGTGAGCTGCGCGCCCGCGTCGAAGCCGTCGACCCGGCCCACCCGCCCGAGCCGTCCGGCCTGGCGGCCCCGGCGAAGGGCGCACCGCCGGAGGGGGACGGATGACGAGCCGCGGGCGGACCTGGACGCACGCGCTGGCGGACGGCGCCGTGGGGGACGCCGTGCCGTCGGTCATCACGGCGGACGGCACGGTGGGACACGACGTCGCCCGCCTGATCGCCGTCGTTCCCGACCCGGGAAGCCCCTACCCCCGCGCCCGCAACGGCGAGGTCGGCCTGCGCGAAGGACTTGCCCTCGCCGAGGCGGTGACCGAGGTCGTCGCCGGCGACGCGCACCTGCCCGACGACCGCCGCCGCCCGATCGTCGCCGTCGTCGACCTGCCCAGCCAGGCCTACGGACGCGTCGAGGAGATGGTCGGCATCCACCAGGCCCTGGCCGCCGCCGTCGACGCCTACGTCTCCGCCCGCACCGCCGGACACCCCGTCATCGCGCTCATCGTCGGGCAGGCCCTGTCCGGAGGACTGCTCGCACACGGCGGCCAGGCCAACCAGATCCTGGCGCTCGACGACCCCGGCGTGGTGGTCCACGCCATGCACAAGCGGGCCGCGGCGAAGGTGACCCTGCGGACCGTCGAGGAGCTCGATGAGCTGGCCCGCCGCATCCCGCCGCTGTCCTACGACGTCGCCGACTGGGCGAGGCTCGGCCTGTGCGACCGGCTCCTGGACGTGGACGACGCCGACGACCCCACCGAAAGGGACGTGACGACGGTGAAGGAGGCGCTCACGGCCGCAGTCGAACGCGCCCGCCGCGGCCCGCGCGACCTGAGCAACCGCCTCGACTCGCCCGGCGCACGGGAGACCCGGGTGGCCTCCCGCCGCGTCCACGAGGCGCTGGCCGCCCAATGGCGACGCGTCCGCGACGACGACGGGACCGCACCTCAATGAGTCCGCGACGAGTCCGCGACGACGGGTCCGTACCGCGATGAGTCCGCACCGCTACGGGCCCGGGACGACGATGGCCGCGCACGGCGACGACCACGCGCCGGCGATGGCCGCGCGCCCCCACGACCTGCTGCGCATCGCGGGAGACACCGTCGCCGACCCCGGGCTTCCCGGCTGGGCCGCGGCGTCGCTCGCCGCCTGCCCCTGGGCGGTGGTACGGCGGGCGCCCCAGCCACCCGGCCGGATCCCGATCGGCGTGCGCGGCCGGGAGCGATGGCAGCGCCAGGCCGCCCTCGTCCCCGCCCACGCGGTGACCTGCCGCGTGCCGCCCGAGGACCTGACCGGACGGCGTCCCCGTCTGCCTCCGCTGGCCGCCACCTTGGCGGCCGTCGCCGTACGGCTTCGCGACGAACTGGACGACGACGTCGCCTGGGGCCCGATCGGCGGCGTCGGCTTCGAACTGGCCACCGGACAGCCGGCCACGCACCCCGGAAGCGATCTGGACCTGCTGATCCGGGCGCCGCGCAGGATGGAACCGGCCCTGGCCGCGCGGCTGGCGGCCGCCTTCGCGGGACTTCCCCGTACGGTCGACTGCCAGGTGGAGACCCCGCGAGGTGGGATCAGCCTCACGGAGTGGGCCCGTACCGGCGGACCCGCCCTGCTTCGCTCCCGGCACGGCCCCGAACTGGTGGACGACCCGTGGGCCCGCGCATGAGAGTCGCCTTCCTGTACCCCGGCCAGGGCACCCAGCGGCCCGGCATGCTCCACGACCTGCCCGACCACCCGGCCGTCGCCGCGACCCTCGCCGAGGCCGAACGGATCCTGCCCGGCTCATCCCGGCAGGACGGCGCGCAGGCGTTGACCTCGACCGTCACCGCGCAGGTCGCCCTCTGCGTCGCGGGCGTCGCCGCGGCCAACGCGCTCGCGCACGAGGGCGCCACGCCCGACGCCGTGGCCGGGCACTCCATCGGCGCGTTCCCCGCCGCCGTCGCCGCCGGCGCCCTGACCTTCGCCGAAGCCCTCCCCGCGGTGCGCCGCCGCGGCGAGCTGATGCGCGACGCCTTCCCCTCCGGGTACGGCATGGCGGCCGTCCTCGGGCTGGGCGTGCTCCAGGTCCGGCGCCTCGTCGAGTCGATCACGACCGGCGACGACCCCGCCTACGTCGCCGTCGTCGACGCCGACCAGCAGGTCGTCGTCTCGGGCAGCGTCCGCGCGCTGCACCGCCTCGCCGCCGCGGCGGCGGCGTGCGGCGCCCGGCGGGTCCAGCTCCTGGACATCGGCGTCCCCTCACACTGCCCGCTGCTCGGCCACGTCGCCGACGCGATGGCGGACCACCTCGCGACGGTCCCCCGGCGTGCCCTCGCCGTCCCCTACCTCAGCAACTCGACCGGTCGTCTCCTCCACGACGCCGACGCCGTCCTCGACGACCTCGCCCGCGCCGTCGCCGCCACCGTGCGGTGGCGCGACATCACCGCCCTGCTCGGCGAGCTCGGCACGACCCTGTTCGTCCAGGCGCCCCCCGGACACGTGCTCGCCCGGATCGCCCGGGCCGCGCACCCGCAGGCCCGCGTCGTCGCCCTGGAGGACACCGGCGTCGCCGACGCGGCGCTGCTGGCCCGCCGCGCCCGGCAACGCGAGGGCCTCTCGCACCGGCCGTGACCGAGAGCCGTACGCCGGTGGGCGGCTCCGCCTGTGCGGGCGCCGGCCGTGTCAGTCGGACGCCGGCTGCGTACGGCCGGCCACGGCGCGGACCTCGTCGACGACAGCGGGCCAGAGTTCGCGCGGGAGGTCGTGACCCATGCCCGGATAGAGGACGAGACGGGCGCCGGGAACGGCGTCGGCGATCTCCTTCGCCGAGCGCGGCCGGATCATCGGATCGTCCTCACCGTGGACGACCAGTGTGGGCACGTCGACCGCGGCCAGCCGTGGCAGCAGGTCACCGGTCGCCCCGGCCGCGGCGGACTGGCGCATCTCCCCGCCCGCCGGGCTGGAGTCGCGCTCGTACGACAGCCCGGCGGCGTGACGCCACCACGCCTCGTCGAGCGGATAGCCGGGCGATCCGAGGATGCGCATCGCGTCGACGACGCGCTGGACCGCTCCCTCCCGTCCGGCGGGGTACCTCCTGAGACTCTGGCTGAGCATCAGCCTGAGCACGGTCCGCATGTTCACCCTGCCGCGCTTCCACCCGGCGTAGCTGGAGGAGACGGTGAGGCTGCGCACCCTCTCAGGGTGCCGGATCGCCGTGAGCTGGGCGATGGCGCCGCCCAGAGACGCCCCGAAGAGGTGCGCGCTGCTCCAGCCGAGCGCGTCCATCACGGCGAGCGCGTCGTCGGACATGTCCTCCAGCCGGTACGCCGCGGTCCTGCCGGCCCTGAACCAGTCCTTGGCCAGCCCCGGCCGCCCTGCCTCCGAGAAGTGCGTCGACAGGCCGGCGTCGCGATTGTCGAACCTGGCCACGGCGAACCCGTGGCCGGCCAGCATGGAGCACAGCTCGTCGGGCCACATCACCATCTGCATGGCCGTACCCATGATCAGCAGCAGGGGCTCGCCGTCCGGCGACCCGAACGTCTCGTAGGCGATCTCCACCGCGTTGTGGCGCGTCGTCCGGATGGGCATGGTCCTCCTCCGCTTTTGCAATGCACTTGCATCGTAAAAGCCGGACGTACGGGTGGCAATGCGACCGCATGAGAAATCCACCACCGCGTCAGGGCACGTGAGACCGCGTTCCTGCTCGAGCGGGGTTCGAGATGATGGCCGTATGGCCGATTACCCTGTCGTTCTCTTCTCGTACGGCACGCTGCGTCAGCGCGACGTACAGCTGTCGGTGTTCGGCCGCGAGGTGATCGGTACTCCGGACGCGCTGCCCGGCTACCGGCTGTCCATGGTCGAGATCACCGATCCGCACGTCGTCGCGGTCAGCGGCGCCACCCATCACCCGATCCTGCAGGCCACGGGACGTGCGGACGATGTCGTGGAGGGGACCGCGCTCCGCCTGAGCGAGGACGAGCTCGCCGCAGCCGACGAGTACGAGGTCGACGACTACCGGCGCGTCCTGGTTCCGCTGGCGTCGGGCCTGCAGGGCTGGGTGTACGCGGCCGATCTCAGCAGGCCGGGGAATCCCGCCAGCAGCAACACCGGGAGCCTGCCCGGCTTCGCGGCGTCGGCGAGCTCGGCCTTCGGCGCGGGCCTGGCGTTCCCCCTGCCCGGGACGCTCGCCCTGCGGAAGGAGGCCGAGGACTCCCGCGCGGCTGCCCTGGAGGCCAGGACCGAGGCGGAGGCCCGCCGGATCGTCGAGGCCATGAACGAGAAGATCCGCGAGAGCCGGGGCAGGCCCCTGACGGGCCCGCCGGCGTTCCAGCGGCTCATCGACGTGGAGGACGTGGCCCGCGAGTGGCGCAGCCGCCATCCGGTGGCGCAGGACGACCGCCCCGAACCGCCTCGCGAGACGCGCTCGTTCTTCCGGCGGCTCCGGCGGCGCTGACCTGACGCGGCTCCCACAGGTCCACCCACCCATCGCACCACACAGGTGCGGGCGCTTCGCGCAGGACGTGGCGGGTCCGTCAGTCCGCGGACGCCGTCGAGCCGGCCGGAAGCGGCGTCCTCCGGTCGGGCTCCAGCGGAGCCGGGGGCGCGGGCAACCTGATCGTGACGCGCAGGCCCCCCTCCGGACGCGCGACCGCGGTGACCGTCCCGCCGTGGGCGTCGACGATGGCGCGGACGATCGACAGCCCGAGCCCCGCGCCGCGCGCCGAGCGGACCCGGTCGCCCTGCTGCCGGCTGAAGGGCTCGAAGAGATCCTCCACCTCGTACGGCGGAATCGGAGGCCCGGTGTTCTCCACCGTCAGGCCGTCCGCGCCGCAGGAGACCCACACCTTCCCGTCGCGCACGTTGTACTTGACGGCGTTCTCCACCAGGTTGAAGACGGCGCGCTCGAGGAAGAGCGGGTCGCCCTCCACCGTCAGCGGACGCAGGTCCTCGTGGACGGCCGTCGTCCGCCTGCGGGACCTCGGATCGGCCTGGCCGAGCTGGTCGAGAGCCGCGCGCACGACGTGATCGAGCCGGAGCCGCTTGCGCGTCGTCAGCTCCTGCGACGACTGGGCGAGCAGGAGCAGACCCTCGATCAGCCGTTCGTAGCGCGCGTTGGTGCCCAGCAGCGCGCGGGCCATCGTCTTGAGGTCGGCGGACGCCTCGGGCTCCTCGAGCGACACCTCCAGGACCGTACGGTTGATCGCGAGAGGTGTGCGCAGCTCGTGTGAGGCGTTGGCGATGAACCGGCGCTGCGCGTCGAACGCCCGGTGCAGCCGGTCGAGCATCGCGTCGAAGGTGTCGGCCAGCCTCTTGACCTCGTCGTGCGGGCCGCGCAACCCGATCCGCTCGTGCAGCGTGCTCTCCGACAGCCGCTGCGCCGTCTCGGTGACCCGTTCGAGAGGCCGCAGCGCCCGGTCGGCGACCAGGTAGGCCAGCAGCAACGCGATGATCCCGATCATGATCATGACAACGAGGGACGAACGGATCATCTCGCTGAGCACGCTGCTCGTCCGGTTCTCGATGTCGCTCAGGAAGACCTGGTTCACCTGCTGTTTCGTCGGCACATCGAGCGGCAGTCCCCGGCTCTGGCTGATGACCTTCATGTTGAACTGCTGAGTCAGCACGCGGGCGGTCAGCAGATAGGTGAGCCACAGCAGGATCGACCCGGCCGCGAAGAACAGCCCGCCGTACAGCAGCGTGAGCCGGGTCCGCAGCCGGCGCGTCTCCCACCAGTGGCGGGCCGCCCTGACCCGCGCCCCGCCGCTCACAGCCGATACCCCCGGCCGGGCACGTTCTCGATCAGCGGGGGCGTGCCGAGCTTCTTGCGCAGCGACGTCAGGGTGACCCGCAGCACCCCGCTGCCGGTGTCGGCGTACTCGTCCCACACACTCCTGCGCAGGTCGGCCGTGGTGACCAGGCGCCCTCCTGCGCGCAGCAGCTCGTGCAGCACGTCGAACTCCTTGCGGTTGAGAGTGATCTCCCGCCCGTCGCGGGTGACCGTACGGCGGGCGGGATCGAGCGTGATCCCGGCCCGCTCCAGTGTGGACCGCGTCTCCCTCGGGGAGCGCCGGGACAGGGCGCGGATCCGGGCCACCAGCTCGGCGAAGGCGAACGGCTTGGTCAGGTAGTCGTCGGCCCCGAGCGACAGCCCCTCGACACGGTCGTGGACCCGCCCGGCCGCCGTCAGCATGAGGACGCGGCTGCCGTTGCGCAGCTCGCCGCAGACGTCGTCCCCGTGCACCTCGGGCAGGTCCCGGTCCAGGACGACGACGTCGTAGCGGACGTAGGAGGCCATCTCCAGCGCCTCCTGCCCGTCGTAGACCACGTCGACGGCCATCGCGTGGAGCCGCAGGCCGTGCGCGATCATGTCGGCCAGTTCCTCTTCGTCCTCCACCACGAGCACGCGCATCCGCTCCCCCTTCCACCCCTGCGTCGAGGGTGGCGGAACGGGTGTTAGCCACGAGTAAGGCGATCCCGCTTATCCGCGTTTAGCACCCGGCTCGCTGGAGTGAGCCTCGCGCCCCGGGCGAGCGACCCGCGGCGCGAAGGAGCGGCATGTCATGAACGTACGACGGTTGCTGGCGGCCACACCCCTGGCGCTGACACTGGCGGTCAGCGCGTGCGGCGCCGCCGCGCAGAACGACGGCGTGGCCAGCGCGGATGGCGGCACGGCGAAACCGGCGGCCTCGGCGTCCGGCTCGGCGCCGACCGACCGCAGGGAGGCGCAGCTGAAGTTCGCGCAGTGCATGCGTGAGCACGGCGTCAACATGCAGGACCCGGGCCCCAACGGAGAGATCAAGATCGAGGCGCACAAGGGGGACGGGCAGAACGTCCAGGAGGCCCAGCAGGCCTGCCAGCACTTCCTCCAGGCCTCCATCGGCGAGGCGGGCGGTAAGCCGGACCCGCGGCAGCTGGACCAGGCCCTCAAGTTCGCCCAGTGCATGCGCGAGCACGGCATCGACGTGCCGGACCCGACTTCCGACGGCATGATCCGGGTCAAGATCAAGGCGGGAACCCCGGAGTCGAAGGTCAAGGCCGCGCAGGAGGCGTGCCAGGAGTTCGCGCCCGG
The DNA here is from genome assembly GCF_016863035.1 of Microbispora corallina. Classification (GTDB taxonomy): domain Bacteria; phylum Actinomycetota; class Actinomycetes; order Streptosporangiales; family Streptosporangiaceae; genus Microbispora; species Microbispora corallina. Next base: position 20,348 of record NZ_BOOC01000063.1, read on the forward strand.
CAAGGGCACGCCATGAGGAAGGGACTCGTGTTCGCCGCCGGCGGCGTTCTCGCGGTCGCCGCGGCGTGGACGGCGCTCGTCGTGGTCGGCGACCGCACCGGCGGCACGCCGGCTCCGGCCGCGGCGTCCGTCCCGGCCACGGCGACGGTCGAACGGCGGGACCTGGTCGACACCAAGACCGTCGACGGCGCGCTCACCTACTCGGGCGAACGCCGCGTGAGCACCGGCGCCGCCGGCACCGTGACCTGGGCGCCGGCCGAGGGAGCGGTGATCCGCCGGGGGCGGGCGCTGCTCAGGGTCGACCGCAGACCCGTCGTGCTCATGTACGGCAAGCTGCCCCTCTACCGGGAGCTGCATGAGGGCGTCTCGGACGGCCCGGACGTGGAGCAGCTCGAACGCAATCTGAAGGCTCTCGGATACGGCGACTACATGACCGTCGACGATCACTTCAGCTACGCCACGTACCTGGCCGTCAAGGAATGGCAGGACGATCGGGGACTGCCCGAGACCGGGCGGGTGGACGCCTCGCAGGTGGTCTTCCTGCCCGGGGTGGCCCGCGTCACCGAGGCCAAGGTCGAGGTCGGCGACCGTGCCGCGCCAGGCGCGCAGGTGCTCACCGTCACCGGCATCCGGCGGCTGGTGCACGTGGACCTCGACACCGCCGACCTGGACCTGGCCCGCAGGGGCGCGAAGGTGACGGTCGAACTGCCCGGCGGCGAGCGCGTCAAGGGGAGGATCACCTCGGTCGGCTCGGTCGCCCAGGCGAGCCAGGATCCCAACGACGACACCTCGACCGTCGACGTCGACATCACGCTCGGCAAGACGCCGAAGACCGGGCTCGACCAGGCCCCGGTTGAGGTGGAGATGGAGAGCGAGCGGCACAGGAACGTCCTCGCCGTACCGGTGGAGGCGCTGCTCGCGCTGCGCGAGGGCGGCTTCGGCGTCGAGGTCGTCGAGGGCGGCTCCACGCGGATCGTGGCGGTCGAGACCGGCGCGTTCGGCGGCGGCATGGTGGAGATCACCGGCGCGGGGCTGTCGGAGGGCATGAAGGTCGGGGTGCCGGCGTCATGAGTGTGCCGTACGTCGTGGAGTTGCGGGGCGTGACCAAGGTCTACGCCGGTGACGTGCAGGCGCTGCGCGGAGTGGACCTGACGGTGGCCGGGGGCGAGCTGCTGGCCATCGTCGGCCCGTCGGGATCCGGCAAGTCCACCATGCTCCACATGATCGGAACGCTGGACCGCCCGACCAGCGGAACCGTGCGCATCGACGGGTTCGACGTGGCGGGGCTGTCGGACCGGGAGCTGTCCGCGCTGCGCGGCCGCAGCCTGGGGTTCGTCTTCCAGCAGTTCCACCTCGCGCCGGGCGTCAGCGCGCTGGACAACGTGGCCGAGGGCCTGCTCTACACCGGCACTCCCCGCCGGGAGAGGCGCGAGCGGGCCGCCGCCGCCCTGGAACGGGTCGGCCTCGGCCACCGGCTGGCGCACAAGCCGCACCAGCTGTCGGGCGGCGAGCAGCAGCGGGTCGCGGTGGCCCGCGCCGTGGCGGGGGACCCGCCGCTGCTGCTGGCCGACGAGCCGACGGGAAACCTCGACTCGGCCGCGGGCGCCGAGGTGCTGAGCGTGTTGCGCGACCTGCACGCCGCGGGCACGACCATCGCGGTCATCACGCACGACGCGGAGATCGCCGAATGGTGCCCGCGCCGGGTCCGGGTCCGCGACGGCCGGATCGTCGACGACGCGGGAAACGGGGCCGACCCCCCGGCCGGCGTCCCGGGGCGAGCCGGGAGCACGGCGGACGCCGCGGACCAGGCGGACGGTTCAGCGGACGTCCCGGGGCGGACCGGAAGCGCGGCGGACGTCCCGGGGCGGGCGGAGCGTGCGGCGGCGGACATCACCGGGAGCAGGACATGACCCGCAGACTGAGCCCGTCCCGGCTCGCGCCGTCCGACGTGCTGCGCGTGGGCGCGGCCGGGCTGCGGGCCCGCCCCACCAGGGTGATCCTGTCCGCGCTCGGCATCGCCATCGGCATCGCCACCATGATCGCCGTGATCGGCATCTCGTCGTCCTCACGGGAGGAGTTGCTGCGCCAGCTCGACCGGCTCGGCACCAACCTGCTCACCGTGTCCCCGGGTCACACCCTGTTCGGGGAGCAGGCCGAGCTCCCCACCACCGCCGTGCCCATGGTCAGACGCGTCGGCCCGGTCTACACGGCCTCCGCCACCGGCTCCATCGACACCACGATCCGTCGTACGGACCGCATCCCGGCGGCCGTCACCGGCGGCATCAGCGTCCAGGCCGCGACCACCGAGCTCCTGACGACGCTGGAGGGCCGCGTGACGAAGGGCGCGTGGCTGAACGCCGCCACGGAACGGCAGCCGGCCGTCGTCCTCGGCTCGGAGGCCGCCAAGCGGCTGGGCATCACCAGGATCGGCGTGCAGGTCTGGATGGGCGAGCGCTGGTTCACCGTCGTCGGCATCCTCGGGCCCATGCCGCTCGCCCCGGAGATCGAGCGCTCGGCCCTCGTCGGGTTCCCCGTGGCCGAAAGGCTCCTCGGCTTCGACGGACATCCTTCGAAGATCTACGAGCGTTCGAGCGAAGAGTCGGTGGAGACCGTACGGGACGTCCTGCCGCGCACGGTGAACCCGGAGAACCCGCAGGAGGTGGAGGTGAGCAGGCCCTCGGACGCGCTCGCCGCCAGGGCCGCGGCCGCGGGCGCGTTCACGAACCTGCTGCTCGGCCTCGGGGCGGTCGCGCTGCTGGTGGGCGGCGTCGGCGTGGCGAACACCATGGTCATCTCGGTGCTCGAACGGCGCCGGGAGATCGGCCTGCGCCGCTCCCTCGGCGCGACCCGGGGCCAGGTCCGCATCCAGTTCCTGGCCGAGTCCCTGCTCCTGTCCGCGCTGGGAGGCGTCGTGGGGGCCGTCCTGGGCTCGCTCGCCACGGCCGGCTACGCCCTGTCCCGCGGCCTGCCCACGGTCGTGCCGCCCTGGGCGATCGGGGGCGCGGTCGGCGCCACCCTCGTCATCGGCGTCATCGCGGGGATCTACCCCGCCATGCGCGCCGCCCGGCTCTCCCCGACCGTCGCCCTGTCCACCACATGAGAATCGACGGGAGAGCCGGCCGGCGGCCGGCGTGAGAGCACTGCCAGGGACGGTCGCCGGGGGTGGCGGGAGGCGGGCCGCGGCCGGGGCGTCGCCGGAGGTGGGTGTCGCGGGTCAGGGGCCAGCGCTTCGGTCGGGGACAGCCGGGCCGCGCGGATCGCGGGGTAGAGCCCGGCGACCCCGCCGATGAGCACGGTGGCGGCGAGGGCGCCCGCCGTCGCCCAGGCCGGCACGACCGCCGGCCAGCTTCGCGCAGGGCTCTCGGCGTGGCCCTCGGACAGCCGAATCCGGGCCGCCCTGGTTCAGAGCCAGCCGGTCAGCCGGGCCGTCCAGACGAGGGCCGCCGCCAGCGCGGCCGCGGCGAGGACGGTCCGCAGCCGGGCCGGCCAGGCGGGCCGCAGGACCAGCGCGAGCGCGAGCGACAGGGCGAGACCCGCCCAGTCCTGCCAGGGGTGCCCCCACTCCACGCCGGTGCAGCACTCGCCGTCAGTCCCGGTCACGAGCGCCGTCACCGCGGGGACGAGCTGCGCCTGGAGCAGCAGGGCGCCGGCCAGGTCCCCGGCCACGTCCGGGCGCCGGGTGAGACAGGCGAGCACGGCCCCGGCCACGGGCGCGACCAGCACCCAGGCGTTCAGCGGGGTGGACAGGTCGGGCACCAGCGCGTCGGGCGTGCCGCGGAGCGCGGAGACCGCGGCGTCGCCGGCGAGCGCCGCGATCATGACGATGAGCCCGTGGACCGCCGCCCGCGCGACCGTCGGTGAAAGCCGCCCGACCGCGACCACCATCAGGAAGTACGCGAACCTGAAGAAGAACGACGAGGCGACCAGGGCCGCGTCGGGCCAGTCGCCGCCGTGGTAGGCGACCGCGCCGCTCAGCACGCCGAGGACCACTCCTGCTGCCGCGTACCGCAGACCGACTCCCACCGGCGACCCTTTCGGCCCACTTACTCCAGTAGTTGAAAAATTAGACTTCCACCCCTTAACGAGAACGTGATTCACTTTAGCCGTTTCGATCATGCTTTCGTCGAGAGCTGGAGAACCCCCCATGCGCAACGCCTTAATTCGGCGTGCCGTACTTTCGGGCGGCGTCGCCGCCCTGACCCTGACCGCGCTCCCCTCGGTCACCGCCTCCGCCGACCCGGCCCCGATGGTCGAGGTCTTCACCGACGATCCGTACGCCAACGTGACCGCCCCCGACTACAAGCTGAGCTACGCGCTCAAGGAGGCCGAGGCGCGGGCCCTGGCGAAGCCCGACCAGTACGCCCAGCCGTATGTGCAGTCGGGCGCCGTCTACATCCCGGTGACCAGCCAGGACGTGGTCTCCGAGGCGAGCCAGCCGCTCAGCCTCCCGCCCCAGCTCACCCCGCCGGACGACGGCAGCGGCGACCCGGCGAACGTGCCCGACCCGGTCGACAAGGACGCCGTCCCGGTCACCGAGCCGACCGCCGCGGCGACGCAGACCGCGAGCGCCCAGCAGAAGCAGGCGGCGGCCCTCGCTGAGGCCACCGCCGGCGGCACCGCGAAGACCACCACCCAGTCGGCCCAGTCCGCCTCCCCCGGGGTGACGAACCCGTGGATCGTCTACCCCAAGGTCCGGGTCGTGGCCCACAGCATCACGCAGCTCAACGCGTTCAAGGACGAGGTGCTGACCCTCGGCACCGACGTACTCCCCGGCGGCGACAAGCTGCTCACGTCCACGATCCAGCCGGAGCGCGACCGGGTCATCCTGGAGTCGACCCTCGCCTCCGACGAGCTGCGGACCGCCCTCGCCGCCCGGTACGGCGCCGACGCCATGGCCATCCGGCTCGTGTCCGACCCCGGCGAGGTCCAGCCGTCCTCGGGACGGTGGGACGACGGCCACGTCGGCGGCTTCTACGGCGGCGCGCACATCGACACGTCGGTCGGCGGCTGCACCGACGGCTTCTCCTGGTACTCGGGCAGCACGAAGTACATGCTGACCGCCGGCCACTGCACCACCCTCGGCGGCTCGGTGTGGACGTCGGCCGAGTACCTCGGCAGCGTCGTCGAGGACACCTTCGCCAACGGCTCGGGCACCGTCTACATCAACGGGCAGAGCACCTACCACGGCGACCTGTCCCTCATCAAGATCACCGGCAGCTACTACGGCGCGCCGCGCATCTACGTGGGCGGCAAGACCAGCAAGACGAGCCGGCCGGTCAGCGCCATGTGGTCGCGCCGCGCCGACTACGGCGACCAGTACTGCACGGGCGGCGCGATGGCCGGGGAACTGTGCGGCTGGCGGGTCAACGCGCTCCGGATCAACTTCAAGTGGAGCGACGGCCGGATCACCAAGAACATGATCCGCGGCATCAAGCAGGGGCAGTGCATCATCAAGGGCGACTCCGGCGGCCCCGTGTACACCGTGACCTCGGCCGGCAACGTCGTCGCCAAGGGCATCCAGAGCGGCAAGGGCGGCGGCGGCTCCGACAACTGGGGCGGCGCCTTCGACCCCTGCATCGACACGTTCACCGACGTCTGGGAGGCCTACTACGGCTTCCCCGGGTTCCTGAGCACGACGTGACGTGAGGGGTGAGCGGGGTCTCGCCACCGGGCGTGATCCGGGAGGAGGACCGAGGCGGATCCCTCCGAAGGATCACGGCCATCGGCGGGGCCCCGCTCACCGCCACGATGTGTCAGACACCACCTAGCTGTATTGACCACGAGCGTTGTTGACAGTTCCGCTTGGCCACCTGACCGGGCACCCCAAGTGCGGGCGTGGTGTGTCAGCTGATGGTGCGCAGGGCGGGCCAGATCGTCGTCCACGGGGCACGGGTGCTGGTGCATATCGTGACCGGTCTGCCCTGTTCGCCGTTGTCGATGCCAAGCTGGTTGTCGATATGGGCGACATCCCGGCAGCCCGCGAAGTACTGGGCCCAATTGGTCGGTCGCCAATCCCCGACGTGGACGACAGTGGTGCGGGCGGCGGGTGGAGGTCCCCAGCTCCAGTAGGAATTGTGACCCGAGTAGACCGGCGGCAGTCCTTCGCCGAGGAGAACGAGGGCGCTGGCCTCGCTGTAGTCATTGGTCAGGATCACCGCGTGGTCGCGCTGCTCCGGGGGCAGGGCGGACACGACCTGCGCCACGGTGGCGACGAACTGCGGCCAGCCGATCTGATTGGCCACGTCGGGCACGGTGGCGGGCAAGGTGGTCCTGGCGTAGTCGGCGACCGGCAGGACCGGCAGGGTCAGCAACGCGATCAACCCGCCGGAGGTGATGGCCGCCGCGGCGAACCCCGCGGTCTTGAACAGTCGATGGCCCCGGGCGATCCACCCGTCCAGGACGATCCCGCCGGCCGCCATGAACAGAGAGGCGCTGCCGATCACGTAGTACGTCTTGCCGCCGCTGACGAGGTCCAGGGCCAGCGCCACGAGGGCCGCGACCCCGAGTGGTCGCCACGGCGCGGCCGCCCGCGACCCCAGCACCCAGACCAGGCCGGCGATGCTCACGGGGAACAGCAAGGGACCGGTGAACAGCAACAGGAATGGCAAGACCTGGGCCCGGTTCGTCGCGGCGTACCCGGCGATCTGCGAGGCCATGGTCAGCTGCGGCCAGCCGTGTACAGCCTGCCAGGCCAGATTCGGTGCCCACCCGATGGCCGCGATGGCGGCCGCGGCCCACGCCCACCGCGAACGCACGACTTCCCAGCGCCGGCACAGCAGCACCCCGAAGGCGAGGCCCGCGGCGAGAAACAGCAGTGTGTCCTTGTTCTCCAGCCCGATGCCCGCACCCACCCCCACTGCCACCCATAGCCGCCGGTCGCCGCTGGCGAGCACCCGCACGAGCAACCACAGCACCGCCGCCCAGACCACCAGGTCCAGCTCCGTGGTGGTGTTCAAATGCCCGGCCGCGAGGTAGCCCGAGACGCCGGCCGTCAGCGCGGCCAGCACCTGCGCCCGGCGGGAGCCACCCAGGTCACGGGCAATGAACCCCACGATGACCACAACGAAAGCCATCTCCAGCGCCGGCAGGATCCGCATGGCCGTCGGCGAGACGCCAACGAGCGCGACCCACGCCGCCGACAGCAACGGGGTTAACGGGGGCTGATCCACGTACCCGAACGCCGGATGTCGCCCGGCCACGACGAAGTAGAGCTCGTCGCCGTGGAAGCCGTACGCCCCCGACAGGCTGAGCAGTCCGGCGAGCATCAGCCCGGCAGTCAGCCACACGGGCCACGGCACCGTCCACCATCGGGAGGCAACCAGCGTGACATGCTGGCCGACGGGCGGATGCGGAAGCGACAAGACTTCCGCGTCCGGCGGCGGTGCCATGTCAGGCGCCCTGCCGTTGCCGGGAAGCATGCGACGCCAGGGTGGCGGACGCTGCGATCGCGGCGGCGCCGGCCACCCAGAACAGGGCCAGCCAGTCCCGGATCGACTCGATGTCCACCAGGTGGAGTCGGACAACGCCGGCCAGGAGCAGCGCCACCGGCATGGTGGTGACTAGGAGGTTGATTCGGGTGTAGCCGAATCTGATCAGCAACGGGAGTTGAATCGAGATGTTGACTGCGAACAGCGCCCAGCACAGGGTCAACAGCGTTGCCACACTTCTGCCGAACGGTATGCCTTGGGCCTGCGCGAGGAGAGCAGCCAGAGCGGTCCCGGCGATGGCGACGACGAAAAAGCTCATCAGGGCCCAGGCGTAGTGCCCGAGCAGCACCGTTCGGCGCGGCAGGGGCAGCACGGCGTACAGCGTCTGCAGGTCCGCCTTGTCACCGACGACGAACGGCTGCGCGGTGAGAATCGGCGCGAGCACCAGCGCGAGCGTCGGTACGAGAACCACCGGGTTGCGGGAGTCGATCAGGACGATCGCTCCGAATACCAGCAGGCCCGGGATCCGATACGGCGCAATGGTGCGCAGGTGGAGCAGCGTCATCCGGGCGACGGCGGTCATGCGAACTCCTCCCGTCGGCCGTTGGGCACGGTCGCCGCTGAGTTCCTCGACGACACTCCGATGTGGACGGCGATCTCCTCGAGGGTGGGAACCTCGACCAGGACGCCCCCGCCGAGAAGGTCGGCCTCCTCGGTGCGGACCAGCGCCTGCGCCGTGGTCGACGACCGCTTGACGCCGATCAGCTCTACGCCGACAAGGTCGATCAGCTCGTCCGGCCCGGCCCGCACCACCCGGTAGCCGTCCAGGATCTCGTCCTTGCGGCCCGTCCGGACGACCCGACCACCATGGATGAGCGTCACGAAGTCGCCGATGCGGTCCAGGTCCGTGGTGACGTGCGTGGAGAACAGGACACTGTGCCCCTCGTCAAGAAGGAAGTCCCCGATGATACCGACGAGCTCGTCCCGAGCCACGGGGTCAAGGCCGCTGGTCGGCTCGTCGAAGACAAGGAGCCGCGCCCGGTGCGACAGCGCCACCGCGATCATCAGCTTCGTCGCCATGCCGCGGGATATTTCTTTGACCTTCGCCCGCGGGTCCAGGCCGAACTCCGCGAGCAACTGTCGATATCGGACGCTGTCCCAACGGTCATAGAAGGGCCGCAGCGTCCGTTCGACCTCAGCCAGCCGCCAATCGCCCACGAGATAGGTGTGATCGAGCACCACCCCGACGTCCTGGCGCAGCGCCGCCGGTCCGGGCACCCGATGGCCCAACAGCTCGATCTCTCCCGTCTCGATCCCGCGCATGCCCAGTAGGCAACGAATCGTCGTCGTCTTGCCGGCACCATTGGCACCGATCAGGCCCATGACGTAGCCGGTCGGCAGCTCGAAGCTCACATCACGCAACGCGAAGCCGTTGCCCACCGCGCAGCCCACTCCACGCAGGGCGAACGCGAGATCGCCGTTCACTGATTCATCCCTCCTGAGCTGAGGCGTACTCATGCCCGGCCTGGAGCAAGCCGTCCAGGATCTGAATAAGACCGTCACGATCCAGGCGAGCCAACAAGGCGGCGTCCAAGGCGGCCTGCAGACCGTCCTCCACCCGGCGCAGCAGCTGCTCGCGTACCAGGGCCGAGTCCAGCGGCAGAACATAGGCGCCCTTGCCGGGGACCGTGACGATGAACCCCTCCGCAGCCAACTCCGCGTAGGCGCGGGTCGTGGTTATAACGCTGATCCGCAGATCACGAGCAAGGACCCGTACAGACGGCAGAGCGCTGCCCTGTACGAGCTCCCCCGACAGGATGGCCGTACTGACCTGTTCCTTGATCTGTTGATAAAGGGGCACGCCACTGCTATTGGACAACACCACCCGCACGACGGCCTCCGTTCGCTCACATCTGTACATAGCGACTATACACAGTCAGTACGGTAGTTGTACAAGGACGCTGCGGATTCGCCTGCGTCGTGGTCGGTGACGCTGGTAGATCATCTCGTCACGGCGCGTGGTGATCTCATCGATGATGGATGGGCGTTGATCGAGCCGCATCTGCCGTTGGGTGAGCGAGGCCCTATCCCGGACCTGCGGCGGCAGTTCGACGCGGTGATGTGGCGGTTCCGCACGGGTAGCCCTTGGCGGGACCTGCCCGCGGAGTACGGGCCGTGGTCCACCGTGTACGACCGGTTCCGGTCTTGGGCGAAAACCGGTGTCTTGCAGCGACTGATGGACGCTGTGATCGCTGAGGCCGCAGCCCGCGGACAGGTGGACCTGGAACTGGTCGCGTGGACTCCACCACCGCCCGCGCCCACCACCACGCGCCGGAATGGTCTTGGACCATGAACTGCTGCAGGCACTGGAGAAGGCCGCCGATGAGGAAAAGGGGCTTCACGCAAGGGGCGCCTACCTCGCTGGCCTCCATCTACGAGGTGCCATCTTGTGGATCCGAAGCCTCCGGCCCGCGTGAAGATCCGAACTCCGTACAGGCCCTAGGG
>NZ_BOOC01000064.1 GCF_016863035.1 Microbispora corallina
GGCCCGCACGGCGGAGGGGGCCGAGGAGGAGATCCGCCTCGTGTTCAACCGCATCGGCGAGATCATGCGGCAGGAGGCCCCGTCGCTGTTCGGCGACTACGTGGTCGAGAACGGCGCCTGGATCCCCGCCTGGCGCAAGGTGTAATCGCGACGCCCGTAATGAAGTCCCAGTGCCAGGATGTTCAGATGCTGCGTCTCTACCCAGGGTCCAATCGGACCGACGTTTACGAGACCCTCCGAATGGTCCACGGCGCCGCCCTCAATGCGTATGCCGCTCGAACGGCGCCCGGCATCGACTTCTACAACGGCTACATGAGATGGACCCACGAGTCCGCTCGACTCCTGCGCCACCGCCTTCGAGCTGAGGATATTGATCGGCTGATCTTCACCCGCCGCTACTCGGCCATCCAAACGTCCCCGCATCCCGCAGCGCCGCCGATTCTTGACCTCGTTGAGATGGAGCTCATCGAGCGGATCGAGGACATCAAGGACGAGTTCGACGAGTTGCGCGGGTTGATGGAACGGTGGCAGGACATCGAGCACTTCGTCGTGCCCGAGACGAGCATGATCATGAACTACTCCTGGACGCTGGACTGCTGGGACCTCGCCCCGTTGCTCAAGGCTGGTGAAAGCACCATCCACCTCGTGATCCCGCTCGCTGTTGTCGATGAGCTTGACAACCTCAAGGACCGAGGCCAGGACAGGGCCCGCACCCGCGCCCGCACCAGCCTTCGCACCATCGTTGGCGCGTTGACCGACCCGCGCGACATCGGGACGCTCAGAGAATCCGGCTTCTCCCCAAACGACACCAGCGATACGACCCCGAGAGGAGCTATCACCATCGAGGTCTTGTTCGACGACCCCCGCCACGAGCGACTTCCGAACATGGACGAGGAGATCATCGACAGGGCAGTGACGGTTCGGGACCTAGCCGGCCGCCCCGTCATCTTCATGACTAATGACACCGGGCAGTCGCTGCGAGCTCGGAGGGCAGGACTTGAGGTCCTCATGATGCCGCGGTCCGAGGAGAAGTGAGGCGCCACTCTTGGGGCCATGCCACCTCCTGAATTTCTCCGCGGACGTTGGCGTATCGGGAGGAGGATGAGCCTCCGCGAACGTTGTATTCGCCGAGGGAGTGGTGACGCGATGACCGAGCCCACCGCCATCATGGCCGCCATCGACGAGGCCCGACGCCGCGTCATCGCCGACCTCTTCCCCGACTGGCCTCATGAGCCCGGCGACGTCCTCCACGTCGGCAAGCAGCGCGACAAGGACGGCGAGACCCACCTGCGGGTCTGGATGAAACGCGACGACCTCGAATCCCCGGCCGTCGACCTGGGCGAGGACGCCACCCAGGACGTCCTCGCCGCCATACTGAAGTACGTCGAGGCCTCCTGATCGCCGCCGGAGGCCTCGCCCATCTCCCGATCGGCATGCTGCTCCACCAGCAGATACCCCTGGAGACACTGTGATCCAGCACAACGACCTCGCCCGGGCCCTCCACAGCTCGACGCCGGCCGACATCCCCGCCGGGCAAGCACGTGTCCTGCTCACCTTCGGCGACCAGGCCGAGCTACGCGACAGGAGCTGACGCAAGACTTCAGGACCGCTCTTCCCACCGCACCGCTCTTGCGCTGGATCGTCCCGGGCATCACATCGGTTGGCGGTAGGTTAGTTATTCCGAATTTTCCCCTCGGTGCGGGCTCCCGCAGGTGGAAGAAAGGTGCGCAGTGGCGTACAACCTGGAGCAGCTAGGCCCCATCGGGTTTCAAGATCTCGCGGCGGCGCTCGCGGTGCAGACCTTCGGCGCGGGTGTTTCGGTGATGGGAGCGGGCCGCGACGGGGGCCGAGACCTGTACTTCAAGGGCCCGCTCATATGGCATAAGTCCGATGAAGAGGCGGGCGAGGTCTGGGACGGATACACGGTTTTCCAGGTCAAGCACAAGAAGCAACTGTCCGCGCGACCTTCCGATGACGCGAGCTGGCTGTGGGGGGAGGTTCGGGAAGAGCTAGAGACATGGGCTGATCCCTCCTCAGGCAGGAACCCCGTGCCGGACCATCTGGTGATCATCACCAACGTCCCGCTGACTCCAGTGCCCGATGCTGGTGGCCATGACTTCCTGAACACAAAGATTCAGGGCTACATCGACGGCCTGAAAGACGCCAGTCGCGATGTCGGTAAGGGGGCCGACCGAAAGGCAAGGCTCGCCCGTATCTCACGGCTGCACAAGTGGCGCTTGTGGGACGGCAACCAGATCCAGGCCCTGCTAAATTCGCATGCAGGTGTCCGTCAGGCGTTCCCTGGCTTCCTCACGGCAGCGGATGTGTTCGCCAACCTGGCCGAGTTCACCGGTTCCCTTCCTCTCGAGCAACTTGAACCAGGACTTCGCGCTCACGCCCGTACCACGTTGACTAGCGAAGGCCTCATCTACTTCGACGAGGCCGGCGCCGGCGACGGAGTCAGCCTCCCCGTTCACCGGGTCGCCATCGACCTACCGGTCACACTCAATGGCGGAACCGAACGCACCACCGTGATCCAGCACGTCCTTGACCGAGGCGAGCACATGCTGCGGCCCAAACTGACCACACACCGCGGCCCACGCCACCTCATCGTCGCCGGTGCCCCCGGCAACGGGAAGACCACCATCTCCAAGTTCCTCGTACAGGCATACCGAGCGGCCATGCTCACCGGCGCGAGTGACCTAAGCACGGCCCACCAGCAAGTGATCTCCGGTATGGACGAGGCGCTCCAACGGTTCGGCAGAACTCTCCCCCAGCATCGCCGCTGGGCCATGCGCATCGACCTCGCTCAATATGCCGAAAAACATGGGCTCGATGAAGACTCCACATTGATCAGCTACATCGCCGAAAGAGTCTCCAAGCGCTCGAACCTCGGCAATGTCAGGCCCAGTGCGCTCCTAGCATGGATGAAACGCTGGCCCTGGTTCTTGGTACTGGACGGACTTGACGAAGTAACCGAACCGACGGTACGCAAGCGGCTTATTGAGCGCGTCACCGAGCTCGTCAACAACGCCGAAGCCGACGATTGCGACCTGTTCGTCGTGCTCACCACCCGGCCGATCGGCTACACCGAGAACATCGCTCCAGCACAGTTCCAGCGCATCGACCTGGACTACCTCGAACCTGAACAAGCCGTGCGCTACGGCACCCTGGTAACGATGGTGCGGCTCCATGATCTCGACAGGACCGAGAAGATCATCCAACAGCTGAAAAAGGCTGCCGACGACGAGGCACTGCGGAATTTGCTGCGAACGCCGCTGCAGGTGCTCATCCTGACGATCATCGTTGGCGCGGCCGGCCGCCTGGCTCCTGACCGGTTCAGTCTGTTCTGGGGCTACTACGAGACGGTCTTCAAGCGAGAGCGGGACAAGCAGACCGGATTCAACCGAATCCTTCAGGAGCACGGGCAGCAGATCCAGCAACTGCACGAACGCATCGGATTCGCCCTCCAGGCCCGCAGCGAAGCCGGCGACCGCTCCAACGCCACCCTCACCCATCAGGAGTTGGAGAACTTCACCTGGGAAGTGCTGCACGACGCCGGCTTCAAGCCCTCCGGCGTCGATGCGGACCTGCGTTCCAACATCGTCGCAGCCGCCACCCGGCGTCTGGTGCTCATCGCACCCCACGGAGACAAGGGTTACGGATTCGACGTGCGCTCCCTGCAAGAGCTCATGGCCGCGATGCACCTGACCACAGGCCCCTTGGACGTCGTGGTTGAGCGCCTTCGGAAGGCTGCCCCCAGCCCGCACTGGCGCAACACATGGATATTTGCTGCAGGCCGACTGTTCTTCGACCCCCAACCCCATGTGCAACAGGCTTTGGTCGAGCTCGTGGAATCGATCGATGACGACGCCTACGCGCGTCTGGGCAACGTCGTTCCCATCGGGCCGAGGCTGGCGCTCGATCTCATCGATGACGGCATGGCACGCGGTATACCAAAGTGGCGGGACCGGCTCATCGCACACGGCCTGCAGGTGCTGCAGGAACCGCTGCCCCCTGATCTCCTTACAATCGCCCGCATAGTGGTGCGTTTTGCTGATGCGGGCGACCAGCAACGCGAGATCATTGCTGAGGGGCTACGGGACGCGCTTGTTTGGTCGCCGAGGGCCCGAAAGACCACGCAACAACTTCAGGCATTAGTGCGCATCGTGGCCGAGGAGATCAATTCCCGGCCGAAGACCCGCTGGCTGGCCGAGGTGCTCAAACGGCCAGGAGACCCCACTCCGCCTACGCCACCTGACGGATGGGCAGACTTCGACGACGAGATCGCGACCTATCCCCTGTCCGAGAACGAGTTCGACATAGTGACGCGTGCTGTCGCCGCGCTCCGTTGGATCAGTCGGCACGGTGCAGGCAAGCAACACGCGGAAGACATCCTGGCCGCCCTCGCGGAGGACCAAGCGGCCAGGGCCTTAGCTGCGGCACTGAACCACGTCGTACCCCACGAGCCTATTCTCGTTCTAATGTTGCGGGATGACGTCCTGCCCTCTGTCCACCGTGCGGCGGTCGGCGAACTTTTGTTGAAGCTGCGGTCCACCGGGCTGGGAGAGCCGGTTCAGTGACCACCATCAGGGACCCGTTCGACCACCCGTCCGCCAGCAGCCCGCTGACGGCGTCGCCTTCGCTGCGGCCGGGGGTGGTGCCGCCGGAGTGGTGCCGCAGCCACCTGCGGACGGCGGCCGCGGCCGACTCGCCGCCGGCGTAGGTGACGGTGCCGTCGTCGGCGAGCTCGGCGCGGGACACCTCGGCGCCGATGCGGACGGACACGATGCGCAGCACACGACCGTTACCGTTCTCTGTCGATGAGCCTCCAATCGCCGGATGCGTGCCAGCCGAGCAGGTCGAGCATCTGCACGGAGTAGTCGAGCCAGGCCCTCTCGCCGAGGTGCGCGAAGTCGGCCCGGACAGGTTGCCATGCTGATCAGAGACATGTCACACTTCCTGCGACGGGACGACGAATGCCTCCACCCCACCGGGTCGGAGGCATTTCGCATTACGGGGGTGACCATGCACAACCACCCCGACGACCGCCCAGAACCCGTCACCGCAGCCACCGGCGGCAACCGCCTCAACCGCACCCCCGCCACCATCCGGAAATGGGGTCAGCGGTACGGCGCCCGCCAGCTCGGCCGCGCCGGCCGCGAGACGGTCTACGACTACCGCGACCTCGCCACGATCGACGGCTGCATCCACCGCGGCGAACCCATACCCCCCACCCCCGAGACCCGCGACGAGCTGCGCGCCCAGCGCCGCGCCGCCGCCCTCACCCCCGCCGCATAACCAGACCCGCCCGCCCCCGGGGGAACCCCACCGCACCCTGGGCGCGGGCGTGGGCGCGCGCCGGCTTCCCCGTACGGCCGCGCGCCCCAGGTGCGACCCTCCGAGAGCCCAGGGCTTGGGGGCTACCAGGCCCCGGAGGGTCGCACCCGCCCCCACGTCGCACCCCGCGCACCCAGGAGGCGCCGACGTGGCCATCACCCCCCAAACCTCACCCGCCCTCGTCGTCACCCCCTCCGCCGGCACCGTCACCACCGCCACCTTCGCCGTGCCGGCATCCTCCGTCCTCGTCGCCATCTGCTTCACCGAAACCTTCGGCAGCACTTACACCATGTCCGACACCCAGTCGCTGACATGGACCCAACGCGTCACCACACCCTTCGGCTCCGGCCAGACCACCATCTACACCGCGCCCGTCGCCAGCGCAGTCGCGAGCATGACGGCCACCCTCAGCGTCAACTCCGATGACTGCGGGCTCAAGGTGTACGTCTTCACCGGCGTCGACCTGACCAATCCCGTCGGTCACACCTTCGCCGACTACGTCGTCGGCGCCACGTACCAGAACTACACGCCGACCCTTTACACGGCGTCCGTCGCTGGATCATGGACTGTCGGCGGCGCCACGGAGTACAGCGGCGCCGCTACGCCCACATCCACGGACGTCGGCGAGGGCGTCCGCAACAACCCGGACATGTCGGCCTTGGCCGTCACCAAGGCCACCGCCACAGCCGCGGCCGGCGACACCGTCACGCTGAACTTCACGACCACCGCCAGTGACCCCGCCTGGACGCCTGTCGCGGTCGAGCTTCTCCCCACTTCCGCCACGACCCCGATCAGCGCGTCCGCCTCCGCTGCCCTCACCGAGCAGTCGGCCGTCGCTGTCCTCTGGGCCCGGACGGACGCGGCGTCACTCGGCGAGACGTCGCAGCTCACGGTCGCCCGCGCGGTGTCGGATGCGGGTCAGCTGTCGGAGGTATCTGCCGCCGCTGCCGCTGCGGCGAGGGTTGACGGTGTCGCCCTCGCCGAGGGCACATCCAGCATCGGGCAGGCCCGCACGGACGCGGCCGCTCTCGGTGAGGTCGCGCAGCTCGTCGTCACCCAGGCTGTGGCGGCCTCCGACTCGGCCGCCCTGGCCGAGATGTCCGCCCCGGCGGCTGCGGTCTCAGTCAGCGACAGCGCGGCGCTCACCAACGCTTCCCAGGTCTCCCTAGCCGTCCAGGACGCGGGAACGCTGGGCGAGACCTCCGCTGTCACGGCGGCCGCGGGAGCAACCGACGCTGCTGTCCTGACCGAGCAGGCCATCCTCGCCCTGGCCCCCACGGACGCCGCGGGTCTGGGGGAGCAGGCCGTCCCCGCGGCGGCTGTGAGCGCCACCGACTCCGCGTCGGCGCAGGAGTCCGCCGCCGTCGCCCTGCCCACGGCCGACGGCGGCGCTCTCGCGGACCAGGCCACCACGGTGGCGGCCCTCACTGCGGTCGACCAGGGCGCCGTCACCGAGGCGACGACCCTCGTCTACGCCAGCGCCACCACGGACGCGGGCACCCTCGACGAACAGGCCACCCCGGCCGCCGCGCTCACCGCCCAGGACAGCGCCGCCCTGGCCGACACGGCCACGCTCACCACCCCAACCGTGGACGCCGCCCAGCTCGCCGAACAGGCCGCCGTCACGGCCACCCAGGCCGTCACCGACGCCGCGGCGCTCACCGACCAGGCGACCATCACCCAGGCCGCAACCGACCAGACCACGCTCGCCGAGCAGGCCGCCCTGGCCGCCGCGACAGCCGCGGCG
The DNA here is from genome assembly GCF_016863035.1 of Microbispora corallina. GTDB lineage: Bacteria > Actinomycetota > Actinomycetes > Streptosporangiales > Streptosporangiaceae > Microbispora > Microbispora corallina. Next base: position 7,088 of record NZ_BOOC01000064.1, read on the forward strand.
GACGCCGGGACCCTCGGCGAGGCCGCCGGCATCGCCATCCCCGCCGCCGACTCGTTCACGGCCGGCGACTTCGCGGCCCTCGCCGCCGACCTCACCGTCGCCGACGCGGCCACGCTCGACGAGACGGCCGCCGTTCAGCAGTCCGCAGGGCCCGCGGTCACCGACAGCGCCCTACTCGCCGACACCGCCGGCCTCACCGCCGGCCCGGCCGCCGCCGACCTCGCGGCACTCGCCGAGACCGCGACCATCACCCTCACCCTCGGCGACACGGCCGCCCTCGGCGAAGCCGCAGCCACCGACCAGACCAGCGGCCCCACCGCCCAGGACACCGCGGCGTTGGCCGACGCGGCGGGCCTGACCGCGGAGCTCCCCACCGCCGATGGGGCAGCCGCCGATGAGCACGTCGACCTGACCGGCCAGCCGGGCGGGCAGGACCAGGGGACCCTGGCCGAGGCGGCGACGGTCACCGTCCCCGGCAGCGACCTCGCCACCGCGGACACCGCGACCCTGGACGACCTCGCGCAGGTCATCGCCGCGCCCGCGCTGACCGACACCGCCCTGGCCGCGTTCCTCGCCACAGTCGCCGCGCAGGCCGGCGCCACCGACAGCGCGGTGATGGCCGAGGCCGCGGTCGTCACCGTGCCCGCCCAGGTCGACGACATCACCGTCCGCCCCGTCGCCTCCCGCCGCCTGTGGCGCGCGCGGGGCTCGGGCCGCTCCTGGTCCGGCGCCACCGGCCGGGGCTGGGGCGGCGACACCACCGGGCGCGGCTGGTCAGGGGAGACCGACCGAACCTGGGACGCCACATGACGAGGGGGTGACGGCGGTGCCCGAGCGGATCCCGCGCGAGTCGAAGGAGTACCTCGCCGTCGCCGTCGAAGGCGACCAGTCCCTTACCGACCTCCCCGTGCAGATGCAGGTCCTGCCGTACGGTGTCCGCCCCGCTGAGGACGGGTGGGCCGACGCCGACTGGGACACCGACGACGGGCAGACCATCGCGAAGATCCTCATCGGCCCCGGCACCACCTTCGACCTGACCGCCGCACCCGGCACCTACATCCCCTGGGTGCGCGTCACCGCGTCGCAGGAGACCCCGGTGATCGAGGGCCAGCCGGTCGACATCACATGACTGTCCTGTCCCCGTGGGAGGTCGCCGCCCGCCAGTTCGAGCCCAAGCCTGAGCCCGAGCGGAAGGCGTGGGCGACCCCCGGTGAGCTCGCCCGGGCCATCGACCCCACCACGATCCAGACCCCGGCCCTCGACCTCATCGACGCCGCCCTCGTCGACGTCGCCGAAGGCCGCTGTGACCGGCTCGTCATCACGATGCCGCCCCAGGAGGGGAAGTCCACGCGGGTCACCACGATGGGCCCCCTGTGGCTGCTGACCCGAAACCCGGACCTCCGCATCGCGATCGCCTGCTACGCCCAGGACCTCGCGGACGAGTTCGGCCGCAACATCCGCAACCACATCACTACCAACGACGGCACCGATGACACCCTCGATCTCGGGCTGCGTATCGCCCCAGACAATGGTGCCGCCCGCCGGTGGCGACTGGACGGGCACCGCGGCGGCGTACGCAGCGTCGGCATCACCTCAGGCCTCACCGGCAAGCCGGCCGATGCGCTGTTCATCGACGACCCGATCAAGGACATGCGGGACGCCGACAGCAAGGCCTGGCGCGAAGTCGTGTGGGGGTTCTGGCAAGCAGTCGCCAACACCCGTTTGGCCCCCGGCGCCCCCGTGGTGATCATCCTGACGCGGTGGCATGAAGACGACCTCGCAGGGAGGGTACTGGAGGCCGAAGACGCCGGACGGTGGCGAGTCCTCAACATCCCCGCCCAGGCCGACCACGACCCCAACAAAGGGGAGACCGACCCGCTCGGCCGGCAGCCGGGGGAGTTCTTGCGATCAGCCCGCGGGCGCAGCGTCGAGCAGTGGAAGCAGATCCGCATCGCGGTCGGCTCCCGTGTCTGGAACGCCCTCTACCAGGGCAAGCCCGCACCGCCTGAGGGCGACCTGTTCAACCGCGAATGGTGGCGCGAATACCGCGACCGGCGGTGGGTTGTCCGCGACGACGGCTCGTGCTGGGCGATCGGCGCCGATGAAGTCCTCACGTCCTGGGACATGACCTTCAAGGACACCGAGAGCTCCGATTACGTGTGCGGGCAGGTCTGGGCCCGGTACGGCCTCCAGGCGTACCTCCTCGACCAGGTCCACGACCGGCTGTCGTTCGTGGAAACCCGCAAGGCGGTGCGTCGCCTGGCCGTCAAGTGGCCGCAGTCGCTTCTGAAGCTGGTGGAGGACAAGGCCAACGGCACGGCCGTCATCAACTCCCTGTCGAAGACAGTGGCCGGGCTCATCCCGGAGGAGCCCCACGGCTCCAAGTACGCCCGCGCCTCCGCCGTCGCCCCATTCGCCGAAGCTGGCCAAGTGTTCCTGCCCGCCCCGGAGCTCGCCCCGTGGGTCGGCGCCTTCATCGAAGAGCACGCCAGCTTCCCCAACGGAGCACACGACGACCGCGTTGACGCGATGTCTCAGGCGTTGAACCGGCTGTTGTTGGCGCCTCTGCTGGCCGGTGACCTGATCGTCGAGGACGAGGAACTGGACGACGAACTCGACGGCTACGAAATCAGCCCATGGTGACCTGAACAGGGGGTGACGGCTATGGCAGTGCGCGAAGCCCTCAGGGAGGCCGTGCTGCCCCTGCGGCAGCGGTTCTACCAGTGGACCGGCCAGGCCGACCTCGCCGAGCAGGTCCGCCAGGAACGCACCGAGAACGCCTGGCTCCGCGAAAGCGTCAGCGACCTCGAAAACCGCATGTTCGAACCCGGCTGGCGGCGCCTCACCGCCCTCGCCGAGCAGGAGTTCACCCGCGATGGGCTCCGCCAGATTACGAGCGTCGCCCGCGTCATGACCCTCAAGTCGCCCCTGCTCAAGCGCGGCCTCGCCCTGCGCACCGCATACGTGTGGGGCCAGGGCGTGTCCATCACCGGCCGGGACAAGCGGGTAAACGAGGTCATCCAGCGCTTCCTCGACGACCCCGGCAACCGGCGCGCCCTGTCCAGCGGGCAGGCCCACGAGAGCCTGGAGCGGTGCCTGTTCACCGACGGCCAGGTCTTCCTCGCCCTGTTCACGGCACCTCGAACCGGCCGTGTGCAGGTCCGCCGCCTGCCTTGGGACGAGATCGTCGACGTCATCACTAACCCCGACGACGCCTCCGAACCCTGGTACTACCAGCAGGACGGGTGGACCGAGCGTTTGGACGCTGCCACCGGCGCCGTCATCATCGAGCGGCGGATCGTCTTTTACCCCGCCCTCGGCTACCGGCCCGCGAGCCGGCCGAAGGTGCTCCGCGGCCGCGACGGCAGCACGGGCCCCGTGCGCTGGGACGCCCCCGTCTACCACGTGCGCGTGGGGGGCCACGACGGGTGGAAGTTCGGCCTCGCCGACTGCTACGCCGCGATCGACTGGGCGCAGGCCTACAAGGACTTCCTGACCGACTGGGCCCGCCTCGTGAAGGCCCTGTCCCGGTTCGCGTGGCGCCTCACCACGAAGGGCTCCAAGCAGCAGGCCGCGCGCGCCCGCATCGCCGCCGCCCCCACCCGCGACCCCGTCAACGGCGACGCGCAGCACGCCGGCGCCACTGCCATCATGACCGCCGACATGGCGCTGGAGGCCGTGCCGAAGACCGGCGCGACCATCGACAGCGAGTCCGGCCGGCCGCTCGCCGCGATGACTGCTGCCGCCCTGGACGTTCCCGTGACGATGCTCCTCGGCGACCCCGGCACGACCGGCGCCCGGGCCACCGCGGAGACCCTCGACACCCCGACCGAGCGGTCCATGGAGCTGCGGCAGGGTGTCTGGGCGGACGCCTTCCAGGCGATCCTCGGCCACGTCATCACCGAGTCCGTGCGCGCGCCCGAGGGCATCCTGAAGGGCGTCATCGACACGGACCCCTACGACGGGCGCGAGACGGTACGCCTGCGCGGCAGCGCGGACACCACCGTCGACATCAGCTTCCCGGACATCGACGACGTCGACCCGAGCACGCTGATCGAGGCGATCGTCAAGGCGGACAGCACGTCGCACGTCCCGCCTGAGGTGATCACTCGGCTGCTGCTGGAGGCGCTTGGGGTGCGGGACGTGGACGGGATCCTCGCGAAGCTGACGGACGCCGACGGCAACTTCATCTCGCCGGCGGCGTCGGCCGGTCAGGCCGCGGCGGACGCCTTCCGCCGCGGCGAGGACCCGGCGAGCGTGCTCGGTAACGCCCCTCCGGCCGCCCCGACCCAGGGCACGGGGGAGGGCCCGGACGAGGGCGCTGGCGGTGACCAGGTGCGTGAGGCTGCCGGCGGCATCCGGGGCATCGTGGCGGGCCGGGAGGACGTCTACCGGGAGCTCCGACGCCAGGGCCACAGCAAGGAGGCTGCCGCGCGGATCGCGAACGCCGGTAAGACGCACGAGCGGCGCTCGCGTATGGCCAAGAAGGCCGCGATGACCCGCAAGGCCCGGGGCGGCAGCTGAGGTTCTGGACCGCGAGGGTACGGCGCACTGCTCCGAGCGGGTCTCGGCCGACACCGGCACGGCGTTGGCCGAGACCGGCCCGATCGACTAGTTCAGGCGCTTGAAGTCGTCGATCTCGGACACGCGGCAGTGCAGGACCACATCATCGCCGTTGCGGAACGTCAGCCACCAGGCCCTGCGCGAGGGCCACGAGAGCGTGTAGCTGTCGTACACGATCAGCTCGCCCCGCTTGCGATTCCGCATGGTGATCTTCGCGAGCACTTTTCACCTCCTTCCATCGAAAGATCCACTACGTCCTAATTGTCCGGGAACGGCTCGCAAGATTGTTAGCAGTGAGCTGTCTCCGCAGGTCACGAGCATGAGGCGGGGTGACCCCTGTGCCGATCACCCGCGACACCCTCCGCCTCGTCCGCGAGATGCGCGCCTCCGTCGACCGCGTAACCGACGGCCTCGTCCGCGGCCTCACCGCCGCCTGGGTCACCGCGTGGGACGACCTCGCCGAGGTGTTCCTCGCCGCCGTCACCGACCTCATCAACGCCAGCACGGACGGCGGCTGGCCCGCCCGCGGGCGGGTCCTGCGCGCCCGCCGGACCCTCGCAGCCCTCGAGCAGTCCGGCATCGCGCTGGAACGGCTCGCCGCCCAGGTCCGCCGCTACGTCCCCGCAGCCGCCCGCCAGACCGCCACCATCGGCCTCGACGGGCAGACGGCCATCGTGTCCTCGCAACTCCCGTACGGCACCACGGCACCGGCCGCGGCCCGGCACCGCCGGCACCAGGCCGACGCCGTCGACGCGATCGTCCGCCGCACGGCCGAGCAGGTGACCGCCGGCACCCGGCGCATGGAGGGCGACGCGACGGAGGCAATGAAGCGCGAGCTGGTCCGCGGCGTCGTCACCGGGGACAACCCGCGTGACGCCGCGGCGGCCATGGTGAAACGGGTAGAAGGGCAGTTCAACGGGGGATTGGCGAGGGCGGCCGTGATCGCCCGCACCGAAGTGTTGGACGCGCACCGCCAGGCGGCGGAGATCGGCCAACAGGACCACGCCGACGTCCTCGCCGGGTGGATCTGGCACGCCGAGGTCACCGGCCCCTCACGCCTCCGCACGTGCCCGTCGTGCTGGGCCCAGCACGGCACCCTGCACCCCATCACGGAGCCAGGCCCGCTCGACCACCACCAAGGCCGCTGCTCCCGCACCCCGAAGACCAAGTCCTGGGCCGACCTCGGGTTCGACCTTGACGAGCCGGCCGACGCCCTCCCGGACGCCCGCGCCATCTTCGACGCCCTCCCCCGGGAGGACCAGCTCCAGATCATGGGCCCAGCCCGGCTGCAGCTGCTCGACGACGGCGCCATCGGCTGGGCCGACCTGTCCAGCCGCCGCTCCACGAACGGCTGGCGCGACGCCTTCCACGTCACCCCGGTCGCCGAGCTCACCACCCGAACGCGAGAGGAGGCATGATGCCGCAGCAGCACCCGCTCGCGGAGAGTGTGTCCCTCGCCGAGGCCGCCGGCGGCGCCACCCCGAAGGGCCGCCGGTTCCGCGCGCGGCTCATCGCCGGTGACATCCAGGGCAGCTCCGGCTACTACCCGGCCATCACCCTCCGCGAGAGCGCCCCCGTGTTCAGCCAGGGCCTGCCCATGTACATCGACCACCCCACGGTGAGCGAAGCGTACGAACGTCCGGAGCGGTCGGTGCGCGACCGCGCCGGCCGCCTGGCCTCCCCGGCGGTGTACGAGGGCGACGGCCTGTACGCCGACGTCGAGGTCTACCCGCACTGGGCGCCCATCATCGAGGCCATGGCCGACGACATCGGCCTGTCCATCCGCGCCTCGGGCACGGTCGAGGCCAGCACCGCTGACGGCATCCGCGGACCGATCGTCACCCGGATCACCGAGGCCCAGTCCGTGGATTTCGTGACAGCGGCCGGGGCGGGCGGCCGGCTGGTGCAGCTCATCGAGTCCGCCCGAGCGCAGGCCCTCGAAGAGCGGGGCGATTGGCGTGAAGACAAACACCCGCGCGGCTACCACGGCCGCTTCGGGCACGGCAGCTCCGGGCCGCACACCGGCGGCGGTGGGGGAGAGCACTCGGCCGGCGGCGGCACCCGGACGGCCTCCGTCAAGACCAACGGCGGCGGCAGCATCACCGTCAGCCGCCACGCCGACGGCGCCGGCACCCTCCAGGTCGGCGCGGACACCCACAAGCTCAGCAGCGAGGACTACAAGCAGCTCCACCACGGCATGGGCATCCTCGCCCACTCCCCGCTGCGCAGCACACCCGTTGGCGGCGAACTCCCCATCACCTCCGGCGACCGCACCCTCGCCATCGTCAAGCGCACCGGCAAAAGCGACTTCCAGCTCCACATGAGCCCCCGCCCGGACGCCAGCCGCGACGACATCGCCGCCACACCCGGAACCGCCCTGACGCGGAGCGACGCTCGAGGCATCTACGACACCATGGGCGCCCACGAGCGCGCGGCCGCGGACGAGGACCAGGCCGCTCGCAACGCCGCCCGCCAAGCCAACATCGACGCCGGCCGCACCGATGACGCCGACATCACCCGCCGCGCCGCCGGCAAGCCGCCCACCACCGCGGGCCCCGGCGGGAAGGGCATGCCCTCGACGATCGCCTCAGCCGACGTCAAGACGACCAATAGCGGCACGGTCAGCGTCCACCGTGAGGCAGGCGACGACTTCACCCACATGTCCGTCAGCGACCAGAACCTCGCCCTCACCCACGATGAGCTACGCACCACGCTCGGCGCCATCCCCCGGGACGACGAGGAGGGCCTGGACGTCGGGGAGCATGAGGTCCTGGCCGACGGTGAGGGGTTCGTCTTCGGCAAGGTCACCAAGACCGGCGCGAGCCGGTACGAGGTGCAGATCGACGACAACAAGCCGTTCACCCTCACCCCGAAGGACGCCGACCGTATCGAGCAGGCCGACGCGGGTCTGGACGGCGCGACGCGCTTCGACGGCGACTACGGCACCTTCGACGTCTACCCGAACCAGGGTGGGCAGGTCGCTGTCCGACACCTCGGCGAAGACGGCCGGCCCGTCACGGTGACCCTCGACGCCAAGTCCGCGGCGGCGATCTCCAAGGCAATCACGGTGGTCAACGAGGGGTTCGACGAGGAGGACACCTCGCCGAATGCCCCGGACTCCGGCGTCACGGCCAAGACCGTCGACACCAACCACGGGCCCGTCGAGGTGCGGCTGCATGGCGAGTGGGGCGGCGCCGACAGCTACTTGACCATCTCTCCGACCGAGGGCGACGCCTGGGGCATCGCGATCGACGGCCCGCAGATGGATGACCTGGCCAGCGCCTGGCGGACGTCCGCGTTGGAGGAGTCGCGCCGCACGCCGGCCGGCGGCGTCGCGCTGGTCGAGGCGAAGCGCGCCGCGCCGTACGGCCGCTCCGGTGAACTGCCCTCGAAGCCCCTGCCTGGCCTGGCCGGCATCAAGCCGCGCACCCCCATGAAGGAGTCCGTGATGCGCGAGACCACGCTGGCCGAGGCCAGGAACATCGGCGGCTGGATCGAGTCCCGCCTGCACCTGGCGCTCACCCAGCTCGGCGACGACATGTACGGCCAGGGCCGCCTCACCCGGGACGAGCGGATTGCCCTGAGTTCGGCGGTCGGCGGCGCGCTGGATGCGTTCACCGCCGCGGTGCAGGAGCAGGCGCCGCAGCTGTACGAGCGGGACCTGTACGACGACCCCGACGACAGCGCGGACGCCGCGTCCGTGATGTCGGAGGCCGCGCGGGCCCTGGCCGAGGCCGCCGGCATCACCGCGAACGACCTCCGCGACGCCCTGTGCGACGCGGTCAAGGACGCCTACGGCGGCAAGGACATCTGGACCTGGGTCCGCGACTACACCGACGACTGGGTGGTCTTCTCGATGGAGAACGGCTCCGGCCTCGGCGGTGGGTCCGACCTGTACCAGCAGACCTACACCCTGGCCGGGCGCGAGGTGACCCTCACCGGGGAGCCGGTCGAGGTCCGCGCCGTCACCACCTACGAACCCGAGCCCCAGACCCCCGGCGAGCCGGGGGACGAGGGCACCACCCCCACCGCGCCGGGCAACGCGCCGGGCACCGCACAGATGGAGGAGGGCGCAATGCCCGAGATCACCGAAGAGCAGGCCCGGCAGCTCGCCGAGGCCGCGACCATGAAGACGCAGCTGGAGGAGGCCCTCACGCACATCGCGCAGCTGCGCGAGCGCGCCGACACGGCCGACGCCCGCGCGAACGCCGCCGACGCCAAGGCCCAGCGCCTGGAGAACGAGAACGCCGCCCGCCACCTCGTCACCGAGGCCCTCAAGACCTCCGGCCTGCCCTCCGACTCCCACGGCCGGGTCGCCGCGAGCGTCTGCCGCGACCTGCCCCTCACCGAGGCCGGCACCCTCGACACCGACGCCTTCGGCACCCTCATCGAGTCGGCCATCACCGACAAGAAGACCGAGATCGCCTCCTACCTCGAGGCGGCCGGCGTCGGCCAGATCCGCGGCCTCGGCGAGGCCCGCCACGAGACCTCCGCCGCCGACATCGACAAGCAGCTCGAGGAGGCCTTCGCCGGCCTGCCGGGCATGGACGACAAGGCCGCCCAGGTGGCCGCGAACGGGAGGGCCTGACCCATGGCCAAGAACATCGTGCTCGAGGACGGCAACCAGATCGCGCTCGCCGCCACCGACCCCGCCACTCCGGCCTCCGGCGACCCCGTGCTCGTCGGCCAGCTGCCCGGCGTCGCCATCATCACGGAGGGCTCCGACGGGCTGGCCACGATCAAGACCAACGGGGTGGCAACCCTGTCGGTGAAGGGCGTCGACGGCGGCGGCAACAGCGCGGTCGCGGTCGGCGACATCATCTACTACGTCACCGCCGACACCCCCAAGCTGTCGAAGAAGAACACCGGCGTCCGCTTCGGCTACGCCCTGGACGCCGTCACCTCCGGCTCCACCGCGACGATCCGCGTCAAGATCGGCTACTAGCACCCGCCCCCGCTCTCTCGCAGCCTCCGCGCCGCCGGCCGGGGGCTTCTTTCATGCCCCTGGCGCGGAGCGCCTGACGAGCAAGGACAACCACCATGCAGCTCCTCGACCTCATCGAGTCCTACAACGCCGCCGACGCTTCCACCGAGCGGCTGTACGCCCGCGAGGGCCGCCGCGTCCGGGGCGGCCGCACCGACCCCAAGTACAAGCAGAGCCTGCTGGAGGCCACCCGCCTCTACCAGGCCGTCCTCGACGGCCGCACGCCGGTGTACCGGCTGCAGGAGGCCATGTCCACCAGCGACTTCCAGTACCTGTTCGGCGACATCATCGACCGGCAGATGCTCGCCCGCTACCAGCACACCCCCGTCGTGTGGACGAGCGTGGCCAAGCGCGGCCGCGTCCGAGACTTCCGCAGCGTCAACCGGTACACCCTCGACGGCGGCGAGGCCGTCCTGACCGAGGTCAAGCAGGCCGAGGAGTACCCCGCCGCGACCGTGACCGATGGCAAGTACAGCTACTCGGTGAAGAAGTTCGGCCGCCGCCTGCCCTTCACCTGGGAGTCGTTCATCAACGACGACCTCGACGCCCTGGCCGACATGCCGAACCGGCTCGCCAACGCGGCAACGTTCAGCGAGGAGAAGTTCTTCACCGACCTGTTCGCCGGCTCCAACGGCCCGGACTCCACCTTCTTCAGCTCGGGCAACGCCAACGTCGTCACCAGCAACCCGGCCCTGTCGGTCGCCGGCCTGACGACCGCGTACAACGTCCTGGCGGCGCAGAAGGACACCGACGGCAACCCCATCTACGTGTCCGGGGTGGTGCTGATGGTGCCGCCGGCGCTCAGGATCACCGCGAACAACATCATCAATGCCACCGAGATCCTCGCGGCCGACGGCGGCGGCGACGGCACCGGCAACAACCAGCTCCGCGTGCAGAACTGGCTGCGCAACGACGTCACCGTCGTCGTCAACCCGTGGCTGCCGATCATCTCCAGCTCGGCGAACGGCAACACCTCCTGGTACCTGTTCGCCGACCCCAACGTCGGCCGCCCGGCGATGGAGATGGGCTTCCTCGTCGGCCACGAGACGCCGGAGCTGTTCCAGAAGGCGCCGAACGCGGTCCGCGTCGGCGGCGGCACGGTCGACCCGATGGACGGCGACTTCGACACCGACAGCGTGGACACCAAGGTCCGCCACGTGTTCGGCGGCACCCTGATGGACCCGAAGAGCGCGGTCGCCTCCAACGGCACCGGCAGCTGACGTGGGCGAACTCCACCCGCCGATCAGCGTGACCGACGAGTATCTCAAGGCCGTGCACGACCGGCTCGGCGAGACCAATCAGCTGCTCCGCTCGCTGCTCGACCGCACCCCTGAGCCCACCGCCAAGACGGAGGCTGACGGGCCGGTCGAGCTTCGCGAGCCCGCCACCGCTGCACAGGCCCGGCCGGGCGCCTCGGATGAGGCCCCGGCCGAGCCGGCCGACCTGGCGGAGCCCGCGCAACCGGCCAAGCAGGGCCGCCGCCCGGCGTCCCGCACCCGTTCCACCGCGACGAAGAAGGGGGCCTGACCCATGGGCTCGACAGCCAAGGGCGCGGCCGGCGGCCTCGCCACCCTGGACACCACCGGCAAGGTCCCTGCCGCCCAGGCGGCGCTTCAGGGGTCCGCGGCGCTCGACTTCCCCTCGATCGCCGCAGGCGCAGTCGCCACGCTCTCCATCACCGTGACCGGCGCGGCCGTCGGAGACAGGGTGGCGGTCGCCGCGCCCTCCACTGTCAACGCCGGCCTCATGTGGTGCGCGCACGTCAGCGCGGCGGACACGGTGACGATCCGGCTGCTCAACACCACGGGCGGCGCGATCGACCCCGCCAGCGCGACGTGGAAGGTTTCTGTCTTCCAGTGATCGACTACGCCTCGGACGTCGGGCAGGTGCGCCTCCTCATCCCGGACACCGACGAGGCTAACCCGCTGCTGTCCGACGCCCAGATCGGCGGCTACCTCGCCATGGAGGGCGGCGACGTCAAGCTCGCCGCCGCGCAGGCCCTGGACGCGATCGCGAGCAGCGAGGCGCTCATCTCGAAGAAGCTCACGACCATGGACGGGGCGTCTACCGACGGGCCCGCGGTCGCCGCCGAGCTCCGCGCCCGCGCTCAAGCCCTCCGCGACCAGGTCGCCGAAGGCCTGGGCGACGCCGACGCGGGGTTCGACATCGTGGACTTCGACCCCCAGCTCGCCTACCGCCACCGCTACTGAACGGGGGTGACCTCGGGTGCCGTTCGCCGGACACACCCCCATCCACCCCCGCTGGTCCGAGCACCACCGGCCGACCTCGACCGGGCTGCAGACCGCCCGCTGCCACATCACCCGCACCACCGGCGGAGGCACCACAGACGGCTCCAACGTCTGGCACCCGCCCGCGCCGACCACCGTCTACACCGGCCCCTGCCGCGTCGGCTCCGCCCCCGCGGCCGCCCCGTTCGACATGGGCGACCGGCAGGTGTCCACGACGGTGCACACGGTTGCCATCGAGTGGGACGCCGACGACGTGCTCGAGGGTGACATCGTCACCATCACCGCCGCTCCCGACCCGGGCCTGGTCGGCCGCCGCTTCCGCGTCACCAACCCCCGCTACGGGTCGGAGGGGTGGGAGCGCATCCTGGCCTGCAGCGACGACCTGACCCGCAGGGAGGCGTGAACGTGGGCGCCGAGTGGGACCTGACGGAGGTCGACGACCTCATCGAGCACCTGGCCGCCGCCGTCCCCAAGACGGAGGAGCTGTGCTCGGTGGTCGTTCGCAAGACCGCCTTCGACACCGTGGCCGGCGGCCAGACCAGGGTGGCGGTCGACACCGGGCACCTGAAGTCCACGATCGGCGTGGACTTCGACAACGACGGCCTCGGCTTCGAAGCCGGCCCAACAGCAAGCTACGGGGCGCACGTCGAGTACGGCACGAAGCCGCACATCATCCGGCCCCGGAACGCGAAGGCGCTGCACTGGGTCGACGAGCACGGCGACGACGTGTTCGCCCGCCTGGTCCACCACCCCGGGACGGCGCCGCAGCCGTACATGCGGCCGGCGTTCGACGAAGCGACCGCGCCGCTGCCCGAGATCCTCGCCCAGGTCGGGGAGAAGGTCCTCCGTGGCTGACGACCTGGCTCCGAGCACGCCGCACACCGACGCCGTCGTCGCCGCCCTGCAAGCCGCGCAAATCGTCGTAGGCCGCGCGGAGCACCCCGAGGGCGGCGGGTGGCAGGGCGAGCCGTACGACTCCACCTACGTCCCGTACGCCGTGCTCTACCCGTCCCCTGGGGTGCCGGACGGGAGCGTGGCGGAGCCGCTGGAGTACCTGGACTACAGCGCGCAGATCAACTGCTGGGGCGCGACCGCGGGCCAGGCCGAGACCTGCGCGGATCAGGTGCGGGCCGCGCTGATCGGCAAGCGGCTCACCCTCCCCGGCCGGCGCTGCTACCGGGTGCAGACACCGCCCGGGTCGCCGCCGATCGCCCGGGTCGACACGCCGCCACCGCCGGAGTACCGCGCCGTGGTGGAGATCGCGTTCCGCTCCCAAGCGCTCTGACCAGCCCCTGTTCGTAGCCCGGCACACCGTGTGCGCGGGCTCTTTTCGCATGCCCTGAAGGAGCCCGTATGGCTACTCACGGACCTCAGGTCGCGGTCGTCAACGGCGCCGCGATCACACTGCACTCGGCCGCGGCCGGCGACAAGGTCTCCGGGATCAAGAAGACGACCCGGATGCTCGTCGTCAACGGCTCCGGGTCCGCGGTCACCCTCACGATCGACCCGCCCGGCAACACCGACTACGGCGTGGCGAACCCGGCCAAGACCTACACCATCCCCGCCAACAGCTCGTTCACGCTGCTGCTGCTCCCGTCCTACCGGGACCCCGCCGACAGCAACCTCATCTCCCTGGCGTGGTCGTCGACCACCACCGTGACGTGGGCGGTGATCGGCTGATGCCCGCTCGCATGATCAAGGTCCGCTCGAAGCTCACCGGCGACGTCACGACCGTCTCCGAGCGCGCCTACCCCCTGTTCGCCGAGCACTACGACCGCCTCGACCAGGTCCAGGCCCCGCCGCCGGCCCCCGCGCCCGAGACCGCAACGGGCGAGCCGTCGCCGCCCGAGTCCTCCGCCTCCGCGACCACCCGCCGCGCCGCGGCCAGGAACGACAAGGAGTAACGCATGTCCGACCTCCTCGGTGACGGCAACGTCAAGGTCACCTTCTGCCTCACCCTGTCCTCCGTCAGCAACCCCCCGGCGGCCGAGCTCAACGCGGGCCAGGATCTCCAGGAAGTCCTCACCAAGGACGGCCTGGACATCAGCCCGGAGCAGGCCGCCGTCGACAACACCAGCCTCGCGTCCCGGGACGAGACCGAGGACGCCGGCACCGTGAAGTACTCCCTGGAGCTCACGGTGAAGATCCAGGAGGACGACGTCGACGACGTCGGCACCAGCACTCTCGTCGACCGGCAGAAGGGCTTCCTCGCCGTACGTCGCAACCGCCCGCACGAGGACGACTACGAGGCGGGCGACCCGGTCGAGGTCTACCCGGTTCGCTGCGGGCGCCAGCGTAAGCAGCCGCCGGCGCTGAACACGGCCCAGACGTTCAAGTCGAAGCTGTTCAACTACGCCACGGCCGACAGTGACGCGGTGGTCGCCTGATGGTCGAGCAAGCCCCCCCGACCGCGCTGGGCATCGAGGACATCCTCGGCAAGATCCAGCGCCCCGAGAGAGCGTTCAGGTTGTGCCTGCGGGCTGACCTTCAGTCCCAGTGGGAAGAGACCGAGCGGCTGCTCAAGCTGGCCGAGCGGGAAAGCACCAACTCCCTGGCCGGCAACACGAAGAAGGTGCGCGACCTCGCGAAGCAGTGCCGCGCGCTGGAGCAGGAGATGGAGACCGCCACCGTCACCCTGCTCCTGCGCGGCATCTCCTCCAAGAAGTTCTCCGACCTACTCGCCGCACACCCCGCGCGGAAGGGGCAAGACGAAGCGTTCAACGCCGAGACCTTCGGCGTCGCCCTCCTGGCCGCCAGCGCGGCCACGCCGGAGATGAACGAGGAGCAGGCGGGCCGCCTCGTCGACTCGATCACGTCCGGTCAGTGGAACGACCTGTTCAACACCTGCTGGCTGCTGAACAGGAGCTCCGTGGACGTCCCTTTCTCCAGGACCGCCTCCGAGCATCTGCCCGGCACCAAGACGAGCTGATCCTCGCCCGCGCCTACCAGGTGCCCAGGTCAGTCCTCCTCGGCCGCCGCCGGGTGTCGGAGACCACGTACGAGTACGAGCCCGACACCCTCGACGAACACGGCGAGGTCGTGCGCCGCGGCCGCCTCATCCGGTCGGTCACCGTGCACGACCCGCTGTGGACCGAGGAGGACCTGGGCTGGGCCATGGCCGAGCGGGCCAACGCCAACAGCCTGTGCCCGACCGGGTGCGGCCACTACCTGGACGAGACCACCGACCCCGCCCTGGAAGGGGAGTGGGAGGTGCCCACCCCGACGGTGTGCTTCGCCTGCCGGGAGTTGGAGAAGGCGAAGGCGCCGTACCAGGCCGACGACGTCGATCCGGGGCACCTGTTCCACGTCCGCCGGCGGCAGCGCTAGTTGACGCAGTTGCTCATCTCTTCGGGCGTGGTCGCCTTCCCGATGCAGTCGATCGTCTTCTGGTTGTCGTTGCTGATATGCTGTACCTGGTTGCCGAACTCATTAACGGCCGTGAACACGATCCGCGCACCGTTGATCGCGGCCAGCAGGGCCAGGATGCCGATGATCAGGGCGGCCGTGTTGGTGCCCTTGTTCGTGGCGGTGCCGCGGGTCACCCGGGCGCGGCCGGCGAACGCGAGACCGATCGCGATGACCGACAGCGGCCCGCCGACCAGGAACAGGATCGGCATGATCGCGCAGAGCAGGCCGAGGATCGCGCAGATGAGCGCCGCGATGCCGAAGCCGTTGCGGGGCTCCGGCGCGGGCGCCGGCATCCCGTAGCCGTAGGCGGGCTGGGGCGCGTAGCCGTTCGGCGGGCCGTACTGCGGCCCGAACTGCTGGCCGGGCGGGGGACCGAACTGCGGACCCTGCGGCTGAGGTCCGCCGTACGGCGGCACGGGCTGCTGCGGCCCCTGCGGGCCGTACGGGGTGCTCATGAGGTGCTCCAGAGGCTGGGGGGCCGACAGGGCGTAAGACGCCCGGAGTGTCCGATTGGTTGGCACGCTCCCACACCCTCACCCCTTTCATCCGGAAATCGCCCGATACCACAACCGCGGCGGGAGGGGGTGAGCCCGATGGCGGACAGGACCGTAACGGTCAAGCTCTGGCTCGACAACAAGGACTTCATCACCGGGCTCGCCAAGGCCGAGGCCGCCGCCAAGCGGTTCCGCGACAGTCTCGAAGGCCTGTCCGACCCCTTCAAAAACCTTCCCAAGGAGCTGCCCCTCCCGAAGGTCCCCAAGGACCGCCCCACCAAGGACGGCGACGCGGCGGCCGGGGCTTTCGCCCGCAGCTTCACTCGCCGCCTGGAGGCCGCGTTCCGGTCGCTGCCGAAGGCCGAGATCACCGCATCCTCCACCGACGCGCAGGCCAAGGTTCAGACGCTGCGGGCGGCGCTGCAGGACTTGGCCGGTAAGACCATCAACGTCGACATCGACGCCGCGACCGCTCTGGCGGAACTCCAGGCCATCAAGTCGGAGCTGGAGACGGTCGACTCCTCGGCCGACATCGACCTGCGCGTCGACACCAGCGCCGCTCTCACGGAGATCGCCGCGCTGCAGGCCGAGGTCGACCGGTTCAACACCGACCAGGCGCAGAGCAAGCTCGACGACCTCCGTGCACGCCTGGACTCGCTGCGCGGCCGCACCATCGGCGTCGACCTCGACGCTGGCGCCGCCAAGGCGGAGCTCAGCGAGATCCAGCGCCAGCTCGAAGCGCTGAATCGCAGCAGCGCCAACCCGCAGGTGCAGGTGGACTCCGCCCGCGCGCTGGCCGACCTGCGGACCCTGCAGTCGGAGCTGAACCAGACCGGGGGCCGCACCGCGCGGCCGCGGGTCGACGCCGACGTGTCCGGCGCGCTGCGCAACATCGCCCTGGTCGCGGCTGCGCTGGCGTCCCTGCCCGTGGCCACGACCGTGGGGATCGCGGCCGCCGCGTTCGGCGCGGCTGGAGCCGGCGCGGCCGGCTTCGCCGCCGTTGCCGTGCCCGCGCTCGGGCGGGTGAACGACGCCCTGCAGCAGCAGCAGTCGGCGTCGGGTGGTGCGGGCGGCGCCGCCGAGTCCCTGGCGTCCAAGCAGGCCCGCGCCGCCAGCACGGCGCTGCAGCTGGCTGAGGCGCAGGACCGCGTCAAGGACGCGCAGGACGCCGTACGGCAGGCCCAGCAGCAGGTTGCAGACGCGGTCGAGCAGTCCGCCGAGCGGCAGGCGACAGCGGCCCGTCGCATCGAGGACGCCGAGCGCTCCGTGGCTGACTCTCACCGCGCTACCCAGCGCGCGGTGGAGGACCTGACGCGGGCGCGGGAGGAGGCCCAGCAGCGGCTGGAGGACCTCGCGCTGGCGACCGAGGGTGGCGCCCTGGCCGAGGAGCGTGCCCGGATCTCCCTTGCCCGCGCTCAGTCCGACCTTGCCCGGGCGAACGCCAACCCCGCCACCTCCCAGCTCGACCGGCAGGACGCCGCGCTGCGCGTCCGCGAGGCCGAGTTCGCCCTCAAGAGCGTGCAGGCCCGCAACGCGCAGCTGGCCAAGGAGCAGGCCGACGCGAACGCCAAGGGCGTCGAAGGCAGCGATCAGGTCCGGGCTGCGAAGGACAACGTCGCGTCCGCGACCCAGCGCGAGCAGGACGCCGAGCGCAACCTGTCCGACGCCCGCGCTGAGGCGGCCAAGGCGGCCATCGAGGGACAGCGCGCCATCGCCAAGGCGCAGGCCGACGTCCTGAAGGCGCAGCGGGACGCCGAGCGCGCCGCGCAGCGGCTCAAGGTGGAGCAGCTGCAGGCCAAGGCGGCGATGCAGCAGACCGGCGGCGCCGCCGGCGGGGCAGCGTCCAAGATGTCCCAGCTGTCCAAGCGCGAGCAGGACCTCGCCAAGCACATCAAGGGCTACCAGGACGCCTACCTTGCCTGGCAGCGCTCCCTCGAGGGGGACGTGTTCCCCGCGATCACCGGCGGCCTGGACCTCATCCAGTCCCAGCTGCCGCGCATTTCGCCCCTGGTCCGGACGGCGGGACGGTCCTTCGTCGACTTCGAGAAGGACGCCGCCACCGCCCTCAACCGCCCGATCTTCGACCAGCTGCTGTTCGACCTGAACACCGCCATGCCCCGCGCCATCGAAGGGCTCGGCAACACCGGCCTCAACGTGATGACCGGGCTGGCCGGGGTCTTCGACGCCTTCCTCCCGCACACCGGTGCCGTGGTCGGCAGCATCGAGACCGCGTCGAAGAAGTTCGCCGACTGGGGTACCAGCCTGCGGACCAATCAGGACTTCCAGAAGTTCCTGGACTACGTGTCCCAGAACGGCCCCAAGGTGATGGGCATCCTCGGTGACCTCGGGTCGACCGTCGGGCACATCCTGGCCGCCGGGGCCGGCGCCGGTGAGACCACGCTCGACGTCCTGGTGTCGATCAGCGACCGGCTCGCGCACATGTCGCCCGAGCAGATCCAGGCCATCGCCGCTGGCGTCGGCGCCGTCGTCGGCGCGGCCAAACTCGGGTCCGCGCTGAAGCTCGGCGCGTGGGTGATCCTCGCTGACCTGATCAGCGGCATGAGTCCGGGGGAGATCCGGGCAGTCGCCGGCGCGATCGCAGCTGTCGTCGCAGCGGTGAAGCTGTACCAGACCGCCAAGGGCGTCAACGAGTGGCTCGGCGGGCTGAGCATCGGCTTCAAGAAGGCGGGCGACGCCGCGGATAAGGCGCGCGTCCCCTTGGCTGGCGCCGGGAGCGCGGCAGAGAGGGCCGCAGGCGGCTTCTCCGGGCTGGGTGGCACCCTCAAGGGCGGAGCCATTGCCCTGGGCGTCGGCGCCGTCGCCGGGGCCGCTACAGCCCTCCGGGACCGGCTGTCCGGGCTCAACCCCGACATCCACACCCTGGCGCAGAACATCGCCGCCGTGGCCGACGGCGGTCGGCCGACACCGGAGCTGCTGAACCAGATCAACGGCAAGGTATCGGCGCTCGACCCGTCCCAGTGGGAGAGCTTCGGCCAGATCGCGTCCCGCCTCACCAGCGACAACACCTTCGCCAAGCTGGGCAGCCAGGTCAACGACGTCTTCAGCACAACCTTCGGCGTCAACCTCGACTCGGGCCTGACCCGCATCCAGAACATCGACAAGGGGCTCGCGCAGGCCGTGTCGTCCGGGCACGGCGACGCGGCCGCGAAGATGTTCGATCAGCTGGCGAAGATGGCCCACGACGCCGGCGTCCCGCTGGACAAGCTGAAGACGCTCTTCCCCGAGTACACCTCGGCCGTGTCCGGGGCGGTTGGGCCGACGAACGACGCCGCGGGGGCCATCGACGGGGCCCGCCAGAAGCTCGACGATTTCCAATCGTCGATGGACGTCTTCGCCGGCAGGACCGACGCAGAGTCGGCCCTGGCCGGGCTGAAGCGCGGCTACGACGACGCGAAGAAGGCGATCGAGGCGGCCGGCGGGAAGCTCGACTTCTTCGCCGGGATGACGGACAAGCAGCGCGACGCGATCATCCGAGCTCGCGGCGGCTTCTCCGACTTCATCAGCCAGGTCACCGACGCAGCGAAGAAGCAGGCCGACCTCGGCAAGAAGACCGGTGACGCCGCGCTGGGAGTGGACAAGCAGAAGCTGGTGATCCTGCAGGCCCTGCCGCAGCTGTTCAACCTGGCCGGCAAGTCGAAGGAAGCCCGCGACGCGATCTTCCGGCTGGGCGAGTCGGCCGGCCTGTCGAAGGACCAGATGGTCCACGCCAAGGACGCCGTCGCCAAGCTGCGCCTGGAGATCGCGCGCCTGCAGTCGAAGGTGATCACGGTCACCGTCAAGGCGGGCAACGGCCAGAAGAGCAACAACCCCGGCACCAGCCGGGATTTCCACGCCGACGGCGCGGTGGTCGAGTACTACGCCGCCGGTGGCCTGCGCGAGGCCCACATCGCGCAGATCGCCCCACGCGGCAACATCCG
>NZ_BOOC01000065.1 GCF_016863035.1 Microbispora corallina
AAGTCAGGGGTTCGAATCCCCTAGGCTCCACCTCGAAAAACACCCCGCTCCTGATCAAGAAGCGGGGCCATCGTGCCATTAACGTGCCATTAGCTCTTTCCGGCATTGCGCTCCGCCTCAACTCGCACGCTGAGAGCATCGGCGATCTTCCGGTCGGCATCGCGGGTCGGGCGCTGGTCAAGCGGCGGCGCGGCGCGCGGTCCGGGCCTTCCGAGGGACCGCGCGAACTCGGCGAGATCCCCGATCTTCCCGAGATCAACAGCGGCGCGGTGCGAAGGGAGAGCTGACGGACAGCCTTCCCCGTGGAAGCCGATCAGCGAGTCAGGTCTGTGTCGCGTTCAACGAGGTAGACGTTCGTCAGCTCAGGCAGAACTCGTTGCCCTCGATGTCCTGCATCACGAGACACGACTCGTTTTCTTCATCGGCGGGCAGGAGCCGCACGCGTTTCGCGCCGAGAGGGATCAATCGTGCGCATTCGGCCTCGAGGGCTGCCAGGCGCTCTGCACCGACGAGTCCGGTTCCGACCCGCACGTCAAGGTGCAGCCGATTCTTGGCGACCTTGCCTTCGGGAACGCGCTGGAAGTACAGCCGCGGACCGACACCCGAGGGGTCGCTGCATGCGAACCATGAGTCCCGCTGCTCGGGCGGCAGCGTGCGATTGAAGTCGTCCCAACTGGCGAACCCCTCAGGCGGCGCCGGCGCGACATACCCCAACACCTCGCACCAGAAGCGACCGACACGCTCAGGTGAAGCGCAATCGAAGGCGACTTGAATCTGCTTAACGGATACCATGGGAAAATCCTCCCATGGATCACTATGCATACCGTAATCGCCCACCGTGCACCCTGGGCGGATTGGCGAAGTCCTGAAAGATCCACAGCTCCAGCCTGAACGCCTCGCCCGTCGAAGGGTTGCGAGATAACCATCGTTATCTGGCAAGACCAAGATCGAATGGCCATGGTGAGCAGGGAATCATCCCTCGCCTTGCGCGATCCTGACGCCGACGACTCCGACGACGAGGATTGATGGGGATGCCCCCCGGCCGGGTCCCGATCATCTCCGCGAGCACGTAAACCAGGATCTTGTAGCCGTGGTCCTTCCACCGCGCTCCCCGCGGCCGTTTACTCGGTCGCCTGAGCACGCCTGTGCTTACGGAGAGCGGCAAGGGTCGGCTCCGGGACGGGCAGCGGTACGGCGTGGGACGCCCGTTCCGGGCTGAAAATCCGGGGTGGATGCCCGCCGACGAGTAGACGTGCCAGGTGCCCCCTGCCCAAAGGGGTCACCTGGCCATGTGCCGTCTGTTGAATTCTTGGTGATCTAGGACTTGGACGCAGGCTTGGACGCAGGCTTGGGCGGGACGTCCGTGGTACAGGTCAGCGGGGCGTCGTCGGGCACCAGGCGCATTAACACCGCGAGCGGGCTCGGAGAGTCGGGCTGGTAGCCGTCTGTCCTCATGCCGATGATCAGCTTGGTTGATGGGGGCATCGCCGATGGCGTGATGACCATCATGGAGGTTTCGTCAGGCTGCTTTTCCTCCCCGACGACCTTCTGGAAGTCTGCTTTCAGGTCCTGCGACGCGTCCGATGGCTGGCACCACTTGTTGATCGTGATCTCGGCGGGGATGCCGGCCTGGGCCAGTGTTCGCTGCATGATCTCCGGATCTAGCGACTCCTGCTTGGTCATTTTCACAGTGACCGTGCCGTCGGGGTTGGTGTCGACGGAGAATGCGGCCAGGTGCACGTGCACCTGATTGCCGGCGGCGACCGGCGGTGCGTTCACCTGGGGGCTGTCGATCGCCAGCGTCAACGCCAGGCCCGTCGCCAATACGGCGCTGGCCGCCGTCCCTGCGATCCTGCGGCGGCGGCGAGACCGGCCCGACGCCACGAGTTCCTGCACCGGCGTGTGCATGTGCACCTCGGCCATCGCGTCCCGCACCGTGCCTAGCACATCATTGTCGTTCACCGTTCGCCCTCCTGGCTGTTGACTGTTGCGAGGTCGCCGCGCAAAGCCGCGACAGCGCGCGACAGATGTGCGGTGACGGTTCCTGGAGCGATCCCGAGGGTCCTGGCGGCGGTTTCGGTGTCCAGATCGAGGAACACGCGCAGCGCGACCACCTCCCGCTGCCGTCGCGGCAACCGCTGCAGCGCCACCAGCAGAGCGGGGTCCACGTCGGCCCCGTCGGCCGCCGCGGGGTCCACGACATCGTGGCCTCCCAAGGCGACCTCGTGGCGGCGCCGCCGCCACCAGGTGACCCGGGTGTTCAGCGCCACGCGAACGATCCAGGCGTGTGGCGCCGGATGCCGGCTCACCTTCCGCCACGACATCCACGCCCGCGTGTACGCCTCAGCGACCAAGTCCTCCGCCAACTGCCGATCACCCGTGGTGGCCAGCACCGCCCGGAGGCAGGCATCCCGGCTTTCCTGGTAAAACTCCTCGAACTCCAGATGCTCCACATCCCCTATACGCACAAGCACAGCGAGACGCTTACCGGACTTCTCACATCCCATCGGGAGACTGCGACCGCTTGGACGGCTTTCCGTAGACCCGCGACAGTCAGACCACGAAGGCCTCACTCTCTGGTTCAAGGACGAGCACAAGGAACCCGTCAGGCTGCAGACCAAACCATCAATCCGCGAGAACGCGCCAGGCACTCCAGAACCGACCAATCGGCCCGCGGGATATACGCGGGATGATCTCCGTCTTCGGCCACTCCCCGACGCCTCATTCAGCAGATCAGCGGCTATGTGGAGCTGGAGAAAACTAATCCACTTCTCCTACGGCGTCGCCTCGCGATCAGCTTCGAAGGGCGATCGCCGTAAAGCGCTACGATCCACGCCGCCGCAGCACGGTGAACGCATGACGATCCAGGACCGCCCTGGCGTCAGCCCTTCGTCGCGGGTCGGAGTGGAGCAGGGCTATTGAGACAGCCGCCACATACGTCAAGACCAGACAGCATATGAATGCGCAGGTCAGCCAGGGAACAGCAGCAATCAGCGCAGCAAGGAACGCAGGCACGACAGGACCGCCTATCAGGGAACGGCACTTGTCGCTGAAATCTGTAATGTGTCGGTGGAGGGGAATCTCGTCACCGGCGCAAAGCAGATGTCAGCGCAAATGTCACAATCACACAGGTCCTTCGGCAGCGTCAAGAGGCCGCCACCAGTTGCAGTTTGGGCTGCGGTTACAAAGCCGTCCAGGAGCGTTCCCTGCTACAGGCGAACGTGACCGAGGGATGGCGCGTAGGACGGCGCATCCTTGGCCAGGGACGGCGCTCCACTTCTCATCCGATGGCCCCCGTCCTTCTCACTGCCCGAGTGAGCTTCGCCGACCCTTGACGTGGTCGCCATAGAGTTCTGAAACCTGGGCGTGGGTCGCGGAGTCAGGTTCCTCGACCGTACAGCGCCCCCCGAGCTCGACTTCAACGTCATCGACGGGTTTGGCAAAGATGATCGAGCCCTGCTGTCCGTGAACGACTTCAAGGTCGCGGCCGAGCTTGAGCGCCAGAAGCATTGAGGCGCTTCCGCATGCCTCGTCTTCTCCCTTACCGATGCGTGGTGCCCATAGTCTCGCCCGCACCTTGCCGGCTTCTCGGTTCATCCACGCCCATACCTGAGTGAAGTCCTCTCCGGGAGGGAGCTCGGTCAGCGAGTCGATGATGGCGGGACTCTCCATCTCGAGGTGACGCCAGGGTTTGGACCAGGCCGCAGGAGCCTTGAGCCACACCATGCCGTCGGGGTCGCGACGACAGCTGACCGGTCCGGCGGCTGGCGTGAGCTCCTTCACGGGACTGCCGAGCCGGTGCAGGACCTCTACCGTCGCGAGAAGCGGATGCCCGCCGAACTGGATCTCTTGGCCGTAATTGCCATGGATGCTGACGATCCCGTGAGCGAGATTCTGCACGAAGACGACGGCGGGGATGCCAAGCCGGGTCGCAAGAGCCTGACGCTGCTCCCTCGTCACCGAAACACCCTCGGGCTCGATAACGACGAGGGCGGGGTTGCCGAAGGAACCGCCTGCGTTCATGAACGCGTGTGCAAGCAGGCAATCAGTCATGACATCACCTTGAGACTCAAGAGGACAACGCACAGCGGCGGTGACGCGATCAACAACTGGCGCCACCGTGTCAACCGACTCTGAAGCTCGTCGCTGCCTGTGACGCGCCCGTCTGCCGACCCCTGGCAGGAGATAGATCCTACTTCGCCGCAAAGCCCACGGCAGGGACCGTGTTCCCCGCCTGGGCTTTGATCGTTTCTCGGCCTGGCGCTCTTTCCTCGCCTGGCCGTCGCATGCCCGAGGGCGATCGCCGAGCCGGAGGGCGGGCGCGTTGGGGATGCGGGATCTCTCCTTCGGTTCTGGCGATCAGCCCGGCAGCCGCGTCCGTCGTCTCGGCGGAGGGGCGGGGTGTCCCGAAACATAAAACCAGCGGGCCGATTGTTTCAGGCACATCACCCCAAGAATATTGACGCTCTGGTCGTCACAGGCCTATTGTCCTGGAGCAATGATCGGCTTGACATTCCGAAAGTTTCAGACCCAAGAGTGATGTCAGAAGACTCTGCAGGTGAAACACCATGTCTGCATGGCGGTGCTGAACCTGTCCGGGCACTCGCGGTCCGGGGCCTGAAGTAGCACGGCACCGTGGCCGTTCGACGCTCCAGGCACGCATGGGGGTCCTGAAGGTAGGAGGTGCCCGGCGAGCGCAGCGCAGTCTCCCGGTGCCGGGCCGCACGTCACATCCCTGACCACAGCAAGCGAAAAGAGGTCGCCGTGAAATTCCGCAAGGTCTCAGCGGTCGTGTTCGCCGCTACCGCGACCCTCAGCATGGCAGCGTGCTCAGGCTCGTCGTCCGGGACTTCCTCCGGCGGGTCGGACGGCTCGTCGTTCGAGTTCTGGTCGTTCACCGGGATCAACGCGAAGGGGTCGGCCGCGGAGTACAAGAAGATCAAGCCGAACGTGCAGATCAAGCTGACCGAGGTGGGGAACGCGCAGGAAACGGCGCAGGCGCTCACCACCGCGCTCGCCGGCGGCAAGGTGCCCGACCTGGTGCTGATCCAGGGCGACGACCTGCCCAAGTTCGTCCAGCAGCCGCAGAACTTCGTCGACCTGCGCACGATGGGCGCCGACAAGATCAAGGGCGACTACCTCGACTGGGTGATCAGCCAGCCCACGGCCAAGGACGGCTCGATCATCGGCATCCCGACCGACGTCGGGGGCATGGCCATCGCCTACCGGACCGACCTGTTCAAGGAGGCCGGGCTGCCGACGGACCGCGAGGAGGTGGGCAAGCTCTGGCCCACCTGGGACGCCTTCATCGAGACCGGCAAGAAGTACACGGCGGCCACCGGAAAGGCGTTCCTCGACAATGCCTCCACGAGCATCTACTCGCAGGTGGTGAACCAGGGGCAGGAGAAGTACTACGACCCCGCAGGCAACCTGGTGTACGACAAGAGCCCTCAGGTCAAGGCCGCCTTCGACGAGGCGCTCAAGGCCGTGGCCGCCGGGATCACCGCCAAGCAGAGCTCGTTCACCGACGGCTGGAGCGCCGCGATGAAGAAGGGGGACTTCGCCGTCGTGGCCGCGCCGGTCTGGTTGCTCGGCGCCATCCGCGACAACGCCCCCGACACCAAGGGCAAGTGGGACATCGCCACGATCCCCGGCGGCTCGGGCAACTGGGGCGGCAGCTTCCTCGCCATCCCCAAGGGCGCCAAGAACCCGAAGGCCGCCTGGGAGTACATCGCCGCCACGCAGTCGCCGCAGGGCCAGCTTGACCACTTCGCCCAGGCCAGGTCGCTGCCCGCCACCCCGTCGGTCTACAAGGACCCGAAGCTCACCTCGGTCAAGGACCCGTTCTTCTCCGGCGCGCCCATCGGCACCATCTACACCAACTCGCTGCTCGGCCTGAAGCCGTTCCTCATCGGGCCGGACAGCACCACGATCGGCACGGAGTTCGGGAACGCCATCCAGAACGTCGAGCAGGGCAAGGGTGATCCCGCGAAGGCGTGGGACGCGGCGGTGACCAACATCAAGAACGCGATCGGCGGCTAGCACCCCCTGCCACGAGCGCCGCCGGGCGCCCGGCGTCCAGGACGCCGCGCACCCGGCGGCGGGGAAGCGACCAGACCCGTGACGACGAGCATCAGACCCGCCAAGAAAGCCCTGGCCCCGTCCGCACCGGTGAAGACCACGCGGGCCGGCCTCACCGAGATCGTGGCCCCCTACGCCTACATCGCCCCGTTCTTCGTGCTGTTCGCGATTTTCGGCCTCATCCCGCTGCTGTTCACCTTCTACGTGGCGTTGTTCGACTGGAACCCGATCGGCGAGCACGTGTTCGTCGGCCTGGACAACTTCACCCGGCTGCTCCAGGACGGGCGGTTCTGGAACGCGGCGCGCAACACCGTTAGCATCTGGGTGCTGTCGACCGTGCCACAACTGCTGGTGGCGCTCGTGCTGGCGCACCTGCTCAACCACGTCCGGCTGCGCTTTGCGGTGCTCTTCCGCATGTCGATGCTCGTGCCGTACATCACCTCGGTGGCCGCCACCGCCATCGTCTTCGCCCAGATGTTCGACCGCGACTACGGGCTGCTGAACTGGCTGCTCGGCCTCGTGGGCATCGGGCCCATCGACTTCATCCAGTCGGTGGCGGGCAGCCACGCGCTGATCGCTGTGATGATCACCTGGCGGTGGTTCGGCTACACGGCGCTGCTCTACCTCGCGTCCCTGCAGGCCGTCCCCCGGACGATCTACGAGGCGGCCGCCGTCGACGGCGCCGGCAATGTGCGGCAGTTCCTGCACATCTCCATCCCCGCGTTGCGGCCGGTCATCGTGTTCACCATCGTGACCTCCACGATCTACGGGCTGCAGACCTTCACCGAGCCCCTGCTCATCGCCCGGAGCGCGCCGAGTACCTGCGGGCCGATCCGCCAGTGCCAGACGCTGACCCTCTTCCTGTTCGAACAGGGCTTCACCCAGTTCAAGTTCGGTTACGCCGCGGCCATCGGCGTGGCGCTGTTCGTGATGGTCGTCGCGTTCGCCGCGCTCAACTACTTCCTGTCCACCCGGACCCGCCCGGAGAGGGCATGAGGGAGCGATCATGACGAGGACGACACCGCGGTCCGGCGACCGCCTCCGATGGTGGGTCTACGCTCTGCTGGTCCTTGCCGCCTTCGCCTGCGTGTTCCCGCTCTACTGGATGTTCGTCGTCGCCACCACCGACACCGCGGCGGCCACGGAGATGCCCCCCAGAGTCGTCCCGGGCGGCAACTTCTTCCACCTCGCGGGCCTGGTCTTCTCGACCGTGCCGTTCGTCCGGTCGATCGTCAACAGCCTGGTCGTGGCCGGGACGATCGGCCTGGGTCAGGCGTTGTTCTGCGCGCTGGCGGGCTTCGCGTTCGCCAAACTGCGCTTCCGGGGACGCGATGCGCTGTTCCTGCTCGTCGTCCTCACGATGACCGTGCCGACCCAGCTCGCCATCGTCCCACAGTACATGATCATGTCCTCGCTGGGCTGGGTGGACACCTTGCAGGCGCTGATCGTTCCCGGCCTGGCCAACGCGTTCGGGATCTTCTGGATGCGCCAGCACATGACCAACGCCATCAGTGACGAGATCCTCCAGGCGGCCCGCATCGACGGGGCGACCACCTGGCAGATCTTCTGGCGCATCGCGTTCCCGCTGGTCCGCCCGGCCGCGTTCGTGCTCGGCCTGATCGGGTTCGTCTACGCGTGGAACGACTTCCTGTGGCCGTTCGTGGTACTGAAGTCGCCGGAGATGTACACCGTCCAGATCGCGATCAAGGCTCTGCAGACGAACTTCAACATCGACCTCGGGCTCGCCATGTCCGGCTCCTTCCTCGCCACCCTCCCGCTGATCGTCCTGTTCGTCTTCGTCGGCCGGCGCATGGTGGCCGGCATCATGGACGGCGCCTTCAAGGGCTGAGGCCGCCGCCACTCCTGGGGCCCCCAGTGGCAGCGGCGGAGCAGAGTGCTGATGTCAGGCGTTGGTGCTCGTGTCCGCGTTGGGAAATCCCAGCGCTGCCAAGCCGGACCGGACCGCCGTCGATTCCTGATCCAGCAGACTCCGCGCCCTCGTGTCCTGGTTGGCGATAATCCGGAAGCTGTCTCCCTCGAAGCGAGGGATCACATGCAGGTGAAAGTGGAAGACCTCCTGGAACGCCGCTATCCCGTCCGCCAGGAAAACGTTCACGCCTTCACACCGCAGGCCGGAGCGCCGTAGAGCCCGGCCCATCCGATGGCCGATCGTCCATATGTGCGCGCCGGTCTCCTCATCGAGGTCTTCCAACCCCACAGCGTGAACGCGCGGAATGACAAGGAGGTGGCCAGGGGTGATGGGACCTATGTCCATGATCACCATCACGCGGTCGTCTGCGTAGGGGACGCTCGCCTCAGCCTCGCCGCGGACGATCGCGCAGAATACGCAGTCTGATCCGCCAGGATTCCCCATGGTCGACATGGTGACAGCGAGCGGCATCCCACAGCGAATGCTTTTGGCTCGGGCAGGATCAGGTATATGCGCGGGACGCACCTTCAGCCTTTTGAGGCTCGTCTAGCCGCCAGAAGCCCTTAGAGCGGTAGGGCCGGCCACCTCGCCGAGCTAGGCGGCCGGCCCGTTCCGGGTCAGGCCGGGATCTGCTTCTCGTACCAGGTGTAGTAGATGTAGGTGCTGCCGGGTCCGGTCAACGTGCCGTAGACCTGCCAGAAGCTGTTGGGGCCGACCGAATAGCGGAAGACCTTGTCCCCGGGCTGGTCATCCACGAACACGCTCTGCGAACCGTTGGACCAGATCCGTACCTCGATCGTGAATGTCGAGGTGTCCGGGATGTCGAGGCAGACCTCGTACGTGTACGCCGACGGACCGCCGATGTTGTAGCTGCGACCGTCCACCGCCGGCCGTTCGACGTTGGTGGGGACATAGCTGTTCAGAACCCGGGTGTACCCGCCCGTGGAGCAGTCGACTGCGGGGGTGGCTGCGGACGCGGGACTGATGCCGGTGAGCATGGCGCCGAGGACGCCGGCGGCGACGAGAACGGAGATGGTGCTCTTCATGCCTCTCCTCATCCGTGCAGTGGCCCCTCCAACCAAGTAGTTGAAGGATGAACTGATTTTGACTCGATTGCCGCTTCTGGACAAGCTCGGGTAAATAATCCGCGCGAGTCCTAGTCAAGCGCTGTCACGTTCAACCCTTAAGGCTCGCGTTCGCGCAACTCCTCAGGAAGTGAAAGTGGCCGCGGTAGCCGAGCACGTGGGCCCACTGCCGGGGTCGCCGAGGTCCCAGCGGTGCGGAGCAGGCGGGTGGCGTGGTCGGTGACATCCATGTCACAGGGGGTCGGGCTACCTCGTCTCAGGGGGTGTAGGCACCGACGACCACAGAGGAGCACACCATGGACGCGCGCCTGAACTACTTCGCCGACCCGACCGCAGGCAAGGTCCTCAAGTACTTCATGTCGGCGGGCAAGGCGCTGAAGGATTCGCCGCTGCCGACCCCAACGCAGGAACTGGTCGCGCTTCGCGTAAGTCAGATCAACGGCTGCGCCGTCTGCATCGACATGCACACCAAGGAGGCCGCCGCGGCCGGCGAGACCTCGGTGCGGCTGAACCTGGTCGCGGCGTGGCGGGAGGCCACCGTCTTCACCGAGGCCGAGCGTGCCGCGCTGGCGCTGGCGGAGCAGGGCACCCGGGTCGCGGATGCCGCCGACGGGGTCAGCGACGAGGTGTGGGCGTACGCCGCCAAGCATTACGACGAGGAGCAGCTCACCGCCCTGGTCACCCTGATCTCCATGATGAACGCGGTGAACCGGCTGAACATCATCACCCGGCAGCCGGCCGGCGACTACGAACCCGGGCAGTTCCACTGAACGACATCGGCAACTGGCTCGGAGTCCGGCTGCGGACTCCGGGCCCCGGGCCCCGGCTCGCGGGCGTTACCCTGGCCTGCCGGTGACCCGGATCTTCAACAGAAGATGCCTGCGCCGGCGAGTACGGCGCGGTGGGAGGGCTCCAGGGGGAAGGGGATCCCGCGTGAGCAAGGTCGAAGAGTTCGAGGAGCTGCGGCCGCTGCTGTTTTCGATCTCCTATCGGATTCTGGGCAGTGTGAGTGAGGCCGAGGACGCGGTGCAGGAGACATGGCTGCGCTTTGACGGCTCGGCCGCCCAGCCCACGTCGACCAAGGCTCTTCTGGCGGCCGCGGTGACGCGGATCTCGATCGACGTGCTGCGCTCCGCGCGGGTGCGGCGGGAGGAGTACGCGGGCCCATGGTTTCCCGAGCCGCTGCTGAACGATCCGTATCAGGATCCGGAGCGGTCGGTTGAGCTGGCCGACTCGGTGTCGATGGCGGCGCTGCTGCTGCTGGAGCGGCTCAGCCCGCTGGAGCGGGCGGTGTTCGTGCTGCGGGACGTGTTCGGCTTCGGGTTCGACGAGGTCGCCGCGGCGGTGGGGCGGTCGGAGGCTGCGTGCCGGCAGCTGCTGGTGCGGGCGCGGCGGCATATGGAGGCCGGACGGCCGCGCTTCGAAGCGGTCCGCAAAGAGCGGGAGGAACTGGCGTCGCGGTTCTTCGGCGCTCTCCGCGAAGGCGACGTCGCCGGCCTGCAGGAACTGCTCGCCGCAGGCGTATCGATGGTCGGCGACGGCGGCGGCAAGGCCCCGCAACTGGCCAGGGCCGTCATCGGCGCCGAGAACGTGGCCCGGCTGCTTGCCTCCGTCTTCCCCTGGCTGTCCCGGGTCGGCGTGACGTTCGAGCCGCACGAGATCAACGGCCAGCCAGGCGCGATCTTCCGCGACCGCGACGGCAAGGTGTTCCACACCCTGGTGCTCGATGTACTCGACGGGCAGATCCAGACCATCCGCTCGGTGATCAATCCCGACAAGCTCCGGCACCTGGGCCCAGTAGCGGACGCATGGGCAATCGACCGCGAAGTACGGCAGGTACGCCGGCCCACATGAGAGTGTCCGTGGGGCGCACGGCGCGAAGTGCCGCCCTGGCCGTCGCATTCCCTACGGCGCCACACTGGGTGAATGCACCTCATGAAGTGGCTCAGTGGTCTCGGTGGTGCGGTGTGGATCGGTTCGTGGTATCTGATGTACCTGGAAATCACACGTTGGCATCACGTCAAGCCGTCGCTGGCATTCAACTCAGATATAGCCTACGGCGCCCACCCCGGCCAAGCATTGATCCTGCTCTACATCGCCTGCGTAGCGGCCCCGTTGCTGGTTCTGACCACCTTGGTGCAGCGAATGATCCATACGCGACGACATTAGGCATGCTGCCGGTCGCCCAATGTCGTGACGCTGGCCTCGTGGTTCCACCCTTACGGCCACGCCCGGGGTCACACCTCGAGAGCAGCGCTTGCGGCGGGCGTGCGGTTGACGGCTCCGTCACAGGCCGACAGGCGACTGATCGCTACCGGTCCGAGTCCGGATCGGTTACGTTCAACGGCCGTTCGAAGAACGTCTCCAGCACGACGATGGTCTGGGTGCCGGTGACACCGTCGACGTCGAACACGCGGCGCAGCACCGCCTGCAGCTGCTCCGGGGTCGAGGTGCGGATCTTGACCAGGAGCGACGCGGACCCGGCGATGATGTGGGCCTCCTGAATCTCGGGGATGGCCGCGAGGGCGTCGCGGGTCGGTGGGTCGCCCATCCACACATTGGCTTGCAGCATGACGAACGCGAGCACGCCGCGGCCGACGGCGGCCGGATCGACGTCGATGGTGGTACGCCGGATGGTCCCGCGTTCGCGCAGCTTGCGCACCCGCTCGTGGGCCGACCCCGCCGACAGCCCCACTGCCTTGCCGAGAGCCGCGTACGCCTGCGTGGCGTCGGCCTGCAACGCCGCCAGCAGTGCCCGGTCTATCTCGTCCACCGCACCTCCACTCGCGGAACGTGAACTAGCAGATTCGCCTTTTGACCATACTCTATTTTGGAGTGATAGCGTTCAGCCGAACGTCAATCAGTCGGCAATCAGGAGTCCGCGATGGCCGAGACCATCCCCGCCCAGTTCCAGGTGCTCGACGAACGCTTCCGGTACATCAACGGCGACTTCGTCCTCGAGCGGCTGCACACCGGCTCGCGCAAGACCGAGGGCCCGGCGTACTTCCCGGCCGGGCGCTACCTGGTGTGGAGCGACATCCCCAACGACAGGCTCCTGCGCTGGGACGAGACCACCGGCACCGTCGGCGTCTTCCGCCACTGCTCCGGATACGCCAACGGCAACACCGTCGACCGGCAGGGCCGGCTCATCACCTGCGAGCAGGGCAACCGGCGCGTCACCCGTACCGAACACGACGGCACTGTCACCGTGCTGGCTGACCGGTATCAGGGCAAGCGGCTCAACAGCCCCAACGACGTGGTCGTCCGCGCCGACGGCACGATCTGGTTCACCGACCCGAGCTACGGCATCTTCTCCGACTATGAGGGCAACAAGGGTGACAGCGAGTTCGGCGGCGCCTGCTACGTATTCCGCCTCGACCCGGCCACCGGTGACCTACGAGTGGTCGCCGACGACTTCTGCCGGCCCAACGGCCTGGCCTTCGCACCCGACGAGCAACGGCTGTACATCGCCGACACCCGGCAGGAACCCAGCCACATCCGCGTCTTCGACGTCACCACCGAGGGCACCCTGACCGGCGGGAAGATCTTCGCCGAATGCGACAACGGACGCTTCGACGGTCTTCGGGTGGACGACGCCGGACGGGTCTGGGCCGCCGCCTGGGACGGCGTGCACTGCTTCGACACAGACGGCACCCTCATCGGCAAGCTTCGGCTGCCCGAATCGGTCGCCAACCTCACCTTCGGCGGGCCCAAGCGCAACCACCTCTTCGTCACCGCGGGGACCAGCGTGTACGCGCTTCGGGTCGCCGTCAACGGCGCCTGCTACCCCCAGCCGGCCGGAATCGAGCGGTCATGAACGACGTCACCACCGCCGAGCGAACCCGGCAGCACATCGCCCGCGAACTGGGCGTCGACTCCGACTTCAACGCTGGTCGCGAGATCGAGCGGCGAGTCGCGTATCTCGCCGATTCACTGACTGGCGCCGGGACCACCGCCCTGGTGCTGGGCATCAGTGGCGGCATCGACTCGGCCACCGCGGGCCGGCTGTGCCGGCTGGCGGTCGAAAAGGCGCGCGGGGCGGGAACCGAAGCCGTCTTCGTAGCCATGCGACTGCCGTACGGCGTCCAGCACGACGAGCACGACGCGCAGGCCGCGTTGGCGTTCATCCACCCCGACCGAACGCTGACCGTCGACATCCGGCCGGCCAGCGACGCGTGCCTGCGGACGCTGATGGCAGGAGGCCTCATCTTGCCCGGCGCCATCCAGCAGGACTTTGTGCTCGGCAACATCAAAGCCAGGCAGCGGATGATCGCCCAGTACGCGGTCGCCGGTTCGCTCGGCGGGCTGGTCGTCGGCACCGACCACGCCGCCGAGGCGGTCACCGGATTCTTCACCAAACACGGAGACGGCGCCGCCGACGTCGTACCGCTGGCCGGTCTGACCAAGCGCCGCGTACGTGCGATCGCCCACGCGCTGGGCACACCGGACGCGTTGATCCGCAAGACTCCCACCGCCGACCTTGAATCCCTCCGCCCCGGCAGGCCCGATGAGGAGGTGTTCGGCTTCACCTACGACGACATCGACGACTTCCTCGAAGGCCGAGCCGTCAAGGCAGTCGTCTCACAGGCGATCCTCGACCGGTATCAGGCGACCGCCCACAAACGCCGGATGCCGATGCCCCCCGGCATGCGACGTTAGAGCTGCACTGTATTTACACACACTCGAAGCCCGCGGCAGGCGAGCGTAGGTGTCCTCGTTACGCAGGTGAGCCAGTACCAGCAGCGCCTGCTGTCCTGGCTGCAGGCGCCGCCAGCGGCTGCGGCGGTCAGCGCGGCGGACGCGGATGAGTTCGGCCAGACGGGCAAGAGTGCGGTTCGACAGGGGAATCGCGGCGGGGTAAGACAGCATCGAGGCTTCCGGTTGGGGCATCGGATCTTGGTCGACTGCTGTCTTACCGGGAGCCTCACCTCACGCCCAACTTGTCCGGCCCGCCCGCCTCCTGCGCCCATCCTGATCACGTAATCAGGATGAAAATGGCTCATTGATGGGCCATCTCACATCGGGCTATTACTAGGTGGTCGGGAAAGGCTGGAACGACGGCCGAGGGAATCCCCACGGTCCGTATGCGGTCCCGCGACTTGGGCAGGGGTCAGCGCCGCCACGCCGCATTAATCGCAGTCGATGATAACAGCTACTGAGATCCGGTCTGACCTAAGGCCTAGGGCTTGGCAACGTATCGGGAAAGGACGAATACAACGGAATGAGGGCCGGGGAGCGCCTTCGGCGCTGTCAATCGTCTCGGAGGTAGCGTTGGAGCGCTTGCTTCGAGCGAAGCAGGCGGCGCCACCGAGTCGCAATCTGTACGGGCCGATGGGGCCTGCAAAATTCGGGGGTCAGACCGTGCCGTTCTCGAAGCCGACCAATGGTTTCCGCCTGCACTACCTGCGATCTGGAGAAGGCCCGCCGGTAGTCCTCGTACACGGCAGTCCGGGTGACAACAAGGAGTACTCCAAGTTGCTGCCCCTGCTGACACCCTCCGCCGACGTGGTCGTCCCCGACCTGAGAGGGTTCGGCAGGTCGGACAAGCACCTGAAGGACGTGGGCAACGCCTACGCCCTGTCCGGGCAGGTGGACGGCGTCATCGCCCTGATCGACGAACTCGGCGTCAGCAACGCGGTGTTGTGCGGATACGACATCGGCAGTTTCACTGTCCAGACGATCGCGGTGAAGCGACCCGACCTCGCGAAATCTCTGGTAATCGCGCCGCCGGCGATGGGGGTCGGCCGGCGAATCCTGGAGGAGAAGGCAGTCAACGCCTTCCTCCACGCGATCCTCTACAAGACGACGCTGGTAGAGGATCTCATCGACGGCAAGCCGGATGCGGTCCGCGCTGTGCTGAAGGAGAGCCTGCGGAACTGGTCGGCCCCAGGCTCTGAAGTCGTGGACGAACTGCTCGACCATCTGACCGAGAACCACTCTGCCCCGGGTGCTTTCGTGGCGGGCATCATGTGGTTCCGCTTCCCGGAGGGGAACCCCATCACCTATTACGCCAACGAGAAGAAGCTGGAACCCGCTGACAGGTTCTCCAAGCCCATCACCATCCTCTGGCCCGACAAGGATCCGCTCTTTCCGCAGGAATGGAGCGACAACCTGTCCGACTTCTACGGTGACTTCACACTGCATCTCATGAAGAACGCCGGGCACTTCAGCCCCCTGGAAGCGCCTGACGTCTGGGCCGAGCACGTCCTGGAACGCGTGCGTGAGGCCTAGCAAAAACCGGCCCCCATCATCCGTTCGGCTGACGAAGATTATGTGAGCTGTCGGCTTTCGTCAGGAGGTGTGGCGTTGCAGGGACTTCACCACAACATGTTCGAGGCCGGCAGCATGATCCGTGATCAGGCCACACCTTCCTTTAGGGCCTACTCTGTGCGTGTGAGCAGGAGGCGATACGTCGCCAGGGGCGTGCCCGGCGGCTACCGGATCTGGGACAACAAGGCCCGCCGCTGGTGGGGTGACCTCTATGAGCTATGCCCTGACGAACTTCTGAACGAGTTGAATGGCGAGAAGAACAGCGAGAAGCTCACCGCGCTGCTTCAGCAGTACCGCGTCCAGAAGCGGTAACTGCTCACGCCGGACATCGCCGCGCAGGTGACCGCTGTGGATGGGATGCGTGCCGATCCGGCGCCAGAAGGAAAAGCTTGAGTCTCCAGTAAGGGGAGACGCGAGGGTACGGAGCATGGACGGCGACACGCTTTACTCGATCGGCGATCTGGCCCGGCGGACCGGGCTGACGGTCAAGACCATACGGTTCTACTCCGACTCGGGGATCGTGCCGCCGACTGACCGCAGCCCGGCCGGCTACCGGCTCTATGACATCGATGCCCTCGCGCGTCTGGACCTCGTGCGGACGCTGCGCGACCTGGGACTCGACCTTGCCGCCGTCCGGCGGGTCCTG
Organism: Microbispora corallina; assembly: GCF_016863035.1. Lineage (GTDB taxonomy): Bacteria > Actinomycetota > Actinomycetes > Streptosporangiales > Streptosporangiaceae > Microbispora > Microbispora corallina. The sequence goes on from NZ_BOOC01000065.1 coordinate 16,013, forward strand.
GAGCGGGAGATCTCGCTGCCCGAGGTCGCGGCAGCACACGCCGAAGCGCTGGACGTGCAGATCCGCACCCTGCGACTGCGGCGTGCGGTGCTGCGAGCCGTAGCCAAGCGTGGCTCGACCCCTGAGGAGACGAACCTGATGCACAAGCTCGCCAAGCTTTCCGATGACGAACGCCGACGTCTCGTCAGCGACTTCATCGACGACACCTTCGGTGGTGTCGACGCCAACCCCGAGCTGGTGGCCATGATGCGCTCGGCCATGCCCGACCTGCCCGACGACCCCACGCCGGAGCAGGTCGGCGCCTGGGTCGAACTCGCCGAGCTCTCCCAGGACCCGGACTTCCGCGCCTCCGTGCGCCGTATGGCCGAGTACCAGGCGGCCGAACGCGCTCAAGGCGACACCACGGGCCTGCACCACGACCTCACCGACGCCGTCCGCGACCAGGTCGGCCAGGCACTCGCAGCCGGGGTCGCCCCGGCCTCGCCCCAGGCCGCCCCTGTGATCACAGCGCTCATGGCCCGCTACGCGCACGTCTTCGGCCGCCCCGACGACGCCGACCTGCAGCGTTGGCTGCTGACGCGCTTGGAGACCGCAAACGATCCCCGCGTGGAGCGGTACTGGCAACTGCTGGCCGTCATCAACGGCTGGCCGGTTCCCGAGAGCCTGGCCCCGGTGTTCGACTGGTTCGTCCAGGCGCTGCGTGCCCACATGGAGCGGGAGCGCGACGCCGAACAGGACGGCATCGTCTGACCATCCAGGTCATGCCACGTAGGCGCACTCGACCAGGAGTCAGCGATCGAAGCAGACCCCGGCGCGGACCAGGGGACAGGTCTGCGCCTCCGGCCGCTCGACGGCGGGCCTGGGCCATCATGGGGAACGTGGCCATGCCCATGAAGAATGTGTGCAAGTACGGTGAAAGTACCTGCAGAACCTGGTCGGGCACGCTTCCGTACAGCGAGACTGCGCGGGTGGCGGTCAGCAGAAGCCGACGATGGTATCGAGTGCCACCGGCTATGGGCCTCCTTGGATGGATCTTGTTGGCGGGGGCGTGTTACCTACGCCTCCCGCTCATCCGGGCACTCTCCCTGTGGTACTGGCTCCTGATCATGACACTGTGGGCCTGGGCCGTTCTGTGGAGTTTCCTCACGGTGATGTCGTACCTGTCGCTCAAGGCCTATCTTCGTGCGGCACTGGCCCTGCTCCTGGCTGCGACGGTGGGGGGCGCGCTCCTCGTCCCCGATTGGGAGCGCACCTTCATCGACAGTCTGTTCCTGCTGCAGCATGACCGATTCGACGCCATCGGCGCGGCCTTCCGACGTGACGAACCCAAGCCGTGGCCGTGGTGGATAGGCCTTGTCTCGATGAGCGGAGACTATGAGGTTCAGCAGTACGGGCTGTATCTCCCCGTGTACGAGGATTGGCGGGCCGAAACGGGCGCGGGAATCGCCTACCTACCGCGTCCTCCTGATCAGGACACCACATTCAGTACTGCGGCGGGAGATCTGGGCCGGCCGGTTCGATCCTTCGGCAACGGCTGGTGGTGGGTCGAGTAGCTCAGACGAGGCAGAAACGGCGCTCGCGTCTGTCGCGTCCCTGCCTCGGGACGACCGAGGGGGTGCCGTCAGGCGCAGCGCATAGGACACGCCCCGTCGTGACATAGGCGAACCGCCGGCTCCCCTTCAACAGGGCGGCGTGAGCTGGGCGGCCGGTCCTGTGGCGTGAGCTCCGGTCCCGGCCGCCGGCGGCCGGGACCGCCCTCCGCACCGTGTTCCGGTGTTACGCCAGCGTGAGACTGGTTATGGTGCGGACCTCAGGGGAACGCGGACCGCGACCCGGAAGCCGCCGTCCGGCAGCGGGCCGGACGCCATGGTGCCGCCTGCAGCCGCGACGCGCTCGGACAGGCCGTTGAGGCCGTTGCCCGGAACGTGCGTCCCCTTGGCCCGGCCGTTGTCGCGGACCTCCAGCACCGCCTCGCCGCCGTCGCGCCCCACCTCGATAAGGCAGCGCGAGGGGCGGGCATGGCGGATGACGTTGGTGACCGCCTCGCGCACCGCCCATCCGAACACGCCGTCGGCCGCCTCCGGCAGGGGCGCGCCCGCCATCCGGACCGTCGTCTCGACCCCGGCCGCGGCCAGGACCGTCCGCGCGCCGTCTAGTTCCTCGCCCAGGTCACGCCGCCGGTAACCGGAGATCGCCTCGCGCACCTCCGCCAGCGAGGACCGCGCCACCGACTCGATCTCGCCGACCTCGGTGAGGGCGCGGTCCAGGTCGCGGTCGGCCAGCCGTCGCGCAAGCTCGCTCTTCAGCACGATCAGCGACATGCTGTGGCCGAGCAGGTCATGTAGGTCGCGGGCGATGCGCAGCCGCTCGTCGGCGGCGGCGAGCCGGGCGACCTCGCCGCGTGCTTCGCGCTGCTGCGCCACCAGGGTCCGTGAATGGCGGAGCGCGACCATTATCATCCCGAACGCCAGCAGCACGAGTGCGAACCCGCCGATCATCGTTGCCGGGGCGCCGATCAGCACCCCGTCACCGGCCACCACCGCCATCGAGCCCAGCACCCCGATCGGGGCCCATCGCAGCGGCAGCGACATGGCCAGCACGAAGGCCAGGTAGATCGGCAGACCCAGCCATTCGAGCCCGAACAGCGGCGGCAGCCCCGTCGCCATCAGCGCGAACGTCGCCGGCACAGCCAACGACCGCACTGTGGAAGGGTCGTCCCAGCTCCACCGCACGAACGCCGCCGCGTAGTACATCAGCACGAACGCCATCAGGGCCGCGACGCCCAGCCAGCGCCGCGTTCCCTCGTAGTGCGCCACCGCCGCGACGACCGGGGCCAGGAACAGGAGCCCGAACGACATCCAGAAGGTCCGTTGCAGCAGCTGGGGGCCTTCGTCGCCCCGGAAGAGTCGGTTCATCAGGACGTCACGCTAGCGGGCCGAAAGATGGCGAGAGCCCGCGTGCCCAGCCTCTGCGTCCATGCGGTCGGTGCGGGCCCGGCGGTCACCGACGGCGCGTGCGCGGTGGCCGCGGCCCGGCCCGGCCCGTGCAGATTTACGAGGGCCCTACGAGCCCAGTTGGTCGGCGGGGCCGTTGCGGGCGAGGCGGCGCATGATGCCCGGGGTGACCCTCCACAGCGCGTGGGCCAGCTTGGCATCCAGCCCGACCGAGACCAACGGGGGGTTCGTCCGCACCGCTTTCAGGATCGCCGCCGCCACCGTCTCCGGCGGTAGCGCCTTGAGGTACTGCTTGGTCATCCGGGCGCGCGCCTGGGCCTCCTCCTCCGGGCTGCGGCCGACGAACCGCGTCGTCTCCGTGATCGGTGTCCTGATTCGCCCGGGACAGACCACCGTCACTCCGACCCCGTGGCCCGCCATCTCCCCGCGCAGGCATTCGGAGAACATGACCACCGCCGACTTCGTCGCCCCGTAGGCCGACAGCGAGCGGGACGGGGCGAAGGCCGCAGCCGAGGCCACGTTGACGATGTGCCCGGAACCACGCTCGACCATCGCGGGCGCGAAGGCCCGAGCGCCATGAACCACCCCGAACACGTTGACCCCGACAATCCGCGCCCAGTCGCCGGCCGTGGTGGCGAGGAAGGGCCCGGTCATGCCGATACCGGCGTTGCTGACCAGCACGTCGGGCACGCCGTGGTCCCGTAGGACGGTCGCGGCGAACTCCTCCACCCGCTCGGCGTCGGAAACGTCGACCTGGTAGCCGCACACGCCATCGGCCACGTCATCGGCCGGTTCCGCGAGATCGGCCCCGACCACACGGGCGCCGGCGGCGGCGAAGGCGAGCGCGGTGGCCCTCCCGATGCCGCTCGCGGCACCGGTCACGACCACCAGCTTGCCCATCATGATCGGGGATTGTAGGCCTGCAGAGCGCCGGGCTGACAGAGGTTTCCCGCGTCGGTTCGCCCTCGATTCAGGAGCTCGATACAGGAGATGCACGCGCCCCGAGGCGGCTCCGAGGGAATCTACCTCTGCGGTGCGGGTACCGAGTCGTCCGCGGCGATGACGTGCTCGTCCCAGGGAATGTGGTGGCGATGGACGGGCCCGAACATCTGCTCGGGGGTGGGCATGACTGGCCTTTCGCCGGCCTGGCCGGCCTTGGCCTTGTTCTTGGCGGCGGCGTCGCCCCCGATCATCTCCACCCGGTCGCGGCGCAGGTGCTCGTACGCGGTGAACGCGGCCTCGGGGGTGGGCAGGTCGCGCAGGCAGCGTGCCAGTTCCACGGCGCTCTCGATGGCAAGGGAGGCGCCCTGCCCGGAGCTGGAGGACGGGGCATGGGCGGAGTCGCCGACCAGCACCATCCGGCCGCGGTGCCAGGACGGCACCGAGGGCATTCGCTCCATCGGGCCGACGACCATCATGTCGCGCGGGTCGGTGCCGGCCAGCAGTTTCTCGCCGGGGATGTGGCCTGCGTACAGGTCGCGCAGTTCGGTGAGCCATTCGGCGGCGGGTCTCCGGCCGACCTCCGCGGAGCTGAGCGGGGTGGTGCGGGGGAGACCGGCGAACCAGCAGATCCGTCCATCAGGCAGGCGCCAGTAGCCGATGAACGTACGGCCGAAGGCGAAGTACATGGTGCCGGGCTCGGCCCGTACGTCGCTGCCGACGGCGTAGCCGCCGAAGCTGAGCACGCCGCCGTACTCGGGGCCCGGCGCGGTGGGGTCGATGAGCCCGCGCACGGTGGAGCGAATGCCGTCCGCACCGATCAGCACGTCGGCGGTGGCGGTGCTGCCGTCGGAGAAGGTGGCGGTGACACCGTCGCCGGTGTCGTCGGCGGCGACGAGCCGCTTGCCGTACCGGATCGGCACACCGCGCGCCGTCGCGTGGTCGGCCAGCGCCCGGAACAGGTCCGCCCGGGCCATCGCGTGAGTCGCAGGCAGCCCGGGGAAGCCGCCGAACTCGGCCACCTGGTTGCCGCTGCCGTCGGCCATGACGACCCCGGGCACCGGATGGCCGACGTCCTGCGCGACCTTGTCCGCACCGATGATCCGCAGCGCGTTCAGTCCGTTGGGCGCCAGGCTGAGCATCGCCCCGACGCCGTCGGCCGGCTCCCCGTGCGCCTCGTACACGGTGGCCAGGATGCCGGCCTTGGCCAGGGCGAGCGCCGTCACCGGTCCAGCGATGCCACCCCCGATGACAAGGGCGGTCTTCACCTTGCTCATGTCCACTCCATTTCGTCAGCCGATGGAGAAATAGTGTCACTGAGACTAGTCTCATGTCAACTAGTAACAGCGGTGCTAGCGATGGCGAGGGTGCGCTGCAATGGCGCAAGGATCGGGTGGTCGATGTCGACCAGCGCGGGAGTCCGCACCGCACGATCGACCGTCCGCACGTCGAGGCCTGATCTCAGTGCGCGACAGCACAATCGGGGAGCGGCGTCTGAAAGATGACCGTCTGAAAGACGGCCGACGCCGGTCGCGAGACCGCCTCAGCGTCGCGGCAGACGCCGACCATGCCGCAAAGCCGGAGTTCCCGGCAGGGCGCGGCTTTGGTGGCGTGGCGCCCGGCCCACGTCACCTACGCGACGTCGGGCCGTGTCATCAGCGGCGACCGCAGATGCAGCACCAGGTCGGGGCTGCTCAGGGGCACGATGTTCCACGTCGCCACCGCCGTCCCCGCATCGGCGTCGACCACCAGCCGAACCCGGTGCGGGGTGGTGATGACGTAAAGCTCGGCGACGAACGTGCCGCCCTGCCAGGCGCCGGTCGCGACGACAGGGCGGCCGAGCGGCGAACTCTCCCGCCACTCGCCGTGGCCGACCTCGACGGTGAGGGAAGACCCGAGTCGCAGGAGCCATCCGCCGTCCACGGGATCGACGACCACCGTGGTCCCGTCGGGCAGCGCCGAATCCTCCGCGAAGGCGTCGAGCCTCGCCTTGACGGAACGCTCCGGGGCGGCCGAACCCGGCACCGGCGCCAACGACAGCCGCCGCAGCCGATCGGCGAGGATCTCGTCGTCTCGGCTGCTTTCCGTGTGGTCCACGCCGGGCAGCAGGCACTCCCAGAGTGCGTCGAACATCACCTGTGGCTGCGGATTGGCACTGGTCACGGCGACCACGAGATCGTGCGACGGGACGACCACGCATTGCTGACCGAAAGCCCCGTCAGCGTGGTAACCGTGGCGCGACATCCAGAACTGGTAGCCGTACCCGCAGAGGTAGTCGGCGTTCTGCGACCCGTCCTCGAACGGCAGGGTGTCGACGTGCCGGCTGGTCGCGAGCTCCACCCATTCGCGCGGGACGAGCCGCCGGTCGCCCCAAAGGCCTCCGCGCAGCAGCAGTTCACCGAAGGCGGCGACGGCCTCGGTGGTGAGGTGAAGTCCGTGGAATCCGAAGGCGGCACCGCTCGCCACCCGGTCCCATTCGGCGTGGTCGACGCCCATCGGCGTGAAGAGACGCTCGTCGAGGAACTCCGGGAGGCCGCGGCCCGTGACCCGTTCCACCATCCGGGCCAGGATGAAGGTGGTCGGATTGTCGTAGGTGTGCCGGGTTCCCTCGGCCTCGGGGAACGGTACGCGCAGGAAGCCCTTCACCAGGTCGCCCGGCTCCAGGCGCCAGGCCTCGGCAAGACTGTCCGTACGGTGTCCGGCCGTCATGGACAGCAGGTGGTGAACGGTGAGGCGGCGTCCCTGCTCCGAGATGTCGGCCGGGACGTGGTCGGGCAGCACATCCACCACCCGATCGTCCAGCGAGAGCAGCCCGTCGGCGATCGCGAGACCCACGGCGACCGAGGTGAACGACTTGGTCACCGAGTAGAGAAGGTGCGGGCGTTCGGCCGAGTAGGGCGCCCACCAGCCTTCGGCGACGACGTGACCGTGGCGCACGATCATGATGGAGTGACACTCGACGGATCGTGCGTCGAGCCGGTCCAGCAGCGCGGCGATCGAACGGGACGACATCCCCGAGGTGGCCGGTGTCGAGCGCGGCAGCAGGGTGCGCTGAGGACACATCCGGACACCCTAACAAATCCGCCTAAATAGAGGCGCGAGACAACCACTCACACCGTTCTCGGCGATTGCGGAGGTTCTGAAGAGGAGCCGTTCGCGTCAAACCCGCGACAATCACGCCAATGGACGGACATGTCATACTTACGCCCCGAATGGACGATCTCGATGATGGGATCGACGGAGAGGGGTCGTGTGGAGCTCCGCGACATCGAGATCTTCCTGACCCTCGCCGACGAGCTGCACTTCGGCCGTACGGCGGAGCGGCTGCACGTCTCCGTGGCCGCGGTCAGCAAGGCGCTCAAGAAGCAGGAACGGGCGATCGGTGTCGAGCTCTTCGCCCGGGACAGCCGCAATGTACGGCTCACGCCGGTGGGTGAGCAGCTCCGCGACGACCTGCGCCACCTGCATCAGGGGTTGACGCAGAGCCTGGAGCGGGCCCGGCTGGCGGCCCGGGGCAAGACCGGCACCCTCCGCATCAGCCTGTTTCCCGCCAACGTCCAGGAACTGCGCCGGTACTGGGAGACCTTCCGCTCCCGTCATCCGCAGTGGGAGCTGCGCCTGCGGATGGCGGAACTCACCGATCCCTTCGCTCAGCTGCGCAACGGGGAGACCGACATCCTGGTCACCTGGTTTCCCGTTGAGGAGCCCGACCTGACCACGGGTCCCCTGCTCTTCGCCGAGCCAAGGGTGCTGGCCGTGGCCGCCGACAACGCCCTCGCCAGGCGGTCCACGACCTCCCTGGAGGCGGTCGGCGACTATCAGCACGTGGCCATCAGGCCGGCGCCTGATCACTGGTTCAGACACTACGTTCCGGACCTCACTCCGAAGGGCCGGTCGATCGACCGCACCGCGTTCGTGGAGACCGTCGACGACATCTTCCTGCACACGGCCGTCGGGGAGGCGGTCGCCCTCTTCCCGCTCCACGTGACCTGGTACTACCCGCGCCCCGACATCGTCTACGTGCCTGTCACGGACATGGAGGCGCTGCCGTACGGGCTGGTGTGGCGCAGTGCCGCGGAGAACGACCTCATCCGCGCCCTCGCCCGCGTGGCGCGCGACCTGGGACCACTGCCCGGCTGAGACCGTCAACCGTGGGTCAACGACCGTTGCGAGAGTCGCCGTTGATCCGCAGCACCGCCCGACGTGATGCTTGATCCATCCGAAGAAACACGCCCGTCGGGAGGTGAATAGGGATATGCCCTTTTCTGGTGCAGTGGCGTGAACATCGTCTCTTCCGCGGTATCCCTGACCGTCGGCGACCCCGCCGCCTCCAGCCGGTTCCTCACCAGCCATCTCGGCTTCCGGCAGATCCTGACAGGCGAGGGGTTCATCGCCCTGGGCCGTGACGACGCGGCCGTCGACCTGCTCCTGATGGAGCGCGACCCCGAGCGGTGGCGGCCGGACCAGGGACTGACAGAGGTGATCGTGGTGTTCACGGTCACCGGCCTCGCCGCCGAGTACGAGCGCCTGCGCGGCGAAGGCGCCACCATCACCATCCCGCTCAGGCGGGAGCCGTGGGGGGAGCTGATGGTGCAGCTCACCGACCCCAACGGCGTCGCGATCCAGCTCACCGAGTGGATCTCCCCGATCACGGGCTGACCCCCGGCCGGCCGGCCTGTCGTGCCGTTCGCCGTCACCGGCATCCCCACCGTATGCGGTGTGGCGTCAGTGGCCGCGTCAGTTCGGCGACGGCCCGGTGTCAGAGCGGGCGGCGATGGTGGGTGTCACCGGAGCGGTCCGGATGG
>NZ_BOOC01000066.1 GCF_016863035.1 Microbispora corallina
GGTCACCTCGACCGCCACGTGGACGCAGATCCGCGACTACGCCACGTCGAAGGGCCTCGGCCGGCTCGCCTTCTGGTCGGTCAACCGCGACCGGCCGTGCCCGGGCGGCGGCGTCCAGGAGACCTGCAGCGGCGTCTCCCAGTCCGACTGGGACTTCACCCGCATCACGGCCGGCTTCTGACCGGCGGAAACCCCGTCCCGCGGATCGCGCCCTCGCGGCGCGGTCCGCGGGACCCCGCATGCGAGGACTGCGCTCAGCAGGCCTCCGTAGGCGAGTCCGCGGAACCTCCGCATGCGGGGGTCCCCGCTCAGCGGGCCTCGGTCCGGACGACCAGCCCGACCAGCTGGTTGGTCAGCCCCTCCCGCAGTCCATCGGCGAACATCTCCCGGGCGGGCGGCGCGCCCAGCTCGGCCGAGACCGCCGCCACGGCCTCGGGGGGCGTCGCGAACGGCCACATCCCCGCCACCAGCACGAACACCGCCCCCGCGAAGTGCGCCGCCCCGGCCTCGGTCAGCTCCGGGATCCGCTCGCGGACGAGGTCCGCCAGGCGGCCGGTGTTCTCCGTCGCCTGGCGCTTGAAGATTCGGGCGGTGCCGATCGAGACGTTGCGCTCCAGCACGGCCGCCATCGCGCTGATGAGCTCGCACAGCAGGGGACGCTCCAGGAGCGAGGCCGCGATCGCCGACGCCACGGCTGCCTCCCGGCCGTACGGGCCGGCGTCGTGCCCGTCGCCCGGCGTCCGCAGATCAGTTCCCACCTCGTCGAGCCACGCCGACCAGGCACGTCCGAGGACCTCCAGGAAGATCGCCTCGCGGCTGTCGAAGTAGCGCAGCACGTTCGACTTGGCCAGGCCCACCCGCTCGCTCAGCTCGGTGAGGCTGATCTCGGCGATCGGCCGCTCCCCCAGCAGCGCCGAGGCGACGTCGAGAATCGCGCGCCGCCGCTCCTCCACCTGCTCGGGCCGGCGCGCCCGCTGGAAGGCCGCTCTCGTCGACATCACGTCACAAGGTTATCAGACCGCCGTTCTCTTGTTAAAAGACTGCCGTTCCGTTACTGTCCCGTCGTACGAGACCGAGTCCAGGGAGGACCTCATGGCACGCACGCCCACCGACGTCGCCGTTCCCGATCTGACGGGCCGCCTGGCGGTCGTCACCGGCGCGAACAGCGGGATCGGCTTCGGCCTCACCGGACGCCTGGCGAGGGCCGGGGCCGAGGTGATCCTCGCCGTCCGCAACCGCGAGAAAGGCGCCCAGGCCGTCGAGCGTGTCACCGCCGAGGTGCCCGGCGCCAGGCTCGGCCTGCGCGACCTCGACCTGTCCTCGCTCGACAGTGTCGCGGCGCTCGGTGAGACGCTCACCGCCGAGGGGCGGCCGATCGACATCCTGGTCAACAACGCCGGGATCATGACCCCGCCGCGGCGGGAGGAGACGCGGGACGGCTTCGAGCTGCAGTTCGGCACCAACCACCTCGGCCACTTCGCCCTCACGGCTCATCTGCTGCCCCTCCTGCGGGCCGCCGGGACGGCCCGGGTGGTGGCGGTGAGCAGCCTCGCCGGCAGCTGGGGCCGCCTCGACTTCGACGACCTGCAGAGCGAGAAGAGCTATCGGCCGTTCCGGGTGTACGGCGCCTCGAAGCTGGCCACGCTGATGTTCGCCCTGGAGCTCGACCGGCGCAGCCGCAAGGCCGGCTGGGGGATCCTCGGCGCCGCCGCCCACCCGGGGGCGACCGTCACCAACCTCCAGATCACCGGCCCGCAGATGGGACGCCGGTCGCCGGGGCCGGTCATGGCCGTCACCCGCGCCTTCTACCGGGTGCCGTGGTTGTGGCAGCAGATCCCCACAGGCATCCTGCCCGCCCTGTACGCGGCGACGAGCCCGGCAGCCGAGGGCGGCGCGTACTACGGCCCGGCGGGCTTCGCCGAGCTCACCCGCGGGTTCGCCACGGCCAGGATCCCGCGCCGGGCCCTCGACGAGGCCGCCGCCGCCCGGCTGTGGGCCGTGTCCGAGCGGCTGACCGGCGTCGCGTATCCCGAGGTCCGCCAGGCCTCGGCCTGACCGCCGCCGGCCCCCGCTGGGAGGTCAGGCCCGCCGGGCAGCGATCGCGGCGTCTCGCACTATCGCCAGATTGATCACCCGCTGTCACCATATGGGAATGAGAGGCTGGGCCGGCTGGCGGCGCGTCGCCCTTCCCGTCGCGGGGCTGGCCGCCGTCGGCGGGATCGGCTACGGGCTGACGAAGCTGTCCGCCTCCAGCGCGGCGGCCAACTGGGCGCAGCTCGCGAGCGTCGCGCTCGGCGTCTTCGCCCTGGCCCCTCCCCTGGTCAGCACGTGGCGGCAGCGGCCGCCTGGCGGGACGAGCACCGTCGAGCAGATCGACCGCGCCGAGCGGGCGCTGCGCGTGCTGGTGCACGAGCAGTGGCGCGAGGAGATCGTCATCCGCGAGCTCGACGAGCCGGTCCGGTTGCCGGTCCGCTGGAAGATCTCCGGCCTCGACGTGATGGACCAGGACGAACGCGTCGACGGGCTGCGGCTGCTGCGCTCCTGGTTCGGCTTCGGGCGGATGCGGTTCGACGGGCGCACCGATCGCATGCCGGAGCTGGCGGGACGCTTCCGCAAGCTCGCCCGGCGCCGGCTGGTGATCCTCGGCGAGGCCGGCATGGGCAAGACGACATTGGCCGTCCTGCTGCTCAGCGAGCTCCTGCGGGAGCCTCAGCCCGGCGACCCGGTTCCCGTCCTGCTGTCGATGTCCGGCTGGGACCCCGCGGCCGAGCCCGTCCACCGGTGGCTGGGCAGGCGGTTGCGGGAGAACTACCCGGCGCTGCGCGCCCCCGACTTCGGCCCGGACGCCGCCCGGGGGCTGGTGACGTACCGGCGGATCCTGCCCGTCCTGGACGGCCTGGACGAGCTGCCGGACGCGGTCCGGCCGAAGGTGATCATGGCCCTGAACGCCGCCTCGGCCGTCGAGGCGCTGATCCTGACCTGCCGCACGACCGAGTACCTGGCCGCCGTCGGCCCGGCCGCGGGGGCGCCGCTCACCGGCGCGGCCGTCATCGAGCCGAGGCCGATGAAGAGCTCGGACGTCATCTCCTACCTGCGTGACCGGCTCGCGCCGGACCAGCGAGCCGACTGGACCGACCTGCTGGCCGCGCTGAAGGACGACCCGGACGGCCCGCTGGCCGAGGCCCTGTCCACCCCGCTCGTCGTGTGGCTGTTGCACAAGGTCTATGTCGAGACCCGGGCGAACCCGGCCCCCCTGTGCGACGACGAGCGCCTCCCGACGGCGGCCGCGGTCACCGACCACCTGCTCGACAACCTCGTCCAGGCGACGTTCGCGGCCGCCCCGCCGGACGACGACCCGTACGAGCAGCACGAGCACGACCATCCGTTCCGGCCGCGGCGGGCGTGGGACCCTGAGGCGGCCCGGCGCTGGCTGTCCTTCGTCGCCCATCACATGTCCGCGACCGGCACCAGGGACTTCCGCTGGTGGCACCTCCATCGGTCGGTCTCACGGCGCTGGAGCATCCTGGTCGGCGGCGTGTCCATCGGCCTGACGGTCGGGGTGACGGTGGGGCTGGTCAGCGACGCCGTGGTGGCGCTGCGCAGCCCGCACGCGGGCAGCCTCTGGGACGCCCTGCTGTTCGGGCTCGCCGGAGGGCCGGTCGGCGGGCTCGTCGGCGGGCTCACGGGCGGCCTCATCCTGGAGCGCCTGAAGGGGTACACGCTGGAGCCGGCGTACGCCAACCTCCGCCGGCGGGGCGACGTCCGCAGGCTGGCCGGGCAGCTCGCGCTCGGGCTGGCCACGGTCCTCCCGGTCGGCATGATCGCCGCGTTCGCCCTGTGGCGGGTGTCCGGGGTCGCCTCGGAAATCGGCGGCCTCGCCCTCTACGGGCTCGTCGTCGGCGCCATCGGAGGCGTCACGCTCGGGCTGAACAAATGGGTCACGACTCCCCTGACCAGCGACCGGCCGCAGGGCCCCCTGATCACGCTCCGGCGGGACCTCCAGCTCGTGTACGGCCGCTCCCTCACGTTCGGGACGGCGCTCGGCCTGGCCTTCGGCATCGCGGGCACGCTGGTCAACGGGTTCTCCGGGCTGCTGCGCGGCGCCGAGGCCGGCGTCGCCTTCGGGCTCGCGGGCGGCGTGGTGTTCACGCTCACCTTCGGGTTCACCGGCGCCAGCTCGATCTACCTCGTCGCCGTCGCCATGCTCCACGCCCGCGGCCGTCGCGTCCCGCTCCGGCTGACGGGCCTGCTGGAGGACGCCCACCGGGTCGGCCTGCTCCGCCAGGCGGGCCCGGTGTACCGGTTCCGGCACGAGAAGCTCCAGGATCGGCTGGCCCACCTCTACGATCAGGCGGATCCGGCCAGGCCGAAGTAACGGGCCGCGACCATGCTGTGCAACGGGAACGCCAGCTCCCGCGGGCCGTCGATCACCAGCCACTCGCTCGTCTCGGCGGTGCGGACGACCGGCGGGAGGGCGTCCGCGGTCGTGCGCGGTCCGACGCCGAAGATCAGCACGGTGCCGTCGGGCGCGCTCAGCGCGTCGAACAGCCGCACGCCGGCCGCGTCGACGACGACGCCCGTCTCCTCGCGAAGCTCCCGTACGGCCGCCTGCTGCCAGCTCTCGCCGACGTCGATGAAGCCGCCGGGAAGGGCGAGCAGGCCGCGGTGCGGCTCGACGTCCCGCCGGACCACGAGCAGGCCGTCGTCCACCGGGAGCACCATCACGGCGACCGGCAGGGGGTTGAGGTAGCTGGTGCCGCCGCACTCCTGGCAGGTACGCGGCCAGGGCACGCCGGGGGCGTAGGCCGCTCCGCAGAAGGAGCAGTGGGAGTTCCTGATCGCCACGAGGGCGAGGGTAGCAACACGCGGGTGCGCGGGCACGGCCCGCCGATCGCTAGCCTGAAGCGCGATGAACCGTTTGACGACGTCGAGGGGCGCGTTCGACCTCGCCCGATTCCCGGAGGACCCCCTCGACCCGTTCCGCGCGTGGGACGCCGCCGACGAGTACCTACTGCGGCACCTCGACGGGATCGACGCCGGGCCCGTGGACCTGTCCGGCACGGTGGTCGTGCTGGGCGACCGGTGGGGCGCCCTGGCCACCGCGCTCGCCGCACACCGTCCCGTGCAGATCGGCGACTCCTTCCTCGGCCGGGAGGCGACCCGGGCGAACCTGCGGCGCGCCGGGGCGGCGGACGACGCCGTACGGCTCCTGACGACCAGGGACGAGCCGCCCGGCCGCATCGACGTGCTGCTGGTCCGGGTGCCCAAGAGCCTCGCCCTCCTGGAGGACCAGCTTCACCGCCTCGCCCCCCGCCTGCACGAGGGCGCCGTGGTCGTCGGGGCGGGCATGGTGACCGAGATCCACACCTCGACGCTGCACCTGTTCGAGCGCGTCCTCGGGCCGACCAGGACGTCGCTGGCGGCGAAGAAGGCCCGTCTGATCTTCTGCTCCCCGGACCCGGGGCTGCCGAGTGACCTTCGTCGACGAGTCCTACCAGGCCCTGGCCTCGGCGGAGGCGACGTTCCTGGCAAACGGAGGGCACGCGGGCCGGGCGGCGTTCCTCGCCGCCGACGGCATGTCGTCCGTGCCGCCCGGCACGGTCGACCTGGTGCTGAACAACCCGCCGTTCCACTCGCACCGCGCGACGACCGACGCGACGGCCTGGCGGATGTTCAACGGGTCGCGGGCGGCGCTGCGCCGTGGGGGCGAGCTGTGGGTGGTCGGCAACCGGCACCTCGGCTACCACGTGAAGCTGCGCCGGCTCTTCGGCAACTGCGAGGTCGCCGCCAGCGACCCGAAGTTCGTCGTCCTGCGCGCCGTGAAGCGCTGAACAGGGAAAATGACGGCAATGCCGGTTGTGAGGGCATACCGCCGCTGCCAAGACTGAGGGCATGGGAACCGAGACGGTCCACGCCGATCTGCTGGTCATCGGGTTCGGCAAGGGCGGCAAGAGCGTGGCCGCGAGGATGGGGCGCCTCGGCAGGCGCGTGGTCCTCGTCGAGCGGTCCGACCAGATGTACGGAGGCACCTGCCCGAACGTGGGGTGCGTGCCGACGAAGGCCCTCGTCCACCACGCCGAGATGAGGCGGCCCGACGACCCGGCGCGGGAGTGGTACGCGCACGCGGTCGAGGAGGTGCAGGCGCTCACCGCCAAGTTCCGCGCCGGCAACTACGAGTCCTTCAACGACCTCGACACGGTCACCCTGATCACCGGCCGGGCGGAGTTCGCCGGCCCCCACACCGTGACGGTCGAGACGGACGGTGACCGGATCACGGTCACGGCGGACACCATCCTGATCAACACGGGCGCCGAGCCGATCGTCCCCGACATCCCCGGCCTGCGGGCCAGTCCACGCACCCTGACCAGCGCCGACCTCATCCGGACGACGGCGCTGCCCGACCGGCTCGCGATCCTGGGCGCCGGCTACCTCGGCATCGAGTTCGCCTCGATCTACCGCCGGTTCGGGTCGGAGGTGACCGTGTTCGAGACCTCGGAGCGCATCCTCGGCCGCGAGGACGGCGAGGCGGTCGAGGCCGTCGAGCGCATCCTCGCCGAGGACGGCGTCGAGATCCTTACGGGCGCGCGGGTCACCGAAGTCCGCGACGCCGCGTCCGGCGCGACCGTGGTCTACGAGAAAGACGGGCGGCCGCAGACGATCGAGGCCGACGCGATCCTCGCCGCGGCCGGCCGGGCTCCCGCGACCCGCGGCCTCGGGCTGGAGGCCGCCGGCGTCCGCACCACCGAACGGGGCGCGATCGAGGTCGACGAGCACCTGCGGACGAGCCGGCCGCACATCTACGCCCTGGGGGACGTCCACGGCGGCCCGCAGCACACGTACCTGTCGCTCGACGACAGCCGCATCGTGATGGACCAGCTCACCGGGGAGGGCCGGCGATCGACCGACGACCGGGTGGCGATCCCCCGCACGCTGTTCACGACCCCGCCGCTCGCGGCCGTCGGGCTCACCGAGGAGGCGGCCAGGCGGGCGGGCCGGCGCGTGAGGATCGCCTGCGAGCGGGTGGCCGACATCACCGCGATGCCGCGCGCGTACATCGTCGAGGACACCCGCGGGCTGATGAAGTTCGTGGTCGACGCCGGCACCGACGAGATCCTCGGCGCCACGCTGCTGAGCGTGGACGCCCAGGAGATGATCAACACGGTGGCGCTCGCCATGCGGCACGGGGTGACGGCGTCCGAGCTCAGGGACGCCGTCTACACCCACCCCACGTCCACCGAGGCGTTCAACGAGGTCCTCGCGACCGTCGTCCGCGTCGACGAGCCGGGGACGGCGGGCGCCTAACCCTCGTCCGGCGCGCCGGGCGGCCGGGCGAGGACGGACACGGCCCCCTTGGCCTCGAAGACGGCGAGGTGGACGTCGGCCGGGCCGTGATGGCCGTGCTGGCGGAGCACGGCCGCCAGGTCGGCCTCGGTGAGGCCGCAGCGGCGCAGGTTGCGCCGGTTCACCTCCCCGTCGCGGATCAGCACACGCAACGGAGGGTCGACCAGCCGGCCGAGACCCGGCAGGAACCGCAGCCGGGTGACGGCCGCGTGGGCGCCGAGCAGGGTGAGCAGCGCCGCCGAGCCGGTCAGCCACGAGGCGTCGGTCGCGGTGGCGGTCCGGCCCACGAGCGCGCCGACCGCCACGGCCGCCACCCAGTCGAACGGCGCGAACTCGGCCATCGTGCGCCGCTCGGTGAGGCGGAAGGCCACGGCGGCGGTCAGGAACAGCGCGACCGCCTTGACCGCCGCGTACACGGCCAGGTGCCAGTCGCCGATGAGCGCGTCGCCGAAGCCGTGCACGTCACGTCGCCGCCGGCCCCGGCGCCGGGGACGCAACCGTCACGAGGACCCCCCAACCCGGTCGTGGGACGCCCTGACGCGGGCGCCTGGGTGCAGCCTCCCCCTGCCGGTGCGCGCGGAAACTGTCAGGGAAGCGTGACGAAGTAGCCCAGGAACTCGCGCGCCGAGGCCGAGTCGAGCCGGTAGTCGCTGTTGGTGGAGGAGCAAGCGTCGCCGTCCCCACTGATCGTCGTCGCGACGAGGAGGTGCGAGTCGGGTCCGCCGAGGAAGTTCGGGCCGCCCGAGTCGCCGTAGCAGGTCCCGCCGCCGTCGTCGCCGGGCGACAGCTCCAGCCACCGCCGGCCGAGGCTCTTGAAGGAGATGGACGTCCGGTACCGGGAGTCCGTGTACTGGAACTGCGGCCCGTCCTTGCCCCTGAGCGGCGTCAGCGAGCCGTACCCGACGGGCGTGAACTGCGACTCGTCCAGCTCACCTGAGTCGAGCAGCCGGTCGAGCAGGCCGGCCTCGGGGAGGACGGCCGGCACGATGCCGGTGACCGGCCGGTCGAAGAGGACGACCGCCATGTCGTACGGGTCGGACTCGTTCTTGTACCGCGGGTCGGCCAGGAAGCGGCCGGTGTGGACCGCGTCCCCCGGCTTGTAGTGGGCGGCGAACGCCACCTTGGCCGTCTTCTGCGCGTGCTCCCCGCAGTGGGCCGCGGTGAGCAGCACGGTCGGCGAGACCAGCGTGCCCGTGCAGTAGGACCACGTGCCGTCCCGGTACGGCTTGTCGCCGATGAGGGCGCCCACCTCGGGGTGCCCCACCCCGTCAGGGGTGCCGTTCGTGATGGCCCAGGCGCGGGGGGCGACGCCCAGAAGCACAGCAAAAACTATGACAAAGGGGACAAAACGCATTCACGAACTGTACGTGGCCCTACCCGCCGGATGCCAATGCCAGGGAAGGATCTACGAACTCTCTACCGAGGTCAGAAGAGGGTGAGCGGCTCGGCCGGGAGGGGTTCCGGCAGGGGGTCGACCTCGGGAACCCGGGCCCGGACCTCGTCGTGGAACCGCCGCGCCAGCGTCAGCGCGTCGGCGTTGTCGGGCGTGTGGACGAACACGGTCGGCGACCGGCCCTCACGCAGCCAGCCGGTCACGGTCTCGACCCAGAACCCCCAGCCCTCCACGGTGCGTTCGGCGGAGTCGCGGCCGATATAGCGCACGATCGGGCGGTCGGTCAGGGCGGACGAGCGGCGCGGCAGACGCGGCTTCCTGGTCCAGGCCTCCCGCTCGGCGTCGCTCGTCGGGGGGCTCCGGAAGAGCACGGTCGTGTCGAACGGCACCCACTCGGCGCCCGCGTCCACGAGGACCCGTTCGAGCAGCCCCTCCGCGTCGTCGAAGAACGCGCGGTGCCGCACCTCGACGGCGCACCGGTACGCGCCGGGCACCCGGCGCAGGAACCCGGCGAGCGACCCGAGATCCCCCGGCCCGAACGACCCGGGCAGCTGGACCCACAGCGCGTGCGCCCGCGGCCCGAGCGGCTCGATCGCGTCCAGGAACGCGTGAAGCTCCTCGTCGGCGCCGGCGAGGCGGCGCTCATGGGTGATGGTCTTGGGCAGCTTCACCACGAACCGGAAGTCGGGATCGGTCTGCCGGGCCCACGACTCCACCGTGCTCCTCGTGGGGGTCGCGTAGAACGTCGTGTTCCCCTCCACGGCGTTGCACCAGGTCGCGTACGCCCGCAGCCGCTCGCCCGGAGGGAGCGGGTGGGGCAGGAGGCGCCCCTGCCACGGCGCGTGCGTCCACATCGCGCATCCCACATGAAGCCGCATGCCCCGACGCTACCCAAAGCCCGGCGACCACCGTGATCGATGCCTCTATGTGGGGACTCGCTAGTGTTGCCCCGACGCGTTCGGGATCAGCGGGAGGATCGATGGGTTTCAGGCTTGAGGGGCCGGTCCTGGAGGGCGGGCTCGTGCGCCTGGAGCCGCTGGACCACCGTCACGCGGCCGACCTGGCCGTGGCGGCGGAGGAGGACAGGAGCTCGTACGCGTTCACGTGGGTCCCCCGGGCCGCCGAGGTCGGGGCGTACATCGACGCCCAGCTCGCCCGCGCCGCCACCGGGAAGCTCGCGCCGTACGCGCAGGTAGCGACGTCCTCCGGGCGGGCGGTCGGGGCCACGGCCTTCTGGGACCCCCGGATGTGGCCCGACGGCGACCGGCTGTGCGCCGTGGAGGTCGGCTTCACCTGGCTCGCCGCGTCGGCCCAGGGCACCGGGCTGAACGTCGAGTCGAAGCTCCTGCTGTTCCGCCACGCCTTCGAGGAGTGGGGCGTCGCGCGGGTCGACCTGAAGACGGACGCCAGGAACGCCCGCTCCCGTGCCGCGATCGAGAACGCCGGCGCCCGGTTCGAGGGCGTCCTGCGGAACTGGTCCCAGTCGTGGGCGCCGGGGGAGGACGGCCGGCTCCGCGACTCCGCCGTCTTCTCGATCATCGACTCCGAATGGCCCGAGTGCCGCGCGAGGCTGGAACTGCGCCTGGCCCGGGCGCTGGAGCGACACCCCGCCCGCTGAGCCGGCGGTCCGCTCCGACCCGGCCGCCGGCCTACGCCGCCGAGCGGTCGGCGAGCGGACGGCGGCGCCGCGCGGGGTCCGTCAACACCGGCGGCCGCCACGCACCGTCGGGCCGGTAGACATCGGTCCCCGGGGGCACGATCACGTCGAGCCGGTCCAGGGTCTCGTCGTCCAGCGTGAGCGAGGCGCCCTTCAGCAGGCCGTTGAGCTGGTCCTCGGTCCGCGGACCGAGGATCACCGAGGTGACCGCGGGGTGGGCGGCGGCGAACGCGACGGCCAGTTGAGGGAGCGTGCAGCCCAGGTCGTCCGCCACTTCCACGAGCCGCTCCACGATGTCCAGCTTCGCCGCGTTCACCGGCAGCGTGGGGTCGAACCGAGCCGGGGTCAGCGCCGCGCGGCCGGAGGCCAGATCGACGGGCCGCCCCTTGCGGTACCTGCCGGTCAGGAACCCCGAGGCCAGCGGACCCCAGGTCAGCACGCCCATGCCCAGCCTCTGGCACACCGGCAGCACGGACGCCTCGACCCCGCGGGCCAGCAGCGAGTACGGCGGCTGCTCGGTCCGGAACCGCATCAGGCCACGGCGATCCGCCACGTGGTAGGCCTCGACGACGTCCTCGGCGGGAAAGGTCGAGCAGCCGAAGGCGCGGATCTTGCCCTGGTGCACCAGGTCGGTCAGCGCCGACAACGTCTCCTCGACGTCCGTGGTGTGGTCGGGACGGTGAACCTGGTACAGGTCGATCCAGTCGGTGTCCAGGCGCCGCAGGCTCTCCTCAACCTCCCTGACGATCCACCGCCGGGAGTTGCCGCCGCGGTTGGGGCCCTCACCCATCGGGAAGTGCACCTTCGTGGCCAGCACGACCTCGTCGCGGCGGCCCCGCAGCGCCTTCCCGACGATCTCCTCCGACTCGCCCGCCGAGTACATGTCGGCGGTGTCGACGAAGTTGATCCCTTGGTCGAGAGCGGCCTGGACGATGCGGGCGCACGCGTCGTGATCGGGATTGCCCACGGCCCCGAACATCATCGCCCCCAGGCAGTGGACGCTCACTTCGATGCCGGTGCCGCCCAGGACGCGGTAGCGCATGTCGTTACTCCTCAGCCGTCGGAAGGCGATCACCCTGCACTCTAGAATCTGGAGTCGGCTCCAGGGCAAGCGTGGCCGCCGGCCCGTCACCCGAGGTCACCGGACGGGTGGTACGGGCGCCGGCTGACGGCTGCGGCGCATCGCTGGCCTTCGCACGGGCGGGGGCGGACAATGCGCACGAGAAGGTCGTCGCGCATCACCGGGAGGCCGGGCATGACCACGATCAGGCGCCGGGCCGGGGCCCTCGGCGCACTCGCCCTGCTGGCCGCGTGCTCGTCCCCGCCGCCGGCGTCCCAGGCCCCGCGGCCGTCGTCGGGCGCGTGCGTCTCCGCGGTCACCCGGGACGCGCTGCCCACCTGGGCGAGGGGCGGATTCAGCGACGACGGGACGGGCACGCCCCACGTGTTCGGCGAGCGCGGAGACATCGTCGCCGTGCTGTTCAACTATCCGCCGGTGGCGTCCACCGATCCCGACGTCGCCAACAAGATCCTGTGGGTCTCGCGGGTGCCGCAGCGGCCCATGGACCCGCTGAAGATCAGAGCCGTGCTGGACGGGACGAGCACGTCGGTGGCCCGCCAGATTGACGGCGGCCCCGGCCCGTCGTCGGTCAACCTGCCAAAGGCGGGCTGCTGGCGGCTGACCCTGACGTGGTCGGGACACACCGACGCCATGGCGCTCCGCTTCAGCTGATCACGCCGCACCCGCCCGAGAGCGTGGCGGCCGGCAACCAGCCGTCAGGCCCCGTACCCGCCGGAAAAGCGGCGGCGGCCGGAACCGGCCCTCGGGCCACGTCCCGGCCGCCGCTCGCGCGCCTGCCGTGTCCGCCGCTGCGGATCAGTCGGTGCCGGCCTCCATGGCGGCGTGGTCGAGCAGCTCGTCGTCGGCCGGGACCTCTCCACGAGAGGCGATCGCCTCGGCGCCGCCCTCGGGCATCGCGCCGATCAGCCCCGTCGAGGCCGCCTGCGCGGCGCCGATGAGCGCCGGCTGCTGGCTGCCGACCATGCCGACCCTGGCGTACTGCTCCAGCTTGGCCCGGGAGTCGGCGATGTCGAGGTTGCGCATGGTCAGCTGGCCGATGCGGTCGACCGGGCCGAAGGCGGAGTCCTCCGTCCGCTCCATCGAGAGCTTGTCGGGGTGGTAGCTGAACGCCGGCCCGGAGGTGTCAAGGATCGAGTAGTCCTCACCGCGCCGCAGGCGCAGCGTCACCTCGCCGGTCACCGCCATCCCGACCCAGCGCTGCAGGGACTCGCGCAGCATCAGCGCCTGCGGGTCGAGCCAGCGGCCCTCGTACAGCAGCCTGCCCAGCCGCCGTCCCTCGTTGTGGTAGCTGGCGAGCGTGTCCTCGTTGTGGATCGCGTTGACCAGACGCTCGTACGCCGCGTGCAGCAGCGCCATCCCCGGCGCCTCGTAGATGCCCCGGCTCTTGGCCTCGATGATGCGGTTCTCGATCTGGTCGGACATGCCGAGGCCGTGCCGTCCGCCGATGGTGTTGGCCTCCAGGACCAGGTCGACGGCGGTGGGGAACTCCTTGCCGTTGATCGTCACCGGCCGCCCGTACTCGAAGCCGATCGTGACGTCCTCGGGCGCGATGTCCACGGCGGGGTCCCAGAACCGCACGCCCATGATCGGGTCGACGATCTCGATGCCCGTGTCGAGGTGCTCGAGCGACTTGGCCTCGTGGGTCGCACCCCAGATGTTCGCGTCGGTGGAGTACGCCTTCTCGGTGCTGTCCCGGTAGGGCAGGTCGCGGGCGAGCAGCCACTCCGACATCTCCTTGCGGCCGCCGAGCTCGCTCACGAAGTCGGCGTCGAGCCACGGCTTGTAGATCCGCAGGGAGGGGTTGGCGAGCAGGCCGTACCGGTAGAACCGCTCGATGTCGTTGCCCTTGAAGGTGGAGCCGTCGCCCCAGATCTGCACGTCGTCCTCGAGCATCGCGCGCACCAGCAGGGTGCCGGTGACGGCCCGCCCGAGCGGCGTGGTGTTGAAGTAGGCGCGGCCACCGGACCGGACGTGGAACGCCCCGCAGGCCAGGGCCGCCAGCCCCTCCTCCACGAGGGCCGCGCGGCAGTCGACCAGGCGGGTGACCTCCGCGCCGTACGCCGTGGCGCGCCCGGGCACCGAGGCGATCTCGGGCTCGTCGTACTGACCGATGTTGGCGGTGTAGGTGCAGGGCACTGCACCCTTCTCGCGCATCCACGCGACCGCAACCGAGGTGTCGAGACCGCCGGAGAAAGCGATCCCGACCCGTTCGCCGACAGGCAGAGAGGTGAGCACCTTGGACACAAGTAGAAGTTATACACGCTCATGCATGAACATGCAACGCTGACATCGGATCGCCCGGTGGCCCCGGAGCTGAGCAGCAGGACCAGGATCACCTGAGTACGAGAACGGATGGCGCGCGAAACGCCCTGGTCCCAGGCTTGACGTATGGAGACGAGCACACAGAGGGCGACGGCCTTCCCCGTTCTGCGCCTGGCGTCGGCCGCCGTTCCCGGCGCGGTTTCCGGAGCCGTGATCGGCCCGGAGATGTCGGCGATCCTCGGCCTGCGCGTCGGCGGCCTGGCGGCCGTGGGCGCTCCCCTCGGCGCCGTCGCCGGCGTCCTGATCGGCGTGGCGGCGCGGGCCCTGCTCGGACAGGGCACGCGCCACCCCGGGCGTGCGGGGCATCGGGCCTCCTGGGCGACCGTCTCGGCGGCCGGCCTCCTGGTCGCCGGCGGGGTGTCGGCAGCCGTGCAGTGGGACGCGGCCCGCCGCCAGACCGTGGAAATGGACGGCATTCTCGTCCTGGTCCTCCTCCCGCCGGCCGCGATCCTCGTCGCCGCCCTGGTGACGCTGGCGGTGGGCGTCCTGCGCCGGAGGGCCGCCGCCCGCTGGGCCGCGGTCGTCGCGTCCGTCTGCGCCGGCGCCGCCGCCTGCGCGCGGTTACTGGGCGAGCTGTCCCCTCTGACGACCCCGGATCCGATGGAGTGGAGGATGTCCGTCCTCCAGGCGGCGCTCCTCGTGGCGGTCTCCGTCGCAATCACGGCCCTTCTGCTGTCACCGGCCGCGCGCCGCGACTTCCTTGCCGGCGGCGGGCCCGCCGCGCCGAGTTCGAACGGATGATCCCGCGACGCAGAGCGGTCGCCCGTTGCGCTTCCCGGCGCTGGACGTCGGTTGCGGCCGATTCCGATGAAGAGCGCGTCGGGGCGAACACCCACGACGTCGTGGCGATCTCATGCCAGACTGGCCGTTCAGGGCGCCAATGGGACGAAGGGGGATGTCTCAGGTGGGCTTGGAGATCGAGAGCCGATCGTCCGACTCGCCGTACATCGAGCGGGTGTGGCGGAGCAGGAGCCACGACGTCGAGCGGATGACGTCGGTCGCGACGGCCCACTGGGATCTGGTCTTCTGGGAGCACCGCGGTCAGGTCAGCGCGTCCGTGCAGGGGCCGGAGTCGAGGGCGGGGGTCGCGCCGGTGCCCGAGGACGCCACGTTCTTCGGGATCATCTTCGCGCTCGGCACGTCGATGCCCCACCTTCCGCTCCACCGGCTCGTGGACGGGGCCGCCGAGATCCCCGACACGACCCGCAGGTCCTTCTGGCTGAAGGGGTCCACCTGGCGCCGTCCCGACTACGACAACGCCGAGGAGTTCGTACGGCGGCTGGCGCGCGAGGGCATCCTGGAGGTCGACCCGGTCATCGCCGGCGTGCTTCGCGGCGCCCCCCCGGACGTGTCCGAACGGACCGTCCAGCGGCGGTTCGTCGCGGCCACCGGCCTCACCCGCGGCGCCGTCCGGCAGATCGACCGCGCCAGGCGGGCCGCGATCCTGCTGCAGGAGGGTGTCCCGGCCCAGGACGTGACCCATCGGCTCGGATACTTCGACCAGCCCCACCTGGCCCGGTCGCTGACCCGTTACGTCGGGCGGACCGCCACGCAGCTGAGCGAGCGGGGCCCGGCGGAGCCGCTGTCGCTTCTGTACAAGACCTGAGGGTCGCCGCCCGCCTATCCTCCCTGTCGCAGCCATGTCATGAGACAAAGGAGCAGAGCAATGGGCAATATCGTCGCCAACTTCTTCATTTCTCTGGACGGCGTGGTCGAGTCGCCGGACCAGTGGCACTTCCCGTACTTCAACGACGAGATGGGCGCCGCGGTCGGAGCGGGAGTGCAGCGGGCCACGGGGTTCCTGATGGGCCGGAAGCTGTACGACGAGTGGTCCGCGTACTGGACGACGACCGACCAGGACCAGGACTTCGCCGCGTTCATCAACAACGCGGACAAGTACGTCGTGTCGAACACCCTGGAGAAGGCGGACTGGAACAACACCACGGTCCTCTCCGGCGACGTCGCCGCCGCCAGACTGCGCGAGATCAAGGAGCAGACCGACGGCGCCCTCCAGATGTCCGGCTCCGCGACGACCGTGCGGTGGCTTCTCGCCAACGGGCTGCTCGACGAGCTGAACCTGCTCGTGCACCCGATCGTCGTCGGCCACGGCCAGCGGCTGTTCGAGGACACCCCGACCCACAAGCTGAAGCTGGTCACGTCGGAGACGTTCAAGACCGGTGTGCTCAACCTGAGCTACGTGCCGGACGCCGGCTGACCGATTTCCCCCGGCCGCATGGGCCCGGCTCGGTTAGAGTCGGTGCCCATGACGGGCGAACCCTGGCTCCTGGGCGGCGACCTGAAGGTGTCGCGCATCGGGTACGGCGCGATGAAGCTGACCGGTTGGCCGAGGGGTGACCGGCCCGGGAGGGAGACGGCCCTCGCCGTCCTGCGCCGGGCCGTGGAGCTCGGGGTGAACCACATCGACACCTCGAACTACTACTCCCGTGACGGGGTGGCGGCCAACGAGCTGATCCGGGAGGCGCTGTCCCCCTACCCGGACGACCTGGTCATCGTGACCAAGGTGGGATCGCTGGTCGAGGGCTCCGACATCGCCCTGCCCCCGGGGGAGAGGACCGGGCTCACCCCCGGCGGGCTCCGCCGCGGCGTCGAGGCGAACCTGAGCTCGCTCGGCCTCGACCGCCTCGACGTGGTGAACCTGCGGATGGGCGATCCCGATCAGACCGAGATGCCCCTGGCCGGGCCCCTGGAGACCCTGCTCGCACTGCGCGAGGAGGGCCTGATCCGCCACATCGGCGTCTCCAACGTCACCGCGGCCGCGTTCGCCGAAGCCCGCACGATCGCGCCCATCGCCTGCGTGCAGAACCTCTACAACCTGTCCCGCCGCGACGACGACCCAATCGTCGACGCGTGCGCGGAGGCGGGCATCGCCTATGTCCCCTTCTTCCCGGTGGGCGGTTTCCAGCCGATCACCGCGA
Source organism: Microbispora corallina (assembly GCF_016863035.1). Taxonomy (GTDB): domain Bacteria; phylum Actinomycetota; class Actinomycetes; order Streptosporangiales; family Streptosporangiaceae; genus Microbispora; species Microbispora corallina. Next base: position 16,731 of record NZ_BOOC01000066.1, read on the forward strand.
AGCACCTGGACGCCGTCGCGGCCCGCCACGGCGCGACCATGCCGCAGGTGGCGCTGGCCTGGCTGCTGGCCCGGTCGCCCAACATCCTGCTCATCCCCGGCACCGGGTCGCCGGAGCACCTGGACGAGAACGTCGCCGCCGGCGCGCTGCGGCTGACCGTCGACGACCTGGCCGAGCTCGCCGAGGACGTCGCGTAGCGCTCTCCGTCAGGAGGACGGCCGCTCGGCGGGGAACAGGATCGCGCTCAGGAGGTCGCCGAGGTCCACATCGGCGGCACCGGGCATCGGTGGCTTCGACCACGCCGCAGAAGGGCCGGGCGTCCCCACGATCACGATCACCGGTGTGGCGTTCTGCGGGAACGTCGTCGTCGTACGCCGTTCCGCCGACGCGTGAAGCCGGCCAGGCGGACGGGCAATCCCGTTGAGATGGAGCTGCGCGACCGCTTTCATAAGATCAACCAGCCGGGAAGGGGAAGACGTGGCGAACCGTGCGTAACCGCATGAGACCGTCCAACGCCCGCGATGGCGGAGACCGGCTCAAGCTTCACCGGCACGATCTGCGGGCCGACGGCCGCGACTACACGGTGATCACGCTTCGGCCCGGCACCCGCGTCCGGTTCTCGACGAACTTCCACCACGAGACCTGGCACATCCTCTCCGACCTGCATGGCGCGCTCCTGCTGAGCCGCCTGCTGTGGGGCCTGTCCTTCCAGCGGCGACCCGGCACGGTCGTGCTCATCGATCGGCGGTTCATCTGCCCCAACCCGTTCGACGCCGAACAGGGCTCTCCCATTGCCCTTGTGCCCGCCGATGTGACGCATCTGCCGGCGCGTTCCGGCCGCCTCCTCATCCGGGGCCTCCCCGTACCGAGAGAGGCGCGCGGGACGGTGCGGTGGCAGACCTGGGGTCTCGACGCGGCGGTCCGCGAGTGGCGCGATCAGCGGGACGGCGGCACCTGGTGGCAGAGATGGCGTCCCCACGAAGACGTCCGGGCCGCCGAGGTGACGAACCCGGGCGGCCTGGTCACCGTACGGGCCTCGTCCTCCCTGCTCCGCAGCTGGGCCGTCAGCGTGGCGACGATGCACGACCATGCGCACGTTCGCGCAACTCCTCGGGAAGCCTGAAGGAGACCCTTGGAGAATGTGTGCCCTCGCCCGTTAGTGACGGACGGCCTGGGCGACTGCGCGAAAGCCCGCGCCGAGCAAGAGGGCAAGAGCGTGTCCGCGCTCGCGCGGAAGCCTTTGAGCAATTCCTCAGAGCGGAATGAGCACGCGACCCACAGGTCGTGACCCCCGAAGCCGGAGTGCCTCGCCGACGCATGAGCCGCGTTGATGTCACGCTCCGGCAGCCATTCCAGCAAGTGACGGCGTCCACGCGGCGGCTCATGTCGACCCGCTGATGCCTCTGGCCAGGGGGGCGCGCCAGCCGTACCGCATGGCGAGAATGCGGAGCGTGAAGGCGAGCACGGCCGAGGACAGGGTGGCGGCGAATCCCCGTACGCCCAGCGTGTACAGCACGGCCATCGCCGTCGAGCCGAGCATCGCCGGCACGGCGTAGAGCTGGCGATCGTAGAGCAGGGTCGGCCTCTGGCCGGACAGGACGTCCCGGATGACGCCGCCGCCGACGGCGGTGCAGACCCCGAGGAACACGGCGTGCATAGGCGCGAGTCCGTAGTAAAGGGCCTTGGTGGTCCCGACGGCGCAGAACAGGCCGAGGCCCGCCGCGTCGAAGACGAGCACCCCGGGCATCGCCCGCTCGACCTGCCGGTGCCAGAAGAAGGCGATGACCGTGGCCGCGACCGGTACGAGGAGATATCCCGCGTCCCGGAACGCGGCGGGCTGCACGCCGATGAACAGGTCACGCATGACGCCGCCCCCGACGGCGGTGAAGAACGCGAGCACCACCATGCCGACCACGTCGAACCGTTTGCGCACGCCCTCCAGCGCGCCGGACAGGGCGAAAACGAAGACTCCGGCGAGGTCGAGCAGGGGTGTCACAGCCGTGCAGTCTCCCATAAGCCCTGCTCATCGCCACATACTGCCCCAAGGCCAACAATCCGACGATCACTTCGTGGAGCGGCTTGAGTCTCGAGTGGCTCGAAGGTGCAGGCTCGTCCTCGTGAGTGACGGAACAGAGCTGTACACCGTAGGCCAGATCGCTCGACGTACCGGTCTTTCTGTGCACACCATCCGCTTCTGGTCCGACAGCGGCCTGATCGTGCCCACTGACCGGTCGGCCGGCGGGTACCGCCTCTACGACGCCGCCGCCGTGGCCCGGTTCGATCTGGTCCGGACCCTGCGCGAGCTCGGCATCGGGCTGGAGGCCGTCCAGAAGATCATGGCGCGGCAGGTCACGGTGGCCGAGGTGGCCGAGGCACACGCCCGAGCGTTGGACGCGGAGATCACAGCTCTGAAGCTTCGCCGTGCCGTACTCCGCACGATCGCGAAGCGCGGCGGCACAACCGAGGAGACGATGATGACGCACAAACTCGCCCACCTGTCCGCCGCCCGGCGTCAGCAGGTCGTCGACGAGTTCATCGAGAACACGTTCGCCGGGATCACGCTGGACGACGACGCCAAGGTGGTCGCGGAGTGGATGCGGGAGCTGCCGGACGATCCGGCGCCACGCCAGATCGACGCCTGGATCGAGCTGGCCGACCTCGTCGCCGGCGAGGACTTCCGGCAACGGCTCCGGCGGATCGCGCTCATGGGTGCCTCATCGGCGGCGTCGCGCCACGGGTACGAGCTCCGGTCGCTTGCCCTGGAGCACGCCAACCGGGCGATGACCGAGTCGGTCGCGCCGGACTCGGTCGAGGGCCGGACCGTTCTGAACCAGATCGTCAAGCCCGATCTGCCCGCCGACGAACGCGGCGACCTGCATCGGTGGCTTGAGACCGTCGCCGACGACCGGGTGGAGCGCTACTGGCAGCTGATAGCCGTCCTTAACGGGCATGAGCCCGCTCCGTCCGCCATGCCCGCCCTCACCTGGCTGATCGCCGCTCTTCGCGCCCACGGGTGAGCCGCCCTCAGCGCGTGCGGCGCATGGCTTGACGACCAAGGCTAATGAGGTTAGCTTTACAGCTATCAGCTTTAGCCATGGAGGCCATTGTGACCGAGTACCTGGAGATCGAGGGCGGACGGCTCGCGTACGACGTGACCGGCGAAGGCCCGCTGGTCGTGCTGTCCCACGGCATGGGCGACGGCCGTGAGGCCTACCGCTTCCTCACAGCCAGGCTCGTGGCCGCCGGATATCGCGTCGCCAAGGCCGACCTGCGCGGTCACGGCGAGTCGACCACCGGCTGGTCGTCCTACACCCGCACCGACACCGCCAACGATCTGCTCGCCCTCATCCGCCACCTGGGCGGGCCGGCGGTCGTGGTCGGGCATTCCTTCTCCGGCGGCTCGGCCACCATCGCGGCGGCGCTCGATCCGCATCTGGTCACCGCGGTGGTCGAGATCGGCCCGTTCACGCGGGCGCAGAAGGCGGACCTGGGCGGCCTGCTGCGCGACGGCCGGCACCGGAAGGGGATGATGCTCCTGATGGCGACAGGAGTGTTCCGCAGCGTGAGGATGTGGAGGCGGTACCTCGACCACGCCTACCCCGGCGACAAGCCCGCCGACTACGACGCCTACATGGTCGCTCTGGAGCAGGCGTTGCGCCGCCCGGGCCGGATGGGCGTGGTCGGCAAAATGGGCATGTCCACGCCGACCGACGCCGGCGCCCAGCTCCGGAACCTCCGGGTGCCCGCCCTGGTCGTCATGGGCACGCTGGATCCCGACTGGCGCGACCCCCGGGCCGAGGCGGAGGGCATCGTCGCGGACATGCCGGCCGGGCGCGGCGCGATCGCCATGATCGACGGCGCGGGCCACTACCCCCACGCGCAGTTTTCCGACACGGTCGCCGACGTCATGCTGCCGTTCCTGAAGGAGCACGCCCGTGGCTAGGGCGGGCCTGTCGCCGGACGCGATCGTCGATCTCGCGCTGCAGATCATCGACGAGGAGGGACCGGCCGGGGTCACCCTGTCGGCGGTGGCCGGACGCGCGGGCGTCGCCACGCCGTCCCTCTACAAGCACGTGCGCAACCTCGCGGAGGTCAACACGCTGGTGTCCATCCGCGTCATGGATGAGCTGGCGGACAGGGCCCGCGAGCTTGTGCTCGGCCTCTCCGGAGCCGAGGCGCTGCACGCGTTCATGAACGTCTGGCGGGAGTACGTCAGGAGCAACCCCGGCCGGTACGCCGCCATGATTCAGGCAGCCCAGCCGGAGCTGGCCGAGGCGGGCGGGCGACTGGTCGACATCCTCCTCGCCCTGCTCCGGGGGTACGGGCTTGAGGGCGCGGACGCCATCCACGCGGCGAGGTGCGTGCGGTCGGCCGTGCACGGCTTCGCCGTCCTTGAGGCCGCAGGCGGGTTCGGGCTTCCCGTCGATCTGGACGACAGCTACGAGCAGCTCAAACGCATGATCATCTCAGGGCTGCCGAAGACCGACCGACCGCACGTGTGAGCACACCGAATTCCCGCGCGCCCGCCGACAGCCGGCCTGTCAGAGGAATCGATAACCTTCCCGGCCATGACCGATCTGGGCTTCCTCGAGCCGACCCGTTCCTCCTACGACGCTGTGGCTGCCCGCTACTCCACGCTCTTCGTCGACGATCTGCCCGGGCAGCCGGTGAAGCGGAGCCTGCTGACGCTGTTCGCCGAGCTGGCATCCGGGCCGACGGCCGATGTGGGGTGCGGGCCGGGGCACGTGACGGCGTTTCTGCGCGGGCAGGGGCTGGATGTGTTCGGGGTCGATCTGTCGCCCGGTATGGTCGAGCAGGCTCGGGCCAACTATCCGGAGCTGCGGTTCGAGGTTGGCTCGATGACCGGCCTCGATCACCCCGCCCGGAGCCTGTCGGGCCTCAACGCCTGGTTCTCGACCATCCATATCCCCGACCGGAGACTGCCGGCCGTGCTGACCGAGTTCCGCCGGGTACTGGTTCCGGGAGCACCGCTGATGCTCGCCTTCCAGGTCGGCGACGGCCCGGAGCATTTCACCGAGGCGTGGGGCCACGAGGTCGACCTGGTCCTCCACCGACGTCGCCCTGAGACGGTCACGGCGATGCTGGCCGAGGCCGGATTCCGTGTCCTGTTGACGACGGTCCACGAGCCGGACGCCACTCAACCGAGGAAACAAGCCGCATATCTGATCGCCCGCAGGCTTGAATGACCCGTTCGATCACTTCTTGAGTAGTGCACAGGCCCAGCGATCACGGCCGGTCCCCTCGTCGGCTCCGTCCTCCTCGCAGCTGCCGTTCTCGGCCGGGCACGGCCGGGAGATGCGAGGAGGACGGGAGCACTGCTACCAGCCTCCCCGATGACGGCCTGCTGCCGCTCCGGTGGCCGTCACGGCTGGGCGAACCGCAGGTGTCGTCGCTCGGCCAGCTCCTCCGCGCCGACCACGGTTAGAACCGGGGTACCCGGCGGCGCGAACATGGTCACGACCAGCTGCGACTGCGCGTCCGGAAGGTTGTTGGCGCCCTGGTAGTGGATCACGTCGCCTCCGGGCTCGAACAGGGCGTCACCGGCCTTGAGCACCCGAGGCGGCTGCCCCTCCAGCTCGAAGAGGATCTCGCCCTCGGTCACGTAGCCGAAGAGCGGCCCGGGGTGCCGATGCGGCGGCGCGCCGGGGTCGCCGGGCGGCAGGGTGACCCGGATGGTCCTGGCCTCGGTGCCGGCCGGGATCCGGGCAGTCGCCTCCGGCAGGGTCGCGATCACCTCGACGCCCGGGGGCAGGTGTGCGTGCTCAGCGCTCATGCATTCCTCCAAACAGCAGGGAGTGTCCACAGTGAGGACCAGACGGCCTCCCCCGTTTGTGACAGCCCTGCACGGCGAACCCGCCCGGAGTCGCGCCTGCCTCAGGCAGAAGACCTCAACGGGATGTGGTGCCTCACGACCTGGTGCTCCCAGCTGCCGCCGGGCCGGCGGGCCGACCTGCGCCGGCTCGGTGTCAGTTGTCGACGGCCTGGTAGAGCGTGGTCCAGAAGTCGTGGATGAGCTGCGTCGAGTCCGGGGTGGACGCCCCGACCTGGGTGAGCAGGATGCCCGTGAGCTGGTTGGCCGGGTCGGCGTAGGTCGCGGTGCCGCTTCCGCCGTCCCAGCCGAACTGGCCGACGGGCGCGTAGTCACCGCGGTAGGTGCGCACCGCCATCCCGAATCCCCAGCCGCCCTGCTGCCCTTGGCCGTGCGACACGTGGACGTTGCCGGTGGCCATGGCGTTGCGGGCGGCGTTCTGCTCGGGCGTGAGGCGGTTGGTGGTCATCAGCTCGACGGCGGGCCGCGACAGGATCCGTTCGCCGCCGTGCATCCCGCCGTTCAGCAGCATCCGGAAGTAGGCGTGGTAGTCGTCGGCGGTGGAGTTCAGCCCGCCGCCGCCGCTCGGGAACGCCGGAGGCTTGCTGTGGCGTCCCCCCTCGGCCTCGTCCCACACGAGGAACTCCCCGGTCTGCGGGTGGGGAGCGTAGAGGGGCGGGAGCCGGTCGAGCCGGTCGGCGGGCACGTGGAAGCCGGTGTCCCGCATGCCCAGCGGCTCGAAGACGCGTTCGCTCAGGAACTCCTCGAACGGCCGGCCGGTGACCCTGGCCACCAGCACGCCGAGCAGGTCACTGCTGATGTGGTACTGCCAGCGCTCACCGGGCTGGTACATCAGCGGCAGCTCGCCCAGACGGCGCATCCACTCGTCCGGCTCGGGCATGGGCACCGGCAGGTTGGGCGTGAGCCCCTGCTCGAAGACCGCGTTCATGATCGGGGTGCCCAGTGACGTCATGTCCATGCCGAGCCCGAACGTGGAGGTCAGCACGTCCCGAACGGTGATCGGCCGCCGCGCCGGGACGGTCTCGTCAAGCGGGGCGTCGATCCGCTTGAGCACCTGCCGGTCGGCCAGCTCCGGCAGCCACGGCTCCACCAGGTCATCCAGCCGCAGCCGGCACTCGTCCAGCAGGACCATCGCCGCCGCGATCGTGACCGGCTTGGACGTGGAGGCCATCCGGAAGATCGTGTCGCGGCGCATCGGCGCGCCACCGTCATGACGCATCGTCCCGATCGCCTCGACGTGCGTCTCGTCGCCCTGGCCGACCAGGGCGACAAGCCCGGGAATCCTCCCCGAATCGACATATCGCGCCAGCACCTCACGCAGTCTGCGCAGCCCTGCTTCGGGGAAGCCGCCCTTGGTACGTCCCATCTGAATCTCCTTACGCGTGGTTTCGATCTCTGCGAGACCCGCTCACGGCATTCACCGTCGCCGGCCGCTCTGATACCGGGCCGCCGCTGACCCGCT
>NZ_BOOC01000067.1 GCF_016863035.1 Microbispora corallina
GGACGTCACCGCCGCCGGCTACCGCTGACCCCTGATCGGCGCTTGATCGGCGCTTGATCGGCGGCCACGAACGCCGACGCGTCCGTCCGCCCCCAGCACCCCCTACCGCCGCCCACCCGGAACCGCCGGGTGGGGGCGGGTGATCCAGCACAGAACAGAGGAGTCCGATGCAGAAAATCGTCCGATGGGCACTGGCGGCGGTGGTGGCCGCCGGGTCCCTGGTCGTGGCCGGCGGGGCGACGTCGCCCGCGGCCGCGCTGGACAACGGCCTTGCCCGCACGCCCCAGTTGGGATGGAACGACTGGAACAGCTTCGGCTGCAACGTCAGCGACTCGCTGATCCGGCAGAGCGCGGACGCCATGGTGTCCAGCGGAATGGCCGCGGCCGGCTACCAGTACGTCAACATCGACGACTGCTGGTCGACCAAGAGCCGCAACTCCAACGGCGACCTGGTGCCCGACCCGCAGAAGTTCCCCAACGGCATCAAGGCCGTGGCCGACTACGTCCACTCGAAGGGGCTGAAGCTCGGCATCTACTCCTCCGCGGGCCTCACCACCTGCGCCGGGTACCCGGCCAGCCTGGGCAACGAGCGCAGGGACGCCGCCTTGTGGGCGTCGTGGGGGATCGACTACCTGAAGTACGACAACTGCGGCGACCACCAGGGCAAGACCGGGCAGCAGCGGTACACGGCGATGCGCGACGCGCTGGCCGCCACCGGCCGCCCGATCCTGTTCAGCCTCTGCAACTGGGGACAGGAGAGCGTCTGGACCTGGGGGATGGCGACCGGCAACTCCTGGCGCACCACCGGGGACATCCAGGCCAACTTCGGCTCGGTGACGAGCATCCTCGACCAGCAAGTCGGGCTCGACGCGTACTCGGGTCCGGGCGGCTGGAACGACCCCGACATGCTGGAGGTGGGCAACGGCTCGCTCTCGGGGACCGAGGGCCGGGCGCACTTCAGCCTGTGGGCGCTGCTGAACGCGCCGCTCATCGCGGGCAACGACATCCGCACGATGAGCTCCGACACCCGCACGATCCTGACGAACACCGAGGTCATCGCGGTCGACCAGGACTGGGGCGGCCGGCAGGGCACCAAGGTCAGCGACAACGGCAACCTTGAGGTCTGGCGCAAGCCGATGTCCAACGGGTCGGTCGCGGTCGTGCTGCTCAACCGCGGCACGTCGACGGCGACGGTGTCCACCACCGCCTCGGCCGTGGGCCTCGGCTCCGCCTCCTCCTACTCCGTACGCGACCTGTGGGCGCACTCCACCTCCTCCACGTCCGGCACGATCAGCGCGTCGGTCCCCGGGCACGGAGCCGCGATGTACGTCGTGACCGGTGGGGGCATCGTCACGCCCAGCCCGACGCCGACGCCGACGGGGAGCACGAGCGCGTTCCGGGGTGTGGGGTCGGGCCGGTGTCTGGACGTCACGGGCGCCTCGCAGGCGAACGGGGCGCTGGCGGAGATCTGGGACTGCAACAACCAGGCGAACCAGCGGTGGACGGTGACGAGCGCCGGTGAGTTGCGGGTGTACGGGTCCAAGTGCCTGGACGTCAACAACCGGGGCACGGCCGACGGCACCAGTGTGCTCATCTGGGACTGCAACGGTCAGAACAACCAGCAGTGGCGCCTCAACTCCGACGGCAGCCTGACCGCTGTCGGCGCGAACAAGTGCCTGGACGTGCCGAACAGTGCCACGGCCAACGGCACCAAGCTCCAGATCTGGACCTGCAACGGGCAGGCCAACCAGCGCTGGACCCGCGTCTGACCCTCACCACCTCCGAGCCGGTCCGCGCTCCCCACGCCCCCCCACGCGCGGACCGGCCCGGCCGGGCGGGACGCCACTCGCCCGCATGCTCAGCGGCGCACTTCCCGTCCCGCGCCGCGGGCCACGTCCAGCACCTCCTCGGCCGAGAAGCGGCACTGGTCCCCGTGCACGGTCATGGCCAGGGAGGCCATCGCCGTCCCCCGCCTGAGCGCCTCCTCGGGGGAGCCGTCGAGCACGCCCCACAGCACACCGGCCGCGAAGGCGTCCCCGGCGCCGATCCGGTCGACGCCGGCGGTGGGCAGCGCCGGAGCCGCGACGGACTCGCCGTCCCACCACGCGACGGCGCCGTCGGCGCCCGACGTCACCACCACGCGGCCGATCGACAGCGTCTTCGCCAGGTCGCTCGCCAGCGACGGCGCGTCGCCGGCGAGGCCGAAGAGGTCGCGCGCGTCCTCGGCCCGGCAGATCAGCAGGTCGACGTGGGCGGCGAGTTCGGCGGTGAACGAGGCGGCCGCCTCCGGCGAGGACAGCGCCGCCCGGTAGTTGACGTCGTAGACGACGAGCGCGCCACGCTCGCGTCCCTCCCGCGCCGCCCGCAGCACGAGCGCGCCGGACCGCGGCGCCACGGCGGCCGTGATGCCGGTCAGGTGGACGATCCGCGCGTCGCACACGGCGGCCCAGTCCAGGTCGTCGACGGAGAGCGAGGCGAACGCGGTGCCGGCCCGGTCGTACACCACACTCGTGGGGCGCGGCGGCGAGCCGATCTCCGCGAAGTACAGTCCGAGACGCTCGCCGGCCGTCCACCGCACGGTGTCGAGGGCGACGCCCGCGCTCGACAGCGAGTCGGCGACGCGCCGCCCGAGGACGGTCTGCGGCAGCGCCGACGTCCAGCGCGTCGGCACGCCGACCGACGCCAGGGCCACCGCGACGTTCGCCTCGGCGCCGCCGACGTGCACCCGGAACTGCCCGGAGTCGCGCAGCCGCTCGCCCGGCGCCGGTGACAGACGCACCAGGGCCTCGCCGAGCGTGGAGACCTGGGCCGCCCCGGCCGGTCCACCGATGCCCATGATGCCGCTCCCCAACGGTTTCTAGATCGGCTCCCCTTGACGGGCCTCCCCTTCGGAGAGTAATTCATCATACGTCTTATGAGTAACGTCACATGCACCAGAGGAATCGGGGACACGTGAGACAACGTCATCTGGCATCCGTCGCCGGAGCAATCTCCCTCGTCGCGGCCGGGATCGTCGCGGTCAGCGCCACGCCGGCGCTCGCCGTGCCGCCGCATCCCGGCCGGACCACGATCGTCGTGTCGCCGGACGGCGACGACCGCAACCAGGGCACGCCGGGCAAGCCGCTGCGCACGCCGGCGGCGGCGCAGGCGATGGCCCGCGCGTCGGCGCACGCGGGAAGCACCGTCACGGTCGAGCTGAAGGACGGGACCTACCGGCTGGACAAGCCGTTACGCTTCACCGCGGAGGACTCGGGCACCGGCGCCAAGCCGGTGACCTGGACCGCCGCGAGAGGGGCGCGACCGGTCATCTCGGGCGGCCGGGAGGTGACCGGCTGGACGCCGTACGACGCCGGCAAGAACATCTTCGTCGCCTCCGTGCCGAAGGGACAGGACAGCCGCCAGCTCTACAAGAACGACGCGGCGGCGCCCCGCGCGGCGATCACCATCGCCCGCGGCGACGTGACGGTCACGCCGTCGGGCATGGAGATCAGGAATCCCGCGCTCGGCTACCTCGCGACGCTGCCGGACCAGAGCCGCATCGAGGTCGAGAGCCAGGACTCGTTCACCGACCGGTACGCCCCCGTGCAGAGCATCAGCGGGACGACGATCACGATGCAGCAGCCCGCCTGGCAGAACAACAACTGGGGGTACGACACCCTGGCCCACCCGTTCGCGGGTGGCCGCCTGCTGCTGGAGAACTCCTACGCGTTCCTCCAGGAGGGACAGTGGTACCTCGACCCCGCGGCCGGCAGGCTGTACTACCGCGCCGCCGCCGGTGAGGACCCGAACGGCCAGTCGTTCGTGCTGCCCTACCTCGAGTCGCTCGTGCAGATCGCGGGCAGCTACGCGAACCCGGTGCACGACCTGACGTTCTCGGGCATCCGGTTCTCGTACTCGACCTGGCTGTCGCCCGGCTCGCCGATTGGCTACGCCGACCAGCAGAACGGCGCGTTCATTCCGAAGGCGTACCCGCAGCCGGCCGACTACCTGAGCAGCTGCCAGTCGGGCTGCCCGCTGTTCGAGGGCGCGCGCAACGGCTGGAACCAGGTCCCCGCCGCCGTCCAGGTCGCCGCGGCCAGCCGCGTGACCTTCTCGGACGACACCTTCGCCCACCTGGGACAGGTGGGCCTCGGCATCGGCCTGGACGCCGACGCGAACGGTGCGGGGATCGGGCTCGGGGTCACTGAGACGACCGTGCACCACAACCTGTTCACCGACCTCGGTGGCGCGGGGGTCGTCGTGGGCGGTGTGCAGCCGGACGCCCACCACCCGAGCGACCCGGCGATGACCCTGCGCGACATCACGATCGACAACAACCTGGTGACCGACGTCGCCAAGGACTACAAGGAGATGTCGGGCATCCTGTCCACCTACGTCGACCACGTCGTGATCGCGCACAACGAGGTCTCGAACCTCGCGTACGACGGGATCGACACCGGCTGGGGCTGGGGCGCGAACGACGCGGGCGGCAGCCAGGACTACCGCAACCGCGGCCTGTACAACTACCAGCCGGTCTACACGACGCCGACGACCCTCAGGAACACCGAGGTGACGGGGAACCTGATCCACGGGGTCAAGAAGGTCTTCCACGACGGGGGCAGCCTGTACAACCTGTCGGCCAACCCGGGCGCGGTGTTCAGCGGCAACTACATCTACGACACCCTGCACACCGTGGGTCTCTACCTGGACGAGGGATCCCGCTACGTGACGATGAAGAACAACGTGGTCCAGGACTGCGGGGTGTGGGTCTTCACGAACTCGTACGGGACGATCAACAACACCAGCGACAACGTGCTTGCCCACAACTGGTACAACTCCGGCGTCACGCAGACGCCGAACGCGGCGCAGCACAACAACCAGCTGATCGACAACGTGCAGGTCTCGGGTACGGCCTGGCCGGACGACGCCCAGGACGTGATCGCGCACGCCGGCGTCGAGCCGGCCCTGCGGACCTTCCCCGGGGTCTCGCAGTAGTTCCCGGCAGACGAGGAGGCGGGGGGAGCCGTGCGGCTCCCCCCGCCCTTTCACGCCGTGCGCCGGGCGGAGACCTCCGGGCGTCGCGCGCCCGGCCGTCCCCCGGCCGCGGTCAGCGCGCCAGCCACCCGCCGTCCACGGGGACGACCGCCCCCGAGACGTAGTCGGACGCCGCCGAGCAGAGGAAGACGGCCGCGCCCGCGATGTCGTCGGCGCGACCCCAGCGTCCGGCCGGGATCCGCTCCAGGATCGACCGCGACCGCTCGGGGTCGCCGCGCAGCGCCTCCGTGTTGTCGGTCGCGATGTAGCCCGGCGCGATGGCGTTGACGTTCACCCCGCGACCGGCCCACTCGTTGGCGAGCGCCCGGGTGAGGCCGGCGATGCCCGACTTGGCGGCGGTGTAGCCGGGCACGTTGATCCCGCCCTGGAAGCTCAGCATGCTCGCCGTGAACACGATCTTGCCCCGGCCGCGCTCCAGCATCGGCCGCGCCACCAGCTGGGTGAGGGCGAACTGGCTCGACAGGTCGACCTCGATCACGCGGTCCCACCATGTGAGCGGATGCTCCGCCGCGGGGGCCCGCTCGATCGTGCCCGCGTTGTTGACGAGGATGTCGGGAGCCCGCCCGGCGAGCTCGGCGCCCAGGGCCAGGACGGCGTCGCGATCGGCGAAGTCCACGGCGCGGCCCTCGAAGGACCGGCCGAGTCCGCGGACCGTCTTGGCGACCTCGTCGTCCGCCCCGAGGTGAGCGCTGACACCGATGATGTCGGCTCCGGCGGCGGCGAGGGCCTCGGCCATGGCGCGGCCGATGCCCCGGCGGGCGCCGGTGACGACCGCCAGACGGCCGCGCAGGTCGAACAGGCCGCTCATGCCCGGGCCTCCCCGGCGACGTCCACGAGGATCTTCATGGCGCGGCCGGCCGAGAGGTCGTCGACCGCGGAGGCGATCTCCTCGAGCGGGACGACGCCGGAGATGACGGCCTCGGCGGGGATGACGCCCCGGCCGAGCAGCTCGACGGCGCGCTCGAAGTCGGACCGCTGGTACACCCGGGCGCCCAGCAGCCGGAGCTCGCGCCAGAACACGCGCTGCAGGTCCAGCTCGCGGGCGGCGGAGTGGATGGCCACCACGACGATCGTCCCGCGCACCTTCGCCAGCGCGGTGGTGGAGCGGGCCGCGGCGGCGGCTCCCGACACCTCGAACACCACATCGGCGCCGACGCCGTCCGTCCAGCGCTCGACCTCGGCGACCAGGTCGGCGGAGGAGGGGTCGATCACCTCGAAACCGAGCTCGGCGACGCGGCTGCGGCGAGACGCGTCGACCTCGGCGACCATGACGTGGGCGCCGGCGTGCCGCGCGACGGCGGCGATGAGCACCCCGATGGGGCCGCCCCCGAGCACGACGGCGCGGTCGCCGACCTGGAGCTCGGAGCGCCGGACGTCGTGGACCGCGACGGCGACCGGCTCGACGAGGGCCGCCGTCCGCAGGTCGAGGCCGGCGGGGAGCGGCACGGCGGTCGAGGCCGGGACGTTCCACCGCTGCTGCAGCCCTCCCGGAGAGTCGATGCCGACGAAGACGAGGTTCTGGCAGATGTGCTGATGCCCGGCGAGGCAGGCGGGGCAGGTGCCGTCCCAGAGCAGCGGCATGACGGTCAGGGGGTCGCCGACCTTCCAGCCCTCCACGCCCGCGCCGACCGCCGCCACCGTGCCCGACGTCTCATGGCCGAACACGAGGGGCGTGCGCACCCTGGCGTCCATGTCGCCGTGCACGATGTGGAGGTCGGTCCCGCACAGTCCGCAGTAGGCGACGGCGACCTGGAGCTCGCCGGGACCGGGCGGCGCGACCTCGATGGGCACGGTCGTCAGGCGACCGTCACCCACGTATGCAGCACCCTTCATCGGGTGTCCTCACTCTCCTCAAGGCGGTGCTTCAGACCGCTTGCACACGTAATACGTATGCTCTATTTTCATCACATTGCGGGGGTCGTCAATGTGGGCGACAAGACAAAGGACACCAACATGGTCCGTAACAAACTTCACGGATATACCGGCCGGGTGATCGGTGGCGTGGGCGTTCTCGCCGTCGCCCTCACACTGGCCGCCTGCGGCGGCAACAGCGGTTCCTCGGTCGGCTCCTACGGCTTTCCGCAGGTCACGCAGGATGACAAGGCCCCGATCACGGTCTGGGTGGACGCCGACCGGTCGAGCGCGGTCGACGCGTTCAAGAAGGCCAACCCCGGCGTGAAGCTTAACGTCGTCACCTACGACGGCTCCGCGAACGGGTCGAACTCCTTCCGGACGAAGGTACAGCTCTTCGACCGCGCGGGCAGCGGCTGGCCCGACGTCGTCTTCTCGTCGCAGAACAACGACGCGGCGTGGGCGAGCCAGAAGAGCAACGGCAAGCAGGCGTTCGCGGCCGTCCTCAACAGCGGGCTCGTCCCGAAGGCCACGCTCGACAACTTCACACAGGGCTCCCTGGCCCCGTGCACCGTCGAGGGCAAGGTCTACTGCCTCCGCAACGACCTCGCGCAGGTGGTGCTCTGGTACAACAAGAGCCTCCTCGACAAGTTCGGCTACTCCCTCCCCACCACGTGGGAGGAGTACCAGGCGATCGGCGAGAAGCTGGCCAAGGAGCACCCCGGCTACATCGTCGGCGCCGTCGGAGACTCCTTCGCCCCGGAGATCTACTTCTGGGGCAGCAAGTGCCAGGCGAACGGCATCACCGGTCCCACGTCGGTGACGGTGAACACCGACAGCACGGAGTGCAAGCGCGTCGCGTCGATGCTCGACACTCTGATCAAGAACGGCACCGTCCCCAACCTGAGCGTCTTCACCCCGGAGTTCGTGAAGAAGTACTCCGACAAGGTGGTCCTCATGCCGGGCCCGGCCTGGTACGCGGGCGCCATCTTCAACAACCCGCAGTCGCTCAACGTCCCCGCCGGCCAGCTCGGCGTCGCGGCGCCGCTGGCCTGGCAGGGCGACAGCGCCGCGACGGGCAACGTCGGCGGCGGCACCTGGTTCATCAGCAGCCACGCGAAGAACCTCAAGGCGGCCGAGAAGTTCGTCGAGTTCGTCACGACGGCGGACGACTACCAGGTGAACCTCGCTCCCGGTTACCCGGCCTACGCGCCCGCCGCGGACAAGTGGATCAAGAAGCAGGAGTCGAGCGGCTACTACGCCACCGACCTGGGGGCGCTGATCAAGGCCGGTCCGCAGATCTGGACCGGGTGGGGCTCCGGGGTCTTCAGCCAGGAGGCGATCTGGGCCAAGACGATGACCCCTGCGATTGCCGGTGGCAAGAGCCTGGTCGATCTGCTTCCCGAGTGGGAGACCGCGATCAAGAACCAGGCGCAGGTCAACGGCTATACGGTCAAGTGACATGACGGTTACGAATCAGGCCGCCCGGCCCGCGGTGTCACCGCGGGCCGGGCGACCGGCCGGCCGGGGTGACGGCGGTGAGCGGAGCGCGATGAGCTACGCCTTCATCGCGGTCTACGCGGTGCTGACGATCGCGTTCGGAATCCTGCCCGCCATCTACGCCCTCTACCTCGCCTTCACCGACGGCGACGGCGCTTTCGCGGGGTTCGCCAACTTCACGAAGGTGATGAGCGACTTCCGGTTCCTGCCCGCCGTCGGGCACGTCGCCCTCTACCTGGTGATGTGGCTGGTGGCCCTGGTCGTGCTGGTCACGTTCCTGGCCCTCGTCGTCCACGCGATCCGCGTGCGCTGGCTGAGCAAGACGCTCCGGTTCGTGTTCTACCTGCCGGGCGCCCTGGCGGGCGCGTCGAGTGTGCTGCTGTGGCTGTTCGTGCTCGACCCCACCGCCAGCCCGGTCGGCGGCCTGCTGCGGCTGATGGGTTTCTCCAGCTTCGTGCAGGTCATCGTGCCGGGCAACCTGCCCCCGATCTTCGCCGTCATCGCGTTCTGGACCGGCGCGGGCGGCTGGATCGTCATCATGTACGGCGCCCTCAACAACATCAGCGACGACGTGATCGAGGCCGCGCGCATCGACGGCGCGACCACCGTGCAGATCGCCTGGCGCATCCAGCTCCCGCTGCTGCGCAAGTGGATCTCGTACATGGGGATCATGTCGCTCGCCGCCGGCACGCAGCTTTTCGTCGAGCCGCAGTTGCTCTCGCAGGCGAGCAACGCGATCGTGCCCAACGACTACTCGCTGAACCAGCTCGCCTACCAGTACGCGTTCCAGCAGAACGACTTCAACGGAGCGGCGGCCATCTCCCTGCTGCTGCTCGTCATCGCCCTCGCGCTGTCGGCCGTCTTCGTGACGCGCGGCGGCCTGTTCGAGAGGGGCTAGCACATGACGACAGTGGACATCGGCCGCCACGCGCGGCGCCAGGGCGGGGTCAGCGGCTGGAGCGGCCGGACGATCGTCGGGGTCGTGGTCGCGATCTTCGTGCTGTTCTTCGCCATCCCGATCGTCTGGCTGCTGCTGGCGACGACGAAGTCGGCGCACGGGCTCATCGTCGACGACCCGTTCCTGCCCGGTGGCCTCGGCGACCTGGCCGCCAACTGGGACCAGCTGTTCGGGTTCCAGGACGGCGCGGTGACCGCGTGGGTGGGCAACTCGGCGCTGTACGCCCTGGGCGCGCTCGTCATCACGCTCATCGCGAGCATCCCGGCGGGCTACGCGATGGCCCTGACGGAGTTCCGGTTCCGCCGGTCGCTCCTCGTGCTGACGCTGATCGTCATGCTGATCCCGAACACCGCGCTGGTGCTGCCGATCTTCCTCGAACTGAACGTGGTCGGGCTGATCGGCAGCCCGCTCTCGGTGATCCTCCCGATGTCGTTCTTCCCGTTCGGGGTGTACCTCACGTACATCTACTTCTCGACGAGCGTCCCGCGCGATCTGCTCGCGGCGGCGCGCCTCGACGGATGCACAGAGCTCCAGGTGTTCACCAGGGTCGCGCTGCCGCTGGCCGCGCCGATCGTCGCGCTGGTCGCGTTCTTCAGCTTCGTGCAGAGCTGGAACAACTTCTTCCTGCCCTTCGTGATGCTGCCGTCGAGCGAGGGATATCCGGTGCAGGTCGGCCTGACCTCGCTGCTCGCCTCGACTCCGGCGTTCAACCCGAGCTCCGCCGGGACGCAGTCCGTGCAGTTGCCGACGCTCGCGCTCGCGACCGTCATCTCGGTGCTGCCCGTGCTGATCGTCTTCCTCTTCGCGCAGCGCTTCCTGGTCGCGGGCATGACGGCGGGCGGCACCAAGGAGTGAGTAGGAACATCATGAAGGAGCGATTTTGAAGGTCACCGGATACCGCAGCCTCACGACGGTGCACGACTGGGGGCGGCTGATCGGCGACGCCAACGGGGTCATGTCCGAGCCTCGCACCGACGTGCACGTGCTGATCCTCGAGACGGACAGCGGCCTGGAAGGAGTGGGGCTCGGCGCGCACGGCGACGTCGACCGCGTCTTCGGCGCTGTGGAGGGTGAGGACCCGCGGGCCGTCACGGCTCTCTACGACCGCATGCTGGCCCGGGTCTTCAAGACCGGCCACTCGGGCGCGACGTTCGGCGCGATCGGCGCGATCGACATGGCGCTGTGGGACCTCAAGGCGAAGGCGGCCGACGAACCGCTGTGGCGCACCCTGGGCGGCCGGGACCGGTTCGTCGCCGGCTACGCCTCCGGGCTGGACATCGCCCTCGACGACGAGGCTCTCGTGCGCCTCTACGAGCGCTTCGCCGACCGGGGCTTCGGCGCCGCCAAGCTGAAGGGCGGCCGTGATCTTCAGCATGATCTCCGCCGGCTGCGAGCGTTGCGGGACGTCCTCAGCCGCAACTCGGCGCACCCCGCTCTCATGTTCGACGCCAACGAGTCGTGGAACCGGTCCCAGGCGGTCCGGTTCATCAGCGCGATCGAGCGCGAGATCGACCTCGCCTGGGTCGAGGAGCCGGTGCGGCGATGGGACGCGGCCGGGCTCGCCTCGGTCCGGCGGGGCATCCGCGCCGCCGTCGCGACCGGTGAGAACCTCACCGGGCTGGAGCAGTACCGGCCGCTCCTGGACGCCGACGCGATCGACATCGTCCAGGTGGGCAACGTCTGGGGCATCACGCACTTCCTGCGGGTGGCCGCGGTGGCCCACGGCCGTGACCTGCCCGTGAGCCCGGTGGCGTACCACGCCAACCCGCTGGCGCACGCGGCCACGGCGGTGCCGAACCACCTGGCCTTCGAGGTCCAGGACCTCTCGTCTCCCGTCGGACTCCAGGTGGACCAGGAGTTCGACGACGGCGGCATCGTCCTCGGCGACGAGCCGGGCATCGGCATCCGGGTCGACGAGGAGCACATCAAGATCTCGCGAGCCGCCAACCCCCCGGCCGCGATCACGGGGCCGCACGTCCGTCCCGACCGGGCCGGCCTGCGTCTCGTCCCCGACCCGCGTCAGGACGGCCGCATCGACGGGCACGCGGTGGGGCAGGTGGGGTCATGAGCGAGCGAAGCGTACGGGGAGGCGCGCCGCGCGGACGCGCGTGCGAGCCGTCACACGAGGAGGCGGCGTGAGCGCCCAGAACCGCATCGAGCGTCACGCCTTCGTCGTCGGCGTCCGGCCGGAGCGCCGGGAGGAGTACCTCGAACTGCACAGCAACGTCTGGCCGCAGGTCGAGCAGACGCTGCGCGACTCGAACGTCACGAACTACTCCATCTTCATCGTCGGCGACACCCTGTTCGCCTACTACGAGTACGTCGGCGAGGACCACGCGGCCGACATGGCCCGCATCGCCGAGGACCCGGTGACGCGCGAGTGGTGGACGCACACCGACCCGTGTCAGGTGCGCATCGTCGAGGAGCGTGACCCCGGGGCTCTGTGGCAGCCGCTCGACGAGGTCTGGCACCTGTCGTGAGCCGTTCGATCGACGCGCACGTCCATCTCTGGAACCGGGCCACGGACCCCCAGCCGTGGATCGACCCCGCGACGATGGGGGTCATCGACCGCGACTTCGCGCCCGCCGACCTCGGGCGGATGCTCGACTCGACGGGCGTGGACGCCGCGGTCGTCGTGCAGTCGAGCAACAGCGCCGCCGAGACGCGACGGCTTCTGGCGCACCCCGATGCTCGCATCGCCGGGGTCGTCGGCTGGGCCGATCTCACGGGCGACGTCGCGGCGCAGCTCGACGGGCTCGGCCCCGCGGAGCGCGGGAGGCTCGTCGGGATCCGTCACCTGGTCCACGTCGACCCCGACCCGGCGTGGCTCCAGCGCCCCGACGTGGGCAAGGCCCTGGAGCAGCTCGGCGCCCACGGGCTCGGCTTCGACCTGGTCGTGCGCTGGTGGCAGCTGTCGCCGGCCGCGGCCGTCGTGGCCGCGCACCCCGGCGTCCGCTTCGTCGTCGACCACCTCGGCGGGCTGGCCGAGTCGGACGACGACGCCGGCTGGGAAGCCGGCCTGCGCGAGCTCGCCACCCGGCCGAACGTCTTCGCGAAGATCTCCGGGCTGGCCGGGCTCGTGAGCGGTGGCGGGGGAGCCCGCCTGCGCCGCGCGGTGGACGTGGCGCTCGAGGCGTTCGGCCCCGAGCGCCTCATGTACGGGTCCGACTGGCCGCTCGCCGAGCTGGGGGCCGGTCCGGTCGCGTGGCGGTGCGCCGTGGACGAGCTCGTCGCCGAGCTGAGCCAGGCGGAGCGGCGGGCCGTCATGTCCGGCACCGCGTCGGCCTTCTACGGGCTCGGCGCATGACGGCCGCCGTCGCCGGACTGCTGAACCTGGGCCGGCCGGGGCGCGGCGTCCTCGGCCTCGGCGGATCACCGCTCGGCAATCTCGGCCGGGCGGTGAGCGACGACGAGGCCGCCCGGACGGTACGCCGGGCGTGGGACCGCGGCATCCGCTACTTCGACACGGCGCCGCACTACGGTCTCGGGCTCTCCGAGCGGCGCATCGGCGCCGAGCTGCGCCGCCGCCCGCGCGACGAGTTCGTCCTGTCCACCAAGGTGGGCCGCCTGATCGTGCCCAACCCTGAGCCACGCGAACGCGACGACGACGGATTCGCCGTGCCCGGCGACCGCACGCGCCGCTGGGACTTCTCGGCGACGGGTGTCGAACGCTCCCTCAGGGAGAGCCTGGAGCGCCTCGGACTCGACTCGGTCGACATCCTCTACGCGCACGACCCCGACCAGGCGGGGGAGGGCGCGGCGCGCGAGGGCCTCGCGTCGCTGGCGCGGCTCAAGGCCGCCGGCCTGGTGAAGGCGATCGGCATCGGGACCAACGCGACCGCGGGGCTCGCCGGGATCATCGAGGACGGTCTCGTCGACGTGATCATGCTGGCCAACCGCTACTCGCTGCTCGACCACAGCGGGCTCGACGCGGTGCTCGGGCCGGCCCACGAGGCCGGCGTCGCCGTGGTCGCCGCCGGCGTCTTCGCCACCGGCCTGCTGTCCACCGCGCGGCCGGCGCCCGGTGCGACGTACGAGTACCGGGCCGCCGACGCCGAGGTGATCGGGCGGGCCGACCGCCTCGCGGCGATATGCGAGGACCACGGGGTGGAGCTCCCCGCCGCCGCGCTGGCCTTCCCGCTGCTGCACCCCGCCGTCGCCGCGGTCGCCGTCGGCATGCGCTCGCCCGGCGAGGTGGACGAGGACCTCCGGCGGTTCGAGACCGACGTCCCGGACGGGCTCTGGACGGACCTGATCGCCGAAGGCCTGATCCCGGCCGCGGCCGTGCCGGCGCGCGGACGCCGGGCAGCGGAGGCCTAGAGCCGGGGAGGGCCCAGGGCTCGGGGATGCCCGGAGCCGGGGGAGTCCTAGAGCCCGGGCTCCTCTTCGGGCGCCCCGAGCCGGCGCCGCTCCCAGGAGCTGACGATGTGGTCGCGCATCGCGCGTTCCGCGGCCTCGGCGTCCTTGCGGGAGATGGCGTCGACCACCAGGGCGTGCTCCTCCACCGTGGAGTGGAAGGCGTCCTCGTACCGCATCCCCTGATACCTGCTGCTCTCGAGCGCCCGCCGGTACAGGCGCTTGGCGATGTTCTCGGCCAGGCGGTTGCGGGACAGCTCCATGATCGTGAGGTGGAAGACCACGTCCGCCTGACGGAAGGAGTCGCTCTCGTGTTGCGTCTCCCGCATCGACTCCAGGGCGTGCTCGATGCGGGTCAGCTCCTCGGCCGTGCGCCGCGTCGCCACCGCGCCCGCCATGGCGGACTCGAGGCTGCCCCGGACGATCGTCAGCTCGTCGAGGACGCCCAGGGACACGTCGTTGTCGATGAGCGCGGACAAGACGACCGGGTCGAGCATGTTCCATGACCCGGACTGCGCCACCTGGGTGCCGCGGCCCTGTGCCACGACCACCAGGCCCTTCTCCTCGAGCCGTTTGACCGACTCGCGGAGAACCGTGCGGCTGACGCCGAAGTGCTCGCAGAGCGTGCCCTCGGGCGGCAGCAGCTCCCCTTCGGGAAGCTCGCCCGTGACGATGAGCTCGACCAGCTCGCTGACCACCGCGACGCCCAGGCGCTCGGCGGGCCTGCGGGAGGAGAAGGCGAACGCGTCCTCTTTGGCGCTCATGGATGCACTCTAGTGCAGCCCCGTAACCCGTCCTGGGCGTGCCTGGATCACTCGGGAAACCGAGGGCCGTTCCCCTCAGAGGCGCCGCCGGCCCGCGGACCCCGTCTCGGGGCCCGCGGGCGTGGCATCAGGTCGTCCTGCGCCGGACGGTCGCCACGGCGGGCGACCGCGTCAGCTCAGTTGCGGCTCCACTGCTGGTTGGTTCCGCCGTTGCAGGACCACAAGACGATCTTCGTGCCGTTGGCCGTCCCGGCGCTGTAGGCGTCCAGGCACAGCCCGGACGCTCCGGTGACGGTGCCGTCGGCGTTGACGTTCCACTGCTGGTTCGTCCCGCCGGAGCAGCCGTTGATGACGACGGCGGCGCCGTTGGTGGTGCCGCTCTCGAGGCACTTGGTGCCGTACACCTGGAGCTGCTTGGACGAGGTGTACGTCCACTGCTGGTTGGCGCCGCCGTTGCAGTCCCACAGCGCCACCTGCGTGCCGTTGGTCTGCGACTGGTTCGGCACGTCCACGCACCGGCCGCTGGCCAGGCCGCGCAGCAGGTTGCCGTTTCCGGTGCCGCCGCCCTGACCCGGGGTGATCGTCAGGTTGTCGAACTGCGCGGTCTCGGTCGTGCCGGTGCCCACGCCGATCTGGCCCGCGCCCCAGGTGCCGTCCGTGACCGAGCCCACCTGGGTGCCGTCGATGCTCGCGGTGATCGTGCTGCCCGAGAAGCCCAGGGCGAGCGTGTGCCAGCGGCCGGTGCCCAGTGCGGCGACCGTCCCGCTGCGGATGGTCGTCATCGCGTTGTCGACGTTGTTGCGCAGGATCTGCCAGGCGCCGGCGTCGGTGACCCGCAGGTAGTAGGCGTTCAGTCCTTCGGGACCGAAGGAGTGCTGCGCCCCGGCCCGGCCGATCACCTCGGCGTACCCGCTCTGTTCGAGCAGGACGTCGGTGGAGACGGTGTAGTTGGTCCAGCCCAGATCACCCAGCAGGGCGTAGGGGTGGGAACCGCCGGTCCACAGGATCGGCTGGCGCGGGGCCATCTGGCGCACGCACTTGCCGGACCGTCCGCCGCCGCAGGCCACGACCTCGAACGAGCCCTGCATGTCCTGCAGGTACTTCGCCTCACGGCCGGTGGCGTAGGAGTCGAAGTCGTCGGAGTAGGGGAGGGCCAGCGAGCCGCGGGCGGGGCTGGTGGCGGTGCCCTTGCCCTGGCCGGTCGTGGTGGTGATGGAATAGACGTACCCCGGCTGGACGGTCAGCGAGAAGGCGCCGCCCGAGGGGGTGATGTCGGTGGTGTGCCGGAAGTAGTCGGCGGAGTTGCCGGAGTTGAGGTTGGTCGCCCACACGTGCACCTGGCCGGTGGACAGGCCGCCGGTGACGGTGAAGTTCAGGGTCTGGGCGGCGGTGGCGTCCATCGTCTCGACGATCGTGCTGTAGTCGCCGCTGTTGGGCGCCTTGAGCGAGACGTAGCTGCCGTTGGCGCGGTTGCCGCCGATGTAGCCGCTGGAGGAGTCGAGGTACTTCCACCCGGGGCTGGTGAACTGCGTGGTGTGGGCCATCACCCAGGCGTTCTTGCCGATGGCGTAGTAGCCCGACCAGGGCTGCGGCGCGACCGCCACGCCCATCGTGGCGAACGGGAGGTTCGGCGGGATCGCCGCGATCACCGGCCAGTTGATGTACGCCGTCATCTTCCCGTCGATGTAGTCCCGGTTGATGCCCCGCGCCAGGGCCTTCGCGCCGTCGTTGTAGTCGTCGGAGCCGTTCTCACTGGCCCAAAGGACCTTGCCGGAGTTGATCGCGGTGGTCGAGCTCGGGCAGTTGGTCTGGGCGCCGCGGTACCCGCAGACGTAGTGGCTGCCGTACACGTCGACGGCGTTGCGGAAGGCGGTGTTGTTCGCCGCGTCGTCGGCGACGCCGAAGCCCCAGTCGTCGGAGGCGACGATCTTCACGTTGCCGAACCCGTGGGAGTCCAGCGCCGAGTTGAGGTTGACGTACCAGTTCAGATCGCGGCCCTTCTCGTTCCAGCCGCCCAGGTAGTCGATTGTCAGCCCGTGGCTGTTCTTGGCGCAGCCGAGCCAGTCGACCAGGTAGTTGATGGTGTCCTGCGACCAGAAGTTGCCGTTGCCGAGCCAGCCGGGGGCGCCCCAGGAGAGGCCGACCAGCTTGATGTTGGGGTTGCGGGCCTTGGCCTGCTCCATCAGCCACCACTCGTACCCGCGGTTGCAGTCGAGGTCGCCCGAGGTGTGCCGGTGGCTCGGCTCCGCGCCGTCCGTGGAGTTCGTGTCGCCGCCGATCTCGACCTTGAGGATCTGCATCGAGGCGCCGTATCCGGGCTTGAACAGGTAGTCGAGGATCTGGCTGCGCTGCGGCTCGGGATAGTCGATGAGCAGGCGGCTGTTTCCGCCGCCGCCGCTGATGGCGCCGACGCCGTCGAACGTGCGGCCGCCGGAGCCACCGTTGATCGTGATCCCGACGGCCGCCTGTGCGGCCGACACGGCCACCAGCGACATCGCTATGGACAGAAGCGCGACCACCACTCTCATGGCGACTCGCGCGGTGCCTTCTCTTCGCCGGCTCATGGGGGGTCCTTTCGGTGAGTTAGGCGAAATCGAGGAGACGACAGGCCTGCCGGGAGCAGGCGCCGTCATGGGGGAACCGCGGCGGGGGCTCGGCGTCGGCCGCCGCCCGCCGTCCCGCGGTGGGAGGCGCACCGCCGCAGGCCCCCGGCGTCCTGCGGCGGTGCGTCCTCACGTCATGGGCCGGCTCAGTTGCGCCGGCTCCACTGCTGGTTGGCTCCGCCGTTGCAGGCCCAAAGGATGATCTTGGTGCCGTTGGCGGTGGCGGCGTTGTTGGCGTCCAGGCACAGGCCGGACTGCACGCCGGTGATGGTGCCGTTGGAGTTGATGTTCCACTGCTGGTTGGTCTGGCCGTTGCAGTCCCAGATGATCACCTGGGTGCCGTTGCTCGTGCCCTGGCCGTAGGCGTCCATGCACTTGTTGCCGTAGACCTGAAGCTGCTTGCCGGAGGTGTAGGTCCAGCGCTGGTTGTTCTGGCCGTTGCAGTCCCACAGCTGCACCTGGGCGCCGTTGGCCTGCGAGACCCCGGTGACGTCGAGGCACCGGCCCGACTGGCCGCCCACGATCTGCTGACCGCCCGTGGTGCTGCCGCCGGACATGGAGTAGCCGACGGAGGTGATGTTCGCCTGGACCGCGTTCTCGGTGGCGTCGGACGGGAAGCCGGACGTCACGGCGCCCTCGAAGAAGTACCCCTGTCCGGTCGGGCTGTTGTCGCCGCCGGTGCCGAGCAGGATCGAGCTCTCCAGCTTCATGGGGGAGTATCCGTTGGGCAGCGCGCCCGAGTACGTGGTGGTCAGGCCGCCGCTGTTGCCGTTGCCGTACTTCAGGGTGAAGTTGGTGGTCCCGTTGTTCTTCAGCCACGCGCTGACGAACGGGTAGTGCACCCCGGAGTTGTTCGGGTCCTTGTTGGACCCGGTGTTGGTGTGGTACATCCCGTTCTCCAGGTCGGCCTCCACCCAGGGGCCGGTGCCGGTGCATCCGCCGAACCAGCAGGCGGTGCCCCAGTAGATCGCGTTCATGGTGGCGTTGCCGGTGTCGTTGTGGGAGTTCTCGCCGCTGCCGTAGTCGAAGCAGCACCACTGGTCGACGTAGTTGGACGAGGTCACCATGTAGATGCCCTCGGGCTTGCTGCCCGTCGGGACGTTCTTGGCGTTGTCGATCCGGTAGCCGGTGCCCTGCGTGCTCTTGATCCCGTACACCGGGTGGCCGCCCGCGGTCAGCGGCAGCGCCTTGGCGTCCGCGCCGATGTCGGCCCCGTTGGGGCCGGGGCCCTTCCAGAAGCCGCCCCACGAGATCGGCAGGTCGTTGTGGTTGGCGGTCTGGTCGTAGATCTTCGTGATCGTGCAGGAGGTGTTCGCGCAGAACGAGTCCTGCGCGGACGCGTCGGCGTACCCGCCGGCCTCCAGCAGCCCGATGTCGCGGTAGCCGCGGTCGGACGCGCGCTGCACCTGGTACAGCGGGCCGCTGTAGGCGCCGAACAGCGCCCGGGTGGTGCTGTGCGCCGCCACGCACGGCGTTCCACCGGTCGCGTAGATGTCGCACGGCAGCGAGGTCGCGGCCTGCGCCGTCGTCTGCGAGGCGGCCGTCCCGGCGAGGAGTACGGCCAGGGGGACCAGCGCCGCCATCACGAGACGGCCGAGCCTTCTTCCTGTGTTCAACGGTTCCTCCGATCGTGCGCCACGCGTGGCGTGGCGAAGGGGGGTGTGGGTCCCGCGCTGCGTGCGTGCGGCAGCCGGTGACCGCGGTCAGACCGGATTGTTAGCGTTAACATCACTACGCTCGGGCATCACCGAGCTGTAGCGGTCCCCGAGTCCGGAGAGGCGCATCCACGTGGTGATCGGGTTCACCTGAGCCACGGGCCGGGCGCGCTCGCCGCCCCCTCCGGCCGGCCGCGCCGCGGCCGGTGATCGTGGAGGCGGGTCGGTGGTGAGAGAGCGCTCACGTGCTTCTCCATGGAGGTGCGCGGTGCCACGAGTGACGCCACGAGGGGGGTGCGGCGGGGGCCGTGGAAGGGACGCGGCCGGCTTCGGCGCAGAGGGCTGGGGATGTCCCGCGCCCACGTGTGCCGACCGGCCCGCGACGCCTGCCTCTGTGGAGGCTGCCTCCGGGGTCTAGGTACTAATTACCCTAAGGAAGTCGTACCACGTCAAGAGTAAGTTTCAGACTTAGCACAGACGACTCCGGCGACTGTGGGCATTCCGACCACCCTGTGTGCGCGTGACGGCCGTCGTCGCGCGGCCGAGGCGTGTCGTACATCGCCCCTGTTCAAACGGCGCGAGGAAGGGGATGAGTCGGACTTTCGCCGGGGGTCGCGCACGGCGGGAGCACCCTGGTCGCCCCAGCCGGGACCTCCGCGAGACCGGCCGGCCGGCGTGTAAGTTTCACGGACGGCCTGCCCGGACGGCATGGGCGGACGGCCCGGTCGGCCGACGGCGAGCGGGGTCGCCGGAGGCTTCGCCCGAGGGGTCGGTCGGTGGGATCGGTCGGTGGGATCAGTCGGTGGGGGAGAAGAGGCGCTGCTGGATCTCTCTGCGGTAGTCGTCCAGCGTGTTGTCGATGTGGGTGGCGGCCGCCAGGGCCGCCGCCTCGGGGTCGCCGGCGCGGATGGCCTGGTAGATGGCCTCGTGTTCCTCCACGGCCTTGGCGGCGTGGCCGCCCAGCGAGCCGCGCAGGCCGATCATGTGGGACTGCCCCTGGAGCCGCCGGGCCTGCCGCACCGTGTTCTGGAGGAACATGTTGTGCGAGGCGGTCGCGATGGCGGTGTGGAAGGCGTCGTCGCCCTCGTTGAACAGGTCCTCGCGTCCCGTGTCGTGGCCCTGGCGGCACAGGTGGGCGGCCTTCTCGATGGCGGCGAGCTCGGCGGGGGTGGCGCGGCGGGCGGCCAGGCGGCTGGTCTCCATCTCCTGTGCCCGCCGGAACTCGAAGAGCATGTAGACGTGGTCGAGGTCGGTGGGGAGGAAGAAGGGCGCCCACCGTCCTCCGCCGAGCATGCCCTCGTCGTCGGCCACGTACAGGCCGCGGCCCTTCTGGGCGCGGACCCGGCCCAGGGCGGAGAGGATCTTGACGGCCTCGCGGACGACGGTACGGCTGGTGCCGAGCTGGCGGGCCAGCTCGACTTCGGTGGGCATGCGGTCGCCGGGGCGCAGGCGCAGCCGGGCGATGAGCTCCAGCACCTGTTCGGCCGCCACCTCGTAGCCCGGCCGGTATCCTCCCTCGCGCGGAGTGTCGGTCACGGTGCTCCCTTCTTGCGATCGCCTGCAAGAGTATGACTTATCTCGTTCGCCGTACATCCGGGGGGACGCGATCGGGACGCCGAACGGCACGTCGGCGCCGACCGGCTCGACGTGCCGCGTACGACCGAGACAGGCACTCCTAAGGCGCTGAAGGTTCCCTACGCCGATCGGGACGTGCGTCGGCGGGGGGAGGAGCACTCCGTACGCCGTCTCATTCGAGGGCGTCCAGGGAGCCGGCTCCGCCGGAGAGCGCCCCGTGGATGCCGGGGCGGCGCCGGGTCCACGAGCCGAGGATGTGGATGCGCATCGCGGCCGCGGCCCCCTGGGCGTCGCCCTGGAGGATCATCGACTCGATCTGCCGATGCTCGGCGAGCGACTGGACCAGTTCCTCCCTGCTGGGATCGCCGTTGTACCGGCTCGACAGCCGCGCCTTCGCGTGGATGCTGTGAATGATCGCGTGACCGAGACGGTTGCCGGACGCGATCATGATCATCTCGTGGAAGACGACGTCCTCCCTGGCGTAGCGCAGCGGCTCGTCGAGGGTCTCCGTCAGGACGTTCGCCTGCTCGGCCAGCGCCTCGGCCTGTTCGGGCGTGATCACCCGGGCGCACTGCGCCGCCATGTCGCACTCGAGCGCCGCCCGGACGTTGATGAGGTCGTCGAGGATCCGCAGGTCGCTGTCGTGCCGGATCTGGGCCTCCAGGACGATGGGGTCCAGGAGGTTCCAGCCGATGGGCTCCAGGACCCGGGTGCCCCGGCCCGGAATCGCCTTCACCAGGCCCTTCGCTTCGAGAAGCTTGATCGACTCACGTACCACCGTGCGGGAGACCCCGAACTCCTCGCACAGCTCGGGCTCCGTCGGGAGCACGCTGTCGACCGGGTAGCCCCCGGACACGATGCGGTCGACCAGATGGGTGACGACGGTGTCTCCCAGGCGGCGGGGGCGACGATGCCGGATCGGCTCCAGCAGGTCACGGGACGCGCCCGCGTCGGGCTGGGAGAACTCGGCACTCACCGTGCCGCCATGGAGATGGTCACGACGTCGAGTATACGCACCTGCGAATACGTAATTCATATGATGAAATGTCGAGATTGTGACCTGGCCATGTCGGGACTGCGTACGCGATCCGGACGCTATCGGGACACGAGGCAGGAGGCGCGCAGGGAACGCCGGGATGTCGGACGCGTCCACGACGTCGTCGCGCCGCGTCGTGCGCTGAGACGGCCGGGAGCCGGCCCGCGCGTGGGGGCGCGGGCCGGCTCCGGGGTCGTCACGGGGTCGTCAGGG
>NZ_BOOC01000068.1 GCF_016863035.1 Microbispora corallina
CCCCGACGACCCCGTGACGACCCCGGAGCCGGCCCGCGCCCCCACGCGCACGCCGGCTCCCGGCCGTCCTGTCCGGGGGCGGGACGGATCCCGCCCCCGGACCGCGGTCGGCCGTCTCAGCGGACGCCGATGGTGCGGCTGCCGAGAGACTTGGGCGCGGTGGCGGGGCTGCCGCCGACCGGCCAGAAGGGCAGGGACGTGGTGGGAGCCGAGGCCCGCTGGATCAGGTAGGACGTGCCGGCCTGCGCGGGGATCGCGATCGTCGTCCCCGTCTGGTTGCTCAGCACCGTGGTCCCCGAGCCGTCGACGACCGTCACGTTCTGACCGGGCCAGGGGTTGCGGACGTTGACGGTGCCGGTGGCCCCGGCCTCGACGGCGACCGTGACCAGGGTCCCGTTGCGGATCTGGACGTCGGCCTTGCCCTTGTGCTGGATGTACACGGTGCCGTCGGCGTTCCAGCCGCTCGGCCAGCCGGGGGCGATGCGCAGTGTGCCGTCGTAGTCCTGCACCAGGCCCTCGGTCACCGCCGCGGCCGTCACGCCCAGCTGCTCCAGGTAGGGGTTGGTCAGCTTGGAGGGATCCCAGCTGGCGAACCCGTTCTGGAACACCTGGTACTTGTTGATGTTGGCGATCAACGCGGTGCGCATCTCGGCGCCCAGTCCCAGCCGTGCCGCCTGCAGCGCGTCGAAGCTCCAGTCGGTCTCCGTGATGTAGCTGCGGTGGCTGAAGGTGCGCTTGGCCAGGTCGGACTGGTTGCCGCTGTCCCCGATCAGGTTGTACGGCCACACCGGCTCGAGGCCGAGGTTCTCCACGTTGTGCTTGGCCGCGGTGGGCTGCGCCGACAGGGCCAGCATGTCGTTGCCGGCGGAGTCCGCGGAGGGGGACAGCACCTGGGTCTGCCCGAAGTCGGTGCGGGGCAGCGGCCGGATCTTCGGGATCGCCGCCTGCAGCTGGCTGACCAGAGAGGCGTCCACGCCGAGGATCTGGGCCGCCTGCGCGGTGACCGGGAACAGCGCCTGCATCGCGGTGACGTCCGTGATCGGGTCGTTCACCGACCACTGGGTCTCATGCGCGTTGGAGTGGGTGTGCAGCAGGCCGTCCGACCCGGTCGTGGCGTGCGACAGCAGGAACCTGGCCGAGTCCCGCATCAGCGGATAGTTCGCCGACAGGAACGCCCTGTCGTCGGTGGCCAGGTAGGTCTGCCACACCCACAGCCCGATCTCCGCGCCGGAGGTGACGGTCTGGGAGTTGTAGGAGGGCGCGATGGTCGAGTCGCAGGACTCGTTGCCCGAATACCAGGTGCCGTTGCCGTTGAACCGCATCGTCTCCGGCACGCAGATCCCCTGGTGCCCGGGGTAGTGGGCGCTCGTCCAGGCCGTGATGTTGGACAGGTTGTTCCGGTAGAGGGTGAACATCGGCGAGTTCAGGGAGAACGCGCCGGCCGACAGGTTGGCCTGGATCATCATCCGCAGGTTCCAGAACCAGTACCCGGCCGGGTACCACGGCTGGGTGTCCTGGCCCACGTTGAACAGGTTCGCCTCACCGGCCTGGGTCCCCGGGAAGGTGTCCCGGTTGCTCGCCGCCATGGCGAACAGGTACAGCGTCCGCATGTTCTCGAAGTACTCGCCCGACCCGTCACTGGACGTGATCTTGATCAGGCCCACCGAGTTCCAGTAGTCGTGCCACCACGACAGCGTGCTCGCGGCCAGGTCCGCCGAACCCCGGGTCAGGTCGCCGCCCAGCAGGCCGGTCGCGGTGGTGATCGCGTTGCCGCCCTTCCAGGTCGGGGAAACCACGATGACCCGGAACGACCCGTCGCTGTTGGGCTGGAAGCTCACCTGCGCCGTACGCGAGTCCGGGGTGGAGGCCCGCACGTTGCGCCCGCCCGCGCTGACGCCCGCGAGGACGCCGAAGGTCTGCCCGGAGGTGCCGCCCCCGCAACAGTCCGTCCAGGTCTCCGACAACGTCGCCACCGACCCCGACGCCTGGGCGCTCGGGTTGCGCGGGCTCCACAGCTTCACCTGCGCGGTCTGGCTGGAGTCGGGGTCGGCTCCGGTCACGTCCACCACCAGCTGGGCGGTGTCGGCCCGCACATAGGCCTTCAGCGTCATCCCGCCGCCGGACTCGTACAGCGTCCCGTCGTGCAGGTCGAGGTATCCCCTGAAGTCGGATGCCCCGGTCAGCCGGCTCAGCCCGGGGATGACCACCTGGCCGGGCGACTTGCGGTCCGGCATGGTGTCGTTGCGGTTCAGCTGCGCGGTGAACCCGTTCGCCCCCCACGCGGCCACGCCCAGCGTGCCGTTGCCCAGCGGGACGAACTGGCTCGAGCTCGTGTTGGCGTGCGCGAGCACGATGTCCGACCGCCGCACCACGTTCGGGGTGTCCACCGCGAATCTCCCGTTCTGCCACGCGGTCGACGTGCCGGTCGGGGACACCGACGGGCTCGGCGACGGGCTGGGGCTGGGAGACGGGCTCGGCGAGGGAGAGGGAGACGGTGACGGGCTCGGGGACGGTGAAGGAGACGGTGAGGGGCTGGGCGACGGCGAGGGGCTTGGGGACGGCGACGGCGTGGGGCTCGTGGTGACGCCCCCGGTGCAGGCGACGCCGTTGAGCGCGAATGCGGCGGGCACCGGGTTCGCCGAGTTGTTCCAGGTGCCGTTGAAGCCGAAGCTGGTGCTGCCGCCGGCGGGGATGGCGGCGTTGTAGCCGGCGTCGTTCACGGTGACCTGGGAGCCCGACTGGGTGACCGAGCCGTTCCACAACTGGCTGACGGTCTGCCCGGAAGTGAACGACCAGGTCAGCTTCCAGCCGCTGACCGGGTCGCCCAGGTTGTCGATCGTCACGTTGGCGCCGAAGCCGCTCTGCCACTGACTGCTGATCGTGTAGGTGACCCGGCATGCCGTGGCGGCATGGGCCGCCAGCGCGGGAGTGAGGGCGCCGGCCACGGCGACGCCGGCGACCACGGCCAGCGCCGGCCGTAGCCGGGAGAAGATGAAACGCATCTGGGTCCTTCGAAGCGAGGGGTGGATTCAGGAGCAGGAGTCCGCACGGCCTCCCGTGTGAGTGGCCCGCACCGGGTGGCCCGCGCTGGGCCGGCCGCCCGGATGGCGAGGTCCTCGCATGCGTGATCAGGCGGCGCGGCGGCGAACGGGCCGCGCTCCGCCGGCCGTACGGCCCTGCGCATGGCATGTCTGCTCCGCTCGTCGAGAGTTCGTGACCCGCGGGGCGGGGGCGCGCCGTGCCCCGGTGCCGACGATGCCGACGGTGCCGGCCGCTCAGGCGCGGCAGTGCAGGTCCCGCCCTCGCCGGTCGCCTGACGGCCCGCCCTGTCGCTGCGGGAACCGGCGCGGTCCGCTCGCCCCATCGCCCGTAAGCGAGCGGACCGCGCCATCCCCCCGGGGAGACGTGCTCCGTCAGCCGTTGCGCAGGAGCCGCCACCGGTTTCCGGCGGCGCCGTCGTCCGGACGCTGGACGGCGAAGGCGCCCGCCGAGGTCGACCCGTTCTGGATGCCCAGCAGCTTGCCGCTGTTGACGTTGCGGATCTTGTACGTCCCGTCGCCCTGGTCGGCGAGGGTCCATCGGTGGTCGGCCGTGCCGTTGTCCGACCACTGCAGGATGCTCGCGTTGTCTGCTGTGGACATGTTCTGGACGCCGAGGACCTTGCCGCTGTTGACGTTGCGGAGCCGGATCGCGGAGCCGTCCGTGACCATGACCCAGTTGTGGTCGGCGGTGCCCGAGTCGTACCACTGCAGGGCGAGGCCGCCGTCGGCCGTGGACATGTTCTGGATGCCGAGCACCATTCCGCTGCCCACGTTGACCAGGCGGTAGTTGGCGGTGCCGCCGCCGCCCTGGCCGTTGGCGTTCCAGTAGACGGTGTAGTTCATGTTCTGCGCGTCGTAGAACGGGACCAGGTTGACGGTGGAGCCGTTGGCCGTGGCGGTGAACGCGAGCGTCGTGCTCCCGGTACGGGTGATCGACGAGGTGGTGAGCGACGGCAACGCGCTGAGCCCGGTGTTGCCGTAGTTTCCGGCGAGCACCACCGGACCGTAGGTGATGGCGGAGACGTTCGCGTTGTCGTTGGCCGCCCGCATGATCACCTTCATCGGGAGCTGGACGGTGACCGTGTCGCCACTGGTCCACGACCGGGTGAGCGTGGCATAGGAGCCCGGGGTGGCGGCGATGTTCTGCGCGCTCCCGTTGACGCTGATCGTGGCCCCGGTGGTCCAGGCCGGGATCCGGATGCGCATCGACCACGTCCCGCCGACGTTGCCGCTCACGGTCAGCGTCGTGGTGTCGGCGGCCGGGTACGACGTGGTCTGGGTGACCGTGATCCCTCGCTGGGTCCAGTCGAGCACCGACGGCATGAACAGGTTCACGATCAGCGT
Organism: Microbispora corallina; assembly: GCF_016863035.1. Lineage (GTDB taxonomy): Bacteria > Actinomycetota > Actinomycetes > Streptosporangiales > Streptosporangiaceae > Microbispora > Microbispora corallina. The sequence continues at coordinate 4,386 of NZ_BOOC01000068.1, forward strand.
GGTGTCGTCGTGGAAGTAGATGGAATCCATCAGTTTGGTCTGCATCTCCAGGCCGGTGCCCTGGCAGCACCACATCGAGGTGTAGTCGGTGCTCCAGGTGCCGCCGCCCCACGCCGGGCCGACTCCCCGGCGGCCCCCCGGATTGAGCGGGGTGAAGTAGGTGATGTGCCCGTGGCTGTCGGCCGGGTTCTGCTGGCCGATCATCTGGTTGAGCAGCGCCCGTTCGAAGTAGTCGACCAGCTCGACCCGGTCCGGGGTGAGGGTGTACAGCTCCCGGGTGAGCTTCAGCATGTTGTAGGTGTTGCAGCTCTCACAGGTGTCGTTGGTGAGGTACGCCGCGATGGCGTTCGGCGCGTGGAAGTGCTCGGCCTGGCTGTTGCCGCCGATCACGTAGCTGTGCGCGTTGACGGTGATGTTCCAGGCGTTGAGCGCGATGTCCCGGTAGCGGGTGGTGCCGGTCGCCTTGTACGCCCGTGCCGCGCCGATCCACTTGGGGACCTGGGTGTTCGCGTGCAGGCCGTTGAGCTGGTCCTGGCCGGCGGCGAGCGGGTTGAACACCGCGGCGTGGTCGAACCGCTGCGCGACGGTCAGCCAGCGGGAGTCGCCGGTGTACTGGTACAGGTCGATCAGGACCGCCATCATGCCGCCGTGCTCGGTGCCCAGCACCGACTGCATCTGGCTGTAGCTCAGCCGGCCGGTGCGCCCGTCGACCCAGGCCGCCATGCGCAGCAGCACGTCCCGGGCCTGGGTGTTGTCCATGATGCGCCACACGTCCAGCAGCCCGGCCATGGTCTTGTGGATCACGTAGTACGGCACGTTGCCGTTGGTCCCCTGGCCCGCCTCCATCTTGGCGAAGTCGGACTCCGGGAAGGCGGACAGGTATCCGGCGCCGAATCCGGCGGCGCTGTCGTTGGCCTGGCACTTGGCGAACTCCGCCACCATGTAGGTGGCCTTGTCCCGGCACGTGGTGTCGCCGGTGACCGCCCACGCCTGCGCCCAGGCCGTGAGGAAGTGCCCCTGCATGTGCCCGCGGAACGGGAAGTTCGGCGCGTCCCAGCCGCCGTTGGAGGCGGCGCCGTTGGTGGACAGCCTGTGGTTGGCCCGGAAGTTGTACAGCAGCCGGTCCGCGTCGACGAAGCGCAGATAGTTCAGCGTACGGTTCTGGTTGTCCATCCACCGGCTCGCGGTCAGCCGCACCTGGCCCATGTCGAACGCGGCCGCGGAGGCGCCGGTCTCCCCACGCACGGGATTGACGGTCGCCTGCGCGGCTCGCATCCCCACGGCGGATCCGACCGCGGACCCGACCGCGGCGACGGCCGCCATCCCGGTGGCCTGCAAGAGCCGTCTGCGGCTGAGGAAGGACGACATGAACGCGCCTTTCGTACTCGGGAATGCGGGCTCGATCGCCGGCGAATGGGCGCGGTGCGGCACGGGGTGGGCCGCCGTCGGCACGTCGCCGGCCCACCCGCATCGACGCTGTTAGCGCTAACAACGACCCCCGTGAGCCCTCCCGCGAGAGGAGGTGCGCGGAGACGAGCCGATGGCACGACGTCAGCCGAGCCTCATGGGCGCGCGAACACCGGTGGGTGCGTTGTTATCGTTAACATCCTCCGGCCGGTCCCGGCTGCGGCTCCGGTCACGAACGGGCGGGTGGTGGTACCCGCAGCCAACTCCGGCACGAGGGGCACGTCAACGTATGGCCTCCCCCCGTGACACGCCTGGGCCACGAACCCCGCCCTGGCCTGGGCCTTCCGATAGGAGGCCGCGAGGCCGCCCCCGGCCGGGGGTGAAATTTTCAGCGGGCACGCCCGCCCCGCACCGACGGGGCGCCCGCGCGGGCGCCCGGTGGGAGCGCTGAGCTCACACCGGGCGCGGCGTATGCAGGCGCTCAGCTCACCCCGAGCGCCGCTCGGCCCATGCGGACGCACAGCTCGCCCGGCCCCTCCCGGGGGCTGGGCGCCCTCAGCTCACCGAGCCCCCTCCCGAGCGGGGGTCACGATGGAGGTGCGCGCTCCGTCCAGGGCGAGTTCCAGGACCGGGGCGATCGTCCCGCCGAAACAGGCGCGGGCCTCGGCGGCCCCGGCCTGCCACGGGTCTCCCCCGGCGACGGGCCGATAGTTGAGGAACCCGACCACCTGACGGTCGGGCAGCACCACCCACGCGTACGCCTGGTCGATCTGCTCTGAGGGGTTGCGGACCACCAGCCCCGACCCGTTGAGCGGCGTGTACGGACCCATGAGGGTGGGGGCGACGAAACCGTAGAGCCCGGTGAACCCGCTCCCCGGCGGGTGGAACCCGTAGCGCTGCGCCGAGAAGAAGAGATAGTACGACGAGCCGTGGACCACGACGTGCGGCCGTTCGATCTCGTGGTGGACGCCGTCGACGACGAGGAGGGGCGGCTGGAGCGACCAGCCGTCGGCCCGGGAGCCGGTGGCGAGGGCCACGGCGCCCATGAAGCCGTCGTCGCACGCGACGGACGCGGCGACGAGCAGGTACTCCTGCCCGTCGGCGGGGTCGCGGAACCAGCCGGGGTCGCGGAAGGCCCTGATCTGCCCCGGCCCCCCGTCGATCTCGTCGGCCGGCAGGTACATGCGCCCGTCGGAACGGAGCACCTCGCGGTGCTCGGCCCGCGGGTCGAGCCGGATATCGCCGCCGTCGGACACCAGACCGCCGCGCGCCTCGACGACGCACTGCGCGAACGTCGGCCGCGCCTCACCCCGCCGCCCGGCCGCCGTGTAGAACACCGACACCGTTCCGTCGGCCCGGCGGACCGCCGACCCCGACCACTCGCGGCTGCCGGGCGAGGCGCCGTCGGCGAAGGCGTCCCCCAGGTCCGTCCAACGGTCGCCGTCCTTCGCGAGCAGCCGGATGCGGGCCCGGTCGTGGCGCTCCTCCGGATGGCCGGCGGCGGGCGCGGACAGCGCCATCCAGAGCTCCCGTCCGGCGACCACCGACGTCGACCCGTCCTCGTCCTGGATCGGCCACAGGTCCCAGATGTCGTGGTGCGGCAGCACGCGCGGCTGAACCGCGAAGTCGATGAGCGGCGCCGTCGTCGCACTCCCGGCGCCGTCGGTGCTCCCCGCGCTCGCGGCGAGCAGGTCAAGGTGCCGTCGCGTCCACCGCGCCGCCGGTTCGCCGTTCACGCGGCGCCCTCGCGGCGGCCGCGGCCGCCGGCCGCCTGGACGGAGCCCGCCAGTGGCGCCGCCCCCTCGCCACGCCCCCGATAAGCCATTCGACAACCTCCAGTCATGCGCGCGGGGCGCTTCCCCGCGCGTCGTCGACAACCGCTGCCCCAGGCGAGCCCGCGTTCGGCGCGAGGTCGCGGGCGAGTTCGACGGCCCCGGTGATCCCCGAACGGCCGCCGAGGGAGGGGCCGACCACGTAGGCGGCCGTCGCCGCCGGGTCGGTCAGGGCCGGCGTGGCCGGGTAGCCGGCGGCGAGACCGAGCACCTTCGCCCGCACCGCCGGCAGCAGGGACGGGCGGCCCGCCACGCCCCCGCCCACGACGACCCGCTCGGGCGACAGGGCGTACGTCAGGGTGAGGACGGCCAGGGCCAGGTAGTCGGCCTCGAGCTCCCAGGCCCACGGGTCGTCCAGGTGCTCGGCTGGGCGTCCCCATCGCCGGCGCATCGCCTCGCCGGACGCGAGCCCCTCCAGGCAGTCGCCGTGAAAGGGACAGCTGCCCGTGAACGGGTCGCGCACCGCGTCGCGGGGGACGCGGATGTGCCCGAACTCGGGATGCAGGAGACCGTGCACCGGCCGGCCGTTCACGAGGGCGCCCACGCCGATCCCGGTGCCCACCGTCATGTACGCGAACGTCGTGAGCCCGGCGGCCGCTCCCCGCCGCCACTCCCCCAGCGCCGCGGCGTTCACGTCCGTGTCGACCTGGACGGGGACTCCGAGCGCGGCGCGCAGCGGCGACACGATGTCCGTGTCCGCCCAGCCGGGCTTGGGGGTGCTCGTGATGTGGCCGTACGTCGGCGAGCCGGGCCGCAGGTCGATCGGGCCGAAGCTGCCGACGCCGATCGCGGCCAGCGGTTCGTGACGCCGGAGGAACCGCACCGCGCCGTCGAGGGTCGCCGCGGGGGTCGTCGTGGGGATCACCTCGGTGTCGGTGATCCGCCCTCCGGCGTCGGCGACCGCGCACACCCATTTCGTCCCGCCCGCCTCGATGCCTCCGTAGACGGGCGACGTGCCGCTCATCGCCGTGTCATCCCTTCAGCGAGCCCTGCAGCAGGGCCGTGACGAAACGGCGCTGGAAGATCATGAAGATCACGAGCGTGGGCGCCAGTATCAGCAGCGACCCGGCGGACAGCAGGGGGATGTCGGTGCCCCACTGCCCCTGGAAGGCGCCCAGAGCGCCGGACATCGTCCGTTTCATCGGGTCGTCGACCAGCACGATCGCCAGGAGGAACTGGTTCCAGGTCCACAGGAACAGCAGGATGCCCAGGGACGAGAGCGCCGGCATGGCCAGCGGGACGTGGACGCGCCAGAACAGCTGCCACACGTTCGCGCCGTCGATCCGCGCGCTCTCGGACAGCTCCTCCGGCATGTTCACGAAGTGCGCCCGCATCCAGAAGACGGCGAACGGCATGAACAGCCCGATGAGCGGCAGGATGATGGCCCATCTCGTGTTCAGCAGGCCCATGTCGCGCACCTGGTAGTACAGCGGCGTGATGATGCCCTCGAACGGCAGCGTCAGGCCGAGCACGAACGTCAGGAACGCCAGGTTGCGCCCGGCCATCCGGAGGTGGCCGATGGCGAAGCCCGCCAGCGTCCCCAGCAGGAGCGAGACGGGGACCACGCCGAGGACGATGAGCGTGCTCGACTTCAGCAGCTCGCCCATATGCGCGGCCCGGAACGCCTCGGCGAAGTTGCCCCAGTGCGGGTCGCGCGGCCATTCGAGGCCCGGCGGATAGCTGCCCGACGGGTGCAGAGCCGTGACGAACAGGCTGACGAACGGCATGACCGTGATCGCCATCAGCAGGACGAGCAGCAGCCGCCCGGTCCACGCCTCGCGGCGTCCGACGATCATGATGACCTGTCCTTCGTGAGCCACTGGACGGGGAGCGCGCAGGCGAGGACGAGCACCATGAGCACGACGGCCAGCGCCGAGGCCATGCCCACCTGCCGTTCGGAGAAGGCGAGGTAGTAGATCTCGAGGCCGGGGACCATGGTGGAGTTGCCCGGGCCGCCCTGGGTGGCGATGAAGACGATGTCGAAGCTGGCCAGCGCCGCGATCACGGTCACCGTGACGCAGACGCCGATCTCCTGCCGCAGGCTGGGCACCGTGATCGAGAAGAACTCCCGCAGCGGCCCGGCGCCGTCCATCCGGGCGGCTTCGTAGACCGCCGGATCGATCTTGCTCAGACCGGCGAGGAGCAGGATCGTGCACAGGCCGAGCAACACCCAGGCGCCGATCACGCCGACCGCCGGCAGGGCGGTGGAGAAGTCGCCCAGCCAGGCCCGTGTCACCCCGCCGAGGCCGAGGTGCGAGAACACCTGGTTGACCAGCCCGTTCGACGAGAGCAGCCAGCTCCACGCGATGCCGGCCGCCACGAGCGGGATGACCTGCGGCAGGAACAGGACGGTCCGGGCCACGAGCGCGAGCCGGCTCGTGGCGATGCGCCGGATCGTCGACGCGATCGCCAGGCCCAGCAGCACCGGGATCGCGCTGAAGAACACGATCAGCTTGACCGCGTTGAGGATGGAGTCGAACAGGTCGGGGTCGGTGAAGACCTTCACGTAGTTGTCCAGCCCCGCCCAGGTGGACGGGCCGATGCCGTCCCAGCGGTAGAGCGAGTACTGGAAGGTCAGGACGATCGGCCGCAGCACGAACACCGCGTAGACGGCGAGCGCCGGAGCGACGAACAGCCAGCCGACCCAGCTGGGGGTGCGGAGCCCCGCCGCCGGGGCGGGGCTCCTCTTCTTCACCACGGCCGCCGGCCCGCGCCGAGTCCCGGTGGGATCGACCGCACCATCGATGCTCAGCTCCCCCCGACCTGGCTCTTGTAGTCGCTCTGCACCGAGGTCAGCAGCCCGTCCGGGGTCTGCTGGCCGGCGACGAGCTTCTGCAACTGCGGCGTCCAGCTCTTGGCGTAGATCGCGCCCGTGGCGTTGGCGATGAAGTCCATCGCGCCGTTGTCCTTGGAGACGTCCGCCCCCGCCTGGAGCGTGCTCGCCGTGACCGTGCCCTCGGCGACGTCCGGCATGTGGGCGTCGGCCGGACCCATGGGGTGGGAGCCGCCGACCTTCACCGCGATGTCCCTGGCCTGCGGGTCGGTGGCCACCCAGTTGAGGAAGAACGCCGCGCAGTCGGCGTTCTTCGCGCGCGACCCGATCCCGTAGGTGAGCGGGGCGGACATCGCCGCCAGCTTGCCGCCCTTCTCGGCCGGAGGCATCAGGAAGAAGCCGACGTCTCCCGGCATCTGCTTGTCGAGGTTGCCCGACTCCCAGTCGCCGTTGAACATGAACAGGCCCTGGCCGCCGATGAAGCGGCTCATCATCGTCGCGTAGTCGACGGCGTTGACGTCCTTCCAGAAGTACCCGGCCTTGATCCACTGGTCGAGGTGCTGGGTGGCCTTGAGGTTGGACGGCGTGTCGATCGTGGCGCCCGGCTTCTGGAAGATCCAGTCGTTGATCGGCGCGGCGGGGCCGTACGAGGCCATGAGGTCCTGGAGCGGGAACGCGAGCCCGCCCGTGGCCCCGCCGTTGAACTGGGCGATGGGCGCGATGCCCGCGTCCTTGGCCTTGGCGAGCGCGGCGTCGAGCTCCGCCAGCGTCGTGGGCGGGGACGACATCCCGATCTTCGCCGCGAGCTTCTTGTTGTAGAAGACGCCGGTCATGCTGAAATTCAGCCCCATGGCGTAGAGCGAGCCCTCGCCGCGGGTCTTCCCGCCCGGGCCGAGCCGCATCTGCTGGAGCTGCGAGGCCGGCCAGGAGTCCCAGCCGAACGCCTTCGCGTAGCCGTCGAGGTTCTTCAGCAGGCCGTCCTTGACCAGTTCGGAGACCTGGGGAAGCCGCATGAGGTCCGGCGGGTCGTCCGCGAGGACCCGCGGGGCGTTCTGGGTGATCACCGCGAACTGGTCCTCGCGGATGCTCCACTTCACGTTCGGGTGCTGCTTGGTGAACTCGGTGCTGAGCTCTTTCGGCAGGGGGAAGCCGGTCTCGATGTACGCCTTGAGCGTGACCGGTGCCGTGCCGCAGGTCGGTGTGGTCGAGACGGGCGTGCCGCCGGCCTCCGTCTGGGGGGCGTCGCCGCCGGGCGCCCCACAGCCCGCAGCGAGCGCCCCCACGACGACCATCAGCACCGCACCGTTCCAGCGGTTGCGAACTCGACGCGACATCTGCGTCTCCTTCATAGATCGGGGACTCGCCGCTCAGGCCGGATGCCCCGGGACTCAGGTTTGCTAAATCGGATTAGCAATGCGATAGTCTCACCATGCGTGTCGCAGGGTGTCAACCCCCACAACGCAGGAGGTCACTCGGTGAGCCCACGACGGGTCACGCTGGCCGACGTCGCCAAGATCGCCGGCGTCTCCCCGACCACGGCGTCGCTCGTGTTGTCCGGCCGGGGCCGGGAGCTGCGCATCTCGCATGACGTCGAGCAGCGCGTCATCAAGGCCGCGGACGAGTTGCAGTATCGGCCCAACATAGTCTCCGTGGGGCTGCGCACCGGCACGACGCGGACCATCGGGTTCGTCTCGGACACGGTCGCGACCTCGCGGCTCGCCGGCGACATGATCAAAGGAGCGCTCGAGGCCGCGCGCGAGCGCGGAGTGATGCTGTTCATCGGTGAGACGGAGGGGGAGTCCGAGCTGGAGCGCCACCTGCTCCAGGCGATGCACGACCGCCAGGTGGACGGGATCATCCTGGCCTCGATGTTCACGAGGACCATCAAGGTGCCGAAGGGGATGACGGCCGCCCCCGCGGTCCTGCTCAACGCGCGTCCCCGCCAGCCGTCTCCCCTGCCCTCGGTCGTCCCCGACGAGATCGAGGCCGGCCGCACCGCCGCGCGCGTCCTGCTCGACGCCGGGCACCGCGACGGCATCCACCTGATCGGCGCCGGCCCGGGCACGCGCAACATCCCCACTGGAAGCGTCGCGGCCGTGGAACGGCTCGTCGGCATCCGCGAGGAGCTGGGCGCGGCGGGGGTCAAGCCGGCCGGCGCCCGCGTCTGCCGCGACTGGCTGCCGGAGTACGGCCTCGAGGCCACGCGCGCGCTGCTGGAGACCGAGCGTCCCCGCGCCCTGATCTGCTTCAACGACCGCATCGCGCTCGGCGCCTACCAGGCGCTCGACGACTTCGGGCTGAAGGTGCCCGCGGACGTGTCCGTCGTCTCGTTCGACGACCACCCCATCGCCGCGTGGATGCGCCCCAAGCTGACGACCGTGGCCCTCCCCCACTACGAGCTCGGCCGCGCGGCCGTCGACGTCCTGTTCTCGGAGATGGGACGGGACGACGAGGACCCCGGCCGCGAGGGCGAGGTGCACCGGATCCCGATGCCGGTCCGCCTCCGTGAGTCCGTGGCCCCGCCCGCCTGACCCCCGCCTGGTCCCGGCCGGTGGCGCCCGTGAACGTTTCACCTTCGGCGCCCGCGCCGGCGGGTGCGGACGCCCGCGATCGCCCCAGATGAGCCGGGTTCCGGCGCCGCCCGGGCCCGTCGCGTCGCGCCGCGGTTCCCTTGACGGCGCCCCCGGGCGCGTATTTTGCTCCGCCACGACCCGTCCCGCGCGTACGGAGAGGAGCCCGAAGGACCTCAACGGCGAAACTTGATGCGAAGCGATCTCTACGTTAGTAAGTTGGCCCCACCTTCGAATGCCCGGCAGGCTCAGGCCCGGACGTCCGGAGTGCGGCGGGACCTCGGGGCGTCGGTACGACGCGGTCCTTCCTCATGCACAGGATCGATCGCGCGTTCTTCCGACGGGGAGGTTCTCCGTGTTCCGAAGGCCGGCCCGCGGGCCCTGCCGCACCGGCGCGGGTCATGCGCCCTGTGCGCCGCCCGCCCTGCGGGGACGTCGGCGCAGACGACCGTCCACACGACGCTTCTCGTCCCCCCTCGCCTGATACGCACGTCCCCGTTTTCCCGTCGCCGAGATGTTAGCGCTAACAGCGGCAGCCGGCGGTAGGGACCACAGGAGGCGCCGGCGAGCAGGGGCGCATCGGAACAGCGGCCGCATTCGATGGATCCACCCCCTTGGAGGATTTCCTTGTCCATCACCCGCCATCGACGCTGGCTCGCCGCCGCGATGGCCGCCGCGCTCGGTGCCGCCGGAATCGTGACCGCCGGCTCCGCCCACGCGGCCGCCGGATGCCGGGTCACCTACTCGGTGACCAACCAGTGGCCCGGCGGTTTCGGCGCCAACGTGACGATCGACAACCTGGGCGACCCCGTCAACGGCTGGAAGCTGGCGTGGTCGTTCACCGCCGGGCAGACCGTCACCCAGTTGTGGAACGGCAGCCACACCCAGTCGGGGTCGCAGGTGACCGTGAGCGACGCCGGGTGGAACGCCGCCATCCCGACCGGCGGCACCGCAAGCTTCGGGTTCAACGGCAGCTGGAACAACTCCGCCAACCCCGTCCCCGCCGCCTTCACCCTGAACGGCACCCTGTGCACGGGAGGCGTCACGACCAGTCCCAGCCCCTCACCGAGCCCCAGCCCGTCGCCCAGTCCCAGCCCGTCACCGTCGCCAAGTCCGTCACCGTCGCCAAGTCCGTCGCCAAGTCCGTCGCCAAGCCCGTCGCCGAGCCCCAGCCCCTCGCCGAGCCCGTCCCCCAGCCCGTCGCCGTCACCGTCGCCGTCGCCGTCGGGCCCGTGGCCGCCGTCGTCGACGTACTCGAACCCGGTGCTGTGGGAGGACCTGGCGGACGCGGACGTGATCCGGGTCGGCGACACCTACTACTACTCGGCCTCCACGATGCACTACTCCCCCGGCGCGCCGATCCTGCGCTCCTACGACCTGGTGCACTGGGAGTTCGCCGGGCACTCGGTCCCCACGCTCGACTTCGGGTCCAAGTACGACCTGAACGGCGGACGCGCCTACGTCAACGGCGTGTGGGCCTCGTTCCTGAACTACCGCAAGAGCAACAAGACCTTCTACTGGGGCGGCTGCATCGACTTCTCCAAGACCTACATCTACACCGCGACGTCGGTCGAGGGCCCCTGGAATCGGCACACCACGATCAACAACTGCTACTACGACGCCGGACTGCTGATCGACGACGACGACACCATGTACGTGTCGTACGGCAACACCGGCATCAGCGTGGCGCAGCTGTCCGCGGACGGGAAGACCCAGGTCCGCGCCCAGCAGGTGTTCCAGACCCCGTCCGACGTGGGGACGCTGGAGGGGTCGCGCATGTACAAGATCAACGGTAGCTACTACATCTTCCTCACCCGCCCGGCCAACGGCCAGTACATCCTGAAGTCCAGCGGCGGCCCGTTCGGCCCGTACACGATGCGGCAGGTCCTGCTGAACATGTCCGGCCCGGTCTCCGGCGGCGGCGTCCCCCACCAGGGCGGGCTCGTGCAGACCCAGAACGGCGCCTGGTACTACATGGCCTTCCAGGACGCCTACCCCGGCGGCCGCGTCCCGGTGCTGGCCCCCATCACCTGGACCTCCGACGGCTGGCCCGTGGTGCAGACGGTGAACAACGCCTGGGGCGCCTCCTACCCCTATCCCAACGTCCCGCGCCCGCCCCGGGAGGTGAAGTCCCCGACCGGGACCGACACCTTCACCGGCACCGCCCTCGGGCCGGAGTGGGAGTGGAACCACAACCCCGACACCACGAAGTACAGCGTGGGCAACGGGCTCCGGCTGCAGACGGCCACCGTGACCAACGACCTCTACTCGGCGCGCAACACGGTGACCCACCGCATCCTCGGGCCTTCGTCCACGGCCACGATCCAGCTCGACTACTCCACGATGCGGGACGGGGACCGGGCCGGGCTGGCCATGCTCCGCGACTCGTCCGCCTGGATCGGCGTCCGCCGCGACAACGGTCAGACCCGCCTGGTCGCGACCAACAACCTCACCATGAACAGCAGCTGGCAGACGACCGGCACCGGGACCGAGGTGGCCTCCACACCGGTCTCCGGCGGGCGGATCTGGCTGCGGGTCAACGCCGACATCCGGCCCGGCACCGGGCGTCAGGCACGCTTCTCCTACAGCACCGACGGGGTGAACTTCACCTCCTTCGGGCCCGCCTTCACGATGGGCAACGCCTGGCAGTTCTTCATGGGCTACCGCTTCGCCATCTTCAACTACGCCACCCAGTCCCTGGGCGGCGCCGTCACCGTCAACCGCTTCGATCTGACCACACCCTGACACCCGGGACACCGGAGGCCTCCGGGGGCGCGCGACGCCCCCGGAGGCCTCCGGGCTCACCCGAGACAGACAAGGAGCATCCATGCACGACCCGGCCCCCCATCTGAGTGCCGCCTCCCGGATCAACACCGAGATCGCGCACCCGGCCCGGATCTACGACTACCTGCTGGGCGGCAAGGACAACTTCGCCGCCGACCGCGAGGCGGCCGAGCAGCTCGTCAAGGTCTCTCCGGGCACCCGCGAGGGCGTCCGCGCCCACCGCGCCTTCCTCCGCCGGGCCGTGAGCTACCTCGCCGGTGACGCCGAGCTCACGCAGTTCCTCGACATCGGCACCGGCATCCCCACCCAGGGCAACACCCACGAGGTCGCGCAGGAGATCAACCCCGAGGCCCGCGTCGCGTACGTGGACAACGACCCGATCGTCCTCGTGCACGGCCGGGCCCTGCTGCAGGGCAACTCCCCCGGCACGACCACCGTCATCGAGGCCGACCTCCGCGAGCCCGAGGCGATCCTGTCCCATCCCGAGATCACGGCGCTGATCGACTTCAGCCGGCCGGTGGCCGTCATCCTCGCGGGCGTCCTGCACTTCGTCACCGACGAGGAGGACCCGTATGTGACGATCGACCGGTTCAAGGCGGCCGTCCCCTCGGGCAGCCACCTGCTGCTGTCGCACATCACGCTCGACTTCGCCCCGCAGGTGCGCGACGAGGACTTCACCAAGCCGTACGACAAGAGCAGCGCGCCCATGGTGCCGCGGACGCACGCCGAAGTGGCGCGGTTCTTCGACGGCTGGGAGATGGTCGACCCCGGCCTGGTCGAGGTGGTGCGGTGGCGGCCGGACGAGAGCGCCCACCAGGAGTGGATCCCGGGCGGCGGCCACGCCTGGGCCTACGGCGGCGTCGCGGTCAAGCCCTGACGACGGCGGGACCGGCGAGGCCGGGTGCCCGCACCCGGTCTCCGGCCGAAGCCTGCGCGGAGAGGGCGCCCCGGCGAATCGATTCGCCCACGGCGCATGTGCCGGCTTCGCGGCGCTCCGGTACGAAGGTCTCAGGCGCGCGGACCGCGGGGGCGGGCCGGCCCGGTCGTGCCGCGGAGGGAGATGGGCGGGGCGACCAGGAAGTGGCCGTGCGGGGTGGCGGGATCGGCGATCCGCCGGATGAGCATCTCGACGGCGCGGGCGCCGAGCTCGTCCGCGGGCACGTCGGCGGCCGTGAGCGGCGGGTGCAGGTTCTCCGCCAGGTGGCCGGCGGCGACGCCGGCGATGGAGAAGTCGCGGGGCACGACCAGGCCGGCGTTGGACAGGGCGCGGTACACGCCGGGGGTGGCGGCCTCGTTGACGGTCGCGATGGCGGTCAGCCCGGGGTGCTCGTCGAGGAGCTGTTCGACGCAGGACACCCCGGAGTTGATGTCGTCCGCGCAGCACATCTCCACGCCGTGCAGGTCGCGTTCGGCGACCGCCCGGGTGAATCCCGTCTGCGCCCGGTGGCCGGGGCCGTATCCGGCCGCCACCAGTTCCGCGGACCGGTTGACCAGGGCGATGTGGCGGTGGCCCAGGTCGGCCAGGTGGTGCACGCACTTGGCGATCAGCGTCTCGTAGTCGATGTCCACCCAGGACATCTCCTCGGGATGACGCGTGCGGCCGATGCCGACGAAGGGCAGCCCGGACTGGCGCAGACGGGTGACGCGCTCGTCCTCCAGCCGGATCTCCATGACGATGACGCCGTCCACGCGCCTGCCGGCGACCACGCGCTCGAACGAGCGGTCGTGCTCGCCTCCCGACGGTGACAGCAGGACGTCCAGGTCGGCGCGCGCCGCGGCGTCGACGACGCTGGCCACGAAGCCGAGCTGCATGTCGGTCAGCCGCCGGCTGGCCGGCGGTATGACCAGGCCGATCGTGTGGGTCCTGCCCTCCTTGAGCGCCTTCGCGACGGCGTTCGGCCGGTAGCCCAGCTCGTCGATGACCGCCTGGATGCGCCGGCGGGTCTCCTCAGAGACGGGACGCTTGCCGCTCAGCGCGTAGGAGACGGTGCTGCGCGCCACGCCCGACCGCCTGGCGATCTCCCCGATGTTCACCCGCGCTCCTCACCTGATCAGACCGACACGCACATGGTAGGTCGAATCGAGCAGACAGCGGCAGCGGCCTTCGTTACGAGGGCGTTTCCGGCGACCCCATTGACGCGGGCGGCGTCTCGTCCTATGTTCAGCGAACCGATTCGATATCGGAGGAGATAGCCGCTCAGCACGTGTCAGCGGAGGTCATAACCATGGGATCAGCGGCAGTCGGCCGGCGTGCGGCCGGCCTTGGATTAGCGGCCCTCGCGGCCGCCGGCGGTCTCGCCGGATGCTCGTCCTCGAACGACGGCGGCGGTGGAGGTGGCGGCGGAGGAACCGCCAGCCAGGCCGCCGGTGGCGGGACCTACACGATCTGGGACCCGTACCCGCAGTACGACAAGGACTCGGAGTGGGTGAAGCTGCTCACCCAGTGCGGCACCCAGGCGGGGGTGACGGTCGAGCGCACGGGCTACGACACGACCGACCTGACGAACAAGTCGCTGCTGGCGGCGCAGCAGGGCAACGCGCCGGACGTGCTGATCGTGGACAACCCGGTGGTCTCCACGCTGGCCGAGGCCGGAGTCCTGACCACGACGGAGGAGAACAAGCTCGACACCTCCGCGATCGCGCCCAACCTGCTGGCCGCGGGTCAGAGCGGCGGCAAGACCTACGGCGTCCCGATCGGGGCCAACACGCTGGCCCTCTACTACAACAGCGACGTGCTGAAGAAGGCCGGGGTGGAGGCCGACGGCATCAAGGACTGGGCGTCGCTGACCGCGGCGCTGGAGAAGGTGAAGGCGGCGGGCAAGAAGGGCATCACGTTCTCCGCGATCGGCACCGAGGAGGGCAGCTTCCAGTTCCTGCCGTGGTTCTGGGGGTCGGGGGCGAACCTCACCAAGCTGGACTCCCCTGAGGGGGTCTCGGCCGTCGCGCTGTGGACCGACTGGCTGAAGAAGGGGTACGCCCCCAACTCGGTGATCAACAACACCCAGACGACGAGCTGGCAGGAGTTCGCCACCGGCGACTTCGCCTTCGCCGAGAACGGCACCTGGCAGCTGGCCAACGCCGAGAAGGCGGGCTTCGCGTACGGCATCATCCCCATCCCGTCGAAGGGCGGCGGGACCGCGCCGGCCCCGACCGGCGGCGAGTTCGTCAGCATCCCCGTGCAGAAGGACACGGCCCGCTACGCCACCTCCCAGAAGCTGGTGACGTGCCTGACCAGCACGGACAACTCGCTCACCACCACGACCACGCTGTCGTACATCGCCCCGACCGAGCAGGTGCAGGCCAAGCAGGTCGAGCAGAACGCCGCCCTGAAGGTGTGGGTGGAGGCGGTCAAGGCGGCCAAGGGCCGTACCAGTGACAACCTCGGCACGAAGTACCCGAAGATCTCCGAGCCGATGTGGGGCGGGGTGCAGGCGGCGCTGAGCGGGTCGAAGAGCCCGCAGCAGGCGATGGCCGACGCGCAGTCCGCGGCCGCCAGCGCCACCCAGTAGGTCACCCAGGGAACAGGGGCCGGAGGTGGGTCCCGGGGCGCGCCGGCGCCCCGGGACGCCCTCCGTCCTCGCACGGATGAAGGACAGGATGAATCACGCGACACAGACGCCGCCCGCGGCCGTGGCGGGCGAACGGCGTGGACGGGATCGGGCGGCGCCGTCCCGGGGAGGGCGGCGCGGGGTCGTCCGCCGCCGGTGGGCCGGGCAGTGGACGGCGTGGGCCTTCCTGGCCCCGGTCGTCGTCTACCTGCTGATCTTCTACGCCTACCCGCTCTACCGCAACATCGAGCTGAGCCTGCGCAACTACACGGTCCGCTCGTTCGTGCAGGGCGACGCCCCGTTCACCGGGCTCGCCAACTACGCGAAGGTCGTCGGCGACGCCACGTTCGGGCCGGCGCTGTGGCACACGGTCGTGTTCACCGTGGTCTCGCTGGCCTTCCAGTTCACCATCGGGCTCGCCCTGGCGGTGTTCTTCACCCGGAACTTCCGCCTGTCGGCCACACTGCGGGCGCTGTTCCTGGTCCCGTGGCTGCTGCCGCTCATCGTGTCGTCCTCGACCTGGTCGTGGATGCTCAACAGCGACTCCGGCGTCGTCAACGCCGTTCTCGCCGCGTTCGGCATCGGGCCCGTCCACTGGCTGACCTCGCCGGACTGGTCGCTGTGGTCGGTGACCATCGCCAACATCTGGATCGGCATCCCCTTCAACCTCGTCGTGCTGTACTCCGGCCTGCAGGCCATCGACCCGGCCATCGACGAGGCCGCCGCGCTCGACGGCGCCGTCGGCTGGCGGCGGTTCCGCTCGGTGACCTTCCCTCTGCTGCGTCCCGTGTCGGCCATCACCCTGCTGCTCGGCCTCGTCTACACCCTCAAGGTGTTCGACATCATCTGGATCATGACCAAGGGCGGGCCGAGCACCTCCTCCACCACCTTCGCCACCTGGTCCTACCGCCTCGGGTTCGGCAACCTGCTGCCCGCCTTCGGCCCCGGCGCCGCCGTCGGCAACCTGCTGATCGTCATGGCGCTGGTCTTCGGCCTGATCTACATCCGCATGCAGCGACGGCAGGTGGCGGCATGACCGCGGCACGGCGCAACTGGTGGCGGACCGGGCTGGGCGTGGTGTTCACCGCCCTGATGCTGTT
>NZ_BOOC01000069.1 GCF_016863035.1 Microbispora corallina
AGCCGCCGTACGCGGTGACGCCGCAGACCCGCGGGACCTCGGCCATGGGGACGTCGCCGGCGACGGTGCGCACCAGCAGCGCCTCCACCCCGAGCAGCATCGCCCTCGCGGTGTCCTGCGGCAGGTAGGCGGTGTCGACGATGAGACTGAGCTGGGCCGTGTCGGGGGCGGTGCCCAGGGTGAAGAACGCCTTGAACCGCACCCCCGGCCAGGCGTCGACCACGTACGTGCGGGTCTTCCCGGTGAGGCGAGCCGGGTCCTCCTCCCGGGCGACGCGGGGCAGGCTCGGCCAGGTGCCGGTGCCCCGCCGGTCGTTGAAGAACGCGTCGAGGTCGGGCTCCCGCCCGCGCAGGCGGCCGATCTCCTCGCGCATGGCCTGCATGGCGAACGGGTCGTAGTGCGCGTTGCGGTAGGCCGTGAGCGCGGCGCGGTGCGCGGCCAGGCAGGCGGCGTCGAAGCCGGTGCGGGGCAGGTCGAGCACGAACAGGCCGTCCTGTCCCACCGTCCCCACCATCGTGCGGGTGCGCGGGTCGCGGCGGTTGCTGTGCACGAGCTGCATGACGGCGCGGTCGCGGCCGCTCACGACGGCGAGGACGGTGGCGCAGGCCGCCAGCATCACGCTGGTCGTGCTGACCGTCCACCGCTCGGCGAGCCGCTCCGCCGCGGCGGCCAGCGCGACCGACTCCATGCCGACCTCGATGAACCGCGGGTCGTCCGGTTCACGGGGGGCGTGGTCGAACACGTCCAGCGGCGCCTCCTCCAGCACCGACCGCCAGTAGCGGATGGACCGGGCCGAGCGGGCCTGGGACGCCTCCTCGCGCTCCAGGCCCGCCTGGTCCATCGGCTGCCATTCGACCGGTGGCGGGTGCTCGCCCCTGAGGAGCCCCCGCCACTCCGCCGACAGCAGGCTCAGCGCCTGGAAGTCCACGGCCAGGTGAGAGAAGGTGAACGCCAGGGCCTTGGGGCGGCCGTCCCGGGTCACCACGGCGCACCGCAGCGGCAGGTCCGTCCCGTGCGCGAAGACGGAGCCGCTCATCTCGCCGGCCAGCCGCTCCGCCACCTGCAGTGCCCGCTCCCGCCCGGCGTCGACCAGGTCCACGACCAGCGCGCCCTCGCGCGCCACCCGCTGCACCGGCCCCTCGGGCGTGTCGTGGAACGTGGTGCGCAGGCTCTCGTGGCGTTCGAGCAGCAGCCGCAGGGCGTCGAGCACCGCGCCGAGGTCGGGCCTGCCGTGCACCGGCAGCACCCACGGGCAGTTCAGGAACGACTGGCTGTCCCCCATCAGGTGGACGGCCCGCCACATCAGGCGCTGTCCCCAGGTCAGCGGCGCCTCGCCGGCCCGCGCCCCGATGAACGCCACGGTCGCGGACGCGCCCCCGCCCGCGGTCATCGCGGGCCGTCGGTCTCGCGCACGCTGCGCGGCCGCATGTCCCGCCACACCTCGTCGATGTGGCTCAGGCACTCCTCCCGGCTGCCGGTGAAGCCCTCGGTCCGCCAGCCGTCGGGGGGTCGCCGGTCGAGCGGCCACAGGGAGTACTGCTCCTCGTCGTTCACGACCACCTGGTGTCGCGGGAAGTCGGTCATCTCATGTCTCCGTCGTCTCTGTCGTTCGGGGGCGCCGGGTCACGGGGACACCTCGGTCTCCAGCAGGCGGGCCGCCTCCTCGTCGGAGAGGCCGGACAGCTCCTCGACGAGCAGGGCCTCGACCGCCGCGGCCAGCCCCGCCACGGTCGGCCGGTCGAACACGGTCCGGATCGGCACCTCCACCTCGAGGGTGGCACGCAGCAGGGCCACCACCCTCGTGGCGATGAGCGAGTGGCCGCCGAGGGCGAAGAAGTCGTCCAGCGCGCCCACCCCCGCGGGGTCCAGGCCGAGCACCTCCGCCCACACCCCGGCCACCAGCGCCTCGGCGTCGGTGCGCGGCGGCACGAACCGCGCGGCCGGCTCCGGCTCCGGCTCGGGCAGCGCCGCCAGGTCGACCTTGCCGGTCACCGTGAGCGGCAGCGCGTCCAGCGTCACCCAGCCCGACGGCACCAGGTGCGGCGGCAGCGTCGCGGCCAGGTGGGCGCGCAGGTCGCCGGGGGAGGCCGGGCCCACGACGTACGCCACGAGCCGTTCGCCCGCCGCGGTCACGGCCGCCTGCCGGACGCCGGGGTGCGTGAGCAGCGCCGCCTCCACCTCGCCCGGCTCGACCCGGAAGCCGCGCACCTTCACCTGGCCGTCCAGGCGGCCCAGGAACTCCAGGTTCCCGTCCGGGCGCAGGCGCACCCGGTCGCCGGTGCGGTACAGGCGCGAGCCGGGCGGGCCGTACGGGTCGGGGACGAACCGGTCCGCCGTCAGGGCCGGGCGGCCGAGGTAGCCCCGGGCGAGACCGGCCCCGCCAAGACACAGCTCGCCGGGGACGCCGGGGGGCACCCGCTCGCCGTACGGGCCGAGGACGTGCGCGGTCGCACCGCCGAGGGGCCGTCCGATGGGCGGCCGGCGCCCGGCGTCCGCCGCGCCGAGGTCGGCGGCCGTGGCGATGACCGTCGCCTCCGTCGGCCCGTAGGTGTTGACCAGCCGAACCCGGTCGCCGAACCGGGCACGCCACCGGGCCACGGCCGCGGCCTGCGCCTGCTCGCCGCCGAGGATCACCAGCCGCAGCGCGTCCGGCCAGGCCACGTCGTCGAGGGACTCGGTGAGCCGGTGCCAGTACGCGGTCGGCAGGTCGAGCACGGTGACCCGCCGGCCGTCGGGCGTGCGCAGCGCGTCGGGCAGGGCGGCGGCGCCGTCAGGCAGCAGCAGCACGGCCGCCCCGGCTGTCAGCGCCGGGTACAGCTCCTCGGCGTGCGCGTCGAAGCTGAGCGACGCGAACTGCACGACCAGGTCGTCGCGGCCGACGCCGTACGCCTCCCGCATCCAGCGCACCCGGCCGGCGAGGGCGCCGTGCTCCACCAGCACGCCCTTCGGGCGGCCCGTGGAGCCCGACGTGTATATGACGTACGCCGGGTCGCCGGGCGCGACCTCGGGCCACGGGCCGTCGCCGTCGCGGAAGCCGCCCAGGCCGGAGCCGCCGGAGTCGTCGGGCTCGTCCAGGTCGTCGACGAGGAGCGCCTGGACCCCGGGCGGCAGCCGGCGGGCGAGCCCGGATTCGGTCACCACCACGTGCGCGCCGCTGTCGGCCAGCAGGAAGGCGAGCCGTTCGTCGGGGTACTCGGGATCGAGCGGCAGGTACGCTCCGCCCGCCCGCCACACGGCCAGCAGGGCCGCGACGGCGTCGGGCGACCGTCCCAGGCACACCCCGGCCACCCGCCCCGGGGCGACTCCGCGCCGCCGCAGCGCCGCCGCGAGCCGCGACACCCGGGCGTCCAGATCGCCGTACGTCACGTGCTCCGCGCCGCACACGAGCGCCGTGGCCCCGGAGTGGCCGGCCGCCGCCCGGGCGAACAGCGCCGGCACGGTCTCCGCGTCGCCGGGCCGGACGTCCGTCAGGGGCGCGAGCGCCGACTCGTCGTCCGCGGTCAGCATCGGCAGGCGCGAGATCGGCGTGCCGGGCGCCTCGGCGACGCCCCGCAGCAGCGCGCACAGCCGCTCCGCCATGCGCTCGACCGTGGCCGCGTGGAACTGGGTGACGTCGTAGCCGAGGGCGGCGAGCAGCCCCTGGTCGTCGCGCCAGGTCTCCAGGGCGAGGTCGAACTTGGTCTGCCGGTACCCCCCGTCGAACAGGTCCACGGCGAGGTCGCCGACCCGCTCGGGCACCGTCCCGTCGCCCGCCTGGCTGTGCAGGATCACCATGGTCGACAGCAGCGGATTGTGGTGGATGTCGCGGGGCAGGCCCAGCTCGCCGATGAGCCGCTCGAACGGGATGGCGCGGTGGGCGTGCGCGTCGAGCACGGTGCGGCGGGTGGCGTCGAGCAGGTCCCCGAAGGCCGGGTCGCCGGCGAGGTCGCCGCGCAGCACCAGGGTGTCGGTGAGGTATCCGATCACCGGTTCCAGCTCCACCCGCTCCCGGGTCGCCCAGGGAGTGCCGACCAGGATGTCGGTCTGTCCGCTGTGCCGGGCCAGCAGCACCTGGTACGCGGCGACGAGCACCATGAACAGGGACGCGCCGCGCTCCTGGGCCAGCCGCTCCAGACGGCCGGCGACCTCCTCCGGGATCCGGAACATGTGGAAGGCGCCCTCGGACCGTCCCTCTGCCGGCCCGTCCACCGGCAGCTCCAGCCGGGGCGGGTCGGCGAGGCGGCGCCGCCAGTAGTCCAGCGACTCCTCGGCGGCCTCGCCCGACTCCCGCTCGCGCTGCCACAGCGCGATGTCGCCGTACTGCACGGGCAGCGGGCGGAGATCCGGCTCACGGCCCTCGACCCGGGCCAGGTAGAGGGCGAACAGGTCGTCGAACAGGATGCCGAGCGACCACCCGTCCGCGATGATGTGGTGCAGCGTGAAGCACAGCACGTGCTCCGCGGCGCCGAGCGTGAGCAGGGCGACCCGCAGCGGCGGCGCCGCGGCCAGGTCGAACGCCGCGTTCGTGCGCTCGGCCACCAGGCGCCTGGCCGCCTCGCGCGGGTCGGCGGAGCCGGTGAGGTCGACGCGCTCGACCGCGACCGGGCCGGCCGGGTGGACGACGGCCACCGGCGCGCCGTCCACGTCGGGGAACGACGTGCGCAGGCTCTCGTGCCGCGCCACCACCGCGTCGAGCGCGGCCTGGAGCGCGCCGGTGTCCAGCCGGCCGCGCAGCCGCAGCACGAAGTACATGGTGTACGAGGCGTCGTCCGGGTCGAACCGCTGGAGGAACCACAGGCGCTCCTGGGCGGACGACAGCGGCGGGGCCGTCCCCGCGGGGCGCGGCCGTATCGCCGCGTCCTGGTCGGCCACGCCCGTCTCGTCCGACTCCTCCCGCAGGCGGGCGATCTCCTCGACGACTCCGCTGACGGTCGGGTCCTCGAAGAAGACGTCGAGCGACACGTCGACCCCGAGGCTCTCCCTGATCCGCGCCGTGATCTGCGTGATGGTGAGCGAGTGGCCGCCCAGGTCGAACAGGTCGTCGTCGAGGTCGATCTCGTGGTCGTCGGCCAGGTCGAGCACCTCGCGCCAGATGCGCCGGACCTCCTCGGCCACGTCGTCCGGCGCGGCGCGGGCCGGTTCCGGCCGGAGGTCGTGCGGGGACGCCACCGGGCCGGACGGCGCCGGCAGCGCCGCCCGGTCGAGCTTGCCGACCGGGTTGAGCGGGAGGGCGTCCAGCGGGACGTACGCCCCGGGCAGCATCGCGGGCGGCAGGGTCCTCGACAGGTGGGCGGTCAGCGCGGCCGCGTCGACGGCCGCGCCGGCCGCCGGGACGACGTACGCGACCAGGCGCTCGTCGCCCGGACCGCCGGCGACGGTCACCGCGGCCGCGCGCACGTCCGGGTGGTCGAGCAGGCGGGCCTCGATCTCGCCCAGCTCGATCCGGTGGCCGAGCAGCTTGACCTGGCCGTCCCGGCGGCCGAGGAACTCGATCTCGCCGTCCGGCCGGTAGCGGGCGAGGTCGCCGGTGCGGTACAGGCGCGAGCCGGGCGGGCCGTACGGGTCGGGCGCGAACCGGTCCGCCGTCAGGCCGGGGCGGCGCAGGTACCCGCGCGCCACTCCGGCGCCGCCGATGCACAGCTCGCCCGCGACGCCCAGCGGCACCGGGCGCATCGCCTCGTCGAGCAGGTAGATCTGCGTGTTGTCGATGGGCCGCCCGATCGTGACCGGCTCGCCCACGTCGCCGAAGGTGCTCCAGATCGTCGTCTCGGTCGGGCCGTACACGTTGACCACACGGTCGCAGCGCTCCCGCAGCTCGGCCGCGAGCCGGGGCGGCAGCGCCTCGCCGCCCGTCAGCGCGGTCACCCCGCCGATGCCTCCGGGAAGCAGCAGCCGCCACACCGACGGGGTGGCCTGGACATGGGTCACGCCCTCGTCGGCGACGAGGCGGGCCAGCGCCTCCGGCCGTCGTACGGCGCCGTCGGGGGCGACGACGACCCGGCCGCCCGTGACCAGCGGCAGGTAGAGCTCTAGGGCGGAGATGTCGAACGCCGGGGAGGTGAGTGCGAGCCACACGTCGCCGTCCCCCGACCCCAGCCGGTCGCGCATCGCGAGCAGCAGGTTCGCCAGGTTGCGGTGCTCGACCTCGACGCCCTTCGGCCGGCCGGTCGAGCCGGAGGTGTAGATGACGTACGCGACCTCGCCGGGCTCCACGGTCACCGGCTCGGCGGCGGGGCCGGGGGCGTCGCCGGCCGGGAGCGGCTCCTCGTCCACCAGGAGCACCGGAGCCCGCAGGCCGCCGGGCGGAGCGCCGGCCGACAGCAGCAGCCGCGGCCGGGCGTCGTCAACAATCATGGCGAGCCGTTCGGCCGGGTGCCCGGGGTCGAGCGGCAGGTACGCGGCACCGGCCCGGTGCACGGCGAGCAGGCAGACCGGCAGCGCGGCGGACCGGGACACGTGCACCGCGACCAGGTCGCCGCGCCCGACGCCGGCCTCCCGCAGCCGCGAGGCGAGCCGGTCCGCGGCGGCGTCGAGGCCGGCGTACGTGAGCGAGCGGCCCTCGTACGTCACGGCGGTCGCGTCCGGCCGGGCGCGTACCTGCTCGGCGACCATCGCCGGCAGCGTCGCCTCAGCCGGGTGGCCGGCCGCGGTGGCGTTCCACTCGACGAGCAGCCGCCGCCGTTCCGCCTCCGGCAGCACGTCGAGGGCGCCCAGCGGGACGCCGGGATCGGCGGCGGCGTGGCGCAGGAGCGTCCGAAGGCCGTCGGCGAACCGGCCGGCCACGTCGCGGTCGACGGCGGCCGGGTCGTACCGCAGGACGACGGCGAGCCCGTCCGGTCCGTCGACGGCCTGGATGTGCAACGGGTTGCGGACGCCTCCGGCGAACATCATGAGGTCGGCGGACAGATCCAGGCCGGGGATGACGGGCCCGGCCTCCCGCCTGCGGTAGCTGATCGACACCGGCGGCGGGTCTCCGGCGGGCAGGCCGAGGGCGCGGGCGGGCGGCACCTCCCGGAACCGGTACAGCTCGCGCAGGTCGCCCCGGATCGCCTCGACGAGATCGCGGAACGGCTGCCCGGCCGCCGGGCGCGACGACACGGGCAGCTCGTTCACGAACGGCCCGATGTGGTCCCGGGTCTCGGGCCCGCGCGTGGTGACGTCGATCGCCACCACCGGCCGCTCGGCGCCGTACCGGAACAGCAGCGCGTGGACGGCGGCGAGCAGCGTCTCGAAGGTCGTCGCGCCGGCCGCCCGGGCGACCTCGGCGGCGTCCCGGCCCAGCCCGCGGTCGGCGCCGGCGTCGGCCTCCTCGCCGGGGCCGTACCGCCGGGCGGTGCGGCGCAGACCGGGGAGCACGGTCTCGCCGGGCTCGGCCGCGGACCAGAACGCGCGGGCGGCGGGCAGCGCCTCCGCCACCCGCTCGTGCTCGGCGGCTGCCGCGTCGGCGAACGACAGCGGCGTCACCGGCTCGGGCGGCCCGCCGCCGGTCCGCGACTCGTAGTACCGGGCCAGGTCGCGGACCAGGATGTCCTTCGACATGCCGTCGAAGACGAGGTGGTGCGCGACGACCAGCAGCAGGTGCCGCTCGGCCCCCGTGCGCACGAGCGTGAAGCGGGCCAGCGGGCCCTTCTCCAGGTCGAAGCCCCGGGCCGACTCCTCGCGCACCAGCCGGTCGATCGCCTCGGGGGAGGGGTCGGCGGGGTCGGCGAGGGTCACGGACGGCTCGGCGGCCGGGACCAGGCGGAGCCCGTCGCCGGTCTCCTCGACCGTGGTGGCGAGCACCGGGTGCCGCGCGACGACGTCCCCGCACGCGGCGAGCAGAGCGCTCACGTCGAGGTCGCCGTCGAACCGGAGGGCGAGCGGCATGTGATAGGCCGTCCCCGCGCCCATGCGCTCGGCCATCCACATGCCCTGCTGGGCGAACGAGGCCGGAACGCCGTCCTGGCGGTGCGTCATGTCCCCCTCTTTCTGTTCGGTCCCGCCGGCCGCTGAGGTCGCCGGGGGTCTCACGTCGAGCCCGGGGGTGCGTCGGAGGCCGCGAGCAGGTCGAGCAGCCGCGGCTTCACCACCTTCCCGAGGTGGTTCTTCGGCAGTTCGGGGAGGAACAGCAGCCGGCTCGGCATCTCGTGCCGGGCGAGCCGGTCCAGCAGGAACGTCCGCAGGTCCGCGGCGGTGACCGGGTGCCGGGTGACGACCGCGGCGCCGGTCACCCGGCCGAGCACCGGATGGGGGAGGCCGACCACCGCGGCCTCGGCCACGGCCGGGTGCTCGTACAGGGCGGCCTCCACCTGGAGCGTGGAGACCTTGTGCGCGCCCGACTTGATGACGTCGCTCTCCCGGTCGACCAGGTACAGGTAGCCGTCCCGGTCGAGGTAGCCGATGTCCCCCATGCGCACCCAGCCGTCGCGGAAGACGTCGTCGGTCAGCCGCCGGTCGCGGTAGTAGGCGCGCGTCCCGGCCGGGCAGCGCAGCCAGACCTCCCCCTGCTCGCCGGGCGCGGCCGGCGAGCCGTCCGCGGTGAGGATCCTCAGGTCGGAGCCGCCCGACGGACGCCCCACCGAGGCGCGCCGGGCCGGGTCGACGATCATCACGGTCTGCGCCGGAGCAGCCTCGGTCGAGGTGTAGTAGTTGACGATCGTCGCCTTCGGGAACGCCTCGGCCATGCCCGCGGCCACGGCCGGGGGCAGGCTGGCGGCGGTGGAGCCGAGGAGCCGGACGCTCGACAGGTCGTACCGCTCGTGCACCCGGGCGCCCAGGAGCTCGATGGCCATCGCGGGCACCAGGAAGATCGTCCCGACCCCGTACGACTCGACGAGCCGGGCGAATCGCGACGGGGTGAAGAGCGGCAGGGTCAGCGCGGCCGGATGGGCGTCCAGGGCGTTGACGAGCATGGTCTGGCCCGCGTTGCTGCCGATGGGGAACGCGTGCAGGAAATGCCGCGAGTGCGCGAGCTTGCGGCGCCGCGGCGCGGCCGAGAGGCCGTGGGCCAGATTGGCGTGGGTGGCGCCGACCCCCTTGGCCCTGCCCGTCGTG
Organism: Microbispora corallina; assembly: GCF_016863035.1. Taxonomy (GTDB): domain Bacteria; phylum Actinomycetota; class Actinomycetes; order Streptosporangiales; family Streptosporangiaceae; genus Microbispora; species Microbispora corallina. The sequence goes on from NZ_BOOC01000069.1 coordinate 9,013, forward strand.
CCGGAGGTGTAGATGATCTGCGCCAGCCGGTCGGGCTCGACGGCCCGCCGTACGGGATCGTCGTCGCCCCCGTCGAGCTCGGCAGGCGTCGCCCGCCACTCGCCCGCCTCGGGGACGTCCGCGTCGGCGCCGTGCAGGACGGCGGTCACGGAGCAGTCCAGCAGCGCGTGCCGGACCTCGGCGGGGGCCAGCCGGTCGGACAGCGGCACGGCCACGCAGCCGGCCCGCATCGCCCCGCACCACGCGACGGCCGCGTCGATCCAGTCCCGCTCGCCGAACAGCAGCCCGACGCGGCTCCCTGGCGCGACCTCCCGCGCGATCAGAGCGTGCGCGACCGCGTTGGCCCGCCTGTCCCACTCGCCGAAGGTGAGCTCGCCCACGCCGGCCACCACGAGCGCGGGACGCTCGGGCTGCTCCTGTGCGCGGTGCGCGAGCAGGTCGGGGAGGGTGAGCCGGCGGTCGCCAGTTGTCACGACACGTCACCGAAAAGTTTCGACCGCATGGTTCACTCCACGGATCATGTCGAAATGCCAGCTCGTCCCGTTTTAGATGGTTTTGACGCGTCCCCGAACCCCTCTATTCGGAAGGATAGGCAACCCGGGAGAGAGTCGGTAGAGAAACATGAAAAGTTCTCGTCCGAAAAGTTTCGACGGCTTCTGAGCCGTCGCGGGGCCGGGATCGACCGGATCGATCACTCCGTGGGAAGCCCCTGTACACGACTGGTATGTCAGATGTAAGAACCAACGGTGGTGAATCCGCGTGCGAACTACGGTGTGGACGCTCCGGGTGTTCTCGTGGGGCTGACGGTGGGCGGCATCGCCGAACTCGTCCTCACCGCAGTGCTCTTCGGGATCGGCTGGCCGATCCCCGCGGTGGTGTTCCTCGTGGGCGCGGTGATCCTGCTCGCCGGAGCGGCGCTGTTCGCCAACACCACACTCCGGGGGAAGTTCCAGGTCTGGGACGAGGAGCTCGGCCGGCTCGGCCTGAAGGGGGACGAACACGCCCTCGACCTGGGCTGCGGCCGTGGTCTCGTCCTGTTCAAGGCCGCCGGGCGGCTCCCCGCAGGCCGGGCCACCGGCGTCGACCTGTGGACCAAGGACCAGTCGGGCAACAGCATGGACGCGGCCTGGGCCAACGCCCGCGCCGAGGGCGTGGCCGACCGCGTCGAGCTGGTCACCGGCGACATGCGCGATCTGCCGTTCGACGACGCCTCCTTCGACCTCGTCGTCTCCAGCCTCGCCGTCCACAACATCCCCGACGACGAGGGCCGGGCCGCCGCGGTGCGGGAGGCGTTCCGCGTGCTGCGGCCCGGCGGCATGCTGCGGCTGGCCGACTTCCGGCACAGCCGCCGCTACGCCGAGGTGCTCGGCGAGTGCGGGGCGGCCGACGTCCAGGTGTACGACCTGGGCTGGAGGTTCTGGTACGGCGGCCCGCAGGGCCGCACCGCCATGGTGGCCTGCCGCCGTCCCTGACGGCGATGAGCCCGCCGCCGTCCCACCTGGCGTGATCACGGCAAGTTCTGTGCGGCGCTCTGCGTGGCGACCGGCGTCACGCGTCCAGGGTGAGACGCCTGAACTCCTCGACGGCCGCGGTGGGGACGCGCCGCAGGACGCCGGCGCCGTCGGCCTCGAGGTCGTAGAGGCCCATGGGCACCAGCCAGCGGGCGACCGGGTCGGTGGTCTCCCGGTAGAGCCAGTCCACCAGGGCGAACAGCGGCCACCAGGTGTAGCCGACGACGGGCATCCCTTCCTCCCGCAGGCGGCGCACCAGGCCGACGCTGTCGCGCAGCCAGCCGATCCGCTCCTCGGGCGTCCCCGCCCTGCTGGTCTCGGTCAGGAAGACCGGGCGGCCGTACCGACCGGCGAACTCGCGCAGCAGCTCCTCCAGCCCGGCCGTCCCCGCCTCGACCGGGACGGGGGTGTCCGAGCCGGGCTCGAACCGGGAGGTGGTGAAGGCCGGGTAGTAGTTCACCCCGACGACGTCGGGGGTGACGGCGGACTCCCGCAGCCGGGCGAGGTCGTCCTCCCGGACGCCGTGCCGGAGCAGGTACCCGTACAGAGGATGGTCCTCGCCGACCGCGCCGGTGACGAGATCCATGATCAGGTACCGGCGCTCGCGGACGAGGTCGAGGTCGAAGGGGAACCAGTCGCCCGCGTACCGGAAGCTCGCCTCGACGTGCACGAAGGACGCCTCCGGCTGGACCTCCGCGATGCCGCGCTGGGTCGCCACGATCCCCCGGGCGATCGCGGTCGCCAGCTTGACGAACCCGTCGTCGCCCGTGAGCGCGGGCGGCCACACGCCCTTCTCGCCGCAGTAGATCGCGTTGATCGTCGGCTCGTTGAGCGGGGTCCACACGTGCAGGCGGTCCCGGTAGCGCTCGGCGACGCGGACGGCGTACTCGGCCACCCGGCCGGGGTAGCCGGCGTTCAGGAACTGGTTGTCGAGCCAGGTCGGCGTGCCGTAGTGCATCAGGTCGACGACGCACGTGAGGTCCAGCTCGCTCAGGCGGTCCACCACGCGGTCGAGCCAGTCCCAGCGGAAACGGCCCGGCTCGGGCTCGACCAGGTACCAGGGGACGCCCCAGCGGATCATCTCCGCCCCGGTGGCGGCCGCCAGGCCCAGGTCCTCGTGCCACAGGTGGTAGTGCTGGGTCAGCTCGTACTCGTCGAGCCTCCGCCTGCCGGGGTACTCCTGCGGGACGAACGTGTCCTCGATCCCGACGGCGAACCGCAGCCGCCCGTCCTCGAACCACCGCATCTCTATCGGATTCCCGTCGTCGCGACGCCGGCCACGAACCGGCGCTGGATGATGATGAAGAAGACGACCACCGGCAGGAGCGTCATGACGGACGCGGCCATCAGCGGGCCGTACTCCACCACGTGCTGCCCCATGAAGAGGGCGAGCCCCGCGGGGAGCGTCTGCCGCGAGGCGTCCTGGCTGATGATCAGGGGCCACAGCAGGTCGTTCCAGTTGTACATGAAGTGGAACAGGCCCAGGGTGAGCAGGGCGGGCACGGCGAGCGGCATCACGATCCGCCAGTAGATGCGGAACTCGGACGCGCCGTCGACCCGGGCCGCGTCCTCCAGGTCCCGCGGGATCGACAGCAGGAACTGGCGCAGGAAGAAGATGCCGAACGCGTTGGTCAGCCTGGGCACGATCAGCCCCTGGAAGGTGTTGATCCACCCGAGGTGCGCCAGCAGGTCGTACAGCGGGATGAGCGTCACCTGGAACGGCACCATGAGGAGCACCAGGACCAGCACGAAGACGACGCCCTTGCCGCGGAACCGCAGCCGGGCGAGCGCGTACGCGGTCATCGAGTCGAACAGCAGCGAGCAGACGGTGACCGTGCCGGCGAAGACCACCGTGTTGAGGAAGAGCCGCGTGAAGGGCAGCCGCTCCCAGACGCCCGTGTAGTTGTCGAGCGTGAAGGTCGTCGGCAGCAGCTTCGGCGGGAAGGAGACGATCTCCGACTCGGGCTTGAGGGAGGTGGCGACCATCCACACCAGGGGGAACAGCATGGCCAGCGCGATCGCCAGCCCGATCGCCGTCGTGAGGATCCGCCAGGTGAGGCGGAGCCCGCGGTTGTCCTGCCCCATCAGTACGTCACCGCCCGCTTCCTGAAGTAGGCCGTCTGCAGCATGCTGAGCACGAAGATCAGCAGGACCAGCGCCCAGGACACCGCGGCCGCGTAGCCGAACTGGAACTCCTTGAAGCCGACCCGGTACGTCATCATCACCAGCGTCTCGGTCCGGAAGAACGGACCTCCGTGGGTCATCACGAAGATCTGGTCGAAGGCCTGCAGCGTGGAGATCGCGGCGAGGATCACGATGAGCATGGTCTGGTTGGCCAGCAGGGGCCAGGTGATGCGGCGGAACTGCGGCCAGGCGCCCGCGCCGTCGACGCGGGCCGCCTCGTAGAGCGCCGTCGGGATCGACTGCAGTCCCGCCAGGTACATCACCATGTAGAAGCCGACGTTCTTCCAGATCCCCACCAGCATCACGGCGGGCATCGCCAGCGAGGGGTCGCGCAGCCAGCCCTGCCCGGACACGATGCCGACCTTGGACAGCCAGTAGCTGAGCAGCCCGATGTCGGGGTCGAGCAGGAAGCTCCAGGCGATCGCCACGATCGCGAGGGAGATGACAACCGGGACGAACACCGCGGTCCGCACGAAGCCGCGCAGCGGCATCGGCCGGTTCAGCATGAGCGCGAGCCCGAGGGCCAGCGCCACCGAGACCGGCGTGGTCACCGCCGCGTAGTAGAGCGTGTTGACCAGCGCGTTCCCGAAGGCCGGATCGGACAGGAGCTTCTGGTAGTTCCCCAGCCCGATCCACCGCGCCGGCGCGAACACCTGGTAGTCGGTGAACGACAGGTACAGCGCCTGCAGCATCGGCCAGACCACGAACACGCCCAGCACGACCAGGGTGGGCAGCATGAACAGCCACGCCGCCCTGGCCTGCCGCCTGCGGGCGGACCCGGCCCGGGTCCGCCTGGCGACGGGTTTCGCCGCCGTCGTTACGGAGGTCGTCACGGTTGCCCTCTTCCGTGGTGCCGTCGGGTTACTGGGCGTTGTCGAGGACGGTCTGGATGTCCTTGTCGGCCTGTCCGAAGACCTGCTCGACGTCGCCCTTGCCGTTGAGCACGCGCTGCAGCGCCGGTTCGAAGATGGTCTCGTTGACCTTCTGGAACTCCTGCACGCCGGCCAGGTAGAAGCGCGACTTGTCGGCGTCCTGCCCGAACAGGGCCGAGTAGGGGTTGCCCTTGAGCGCGTCTGCCGTGAGGTCGGTCCGGTTCGGCGGGAAGCCGGAGTTGACCGACCAGTACGTCTGCGACTCCTTGCTGTTCCAGTAGGCGAAGAAGTTCTCCGCGGCCTGTTTCTTGGCGCCCACGGCACGCGCGCTCAGCGTGAAGGCCACGCTGGTGCCGAGCGTCACCTGAGCCTTCGGGCCCGCGGGCGGCATGGCGATGCCGAAGTCGATGCCGGCCTGCTTGAAGCCGGTCGTCATCCAGGGGCCGACGATCTCCATCGCGGCCTTCTTGCTCTGGAAGAGCTTGTCGGCGTCGGCGCCGCCCAGCCCGACCGGCGCGATCTTGTCCTTGGTGATCAGGTCGGCCCAGTGCCTGGCCGCCTCGATGGTGGCCGGGTCGTCCAGCGTCGCGGTGCGCCCGTCCTCCGAGACGACCCCGCCGCCGTTCTGCCAGAACAGGATCGGCCACATGGCGATGGTCGCGTGGTCGGCGATGGCCAGGCCGTACTGCTCGGGCTTGCCGTCGCCGTCGTCGTCCTTGGTCAGCTTCTTGGCGTAGGAGCCGAACTCGTCCCAGTCGGCCGGGGGCTTCTCGGGATCGAGGCCCGCCTCGCGGAACATGTCCTTGTTCCAGTAGAGCTTCAGCGTGGTGAAGTTCATCGGGACGCCGTACTTCTTGCCCTTGAACGTCGTCGCGTCGACGGCGGAGCGCACGAGCGCGTTCGGGTCGACGCCCTGCGGGCCGTAGGCGTCGTCGAGCGGCTGGAAGACGTTGCGCGCGGCGTACTGCGGGATCTGCGCGGTGTCCATGGCGGCGATGTCGGGGCCCGTGCCGGAGCCCAGACTGGGGAGCAGCTTCTCGAAGAACACGTCCCAGGGCATGATCTCCATGTCGATCCTGACCTTGTTCTGCGACGCGTTGTACTTCTTCACGATGCCCTCGACCGCGGCGCGGTCGGGACCGGTGAAGCCGTTCCAGAACTTCAGCGTCACCGGGCCGTTCGCGGCCCCGGCGTCGCCGCCTCCCTGTCCCTGGCCGGCACAGGCCGTCGACATCAGGGCGATCGCGGCAGTAATCGCGACGAGCCGTCCCCGGCTGCGCAACCTCATGTGAATCTCCTCTCCCCCCGACTTTCACTGACCTTGTGGCCAGCCGACCTTGGATCCCCCGGCAGGCACGGCACCGCCCGGACTAGGCCCGGGTCAGCCGTACGACGTTGAACGAGACGGGCGGCAGGACCGCGGAGAGCCGGCCGTCGCGGACCGCGGCCCCGTCCACGGCGCGCGGGACGACCCGGTCCGGCGCCTCCTGGCTGTTGCGCGCTCCGGCGTCCTCGTCGGCGACCGCCACGTGGCGGGCGGCCGCGAGGCCGGGCAGGCCGCGCAGGTCGACGTCGAGGGGGAGCGGACGCTCGCCCCGGTTCACGGCGAAGACGGTCACCTCGCCCGTCTCGTCGTCGTGGGTGGCCGCGGCCGTCAGCGCGGGAACCTCCCCGAACCGCTCGGTCGGGAAACCGGGCGCCGCGACCTCGGTCCGCAGGACCCTGCCGCGCGCGTGCGCGGCGGTGAGCGCGAACGGGTGGAAGATCGTCTGCCGCCAGGACGGCCCGCCGGGCTCGGTCCTGATGGGTGCGATGACGTTGGCGAGCTGCGCCTGGCAGGCGACGCCGACGCGGTCGGCGTGGTTCAGCAGGCTGATGAGCAGGCTGCCCACCACCACCGCGGCCGCCACGTCGTAGTCCTCCTCGATGATCCGCGGCGCCTCGGCCCAGTCGAGGCTCGCCTCGCCGTCGAACAGGCTCTGCGACCACACGTTCCACTCGTCGAAGGCCAGGCGGAGCCTTTTGCGGGTGCCCAGCTTCGCGGCGACGTGGTCGGCGGTGGCGACCACCGCGTCGATGTGGGCGTCCATCTCGACGGCAGAGGCGAGGTAGCTCGCGCGGTCGCCCCGGGCCGGGTCGAAGTACGCGTGCAGCGAGACGTAGTCGACGTGCTCGTAGCAGTGCTCCAGCACGGTCGCCTCCCACGAGGCGAACGTCGGCATCCCGCTGCTGGAGCTGCCGGAGGCGACCAGCTCCACGCGCGGGTCCACCCGCCGCATGGCCTTGGCCGTCTCGGCCGCGAGCCGGCCGTACTCCTCGGCCGTCTTGCCGCCGATCTGCCACGGGCCGTCCATCTCGTTGCCCAGGCACCACAGCCGCACGTCGTACGGCTCGCGGCGGCCGTGCTTGACGCGCAGGTCCGACCACCGGGTGCCCTGCGGGTGGTTGGCGTACTCGAGCAGGTCGCACGCCTCGCGGAGGCCGCGGGTGCCGAGGTTCACCGCCATCATCGGCTCGGCCCGCACCTCCTCGATCCACGACATGAACTCGTCCAGGCCGAACGCGTTGGTCTCGATCTGCCGCCAGGCGAGGTCGAGCCGGGTGGGCCGCTCGTCGGCCGGGCCGACGCCGTCCTCCCAGTTGTAGTTGGAGACGAAGTTGCCTCCGGGATAGCGCACGACCGTCACGCCCATCTCGCGGGCCAGGTCGATCACGTCGCGGCGCAGGCCGGACTCGTCGGCGTCCGGATGTCCCGGCTCGTACACGCCCGTGTAGACCGACCGGCCCATGTGCTCGACGAACGTCCCGAACAGGCGTCGCTCGACCGGGCCGATCGCGAAGGCCGGGTCGAGGGTGAGCTTGGCGGAATCCACAGGCCGTCCTCCTCGTGTTTCGTGGCGGTTACGAGATATACATCGTTGTATATAACGTTGTAAAGAGGTCCTAGACTGATCCACATCCGGACGGAGCGAGAGGCCACGCATGGGGGAACCCACACGATCGACGCCGTCAGAGGCGGCCCCCGACGATCGGCGCCGTGTCGGGCTGAAGGACGTGGCGCGGCTGGCCGGCGTCTCCGTGAAGACGGTGTCGAACGTCGTCAACGGCTACATCCACGTCACGCCGCGGACCCGGGCCCGCGTCGAGCAGGCCATCAAGGAGCTCAACTATCGGCCGAACCTCTCCGCCCGGAACCTGCGCCTCGGCCGTTCCGGCATCATCGCGCTGGCCGTGCCCGAGCTGGACATCCCCTACTTCGCGGAGCTCGCCCGGCTGGTCGTCGCGGCGGCCGAGGAACGCGGATTGACCGTGCTCATCGACCAGACCGGCGGGAACCGGCACCGCGAGCAGCAGGTCGCCGAGGGCATCCGCGACCACCTGATCGACGGCCTGATCTTCAGCCCGCTCGCGCTGACCGCCGACGACCTGAGCGCGCGCACCGACGACACCCCGATGGTGCTGCTGGGCGAGCGCATCCACAACGGGCCCGCCGACCACGTCGTCGTCCACAACGTCGCCGCGGCCCGGGAGGCGACCCACCACCTGGCCGGACTCGGCCGCCGGCGGATCGCCGCCATCGGGGCGCAGGACGACGCCGCCGGCGAGACGGGCCGGCTGCGCCTGGCCGGCTACCGGCAGGCGCTGGAGGAGGCCGGGCTCCCCGTCGACGAGCGCCTCATCGCCCCGGTCGACGCCTACCACCGGGCCGACGGCGCCCGGGCCATGGCCCGCCTCCTCGAATCCGCCGACCCCCCCGACGCGGTCTTCTGCTTCAACGACCTGCTCGCCCTCGGCGCGCTGCGCACGCTCCTGGAACGCGGCTACGAGGTGCCGGCCCAGGTCGCCCTCGCCGGTTTCGACGACATCGAGGACGGGCGGTACGGCACGCCCACCCTGACCACCGTCTCCCCGGACAAGCGGCAGATCAGCCGGCTGGCCGTCGACCTGCTGGTGGAACGGATGTCCGGCGCCGCCCAGGGGGCGACGCGGGAGATCTACGTCGACCACCGTCTCGTGGTCCGCGAGAGCACGGCCGGCCGCCTCCCGTCCTGAGCCTCCCGCCGCGGCGCGAGACCCCGTTCACCGGCGCCGGCGCGATCGAGGTCGAAGCGCCGCGCGTCGTACGCGGCCGGCTGTTCGAGCGAGAGGAACTGTCAGTGTGAGCGACCACATCCGCCTGTGGTGTCTGCGCCATGCCGAGTCCCACAACGTCATCACCGGCACGGCAGGAGCCGTTCCAGCCGCACCCCTGACCGAGCGGGGCCGCCACCAGGCTCTCGACGCAGCCCGCACGCTCGCCGCCGAGCCGATCGCCCGGGTCTACTCCAGCACCGCACTTCGAGCCCGGCAGACCGCAGAGCCACTCGCCACCACGCGGGGTCTCGACATCGCGGCCATGCCGGAACTGGTCGAGGTCGGTATCGGCACGCACGAAGGCACCCGCGCCCCGGCGATCCGCGCGCGGACAGCCGACGTGCTTCGTGCCTGGGTGATCGAGCAGGACCTCGGACAACGTGTGGCAGACGGCGAGACGGGCCATCAGGTCCTCGCCCGCGTGACGGCCGCCTTCCAGAAGATCGCCGTCACCCATCCCGGCGAGACCGTCGCGCTCGTCGGTCACGTCGCCAGCCTCACCGTCGCGCTCGGACGGTTATGCTCGCTCGGCTCCAGGGTGTGGGGCACGCCGCTGCCGCACGCTCGGCCCTTCCTCATCGAGTGGGACGGCCATGCCTGGCACTGTCCGACATGGCCCTGTTAGCCCCTCACACGGCAACCCGATCACCGGCGAATATCCGATCCGCAGGTCTTGACGATTGCTCCTTTTCGTACCGCCTTAGGTCCTCTGCGGCGCCGTGCCCTTGGGGGACGCCGCATCCTGGGGGGAGGCCGAGCCCTCGGGGGAGACGGTGTCCGACGCCTCCACCCCCGCGGCGAAGGCCATCAGCTCCTCGCGTGACCAGACCAGCCGGCCGTCGCGGAGGTCGGCGAGCACCGATTCGAGCCACCGCAGCTCCGCCGCGGTCACGGCCAGCCGGTACTCGTCCTCCAGGCTGGTGATCCGGGGCAGACCGTGCTTCCGCTGCTCCTCGGCCGCCGCCTCCATCGCGGCCAGGTCGCGTTCCAGCACGTCGGCGCGCCGCCGCAGCGCCGCACTGATCTCCTCACGGGTGAGCAGCAGCAGGTGCGAGAGCGCCGCGGGGAACTCCGGGTACTCCTGCTTGGGCTCGCCGAGCATGTCCAGCATCCACCGCCGGGCGGTCTCCCGCCCCGCCTCGGTGATCTCGTAGACGGTCCGCTCCGGATAGAGCTGGTCGCGGCCGGTCTCGCGCACCGCGATCAGGCCGGCCGCGGCCAGCCGCTCGATGGTCCGGTACAGGCTCGCCCGCTGGCTGACGTTGACGACCGTGTCCTTGCCCCACTGCCTGATCAGCCGCTGGATCCCGTACGGGTGCAGCGGCCGGTAGTGCAGCAGGGACAGCACGGTCAGGGCGAGCGGGGAACTGCGGAACGGCGTGCTCATGGCTGCCATGGTAGCGCCAGAGAGACTAGTTGACATGAGACTAGTATCAGTGCAACTATCAGGGAGTCGCAAGCGAGACCAGAGAGAGGACTCCGAAATGAACACCGAAATGAACACGGTCATCGAGCGCGTCCACGCCGACCACGCCGTCACCAAGCGTCTGGGTTCCTGGACCGCCGCCGATCGCCTGGAGGTCCGCGCCCGCAAGGGGGTCGTCGTGCTCGACCTGCGCGGTGCCGAGGTGCCCGGGGAGGTCGAGGTGCGCGTGGACCTCCGGCGGGCCGTGCTCACGCTGCTGGTCCCCGAGGACGCCGCGATCGAGGAGTGGGATCTGCTCCGGACCGGCCGCGGCCGCACGAAGGACCACGCCGCGCCGGTCTCCGCGCCCGCCTCCCTGATCCGGCTGGTCGGCGCCGCGTCCGACAGCGAGATCCGGGTGCGGCGCGGGGGAGTCGCCCAGCTCACCGCGATGCTGTCCCGCGAGTACCTGCAGGACGTGCGCCGCGCGTACCGCGAGGGCGGCCTTCCCACGATCGACGACCCCCGGCGCTGACGCGCAGGCGGCTGGTCGCAGGTGATTCCGGCAGGCGTCGCCGCCGGCGGGGTCCGTGTTCCCTTCTCCACGGACGGCTGGAGACAGCGGTGGTGGTGAGCCGGAGCAAATACGAGCCGGGGAGGCCGCGTCAAGGCCGGCGTCCGGGAGGCGCATTCGCATCCCGGAGCCGGGCGGGGTTCAACTGGACGTATCGGGAAAGCCGCATTAACGCATGAGAGCGAAGTAGTGAAACTTTCACCGACCTTGGTGGCGGGCCGTCCGGGCAATGGCACCGCAATTTTCAGGACGCCGGAACGGACGTTGCAGCATGTGCGAGGTGCTGACGCCGACACCGAGGTCCCGAAAGTTTCATAGGTGTCTTGACACATTTCGGAATGGTTTCCACACTGAGTCCCCGAGACGGTCTCCCCTGCCCGCTCTGTGGTGGTGCGAAGCAGGGAGGGATTCGCCGTCTGCGACGTCCTCGTGGTGTGCGTTCCCGGTGATGGGACGCGGCGTCGCCCGCGCGGAACGTTCCGCGCTTTCCGTAT
>NZ_BOOC01000070.1 GCF_016863035.1 Microbispora corallina
TTGACGTTCCACTGCTGGTTGGTCTGGCCGTTGCAGTCCCAGATGATCACCTGCGTGCCGTTGCTCGTGCCCTGGCCGTAGGCGTCCAGGCACTTGTTGCCGTACACCTGCAGGCTCTTGCCCGATGTGTAGGTGAACCGCTGGTTGGTGCCGCTTCCGCAGTCCCACAACTGCACCTGGGTGCCGTTGGTGGTGCTGGAGTTCGGCACGTCGACGCACCGCCCAGACTGGCCGCCCACGATCTGGACGCCCTGTTGCGGGTTGCCGCCGCCCGCCGGTGCGTAGCCGGCGGCCGCGATGTTGGCCTGTACGGCGTTCTCGGTGGCGGCGCTCGGATAGCCGGAGGTCAACACGCCCTCGAAGAAGGTGCCGCGGCCGGAGACGCTGTTGTCGCCGCCGATGCCGAGCAGGATGGCGCCTTCCTTCTTCATCGGGTTGTAGCCGTTGGGGCGCCGTCCGTCGAAGTAGGTTGTCAGGCCGCCCGACTGCGCGTCCCCGCCCCGGATCGCCCAGTGGTTCGGCTCGCCCTTGACGATGGCCGTGACGAAACGGTGGTTGATGGGCGCGAGGCTGTTGTAGCCCGCGTTCACCCCGGAGAACAGTCCCCACTCCAGGTCGCCCATGATCCAGGGACCGGCTCCGTCCCCATAGCCCCACTGTTTGTCGGCACCGAAGTAGACGGTCTCCATGATGGCGGGGGAGTCGGCCTGACCATCGGTCTGCGCGTTGCCGTAGTCGAAGCAGCACCACTGGTTGTAGTGCGTGCCGTCGACGACGGCGTAGATGCCCTCGGGCTGGTCGCCGGTCGCGACGCCGTTGGTGTTGTTGTTGCGGTAGCCGGTGCCGGGCTCCACACGGACACCGTAGGCCTTCTGGCCGCCGATGGTGATCGGGGCCGCCTTCGCGTCGGCGAGGTTGTCGTATCCACCGGCGGCGGGGCCCTTCCAGTAGCCGGGAGGCGCCTGGGTGAGGCGGTTGTTGCGGCCGGACTGGTCATAGATGATGGTGATGACGCAGGTCGTGTTGGCGCAGAAGGAGTCCTGCGTGGCGGCGTTGACGACTCCGCCCGCGCTCAGCACCCCGATGTCCCGGGTGGTGTTGTCCGAGGCGCGCCGGACCTGATAGAGCGGGCCGTTGTAGGCCGCGTACAGGGCACGCGTGGTGCTGTGCGCCGCCACACACGGCGTCCCGCCCGCAGCGTAGATGTCACATGGCTGCGACGTCGCGGCCTGGGCTGTCCCACCACCCCCGACCAGAGCGGCGGTGGCGAGCAACGCACTCGCCCCGGCCGCGACCACCCTTCTCAGGCTCCCGAAAAGCATCATGCCTTCTTCTCTCAACCAGGAATCATGACCGGCGGCACCGATGCGGCAGGCCTAGCCAGGCAGGTGTTAGCGCTAACATCGATGTTTTGTAGCCGAATCGATTCGACGGTTCACGGATAGTGCGGAGTAAAAATGGATGAAGGTCACGGCGTCAAGTACGTGGATCACATCTCTCAGACGCCCGAGCGCCGTCGGCCCGCCGCCTGCTCTTACCGTGTCGCCGTCGAACCGTTCCGTTGAGATGTGGTGAAAGTTTCATTCCGGGCGGGTGGTGCCCCTTCGCCTGCCACACCGGACTGCCGTCCGTGTCGATGATCAATTAGTGGAGTTCACCCAGTCCAGGCCGCAAAGGCCGTATGTACCGTCGACGGGGTGAGCGACCAGGTCCTCATCGGCCCGGACGGGCTCCGCGTGGGCCCGCCCCGATCGGACCAGCGTCAAGGCATGGCCCCTGGTCTTCCCGCGCTGCACCGCAGCCGTACGGCTTTCAAGGATGCCCGCGCGTACGGCTGCGAATGATCACCGGCGCGTGGCACAGTCACGGGTTCAGGGACAGATCGCCCGAACGCCCTGCGATCGAATGCGTGTTCGTATTGTGCTGGAAACGGGCGGCTCTACGGGACAAAATGGAACAGGACCACGCATGGCCTACGAAACGCCGAGACGGGTACGAGATACCGTAAGGACCGTGAGAGGAGCAGGCATGGCACGCGTGCAAGACGTGGCCGCGTACATCCTCGACCAGCTCGGCCCGATGACCGCGATGAAGCTTCAGAAGCTGTGCTACTACGCCTACGGCCACCACCTGGCGTGGGAGGAACGACAGCTGTTCCCCGAGCGTTTCGAAGCCTGGGCAAACGGTCCCGTCTGCAAGGAGCTCTACGCCAAGCACCGCGGGCGCTTCCAACTGCAGCCCGGAGAGATCAAGGGCGACCCCAAGGCCCTCGACGAAGGCGAACGCGAGTCCATCGACCTCGTTCTAGCTGGATACGGTGACTTCTCCGCCAGCCAGCTGTCGCAGATGACCCACCGCGAGCCGCCATGGGTCTGGGCCCGGGAGCGTGCCGGCGTCGACGCTATGGAGCGCAGCGACGAGCAACTCACCGACGACGACATGTTCGAGTTCTTTGAGAGCCTCAACGCGGCCAGCACCGATGGGGCGGAGTAAGACCACCCCGACTCGGAGCCCGAAGAACGGCAAGGCCAAGCCCGCCTTCCCGCCTTCGCGCATCCCCGAGTCCGACAAACCTGCCGTACCCAGACGGCTCCAGAGCGTCCACACCGACGGCACCAACAACGATCAGCGCAAGCCCGTATGGCGCTTATCTCTGCTGGACCGAGATCACGACGGGAGCTGGTCGTGGGCCATCGACGGCGCCACTCTGCTCACGATCGTGGATTTCCTTCGTGACATGGAGAAGCTGACCTGGAAGGAGATCAAGCTTCAGCAAGCTGCAACGAGCCGGAAGGTCCGGGCCAGGCATCACGGCCAGGCCGTGGAGACCCTGTGCCAAGAAGCGCGTGATCGTCTGAACGAGCTCGGGTTGGACGACTGCGACGAGTTGTTCCGGTTCCGGGTGAAGGATCAGAAGGGGCGCTTGTGGGGCATCCTGTCCAACGAGTCGCCACGCGTCTTCTACCCGATCTGGTGGGACGCCGAGCACGAGGTCTACCCAGTCGACAAGAACTGATCAGACCGTCGCCCAGCCTCAAAGATGAAAGAACGCCCGCCCCTCCCGGAGGAGGAGCGGGCGCTTTCACGTAGGCCCCGCCGCTTGAGCCACCAAGCGAAAGCGGGGGGATCATGAGGGGGCGACCAGCCTGCCGGCAGGCCGCCCCCGTAATCGTGCGCGTCGGAGCCGTTTGCAGTTGGACGACGAGAGCACGCTTTCAGGCGGTTCGCTGCGCCCGTACGAACCCCGGGGCTGGGTCGGCGGCCGGGGTCAGCCCGAGCGGCATCAGCAGCATCAGCACGATGTTCAGCGCCGCCACTGCCACGCCCGTGGACTGCTCCGACAGGGGCAGGCCGAACGCGACGAGGCCGGTGAGGATGGTCTGGACGGCGCCGGTCAGCGCGGACACCACCATGGGGCGGGTGGCGAGGGCGACGAGCAGCGCCACGACACCGGCGGCGATCGTCATGACCCAGCTCGACACCTCGCTGGTGAAGCCGAGCGCGTTGAGCGCCGGGAGGGTGACGAGGAACGCGAGGACGGCCTGCAGGGCGTGCAGCCACGCCGCCGGTTCACGACCGAAGATCTTCATTGGTGCCCCTCCTCAGGGGACAGGCCCGCCAGGGTGGCGGGACGAACATCGGGGGTTACAGGCCCTTGGCGGACAGCCAGGACCGCATGGCCTGCGCGAGCACGTGGTCGACGTCGCCGGGCGGCGGGCCCGGCGCGGGCGCGGGCTGGGGGGCGGCAGGGAACGGACGGCCCGTCAGCTCCTCGTACGCCGCGGCGAGCGCCGCCAGGTCGACGCCCTCCTGGAACGCCCTCGCGCCGAGGTGCTCCGGCCAGATCACGACCCACGCCTCACCCAGCTGGTGCTGGAGGAACGCGTCGGTGGCGTCGACGACCTGGGCCCAGCTGATCACCCCGGTCCGATCCGCCCGGTCCGGGGTAGTGTCCACGTACCGGCCGGCGAGCACGGCGTGGCCGCCCCACTCCCCCGACCGGCGGTAGTCCCACAGCCCGGCGTCCGTCTGCGCCTCCTGGGCGGTCTCCAGGTCGACGCCGAACAGCAGGCTGCCGAAGATCGCGATGGCGGCGCGCAGCTCATCGAGGTTGGAGTGGTCGACGGCCGCGAAGGCCAGCGGCCGGGCGCCGCCGATCCCCCCGGCGAGGAGCGCCTCCAGCATCGTCTGCATGTCCACGCCGCCGTCGCCGGCGCCCGTCTTCGGGTCGAAGGTGGGGTTGCCGGAGCGTCGGTAGAGGTCGTAGACGTCGGCCAGGGTCGGGGACTGCTCGGCCCCGCCGAGGTAGCGGGACACGAGCTTCCGCTGGTTCGCCACGGACGTGGGGCCGCACACGCCGTACTTGTCGTTGGTGTACAGGCCCCAGTCGCCGACCTGGGCGAAGTGGTCGGCCGCGGCCGGGTGCGCCGGGGCCTTCCCGGTCAGGACGCGGGACAGCCTGAGCGCCGGGGCGTGCTTCGGCGGGCGCCGGCCGAGCTTACGTGTGGCCACGGGGTCTCCTCGAGGAGGGCAGAGACACGAAAGGCCCGCCACGACGGGCAGGCCAAGGGAGAAAGATCGGGCGGTCAGGCCGACGAGGCGGGGTCCGCCGGGCCGGCGTCGAGGTGGATCGTCACCTGCGCGATCTCCTCCCGGATCCGGGCGACCAGGGCGTCGGCGTCGATCGCGCTGTCCTGGGCGGCGAGCGCCTTCACCAGCTCGCCGATTGCGGCGTTCTGCGCGGCCAGCTGAGCCAGGATCTCCCGGTCACGGGCGTACCCGTCCTTGCCGTACGCCCAGATCTGCCGGAACGCGGTCCGCGGGTCGATCTTCTGGCCCGGCTCCAGGATGCCCTCCCGAGCCGCCCAGACGTCCTTGTCCACGGTGTGCGTGAAGCGGTCGTAGACCGCGTTCGCCACCTTCTTGATGTCGCTGTCGTTGAGCGGCATGTCGTCCTCCTTGCTGAAGTCGGGAACCCAGAAGCCGGCGATGACGTCGGCGCTTCGGACACGGCGCAGGACGGCGCCTTCTCCCCCGCCGGTGTTGGCCTCGATCGTCTGCACGCGGCCATCCGCCAGGACGTGCTCGACGAGGCCGATGTGGTCGATGTTGACCCTGGCGTTGGTGCCGCCCCAGTCGAAGAAGATCGGGCAGCCGGGCTCGGCGTGCGCCCGGATGTTCTCGACGGTGCCGGCGAACCACCGGCCGAGGCGGTGCCCATCCTCGGCGTGGGTGACGGTGTAGGCGCGGTCGCCGAACGGCAAGACCGCCGCGGCGTTGCCGCTGTGCCGGGCCCAGTACGTCACGGACATGTCGCACCACGGCGCGGACAGGTACTCGCGGCCGTGGCGCGAGGCGTACTCGCGGGTGATCTTGTTCGGGCGGTTCCGCAGCCCGAGATCCGCTCTGGCGGCGGCCAGCAGCGCCGCGGCGCCGCTCACGCGTCGCCTCCGGGCCCGTCGCCGCGGTAGATGCCGTCGGCGTCCGGCGGGCCGTACAGGGACTCCAGGACGGCTTCCTCGTCGGGCTCGGTCGGGCCCGCCCCGTTCCGTGGCTCGGGGGGCAGAGGTTCACTCACTTCGATCTCCTGTCCATCTCGGCCACCCACGTGGCCTTGAACTTCCGGAACACGACCAGGAGGTAGATCAAGAAGGTGTCGCACACCGCGGTGAACCCGATCGAGATCGTCGCGTCGCTCCATCCGGCGAAGTGGCCCACCCAGCCGCGGACCGCGATCAGCAGCGCCACCCGGGCGTACAGCAGCCACACGACCAGCACCAGCCCGGACACCGTGAATGCGGGCGACCGCGGCGGCCATGACGGGCGGAAGCTGGCCAGGAACAACGTGGCTGGGACCAGGCCCGCCAGCAGGGCCGCCCAGAGAAGCACCGTCGTGAGCGGGATCATCGCGCTCCTCCCGATCCATCAGTGAAGATCCACCTGGCGAAGTGGTTCTCCGCGTTCAGCTCCCGGATCCGCTGTGCCAGGGCGCTCCCGCGGGCGCAGGCCTGGGCGGCCTGCTGGGCGTCGGCCTCGGCCCGGCGCCGGGATTCCACGGCTGCGGCCTCGATGGCGGCCATCTCTGCTGGTGTTCGCCGACTGCTCATGCGCGGGCTCCAGGGCGCTGCTGCAACTCGGAAAGGATCTTCTCGGTGGTCTCAGCGGCGGCGAGGGCCGGAGCGGTCGCGGCCCTGACCTGGTCGACGAGCGCCTGGCGGGTGCGCTCGTGCGCGGCCCTCTCCAGTTCGTAGGCGGCCCACCCGCGTTCGGCGTCGCGTTCGGCGTCGGCCAGTCGGGCGTCGCGGTCCGCGCGCAGGTATTCGATCATCTTGGCGTGGTCGGCCCGCAGGTCGTCGAGGTCCTTGCGGGGTTTGAGCTGACCTCGGAACACCAGCCATAGGACTGCCAAGAGCACGGCGAGGGCACCGCCTTGCACGATGGGCAGCTGGGCGATGTCCACTCATCCTCCGAGATTGATGTGAGTGAGCGTGTAGGCCAGCGCCTGGCGGCCTTGCTCGGTTCGATGCGCGCGCTCCTCCAGCCCCCGCAGGAGGGCGGCGAGCCGTCCCAGGGCGCGCGGGATCATGTGACCGGCACCAGGCCCGCCCGCAGCACCGGCTGCTGCACCGGCCCCGTCACCCGCACCCACATCTCGTAGGTCCCGTCCGACAGCGCGACCGCCCCGCCGCCCGGGCCGACCAGGATCCGCGCCGGGCAGCCCTGAGACGTGGGAGTCCCCCACGACGCGATGTGCCAGTCCTCCTCCGCCGGCTCCACACCCGGGGTCGTGAACGCCACCTCGACGTCCTCGCTGCCGGACGCGCCGGTGATGAAGCTGTAGACGTTGATGCGGCTCAGAGAGCTGATGGGCTCCACGCGTCGCCTCCGGGTCAGGTGTAGGGGGTGCTGGCGTGCGTGATGTCCCGGCCGAGGTTCAGCACGGTCGCCAGCTCGGCCAGGAAGGCGCTGTCGGCCGCTGCCAGGGGCCGGCCCGCGCCTGAGACCTCGTCCAGGACGGCCTGATCGGAGGCGGCGAGCACGGCAGCGATCGCGACCTGCTCGCCGAGCGCGCCGGCGTCCCCGGTCAGCAGGACCAGCGCGCTGCTCTCCGTCACGGCCGCGACGTCGGTCCGAAGCAGGACGACCGCGGACGTCTCGGCGAGGGTCGCTGTATCGGCCGCGGCCAGCTGGCTGGCCAGTGCGGCGGCCTCTCCGAGCGCGGCGAGGTCGCTCGTGACCGGGCCGAAGGTCTCGTCGATGGCTGCGCTCTCGGCGAGGGCGGCCGCGTCGGTGGTGGCGAGGGCGATGGCGGGGGCGGCCTCGGCCAGGGATGCGGTGTCGGTGACGGCGACCGAGGGCGCGAGAGCTGAGGCCTCCGCCAGGGCGGCGGCGTCGGCGCGGCCGAGGAGGGGCTGCGGGGCTGCCAGGTCGGTCAGTGTGCCGGTGTCTGTGACCGCCGCGGTGGCCGACGTGCCTGCCTGCTCGCCGAGTGTCGCCTGGTCGCTGGTGGGCAGGCCGATCGCGGTCGACTCGGACAAGCCGGCGGAGTCGGTGGTGGCCGCGGCCGGCGCCGGGGCCGAGGCGTCGGTGAGCGCGCCGGAATCTGTGGTGGCGAGGTCGATGCGGGATTGCTCGGTCAGGGCCCCGGAGTCGGTGCCTGAGACCGCGGTGACGGTGGCCGCCGGGCCGAGCCAGTCCACGTCCGTGATGCCGAGGTCGTCGACCAGGAGGTCAAGACCGCTGATGCTCTGGAAGTGAATGCTCGCGGTCGGGGTGGTGCCGGTGTTGACCGCGCTCGCGGTCTTGGTGTCGTCCGCCGTGCCGGAGTCCGCCGAGGTGTAGATCCGCAGCTCAACCGACCCATTGAAACTCGTGGTGCCGTAGACGACCTTGACTTCGACCCGGCACCACTGCCCCGTCGGCAGAGCGGTGGTGGACGTAACCAGCGTGGGCCCGGACGGGAACCCGCTGCCCAGGATCGAGATCGTCCGGTTCGTGTTGATATTGACATTGACCGTGAGGTCGTTGTCATAGATGAACGCGGACTGAGCGCTCGGCGCCGTCGAAAGGTAGACGTACGCCCTGACCCACACCGTGCGGGCGGCCAGGGTGAACATCCATTGGATGTCCTGACTCGACACGGTCGCGTCGCGGAGCTTGCCCACCAGCGGGGCGCGGCTCCCGGTCGCCTGACTGCTCGTGTACGTCGGCGACCCCGACCACGAGTCGAAAGCATCCCCGCTGGTGCCGCCGGAGTTGCTGGTGGTGATGTTCCCGCCGTCGGTCCCGCCGGAGAACGAATTCTTCTTGAGCACGCCTCACCCCTTCAGGGACTCGCGCTCAGCAGGGACACCGACACCAGCAGGCCAGCACGTCACAGGTACGGCAAACTCGCCGACCACTCCACCGTGGGAGTGCTTGCCGTCCACTCGATGAACGGCGGATCCGCCGTCCACCGCCCATCCAGCACCCACAACGCATCGACCCCGGATGCCTCTCCCAGCGCGCCCTGGTCGACGGCCGCCACGCCGGCGCCGACGCCGACCTGCTCCCCCACGTGGCCGATGTCGCCGGTTACGGGGCCCAGGTTCTCGTCGATCCCCGCGACCTCGGCCAGCGCAGCGGCGTCCACGCTCCCCGACAGCGCGCCGGCCAGAGAGGTTGCCTCCGCCAACGCGCCGCCGTCGGCGGACAGCACCGCCAGCGCAGACTGCTCTGCCACCGCTCCGGCGTCCGCCGCGCTGGTGCCCGGGTCTGCCTGGGAGGAGTCAGCCAGGGAGAAGGTGTCGCTCCTGCTCACTGCGGAGGTGATCGAGGAGCTCTCGCCCAGTGAGGCGGCGTCGGTACCGCTCTTGTCCACGTTGACGACGAGGGTGCCGTACGCCGCGATCACGAACGGGATGACGTTTCCCGAGTACGTCGTGCCCGTGGAGTACGTCGCCGAGCCCGCAGATGGAAGCGTGGTGGCCGTGGCGAAGAACGCCTCGATGGCGTTGGAGTTGCCCGCGAACGCGTCGTAGACGTTGGCCAGGCCGTTCCCGTTCGCCCAGGACGGCGGGGAGGCGGTGGTTGACCCGGCCGTCACGAGCGCGATCACGAATGGGTTGGACGCGCCGGCCGGGACGGTGACCGTCGCCGACAGCTGCCCGCCCGTCTCGGTGTCCCACTCGGCGAACAGGACGTCCGGGGCGGCGTCCCGCTCGTAGGCGACGGCGAAGTTGGACGTGGTGGCCGCCGCGGTGGACCAGGAGATGCCGGTCTCCGAGCCCGTCGCGATCTTGGACAGTATGTACGCGCCGTGGTTGCCTTCGGCGAGCACGTCGACCGACCAGCCGGCGGCCGTGACCGACGACTGCACGAGCGAGGACGTGCCGGTGCACAGGGCGACGACGATCCTCGACCCGGTCTGCGGCGTGTTCGTGAAGGTGAACGAGAACGAGGTGGTGAGGGAGGTGCTGTAGGAGTAGGTGCCCAGCGAGCGATTCGTCACCCCGACGTCCCCCGTCCCAAGCGCGTGCGGCCGCGGTTCCGCCGGTGGATCAGGACAGCGACAGGGTCACGGTGAGCACCCACGAGGCGGCCGAGCTCTTCGTGCCGAGGGCCTCCTGCTTCCGGTTCAGCATCCGGCCGCCGGACGAGGCGTTGAAGACCGCCCACTCGTTCCAGGCGTAGTTGGCGTCGCTGGTCCCGAAGGTGGACTTGAAGACGATGCTCGCCGCGCCGGACGTGGTGCCGTCCGTGTGGCTCGGGTAGGTGGCGTCCATCGCCTTGCGCAGCTTGTTCGACGCGGCCTGCAGGTCGGTCTGCGTGTTGAGCGCGCCGGTGGTGGAGTCGCCGACGCCGAGGTAGGCGTTGCTGTTGTTGAAGTAGGTCAGCGCCTGGCTGCCGGTGGCGGTGCCGTTGCCGATGAGGCACTCCCACAGGTTGCTGGCGCCGCCGTAGGTGAGCAGCTGCGGGGTGCCGATCACGGTCTCGTACGGCACGGCCAGGCCCTGGGCGATCTGCTCGGGGGTGATGTCGCCCTCGTACTTGTCGACGGTGGCGCGGCCGACCCAGACGGCGACGTCGAGGCGCTTGGCGTCGTCCAGGACGCGGCGCTGCTCCTCCCACTTCGGGTTGGTGAGCTCGACGACCCGGGTGATGCGGGCGGTCTCGGCGATGCTGGCGGCTTCGATGGCCACGGGGGTGCTCCCTTGCTCTCGGGCATGAAAAAAGCCACCCCGGGGAGGCGGGATGGCCTGGCTGTTGGTGGTGCAGGAGTTACACGGCGGCGGCCGACACGAACGTCGCCGGCGGGACGAGGCCGTACCTGGGCCGGGTGACTCGGGTCGACGAGGCGCGGTGCCAATCGAGAAAGGCGCGCTTGCCGGCGACGCGGATCGGGTCGATGCGGGCCTGGGTCTTGATCGGCGCGAGCGGGTCAGCCGGTGCGCGCCGCTTCGACCCGACGAAGTCGAGCGCGCCCTGCCGGTCCTTCCTCGGCGCGGGCTCGACGCGGAGGATGTGCTGCTTCACCAGCCGGACCCGTTCCCGCGCGGCGGCCAGGCGGTCAGCTTCGGAGACTCCTGGGGTGAAGACGGTCGGTAGGCCGTGCGTCGCCTCCAGGACGGCGGCCGCCCCGGGGTCCATCAGCGCCATCGGGTCTCCCGGGTTGGGGACCGCGGCGTGGTGCAGGATGACGTCGAACAGGGTGTCCCAGTCGTCGGGGTCGATGCCGTACTCAGCGGACCGCCATTCGAAGATGCTGTGGGGCATGATCATCACCCCCGGGCTTCCGCCGGCGTTGGTGGCCCACAACCCCCACAGCGGTTCGGCGCCGCCGATCGTCGACGGGTCGATCTGGACCTGCCCGCCGTCCGGGCGGGATTCCAGCGCGGCCGCGGTGTAGCCGAGCTCGGCGTCCCACAGCTGGACCACGTTCGGCATGCTCACCTCCAAGGGGTTAGGCGTGCCGATGGCACCAGAAGTAGAAGGCGAAGCCGTTGCCATTCGCCAAGTTGATCTGCCAACCGTCCGTGGTGGAAGCGGTCAGCACCCAGGCGCCGGGCGTGTAGTTGTTGCCGAACGCGGACGGGCCGCCGCTGCCGCCGTCTCGCAGGGTCACGACGGGGCCCATGTTGGTGGCCATGGTGGGGCCGTAAAACAGCTGCGCCCAGTTCGGCGACGAGGCGCCGCCGACGGTGGTGGAGCCAGCCACGACAGCGTCGTATGCGGCGACGTTGGTCATGTCCCAGTACTTGCCGTTGACCCGCCACCGGCCGGAGCTGTCGAGGCGGATGTAGCACTCCGAGGACGAGGAGCCGTCGTTGTAGCCGAACTGGGCGTGATCGTTAGCGATCTCCAGCAGACCGCCCTTGGAGCTGGTGGCGGTGGGATCCATGACGTTGATCCGTGTCAGGGTGGCGCCCATCTGCAACCTCGCCCGGTATGTCCCCGCCGCGTTCTGCGACGTGGTGATCACCAAGGTTGCCTCGCCGGAGCTGATGTCGCTCTGGCCTCGCAGGACGGTGTAGTTGGTCCCGGAGTCGGGGTAAAACCGCAGCTCCGGGTACGTCGCGCCGGGCGGGGCGAGCTCCAGCCGCTGACCCGAGGAGGCGGTGCGAATGAACGCCCCGGTAATCGTCTTGCCATCGATCGCGTCCGCCGACAAGATCGCCGCCGTCACCGCCCCGACGTCGAGTTTGTCGGTCGTGATGGCGTTCGCCTTCAGATGGCCGGTGTCGATCTCCAACGCTTTGATCAGCCCGCCGGTGATCGTGTTCGCGATCACCTTGTCGGCGGCGTTGATCGTGCCGTCGACGATGTTCGCGCCGTCGATCTCCGCCTCGATGAGGTCGGTGTCCACGACCGGCACCGTCGCGATCGTCGCCGTCGCACTCGGGGCCGACTCGTTCCCGGACCTGTCCACCGCCGTGAGCCGGAAGATCCGGTCCTCGCCGTACGGCTCGCCAGCCACCAGCAGCGCACCCGAGGCCGTCAGCGTCCCGACGCCTTCCCACGTCGCCCCGTCCGCCGACATCCACACCAGGACGCGGTCGAAGTCGATCGGCATGGGTGCGCTGCCCTCGCCAAGGCCGTCCCAGGTGACGTAAATGATGCTCAGCCGGGTTCCCAGGCTCGGCGCCGAGGGGATGGGTGGCGGGGTGACGTCGTTCGGGATCGTCGTCACGTACTCGCTGCTGAACTCGCCCGGCTTGCCCTGGCTCGTGGCGCGGACCTTGAAGGCGTACTCGACGTTCACTTCGAGAGGGCTGTACGTGGCCGTGGTGTCCGGGGCGACGGTGGCGGTGAGCTGCCCCCACTCCTGCCCCGACTCGTTGCGGCGCGCCCACAGGTCGTAGGTGTCGATGTCGATCGCCACCGCGTTGACGTCCACGCTGACGGGCGACCAGGTGGCGGTGATCTGGCCGCGCGCCCACCCGCCGGTGTCGACGTAGGCGGCCGGCTCGACGATCAGACCGGTCGGCGCGGCCGGGGTGCGGCCGATGGCGTCAGGGGCCGGGGTGCCGCCCGTGCCGCCGGTGGCCACGCCGCCCGTGATGATTCCGGCAGCCTGCCTGGAGAGCTTGAGGTCCCTCTCCAAGAATCTGTCGTTGAGGGTGATGTTTCCGCCGGTCACACCGTTCGCGTCGCGGTTCAGCGTGATCTGGCGAACCCGCAGCGGTGCCATGGCGCCGCCGTCGCCCGGGGCGAGGAGGGTGTCGCCGGGGCGGTAGTCGCGGTAGGGCAGCCACTCGGCCGCGGCGAGGGTGATGCCGCGGGTGATCTGGACCCGCTCCCCCGACGCGCGCTCGAGGAGGTTCTGGCCGAGCAGGGCGGCGGTGCCGCCGTCGGCCACGCCGGACTGCTGCTGGTAGGTCTCCCACCTGCCCCACGGCAGGGCGTTGGGGCTGGTCACCTCCACGTTCAGCCCGGCCTCACCGGCAATGAGGATGACGTTGGAGGCATCTTCGAAGGTGCCCTCGTCGGGGGCCTCGGTGACGTCTCGGCCGAGCCGGAGTTCGACAGGCTCGGGCCCGCTGGCCAGGTCCCGGTTGAGGGCGGTGTCGGCGTTGAAGGCGCGCAGGGTGCGGCCCTGCATCTGCCAGTCGACAACGCCCTGCTGGGAGAGGTTGAGCAGGAGGGTGCGTAGGTCGGTGCCGGGGTCGAGGCCGATGGTGAGCGCGGCCGTCCAGGCCTGCCCCGCGCTGTCGTGGGTGGTGGTGAAGTCGACGGCGAGGCCGGGGAGGGTGCCGCGGGCCTGGCCCTCGTTGATGAGGGTGAGGAGGATCGCGCCGACCGTCGCGGCGGAGAATTGGCGCTTGCCTTCGACGAGTGCGTCGTTGGGGTAGAGGATCAGCTTGGCGAGTTGCCAGGCCCAGCCGGGCAGGTCGTAGGAGCGGGCGCCGGTCTTGTCCGCCTGGTCTCCGCGCCGCTTGATCCTCAAGAACCGCGAGTCGGGGCCTTCAGTCCAGTCGCCGCCGTCGGACCACTCGACCGCGATCTCGCAGGGCGAGTCGAGCCATTCGATACCGGCGGCCTCGGCGCTGTAGTCCAAGCGGATGGACGGCAGGTCGTTGAGCGGTGCGCCGGTCTCTGCGCTCAGGGGGTAGGGCAGCTGGCCGAGCCGGGCCCCGTTCGGAGCATAGGCGATCAGCCGGATGTCGAAGGCGGTCACAGGTGGGACCTCCTCGCACGGATCTCAGCCCGGCTCGTGCCGTCCGTGCCCAACGCCGTGGTGGTCACGGTGATCGCCCGGGAGAACGGATCGCTGCCGGAGATGCCAGGGGTGAGATGCAGCCACCGGGAGGACGAGCCGGGGCCGGTCGAGTAGATACCGCCGGTGACGTCGGCTCCGGCCGACAGGTCCCAGGTGTCGGTCGTGACTCGAGCCGCGCGGAACCTGCCGCAGTCGATCAGCAGCCGCTGCGAGCCGGTGAGCGTGCCGGTGTAGGCGACGGTGACGCCGGTGACGTTGTCCGTCATCGTCGGGTCGGTCGCCGGGCCCTTGAACCGCAGCAGCGCGTCCGTGATGGGCGCGGTCGACCCGGCCAGGGGGCTGACCCCGCGCGCTGCGCCGGGCAGGGCGCTGGACCAGGTCGACGCCGTGACGTCGCGCCAGTACACGCCCGGGATGGTGAGCAGTACCGGCAGCTTGGCCATGCGGTTGGGCACGTCCATGTCGGGGTCGGCGGCGCCGAGCACGGTGGCGTCGGCCTGCCGCTCGATGCCGGGCGCCGGCAGGTGCCGGACATCGAGCAGGCGATGCCGGACGCCGAACACCGCGAACAGGGCGTCGAGGTTGGCCTCCAGGTCGGCCAGGTCGCCCTCGGTGCCGTCCGGCCGTACGGCGGTCACCCACAGGGTGAGCGCGAGGGTCGTGGTGTCGGCGTCCAGGCCAACGATCGGCAACTGGCCGGCCCGCCCGGGCACTTCCACGGAGACGCCGCGCACCCCCGGGAGGGGGCGGCGACGCGTCTCCTTGGCGAGGTACCAGCCGGGGGCGTCGAGGGCGACCCCGTCCACCGTGTAGGTGGGGTAGACCGGCTGCGGCACCTCACACCCCCAGGTTGGCCGCGTACTGCAGCGCGCGGTTCGTCGTCGTGCTGGTGGGCTCCGCGACCGGGTTGTGCGTGGTCACCTGGACGTTCACCCCTCGCGCCTTCTCCACGGCCGCCTCGAGGCGGCGGATGAACTGCTCGTCGATCGCCACGGTGAACTGGCCGGAGCCGGAGGCGGTGCTGTAGCGGGGCCCGGTCAGTGACCGGCTGGGGGTGAGGTTCTCCCCCAGCATGTGCGCCGCCTGGTACAGCGTGTCCCGGCCGCGGCCACGCTTCCCCGCCGACAACGGGATGATCATCTCCCAACCTGCCTCACCCGCGAGGACCGGGCCGGTGGCCAGGCCGCCGTCGGCGTACGTCTGCAGATTCGTGATCACCACCGGCGCCGGCTTCTTCCTCGCCACCTCCTGCGCCGACCCCGACGCCGTACCCCGCGCACTGTTCAGCGCCTGCTTCGCGGCCGACGCCACGGCGTTGCCCGCGTTCAGCACCGCCGCCTTGCTGCTCGACCCCTTCGACGACGAGGACGACTTACTGGACGACTTGCTCGATCCCGCCGAGCTCGCCGCGGCGGTCCCGGCCGCGGACACCGCCGACGCCAGGCTGTCCACCGACGAGGACAGCTGGCTGACCGCGGACGTCAAGCTGTCGACCGAGGACTGCAGCCCGTCCATGCCCGCGGCCGTGGTCGTGGCCAGCTGGTCGGTCGCCTCCACGGTGGCGGTGGCGGCGGCGGTGACCGCCGTGCCGACGACCTTGGCGGTGTAGCCGGCGGCGAGTTTGACGTCGTCGAGGTTGATCACGACGGCGCCTGTGCTGTCGGTGGAGACGGCGTCGCCGACCGACGTGGAGCTGCTGGATGTGGCGCTGGTCGAGGCAGCCGAGCCGGTGGTGCTCTTCTTGGCCACCACGCGCGTGCCCGACGCCGACGCCGAGGCGCCGCCGGGGCTGTTGCCGTTGTGGT
>NZ_BOOC01000071.1 GCF_016863035.1 Microbispora corallina
CCGGGGCTTGTTGTGTCGTCATCGCTTGGTCCTGTCTTCTCTTTCGGGGTTCTCGCCGGCGGCGCGTTCAATGGCGCCGGCCAATCGATGCCGTTCCCGGGCTCGGTACTGTCCGAGGGGGTAGTTGGCCATGAACGCCTCGGCGAACTCCACCGGGTCGTCGCCGAAGATGTCGCGGATCGGGGTTCCGTCGGCCGCGCTCTGTTCGAACAGCTCGGCCAGGTCGTCGTACATCGCCATCGCGCCGGCGCCGTCGGCCGGCCCGAAGTGCATGAGGTAGCGCTCCAGCGCTTCGACTGCGATGCGGTAGTTCTCGGGGAGTCGCTTGACGCGGGCCTTGTACTGCCGCCAGCGCTTCTTGTCCTCCAGCGGCCCGGTGATGATCTCCAGGTGCTGCAGGTAGCGGCTCTTCGGCTCGTTCGACTCTGTGGTCATGTCTGCTTGCCTCCTTCGCGGAGCTGTTCGAGCCTTGCGGCCAGGAAGCTCCCGCGCTGCTCGATCCTGACCAGCAGCGCGTAGATGGTGCCTTCGGCGACGTCCATGAAGCCCTGGTCGCGCAGCCGCACTGTGATCTCGTAGCCGTAGGCGGGTCGGCCGTCTCTCGGCTACTTGGTGTCGCTAGGTACCGGTACAAAGTACCACTGGGTACCGGTAGCTAGCAACACCGAATAGCTGTTCATGGCCGTGTAGGTGTGAGCGGCCTGGTCGCTGTTCGTGAGCGAGTCCGCCATCCCTCAGGGGAAGACCGGCTGCGTCAGCCCGTCGGGGGGCTCGATCGCTGTGGAGGCGGCGGGAGTGCCCGCGACCGCGAGGAAGCGGTTGCTGATCTGTTCATGGCATCAACGATCGCCGGAAGCACTGACACCGCGCCGTTGCCGTGCTGACACGGCCGCCGACACGACACCGCAGCAAGCCTTTCGCCGGCGGGACATCCGCTAGTGCTGTGACCAGAAACGATCATCGCGGGTGGGTCATGCCATCCGCCACGGCAGGACCTGTTTCTGGGCGTCCGTGCCCACGGCCCGCACAGCACTAGCATCGGGCTCCGTGAGCGTATGGCTTAACGGCACCCACGGCGCAGGCAAGACGACGACCGCCGCACTCGTGCAGCAACTGATCCCTAATTCACGGGTGTTCGACGCCGAGAAGGTAGGCGAGACACTCATGGACATCACGCCGGGGCTGCCCGCGACGGACAACTTCCAGCACTGGCCGCCGTGGCGGCCACTCGTCGTCGAGACCGCCCGCCTTGTACTCGACTACACCGGCGGCACTCTGGTGATGCCCATGACTGTCCTGGTCGAGCAGTACTGGCGCGAGATCAGCACGGGTCTCGCCCAACATGCCATCCCCGTACGGCACTTCGTCCTCCACGCTGACCAAGACACCCTCCGCAGGCGCATCGAGGGGGACACTCTTCTCGGCCCGGGCCCCTCCCCCTTCCGTCTCAGATACCTTGAGCCCTACGCCGAGGCGGCCCGCACGTGGCTACACGGCGAGGCCGAGGTCGTCGACACCACGCACCTAACGCCCGCCCAGGTAGCGCTGCAGATCGCAGAGGCCGTCAAAAGTTGAGGTTCGCCCCCACGCGGAGACTGTGAACCACGGTGAACGTTTCGGTCACAGCGCCGGCGATTAGCCCCCGCTACCTACGGGCCCGTGCTCGTGCTCGGCGATCACCTCGGGGCCGGAGTGCCCCTCGGAGGCGCATTCAAGCTCATCCCTCTCGGCCCTCCATTTGAAGCCGGGAGCGTAGCGGTGGGCGACGGGGCGTGTGTGGTCGGCGGGTTCGGTCGGTACGGCGTGGCGCTGGCTGCGCCGGGGCGGCCTGAGCGGCGACGTCCGGGACCGGCTGGAGAGTCGCACGCCCGGACGGCGGGCGGGATCGTCAGGGGCAGTTTACGGAAGCCTGCCCTAAGCGCTCAAAGTCCTTCAAAGAGATCACGCCGTCGATGTGCTGTTGCCTCTCGTCGTCCCAGCCATACGCCAGCACCTGGCCCGGATTGACTCTGGCGGCATCGTCGATCTTGAATGTCATTCTGTTCAGTCCGCTTGTGTTGTCGTTGGTGAAGCCGAAGGCTATGTACGTGATCGCTGGATCCAGCGTCGGCGGTTTGGGGGTGACCGTCCAACCGCCGACGGGAGCGTCGAGTCGAAACGAGGCGCTCTGGCCGCTGAGTACGGGCGCGTGGTACGTCGCGTCGTCGATGTACGAATCGTCTGGGTTACCGGTGGTCGGCTTAGCCTGGGCGGTGGCCTGCTCGTGGAAGAGCAGCACTCCGTCCGGTGGCGGCCCGCACCAAGCCAGTACGGCGAGGAGGTGACCAGCCTCGTCGACGCTGATCCCGATATAGCCGTTGTCGCGGACTGTGCAGCCGGTAAGACAGGCCAGGAGTGCCCCTGCCAATACGACGCAGATCCACTTGCGCATGTTCCGACGGTACGACGTGATCGATCTTGCGGGGAGTCCTCGGATCGGACCCGTGATCCCACTGCCCTGAAGCCGTTACCTACCCGGCCTTTCCTTTCCTGCCCCCGCTAGTGGATCAACTCGCGACCGTGCCCCCGGGTTCGGTCAAGGTCACTTTCTTGAACCTGGCCGGCGACGCCATGGCGCGGATGGGCCGGGCGCTGTGGGACGAGTGAACCGGCGACTGCACAACTGCAACCAGAAATGCAACCGGGCAGGCTTCCCAACGCTCACGATTCGGGAGTCTGCCCAGCTCATTAAGGGTGGGGCGCCAGGGACTCGAACCCTGAACCGACGGATTAAAAGTCCGCAGCTCTGCCATTGAGCTAGCACCCCTTCAGGGCGATGTCCCGCAGACCACGGCAAGATCTGCGCGACACTTCCCTAGATGCAGGGTACAGAGAGTACCGCCCCCACGGCGACGGGAACGACCGTCATCGGTAGGCGGGCAGGCCGGTGAGGGCCTCGCCCAGCACGAGAGTGTGGATCTCCTGGGTGCCCTCGTACGTGAGAACGGACTCCAGGTTGTTCATGTGCCGGATGACCGGATACTCCAGAGTGATCCCGTTGGCGCCGAGCACCGAGCGGGCCTGGCGGGCGATGTCGAGGGCGGCCCGGACGTTGGCCAGCTTGCCGAAGCTGACCTGCCGCGGCGTCAGGCTCCCGGCGTCCTTCAGCCGGGCGAGGTGCAGCGCGGTGAGCCCGGCCTGGCCGAGGGAGACGGCCATCCAGGCCAGTTTCTCCTGCGTGAGCTGGAACGCCCCGATCGGCTTGCCGAACTGGACGCGGGTGGTGGCGTAGTCGACGGCCGCCTCCAGGCAGGCGCGGGCCGCGCCGACGACGCCCCACACGATGCCGTACCGCGCCTCGGTGAGGCAGGACAGCGGGCCCTTCAGGCCGGTGACGCCGGGAAGGACGGCCGACGCCGGCAGCCGTACGTCGTCGAAGTAGAGCGAGGACGTGACCGAGGCGCGCAGCGACATCTTCTTGTGGATCTCGGGGGCGGAGAACCCGGGGGACGAGGTGGGGACGACGAAGCCGCGGACGCCGCCGTCCGTCTGCGCCCACACGACGGCCACGTCGGCGACCGAGCCGTTCGTGATCCACATCTTGGAGCCGTTGAGGATCCAGTCGCCGGACGGGTCCTGCTTCGCGGTGGTGCGCATGCCGGCCGGGTCGGAGCCGTGGTCGGGCTCGGTCAGGCCGAAGCAGCCGATGGCCTCACCGGCCGCCAGCCGCGGCAGCCACTCCTGCTTCTGCTCCTCCGACCCGTACTTCCAGATCGGGAACATCGCGAGCGACCCCTGGACCGACACGAAGGACCGCAGGCCCGAGTCGCCCGCCTCCAGCTCCCGGCAGGCCACGCCGTACGAGAGGGCGTCGAGCCCGGCGCAGCCGTACCCCTCCAGGTGCATCCCGAGAACCCCTAGGGATCCGAGCACCGGGGCGACCTCCCGCGCGGGGAAGGCGCCGCGCTCGAACCAGTCCCCGACGTGGGGAAGCACCTGGTCGGCGACGTAGTCCCTCACGGCGTCCCTGACCATGCGGTGTTCGCTGCCGAGCTGGTCGTCGAGCTGGAGGAGGTCGTCCATGGACGCCAGGGTATCCGGGCCCCCTCGGGGTAGTGCCAGGGGGAATCCCGATGTGCGCGAGGCGCCCCGAGAGGCACTGTGGAGGCATGAACGAGATGAACACCAATGGTTCGGGCAAGCAGCTCCAGCGCACGAGGAACGGCAGGATCATCGCGGGCGTGTGCTCGGGCGTCGGGGAGTACATCGGCGTCGACCCCAACATCCTCCGCCTCGCGCTCGCCGTCGCCAGCTTCTTCGGCGGCCTCGGCATCGGCGTCTACGCCGTCGCGTGGCTCCTGCTCCCCGAGGAGGGCCGGCACGGCTCGATCGTGCAGGACCTGATCGACAAGAACAAGGACGGCCACGTCTGGCAGGACGTGAAGTCCAAGTGGGACCAGGCCCAGAGCGGCTGGAACCAGGCCCCCCGGGCTCCGCAGGCCCCGCAGCCCACGCACCAGGGCAGCGGCTACGAGCAGCACCCGTACGGCCGGCCCTCGGCCCCCGGCCCCGACGCCACCCGCCCCGAGGACGGCCCGCAGGCCTGACTCAGGTGGCGGGGGCCCGGACCGTGGAAATGATCTCCGTACGAGATTCGGTCCAGAGCATGGCGAGCACGGCCGCGACGGAGAGCCCGGCGGCTCCGGCCAGTGCCACGACAGGCTCTGGACCGAGCCGCTGGGCCGCGGCGCCCCCGATGAGAATCCCCACCCCCTGGGCGGCCAGCAGCCCGGACTGCACGAGCCCGAACGCCTGGGCGCGGCCCGCCGACGGGACACACTGGACGAAGGCCGCGTTCGCGGCGAGCTGGTAGGCCCCGCCGACTCCGGACAGCACCCACAGCGCCAGCACCCACTCCAGGGGCGGCCGCATGGCGCACAAAACGAGGGGCGCGCAGGTCAGCATGGCCAGCCACCCCATCCCCCGCAGGCGGCACGACGGCGTGACGAACCGCCCGAACGCGAACGCCCCGACGACGGTCCCCAGCGGCATCGCCGCCATGAGCAGCCCCGTGATCGCCGGCACCGAGAGGTCGCCCCGGTAGAGCGTCGCGGCGTACGGCACCGCGATCCCCTCGGGTAGCACGTAGAAGCCGCAGAGCCAGGCGAACAGGACGAGCGTGCGCAGCCGCCGCTCGCCGAAGACGAGCCGGGCGCCGGCCGCGGTCATCGTCCACATGGACGGCCGCCCCCCCTCGCCCCTGTGCGGCGCCGGACGTCGCCGGACACCAGCGACGATCACCAGGGCCGACGCCAGGAACGTGGCGCAGTCGAGAGCCAGGGCGCGGTACGGCCCCAGGACGGCGATGGAGGCCCCTCCGGCGGCGAACCCGAGCATCTGCACCGCCTGGTTCGTGACGTTCTGCAGGGCGGAGCCCACGACGTACCGGTCGCCCTCCAGCACCTCGGGCAGCAGCGCCGCGCGGGCGGCGGTGAACGGCGCGCCGAGCAGCACGACGAGGAAGACCAGCGCGCACAGGGCGGCGAACGGCATGCCGGGCACCGCCATCGCGCCGAGCGCCAGGGCGCGCAGCAGGTCGCAGGAGAGCATGACCCGGCGGCGCGGGTGGCGGTCGGCCAGCCCGGCCAGCAGCGGGCCCCCGATGATGGGCGGCAGGTAGGTCAGGGCGTAGACGGCGGCCGTGGCGAGCGGCGAGCCGGTGCGGGAGTAGACGAGGACGGCGAGCGCCACCTGGGCCAGCTGGTCGCCGAGCAGCGACATGCCCTGCCCGAGCCACAGGGCGCGGAACTCCCTGACCGCGACGACCTCGCGGTAGGTGATGCGCGTCTCGGGAGGACGGCGGTGCCTTCCTGATAGCCTGCCGGGCTGCTTGGTGGCCGCCAAATGTCACTCCGCTGACGTGCTCCGCTGGTGGGGTCGCGCCGGCCCGCGGCGACGGTTCGTCTGACGGGCCGTGGTCAACATGTTACTTACAGTGCCCGCTGCGGGGACCGTTTGCAACCCCACGATTACCAACCGAGTTCGTGCAGCCTCTCGTCGTCGATCCCGAAGTGGTGCGCGATCTCGTGGACGACGGTGACGCGCACCTCCTCCACCACGTCGTCCTCGGTCTCGCAGATCTCCAGCGTCGGGTTGCGGTAGATCTCGATGCGGTCGGGGAGCACGCCGGAGTACCAGTCGCCGCGCTCGGTCAGCGGGATGCCGGTGTAGAGCCCGAGGAGCCCGGGCTCGGGCGGGTCGTCCACGACCACCACCACGACGTTGTCCATGACCCTGGCCAGATCCGGCGGGATCGTGTCCAGCGCCTCGGCCACGAGCTCCTCGAACCTCTTCAGCGGGACGTCGATCACACCGCCATCGTGTCACCGCCGCCCCGGTCCCGCGAGGCCGCCGCATCGCCCGTCCCGGGAGGCTGCCGCCGGGTGGCGTGTCGCGTCACCGGGATGTCGCGGTCCTGTAGCGGCGTACGGCGAGTGGCATGAACACCGCGATGATCAGCAACGACCAGGCGAGCGTCGCGGTCACCGGGTGGCGCAGCGGCCAGGAGTCGGCGGCCGACCCCGGGTTGCCGAACAGCGTCCGCCCGGCCGAGACCACCGCGCTCATCGGGTTCCAGTCGGCGACGGCCCGCAGCCAGCGCGGCAGCCCCTCCAGCGGCACGAACGCGTTGGCCAGGAACGTCATCGGGAGCACCCAGCCGAACGTGGCCGCGTCCGCCTGCGCGCCGTTCTTCACGAACAGTCCGATGTACGTGCCGACCCAGATCATCGCGTACCCGAACAGCGCGAACAGCGCGAAGCCCCCGAGCGTCGCGAGGAGGCCGCCGTGCGGGCGCCAGCCGGCCAGCAGGACGCCGCACAGCGCCATGGAGCCGAGCGACATCACCCCGCGGGACACGTCGGCGACGGTCCGCCCGGCGAGGACGGCGCTGCGCGCGATGGGCTGGGCGCGGAAGCGGTCGATGACGCCCTGGGCCATGTCCTCGGCCACCGCCGTCGCAGACGCCACCGTGCCCAGGGCCATGAGCTGCATGAAGATGCCGGGCATCAGGTAGTTCCGGTAGTCGCCCCCGCCGGGCAGCGTGATCGCGCTGCCGAAGACGTACCCGAACAGAACGGTCATGATGACGGGGAAGATCAGCGCGCCCGCGATCTCGCCGGGCTGCGCGCGCAGCCGGGCGTAGCTGCGGCCCGCGATGACGAGCGTGTCACCGAGACCCCACCGCAGCCGTTCCAGCGGAGTCGACGGCGGCTCGAGCCGGAAGGCCGCCATGCCGGCGGCGCCCCGGCCGGTGGTGTCCGGGCCGGTGGTGCTCATGCCGCCTTCGCCCCCGTCAGCCGCAGGAACACCTCGTCGAGCGTGGGCCGGCGCAGGCCGAGGTCGTCGACCGCGATCCCGGCCGCGTCCAGGGCCGCGGCGACCTTGATCAGCGACGTCGCGCCGTCCTCGACCTGGACGGCCAGCCGCCGCTCGCCGCGGTCGATCTCGGGCTCGCCCGGCAGGACTCCCCGGACGATTTGCTCCCCCTCGGCGAGGTCGCCCGCCTCGCGGAAGGCCACGCTCACGCGGTCGCCCCCGGCCTTCGCCTTGAGCTGGGACGGCGAGCCGGACGCGGCCACCCGTCCGGTGTCCAGAACCACGATCTGGTCGGCCAGGTGGTCGGCCTCGTCGAGGTACTGGGTCGTCAGCAGCAACGTCGTCCCCTCCGCGACCAGCTCGCGCAGCATGTCCCACAGCCCCAGGCGGCTGCGCGGGTCGAGTCCCGCGGTCGGCTCGTCGAGGAAGAGCACCCGCGGCGCCACGATCAGGCTGGCGGCCACGTCGAGCCGGCGTCGCATGCCGCCCGAGTACGTCCGCACCGGCCGGTCGCCCGCCTCCGCGAGGCCGAACCGCTCGAGCAGCTCCCCGGCCCGCAGGCGAGCCGAACGCCGGGGCAGGTGGTAGAGCCGGCCGAACATCTCCAGGTTGCGGCGGCCGGTGAGCAGTTCGTCCAGCGCCGCGTGCTGCCCGGCCAGGCCGATGCGGTAGCGCAGGCGGTCGGCCTCGCGGACCACGTCGCACCCGGCCACACGAGCCGACCCGCCGTCGGGCGGCAGCAGCGTCGTGAGGATGCGGACCATCGTCGTCTTCCCGGCGCCGTTCGGGCCGAGCAGGCCGCAGACGGTGCCGGCGGGCACGTCGAGGCCGACGCCGCGCAGGGCCTCGGTCTCGCCGTACCGCTTCCTGATCCCTTCGGCGTGGATCATCCTTCTCCTTAACGTCGTTAAATTTAACAGCGTTAAGCATGCATTGAACGTTGTTAAGCTGTCAAGCGTGCGACTCGAACGCGACCGGATCGTCAGTACCGCGCTGAAGCTCCTCGACGAGGTGGGGCTGGAGAAGCTGACCCTGCGCCGGCTCGCGGCCGAACTGGGCGTCCAGGCCCCGGCCCTCTACTGGCACTTCAGGAACAAGCAGGAGCTTCTCGACGCGATGTCCGAGGCCATCACGGTTGGCGAGGCCCCCGTGCTGCGGTCACTCGGCGAGGGGGAGTCGTGGGAGACCTGGCTGGCGGACTGGGTGCGGGGCCGGCGCCGGACCTTCAACTCCCACCGTGACGGCGCACGGCTCACCGCGGGCACCCACCCCGGCCAGGGGACCCTGGCCACGGTCGAGCTCATCCTGGAGTCCCTCGTACGCGTCGGGTTCACCCGTACGGACGCGATGACCGGGCTCGGGACCCTCGCGAGTTTCCTGGGCGGCTTCGTGCTTGAGGAG
This sequence comes from Microbispora corallina, assembly GCF_016863035.1. Classification (GTDB taxonomy): domain Bacteria; phylum Actinomycetota; class Actinomycetes; order Streptosporangiales; family Streptosporangiaceae; genus Microbispora; species Microbispora corallina. The sequence goes on from NZ_BOOC01000071.1 coordinate 8,758, forward strand.
CAGGCGGACAGGGAACGTGGGGTCAGTGGTCCGGAGCAGTTCGAGGAGGCGGTCGACGAACTCGACGCATACCCGCTTCTGCGCGCCGTCCTGGAGGACGTGGGCGGCCCGCAGAGCGACGCCTCCTTCGAGGGGGGTGTCGCGTTGATCATCGCCGGCATGCGGGCCCGCCTCGCCGAGACGACGGGCCGGGCCGGGCCGTAGGGGGCTGCCCCGAGCCCTGCCCAGGGGCGTCGCGGAGCGTCTCCTGCCGGTGATCGCGGGCGGAGGCGGTGCGCGGGGGGGCGGGGAAGTGGGGTAGGCAGGAGGGGATGGAGATCTCGCGCTTGACGATGTTCGCCCGGCGGGTCGTGCACGGCCGGGCGGCTCGTGTCCTCGCCATCGCCGTGGCCGCCGTGCTCGGCGGCTGGCTCGGGATCGCGTTCGGCGCGTCGGTGGACACGGCGGTCGGGCCCGCCGACATCGGGATGTCCCTCGAGCCGTCCCTGGGCGGTGAGACCGTCATCGACGTGCGCCCGCTCGGGACCCTCGACTTCGACAGCCACAACGGGCCGGTGCGGCTCAACCTCACCCTCGAGGCCGTCCATCCCGACGCCGCCGAGGAGATCCTCAAGAACCCCCGCTGGGCCGACCGCCTTCCCACGACCATCGAGGGCGACGTCCTCGACGGTCTGCGGCGGCTCGCCATCCGCGCGGTCGTCTGCGCGGTGCTCGCCGGCTTCGTCACGGGTCTCGTCGTCTTCCGGCGGATCTCCTCGGCCGCCTGGACCGGCCTGGGGTCCCTCCTCATGGTGGCGGCCATCGGGACGGCGTCGGCCCTCACCTTCAACCCCCGTTCGATGTCCGAGCCCCGCTACACGGGCCTGCTGACCGGCGTCCCGTCCCTCGTGGGCAGCGCCGAGTCGATCGTGAACAAGTTCTCCGAGTACCGCGGCCAGCTCGCCAAGCTGGTGACCAACGTCTCCCAGCTGTACGAGGCCGGCTCGACGCTGCCCACCTTCAACCCCGACCCGGACACCGTCCGCGTCCTCCACGTGTCCGACCTGCACATCAACCCGGTCGGCTGGAACGTCATCAGGTCGCTGAAGGACCAGTTCAAGGTCGACATGATCATCGACACCGGGGACATCAGCGACCACGGCACCAGCGCGGAGAACACGTACGTGGAGGAGGTCGGCCGCCTCGGCGTGCCGTACGTCTTCGTGCGGGGCAACCACGACTCCATGACCACGCAGCGCGCGGTGGCGCGGCAGAAGCACGCCATCGTCCTGGACGGCACCGCGGCGACCGTGAAGGGCCTGACGATCTACGGCATCGGGGACCCCCGCTTCACGCCCGACAAGACGGTCCAGGAGCCGAACGACGAGGCGCAGTCGCTGCTGGACCTCGGCCGCTTCAACGCCCAGCGGATCGTGCCCCGCGGCTGGCCTCGCGCGGCCTCCACGTCCGCCCCCGACAAGATCCCCACGGACATCGTGGCCGTCCACGACCCGACCGTGGGGCGCGGCCTGTCCGGGTACGCGCCCCTCGTGCTGGCCGGCCACGTCCACGCCCGCTCGACCGAACTGCTGCCGACGGGCACCCGCCTCATGATCCAGGGCTCGACCGGCGGTGCGGGCCTGCGCGGCCTGGAGCACGACCAGCCCACGCCGCTCACCGCGTCCGTCCTGTACTTCAGCAAGAGCACCCACCGCCTCCAGGCCTGGGACGACATCACCGTGGGCGGCCTCGGCGAGCAGTGGATCCGGTGCGAGCGACATATCGAGCCGGACCCGGGTCGTAGAATCTCTCCCGGGTCGCAGGGCGTTCCCTCTCCGAGCGGAACGATCAGCGGCTCCCCGTCGCCAACCGCTTTGGCATCGGGGGCGAACGTCCCCTATGCTTCAGGGGTCTCCGACGGAAGGCGTCACGGAACAGGGCACCGTCCCTGAGCCCCCATCGTCTAGCGGCCTAGGACACCGCCCTTTCAAGGCGGCGGCACGGGTTCGAATCCCGTTGGGGGCACACGGAACGCCTGGCGTGCCGGGAAGCGGAGAGGTCGAAGACCTCCCGGGAACTGGTAGGCTAAGCGAGCCGAACAACACGGAAGCGAAAGCTTCCGGACATAAAGGTCCTGTAGAGCAGTTTGGAGTGCTCGCCACCCTGTCAAGGTGGAGGTCGCGGGTTCAAGTCCCGTCAGGACCGCGTACGGCGGCAGCCGCCGAGGTCAGGTAGCTCAGTTGGTACGAGCGTCCGCCTGAAAAGCGGAAGGTCGGCAGTTCGACCCTGCCCCTGACCACCACCTTTGAACAGCCCAAACGCCCCGAGCCGATCACGGCCGGGGCGTTCTTGTTGAGCTTTGACGACAACCCTGACGACAGCAGGGGTAGTTGAGGTGTCGGAGCGGGTCCGCGAGGATTGAAGAGTGAGCCGCACCGACAACACGATGCCGCTCCGTATCCAGGAGCAAGATGGCCGCCGAGCCAGGCGTGACGCCGGCGGATCATACAAAGGCATCGGCGTGGACACGAACATCGCAGAGCGCAAGGCCCGACAGGACGTCCGCCTGATGCTTCTACGAGGTGAGGAACCGGAGCCGACAAGGCACCGCCACAGCGAGAAGTGGCTCTATTGATGGCTAACGAAAGAAGCGCCCCGGCAACCCGGAGCGCTTCTCAGTTGTAGGCCAAGTCAGCCCAGAGCATCGCCTAGCTTGCCTAGGGCCGCACGCTTCTCGTTGAGAGAGGTGTGGGCATACACCTTCATCGTGACCTCGATGTCCGAGTGGCCGACGATCTCTCGCACGATGTGCGGCGGTACGCCGAGGTCGAGCAGGAGGCTCACACAGGTGTGGCGGAGATCGTGAAGGCGCACACTCCCGAGGTCGTCTTTTCGCGGACCGCGTTCTCCAGGGCGTTGCGCAGGACAGCGTGAATGAACTGGACCATACGAGTCTCGATCGTGTATCTCAGCACTCGCCGCCCTTCTTGGCGCAGCACTCCGGCGGCTTCCCAAGCTTGTCCCACCCGCGCTGACAGCACTGGCAGCCGGTACGGAGCGACGTGACGAACTGACGGACCTCCGCCGCGTTGAGCTTGTCGAGGCGCTTCCGGCCGAGGCTCGGCAAGAGATACCGCCGGATAACTCCCTCGCACCCCTGCACCGTTTTGGGGCGGCGCTCGACCTTGACGACGTGCTCCAGCCAGTAGGCCACCTGGCAGGAACCGACGCTGTTTACCACCGAGGTCCGCGCCGCGTTCCGGTCATTGCGCTTGCGGGGCGCCCCGGTCATTCACGGCACGGTTGACGGCCCGATCTGGTTGCAGCCATTCTCCCCGCATGGGCTTGGGGGAACACGTTCGCTACCAGACCTCCTTCACGGACTCGGCCCGCTGGGATGGGTTCGTGTTCCGCCCTGGCGACATCGTGATCAGCACCCCGGCGAAGTGCGGCACGACCTGGCTGCAGATGATCTGCGCCCTGGAGATCTTCAAAAGCGCGACATTCGACCGGCCCCTCGACCAGATCTCGCCGTGGCTGGACGTCCTGCTGCGCCCGCTCACCGGAGTGCTGGCCGACCTCGAGGCACAAGCGCACCGGCGATTCATCAAGACCCACACGCCCCTCGACGGATTGCCCTTCGACGACCGGGTCACCTACCTATGCGCAAGCCGGGACCCCCGGGATGTGGCCATGTCCTTGGACAGCCATACCAGCAACACCGACCGGGCCGTGTCCCTCGCATTGCGGGAGGATGCCGTGGGCGCCGTGGTCCTCGACGAGCTGCTGGCCGCCGCTCCGTCCCCGCCGAGCGGGACCGCGCGCGAGCGCTTCTGGTCCTGGGTCAACCCGGCCGCGCCCGGAAAGACCGTGTCCGACCTGGAGATCATGCTTCACCATCTGGACACGTTCTGGCAGGTCCGCGACCAGCCGAACATCGTGCTGCTGCGCTACGAGGACCTCCTTGATGACCTCGAAGGGCAGATGCGCTACATAGCCGCCCGGCTCGGGATCGCCATCACCGAGACAGCCTGGCCGGACCTGGTCCAGGCCGCCACGTTCGCGGTCATGAAGGGCCGGGCCGGCGAGCTCGCGCCCGAAGCCAGCCACGACGGCTTCTATCACGACCCCAGCCAGTTCTTCCACAGCGGATCAACAGGCCAGTGGCGGCAGGTCCTCAACGAGGAGGAGCTTCCCCGGTACGCCGCCCGAGTCGCCGAATGCGCGCCCGCGGACCTTGCCGCCTGGATCCATCGGCCCGCGCTGCCGGCGGCAGGCAACCTCTAAGGGCGCGGCGCATGAGTGAAGACGCGCCGGAGCTGACCGCGAAACTGGTGGTGGACTGATCGGTGAGCTCCCCGCTCATCGTGATCGGGCGGACGTCGAGCTGCGCACCCCATCGCAGCACCCGTGAGGGCTGGCCGTCGACGTTCTCGCGGCGGGCTGACCACCAAGTTGCACCTGGCGTGCGAGCAAGGGCTGAAGCCGTTGTCGATCGTGCTCACCACCGGACAGCGCGGCGACAGCCCGCAGTTCACCGCCGTCATCGACGGCATCCGAGTACCGCGCCTGGACACCGGGCGACCCCGCACCCGCCCCGACCGGGTGCACGGCCTGAGCGTCTGGATCCCACTGGTTGTCAGCGCCCTGAACTTGACCACCGCTCTTCTCGGCTGGGCCACTGCCCATATCCGCCGCTCCGGCCAGATCTCTAACCGCCCTGCAATCGGCGAGTCAATGACGGCCGAACCTACGGGGCATCCCACCGATCCGCTCCCGCCGCGGGCCGCGCCGCCGCCGGCCCGCAAAGCTGCACAGGCGACAAGGGTTCTCGACAGCGGTCGCGACCATCTTCCTTGAAGACGTGTGGACCCACCACGATGGTGGGTCCACACACACTTTCAGGTGGCCGGATTAGGCGATTCCGGTGCCGAGGACGTCGTAGTGCCAGCCGTTGGACCAGTACCAGTGCTTGAGTGATCCGTCGGTGCCGCGGGCGAAGACCTGGAGTGCGCCGTTGCCGTCGGCGGTGATGGTGGGGGTGCCGGTCACGCCGGCGCCGAGGGTGTCGGTCTTCCAGCTGCCGGAGTAGTACCAGTGCTTGAGTGTCCCGTCGTTGCCGGTGGCGAAGACGTGCACCATCTTGGCGGGGTCGAC
>NZ_BOOC01000072.1 GCF_016863035.1 Microbispora corallina
AACCGGCGTTGGCGCGGCGGGCCGTGCCGAACCGGCGTTGGTAGGCGGCGGGGCTGATCGACAGCTTCCTGGCGAAAACCCGCCGCATGCTCTCGTAACTGGGGAATCCGGCGAGGGTCGCGGCCTGCGTCGCGGTGTGTCCCTGGTCGAGCAGCGCCCTGGCCAGGTCGAACCGGATGTTCTCCACGTAGCGGGCCGGTGTCGTGGACAGCTCGTCGCGGAAGAGCCGGGTGAGGTGCCGGGTGCTCACATTCAGGTGTTTCGCGAGCTCACCGAGCGAGTGGTCCCCGCCGGGGTTCGCCGTCACCAGGTCGGTGACCGTGCGGAGAGCCGGCGAGCGGGGCGGCGGTCCCTGCAGCGGCGCCGAGAACTGGGACTGGCCACCCGCACGCTGCATGTACACCACCAGGGCGCGGGCGACATCGCGCGCGAGGTCGGGCCCGTGGTCCTCCTCGACGAGAGCGAGCGCCAGATCGATGCCGGCCGTCACCCCCGCCGAGGTGTACGTGGCGCCGTCGCGGACGTAGATCGCGTCAGGCTCGACGTGGCAGGTCGGACACCGGGCGGCGAGCTTGTGCGCGACCTTCCAGTGCGTGGTCGCGCGCTTGCCGTCGAGGAGGCCGGCGGCGGCGAGGACGAACGCCCCCGTGCAGATCGACGCGACCCGGCCGGCCACGGCCGCCGGTGTCCGCGCGGCGTCCGCCAGGTCGCGGGGGACGCGGCTGCGCGGATAGAGATCGGACCCGGCCACCAGTAACGTGCCGAAAGCCGGCTCCGAGGAGACGGCGCCGTCGACCGCGATCCGGACCCCGAGGCTCGACGTGACGTCCGCCCCGGTCGGCGACAGCAGCATGATCCGGTAGTCGGCGCCGAACCGGTTCGCCTCCTTGAACACCTCCGCGGGACCGGCGACGTCCAGCAACGTCACTCCGTCGTAGACGAGGATCCCGACACGATGAGGGCGGGCGTCCACCGCTCCGGCCCCTCCGGAGCCGGAGAGGCCAGAGGGGCCGGAGCCGGATCCGCGCGGTGACCGGCCGGGCCCCGCCGGCACTGACCGCCCTCGGGCCGGCGACGCAGGAGGCATGGACACCGTTCATTGGTAGCACACGGTCACCGGAGATCACGGAGGCCCTCGTGGGCGGGGCCGCCCAGCCGGCACCCGTTGTGGAGCAGGGCGGGAATGGCGTTCTGTCCGGATATAGGTGATTCATGGCCGAACAAAGGCGGCGCCGCGGGCCGATCCGTCAGGAGTATGGAAGCCGGACAATGCAGTCCATACCTCCCGGAAGGGCCGGCGGTCATGCCGCATCGCGGGGCTGGAGGTCCCAGGCAACAGCGGCGGTCGCCGATGCGACCCGAGCGGCCGTCGCCTGTCCCGCGGCGATGAGACGACGTACGGAGCACCATGAAGGAAACACCAGAGGCGGCGTCAGGACGCGAGGACGCGGCCCTTGAGCAGGAGCGCGTCTTCGGCACCCTGCTCCAGATGATCACCGGTCACCAGGTGGCGCAGATCGTCCGGACGGCGGCGGCCCTCTCGATTCCCGACCATGTCGCCGCAGGGGCACGTACGGCCTATGAGGTCGCCGAACGGGCATCCACCCATCCGGCCACGACCTACCGGCTGATGCGGGCGTGCGCCTCGATCGGGCTGCTCGCGTACGAAGGGCACGGCAGGTTCGTCACCACCCCGATGGGAGAGTTGCTGCGCGAAGGCGTCCCTGGTTCGCTGCGCGACACCACCCTGCACCTGGCCGGCTACTCGACCTGGGTGAGTTGGGCGCACCTTCCCGACGCCGTACGCGAGGGCAGGACGCAGGTGTACAAGGCGCTGGGCATGGACCAGTTCACCTACTTCTCCCAGCATCCCGAGGAGGGCGACGCCTTCGCCTCCAGCGGGTCGAGCATGTCGGAGGTCGTGGCCGTCGAGGCCGTGAACATGCTCGACCTCTCGGGCGTCTCGACGGCCGTCGACGTGGGCGGTGCCAACGGCCGGCTCGTGCTCGGGCTGATGCGGGCCAATCCCGCACTGCACGGCATCGTCCTGGATCTGCCGCATGTGACCGTCGCGGCTGCCCGTGCCGCCGAGGACCTCGGCCTTTCGGACCGTTTCAGCGCGATGGAGGGCGACTTCTTCGACGAGGTGCCCGCAGCGGACCTGTACCTGCTGAAGTGGATCCTGCATGACTGGGACGACGAGGCCTGCGTTCGCCTTCTTCGCAACTGCCGTGCCGCCGCCCGGCCCGGAGCGCGCGCCGTCGTCGTCGAAATCGTGCTCGGCGAGGTCGGTACGCCCGACTTCGGCGCCGTGGCGGACATGAACATGCTGTCCGTCACCGACGGAGGCCGGGAACGACACCTGCACGAGTACGACGCCCTGTTCACGGCCGGCGGATGGCGCCGGGTCTCTGCCCGGCCCACACGCTCACCACTGTGGATCATGGAACTCGAGGCCGTCTGACGCCATCCCGTACTCGGGCGTTCCGCCGGTCAGGGCTGGAGGATCCGATAGTCCGAGACCGGCCGGTAGCCGATGCGCTGATACAGCCGGTTGCTCGTCGAGTTCCCGAGATCGGTGAAGAGGAGTACGTGTGCCGCGCCGGCCTCCTGGGCGGCTCTGGAGACGGCCATGGTGACAGCGGCCCCGTAGCCGTGCCCGCGGTGCCGGGGCGGGGTGTAGACGGGGGTGATGCGTGCCATGCCGGACACGACGGGGGTCGTGGCGGCCATGGCGACCGCTTCGCCCTCGACCTCCCAGACTCGCCACCCCTGTCGGGCTATGCGTTCGTCGATGAACGTGTCGAGGTCCGCTCCGAGAGACCCGGCTTCCGCGACGAAGCTCGTGCACCAATGATGCAGAAGGTCGCGATCCCCGGCGGTCGCCACGCGAGGTTTCCCCGGAGGCACGACGCGCGGCGGGACGACCTGGTCCAGACGGTACAGGCGCAGGTGCACTCTGCTTTCAGGGGCGGATCCCGTGGCCTCCTTCCATGCCTCCGAGAAGAGGCCGATCGTCGCGTCGTCAGCCATCAGCCCGCTGAAGGGCCGGTCTCCGGCGGAGAGCAATCGGGCCAGGCCTGTACCTGCGGCGTCGGAGAGACGACTCGCCGCGAGCAGCTGCGGCGGCATCCAGACGAAGGCGGCCGTAGTACGGCTCTCCCCCCGGTCTCGCCACCATCCCAGAACCGCGGGCGGCGTCGCGCCGCCCGAGCGAAGGCGCTCAATCGTGTCGAGTCCCGACAGCATCATGGTGTGCAGATCGGGACGCGACGCGACGAAGGCTCCCGCCTCGGCACGAAAAACGTCAGGACTGTCCGTTATGGACCAGGCCATGGATCAGGTCTCCCAGTCGTCGGCAGCAGCCTATCGGTGGGCTGCCGTTCACCTGATTCGGCGGCGGTCGCGATCGCGTTGAGCAGGGCCAGCAGGTCGGCCATGCGCAGGTCGGCACGTACCTCGCCGGCCTGCTTGGCCGCGTCCAGCAGGGCGGTGCCGGGCGCGTCGACCGCCTCGTGGGCAGCGGTGATCAGAGCGGAGTCCTGGCGACGACTATGCCATGAGCGCGCCGTAGTCGACGGACTGGCCGGGAGCCAGGACGACGTCGAAGCGGACCCGGGCCCACCGCCTGCCCCGCAGGTCCCGCCCATCCGGGGTCGGCTCGGCGGCGGAGTGGTGAGACCAGTCGTGAACCAGTGAGTCCTTCACGCCGAAGACCGAATCCTTGTCGAGCAGTTCGTCGCCGCGGACGAAGATGTGGGTGACGAGGGTGCGGTAACCGGGAGCGCTGACCATGAAGTGCAGGTGAGCCGCCCGATACGGGCTGCGCCCGGTGGCCTGGAGGAGGTCGCCGACCGGCCCGTCGTCCGGGATCGGGTAAGGGGTGGGAAACAGGCCCCAGAAGCGGAACTCGCCGTTCTCGTCGGCGAAGAGGCGGGCCCGGCCGTAGACGCGGCCGTCGTGGTGCTGCACGTCGTAGTGGCCGTCCTCGCCGGCCTCCCACACCTCGATGCGGGCGCCGGGGATGGGCGCACCGCCGACGCTCTTGACGGTGCCCTCGACCCAGGCGGGCTCGCCGGGAGCTCCGCCGGAGATGTCACCGCCGTTTTCGATGTGGGGGGCGTCCTGGGCGAAGAAGGGGCCGAGCACGGTCGCCTCGGTGGCGTTCCCCGCGGCCTCGTTGTTCACCGCGACGGTCTGCATGGAGACGCCGAGCACGTCGCTGAGCAGCACGAACTCCTGTCGGTGCTGATTGGTCATGTGGCCGACCCGGGTGAGGAACTCGATCGCGGCGTTCCACTCGGGCTCGGTGAGCCGCACCGTGCGCACGAAGGTGTGGAGGTGCGTCACCAGCTCCTGCAGCAGGTACCTCAGGCGCTCGTCGGGGGTGTGCTCGAACGAGCCCAGCACGCGGGCGAGGAGCTCTTCCTCCCGGGCGCTCTGCTCAGGCGAGATCTGGCTGGTCATGGTGGCGGGCTTCCTTACACGATCTGCTCGCCGGCCCAGGCGGCACGGATGACGCCTTCCAGGTCGGACACGGTCAGGAGTCGGACGGCGGCACCGTGGGCAGGACCGGTTCCGCCGCCTGGGGGATGCCGGGCGCGCGCGATCGGAGCGGTCGTCGGCGTGTCTTGACCGTCACGGCGAGCGGCAAGCGGGGCCTACCGGCGATCTTATCCAGGGACATGTCTCGACATCGTCTGGCGGCCACCTGAAACCCGCTTCTCAGGCGGAGCGATCACGTGAGGATGAAGTCCTGGTTCACGGGGGCGGCGGGGCTGAGCAGTAGACGTGAGGCGGCCGGCTGCCGGCCGGGGGCGCCGGCGACGACGATGGCGAAACCGTGGTGGAAGCCGGTGGCCGCGTACTCGCCGTTCTGGTCGGTACGGGTACGGACCAGTTGGCGCCCGCGCGGGTCGGTGACCGTGATCGTGGCCGACAGTGGCTCTCCGGCGAGACCGCTGACTCTCCCGGTCAGTATCGGCAGTTGCTCGCCGAAATGGTGCCGGTGCGGGGGGAGGGCGACCGGCTCAGGAAGCTCCACGGTGGGATCCTCCGGGGGAGGCGCGGGGACGGCTCCCGTAATGCCTGCCTGTGCGTCGCGTACGAGCTGCCGTAGGTGCTTGAGGTACCCGAGCACGATGAGAGCCGCCCCTGTCGCGATCCAGGCGCAGAGCACCGCGGTGGGCCGGCCCAGTTGCCGGTAGTCGAAGTAGTCGGCAAGACGCAGGGCGTCCGCGGCGTTGCCCATGGGCAGGACGGGGTGGAGGAAGCGGAAGAAGCCGTTGAGCAGGTCGACGGGGACGGTGCAGCCACTGGAGGGCACGCCGAGCAAGAGGAAAAGCGTGACGGCGGCCCCGGGGAAGAACGGGCCGAGAAAGGGGACGAACCCGTACGAGGTCAGAGACACGGCCTGCGTCAGTAGGAACAGGTACAGCAGCGCGAGCGGATGCTGCGGGATCGCGTCCATCCCGTAGGCGCCCGTGAGGTAACAGGCGAGGGCGGCGACGGCGCCGCCTCCCATCATCGTGGCCACATGCGCCCGACGGCTGAAGCCCACCGCGCGCTGCATGGCGACCACCAGGAAGTAGGCGGGGAGAGTGCAGGCCATCAGGAGGTACAGCGGGCTGATGCCCAGGCTGTCTCCCGGCCTCGTCGAGACCAGCTCGTGAAAGGCGAGGCCGGCGCCGGCCTTCTGAACCGCGGAGGTGAAGACCTGGCGGACGAGCGATTCCATGGCGGCGCCGTCCGCCTTGGCGCCGTACAGCTGAGGATGGTGCGCCGCCGGGACGAACGCCGCCACCGCGTCGTGGTTCAGGACCTCCGCGCGCGCCTCGGCCGCGGTACCGACCGGCTGGAGGGTGAAGCCGCCCGGGACGGCCGCGTCGAGCTGGGACTGCAGCTGCGCCGTCGTGGGCGGCGGGGCGGCGACCGCGACTTCGATGTGATGCGGCGTGGGGTTGTGGAAGGCCAGCAGAAAGGAGAAGAGCAGTCCGGTCAGGAAGATCGCGGGGAGCCAGACCCCCATCGCGAGTGTCCGCGTGATCTCACCAGGGCGTTTCTTCTTCGCGTGCGCAGATGCCATGCTGCTCAGGTTAGCGATTACTGCATTCGTGCAACGATGCACCCGTGCAAACTTCTGGGTGAGTACGCTGGCCCCGCCGGTGGTGAGAGGACGTGATCGACATGCAGGGCGAAGTTCCAGGACTTCGTGAACGCAAGAAGGCCGAGACCCGTGAGGCCCTGCGCGCTGCCGCGATCCGGCTCTTCCTGGAGCAGGACCCCTCGACGGTGACCGTGAACGACATCTGCGAAGCCGCCCGGGTCTCCCGCCGGACCTTCTTCAACTACTTCGAGAGCAAGGAGGCGGCACTCTTCGCCTGGGACCAGCGCCTCACCGACGAACTCGCCTCCACGCTCGCCGCGCGGCCATCGCAGGAACCACCGCTCACGGCCCTGCGCCGGGCGATGGACGACACCATGCCCAGCTTCGCCGCACAGACCGGTTGGCATGCGCGCAAGGAGCTGTTCAGCGCGTCTCCCGAACTGAGGACCAAGACCCTGCACGCGGTCTTCCGCCTCGAGGACAGGCTCGCCGACGTCCTCACCGACCGCACCGGATGCCCGCCGGGCAGCCTCTATCCGCGCCTGCTCGCGGCGGCAACCGGGTCGATCTTCCGCTCGGCCTTCATCACCTGGAATCCGGAAACGGGGATCGAGGGCCTGAAAACGCTCATCGACCGAGCGTTCGACCACCTCGCCACCGGCCTCACCGCCCCCTGACCGTCAAGGGCGGCATGTCCCCGCTGATTCGTCGCCCTCTCGCCGCCAGGGAGAACACCGGATGATGGCCGCATGAATTTGCCGCCACGCGTCGCGTAATAGACCCTGATGTGCCGTATATAGCCACTAGCCTGTGCTCGCCCTTTTTGTGGTGATTCATCAGGAGACGATCGTGGATATCAGGCGGCCGGGCGCGGTGCTTGCGGCGTCGCTCCTTCTCGCGACCGGGTGCTCGGCGGCCGGCGCCGGCCCCTCGCCGCCCACGCCTCCTGCGGTCCAGATCTCCGCGAGCCACTGCGGCGAGGGCTGGACGAATCCGCAGGCCGGTCTCCAGACCATCATGGTCACCAACACCGGGGACGTCTCCTCGGGGGTCGATCTCATCGACGTGCCCGGCGGTGCCGTACACGCCGAGCTGGAAGGGCTGGCCCCGGGGGTGACCCGGCCCCTGCGGGTCAGCCTGGCCCAGGGGACGTACGCCATCCGGTGCGACGTGGACGAGCGGGACCTGGTCGTCGGGCCGTCCGTCAAGGTGACGGGGAACGCCCCTGGTGGACCGGCGACGGTCCCGATTTCCTCCAACGACCTGGTCGCCCCGGCGCAGGCGTACACCACGTACGTGACCGGCGGGCTGAAGACCTTGGTGACCAGGACCGAGGCGCTGACCAAGGCGGTGGACCGGGGGGACCTGGCCGCCGCGAGGAAGGCGTGGCTGCCCGCCCACCTGGCCTACGAGAGTCTCGGCTCCGCGTACGGCACCTTCGGCGACTTCGACGGCGCGATCAACGGACGCCCCGCGGGCCTGCCGGGGGACGTCCACGACACGAACTTCACCGGCCTGCACCGGGTCGAATACGGCCTGTGGCACGACGAGGCCGCCACGACGCTGCGCCCGGTCGCCGACCAGCTGTACCAGGACGTCAAGGCGCTGAGCGACGGCTTCCCCGGCGAGCGGCTCGACCCGGCCGCTCTCCCGCTGCGCGCGCACGAGATCCTGGAGAACACCCTCCAGTTCGAGCTGTCCGGACGATCCGACCAGGGCAGCGGAACCACGCTGGCCACCGCCGCGGCCAACGTCCAGGGCACCCGGGCGACCATCGGCGTGCTACGGCCGCTGCTCGAGGGCCGCTACCCCGGGCTGAAGCAGGTCGATGCCCATCTGGACCAGTTGGACGCGCTCCTCGGAGCGCAGAAGCACGGCGACACCTGGACACCGGTCGACCGGCTGGACCCCCGAGTCCGCAGAACCATCAACGGCGCGGCCGGCGAGTTGCTGGAAGAGCTCGCCCCGGTCGCCGAAATCCTCGTCCCGAGGCGGACACGATGACCGGCTACAACCGCAGGGCGTTCATGACCGGAGCGCTGGCCACCGGCATCGCCGCCACCGTCGCCCGTACCACGCAGCCGGCCGCCGCCGGCGCGGGCACACCGCCGGTACCTCCCTTCCACGGGCCGCACCAGGCGGGCATCCTCAACTCCCCCCGGCGCAGGACGGTCGTCGTGGCCTACGACGTCATCGCCGACGGCAAGGACGAGCTGACGGAGCTGTTCCGCACCCTCACCGGCCGGGCGCGCGCCCTGACCAGCGGCGGGGTCCCGCCGGAACCGGGCATCACCGCGCCGCCCGCCGACTCGGGCATCCTCGGGCCGGACGTACCCGGCGGGGCGCTGAGCGTCACCCTCGGCCTCGGCGCCTCCCTCTTCGACGACCGGTACGACCTGGCCTCCCGCAAGCCGGCCGGCCTGGTCCAGATGCCGGTCTTCCCCAACGACGACCTCGATCCCGCCTGGTGCCACGGCGACCTCAGCCTGCAACTGGAGGCGGACGACGACGACACCGTCCTGCACGCGCTGCGCGACATCGCCCGGCACACCCGGGGGGCGATGCAGATCCGCTGGCGGATGAACGGGTTCGCCAACCCACCGCGGCCGAGCGGCGCCCCGCGCAACCTCATGGGCTTCAAGGACGGCATCTCCAATCCCGACACCAAGGACGCCGCCGAGATGGACCGGCTGGTGTGGGTGCGGGACGACAAGCCGGAGACGGCCTGGGCCGCGGGCGGCAGCTACGTCGCCTTCCGGCTGATCCGCATGCTCGTGGAGTTCTGGGATCGGGTCGGGCTGAGCGAGCAGGAGCGGATGTTCGGCCGGGCCAGGGACACCGGCGCGCCGCTTGACGGCGCCCACGAGCAGGACGTGCCCCGGTACGAGCTGGACCCGGCGGGCAAGGTGATCCCGGTCACCAGCCATATCCGGCTGGCGAACCCGCGCAATCCGGAGACGGACGACAGCCGCATCCTGCGCCGCAGCTTCAACTACGACCGGGGCGTGGACGACGTGGGCAACCTCGACGTCGGGCTGATCTTCACCAGCTACCAGCAGGATCTGCACCGGCAGTTCGAGGCGATCCAGATGCGCCTGGTGGACGAGCCGCTGGTCGACTACATCTCGCCGTTCGGCGGCGGCTACTTCCTGGCGGTCCCCGGCGTGCCGGACGCGTCTAGGTTTTACGCCCAAAATCTAGTCATTTGAGCGCTCAGGGGTGGTTTGTCGGCGCAGCATCTGCCATGCGACCGTATGCGGCCATTGGTTACTTATTCACCCTCTCGTCCGACACGTGATCTAGTGTCCTGCCCGATTATTGCCGCGCGGTACCCAAAAAGGTGGATACGTGTCGTTCGCGAAGAGAGCAGTGTTGACACTTGTGGGGGTGGTTGCGGCGATCACCGCGGTCATCCCCCAGATGGCTCAGGCAGCGCCTCAGGCGGCCCAGGTGGCCCAGGTGGCCCAGGCGACAGGAGACGAGCTGGAGCGGATCACCCCGCCGGTGGACCCCGGCAAGCCGCCACAGGATCAGCTGGTCCTCGCCGTGATCGGCGACTACGGCGGCTGCGGTGTGGACCGGGCCTGCGCCTCGGAGAACCAGGTGGCCGACATGGTCCACTCCTGGAATCCCGCGTACATCCTGACCGTCGGGGACAACAGCTATCAGCAGGGTCGCCCCGAGGAGGTCGTCAAAGCCCAGGCGCCGTACAAGGCCGACATCGACGCGGGCAGGTTCTTCCCCATCATGGGGAACCACGACTACGGCAACGGCTGCACCCCGGAGAGCGTCCAGCCCAGCGTGGACTTCTTCAAGGTGCCGGTGGCGTACGTGGCCGGATTCGGCAACGGGCTGGTGGACTTCCTCAACCCGGACGTCAACTGCCAGACGTCGTCGGGCACCACGATGCCCGCCATCTACGACCAGTACAAGAACACGGTCGACGACAGCGCCGCCGCGTGGGTTCTCTCCGGCGGCCACCAGCCCATCTACTCCTCCGGCAAGGCGGGCAACAATCCGAACCGCGCGTGGATGATGACGCCGGGCGTCGACCTGATCCTGGCCGGCCACGACCACCACGCCGAGCACATCGTCACCTCCGACGGCTACAACATCGCGATCACCGGTAACAGCGGCGAGGGCATCACGCCCCTGTTCAGCACCGCTCCTGGCAGCCTCTACCGCGAGGCCACGGACTTCGGCGCGATGCGGCTGACCGTCACCAAGGACTCCCTGAAGGCCGAGTTCGTCACGCTGCCCGACACGGTCGACTACTCCTTCACTTTGAAGAAGGACGCCCAGGGCAAGGCGTACGTGGCCGAGCGCTCCGACTGGGTCGACCCGAACCCGGATCCCGGGCAGAGCCCGACCCCCAACAAGTACAGCGTCTCGTTCGACCTCGCGGCCGGCAAGACCGACGGACTGACGTACAAGCCCTACAGTGACGGCCCCTACGAGGAGACGACGGTCGACGGCCGGAAGGCGGTCGTCCTGAAGACGAACACGTTCGGCGGCGGCAACCAGCTGTACATGTTCGCCGACGACGCGGCGATCTCCGGCGGGCCGTACGCGGTCACGGCCACCTTCACCTACCGCTCTCCCGTCCCGGGCAAGTTCACTCTCCAGTACGACTCCGCGACGAGCGGCTCCGCGTACCAGAAGTCGTCGTCGGTGACGATCGGCGCCGACCAGGTGAACCAGTGGCAGACGACGACGATCGACATCCCCGACATCCGGTTCACCAACCGCCAGAACGGCAACGCCGACATGCGCCTGTCGGCGACCGGCGACCTCCCGCTCGCCATCTCCGGGGTGAAGATCGACGTCGTTCCGCCCAAGCCCACGGTGACCCATGTGTCCATGGACTTCTCCGGCGAGCCCAACGGGCTGAACTGGATGCCCTACGAGAGCGGCCCGGCCCACGAGATCACCGTCGACGGCCGCCCCGCCCTGCAGGTGGACAAGAACACCTTCAACAGCGGCAACAACCTCTACCTCGTGGTCGATGACAAGTTCATCCAGGGCGGGCCGTACGACGGCACGGCGACCATCGAGTACCGGTCTCCGGTGTCCGGCTCGTTCGTCCTTCAGTACGACTCCGCGGCCACCGGGTCGGCCTACCAGAGCACAACCCGGGTGAACATCACCGCCGCCCAGGTGAACACCTGGCAGACCGTGACGCTCGACATGCCGCAGGTGATGTTCCGCAATCGCCAGAACGGCAACGCCGACATGCGGATCGTCGCCGCCAACAACCTGCCCATCGTCATCGGGTCGATGGATGTCACCATCGCCGGGGGCGAGGACGAGGCGCTCGAGGACGCGGTGAACGCCGTCGCCGCCGCGGAGGCCCACCCGTCGGCCGAGACGGTCCAGGCCGCCGAGACCGCCATCGCCAAGCTCCCCGCCGGCCCCGACGCCGACGCGCTGACCCGGCGGCTCACCGCGGTGAAGGCCATCTTGGCGGCTCAGGACCTCACGGCCGCCCGGGAAGCGGTCGCCGCCGCGGAGGCCCACCCGTCGGCCGAGACGATCCGGGCCGCCGAGACCGCCATCGCCAAGCTCCCCGCCGGCGCCGACGCCGATTGGCTGACCCAGCGGCTCGACGTGGTCAAGGCGATCGTCCAGGCGCACGACCTGCTCGCGGGGATCGCCGCGCGCGACCTCACCGACCAGGCCGCCGTCGATGACGCCATCGCCGACCTGGCCGAGGCGAGGGCGATCATCGAACGACTGCCCGAGGATCAGCGCGGAGCCCTCCAGGACAGCGCCGCGGCTGTGCAAGGGCGAATCGTGGAGGCGATCACGGCCATCCTCGCCGCACCCCACCAGGGCAAGCCGGCTCCCATCGCCCGTCCCTGGCTCGACCTCGTGATCGCGGACACGTACGGCCGATACGGCAATGACACCATGCAGGGCCAGGTGATGCGGATCGTGGCCGGCCACGCCACCGGCACGGAGGTCAAGGCGGCGATCGAGGAGTTCCTCGCCAAGCGATGAGCCCTCGGGCGATCGGTGACAACTGACAAATCCATCGCGAACAGGCCCGGTCATCACCACCGGGCCTGTTCGTACGCGACGGCAGTTCTGGTAGGGGTGGCGTGGTCTGGCCTTGCGACAAGACCTCTAGTCGATCCGGAAGACGGGAAAGCCCGGAGCGATCGCCTTCACCTGTTCCTCGGACGCGTTCGCGGTGACTCCCTCGAAGAACCTTCCGACCTCCCAGCCCCAGCGCTTCAGATACGCCCGGAGAACGGCCGGCTTCTCGTCGTCGGACAGTTCGGTGGCGGTGAACGTTTCGATGCGGCGGCCCACGTGCAGCTCGCCGTTTCCAGCGACGCGCAGGTTGCGGACCCACTGGGTGATGCCTCGGGGTGCGACCAGGTAGCGCGAGCCGTTCAGGGTCAGCATGTTCACCGGCGTGGTGCGCCATTCGCCGCTGGACCGGCCGCGGACATACAGGATCCGGGAGCCCCAGAGGCTGATCCCGAGCCGGGTGAGGCCCGCGACCGTACGGTTGAACAGGTGATCCATGCGGGTCGGTTCGATGTAGCGGGTCATCGCCGGCTCCTCAGCAGAGGTTCCGAGAGCATTGCTCTCGCTTGAGAACAAGCATGCGTGGCAATCCGCTCACCGTCAAGAGCAGTGCTCTCTGATTTGTGCGCCGATCTCTAACCGGCCGCCGCGGCGGGACAGACCACGACCACACGCCGCTCGGTCACGA
>NZ_BOOC01000073.1 GCF_016863035.1 Microbispora corallina
CGGTCGCGTCCATCCCCGCGACGCTGCTGCTCATCGTGGCTCAGCGCTACGTGGCCGCCGGGGTGACCGCCGGCGCGGTGAAGGACTGAGGAAGGTCCCCTCACGTCCGCGACCCGCGGCACCCCTCGATTGTTAACGCTAACATTCCCTGTCGTCACGGCCCCTTGCCAGACGACGGGATGTGAACGTCCTCTCCCTCACGCAAGGCAAGGAGATCACGCATGTCCTGGACAGCATCGCCCCCGGCGAGGGCGTCAGCCCCGCGCGCCGGCCTGAACCGGATCGGGGGCGCGTCCCTGGCGGCCGCGCTCGCGATCGCGGCCACGGGAGTCGTCGCCGCCTCGCCCGCGTCCGCGGCCCCGGTCGCGGCCCCGGCGTCGACGCTCGTGGTGCAGGCCGACCAGCCGTTCCGCCCGGTCACGCATGTCGCGACGGGGTCCCTCTACGGGCTCGCCGACGACGCGACTCCCTCCGACGCCCTGGTCAAGGCCATCAAGCCGAACACGTTCGTCCAGATGGCCGTGGGCGGCAAGCAGCAGGCGAAGGGCGACGTGCTCGTGGTCGCCGACAAGGCGGCCCGCGCGGGAGCGAAGGTCGTGGACCGCCTGTCGGACTACTACGCCGGCTGGCCGTACAAGTTCAGCTGGGACACCTGGCCGGGTGTCGTGGAGCAGCAGGTGAAGGCCGTCCAGGCGTCCGGGGCGACGAACATGGCGGCGTGGGAGCTGTGGAACGAGTCGGACAACACGTGGCTCTCGTCCAACGGCACCTACGAGGACTTCTGGACGAAGACCTTCCGCCAGGTGCGGTCGCTCGACCCGGCCACGCCGATCCAGGGCCCGAGCTTCTCCGACAACATCAACGACATGGAGAACTTCCTCGAGAACGCGGTCGCGACCGACACCGTTCCCGACATCATCTCCTGGCACGAGCTCATCAACTCGGGCAAGATCGTGGGCGACCTCGCCAAGGTCACCGCCATCATGAAGAACCTCGGCATCAGCCCCCGCCCGATCTCGATCGAGGAGTACGCGGCGCCCTCCGAGGTCGGCATCCCTGGCGCCCTCGTCGGGTACATCGCGAAGTTCGAGCGCTACGGCATCCACGACGCGGAGCTCGCGTTCTGGAACGGGTACGGCGCGCTCGGCGACCTCCTGACCGGCACCGGCGGGAACCCGAACGGCGCCTACTGGCTCTACAAGTGGTACGCCGACATGAGTGGGGACATGGTCACCACCACCCCGCCCAACGCCACGACCGGCCTCGACGGCGCCGCCGCCGTGTCCGATGACAAGAAGCAGGTCAGCGTGGTCTTCGGCGGCGGCAGCGGCGCCACCGCCGTCAAGGTCGACGGACTGGACAAGCTCGACCTGGACGGCACCGTCCACGCCAGGCTCGAGTACACCCCGTCGTACGGGCGGACCAACCCCGTCGCCGGTCCGATCACCATCTCCGACACCGTGTACCAGGTGACCGACGGCTCCATCACCGTCCCGGTGGCGATGGGCTCCGCCAACGCGTACCACCTGGTGATCAGCGGCGCCGGCACGGCGACCGACCTCGAGAGCACCTATCGGATCACCAACCTGAACAGCGGGCTCGCGCTCGGCACCCGGGACGCGGGGACGTCGGCGGGCACCCTCGTGAACCAGGCCACCGTCGCGGAGGGCGCCACCCAGAGGTGGAAGCTGGTCTCCGCGGGCTCCGGCCTGTACAAGGTGGTCAACGCGGCCGGCGGCCTGGTGCTCGGAGTGAAGGACGCCTCGTCCGGCAACGGCGCGTCCGCCGAGGTGGAGACCGACACGGGCGGCAACGGGCAGCTGTGGCAGGTCGTCCCTGACGGGAAGGGCCACCGCAAGCTCGTGAACTACGACACCGGTCTCGTGCTCGCCGTCGACGGCATGAGCAAGGACTCGGGCGCCCAGGTCGTGCAGTGGAGCGACACCACCGTCACCTCCTCGGGCATCGGCGGCACGCGGGTGACCGGCAAACTCGGCAAGGCCGTCGCGCTGTCGGGCGCCAACCAGTACGTCAACGTGCCGCGCGGCGCGGTGAGCGGCGTCACGGGCGACTTCACGGTCTCGATGTGGGTCAACCCGGCCAAGAACACGACGTGGTCGCGCGTGTTCGACTTCGGCACCGGCACGTCGAACTACATGTTCCTGACGCTCAACAAGAACACCGGGCTCCGCTTCGCCATCACGACCGGCGGCGCCGGCGGGGAGCAGCAGATCAGCTCCACCACGACGCTTCCGCTCAACACCTGGTCGCTGGTGACGGTGACGGTGTCCGGCACGACCGGCACCCTGTACGTCAACGACCAGGTCGCGGGCACCAACACCAACGTCACCGTCCATCCCTCGAGTTTGGGCAGCACCACGCAGAACTGGATCGGCCGCTCGCAGTACTCGGGGGACCCGTACCTGGCCGCCGCGGTCGACGACTTCAACGTGTACAGCCGGGCGCTGACCGCGTCCGAGGTGTCGGCCCTCGCCACCGGGCAGGCCGGAGCGGGCGACGTCCTGCGCTACACGTTCGACGAGAGCACGGGAACGGCCGTCGCGGACGCGTCGGGCAACGGGCGCAACGCCACCCTCGTCGCCAGCCCGGCGCCCGCCACCGGCGACGCCTCGGTCCCGGACCACTTCTGGACCCTCACGCCCTACCTGGCGATCACGGGCGTGTCCGTGGCCGACGGCGCCTCCGTCTCCGGCACGCCGACCTTCACGGTCGACCTCGGCGGCGCGGCGTCCGACGTCTCCTACACCTACATCGAACTCAACCGCGACGGCGTCTGGCTGACCGACAACACCAAGGCGCCCGGCAGCCACGACGACGGGCTCCACCCCACCCTCGTCGTCGACACCACCGCCTACCCGAACGGCACCTACCAGCTCAAGATCGACGCGGTCGGCACGAACGGGCTGACCACCGAGCAGACCGTGTCGATCGTGATCGACAACCCTCCGGCGTGGGCCGCGGCCAAGGTCTACAACACCGATGACCAGGTGTCCTACCACGGATCCGTCTGGCGCACCCTGTGGTGGACGCAGAACCAGACGCCCGGCGATCCGTACGGGCCCTGGCAGCAGATGGTGTCCACGGCGGACGGCACCGCGGTGTGGACCCCGTCACGGGTCTTCGTCGCGGGCGACCGGGCCGACTACCAGGGCGTCGTCTACCAGGCGCAGTGGTGGACCCGCAACCAGACACCCGGCACCCCCAACGGCCCCTGGAAGCGACTCGGATGAGGCCGGCCGGCTGATGCCACGGGGCCGGGCGCACTCCACGCGCCCGGCCCTCCGCCTTCGGGGTCTGTCGCCGGGGCCCCCGCCATGACCATGGTCCCGGAGGGGAATCACCATCCCGGGTCGGGAAGCGGCGCGGGGGTCTCGCCTCTCGGGGGTGGTGGATCATGCACATGAAGGTGCGCGACGTCATGACCGCGAACGTCGTCTCGGTCACGGGGAGCACGTCGTACCGGGACGTCGCCCAGGTCCTCATCGCCCGGGGGGTGAGCGCGCTCCCGGTGGTCGATGCGAAGGGCCATGTGATCGGCGTGATCTCGGAGGCGGACCTGCTGCGCAAGGAGGAGTTCCGCAAGCAGTTCTACGGTGAGGACTACCGTCCTCCGCTCCGCCTCCGGCTGCGTGAGCAGTTCGGCGGCCGGGGGGCGACCATGGAGGACAGGGCGCGGGGGGAGACGGCCGCCGAGCTGATGTCGGCCCCGGCGATCACCACTCGGCCGTTCACCAGCGTGGTCAGCGCGGCCCGGCTGATGAGCGAGCACGGCGTCAAGAGGCTGCCCGTCGTGGACGACGAGGGCCGGCTCGTCGGCATCGTCAGCCGCCACGACGTGCTCAAGGTCCTCGCCCGCTCCGACGACGACATCGCCCGGGAGGTGCGCGAAGAGGTGGTGGACGGCGCGCTGTGGGCGGACCTCTCGCAGGTCCGCGTCGACGTGGCGGCCGGTGTGGTGACGCTCAGCGGGCGGCTGGACCGTCGCGGCGACGCCCGCACCCTGGTTCACATGACCGGACGGGTCAACGGTGTGGGCGAGGTCGTCGACAGGCTGGAGTGCGCGGAGGAGGACTCCGGCCTGAGGATCTGACCGGCGGGCACGATGGCCGGGAGGAGCACGAGAGGCCGGTGCCCACGAGGCCGGCGTCACGCGTGAACCAGCAGCTCGTCGAGTGGCTCGTCACGATGCAGCCGCCCGATCGCGTCCGCCAGGAGCGGGGCGATCGAGCACACCCGGCGCGTCCGCGGGCCGTCGCGCTGCGGCAGGGTGTCGGTGACCACCACGTCGTGGATCTCCGGCCGAGCCAGCCGCCGGGCGGCAGGCTCCACGAGCACGCCGTGGGTCGCGGACACGGCGATGTCCGCCTGCGCTCCGCCTGCGAGCAGGACGTCCACCGCCGCATCGATCGTGCCACCGGTGGTGATCATGTCGTCCACCAGGAGCGCGGGCCGTCCCGACACCTCGCCCACCAGTCCCTCGGTCATCACGTCCGCCCCCGTCAGCCTCGTCTTGCGCACCATCACGACCGGGCGCGACAGCAGCCGGGCGTAGTGCCGGGCGAGCCTGACCGCGCCGAGATCGGGGGCGACGACGACCGCGTCGGCGGGGAGCCGGTCCCACAGGGCGTCGGCGAGGACGGGCACCGCCGTCAGCGCGTCCGCGGGCATGGCGCAGACCGCTTCGATCGCGGGCATGTGCGGATCCACCACGACGAGGCGCCGCGCCCCGGCGGTGGCGAGCGCGTCCGCCATCACGCGGACGCCGATCGCCTCCCCGGGCCGTCGTCGCCGGTCCTGCCGCGCGTACCCGAAGTAGGGCGCGACGACGGTGACCCGCTCGGCCCGGTCGCGCCGGCACGCGTCGAGGAGGAGCAGCAGTTCGATCACGTGGTCGTTCACCGGGGGGCCGGTCGGCTGGACGAGGTACACGTCGGCCCCCCGCACGTTCGCCACCACGGGACGGAGCTCACCGTCCGGGAACCGCTCCACCTCGGACGCCGCAGGCTCCATGTACAGCTCCGCAGCCACGGCCTCGGCCAGGCCGCGGTTGGCGGTCCCCGCCACGATACGCAACGTCATGACGATCACCCGCGCACTCCCCGGAAGGCGGCCCTCCTCGGTGCGTGCCCCGCGGCGGCGTGCGCATAACGGACTGCCGGGGCAGACGGGGTATGCCTCGTCAGGAGGGCTCCGTGGCGGCGGACCGGGACGGACCGGGGCCGGTCCTTCAGGGGGTGCGTCATGACCATGCCGATAGTCGTCGGCGCCGACGGCTCGCCGGCCTCGCTCCAGGCCGCGGAGTGGGCCGGGCACGAGGCCGTGGTCCGCGAGGCGTCGCTGTGGATCGTGCACGTGCCGCCCCGCTGGTCCCTCGGCGTACCGCTCGTCCCGCAGCCCGCGCGCTGGGCCGCGGCGGTGCAGGCCGAGGGACGGCGGATCCTCGAGGAGGCGACGATCCGCGCCCGGGCGGGCACGCGGCGTCTGAGGGTCGACACCGCGATCCTGGAGGGCGTGGTGCCCGAGACGCTCGTGGCGGCCGCCGGGGCGGCCCAGATGATCGTCGTGGGGGACCGGGGCAGGGGAGGGTTCGCCGGGTTGCTGCTGGGCTCGGCGGCCCGCCACGTCGCCGCCCGGGCGCCCTGCCCCGTGGCCGTGATCAGGCAGGCGATCAGGCAGGCGGGCACCGGCGACCGCGGGGAGATCGTCGTGGGCGTCACCGCGCGGCCCGACCAGGAACCCGTTCTGGACTTCGCGTTCCAGGAGGCGTGCCTGCGGAAGGCCCGCCTCCGCGCCGTCCGAGCCTGGACGCACCCCGCCGTGACCGGGCCGGGCGACGCGCGGCCACTGTTCTACGACGTGGAGGAGGTCACCGAGCAGGAGACGCGGTCGCTCGCCGCGACGCTGGCCGGCCGGGCCGGCGGATACCCCGGCGTCCCGGTGACCCGGCAGGTCGTCCACGAGCATCCGGCGAAGGCCCTGATCGACGCGTCGGCGACGGCCGACCTGCTGATCATCGGCGTCCGCCTCAGGACACCGGCCGTGCTCGGGCTCGGAGCCGTCGCCCACGCCGTCCTGCATCACTGCGCCTGCCCGGTCGTCGCCGTGCGCCACTGACATGTCGCGCACGGCGGCCGCTCAGTCCGCGGCGTTCGACACGGACGGCGCGGAGACCAGGGAGAAGTACGCCTCCTCCTCCTGCGCGAAGTGCAGGGTGAGCACCGCGTACAGGCCGTACAGGCACGCCCGCAGGTCGTCGAGCTGGTCCGCGCGTGGGCCCCGATCCGCCGCGAGGTCGAGATGGCGGCCCAGGCGCCGGACCAACCGGTCGATCTCGGCGTGGGCCCTGCTCATCGTCACGGTCGCCTCGGGGCCGCCGAGCAGATGCGCCATGGCCGGGTACAGCCGCGACTCCTCGTCATGCTCGTGCGGCAGCAGGTCGCCGGTCAGGAACGCGTGCACGCGCCACAGGTCGGCCAGCGCGTCCCCGGGCACATCAGGGCGCAGCCGGTCGGCGACCTCGCGGATCAGCTCCAGCGGCGGCCGGAGCTCCGCGTGCTCGCGCTCGAAGCGGCGCAGCAGGTCGAAGGTCGGCCTGTCCAGCGGCAGCCGCGTGCCCCGCGCCGCACGCAGGGCGCGAAGGGCGTTGAGGATCACGGCGACGTCGATGACCTCCTGGAGGACGGCGCCGGCGGTGGGCGGGAGCGCGCCGGCCGCGGCGGCGGCCATGGCGGCCAGCGACAGTGCCATGCCGGCCCCCGCGCTCTGCAGGGCGATCCGGCGGGTGCGGCGAGCGACGTCCATGGCGTCGGCGAGCCGGTCGATCCGGTCCGCGGTCAGCACCACGTCGGCCATCTGGACGGAGGCGGCGGTCCCGCGGGCTCCCATCGCGACGCCGAGATCGGCGGCGGCCAGCGCCGGCGCGTCGTTGATCCCGTCGCCCACCATCATGGTCGTGGCCCGCCGCGCCTCGTCCCGAACGCCCTCGACCTTGTTCGCGGGCGTCTGCTCGGCCAGCACGCGGTCGACGCCGAGCACGGCGGCGACGCTCTCGGCGACCTCGGCCCGGTCGCCGGTGAGCATCACGACCCTGTCGATCCCCGCGCTCCGCATGCGCCGCAGGGTGCGTCCGGCGTCCCCGCGGACGGCGTCGCGCAGCAGGACCACCCCGGTCACCTGGTCGTCCAGGCTCACCCACACGGTCATCGCGCCGTCGAGCGCGGCCCGGGCGCGCTGGGCGGCCTCCCAGGGGGACGAGCGGGAGCCGGGCGCCTTGCCCACGCGCACGCGGCGTCCCCTGACCAGCGCGGAGGCGCCCGTCCCCGGCACCTCGGACACGTCCTCGGGCGCGGGCAGGGCCAGCCCGCGCGTGCGGGCCGCGCGCACGATCGCGGCGGCCAGCACGTGCGAGGACATCTGGTCGACGGCGGCCGCGAGACGGAGGACCTCCTCCGGATCCCCTCCCGGAGCGGCCAGGACGTCCACCACCTGGGGGCGGCCCTCGGTGAGGGTGCCGGTCTTGTCGAGCACCAGTGTCCGTGCCCGGCCCAGCGTCTCCAGCGCTCCGCCGCCCTTGACCACGACACCCTGCCGCGCCGTACGGGACAGGCCGGAGGCGATCGCGGCCGGCGCGGCCAGCAGCAGCGGGCAGGGCGTGGCCACGACCAGTACGGCGACCGCCCGCACGGCGTCCCCGGAGATCAGCCAGGCGCCCGCGGCCGGCAGGAGCGTGGCCGGCACGAACCAGGCCGCGAACCGGTCGGCCAGGCGGACGATCGGGGCGGAGCCGGCCTCCGTCTCCCGTGCCAGCCGTACCAGGCCCGTGTAGGCGCTGTCGGCCGCGCTCGCCGTCGCCCGCATGTCGAACGGCGGTCCGGCGTTGACCACGCCGCTGGGCACGCCCTCGCCCTTCCGGTGCTCCACCGGCAGCGACTCGCCGGAAAGGGCGGACTCGTCCAGGAGAGCGCCCTCGGACTCGACGACGCCGTCGACGGGCACCATCTCGCCGCTCGGCACCAGCAGCCGGTCACCCCGCCGCACCTCGTCGGCCGCGATCCGGCAGGGGACGCCCTCCTCGTACCGGCGGGCCTCGCGCGGCGCCCGCTCGTATAAGGCGGTCAGGTCACGACGGGCCCGCCGCAGCGCGTAGTCCTCCAGGACCCGGCCGCCCGCGAGCATCACGCCGATCACCGCTCCGGCGAGGTACTCCCCGACGGCCAGGGCGCCGCCCAGGGCAAGCACCGCGATCGCGTCGACCCCGAGCCGGCCGGCGCGCAGCGCGGACACCACCCACCACAGCGCGGGGACGAGCGCGGCGACGGTGCCGGCCGCCCACACGACGTCACCGGCGGTCGCCCCTCCCAGAAGGTGCAGGGCGCTCCCGGCCGTCAGAGCGCCTAGGGTTCCCGCCAGCAGCGCGATCCGTCTCACCTGTCCAGCCTCCCCTCGCCCGGAGGACGCGGATAGGGCCGGTATCCCCGATTTGACGGACGAAAGGCCCCCGGTGGCCCTGTGCTCCGGCGGCGAGCCCCTCAACGCCGATCCGGCTGCATGGCCTGGGCCGTCACGTACGAAGGGGGCGCTCCTGGTGCCGTCCTCGGGCGCATCGCCGGGTCTCGTGACCGTGGACGGGTCCGGGCAGAAAGGAGCGCCCGCCGAGTCGATCGGCGGGCGCTCCGGTCCTCATGGCCTCGTCGCCTCACGGGCGCGGGGCCGTCATGCCTCTCAGGGGGTGGTCAGGTCGAACCGGCGGACGGTCACCGAGCCGCCGAGGGCCTGGGTGGCGTAGTTGAAGATCCCGAACCGGTAGCCCATGAAGAACTGCCAGGCGTTGTTCAGGGTGAAGGCCGGACCGAGCGTGGTGAAGGTGGTGCCGTCCGTGCTGTAGGAGAACCGGGCCTGGCGGCCCGACCCCGGCCGGATGTCGGCGTTGACGCGCAGCCAGATACGGCCGCCCGACACCGCGGCCGAGGCCGCCTCGCTGCCGGTCGACGTGGTCTGCCAGCTCCCGTTCATGGTCAGGTTGTTGGTCATCACGACCCGGTACGCGCCGTTGTCGCGGCGCACCCCGATCCAGGCGGAGGAGTCGCGCAGCATCGCCAGGCCCGCCCGGTCACCGTTGGCCATCGCCGAGTAGTCCAGCTCGATCGTCGCGGTGGACGAGGGCCCCTGGATGCGGTGGGTCAGCGTGTTGCGCGCGTTGTACAGGTCGTCGGTGACGGTCGCCGTCTGCAGCCGCAGACCGCTGCCCGACGACCACTTGGTGTTGTCGGGGTTGTGGTTCCACTCCCAGCGCGGGTCGAGCGCGCTCGTGGTGAACGTGTCCGGGCCGATCATCGACTTGACGGTCTTCGTCGTGGAGATGTTCGGCTTCGGGTACGTGGCGCCCCAGCCGCCGTTCACGGTCTGCACCGACGGCCACCCGTCGGAGCTCCACGAGATCGGCGCCAGCACCGGCACCCGGCCGCCGGGGTAGGCGTCGACGAACGCCATGTAGTACCAGGCGCCGTTCTGCGTCTGCACCAGGCCGCCCTGGTGCGGCACTCCGCCGCCGGAGATCGGGCTCGGCATGTCCAGCAGCACCTGCCGCATCTCGTACGGCCCCCACGGGCTGGTCGAGCGGAGCACGTACTGGCCGTTGGCCGGGCGCGTCATCCAGATGTAGTAGTAGCCGTTGCGCTTGTAGAAGCGGGAGCCCTCCAGCGTGCCGACGCTGGACGGCGTGCTGAACACCTGCTGGGTCCGCACCTGGCTGAGCCCGTCGGCGGACAACTGGGCCACGCTGACGTTGGTGTTGCCGTAGGCGACGTACATGGTGTCGTCGTCGTCGATCAGCAGACCGGCGTCGTAGTAGCAGTTATTGATCCGCGACCGCTTGGTCCACGTGCCGTCGACGGCCGACGCGGTGTAGACGTAGGTGCGGTTGAACTCGGTGCAGCCGATCCAGTAGTACGTGCTGTTGCTGGGCCGGTAGTTGAACGCCGAGGCCCAGATGCCCTTGACGTAGGCGCGTCCGCCGCTCAGGTCGTAGGCGCTGGAATCGAAGTCCAGCCGCGGCACGGAATGGCCCGCGTACTCCCAGTTGACGAGGTCGTAGGAGCGCAGGATCGGCGCGCCAGGGGAGTAGTGCATCGTCGAGGCCGAGTAGTAGTAGGCGTCGCCGACCCGGATGATGTCGCCGTCGGCGAAGTCCTGCCAGACGACGGGGTTGTTGTACTGGCCCGTCGGCGTGGGGGTGGGGGTCGGGGTCGCGCCGTCGACGCGGACGAGTTGCCACTGCTGGTTGTTGCCGCCCCAGTCGTCGTACTGGACGACGTTGGCGTTGTCGGCGGTGGAGGCGTTCTGCACTTCGAGTGCCTTGTTGCTGTTGCGGTTGATGAAGCGGACGTAGCCTCCGGAGGAGTCGGCCAGGCGCCACTGCTGGTTGGTGCCGTTGCCGTCGGTCCACTGGACGACGGAGCCGCCGTTGGCGGTCGACCGGTTGTACACGTCGAGCACCTTGCCCGAGTGGCGGGCCTTGATGCGGTAGTAGCCGCCGCCGGAGTCGACGAACTGCCACTGCTGGTTGGCGGTGTCGCCCCGCGTCCACTGGGTGACGCGGGCGCCGTCGTTGGTGGCCTGGCCGTAGACGTCGAGCACCTTGCCGCTGTTGCGGTTGACCAGCACGTACCAGGCGGACGTGTCGACGGTCGCCGCGGATGCCGCGCCTGTGTTGAGCACGAGCATGGAGCCGGCCAGGACGGCCGTGACCACGGCGGCGATCAGGGCTCGCCAGTGGCGCTGCCGAGGGAGGGCCTTGGGGACCTCGCCGAGGGCGATCATGTGTTCTCCTTCGATCTCCGGGCCGTACGGCCCAGGGGGGATGTGGAACCCGGGGCGGTGCGCGCTCGCCGCGTCACCGGGACTCTTCGGCGTGGAGTTACCGTTACCTCTGTCTGAGGGCGATCGACCGTGCCGACGGGCACGGTGAAGAGCCGTCTCCGCGTCGCGGAGACGGCTCTGTCACGCGGCTTCCGGGGTCAGCTGCGCA
>NZ_BOOC01000074.1 GCF_016863035.1 Microbispora corallina
CTGTCCGGACCGCTCCGGTGACACCCACCATCGCCGCCCGCTCTGACACCGGGCCGTCGCCGAACTGACGCGGCCGCCATGAACGGATCAGCGATCGCAGCCACGGGGCTGCGAAAGGCGTACAAGGACAAGACGGTCCTCGACGGCATCGACCTGGATGTCCGCACCGGCGGCATGCGCCGCAAGCTGGACCTCGCCATGACGCTGGTCGGCGAGCCGCAGATCATCTTCCTGGACGAGCCCACGACCGGACTCGACCCGCGCAGCCGCCGCACCATGTGGGAGATCATCCGGGAGTTGGTCGCCCGCGGCACGACGATCTTCCTCACCACCCAGTATCTGGAGGAGGCCGACGAGCTCGCCGACCGCATCGCCGTGCTCGATCAGGGCCGGCTGGTCGCCGAGGGCACGGCCGACCAGCTCAAGCGCCAGGTCCCCGGCAGCCATGTCCGGCTCCGGTTCACCAGCCGGGACGCGCTCGACGTCGCGGCCGAGGTCCTCCAGATCGGGGTCGCGCTGCTGATGGGATTCCGGCCGTCGGCGAGTCTTCCGGAGTGGCTCGGCGCGATCGGCATCGTCGTGCTGACGGTGCTGGCGATGGGCTGGCTGACCGTCGCGTTCGGGCTCGCCGCGAAGACGCCGGAAAGCGCGGGCCTCGCCGCCGTCCCGCTGATGCTCCTTCCCTTCTTGAGCAGCGCGTTCGTGCCGGCCGACAAGATGGGGGCGGGCGCGCGGCAGTTCGCGGAGTACCAGCCGTTCATTTCGATCATCGAAGCATTGCGCGGGCTGCTGACCGGCGCGCCGTCGACGGGCTCGACCGTCACCGCGGTCGCCTGGTGCGTGGGGCTCACGCTGGTCGGCTACCTGTGGGCGCGACGGTCGTTCACGAAGCGAGCGTGATCTCCGCCAGCTCGCGCCATTCCCGCCGCCCGCCCTCACGGATCGCCTCGGTGAACAGAACCTCACCGAGGCGATCCCGCGTCTCCCCGGCGATCCTGGAGGCGTCCGGCTGCGAACGATCCGGCGTGCCGCGGACGCCGTCGCTCGCCGCGAGCAGCCGCGCGGCCTGCTCGTACCGTCCCTGGCGCAGGGCCAGGTCCGCGATCCCGATCAGCACCTCGGCGACCAGCGGTGGGAACGGGTGCTCCGCGGCCGCGTGGAACGCCTCGGTCCGGTACGCGCGAGCCTGCTCGAGATCCTCGGCGAGGTAGCCGTACAGGTCCGTGACCTTGGCGCGGATGAAGTCGCCCATCTTCACGGTGCCCAGCATCGCCCGCACCGTGGCCAGGTGCTCGTGTGCCGCGCCGGGCTCGCCGCGCCACCGCGCCAGCTGCGCCTTCGCGAGCGCCAGCTCGGCGAGCGCGTCCGGCGAGGCGACCCCGCCCGCGAACCGCTGCGCGTCCGCCATTGCGGACGCGCTTGCCCGCTCGTCTCCGAGCAGCCAGTACAGCTGGGCCTGCCGCGCCCGCAGGCCGACCACGTCCTCGGTCGCGCCCACCTCGGTCAGCGCCGTCACCGCCTCTTCGTGGTGCTCACACGCGCGGGCGAACTCGCCGCGCGTGGCGAGCCGGTCGGCCAGGAGCGTCAGCGCCGACGAGATGCCCCACCGGTCACCCAGGGTGCGGAACTCGGCGAGGGCGATCTCGACGTCGGCGTCCACGTCGGTCTCGTCGCTGCCGAGTGTGAGCCGCAACCGGCCGCGGCTGAGCCTGGCCTGCGCGCGCACCCACGGGTCGTCGCCGACGACGAGCGGATCGAACGCGGACAGGAACTCCGGCGGCTCCCGCAGCATCCGCTCCATCGGCACGACGAACCCGAGCAGAGGGTTGCGATACCCGCTGCTCGGAGTGCACCGGTACGCCTCCTGGATCCACTCCCGCGCCTGATACTGGTCGCCGCCGGGCCCGGAGGTCACGAACACGGTCACGATGGCGCACGCCAGTGCTCGCACCTCGTCGGACACCTCGCCGGGCAGTGCGGCCGCCGCGATGCTCAACTCGGTGCCCTCGGTCCGGTGCCCGCTGAGGAAGTAGTACCAGCCCACGGCCCCGGCCAGCCGCATCGCCTCCTGGGCCCATCCCTCGGCGATCGCCCCGCGCAGGGCCGCATTGAGGTTGTCGTGCTCGGCCCCGAGCGTGGCCAGCCATTCCAGCTGCTCCGCCCGGCGCAGGTACGGATCGGCCGTCTCGGCCAGCTCCGTGAAGTAGGCGAGGTGGGCCCGGCGCGCCCGCTCGGTCTCCCCGGCTTCGGCGAGCCGCTGCGCCGCGTACTCCCTGATGGTGTCGAGCATCCGGTAGCGCGGCGTGCCCTCGCCGTCGGCGAGCAGCAGCGACTTCTCGATCAACGCGGTCAGCACGTCGAGGACCTGCTCCCCGGCGAACGCCTCGTCCCCGCACACCCGTTCGGCCGCGTCCAGGCTCGCCCCGCCGGAGAACACCGAGAGCCGCCGCAGCACGCCGCGTTCGGCCTCGGTCAGCAGATCCCAGCTCCAGTCCACGACCGCGCGCAGCGTCCTGTGCCGGGAGAGCGCCGTACGGCTGCCGCCGGTCAGCAGACGGAAGCGGTCGTCGAGCCGGCGGGCCAGCTGATCGACGGACATGGTGCGCAACCGCGCCGCGGCCAGCTCGATCGCCAGCGGGATCCCGTCGAGCGCCCGGCAGATCCCCGCCATGGCCGACAGGGTGCGCGCGTCGGAGCCGATGTCCTTGCGCACCAGACCCGCCCGGTCCCGCAGCAGCCGCACCGCGGGCGAGGACCCGACCTCGGAGGGGTCCGCCTCCTTCGCGGGCAGCGCGAGCGGCTCGACCTGCCAGAGCACCTCCCCGGTGATGCCGAGCGGCTCCCGGCTCGTGGCGAGGATCCGCAGCCTGCGGCACTCCCCCAGGAGCCGATCCGCGAAAGCCGCGGCCGCCTCGATCACGTGCTCGCAGTTGTCGAGGATCAGCAGGATCGCGCGCTCCCGGAGCGCGGAGACGAGCCGATCCATCGGCTCCCCCGCCCGCGCGGTGCCGAGCAGTGCCTGGTCACGCAGGCCGATCGCGGTGAGGGCGGCCTGCGCCAGGTCGCCGCCCGCCCGCACCGCGGCCAGTTCGACCAGCCACGCCCCGTCGGGCAGCTCGGCGAGCATCGTCCGCGCGGTCTCCATGGCCAGCCTGGTCTTGCCGGAGCCGCCCGCCCCCGTCAGAGTGACCAGCCGGTGCCCGACGGCCAGTCCGGCGACGGCGGAGACGTCCTCGTCCTTGCCGACGAAACTCGTCAGCTCGGCGCGCAGGTTCGTCCTGTGGTTCTCCGTCCGCTCGCCCACCTCGCCCCGCAGCAGCGCGGTGTGCAGCGCGGAGAGCTGGGCCGACGGATCCGCGCCCAGTTCCTCGGCCAACCGCTCGCGCGTCCGTTGGTACAGGGTCAGCGCCTCGTTGCCGCGCCCCGCCTCGGCGAGGGCCCGCATCAGGGCCGCCACGAACCCCTCCCGCAGCGGATGGGCGGCGACCAGCTCGGTCAGCTCGTAGATCATCTCCGAGCCGCGGCCGAGGCGGATGTCCGCGTCCACCCGATCTCCGAGCGCGGCGACGTGGAGGTCGTCCAGACGCGTGACCACGGCGTCGAACGCGTCGCTGTCGTTCAGCGCGATGTCCGCCATGGCCGCGCCCCGCCACAGCGCCAGGGCCGAGCGCAGCAGATCCGCCCGCGCGGCAGGATCGGCGGACCGGGCCTGACCGACCAGGTGCTCGAACCGGGACACGTCCACGTCGTCGGGGGCCACCGACAGCCGGTATCCGCCGGAGTCGGCCTCGATCACCCCGTCCGGCAGCACCCGGCGCAGCCTGGACACCAGCGCCTGCAGGGCGTTCACCTCGTCGGCGGGCGGCCGTTGCCCCCAAATCCAGTCCACCAGCCTCGCGCGCGAGACGATCCGGCCGGGTTCGAGGGCGAGCGCGGCCAGCAGTGCGCGCAGCCGAACCCCGGGGACCTCCACCACGGCCCCGCCCTGGTCGCGGACCTCGAACGGTCCGAGCAATCCGACTCGCACATCAGTGATTGTGCCGAACAGTGACGACGACCGGTAATCGTCACTTCTTGGGATCTTCTGCGTCAGCTCTTCGCGAAGGACCAGACGCCGTCGGCGTGGACGGTGAGAAGGACCGTTCCATCGGGGAGCGGGACCTCGCCGTGCCAGCCGCCGATCTCGTTGACGAGGTTCTCCCGGCTCGACTCGGTGTAGGCGTCCACGATGAAGTTCGCGCTCCCGGAGTGGCGGGCGGTCACGGTCGTGAGCCCGGAGCTCGGGGGGCTGACGATCGCCACGTCGTCGCCGCGGCCGGTGAGCGCGGCGCCGGTCCATCTGCGAGCCATGGAGAGGGGCTTGAGAGTGACCGTCCACGCCCCGTCGGCCTGGATCTTGAGCGCCGCCGTCTGCGCGCCCTCGTCCTCGTTGAGCAGGACGCTCCCCTTGTAGCCGCCGATCTCGTTGACGATCGAGCTCTGTTCCGCGCCGTGGGCGTCGAGCGGGGAGACGATGAAGTTCGACTCCCCTAGATGGGTGAGAGTGACGAGCCACACACCCGTCCAGTCGCTCCTGCGCAGCTTGACGACCTTCGCGCTCACCCCGCTGTACGTACGGGGGGAGGGCGCGGGTGCCGGCTTGCGGGGCGCGGCCGTCTCCTTGGCGCTCATGGCGTCGTGGGTGGGCCCGGCCGCGCCGGTTGCGCTGGACCGGGCGACTCGACCGGCCGTGTCAGGCGCTCCGGCGGCGAGAGCGCCGGCGACCGCCATGCAGCCGGCGACGAGGACGAAGGGCAGCCCGACGACGAGGAGCCAGAAGCCCGGTCCCCTGCCCTTCCTGTGCGGATGCGGAGCGCGCCACTCGTGAGTGGGTTGCCATCCGGCCGAGGGTTGCCACTCCGGCTGCCGCGGAGGCTGGGCGCCGTACGGGTGCCGGCCGTGGGATGGACCGTCCGCGCCGTGCGACGGACCGGGCTGCTGATGCATACCGTTACTCCAGAGGCTCGGGATGCTGCGTGCTGTAGGGGACGTGCCCTTCTCACCCGTGGTTGCCCGACGTGATTGGAACGTTAGAAAATCACGGAACAGCAGTTCAGCGGGCTAGTTGGGGCTCCAGCACGTGCGTGGTCGCCTCAGGAGGTGAGGACGGTCCCGCCGGCGTGGCCCAGGAAGGCGCGGACCTCGTCGGCCTCCGGGACACCGAGCTCCTCGTAGAGGCCGAGAGCCAGCCGCCCGTGCTCGCACGCCTGCTCCACGTGGCCGAGTGCGAGGTGGGCACGCGCCAGCCCGTCGTGGGCGCGCGCCTGCTCCGGCCGGTTGCCGGCCGGGTCGGCGAGCCCGAGCGCCGCCGTGTGCTCCTCGACCGCCTGAGCGGGGTCGTCCGCCGCCTCGGCCAGGCCGTTGAGCGCGGCCGCCTCGTCGGCGGCGTTGCCGAGCCTGCGGTAGAGCGCCGCGGCCTGCTCGTGACGCGTACGCGCCTGGGCGGGCTCGCCCTGGTGCCGCAGGACGACGCCGAGGTGGTTGAGGACCACCGCCTCTCCGGCGGGGTTGCCCACCTTGCGGTGGAGCGCCAGTGCCAGGTCGAGGTGGCGCCGGGCCTCCTCCGGACGGCCGGCACGGTCGAGGACGAGGGCGAGGACGCCGAGGACCTGGGCCTCACCCCAGGTGTCGGCGCCGATGCGGGTGAGGTCGAGCGCCTGCCTGAGGTACCGCTCGGCCTGGGGGTCCTGCCGCCGGCGCAGGGCCACGTCGCCCAGTGTGAGCAGCGCCCGGGCCCGTTCGCCGGCCTCCTCGCACGCGTCGAGGGCCTGGTGGGCGTGCTCCTCCGCCCGCTCGTACTCGCCGAGCCGCCAGTAGGTCCAGGCCAGGTCGGTGAGCGCCCTCGCCTGGACCGCGGAGTCGCCGAGCGTGCGGCTGCGCTGGAGCGCCAGGGTGTGGAGCGTGAGCGCGTCGTCGTGGTGCGCCTGCCGGTCGAGGTAGGGGCGCATCGCCAGGGCCAGGAGGCCGAGGCAGATCTCGGGTCCGTGGACGGCGGTCGCGATGATGTTGGAGCGCTCGGCGTCGAGCCACGCGCTCGCCTCGGCGGCGTCGCGGACGGGCGGGACGGGGGCGGCCGGCTGCGGGATGCCCTCCCGCTCGCCGAGGCTGTGCGGGAAGAGCCGGTCCATCGCCGCGCGGGAGCGGTGCAGGTAGTAGGCGAGCAGCCGCATGACGGCGCCGTCGTCCTCGGCTATCGAGCGGGCGTGCTCGCGCAGCAGGTCGTGGAAGGTGTAGCGGCCGGGGTCGAGCTGCAGGAGCATGTGGGCGTCGAGGAGGCCTTCGAGGAGCTCCTCCGCCTCGTCCTCCGGGATCCCCGCCAGCGCGGCCGCGCCGCAGGCGTCGATGTCACGGCCGGGCACCAGCCCGAGGAGGCGGAACATGTGCTGCTCGGCCTCGTCGAGGTGCTCGTACGAGAGGGCGAAGGCCGCCGACACCCCGTCCAGGAGCCGGCGGTGGTCCCGCAGCCGGCCGGCCAGGTAGGACACGGTCCAGCGCGGGCGGTGCTGGAGGCGGGCGGCCGAGATCCGGATGGCGAGCGGGAGGTGACCGCACAGCCGCAGCACCTCGCGCACGGCGTCCGGCTCGTGGCGGGCGCGTTCGCCGACGATCCGCTCGAACAGCTCGGCGGCGTCCTCCTCGGGCAGCAGGTCGACCGACAGCGCGTGGGCGCCGTCCAGGTCGACGAGCCGCCGCCTGCCGGTGATCAGGACGAGGGTGTCGGAGCGCCCCGGCAGCAGAGGACGCACGTGGTCGGCGTCGAAGGCGTTGTCGAGCACGGCGAGCACGCGGCGATCGGCCAGCTCGGCGCGCCAGAGGGCGCCGCGCTCCGCCGGCGAGACAGGGATGCGGTCGGCGGGCACCCCGAGCTGGCGGAGGAGGGCCTCCAGCGCGGCGGCGGCGTCGATCGGCTCCCGGCCCGCGGTGTGGGCCTGCAGGTCGATGAAGAGCCGGCCGTCGGGGTATCGGGCGGCCAGCCGGTGGGCCGCGTGGACGGCGAGCGCGGTCTTGCCGACCCCGGCCATGCCGTCGATCGTGACGACCGCCGGCCCCTCGTGCTCGCCCACGATCCGGTCCAGCTCGGCGGTCCGCCCGGAGAAGTCGGGGATGTCGTAGGGCAGGTAGGTGGAGCGGCGCGGGGGGCCGGAGACGGCGGGCGCCGCTCCGGTCAGGCGCAGGGCGGGATCGTCCACCAGGACCGCCCGCTCCAGCTCGGTGAAGGCGTGGCCGGGGTCGAGGCCCTGTTCGTCGGCGAGAGCCGTACGGTACGAACGCGCCGCGGCCAGGGCGTCGGCCTGCCGCCCCGCCCGGTGCAGAGCCAGGACGAGGTGGCCGTTCAGCTTCTCGCGGAGCGGGTTGGCGGCCACCTGGGCGGCGAGCTCGTCGAGCAGGTCGCCGTGCCGGCCGGCGGCGAGCTCGGCCTCCGCCAGGCGCTCGTACGCCGACAGCCGCCGGTCGTTCCAGAGCTCCCGGACGCCGTCGGCGTAGTGCGCGTGCACGTCCTCCAGCGCCTCGCCGGTCCACAGGCCGAGGGCCTCGCGCAGCTCGCCCGCGGCCACCAGGTCGGCGAACTCCTGCGTGTCGAGCTGTCCGGGCTCGGGCCGCGCGACGTAGCCGCCCGCGCGCGTCTCGAGGAGCCGTACGGCGCCCGCGCCGCGCAGCACCTTCCGGATGGCGGTGATCGAGGCGTGGATCTGCGACCGGGCCGTGTCGGGCCGGTCGTGGCCCCACATCGCCTCGATCAAGCGCTCGATGCTGATGACCCGGCCGGCGTTGAGCAGCAGATAGGCCAGGACAGCCCGGTGACGTGGGGCGATGCCCGTCAGGGGCGCGCCGTCGACGATCGTCTGGACGGGGCCGAGCAGGGTGAAGCGCAGCATCGTCCCCCCATCACCGTGGCATCGCCCGCGCATAGCGAATGTATCAATCCGGGCAGCGACTCTGATCTCACCGGAACCGAGACGGAGGAGACACGATGGAACCCCGGATGAAGAACCCCGCCACGATCATCCCCGCGGCGATCACGCCGATCCAGGAGCTGATGAAGGCCGCGCAGTCGCAGGGTCTTCCCGAGCAGCTCATGGAGATGGTTCACCTGCGGGTCAGCCAGATCAACGGGTGCAGCTTCTGCGTCGACGCCGGACTGAAGAGCCTGCGCAAGCTCGGCGAGAGCGACGAGCGCATCGGTCTGGTCGCCGCCTGGCGCGAGGCTCCGTACTACACGGACGCCGAGCGGGCCGCGCTGGAGCTGGCGGAGGCCTCGACCCGGATGGCCGACCGCGCCGACGCCGTCTCCGACGAGGTCTGGGACAACGCCGCCGACCACTTCGACGAGCGGCAGCTCGCCTCGATCCTGCTGATGACCGCCGTCACCAACCTCTTCAACCGCCTGAACGCCCCGGTCCGCCAGGTCGCCGGCAGCTGGTGAGCCCCCACCCCCGACGCACAGGAGACACCGACATGTCTGTCGTCCGCTCGCACCGCTACTCCGTCGCCGACGCCGACCTGGAGGAGTTCCTGGCCCGCCGGAGCTCCCTGGTCGCGACCGTCCGCGAGGGGCACCCCGGCCTCACCCGCGTCGTGCTGATCCGGCTCGAGGACGGCACCTACACCGACACCTGGCACTGGGAGACGGCGGGGCAGATGGGGGCCGCGCTCGCCGCCCTGCCCACCTTCCCGGAGGCGCCGCTGACCATGGCCCTCACCAAGGACGCCGTCGCCCTGGACGGTGAGGTCGTCGACGAGCGCTGAGACGGCGTCCGTCTGGCCACACCCGCGGAGAAGCCCCGCTGAGCGGGGCTTCTCCATGCGGATCCCCCGCGAGCGGGTGGGCCGCTCACGGGGGATCGCCGAAGGGTGAGGCGTCGTCAGGGGCTGGTGCAGGTGGCCGCCGGGGTGGCCGCGGTGCCGTTGGCGGTGAAGCCGAACGTCGTGGACGCGCCGGCCGCGATCGACCCGTTGTAGGAGGCGTTGCGCACGGTCACGCTGGAGCCGGACACGCTCTGCGTGCCGTTCCACACGCTGCTGAACGTCTGGCCGCCGGGCCAGGTCCACTTCACCGTCCACCCGTTGACCGCCGCGCTGCCCGCGCGGACCGTCACCTCCGACTGGAACCCGCCCGGCCAGCTGTTGACCGTCGAGATCGTCGCCGAGCACGCCCCCGGGACCGGGGACGGCGACGGACTCGGCGTGGGAGTCGGAGTCGGGGTGGGCGTCGG
>NZ_BOOC01000075.1 GCF_016863035.1 Microbispora corallina
CACCGGGGACGGAGCTGACGAAATCACTGATCAGCCAGTTGAGACCGCGCGCGGCCTGGCTCATCTCCCTCATGCCTGATCCCCACTCCTCGTCGGGTAGCCCTGGTCCTCGCTGATCTCGCCCCTGGCCACCGCCCGGCCCTGCCGTACGCCCTGCTGCAGGCTGGACAGGCGGCTGCGGGCGCGGTCGGGTGACAGGACCGGCGCCGGCGCGGCCGGCGGCGTGACCGGCTCCGCCGAGCCGGGCACCAGGTTGGCCTTCGGCACGCGCTTGGGCAGGCCGGAGGTCGTCTTGCCGTCCCAGGCCGGCTTCTCGACGGCGGACGCGGCGGCCTGCCAGCCGGCGTCGGCGTCCGCGGCCCGCTGCCAGCCCGACTGGCCCTCGTCCCCGCCCGGGCTGCGCTGGAACCACGCCGACTCCACCGAGGCGAAGATCGGCAGGAACTCGTCGGCGGGCGCGGGCGCCGGGGCGCCCATGACCGGAACGGGCCCGGTCCCCGCGCCGAACGGCCCGGTGATCGCGGGGGACGCGCCGGAGACCGAGGGCAACGGCCCGGTCGCGGCGTCGTCGGGCACGTCGTACCGGCGGGAGCGCAGCCGGTTGCGCGGGTCGCCGCGGGTGATCGCGCCCTGCACGGGCGCCTGCCGGACCTGCTGAACCTGCTGAACCTGGTGGACCTGGTGAACCTGCTGGACCTGCTGCGGACGCGACCAGACGCTCTGCTCCGGCTGCGGGCTCCACGACGGCGCGAACGCCCCCGTGTACGCCGGGGCCACCTGGGCGGGCCGGCCCATCAGCGACTCCGGTAGCAGCACCATGGCGGTCAGGCCGCCGCCGTCGT
The DNA here is from genome assembly GCF_016863035.1 of Microbispora corallina. Taxonomy (GTDB): domain Bacteria; phylum Actinomycetota; class Actinomycetes; order Streptosporangiales; family Streptosporangiaceae; genus Microbispora; species Microbispora corallina. Next base: position 843 of record NZ_BOOC01000075.1, read on the forward strand.
GCGGCCGGAGCTGCACCCGGATGCCGTTGCGGGCGGCGAGGCGGCCGACCACGAACAGGCCCATGCGGCGGGAGACCGACACGTCCACGACGGGCGGGTGCGCGAGCCGCCAGTTGGTCTGGGCGATCTCCTCGGGCGTCATGCCGATGCCGGAGTCGGTGACGGAGACCATCACGCCGCCGCCGTCGATGCGGTTGCCCGACACGATCACCCGGGTGTCCCTGGCCGAGAACGACAGGGCGTTCTCGACCAGCTCGGCCAGCAGGTGGATGACGTCGTTGACCGCCTGCCCCGCGATTGCGACGTCCGAGGGGAAGTTGAGGACGACCCGCTCGTAGCCCTCGACCTCCGACAGCGACGCGCGGATGACGTCGGTGATCTCCACCGGCTGGCTCCACCGCCGGGCGGGCTCCTGGCCGGCGAGGACCAGGAGGTTCTCACTGTTGCGGCGCATGCGGGTCGCCAGGTGGTCGAGCTTGAACAGGTTCCCGAGCCGCTGCTCGTCCTGCTCGCCCTGCTCCAGCCCGTCGATCAGCGCGATCTGGCGCTCCACCAGGGTCTGCGTACGGCGCGACAGGTTCACGAACATGGCGCTGATGTTGCTGCGCAGCTGGGCCTCGTCACCCGCCAGCCGCACCGCCTCGCGGTGGACCTCGTCGAAGGCCCGGGCGACCTCGCCGACCTCGTCGGCGGAGTCGACGCCGATGGGGACGACCTCGGGCGGTCCGCCGGAGGAGTCCGACTCCCGCAGCCGCTGGACCAGGTCGGGCAGGCGATGCCCGGCGATCTCCAGCGCCTCGCTGCGCAGCCGGCGCAGCGGCCGCACCAGCGACCGGGCCATGACGGCGGTGATCAGCAGGACGAGCACCAGGACGACCACGACCATGCCGACGTTGACGGCCGCGACGTTGCGGTCCGACTGCTGCAGGTCCTGGCTGCGCCGCACCACCGAGGCGCCGAGCTCCGTGCCCACCTTCTGCATGTCGTCGGCGGTCTCGCTGATCGCGTCGAACCAGAGGCCCTCGGCGTCCCCGTCCGGCGTCAGGCGGCGCAGCGGCTGGCCGTCCCGGGCGAGGCTGAGGGCGAACGCGCGCAGGTACTCGGCCCGGTCGACCTTCTGGCCCGTGACCGTGTCGGAGAACAGCTGGCGCTCGGACGGCGAGGCCTGAGCGGTGAACGCGTCGCGCTCGCTGACCTCCCGGGCGCGGGCGGCGGTGAAGGCGTCCAGCTCGGCCGTCTCGAAGCCGCCCTTGGCGACGGCGGCGGCCAGCAGCGCCCGCTGCTTGGACACCTCCTCCTGCGCCCGGGCGAGCGAGCCCATCGCCTTGAAGCTGGCGCTCACCGCCTCGTCCGCGACCCCCTGGACGCTCACGTCGTACAGCCGGAGGGCGTCGGCCGTGTACAGGGAGTACTTGTCGATGGCGGGCAGCGCGGGAAGCCTGCTCTCCAGGACCGTGCGGCGAAGGGCGGTCAGCTCGCCGAGGCGGTCCACCAGGCGGGTGAGGGCGCCGCGGCCGATGTCGCCGAGGGCCGCGCCCGCCGTCGCCGCCCTCGCCCGCACCTGCTGGGCGGCCGCGTCGACGGCGTCCTGCTGATTGCGGATCAGCGAGAGGAGGGCCGAGCCCCTCCGGTCGGCCGCAACATATCTGGCGGTCAGGTCGCGTTCGAGCTGGAGCTCGTGGGTGAAGGTGCCGATGCTCGCGACGAACTCGGCCGCGTCACGGACCCGCTGGTACTCGGCGGCGCTGCCGATGGACGTGGCCACCCGGAAGCCCCCCAGCGTCACCGCCACCAGGGTCGGCACCAGCACCAGCGCGAGCAGCCGGGTCCGCACCCGCCAGTTCTTCAGCGCCGCGGAGCCCGTGCCACTGGGGGCGGGCTGCGCCGGCGGCTCGGCGACGGGATCCCGCGAGCCGGCCGGCAGGGGTGGCGGCTTCTGCTCTATACGACGACCGCTCTCGACTGTTGCCGTCCTCACTGGTCGCAACCTCTCGCGGTTCTTCTAGAAGCGGATTCGGTTATTGAAGATTGGTCTTTCTATCGGGAAACCTCCCACAAGACATCGGCAATTGGAGCATAAGGCGACGAGATAGACCAACCTCTCCTCTCATTTAGCACGTTCCACACGCCGAGTAAGGCGTGAGAGCATGCGGGAGAGCGCCGCATTCAGGCCATACGACAGGACGCCCAGGGCGGTCCGAATCCGATTCGGTACATGCATCGATCCAAACCGCCATTGCCCCGAGTTACGGGGCATAGTGGATTTATTGACAAGTTTGGTGACATAGCCCGCCTAATCCTGTTATCTCGAATTAAGGCCCGCTACGCTTCTCGCCCGTCGCCCGGCCACGCGATCTCCGCCGCCGGTCGGCCCCCCCACCTAAGGAGACTCCATGAGACGGATAGGCCGCCGGTCCGCGATCGGACTCGTCGTCGCGTTAACACTCACAGGCTGTGGCGGTGCGAACACGAGCACGGAGTCGGGCACCGGTAACGGACTGGAGAAAACCACTCTGACAGTGGGAGTTCTTCCCATTGCGGACGTGGCGGCACTTTTCATCGCGCAACAGCGCGGCTTCTTCAAGGCCGAAGGCCTGACCGTAAATCCCCAAATCGTCGCCAGCACCGTCGTCGCCATCCCGAAGCTCGTGAGCGGCGCGGTGGACATCACGCTCGGCAACTACTTTTCGGTCCTGTCCGCTCAAGAGAAGCAGATGGCCAAATTCCGGATTCTCGCCGACACATTCCAGGCGAAACCGGATGTCTTTGACATCGTCGTCAAGGGCGACTCGCCCATCAAGTCGGTGAAGGACCTGAAGGGCAAGAAGATTTCGGTTGCGTCGCTGAACAGCATCGGCACGCTCGCCGTCGACTCGACCCTGCGGGTCAACGGACTCGACCCGAAGGACGTCCAGTACGTCCCCATGGCCTTCCCCGACGCGCCCGGAAAGCTCGCCGCCGGGCAGACGGACGCCGCCTGGCTGACCGAGCCCTTCCTCACGGGGGTCCAGAAGGACATGGGCGCCAGGAAGATCGCCGACACCATGACCGGCGCGATGGCCGACTTCCCCATCGCCGGCTGGACGACGACCGACTCGGTCCTGCAGAAGTACCCGAAGACCATGGCCGCGTTCCAGCGCGCCATCGTGAAGGCGCAGCAGATCGCCGACTCCGACCGTGAGGCCGTGGAGAAGGTGCTGCCGTCCTACACGAAGATCACGCCGGAGGCGGCGTCGGTCATCACCCTCGGCTCCTACCCCTCCAGCCTCAACCCGACGCGGATCCAGCGGGTCGCCGACATCATGCTGGAGTACGGCTACCTGAAGTCCAAGATGGACGTCACCCCGCTGCTGGTGCCGATGCCGCAATGATCGACCCCAGGGTGGTCCGCGGCGTCGTGGGCGTCGCGGGCCTGCTGGCCGTCGCCGAGGCGGCCGGGCGCGCCGGCCTCATGGACACCCGGATCATGCCGCTGGCGTCCACCGTCGTCGCCCGGGCCGCCGGCCTCGCCGTCGACGGGGAGTTCCTCCAGGACGTCTCGGCCACCCTGGGCGTCTGGGCCGCCGGGCTCGTCGTGGCGATCCTCCTGGCCGTACCGGTCGGGGTGCTGCTCGGCAGCCTGCCGCGGGTCGAGGCGGCCGTGCGGCCGCTGATCGAGTTCCTCCGGCCGATCCCCTCGGTCGCGCTCATCCCGCTGGTCGCGCTGATCGCGGCCTCCGACGCCCGTGTGAAGGTGACCGTCATCGTCTACGCCGCCTGCTGGCCGGTGCTCGTCAACACGATGTACGGCCTGCACGACGTGGACCCGGTGGCGAAGGACACCCTGCGGGCCTTCGGCTTCGGGCGGCTCGCCGTGCTGCTGCGGGTCGCGCTCCCGAGCGCCGCGCCGTTCGTCCTGACCGGCGTGCGGCTGGCCGCCTCGGTCGCGCTCGTGGTCGCGGTCAGCGCCGAGCTGCTGGCCGGCGGCGCGGGCGGCATCGGCGTGTACATCATCAAGGCGGGGTCGGGCTACCGGGTGGATCTCATGGTCGCGGCCGCTGTGTGGGCCGGCCTGATCGGGCTGGCCGTCAACGCGCTGCTGGTCCGCGCCGAACGCGTGCTGTTCCGCTGGCACGCCGCCAGGGCGGGGGTGGCCGCGTGAACGGAGTCGTCCACCGGCTGTGGCCCGTCCCCGTGCTGGTCGCGCTCTGGGAGGCGGGCGCCCGGGCCGCGGCCTCCACCTACTTCCCGCCGCCGTCGGCGATCGCCGCCCGCCTGCGCGAGCTGTGGTTCTCCGGTCCGCCGTCCCGGCTCTTCCTCAGCGACCAGGCCCTGCAGGACTTCCTGCCGAGCCTGGCCCGCATGTTCGGCGGCTGGGCGATCGCCTGCGCGGCCGGGATCGCCCTCGGCGTCGCCGTCGGCCGCTCGTCCGCGCTGGCCGGCTACGTCGACCCGATCGTCGAGTTCGGCCGGGCGATCCCCCCGCCCACGCTGATCCCGCTGTTCGTCGTGCTGTTCAAGGTCGACGTGCGGATGCAGGTCGCCACGATCGTGTACGGCGTGATCTGGCCGGTGCTGGTCAACTCGATCGACGGCGCCCGGTACGTGGACCGGCAGCACACCGAGACGGCCCAGGTGTTCGGCCTGTCCCGGGCGCAGCGGCTGACGCGGATCATCCTGCCCGCCGCCGCGCCGAAGATCTTCGCCGGGCTGCGGCTGAGCCTGTCCCTCGCGCTGATCCTCATGGTCGTCTCCGAGCTCGCGGGCAGCGCCACCAGCGGCATCGGCTACGAACTGCTGTACGCGCAGCAGAACTTCGACCTCCCGGGGATGTGGGGGACGATCGCGCTGCTCGGCGTCCTCGGCCTCCTCCTCAACTCGTCGTTCCTGCTCGTGGAGCGGCGCACCCTGTCCTGGCACCGGCGCGCCCGGCAGACGAACTGAGGTGACACCGTGCTCGACGTCGTCAACCTGACCCACACGTACGGCACCGGCCCGAACGCCCACAGGGCGCTGGGCGGCGTGGACCTCACGGTCGCGGAGGGCGAGCTGGTCTGCGTGGTCGGCCCGTCCGGCTGCGGCAAGTCGACATTGCTGCGGTCGATCGCCGGGCTCGTCCGGCCGACCGGCGGCGGGGTGCGCGTCAAGGGCAGGTCCGTGTCCGGCACGCCGGACGACCTGGCCGTGGTCTTCCAGGACTACAGCAGGTCGCTGTTCCCCTGGATGTCGGTGGGCGACAACGTGGCGCTGCCGCTGCGCCGGCGCGGACTCGGCCGGGCCGCCAGGAGGACCGCGGCGGCCGAGGCCCTGTCCGCGGTGGGCCTGGAAAGCGCGGCCGGGAAGTACCCCTGGGAGCTGTCCGGCGGCATGCAGCAGCGCGTGGCGATCGCCCGGGCCCTCGCCTACCGGCCGTCCCTGCTGCTCATGGACGAGCCGTTCGGCTCGGTGGACGCCCAGACCCGCGAGGACCTGGAGGACCTCGTCCTGGCGGTGCGCGGGCACCACCGCATGACGATCGTGCTGATCACCCACGACATCGACGAGAGCGTCTACGTCGGCGACCGCGTCGTCGTGCTGTCGCGGGCGCCCGCCGTCGTCGCCGCCGACCTGCGGGTGGACCTGCCCTCCCCCCGCGACCAGATCGGCACCAGGGAGCTGCCGGCCTTCGTGCACCTGCGGGCCGAGGTGGGCCGCCTCGTCCGCGGGAAGCCGCAGCTCAGCAAGGCACCCAACGGCCCGTCTTCCATCGACAAGGAGTGAACGTGACAGAACCGAGCACCGTCGTGTGGGACATCCTCCGCGGCGGCTGGCGCCTGGCCGCGCTGAGCGCGATCGTCGAGCTGGACTGCGCCGGACACCTGAAGGACGGGCCGCTCACCGTCGACGAGCTCGCCGGGCGGTGCGGGGCGCACCCCGGCTCGCTCGCCCGCGTGCTGCGCACCGGCGCCTCCTGCGGCCTGTTCGCCACGGTCTCCCCCGGCACGTACGCGCTGACCGACGCGGGGGCCCTGCTCGTGGGCGGCGTCCCCGGCTCGCTGCGCAGCGCCGTCCAGGCCAACACCGCGCCCACCCTGTCGTACGGCATGGACAACCTGGCCACGACGGTGCGGCAGGGGCGGTCGGCGTTCGTGGAGAAGTACGGCGTCCTCTACGACCACCTGGCCACCGACCCCGAGCTGAACGGCGTCTTCAACGACTTCATGACGTCCCGCTCGGGGCCGATGGCCGAAGGCGTCGCGGGCAGGTACGACTTCTCGCAGGTCAAGACCCTGGTCGACCTGGGCGGCGGGCGGGGGCACATCCTCGCGGCGGCGCTGCGGGCCAACCCCCACCTGCGCGGCGTGCTGTTCGAACTCGGGCACGTGCTGCCCGACGCGCGGGCCGCGATGGAGGGATGGGGCCTGCTCGACCGGGTCGACTTCGTCGAGGGGGACTTCTTCCGCGCGGTGCCGGCGGGGTACGACGCCTACCTGCTCGGGAGCGTCATCCACAACTGGGACGACGAGGACGCCTCGACGATCCTGCGCGTGGTGCGCGAGGCCATGAGCGACGACGGCCGGGTGCTGCTGGTGGAGATCGTGCTGCCGGACGACGACACTCCGCACTTCGGCAAGGAGATCGACATGCGCATGCTGGGCCTGTTCGGCCAGGGGCGGGAGCGCAGCGGGTCCGAGCACGCGGCGCTGCTGGAGGGGGCGGGCCTGCGGCTGTCCGGGACGACGCCGCTGCCGTTCCACGCGACCCTCATCGAGGCCGTCCCCGCCTGACCGTCAGGCCCTGCCGCCCCAACCGGGAACGGCCACGCGCATGGTCAGCGCGTGCTCGACGAGCGTGATGAGCGTGCTCTTCACCGAGTCCCGGTTGCGGGCGTCGGTGCGGACGATCGGGGTGGTGGGCGCGAGGGTCAGCGCCTCGCGCACCTCGTCCTCGGCGTGCGGGTACTGCCCGTCGAACCCGTTCAGG
>NZ_BOOC01000076.1 GCF_016863035.1 Microbispora corallina
CGGCGGGGTTCTCTGTTCGGTCAGCAGCAGCTTCCCGAGCGCCCCCAGTCAGGAACACCGATGTCGCCGTCGCGTCGTCGGCGAGGTAATCGACGGCCTCCAGCCGTCTGCGGACCTCATCAGGCGAGGCGAACCACATCTTCTGGGCTCACGGCGACGAGAACGCCTCCATTTCTCGTGAACACACCCTCTGGTCCGCGTCCCAGGCCGGAAGAAGTTATGGTTTTCCAACCTTTTCGTTACTCGTTTGCATTAAGACGTCGTCTCATTTGGCCAGTCGGCGGTAGCAAACGAGGGCGGCGGCGATGGCAACGAAGGACGCGAAATGGTCGGCCCGGCGTTCGTAGCGGCGGTGCAGGCGGCGGCAGCCGGCCAGCCAGGAGACGGTCCGCTCCACGACCCAGCGGTGCCGGCCCAGGCGTTGGCTGGACTCGATCCCGCGGCGGGCGAGGCGCGGGACGATGCCCCGACCGCGGAGGAAGGCGCGCAGGTGGGGATAGTCATAACCCTTGTCGCCGTGGAGCTTTGCCGGCCGTCGGCGGCGGGCCCGCGGCGGGAGCGGATCGGCGGGATACCGCGCACCAGCGGCTCCAAAGCTTGGCTGTCGTGGGTGTTGGCCGCGCCGATCCCGACAGAGATCGGCAGACCACTCCGCTCGATGATCATGTGGATCTTCGAGCCACTCTTGCCGCGATCGAGCCGATTCCGAGCTGTCAGGTCCCCCCTTTTGCCGCTCGCACGCTGACGGAGTCGATCGCGCACCGCGACCAGTCCAGCTCGCCACGCGAGCCCAGCTCGTCCAGCAGAATCCGGTACAGCTTCGCCCACACCCGGGCGGCGCTCCACTCCGCGAAACGGCGATGCACCGTCTGCCAGGACGCCCCGAAGACCGGCGGCAACTGCCGCCAGGTGCACCCCGTGGTGGCCACGAAGATGATCGCTGCCAGGATCAGGCGGTCATCGGCCCGCCGCCGCCCGCCGCCCTGCGGACGCGTCGGCGACGGCGGAACCACCCTCTGGAACAGCTCCCACAACTCATCAGGGACCAGTCGATCCAGGAACGTCGTCACGACAATTCAAACGATCAACACCCAAACAAGACACGGTCTAAAGAGCAGGTCAGTTAGCCTATCGCGATGTGGGATTCGTTCCTTGGGCCCGCATAATGGGAGGTAACGTAGCCGCGATCAATACGGCACTAGCCGACAAAGAAGGGGGCCAGACAGACAGCAGTTGGCAACTCGGGCAAAACGCCCACAAGTTGAAGCCCCGACCCTCCACGTAGCCGCGTGGGAATCGGGGCTTGCAGACCTCCCTAGCGGGAGGACTGGAGATCAGTCATGAGACCAGCAGTCGAACCGAGTCGTAGTCCGGGTTGCTAGATGACTGACCAGGTGCTCTTCAGTCTAGCATCACGTTAGTTGATTGCTGTGAGAAGACGTGTCGATGGACAGATGATCTCAAGTCCAACGAGACAGCTCCACCAATGTCTCTTAGATCGGCACGGCACAGCTGATTGCGACAAACGTCGTCGATTGCCTGGTTCTTCGAGCTCACAGAAGGATAACAGGCAATGCCGCGAAAAAAGAGACACAATACAGAAAAAGGATCAATACCCCCACCGACCCCGCAGCCAAGCCCCCCGACCCCGGAGACAACCCCACCGCCGATCTCCGGAGAGCGGCCTCTGGTCGGCCAGCGATTCACTCTCATCTGGGTCGTCGCGTTCCTCGTCGGACTCGTCGTGGGCTTCCTGACGTATAAGGGGCTCGACAACATCTACCTGGCCATCCTCGCCGGCGCAGCTGCCTGCGGTAACGCCAGCGCACAGCTACACAAGTTGATCGAGTAGCACGGCGAGGGGCGTCCTATGGAGGGCGCCCCTCGCGTTATTCACGCGGCCTCGGCCTCCTGGAACATGTCATTGCCGTGGCCAGCACACGGCCGCATGGCCCCTAAGACACTCCTTACAAAATCATCTGGCATGGAGCGGTACTCGCACTACGCGCGTGGCTGGCATGCGGTCGCAGGCCGGGGGGAAAGCGGCCGCCATTGCGATCCTCAAGGTCAAGAGCTTTACGCATCCCTCTTCAACCCTCATCCCGAGACGAATCTATGTTCGATACTGTAGGGATGGTTCCCGCGCCCGGTATGTGCACCTGGTGGCACCGCGACCGCCGGCCGATGCTCGCCCGCGTCCCCGGCACCCCGTACCGGGTCGACACCTACATCCCGGTGCAGCCGCCGCGGCCGGTCGAGGTCCTCGCGGACGACGGCGCCTGGGCGCCGGCGATGCTCTACTCCTGGTCCCGGGTCGGCGGCACCTGGCACGCGATGATCCTCTGGCGCTCGGCCGACCTGCTGCGCACCTACCACACCGAAGTGATCTACTCCCCGGCCGCGCTCCGGACCGTCCCCGACGAGTGGTGGGATGAGCAGCAGCGCCAGACGGCCGGGCCGATCTAGCTCTGCTCGAGCCTAGCGAGGGCGCCTCATCTCCGCCTTCTTCGTGGACCGCTGCGGACGAAGGGGGCTCCATACGGACGGAACGCGCCGAGTCGGTCGTACGGCCGTTCGAAATTCACCAGGGCTACCTCTTGTCAACCTAAAGATCATGCGTGATAAAATCACGGGCATGATTAAGGTTGAGGAAGAGGCGGAGCGGGTCCGCGACGCGATGCTGCCTCTCTGCGAGCCACTCCACGACGCCTTCACCACGGCGGAGGCCGAGCGGCGGGCCCGACTGCCCATGTTGGACCTTCCGATCTACAAGTGGCTCCACACCCATACGATCCGGGGTCTCGCCCATTTCGAACTCAGCACTAAGAAGCTGGGGCCCTGGTCCCTGTACGGCAACCACGGCATGAACGGCGAGCTCTGGCTCACAGACAACAACTATCGGATTCGCATCCTGCATGGCCTCTCGGACGAGCAGGTCCCGCCCCCTGGCACCAACGGTGAGCGCCGCGCCTTCTACGCAAACATCCCCCTCATCCAGCAAGGGCCGCTGTGGGGGCCGCCGAATGACCGGCTCCTCGTCCTGTGGAGGATCGCTCCCAAGACCGGTGCGCCGTCCTTCCGAGTCGTGCGCACCATCGGCGCATGGAAGTTCGGCAGCAAGGAGAAGACCGACCTCGACTTCGCCCTGCCGAAGACCGCTGAGGACCTAGCGACGCTCCAGTTCATCCCCACCGATGACGACCTCGAGCTCCAGATCCCAGCCGAGGAGGGTGGTGTGGAGGATGCTGGCGGCATCTCCGGGTGAGCGTCTGCGCACCCTCCGCGAGCTACTCGGACTGACTCAAGACCAACTCGAGAAGATGGCTGGTGTCCCGCAGAGCTGGGTCTCCCAGGTGGAGACCGGCTCTCGCCGGGCCACCGAGGATGGCCTGGAGGCCATCTCCGCCGTCACAGGCACGCCAATGAAGTTCTTCTACGTGCAGCCCCGCACCGTCCCGCTGGACTCACTGCGATTCCGCAAGATGGCCTCGGCCAGCAAGAAGACCACCAAGCGCATTCATGCCTTCTACGGAGAGAGTTATCGAGTCACCGAGGACATGCTCGACCGGGAAAATTACCCACCTCCGCCGCTGCCATTCGCAACGGCTGATCACCTAACTCAAGACGAAATCGACGAGTTCGCATCGGCAGCACGCGAGGCGCTCGGCCTTGCTCCCGACAAACCCATCCCGCACCTGACCCGCGCACTGGAACGGGCCGGCGTGGCTGTCGCACCTCTCATGCTGACTGACGTGGACGGAGAGGTGAACACACCCACAGCGAAACATTTCGGCGCATCGTACTGGGGAGGCATCGGCGCCACAGCACTGATCTGCTACTTCCCGGGTTCCGGCGACCGCGATCGGTTCACACTAGGGCATGAACTCGGTCATCTGATCTTGCACACCTTCCGGCCTCGAGCCGAGGACCCGGAAAGCGAAGCTCACCGGTTCGCCGGCGCTCTACTCGTGCCCCGCGTCCGTGCGAAAGAAGAACTAACCGAACAGCTCTCGTTGAACGACTATGCCCGCCTGAAGGCTGTATGGGGGGTCTCCATACAGGCGCTGATCATGCGAGGCTCTGCAGTCGGCAACATCGGCGACACCCGAAAGCGGTCGCTGTACGTGCAGTTGAATCAGAGGCAGTGGCGCAAGAACGAGCCGGTAGAGGTGGGCAGGGAGCACCCTCTCCTGCTGTGGCGCCTCTTGACTCGCCGGTTCGGGCCTCGTCCTTACGTGCCTGCGGGTGAGGAGCTCGCGATCCCGCCGGCGGTGCTGCGGTCGATCGCCCCTACACCAGAGCGGCCCCCGGAACGAGTTGCTGCACCCGTCGGCGCGGTGCGGCAGTTCCGGCCCCGCTAAAGGCCACAACACTCGACCAAAGACGCCCGCTCCTCTTAGGGGGAGCGGGCGTTCGCCTGTCCGGCGCGAACCACTTGCCCTGCCTTGACCTGCCCGCTTCTACCATCGACCCCATGTCACGGTGGGTCGGCGGCGACGGTTGGGAGATCGACGCCGTCGTGCTCAACGGCCGCCAGCTCCTACGCGTGCGCCATCTCGGCTACCACGTCGCCTACTGCGCCTCGGTGCGCGATGTCGCCCGGCACGTCGACCTCGCCGACCTCGTGGAGGTTGTCACTCTCCGGCGGTAGCCGTACGAGCTGGCGTCCCAGCATTTCGATCACCCGTGCGGCTTCCGTGCGGCCTGGCAGGCTGTGATTTCCCGGCCTGCCAGGAAGGGGGCAGGCCGGGCTCTGAGCCACGATTCCTGGGACCACAGAGGCCGCACCGCGTGACACCCGGATGATGACGTTGGGGAGCCGGTTGGTGGCGTCGCGACTCCGCGGCGGTGCGGAATTGCGGGATGCCCTCCCACACCGCGTGGTGGCTATCGACGTGCGTGCCCTCGCCGGACCTGGGGCAGAAACAATCGCGCGAGTGCCCACGAAGAATTGTTTATGGGATCCGAAGCGTTCTACGCCACCGTCGCGCAGGTCCTTCCGACGCTGCTCATCGCCCTGACCGTCGAGGTAGGGCTGATGATCCGGTGGTACGACCGTAAGCTCGACGAGCTGCAGCCTCGGGTGAGGTACCCCTACCCCATCACGCAAGAAACTCCGCAGAGCGAAGTGCAGGTGTGGCGGCAATGGCAGAGGAACGAGCGCGTCCAGGACCGGTGGGTGATCACTGAGCTCGCCATCGCCGTGGTGTTTCTCATCGGCGAGATCCTCGCCCTCGGCGCGCTGGGAAGCCACTGGCGCAACGCCTGGACCTTCTTCGGTAGCGGCGCCAGCATCGTCCTCCTGTGCCTCGCCGTCGTACTGATCCCCCTCTTCCGCATCAACACGGAGGGGAAGAACTGAGGCCGCCTCACCATCGCCCGGGCTGAGCTACGGAGCCACGAGAGACACCCCTGCGGAAGGCCGTGAAGGTCCTGAAGGACGCGTGGTGCGGGCCCCTGGCGGCGAGAGCTGACGACTTGTCGTCTCAGGCCTGAGCGGCCTTCCTGAGCGCCATCCGGGCGGCGTGCCACTCCGTGTTCGGGGTTTCCATCCACCAGGAGTGGCCGTACAGGACATCCAGGGTGCCGTCGCGCTGGGCCCACACCTCGGCGTGGTCACGACGGAGGTCGTCGGGGATGGACGCTTCGCCGGCGACGATGGCCGTGGAGCGCGGCATCCGGGCGTTGATCTCCGCCAGCCGGGCGTCGGCCTCCAAGAACGTCCTCTGGGCCTCGACCAGGTCGCTTGGGAATTCGTACTCGGCCATGTGCGCCCCCTCCGTCGTTCCGCGGGCGATCCTACGGCGGCCGCCGACGCACGAGGCGACCGCCACCCCGACAAGCGCTCGTGCGGATGTCGAAGAGGCCGAACACATGGACGAGCGGCGCAACGGCCTGGAGCGCCAGGGCAGCTCACCACCCTTGACCTGCGTTTTCTATTCTGCTGATGTCACGGTGGGTCGGGGTCGACGGTTGGGAGATCGACGCCGTCGTGCTCAACGGCCGGCAGCTCTCCGCGTGCGGCACCTTGGCTATCACGTCGCGTACTGCGCCACGGTGCGCGAGCTCGCCCGGCACGTCGACCTGGCCGACCTCGTCGAGGTCGTCACTCTTCCCTCGCGGCCCGCCTAAGCGCGAGCCGTGCCTCGAACCACTCCGCCTTCGGGGTCTCCGCCGCGGAGAAAGTCTCCAAGGAGTCGTTGGCGGTCCGTTGCCACACCATATGCCTGTTATATGCCGGTTTTGGGTGGCTGTATTACGCCTAGGGTAGGGCGTCCCAGGAAACCCGCGGCCTTACCGATTCTGCGCCGATGTCTGACGATTGTGGAGTAGGTCGTCGGATGTCGCCCCGGCTCGCCCGTCTGGTGCGGAGCGTCCTCCCCGGAGAGAGAAGAACAGCCCATGATGCACTACGGCGCGGCGATAGGCTCAGGCACGATCTTGGTTCCCGTACTGGGGGGCGTCCTCCTCTGGGTGGCGATCTTCGGCTGCGCCCTGCTGCGCTCGTGGAGCGGCGACAGGCTGGCCGCGACCACCCCGCAGGCGGACCCGTTCGAGGACGCGGTCACGTGGCGAGCGGACGATCACATCCGTGCACGGTGGACGGACGAGGATCCCGGCGAGTTCCAGGCCGGCGAGCATCGGGCCGACGGGTTCCCAACGGGCGAGGGCGCCGCTCCCGACGCCCGGGCCGACCGGACGCCCCGCAGGCGCGGCGGCGCCAAGAGCATGCCCGCCGCGACCATCGAGACCCTGCCCGCCGGGACCGCGGTCCCGGCACGGCCATCAGGTCCGGCATCCCGGGCATGGTGGCTCGCGGCCTTCCCGGCACGACAGCACGCCGACTCCCCGGCACGAGCGCCCGTCCGGCCGCCGGTGGCCCGGTCGCCATGGGCGGTCCCGCCCTCCCCGACGCCCTTCGCATGACGCGTGGAGGTGGGCGGCGCGGCACTGCTTCTTGGGATCACAGGGCCACCACCGGGTGAACCGCCGGTGGGGTCGGCCCGTCTCCTATGAGCCAAAATCCCCAGCTCTAGGGAGAGCACGTGCTCCGTCGTCTCCTCGTGTCGGGCGCGCTCATTGCGTCCGCTCTCGTCGCCCCCGCCGTCGGCGCAGCCCCGGCCGGCGCCGTCTCGCTCTCGGCCGCCAGCTCGACCACCGCGGCGGCGAGCTGCTACAAGCGGGTGGGCAACCACTGGAACTGCATCACCCCGGGCGCCTACTGCCCGGCGGCCGCGCACGGGAAGTACGGGTACGCCAAGGTCACCAAGCGGCGGTACAAGTGCAGCTACTACAGCAGCGACGGCCGCTGGCACTGGAAGCGCGCGTACTGACCTCGGAGCAGCACAGGACGCCCGCCCTCCCTCGCCCAGGGAAGGCGGGCGTCGCCCTCTGCTCCTCTTCGAGGCACTACATTGGAATCAGCTGCGCAGGGTCCACTTCTGGTTGTTTCCGCCATTGCAGGCCCAGAGGATGAGTTTGGTGCCGTTGGCGGTGCCAGCCGCGTTGGCGTCGAGGCACAGCCCGGACTGCACACCGGTGATGGTGCCGTTGGAA
>NZ_BOOC01000077.1 GCF_016863035.1 Microbispora corallina
CCCACGGGCGGCGGCGCCGGGCAGATCAGAGGCGTCAGCTCCGGCCGCTGCGTGGACGTGCCCAACTCCAGCACCACCGACGGCACCCAGCTGCAGATCTGGGACTGCCACAGCGGCGCCAACCAGCAGTGGTCCTACACCTCCGCTCAGGAGCTCCGGGTCTACGGCAACAAGTGCCTGGACGCCGCCGGCACCGGCAACGGCGTCAAGGTCCAGATCTACAGCTGCTGGGGCGGCGACAACCAGAAGTGGCGCCTCAACTCCGACGGCACCATCGTCGGCGTCCAGTCCGGGCTGTGCCTGGACGCCGCCGGCCAGGGCACCGGCAACGGCACGCAGCTCCAGATGTACTCCTGCTGGGGCGGCAGCAACCAGAAGTGGAGCTGGAGCGGGCTCTCCTGAGGTCGCACCATCCGTAACGGGCTGATGGCCGGGGTCGACACGACCCCGGCCATCGGCTTTCCCGTGCTCCGCCGCCGACGCGGAGCCGTTCCGCGAACGACGGGTGCGGTGGCGTGAGTCATCCAGCGGGGAGCCCCCGCGCGCCCCCTCGGTGAGCGCCGTCGCCCCCAGCGCCGGAGGTTGACAGCCTGTAATCGTCACCTGAGGATCAGAACGGTGCGAGACGGGAGTGCGTCACGAATGACACGCAGATACCGCATGCCCAAAGTGAAGCCGGAGCACAAGCCGTTCAGGCTTGCCGGCGGAACCGTTCGAATCGGTGGCGACACCCACGGAATCGCCGCCGAGATCGACGATCCGGAGGGCTGGGTGTGGACGGCGCTGCACCTGATGGACGGGACTCATGACCCCGACACCATTGCGACGCTGTTGTCGGACCGTTTCGCCGACCTTCCCTCGGTTCGGTCGACGGCGATTGTCTCGGCTTTGATGGCCTCGGGTTATGTCGAGGACGCCGCCGCCATAATCCCGTCGGAGCTCAGTGAGCGAGAGCTCGATCGTTACAGTAGAAGCCGTGCGTTCTTCCGGCGCGTCGATCTCACCCCACGGGAACATGATTGGGAGCTTCAACTCAAATTGAAGCGTTCCCGGGCAGTCGTACTCGGTTTGGGCGGCACCGGCTCGCACGTGGCATGGGCACTGGCCGCGGTGGGAGTCGGGGAAATTCACTGCGTCGATCCCGACCGGATCGAGTTGTCCAATCTGAACCGCCAGATTCTTTACACGGAGGACGACATCGGCCAGTTCAAGGCGGATGTCGCGGCGAACCGGATCAGCCGGGTCAACTCCGATGTCACCGTCACCCGCTCACGGGAACGGGTCGAAAGCGAGGGCGATCTCGCCCGGCTCGTGGACGGCTACGACGTCCTGGCGCTCTGCGCGGACGAGCCCCGGGGCGCGGAGAACATCAAGGTCTGGGCCAGCCGGGCCTGCGCCGCCGCGGGGGTGCCCTGGGCCGGCGGCGGTTACTCCGGGCCGGTTGTCACCTGCGGCGTCTTCGCACCACCGGAGGGCGCGTGTTACGAATGCGTGAGTGCGCAGGCGACAGCCGATCGGCCACCGGAGATAGAGGTCGATCTCGGCGGCCCCGGCGTGATCGCCTTCTCGGCCGGAATCAGTGGTCAGATGGTCGCGCAATCCGTTGTCTCTCTCATCACCGGCGTGCCGGATCCGATGCCGGGGACATTGCGAGCCATGAATCTCGCGGTGCTCGGAGACCACGACGTCTTCCAAGCTCTGCCGCGCGCCGACTGCACCAATTGTCATCCCTTGACTTCTTCTGTGAATCGATCATGATCCTCTGTGGGGGCTTCGAAACCTCGTGGCCCAACAGAACGGAGAGGAAGTTCTCGTGGCAGAGGAACGCGAAACGCATCCTGTACCGGACGAGGTCGAAGAACTGCAGGCCATCTCGATCCGGAAGCTCGACAAGATCGAGACGACGGGGTTTGACAGCAACAGCCACGGCCAATAGGCGTGGCCGTCGCGGCTGAGCCGGGATATTCCGGCTCAGCCGCGTGTCACTGGGGGAACACGATGAGCAGGGAGCGTTCGCTCATGCCGGACGCGCGACGGATATGCCTCACTCCGGGGACTGTTCTCTCCGTCGTTTCCGTACCATGACCAGCAGGGTCGTGCTGCACGAGCTCGGCGTACGAATGGACCGGGGGGAGTGGATCGTCGGGCGCGTCTCGACCGGCGATTTCGTGGCCCTGCCGGACGTCGGCATGCGAGCTCTGCGTCTGCTGCAAGACGGTCTCCCCACCGGGGAGACGCAGAGGCGGCTTCGGCAGGAGACCGGCTGCAAGCTGGACATCGACTCCTTCGTCCGGCAGCTGGCAGACGCGGGGCTGGTGGCGGCCGTCGACGGCAGGCCGGTCCCCACGCCGGACCCGCCCCGTCCGACCTTTCCGCGGTTACGCCCGGAAAGCGTCCGCTGGACTCTGCATCCCGCCCTGCACGTCTGCGTCGTGGCGCTGATCGCGGTCGGTGTGATCCTGCTGGTCAGGCAGCCCGCGTTGCTGCCCGACTGGCGCGCGCTCCTGTGGAGCCCGAGCGGGGCGGCCGTGCTGTTCACCCGGATCGCCATCGGCTGGCTGATGCTTTTCATCCACGAGATGGCGCATCTGGTGACCGCTCGCGCGGCAGGGGTTCCCGGACGGGTCACGTTCGGCACGAGACTGCAGTTCTTGGCCGTGCAGACCGATGTCTCGGCTATCTGGCTGGCACCGCGCCGGGTGCGGCTGACCGTCTACCTCTCCGGGATGGCGGTGGACATCGCCCTGTGCGCGATCTGCGTGATCCTCAGCGTCCTGACGGGTCCGCATCCCGCGTACTCGATCGCGCTGCTCACCGGCATGGTCGTCCTGGCCACCCAGGCATGCGTGTTCATGCGCACAGACCTGTACTTCGTGCTGCAGGACCTGACGGGCTGCCGCAACATGTACGGCGACGTCATCGCCTATGCCCGGCACGGGCTGACGCGGCTGCTGGGGCGTCGTCGTCCCGGCCCGATCCCCCAGGTGAGCCGCCGCGAGCGCCGGTGGCTGGTCGTCTACGCGATGGTGCTCGTGGGCGGGACGATCGCCTGTCTCGGCGTCTTCGCGACCATCACCCTTCCCGTGACGGTGACCCTGGTGGTCCGGTCGGCGCAGACCCTGATCTCCCCCAGCGGCCCGTCGGAGACGCTGGACGCCGTGGTGGTCCTGACGATCCTGGCGACGACCCAGATCCTCTGGCTACGTGCCTGGTGGCGCAGACACGGTCGTCGTCTCCGCCGCAGAACCGGAGACGCCGGCGTCTGAGCAGCGATCCTCGCGTCCGGTTCACGCACCGGTACCGGTCAACCCACCCTTGCCGGCCTCGGCCCGGATTCGCCGGACGTGGTCGAGTATGACGCCGGCGACGAGTTCCGGCCGGTCCCGGTGGATGTGATGCCCCGCGTGCTCCGCGACGACGTGGACGGCGTCGGAGGACAGCCGTACCAGGTCCGCCTGAAGTGGGGACCAGACGGCCTGGAAGCGGTGGTGGTCGGCGGTCGCCTTCACGTCGGTGGCCGGCGGTTCGTCGGGGCTGGATGAGACGACGGTGAGCGGAATCGCTCCCAGGGTCGGAGCCCGGCGGCGGACCTGGACGGGGTTGACGGTGATCGCGGCCGCCGTCTCACGCAGCTCGGTGCGGCGGTGCCGGTCGCTGAGGTCGAAGGCGATCCTGGTGGACAGGAGCTCCGGCGGCAGGCGCCGGGCCTCGGCGTCGCGCTGGGCGCGGTCGCTCCATCCGGCGTCGAAGGCCAGGCGCCGAAGGCCCAGCGGTGTCAGGCGTGAGCGCAGCATCTGCCGGGCGAGGGCGGTTCTCGTGCCGTGCAGCAGGCGGAGCTGCTCGGGATGGCTGGAGTCGACGAGGACGACCGCCGCCACGGTGCCGGGACTCTCGGCGGTGAACAAACGGACGACGTTGCCTCCGGCCGAGTGCCCGACCAGGACGTACGGCGGGAGGATCCCTGCCTCGTCCAGCGCGCGCCGCAGGTCGCGTGCCGCCGCCAGCGCCGGTCCCGCCCACGGGGACGGGTCGCTCCACCCGAGTCCGGCGCGGTCGTACAGGACGACCGACGATTCCACCGCCAGCCGGGGTGCCAGCGCGGCCCAGTTCAGCCCGGGCTCGCCCAGTCCGGGCACGACGACGACGGCCGGCGGGCCGGTGCCCGCGGTCCACAGGTGGATCCGGCGACCGCCGATGTCGACCATCCGGCCGGGTGGAGGAAACCGGCGGCGATCACGCCGGGCGCCGTACGTCTGGTAGACGGCGCTCATGGCCCCACCGGCGGCCACACCCGCGACGAGCCCGGCCAGCGCCCTGACGACGATCCCCCTGTCCCGGAACGGTCGATTCATCACACTCCACGTACCTTTTGGAGGGGCGAGAGCCCGGTCGCGTCGTGATCACCTTGACTCCGTTATTCGTACAGCGGATTCGGCGGCCGAATCAACAACGAGGAAACGTCCATACCGGGTCTCGGCTTGTCCGGGAGCGCATCACCCCGGCTCCGGCAGGTCCATCGACGCGAGCCTGGCCGGGTCGATCAGAGCCGCGATGCGGGCGATCCGGCCGTCGACGACGGTGAACGCCATGACCGACAGCGGGGTGCCGTCCTCGCGCCACGACACGAACCCGGGAAGGCCGTCGACGAGCACCACCCGCCCACGCGCGGCTGCGCCGGCGCGCGTTCGGCTTTGCGCGCCGGCGGCGACCTCGGTGGCGCCGAGGACGACGACCACGCCGCCGGGGGTGTCGACGGTCAGCTTCACCTCGGGGTCGAGCACGCGTAGCAGCCCCTCGAAGTCGCCGTTGCGAGCCGCCGACAGGAAGGCCTGGACCACCTCGCGCTGCTCCCGTCCGGCCGCCGCCGGACGCTCGGTCGCCTGCACCTTCCTGCGGGCGCGGCTGGCGAGCATCTTGGTCGCGTCGGTGGACTTGCCGAGGATCTTGCCGATCTCGTCGAACGGCACCGCGAACAGGTCGTGCAGCACGAACGCCAGCCGCTCGCTCGGCCTGAGCGACTCGAGGACGACGAGGAGCGCGAGCCCGACAGAATCGGCGAGCGCCACGTCGTCCTCCGGCGCGGGGCCGTCGTCCACCGTCACGACGAACTCGGGCAACCGGTCGTCGTAGGACGCCTCAGGATGGGCCTGCCGCGACCGCAGGACGTCGAGGCTGATCCGGCCGACCACGGTGGTCAGCCAGCCGGCGAAGTTGTCGATGGTCGCCACATCCTGCCGGGAGAGCCGCAGCCAGGCCTCCTGCACCACGTCCTCGGCGTCCGCGTGCGATCCGAGCATGCGGTAGGCGACGGCCCGCAGCCGGTCACGCTGGGCCTCGAACGCCGCGGCCACCGGGTCTGTCGGGCTGGTGTCGGACATGTCGTTACCTTCCTCGGATCTGCTCCGTCATGGGTGATGACGAGCCCGGATGGGCGCACGTAACCGAATGAAGGAGCACGACGATGGAAGCACGTATGAAGAGCTCGGGGAATCCCGACGTATTCGCGGCGATCCAGCAGCTCAACAAGGCGATTCAGGCCGGTGGCGTCGACCCGCTCCTGCTCGAGCTGGTCCACCTGCGGGCGAGCCAGATCAACGGCTGCAGCCCCTGCGTGTTCGCCGGGGTCGAGTCGGCGAAGAAGCACGGAGAGACCGATCAGCGGCTGCACAACGTGGTCACGTGGCGCGAGACGCCCTTCTTCACCGAGGGGGAGCGGGCAGCGCTCGCGCTGACCGAGGCCGCCACCCGGATCCAGGACGGCGCGCCGGGCGTGACCGACGAGATCTGGGACGCCGCCGCCGCTCACTTCGACGAGAAGCAGCTGTCCGCGATCGTCCTGGAAATCGCGATCACCAACTTCTTCAACCGGATCAACCGCACGCTCCGGGAGCAGGCCGGCAAGACCTGGTGAGCCGGGCGGGGCGTCATCCGTCCGGAGGCCGCGCCTCCCGCGATACGGGTGACGCCCCGCCGAGACGCGGATCGGCCGGTACGGCGTGACGCCGCCACGGCCGGCGGGCCCGAGGTGCCGGCGTCCGCGACCAGCCGGAGAACCGCCCGTCCGGACGTCGGGCGGGCGAAAGGCCGCGCGCGGCGGCGTGGAGCGCCGTCGCCGTGAACGCTCGCAGGCGTGGCGCGACTTATGCGTGAAGTGGGCTCCCGCACAGTGTCGTCTCGCTGCTCTGGGACAGCGGTCTCCCACAGGAGAAGAGCCCCGCTACGTCACATCATGGTGGGCGACGACAAGCACGAGCAGGAGCACCGGCAGCGTCATGAGCCGCCACAGGTGAACCGCCTCCTCATCGGTGACTCTCCTGGACGGGCGGCTCCAGGGACGTGGTGTCCGTCCGCGGGTCCGCCCCGCACATGGCCGCAGGCTGCGGCCCTCGAATGTGAGCGTTAACACATCTTCTCGGTCGCGGTTCCTTCTCTGTCGGGTGGGCTGTGGTGGCAGCTCGGAGCCAATACGAGACGAAGAGGCGATGTCAAGGACGGCACCGCGCGCCCATCGTGGGGCGGCGGGACGGGCGTGCGGCCCCATCAGGCGTTATCGGGGACCGCCCTGTGCGCCGGCCGGAGGGGTGCTCTGAAACTTTCTTGGGGGACTTGACACATTTCGGCATGGTTTCCAAACTTTGTCCCCGAGGCGGCTTCCTCCAGCCATGTGGTGGTGCGCGGTGAGGGCCGCCGTTCGCGACGCCCTGGTGGTGTGCGTTCCCCGATCACGGGACGCGGCGTCGATCGCGCGGAGTGATCCCCGCGCTTTTCCTGCAACGGCTCCCGCGCGGTTCCACGACCTCCGTGTTCACCGCGAACGGCGCCGCGGCCACCCCGACCGCTACCTGCACCAGCTCTTGACGGCGGCCGGACATGATGATGAGGAGATTACAGATGCGTCTGCCCTGGCGAGCGCGGTCACCGCGCCCCTCCGCCGTCGCGACCGCGGCGCCGCCCCGGCGGGCCTCGCGCCGCGGCCTCGCGATCGGCGCCCTCTCGGTCCTGCTGGCCGGAGCCGGCATGCTGGCCACACAGCCCGCTCAGGCCGCCGTCGCCTGCCGGGTCGACTACACCGTCAGTTCGAGCTGGCCGGGCGGCTTCAACGCCAGCGTCACCATCAACAACCTCGGTGACGCGGTCAACGGCTGGCGGCTGACCTGGTCCTTCGGCGCCGGCCAGCAGATCACCCAGATGTGGAACGCCACCCCGGCCCAGTCCGGCTCGTCCGTGACCGCCACCAACGTCTCCTACAACGCCTCCATCCCCTCCGGCGGCAGCACCAACTTCGGGTTCAACGGCTCGTGGAACGGCAGCAACCCGGTGCCCACGTCGTTCGCCCTGAACGGCGTGACCTGCGGCAACACCGGCACCCCGACGCCGACCCCCACGCCCACCCCGACCCCCACGCCCACTCCGACGCCGACTCCGACGCCTACGCCGACTCCGACGCCCACGCCGACCCCGAGCCCTTCG
>NZ_BOOC01000078.1 GCF_016863035.1 Microbispora corallina
GGGCGATTGGGGCTCCTCGGCGGCCAGCGAGTCGATGTGCTCCTCCAGGGAGCCGACGGCCCGGATCGCCTGTGCGAACGAGCTGCGGCCGTCCGCGAAGCGTCGGTACAGGTCGTTCGCGGCCCGGTCGCCGTCGAGCGACACGCCGACCTTGACCCCATTCTCGGCGAACACGTCCAGGACTGTGCCGCGGCACTGCCCGCATGTGGATTTCAGATGCCGGGAGGCATGAGGGCAGGATGGCGACGGTCACGAGGGCGGCGAAGATGAACGCGCCCTGCCACGCTTCCGCGCTCATGCCGGCGCCAGTTTCATACGGACCACGAGGGGTTCCTTCCTGAGTTAGGCCGCGAGCTCGAGCACGGCGGCCGTCTTCGGCTTGCGCTTCATCCGCTTGCGGTCGGTCTCGGTGGTGCCGCCCCACACGCCCAGCTCGCCGTGGTCGAGGGCCCACTGCAGGCACTCGGCAATGACGGGGCAGCCGCGGCAGATCGCCCGGGCGCGCGGCGTGGTGCCGCGCCCGTCGTCCTCGGCGAAGAAGACGTCGCCGTCCGTCTCGGGGCAGACGGCGTAGTCCATCCAGGCGGTTGCGGGGTCGCGGGCGAGCGCGTACAGCTCGGCCATCTCGTCGGCAGTCATGTCACCCTCCGTGGTGATCTATCGGGTCTGCGGATGTCCGCCGGTCCGCCTGCGGGATGTCCGCGCGGTTGTCCGCCGGACATCGCCCCCGCGCCCGCGCGTGCGCGGGCGCGTGTGGAGCCCCCTCCCCGGGGGCGGTGGGGGAGGGGAGGGGCGCCCGCGGGAGGCGGTCACGATCCGTCACCCCGCCGCCGCGCGGCCGGCTCCGCCTCCAGGGCCACCACAGCCCCTAGGAGGTCGTCAGGGGGGCTGGCCAGGCGCCATACGCCCCTCCCCGCCGACCGGATCAGCCCCTCCCCGCGCCAAAGCGGCAGCCGGTCTGTGGCATACGTCCGCGACCTTCCCTGCTCCGCCGCCGCCGCTACGACGTCGCCGGTGCGGACGTCGCCGCCGCGCGCCGCGACAAACACCGCGCACATCGCCTCCAGCGCCGGATCCGCCGCCGGCGCGTCGAGCCGTTCGGACACCACGACCCGGCGCGGGGGAGTGGCCGCAGCGACCGGCCGCAGCGGTGTCACGTTCGCCGCGCGCCCGGCGGCGCCCAGCTCGCGCTGCGCGGGGGAGCAGTACGGCAGCAGGTGGTCCGGCAGATCCGCCCACCGGTTCGCGTAGTGCGGCAGTTCCCGCGCGGTCTCCGGTTCCAGGGCCGGCGCCAGGCCCATCGTCTCCGCGGCCGCCCGGGCGAGGTCCTTGTCGGTCACCTCCGGGGTGTGGAGCAGTCGGGGGCGCCGCTCTCCGCTGAGCTGGAGGTAGAACACGCCGGTCGGCAGGAGCGTGGTGTCGATCCGGTTCCACTGCTTGAGCAGGAACTGGGCGTCGGCGCGTTCCTGCATGCGGCCGGCGACCCGCCGGGTGAACAGCGGCCGCAGGTCGGGGTGGAGCGATCCTTGCGCGAGGTATTGGGACGCGGCTTCCACGCCGATGCCGGGGGCGCGCCCTTTGGAGCCGACCTCTTTGGCGGCCTCGACGATCGTCCTGTTCTGTGGGGTCTTGCCCCAGGCGGTGGCGAACTCGTCGAACAGGATCAGCACGGCGGGGCGTTTCGGCGACAGGGGGAGTTTCTGGTTGTCCTCCGGCCGCAGCAGACGCCCTCGCGCGGGGACCATGGTCGCGGCGTCGGTGAACAGCTCCTCGACTTGGCGGCGGTTCACGGCGAGCCGATCGAGCCGCGGCAGGATCGAGGCGAACGTCATGCCGTCGTTCTTCAGGTCTGCCGCCCAGATGAGCACGTCGGGGCAGTACGCGCGTAGGTAGGCGATGAGGCGTAGCAGGTTCGACTTCGCGCTGCCGGGCTCGCCGCCGTACAGGCCGCGGGTCATGCCCTCGGGCGCGTACTGCTCGATGAACAGGTCCCGGCCGTCGTCGTCGACGCCCTGCCAGATCGGGTCGTACACGGAGGCGGGGATCGGTGCTTGGTCCAGGCGGACGGTGCGGGCCTGGATCTTGCCGTCCTGGAAGGTGAGGACGATTCGGTTGGATGCGGTCGAGGCCGGGTCCTGGCGGACGTCTCGGATGCTGCCGTCGGGCCAGCCCATCCCGGACTCGATTTTCCGGCGCAGCCGGTCGACGTCCTCGCGGGTGGTGCCGAGCGGCAGCCGCAGCGGGAAGTCCACCCGCCGGCCGTGCAGGTGGGGCGGGGAGGTGAGGACGACGCCGGCGGCGCCGAGCCCGGCCAGGGCCGCGGGTAGCTGGGCCGCCCAGTTGCGGCAGCGGGCCCGTAGCCGCCTCCAGGCGCGCGCGTCCGGGTGGACGGTCCAGGCGATCGCCGCGGCGGCGGTCAGGCCCAGCCACGTCCGGCCGAGAACGCCGCCGGGCGCCCAGGTGGTCGCGGCCGCGGCCCACGCCCCGAACAGTGCGGCGGCTCCGGTGAGGGCGTCGGCGTGCTCGGCGGCCAGACCGCGGCGGGCCCAGGCGTGCCGCAGGACTGCGACGCCGCCGGCCCAGGCGAGGCCGGTCGCCCACCACGGCGCGTGGGCGAGGTGCCCGGCGGTGCTGGCGGTGAGCGCGGCCAGGCCGAGCGCTCCGGGGGCGAGCTGGTCGCGGTGCGGCCACAGGATCCGCCGCCAGGTCCAGCGGACGACCCGGGCAGCGCGCATGGCGAGCTTCGCCGAGGCGCGGGCGATGCCCCACACGATCGCGGGGACGCTGTCCGACGGTGGCTCCGGCTGAGCGGCCGGCGCTGGGTCGGGGTGGTGCTGGGGCGGCACGGTCATCGACCTCGGGCGCTTATCGCGGTCACGACCACGGCCACGACGATCGGCGTGCTCACGAGGAGGGAGATGATCAGGGCGATGAAGAACATCACTCACCACCGCCTGCCGGGCCCTGCCCGTTGGCGGCGGCGACCAGGTCGCCCCAGCGGACGGGGCGGTCAGAACGCGGTCCCGGGATGCTGTTCTGTGGTCCCGTCGCGGGTTCGCCGCCCCGCTCCTCGGCGGGCTGGTCGAGGTCGGCGGCGGGCGGGGCAGACGGCTGCGTGTTGGAGTCCTCCTCGGTCGTCTCTCCGGCGCGGTCCGCGCGCACGTCGGCCTGGATCTGTTCCGCCTCCCGCTCGGTGATTCTCCAGTGGGACGCCAGGCTTCGGCGGCCCGCCCGCCGGCGGCCGGGCGTCAGGCTGTCCTCGTACTCCCACGCGGCCGCCTCGTACCGGTCGCGAGGGAGTACGCGCTCGACCTGCACCACCTCCACCGGCACCTCGCGGTCCCGGTACACGACCTTTTCCACGACCCGCTCCGCGGGCGGCTGCGTGGTGCGCCGGCCGGTCCGTACGAGCCACATCAGCAGCTCGTAGGCGCCGACGAACGCGACCGGGGCGAGGGCGCTGAGCAGGCGCGATCCCGCTCCGCCCTGCCAGCCGTAGGCCACGTTGGCCACCAAGGTGACCACTCCGCCGAGGGCGAGCGCGACCCACGCCAGCGCCGGGACGGGCAGGCTGCGGCGCGAGCAGTAGACCATGACGAGGCTCGCCATGGCGATCACGCCGTCGGACATGGCCGGGTAGAGCACGGCCATGTCGTGCCGCTCTCCCAGCGCCACGGCCAGCTTGTAGAAGTGGTGGTACGACACGTACGCGGCGGCGGCCGCGACGCCCAGCAGCACGGCGATGGCCGCGGCCCGTATGAGCCGGTCCCCGCCCGCCCCCATACCTGTCGCCGGCGCGGGCGCAGGGGGCGGCACGCGGCGGACCCGACGAGCCCGGACCGGCGCCGTGAGGAGTCGCCAGATCCGAGGGAAGGCGCGCCGCCCGCACCCCGCCGGTCGGGGAGCGGTGGGGCCTGTCGCGGGGAGCGGGTTGTTCGTAAGGTCATGCATCGAATCGGGCCTCTCCTTGTCAGGGGTCCGGTGGGTAGAAGCCCCGCCCGGTGCCAGCCGGGCGGGGTCTTCTGCCTTCAGGGGATGGGTGCGAGCTGACGCGTCGTGGTCAGCGGGGACGGCTCGCCACTGGTGACCCAGCCGGTGCGGCTGGCCGTCGCCGCGGCGTGAAAAGCGCGCCTTGCGGCGCGCTCGAGGCGGTCCCGGCCGGGCTGGTCCGCGCACCAGCCCGGCCGGAGAAGGGAGTGGCCCCGGGGCAGGCGTGCCGTCCCCGGGGCCTTTGGCCCGCCCGGCCCGGAAGTAGGGCGGACCGGTCGCCCGGCGCGGCTCGCCCCGCTGCCGGACGTAGGTGGTGGCCCTACCGCAACCCCCCAGGTCTTAGGCAGGGCCACCTGTCTGGTTGCCCCGCCGGCCGTGGACGACAGAGCACGGCACGGCGGGGCGCCCTCCTGCCGCGACGGGGGCTGCGCGGCAGGAGGGCAGTTCATGGGAGCGGCTCGGGCCGCATGTCGCGCAGCTCGACGACAGCGAGCTTCGCGAGGACGTCGGTGAGCCGGGCGAACTCGTCCCAGCCCACGTAGACGTTGCGCTGCGCCTCAATCGCCTCGCCGTCCGGGCCGTCACGGAACAGGTCGCCGAGGACGCCGACTGGTTCGGCGGCCGCCACGGTGCACAGGAGCGGGGCGCTGCTGAGCTGGGGGCACATCTGCAGGGACAGCGGGATGCAGTCCCGGCAGGTCGGCGGCGCGGTGGTGCCGAGGCGGTCCTCGCCGATCGGCTGGTAGACCCGCTCGGTCAGGAGCCAGGGGAGCCGGCCGTCGGACTGGGCAGCTGGCCGTTTGCAGACCTGGCACCAGCCTTTCGCCAGGCATTCCCACTGGCGGCGGGTGTTCAGTCGCTTCCACCGCACGCTGCCGCGCTGATGGGTGCGGACCCGCGCTCGCAGGACCCCATCGACCCAATCGGAGCGGCGGGGGTCGACGAATTCCAGCCGAGGCCCGCCGGAGGGTCGGTGCTCCCGGAATGTCAGCCGCTGCGGGACGAGTTCCTCGGAGTAGGCCAGGACGTAGGGGACGATCGGCGGCGCGGTCGTGGTCACCGGAGCTCTCCGACGGTCATGCTCGGT
Organism: Microbispora corallina; assembly: GCF_016863035.1. Classification (GTDB taxonomy): domain Bacteria; phylum Actinomycetota; class Actinomycetes; order Streptosporangiales; family Streptosporangiaceae; genus Microbispora; species Microbispora corallina. The sequence continues at coordinate 5,078 of NZ_BOOC01000078.1, forward strand.
TCCCGCAGTTCCGCCCAGGCCATGTGCCCTTCCGCGGTACGGCTGCCGCCCCAGGACGCGGCGTGCGTGGACACCTCCGCCCACTCGGCGCCCTCGCCTCCGGTGACCGGGTCGCCAGGGTCGCGGACCTCGACCCGAAGACCTCGAGCCAGCGGCGTGATGGTGACCGCGATCAGGCCGTCTTCCGGAGTGCGGGGTATGGCGTTGGCGACGAGACGGGCCACGACGAGCTCGCACTCATCGGCGAGCCGGGGATGGTGCTGCCGCGCGGCGGTGCGCGCCCAAGGGCGCACCGTGTCGGCGGCCTCGGGGACGCCAGGTAAGGACTGCTCGTACATCGGGGGAACCGCCTCAAGCTGGTGACACCGATTAGGGTCAGTGGTCTCAGTTTGCAAGCTGGGGGCACAGCCTGTCAACCTGGTCTTTGTGGATCAGGACCGCCCGCTATGGCTGCGTATCGTCGAGCAATTCCGGCAGAAGATAAGAAGTGGGGAACTTCCGCCCGGAGCTCGGCTGCCGTCCCGCCCCGAGATCATGCGCGACTTCGGAGTGTCGGACGCCGTCGCCAAGCAGGTCGCCCGGGTCCTGATCTCCGAGGGCCTCGCCGTGGCGAAACCCGGCTCGGGCACCTACGTCCGGGAGCGGCCCCAGCTTCGGCGGCTCATCCGCGCCTGGTACCGCGCCACGCGAGCTGGCAGCCCTTTCGCTGCGGAGATGGAGTCGCAGGGACGCCGGGCAGCGTGGGACTACGACTCCCGTACGGAGCAGGCGTCGGAGCACATCCGGGAGCGGCTCCGCTTGGACGAGCCGGCCGGGGACGAGATCGATGTGCTTCGCACCGAGTACGTCTTCTACGCCGACGGCGAGCCGGTCATGCTGTCCACCAGCT
>NZ_BOOC01000079.1 GCF_016863035.1 Microbispora corallina
TCCACTGGGGTAGATCGTTTGCTCGGATCGGCTCGGTTGGTTCTGTTGGCTGCGTTGACCTGACCGGCCATGATCTGTTGGTTGCGTTGGTTCGCGAGGGCTTCCGCTGAGACCGTTGTGCCCACCGCGTGCCCACCGCGCGCCCCCGCCCTGGAATGCGTGCACCGTCAGCGGCCTCTCCCGGAAGCAGCGCCCGCGCCGAGGGACCACGGACCCCTACGGGGCCAGGCGAGGACGCGCCGGCCGGGGGCCCGCAGTCAACTTCCACTTGGAAGTTGCCATCCACAACCGGCCCTGTAGCGTCCTCTCTACGACGCGGCCCTGAGAGGGGCGCCGTGTCGACCCCGGGAAGGCGCGGCGAGGTGCCGACCCACGAGAGCCGCCCAACTCTGGGGAGAAGGGCGGCTCTCTTCATCTCCCCCGCCCCCGCCGAAGCCGCATCCCCTTCGCAAACGCCGCAAACGGAGAACGCCTCCCGGACTATGATCGGCTGATCTCTGCAGCCCAGGCCGCCCCTCTCAACGCTCAATGGCCGACTGCAAAGCTTCCCCAAGGAGTGCGGTGAACAACAGAGCGACCGCCGCGGGTATCTACAACTACCTGTTAGGCGGCAAAGCATGGTCCGAAGCCGACCGATCCGCAGCTGAACAGGTCCTGGCAGTCTCCGAGGAATCCCGCGTCGTCGCACAACGCAACCGGACCTTCCTCGTCAACGCCGTCCGCTACCTCGCCCGGCACGGCATCACGCAGTTCCTCGACATCGGCTCCGGGCTCCCCGACGAGACGAACGTCCACCAGATCGCCCAAGCCATCCACCCTGAGACCAGGACCGTCTACGTCGACAGCGACCCCGCGGTACTCCCTCTCGCGCAAGAGATGATCGGCGCCGACCCGAACACGGCGTACGTGCAAGGCGACCTCACCGTCCCCCGGGAGATCCTGCGGACCCGAGAGGTCCAAGGCCTGATCGACTTCACCCGTCCGCTCGGGCTGCTGATCGTCTCCGTACTCCATCACGTCCCCGACCAGGACGACCCCTACGGTGTCGTCGCCGACCTCGTCGACGAGCTCCCCGACAGCAGCTACCTCGTCATCTCCCACTCCTCGCTCGACCTCGACACGCTCGACCCGAAGGTGCGAGACAGCATCATCGCGAGCAACGCCACCATGCGAGTCCCTGTGACCTTCCGGAACCGCAAGCAGGTGGCGCGGTTCTTCGAGGGCACCGAGCTCATCGATCCCGGCCTCGTCTATATCGAGCAATGGGAGCCCGGGCAGGCCGGCTCCCGGGAGCCGATCCCGCTGGACATGCTCGCTGGGGTCGCCCTGATCAGACGCTGAGCTGGCCCGCCCGCGCGATGGCGTCGCCGTACTTGGTCTGGCACCGCTCGCCGTGGTGCGGGGCCGCGTCGCCCTCGTAGAGGCGGACGGCCTCCGCGTACCGCTCGGCCGCCTCCCGGTGGCGGCCGAGCCCGGTCAACGCGTCGCCCTCGATCTCCGCCCACGCCGCATCGCCAGCCGCGTGCTTGTAGGCGGCCATGATCGGCCGCCCTTCCTCCAGCAGCTCCAGCACCCGCTCGTACTCGCCGATGCCCAGGTGCACCAGGATCAACAGCCGCAGCGTGTACGTGTAGTACGTCAGCTGCCCGTCGTAGTCGGCGATGCGCCGGGCGATTGCCAGCGCCTCCTCGCACAGGGAGATGCCCTCCGCGGCATGGCCGACAGCCGCCATCGCCATCCCCAGCCCGCGCAGGCAGGCCATCTCCCCGTAACGGTCGCCTGCCGCACGCGCCGCCGGCAGGCCGCGCTCGCAGTCTTCCCCCGCCTGCTCGAGCATCCACCTGCGTGCGGGACTCTGCGGGTTGTCCACCGCGAAGGTCCAGGCGGCGAACGCCCGCGCGCCGAGCGCACGGGAGAGCCCGGACAGGTCGCCGAGTTCGTCGAACACGGTGATCGATTCATCCAGCATCGGGATAGCCCGCTCTGGCCCGCCGGGTCTGCGGGTGATCAGCGCGGCGACCCTCAGGCGAGACTCCGCGGCGGCGACCTGCTCGCCGGCGTTCTCGCAGACGCGCATGACCGACCGCCACATGTCCTCGGCGTCCCGCAGGTAACGAGCCCAGAACAGGTGGGAGTTGATCTGCAGCGCCAGCTGGAACGCTCTGAGGGCGTCGCCTTCGCGACAGGCGATTCGCGTCGCCTCCAGCACGTTGCTCGTCTCCATGGCCAGCCCAGCAGTCGGATCGACCTCGACCAGAGCACGCACGCGCGGTGAGGCGTACCCGAGGTCGGCCAAGGGCGGCGCCGGCGGGTGGTGCGGGTCCGGCTGCAGGTGGGTGTTGGCCAACGCAGCGATTTCGAGGGCCCCGCCCAGCAGGCGGTCCCTCACCTCGGCGCGCTCAGCAGGCTGCTCTGCCAGCCGGGCGGCCGCGTATGACCGGATCAGGTCGTGCTGCCGGTACCGCGGCTGCTGGTAGGCATCCACCCCAGCGGGGGTGATCAAGCTGTTCGAAACCAGGACTTCCACCTGCTCCTCGGCCTCGTCACAGCCCAGGAGCAGAGAGACCACCCACGCAGGGAAGTCGTTGGACGCCATCGACAGGGCGCGGAACGCCTTCTGAGCGTCGTCGCTAAGCAGCTCGTACGAGGCCGCCGCGATGATCTCCGATGCGCTCACATGTTCGCCGGCGCGCGCCTTGATGCCATGGCCGAGGTGGTCGGCGAAGTAGGCCAGCGTCCAGTGGGGTTGGGACGTGAGGCGGGCGCCGGCCAGGTGGATCGCGAGGGGAAACCCGTCGCACGCCTGGACCAGAGCCGCCGCCGCGTCCGGTTCGGCCTGCACTCGCTCGGCGCCGATGATCTGAGCGAGCAGCCGCAGGCCTTCGCCCAGGTCCAGCGGTGTGAGGTGCACCCGGCGGGTGATGCCCTCTGCCAGGTGCACGCGGGACGTGACGATGACGCCGCAGCCTGGAGCTCCAGGGAGGAGCGGTTGCACCTGGTGGTCGCCGGCTACGTCATCGACGACGAGCAGCATCCGGCGGCCGGCCAGCAGGGACCGCAGCAGCGTGGTCCGTTCCCGGTCTGCGCGCGGCATGGTTTCCAGCGGTACGCCGAGCGAGCCGAGGAGTTCGGCGAGAACGTCGCTCACGGTGCGGGGGCTGGCCGACATGGCCGCGAGCGAAGTGAACAGCTGGCCGTCCGGGAATGCCTCCCGCACGTGGTGGGCGACTCGGGCGGCGAGCGCGGATTTCCCCACACCGCCGGGCCCGCTGACGGCCACCATGGGCAGCGCGTCGGGCGTGCTGAGGACCGCGACTAGCTCCTCGATCTCCTGCTCCCGCCCGGTGAAGTACGGCACGTCGCGGGGCAGTTGGGCAGGCACGACGCGCGGCGCACCCCGAGAGTCGGCCTGGCCGACCTCATCCGCCGCGATCTGGTCGCGCAGGCGTCGCAGCGCTGCTCCGGGAGCGCTCCCGGTTTCCTTCTCCAGCACACTGGCCGCGGCCGCGTACTGCTGGAGCGCCTCGGCCCGGCGGCCGGCGCGGTACAGCGCAGTCATCACGAGGGCGTGGACCGCCTCAGAGAGGGGATCCTCGGCCAGATCGCGGCGACCTTCGCGGATGACCTCCTGATACTCCCCCAGGTGCAGCCAGGCGTCGAGCAGCGCCAGCCTGGCAGTGCGGCGCTCGTCGAGGAGTTCATCACCGAAGCCGCGCAAGCTCGGATGGTCGGGCAGGTCCGCCAGCGGAGGCTCTCCCCACAATGCGAGGGCGTCGTTGAGAGCGTTCACAACGGTGGCGTAATCGCCCGAGGCGGCGGCTGCTGCTCCCTCCGCCGCCTTGGCGCGGAACTGGTCGACGTCGAGGGCGTCGCCGGGCGCGAGGATGATGCGGTAGCGGCCAGCTGTAGACGGGGGGATGCGGTCGGGAAGGGTTCGCCTCAGGTGCGAAAGGACCGATTTGAGTGAGCTTTCGTGGGCTTCTACGTCGTCGTCGCCCCATAGCGCTTCGGTGAGCGCCTCGGCGGACAGGCCGTGTCGACCTGCGGCGAGCAGTGCGCAGAGTGCCCGTCGTCTGATGGGGGGCATTGGCAGGGCCTCGCCCTGGTGGGTGACGTCTGTCGAGCTGAGGATGGCGAAATGCACGGTCCTCCCTGCGTAACTCCCCCGAGGTGAATCCGTGAGGCCAGGGACGGATAGTACTCCTCGTGCCGGTTTAGATTCAGACCGTTTGACAACCTGTCGACAACCTCACGAAAACCAGCCCTTTGTACGGTGTCCCTGCTTCATGGAATGACCTGTCCGATCGGGCCCGCGCCCCTCTCACACACTTGGCGCCCAGTCGGACTGGCGGCCCGCCCAAGAGCCCCAGCTCTCGAAGCGTTCAGGGGTTGCCACCCTGCGGCTGCCGAGGCCCTACCTCTCTCGTCCTCTGGGCCTCGGCACCGCCGGGCAGATCCCGCCTTCACGTGGTTGTGGGATGCGAATCCCCTATCCAATCGCCTCACTGTCCCTCAGGTACTCCAGGTGGCCAGGATGAGCGTCTTCATACCAGCAGACCCCCTGACCCCTGGAGTGGCCCTGTGTTCCGTTCGGACGAGGAGAAGGCTCAGCGAGCCGCCGACAAGGAGCGCAAAGCGTTCGAAGCTACGCCCCAGGGCCAGGCCCGCGTCGCTTTCCAACGCGGCGACGGCTATTTCGAGATCGAGTTGGACCTGCGCAGGACGGGCAATCTCAATTCGCACGGCGGCACCGGTAGCGATCCTCGCGACTTCTGGAACAGGCCCCAGTCAGGCCGCATGGACACGCTGTCATTGATCGAGAGTGAGGGATGGCGCCTCTCTCAGGCCAACCACATCTTCGTCCAGACCGGCGAGGACTCCCGCGACAAGTGGACGGCCTCAGGTCAGCGAGTGGCAATCAAAGGAAAGATCGTCGGCATCTATCTCTTCAGCCGGGACGAAAAACGGGTAGCCCAGCAGGCTATGTAGCGGGATGGCGGAACTCGGGCCGCCTACCCCTCCGCACCCATCCGGCCGGAGTACACCAGCAGGAACAGATCAGCTGGCACGACCAAGTCCGCCGTCTCCACCACCCGCGTCTGCGACTCGTAGATCCGCTCGATTGTCAGTAGAACCGAGCCCGGCGGCTGGTGCAACCGCGCGCACTCCTCCGCCGACCCCAGCCGGGCCCCGACCGTCTCGATCCAGTCCACGATCGGATGGCCGATGGCGAGCATCCGCTCAGCCACGCCACGCCCCGCGTGCGGGCCCTCCTCCGGCATGACGACCGCCGTTCCTCGCGTGAGGTCGAGCGGCTCGT
>NZ_BOOC01000080.1 GCF_016863035.1 Microbispora corallina
GGAGCCGCACCGCGACGAACGGCACGCCGAGCCGGCGGGCCCCGCCGTGCACCACCGACGTCGGCGGGGACATGACCGCTTGGGGAGACAGTGTGGAAACTCATCACGAAATGTGTCAAGAGAGTGTCGAGAAAGTTTCGACCGACGGTGGGTGAGGGGGCCGGACACCTCCGCCGGCCACGGACGTCACGCCGAAAGCTCCCGGTGCGCGGTCGACGGGTCCGTGAATTTTTCATCACCGTCGTCCTCGGCGATGGTGCGGTCCACTGCCCCTCTACCAGCGCCTGGGCGTGGCGGGAGAGCCCGGGAGGCCGCCGGAGGGCCGGACACGCCTCTTGACGGTGGCCCGCACGTCGTATTGGCTACGCCATCACCACCGACGAATGTCCGCCGCGGACGGGAGGTTCGGCTCGACCGCAGAATGTGAGCGCTAACAATTCTCTCGGTCTCCGGGAGGGAGGTTCTCCGTGAATCCGAAGTCGTCAGCCGGCCGTGCCACCCGCCGCGATCGGCGCGCGGCGGCGTCGAAGCGCACCCCGGATCGGCCGCGGACGTGGCCGGACGCGCCCGGCACGTTCTCGGGATCGTGTGCGACGATGTCTCGCGCCGTTCATGTGAACGCTAACGTCGCGACGGCCCGGGAGAGACGCCGAGCCGCGCGAGGCCCGGCCCGGCACGAGCACGCGGCGAACGGGCGGCGGCTCGCCCGCCCGACCGGGCTCGAGAGCGGCCGGACCTCCGGACCGCGGGCCTCCTCGACGACTCCACCCCACCCACCCGGATAACCCGTCTCTCGCGGGGAGCCGCCGCGCCGCCACCGGGCGGCCGGTCCAGGCACCCGCCTACCGGCTACGAACTCCCGTCCCGAACGCGCATCCCCCCGGCGGTTGCCCGCCGCGCTTTCACCCCCAGGAGTTGTCCCATGCACGTGTCCCTCTTCCGTTCACCGGCCGGCCGAAGGCGTTCGCCGGCCGTGGCCGTGATGTCCGTCGTCGCGGCCCTGACGGCGGTGCTGGCGTTGTCGTGGCCGTCGCCCGCGTCGGCGGCGGTGGCGCCGTTGGTGAGTGCGGCGTCGGGGCGGTGTCTGGATGTGGCGGGCAACTCCGATGCGGCGGGTGCGGCGTTGCAGATCTGGGACTGCAACGGGCAGGCGAATCAGGGGTTCGAGTTCACTTCGGCGGGGGAGTTGCGGACCTTCGGTGGGACGCGGTGTGTGGACGCCTATGGGCAGGGGACTTCGCCGGGTACGAAGGTGGTCATCTGGACGTGTAACGGGCAGAGCAATCAGAAGTGGCGGCAGAACGGGGACGGGTCGGTCGCGGGTGTGCAGTCGGGGTTGTGCCTGGATGTGAACGGGGCGGGGACGGCCAACGGCACCGCGGTCATCTTGTGGACCTGCAACGGCCAGAGCAACCAGCGGTGGACCACCACCTCGGGCACCCCCACTCCCACCCCCACTCCGACGCCGTCGGTGACGCCGTCGGGGGGGACGTTGCCGTCGAGTTTCCGGTGGAGTTCCAGTGGTGCGTTGATCGCGCCGAAGCCGGACTCGACGCACACCATCGCGGGGATCAAGGACCCGTCGGTGGTGTACTACAACGGCAGGTACCACGTGTTCGCCAGCACCGCCCAGTCCGCCGGCTACGGCCTGGAGTACCTGAACTTCACCGACTGGTCGCAGGCAGGCTCGGCGACGCAGTACTACCTGGACCGCAGCCCGATCGGCGGCGGATACCGGGCGGCGCCGGAGGTGTTCTACTTCGCGCCGCAGAAGCTGTGGTACCTGATCTACCAGACCGGTAACGCCTCGTACTCCACCAACCCCGACATCTCCAACCCCAACGGGTGGAGCGCGCCGAAGAACTTCTACTCCGGGATGCCGTCGATCATCCAGCAGAACATCGGCAACGGCTACTGGGTCGACATGTGGGTGATCTGCGACAGCGCCAACTGCCACCTGTTCTCCTCCGACGACAACGGGCACCTGTACCGGTCGCAGACCTCGCTGGCCGACTTCCCCAACGGCATGTCGCAGCCGGTGATCGCGTTGCAGGACGCCAACCGCAACAACGTGTTCGAGGCGTCGAACGTGTACAAGGTCGCCGGGCAGAACCAGTACCTGCTGATCGTCGAGGCGATCGGCAGCCGCGGGCGGTACTTCCGGTCCTGGACCTCCTCCAGCATCGCCGGATCGTGGACGCCGCTGGCGGCCAGTGAGTCCAACCCGTTCGCCGGGGCGGCGAACGTGACCTTCCCCGCCGGCGCGTGGACCACCGACATCAGCCACGGGGAGATGGTCCGCACCCAGGTCGACCAGACGCTGACGATCAGCCCGTGCAGGATGCAGTACCTGTACCAGGGCCGCGACCCCAACTCGGGCGGGGACTACAACGCCCTGCCGTGGCGGCTGGGCCTGCTCACGCAGACCAACTCCACCTGCTGACGCAGTCGCCGCCACACCCTGACCTCGCTCTCCTTCCTGGCGAGGACGGCCTCCGGCGCGGCACGACCGCCGCGCCGGAGGCCCGGGCCGGGAGCCCGCGCGGCCCCCGTCGCCCCGAGGCCGCGACGGCCCATCCCCCTGAACCCACCGCCGTACGCGCGGATCCCTGATGCGCAGGAGAAACGGATGCGACTGACCAGGTTCCTACGGCGAAGGCCGCCCGCTCACCTCACGGGTGACCGTCCCTCCCTCGCCCGGCCCTCGATGGGCCGGCGCGTGCGGCGGCTCGCCGTCGCCGCGCACCTGACCGTCGCGGCGCTGCTGCCGGCGGGTGTGGCGGCCACGGACGCGGACGCCACGACGGCCCCGGCCGAGGTGCCGGCCATGGCGGCCTCGCCGGTCACGACCCCGCCCATGGGCTGGGCGTCGTGGAACACGTTCGCGGCCCAGATCAACTACAACGTGATCAAGACGCAGGTCGACGCCATGGTCTCCTCGGGGATGAAGGACGCCGGGTACCAGTACGTCAACATCGACGAGGGCTGGTGGCAGGGCACCCGAGACGCCTCGGGCAACATCACCGTGGACACCGCCGAGTGGCCCGGCGGGATGAAGGCGATCGCCGACTACATCCACAGCAAGGGCCTCAAGGCGGGCATCTACACCGACGCCGGGCGCAACGGATGCGGGTACTACTACCCGACCGGGCGCCCCGCGGCCCCGAACAGCGGCAGCGAGGGGCACTACGACCAGGACTTCCTGCAGTTCTCCCAGTGGGGCTTCGACTTCGTGAAGGTCGACTGGTGCGGCGGCAACGCCGAGGGGCTCAACCCGCGGACAGCCTACCAGGCGATCAGCGACGCGATCGGCCGGGCCACCGCCCAGACCGGGCGGCCCATGGTGCTGTCGGTGTGCGACTGGGGGGTGCAGAACCCCTGGGACTGGGCGCCCTCCATGTCGACGATGTGGCGTACCAGCGGGGACATCATCTACTGGGGTCAGAGCCCGGCGATGGACCGGGTGCTGGCCAACTTCGACTCCGCCCAGCACCCCTCCGCGCAGAGCCCCGGCCACTACAATGACCCCGACATGCTGATCGTGGGCATGCCCGGCTTCTCCGCGGCGCAGAACCGCACCCACCTCGGACTGTGGGCCGTTTCGGGGGCGCCGCTGCTGGCCGGCAACAACCTCGCCACCATGAGCTCCGACACCCGGGCGATCCTCACCAACCGGGAGGTGCTGGCGGTCGACCAGGACCCGCTCGGGCGGCAGGGCGTGAAGGTGGCCGAGGACCAGAGCGGGCGCCAGGTGTACAGCAAGGTGCTGTCGGGCACCGGCCGCCGGGCCGTGCTCCTGCTCAACCGGACCACCTCGGCCGCCGCCGTCACCGCCCGCTGGTCCGACCTCGGCCTGTCGGGCGCGGCCACCGTGCGCAACCTGTGGACGGGGAGCGACGCCGGGACCTTCAGCGGCTCCTACACCACCACCGTCCCCGCCGGAGAGGCCGTCCTGCTCACCGTCACCGCCACCGGAGCCACCCCGTCTCCCACGCCCACGCTTTCGCCCACGGTGACGCCGACGCCGACGGTGACGCCGACGGGGAGCACGAGCGCGTTCCGGGGTGTGGGGTCGGGCCGGTGCCTGGACGTCACGGGCGCCTCGCAGGCGAACGGGGCGCTGGCGGAGATCTGGGACTGCAACAATCAGGCGAACCAGCGGTGGACGGTCACGAGCGCCGGTGAGCTGCGGGTGTACGGGTCCAAGTGCCTGGACGTCAACAACCGGGGCACGGCCGACGGAACCGGCGTCATCATCTGGGACTGCAACGGCCAGAACAACCAGCAGTGGCGCCTCAACTCCGACGGCAGCCTGACCGCTGTCGGCGCCAACAAGTGCCTCGATGTGCCGAACAG
>NZ_BOOC01000081.1 GCF_016863035.1 Microbispora corallina
CCCTTCTGTTAGCGCTAACAACCGAGCTGGGACCGGCCCCTCTCCACGGAGGCGTACTTACAGGTGGTGGTGCGGCGGAGCCAATACGACACGGTCGAGTCCCGTCAAGGCGCGGAGCGCTTCTGAAGCCGCTCCCCGGGGCGCCGGCAGCCATCTCATCTGCCTCGACGTCCGCGATGTCACAGCGCTGCCGAGGCGGCTGTGCTGAAATTTTCAGCAGGTGAAGGCCATTGTGCGGACGCCCGATGGACAGCACGCCGGGGCCGGAGAACCGCCCGGCGTTCAGGTGGCCGGGACCGTGGGACGACGTGACGACGTCGATGCGCACCCGAGGCGCCGAACGCGCCGTCGACACGATTCTTGTGCGGCCTTGACAGTTTTCCGGGCGATTTCCACACTGACTCCCCGGCGGCCCTCTCCTGCCGGAACGGGTGGTGAGCGGCAGGAGCCGCCGGCAACCGGCCTGTCCGGAACTCATGGGGCAGGCCCGTCCTCTCGCGCGCGATTTTCCGGCCTGGCACGAAGGCTGCCGTACGCCCGCGTGCCCGGCCTCTTCCGACGCCGCCGCTCACCGGGCGTGCGCGACGGCCGCGCAAGACGTCTCGTTCCGCTCCGAATCGTTCACTGGAGGTTGAGAATGCAACCGGCCACAATCCGACCGCGTCGCCGTCGGCAGGGCGCTCGCGGCCTCGCCGCCGCGACGGCCCTGACCGCGGCCGGCGTCGTCACGCTGTGCGCGGCCCTGCCGGCTCAGGCGGCGACGACGTTGAAGGCGGCAGCCGAGGCCCGCGGGAGGTACTTCGGCACGGCGCTGACGCGGGGAGACCTCGGTATCAGCGCCGAGACCTCTCTCGCCGCGGCCCAGTTCGACATGGTCACCCCGGGCAACGAGATGAAGTGGGACTCCACCGAGCCGTCCAGGGGCGGGTTCAACTTCGGGCCGGGCGACCAGATCGTCTCGTTCGCCCAGTCCCACAGCATGCGGGTACGCGGCCACACGCTCGTGTGGCACTCCCAGCTGCCCGCCTGGGTGAGCAGCCTCCCGCTGAACCAGGTGCAGAGCGCGATGGAGAACCACATCACCAACGAGGCCACCCACTACAAGGGCAAGGTCTACTCCTGGGACGTGGTCAACGAGCCGTTCAACGAGGACGGCACCCTGCGGCAGGACGTGTTCTACAAGGCCATGGGCACGAACTACATCGCCAACGCGTTGCGCGCCGCGCACGCGGCCGACCCGGACGCCAAGCTGTACATCAACGACTACAACATCGAGGGAGTCAACGCCAAGAGCAACGGCATGTACTCGCTCGCGCAGTCGCTGCTGGCTCAGGGCGTGCCGCTGAACGGCATCGGGTTCGAGAGCCACTTCATCGCCGGCCAGGTTCCCTCCTCCCTGCTGACGAACATGCAGCGCTTCGCCGCCCTGGGACTCGACGTGGCCGTCACCGAGCTCGACGACCGCATCCAGCTGCCGACCAGCACGGCGAAACTGCAGCAGCAGGGCACCGACTACGGCACGGTCGTGAACGCCTGCCTGTCGGTGCCCCGCTGCGTCGGCGTCTCCCAATGGGGCGTCGACGACGGCCACTCCTGGATCCCCGGCACCTTCCCGGGCTACGGCGCCGCCACCATGTACGACTCCGGCTACCAGCCCAAGCCCGCGTACAACGCCGCCCTGAACGCGCTCAACAACGGCACCCCCACCCCGACTCCCACGCCTACGCCGACGCCTACGCCGACGCCGACGCCGACGCCGACTCCGACGCCGACTCCGACGCCGAGTCCGTCGCCGTCTCCGGTTCCGGGGGCGTGTTCGGCGACGATCGAGACCACCAACAGTTGGCCGGGTGGGTTCCAGTCGACGGTGACGGTGCGCGCGGGGAGTGCGGCGGTCAGTGGGTGGACGGTGAAGTGGACCTGGCCGGGTGGGCAGACGATCAGCAGTTTGTGGAGTGGGACGCAGACTGTGTCGGGGTCTTCGGTGACGGTGCGGAACGCGTCGTACAACGGGTCGATCGCGGCCGGTGGGTCGACGACGTTCGGCTTCACCGCGAACGGCACGGCGGCGGCCCCCACGGCCACCTGCACCAGCCCGTGACGGACGCCGGGGTGTCAGGGAAGACGACCGGGTCGTCAGCGACGACTCCGTGACGACGCGGGCGGCCGGGTGCGGGGACGCACCCGGCCGCCTCCGTTCGCGGGGCACCGTCGGCGTCGCGCCCATCAGGATCCGCTCCGCGGTCCTGTGCCGTGATCAGGGGACCTTGCTGACGATCCGGGTCAGCAGGTCGAGGAGTGTGTCGCGTTCGGCCGCGGACCAGGAGCGCAGCAGTTCGTCCTGGGCGGCGGCCACGACGGCGCCGAGCCTTCGAAGGTGGCCGGTTCCCTCAGCGGTGATGGTGATGACGTTGCGGCGGCCGTCGCTGGGGTCGGGACCGCGCTGGACGTACCCCTGCTCGGCGAGAGCGTCGATCGCGGCCACCACGTCGCTGCGATCGATGGCCGTGCATCGCCCCAGGTCAGCCTGACTTGACGGCCCGAACTCCTCCAGCGCGGCAAGCATGGCGAAGTGGTGCCGGCGTGAACCGAGGTCCGCCAGGGCCTGGTCTGTCACCCTGTTCGCCCTGATGGCCGCCTGATTGATCAACCAGCTGGGCAGCGTCCTCAGCCGGGCGGGAGTCTTGTGCTCAGCGATCTCCACAACCCCACACTAACAGATGGTTGGTAGCACCATCGTTGGCAGAACCATCAATCTGAGGTAGGTTGACGGATAGTTGTTGGCGCGACCATCAATCTTTCGAGATGGATCGGAGATCCGCATGACTGAGACCGCCACGCCCCGCCCCAGCCTCGGCCGCGCACTCGGCGAGGCCGCCCGGAAGGTCGGCAAGCTGCACCGCCGGGCCCTCGCCGACTTCGACACCGGCTTCCCCGACTGGATGCTCCTCACCTTGTTGGCGGAGCGGACATCGCCGATGCCTGTCCATGTCGTCGTGGCCGAGATGAACCGCCGCATGGACCTTCCCGAGGCGGCCGTCATCAGCCTGCTGAAGAGCACCGCCGCAGCAGGTCACATCGACTACCAGCCGAACGCACCCATACCCACCGCGGAACTCACAGAGGAAGGAGAAGCCCACTTCGCAAGCCTCTACGCCCACGCCCGCAGGACCACCGACGCCGCCAGTGACGGCATCGACCCGGACCTCCTCGACACCGCGGTAACGGTGCTCCTGGCAGTGGACGAGCGCGCGACCCTCCTGCTCGACTCCTGACAGCGGAACGAGAGGTCACCCCTTGCGGCCCGGCGAGGGGTGACTCCTCCTGACGGAGACGTCCCCCGGTTCCGTGACCGAGAGCATGGGGTGGAGCGGTGGCCGGCCGGAGAGGCCGGGCGGGATCCCGCAGGCGGGGTGGTGCGCCGTCGCGGGAGTGCGCGCCGATAGCGGTGTTAGCGTTAACAATTCTGGCCGGTCAGCTGCCCCTCTCCGTCGGCTGCAAGGGAGGTGGTGGTGTCGCGGAGCAAACCGGAGGCGGGGAGCCACCGTCAAGGGCCGGCGGGCGACAGGCGAGGCGGCGGGAGGCGCGGGGGCGCGCTCATCTGCCGGTATCGCGGTCACCGGCCCCTTCGCCGCCGGGGCGGTGATGAAACGTTCAGCCATCCGCCCACTGCGAACGCAGGTGCGGGCGAGGGGGAGATTTCATCGCGCCGAGCTGGCCGTCGCCGCAGGTGCGGGACGCGTCCTCCAGGCCCGGGGGCCGAAAGTTTCTGCGCCCGCCCTTGACACGTTTCGGTGCGGTTTCCACACTGTGTCCCCAGGCGGCCTTTCTCTGCCAGGTCGGTGGTGCGCGGCAGAGGCCGCCGTTCGCGACGCCGTCGTGGTGTGCGTTCCGGGTGACGGAGCGCGGCGTCGATCTCGGGAGTTGTCCCCGCGTTCCCCCTTTTCGCGTTTCATTGTGTGGAGGCTCAGTCATGGGCGAAAGCGCCATATCCGCA
>NZ_BOOC01000082.1 GCF_016863035.1 Microbispora corallina
CGCCGTCCTCATCGACCGTGAGCTGGGCGGAGGCCGTACGGAGGGGGAGGAGCCGGTGCGGGCCGAGGCGGCGGCCGGCGGGCCCGTCGCCGAGGATCCGGTCGTCATCGTCGGGATGGCCTGCCGTCTCCCCGGAGGCATCGAGTCGCCCGAGGCGCTGTGGCGGCTGGTCGAGGCGGGGGGCGACGCGGTGTCGGAGTTCCCGTCCGACCGTGGATGGGACCTCGAACGGCTCTACGACCCCGACCCCGACCATCCGGGCACGTCGTACACGCGGCACGGCGGGTTCCTCCGGGACGCCGCCGACTTCGACGCCGCGTTCTTCGGCATCTCCCCACGGGAGGCCGTCGCGATGGACCCGCAGCAGCGGCTGCTGCTGGAGGTCGCCTGGGAGGCGTTCGAGCGGGCCGGCATCGACCCCCACCGGCTCAAAGGGAGCCGTACCGGCGTCTTCGCGGGCATGATGTACCACGATTACGCGCCGCGGCTGGAGGAGGTCCCCGGCGACCTCGAGGGGTACCTCATCAACGGCAGCGCCGGCAGCGTCGCCACCGGCCGCGTGGCCTACACCTTCGGCTTCGAGGGCCCGGCGGTGACCGTCGACACGGCGTGCTCGTCGTCACTGGTGGCGCTGCACCTGGCCGCGCAGTCCCTCCGTACGGGCGAGTCGGACCTGGCGCTGGCGGGCGGCGTGGCGGTGATGTCGTCGCCGGCCACGTTCGTCGAGTTCTCACGGCAGCGCGGCCTGTCGCCGGACGGCCGGTGCAAGGCCTTCTCCTCCACCGCCGACGGCACCGGCTGGGGCGAGGGCGTCAGTCTCCTGCTCCTCGAACGGCTGTCGGACGCCCGCAGGAACGGCCACCCCATCCTGGCGGTCGTCCGGGGCTCGGCCGTCAACCAGGACGGCGCGTCCAACGGCCTGACCGCCCCCAGCGGACCGTCCCAGCAGCGGGTGATCAGGCAGGCCCTCGCCAACGCCGGCCTCTCCCCCGACCAGGTCGACGCCGTCGAGGCCCACGGCACCGGCACCACCCTCGGCGACCCGATCGAGGCTCAGGCGCTGCTCGCGACGTACGGGCAGGGCCGGGCCGGCGACCAGCCCTTGTGGCTCGGCTCGCTGAAGTCGAACGTGGCGCACACGCAGGCCGCGGCCGGCGGCGCCGGGGTCATCAAGATGATCATGGCGATGCGCAACGGCCTGCTGCCGAGGACGCTCCACGTGGACGAGCCCACCCCCCACGTGGACTGGACGAGCGGCGACGTCCGCCTGCTCACCGAGGCGCGGCCGTGGCCGGACACGGGCCGGCCGAAGCGTGCGGGGGTCTCGTCGTTCGGGGTGAGCGGCACCAACGCGCACGTCATTCTGGAGCAGCCCCCGGCCGAGAACGAGCCCGCCCGGGAGCGCGCCGCGACGCCGCCGGCGCTGCCGTGGGTGCTCTCGGCCCACCTGCCGGAGGCTCTGCGCGGCCAGGCGGTGAGCCTCGCGACGTACCTGGAGGGCCGCGACGACCTCGACGCGGCGGACGTCGCGCACTCGCTCCTGACGGCCCGGGCACTGCTCGCGGAGCGCGCCGTGGTGGTCGGGGCCGGCCGGGCCGCGCTCGACGCCGGCGTGCGGGCGCTGGCGGGGGCGGACGCACTGCCCGACAGCGTCGTCCGTGGCACGGCCGACGTCGCCGGCAAGGTGGTCTTCGTGTTCCCCGGCCAGGGCGGCCAGTGGCCGGCGATGGCGGCCGAGTTGCTGGAGACCTCGCCGGTCTTCGCGGAACGGTTCGCCGAGTGCGCCGCGGCCCTCGGGGAGTTCGTCGAATGGTCGCCGCTGGACGTCGTCCGCCAGGTCCCCGGCGCGCCGGGGCTGGAGCGGGTCGACGTCGTCCAGCCGGTCCTGTGGGCCGTGATGATCGCCCTCGCGGCGCTGTGGCGGTCGTACGGCGTGCACCCGGACGCCGTCGCCGGCCACTCGCAGGGCGAGATCGCCGCGGCCGTGGTGGCCGGGGCACTGTCGCTGCGGGACGGCGCCCGCGTCGTGGCGCTGCGCAGCCAGGCCATCCGCACCCTGTCCGGCGACGGCGGCATGGCGTCGGTGGCCCTGCCGCCGGCCGAGGCCGAGGCACGCATCGCCCCCTGGGGAGACCGGCTGTCGGTCGCCGTCGTCAACGGGCCCGGCAGCGTGGTCGTCTCCGGGGAGGTGGAGGCGCTGACCGGGCTGCTGACCGCGCTGGAGGCCGAGGGGGTGCGCAACCGGCGGATCCCCGTCGACTACGCCTCGCACTCGGCTCAGGTCGAGCTCATCCACGACGAGCTGCTCAAGGCCCTGGCGCCGATCACGCCCCGCGCCGGGACCATCCCGATGCTGTCCACCGTCACCGGTGACTGGGTGGACGGCGCGGAGCTGGACACGGCGTACTGGTACGCCAACCTCCGGCGGCCGGTGCTCTTCGAGACGGCCACCCGGGCACTGGCCGCGCAGGGTCACGCGGCGTTCGTCGAGATCAGTCCGCACCCCGTGCTCACGGCCGCGATCAGCGAGACCCTGGACGCGGAGGACGCGGCGCCCACGCTTGCCGTCGGCACGCTCAGGCGCGACCAGGGCGGGCTCGATCGGTTCCTCATCTCGCTCGCCGAGGCGTTCGTCCGCGGTGTGCCGGTCGCATGGGGGGCGGCGCTCGACGGCGCCGGCGCGCGGCGCGTGCCCCTGCCCACCTACGCGTTCCAGCGCTCGCGCTACTGGCTGGACGCCTCCCGTGCCGCGGCCACCGCCGCGGACACGTTCGCGGGCGTGCCCGCGGGCCCGGCCGACTCGCCCGTACGGCGGCTGGCGGGGCTGGAGCCCGCCGAGCGCCGCCAGGCCGTGCTCGACCTGGTCCGTACGGAGGTCGCGGCGGTGCTGCGCCACGCGGACGGGGACGCGGTGGGGTTGACCAGGGCGTTCCGGGAGCTCGGCCTCGACTCGCTGACCGCGGTCGACCTGCGCAACCGGCTGCGGACGGCCACGGGGCTGCCGCTGCCCACCACCTTGATCTTCGACTATCCGACGCCCACGGCGGTGACCGAGCACATCCTCTCCGCGCTGGACGCCGCCGCCGCGGACCTCCCTGTGGAGAGCCCCCAACCGGTCAGGCGTCCGGCGCCCGACCCTCTCGCCGTACTCCGCGACCTGGAGGCCGGGCTCCTCGACGGCACCGAGGCGCGCGGCGAGGTGCTCACGCGACTACGGGCGCTGGTCGCCCGGCTGGACACGACCGGCGACGACCTGGAGGACGAGGACCTCGACCTCGACTCCGCCACCGACGACGAACTCTTCGACCTCCTGGACAGGGGCTGATCTCCTCATGGCCGACGACGACAAGCTGCGCGAGTACCTCAAGCGCTCGATCGCCGAGACCAAGCAGGCCGAACGGCGGCTGCGTCAGCTGGAGGCGAGGTCGCGCGAGCCGATCGCGATCGTGGGGATGGCCT
>NZ_BOOC01000083.1 GCF_016863035.1 Microbispora corallina
AATGTTTGTCCGGCGGTGTCCTACTCTCCCACACCGTCCCCGGTGCAGTACCATCGGCGCTGGAAGGCTTAACTTCCGGGTTCGGAATGTAACCGGGTGTTTCCCTTCCGCTATGACCGCCGTAACCCCGTGAAACACACAACCAACCGGTTGTTGTCTCTGGATCACACAGTGGACGCGAGCACCACACCCCTCGCAGGCTCAACACAACACCAGAAGGTGTCGCGGAACCCCGCGCAGCGGGGCGGGTTTATTGTGGTCAAGTCCTCGGCCTATTAGTACCGGTCAGCTCCACGTATTACTACGCTTCCACCTCCGGCCTATCAACCCCATCGTCTCTGGGGAGCCTTACCCACTCTCGTGGTGGGAGACCTCATCTAAAGGCGAGCTTCCCGCTTAGATGCTTTCAGCGGTTATCCCTACCGAACGTAGCCAACCAGCCGTGCTCCTGGCGGAACAACTGGCACACCAGAGGTTCGTCCGTCCCGGTCCTCTCGTACTAGGGACAGCCCCTCGCAAGTCTCCTGCGCGCGCAGCGGATAGGGACCGAACTGTCTCGCGACGTTCTAAACCCAGCTCGCGTACCGCTTTAATGGGCGAACAGCCCAACCCTTGGGACCTACTCCAGCCCCAGGATGCGACGAGCCGACATCGAGGTGCCAAACCATCCCGTCGATATGGACTCTTGGGGAAGATCAGCCTGTTATCCCCGGGGTACCTTTTAGCCGTTGAGCGACACCGCTTCCACACGCCGATGCCGGATCACTAGTCCCAGCTTTCGCTCCTGCTCGACCCGTCAGTCTCACAGTCAAGCTCCCTTGTGCACTTACACTCGACACCTGATTGCCAACCAGGCTGAGGGAACCTTTGGGCGCCTCCGTTACCCTTTAGGAGGCAACCGCCCCAGTTAAACTACCCACCAGACACTGTCCCCCACCCGGATACACGGGCGCGGGTTAGACGTCCAAAACGACCAGAGTGGTATTTCACCAATGACTCCACGATAACTAGCGTTACCGCTTCCCAGTCTCCCACCTATCCTACACAAGACGCTCCAAACGCCAATGTCAAGCTGTAGTGAAGGTCCCGGGGTCTTTCCGTCCTGCTGCGCGAAACGAGCATCTTTACTCGTACTGCAATTTCACCGGGCCTGTGGTTGAGACAGCGGGGAAGTCGTTACGCCATTCGTGCAGGTCGGAACTTACCCGACAAGGAATTTCGCTACCTTAGGATGGTTATAGTTACCACCGCCGTTTACCGGCGCTTAAGTTCTCACCTTCGCACCCCGAAAGGCACTAAGCGGTCCCCTTAACGTTCCGGCACCGGGCAGGCGTCAGTCCGTATACATCGTCTTACGACTTCGCACGGACCTGTGTTTTTAGTAAACAGTCGCTTCCCCCTGGCCACTGCGGCCCCCACCAGCTCACGGGGAAAACCCGATCACCAGCAGAGGCCCCCCTTCTCCCGAAGTTACGGGGGCAATTTGCCGAGTTCCTTAACCACAGTTCACCCGACCGCCTTGGTATTCTCTACCTGACCACCTGAGTCGGTTTAGGGTACGGGCCGCCACGACACTCACTAGAGGCTTTTCTCGGCAGCATAGGATCACCCACTTCGCCACAATCGGCTCGGCATCACACCTCAGGATACATGAGAGACGGATTTGCCTATCTCTCTCCCTACATGCTTACCCCGGGACAACCACCGCCCGGGCTGGGCTACCTTCCTGCGTCACCCCATCGCTTACCTACTACCAGATCAGGCCAGGCGTTCACCCTGACACCCGCCTCGAAAGGCCGGCCGGGCTAAGGACCCTTAGTATCACTGGGTTCGATATGGGCGCATCGCAGCGGGTACGGGAATATCAACCCGTTGTCCATCGACTACGCCTGTCGGCCTCGCCTTAGGTCCCGACTTACCCTGGGCGGACGAACCTGCCCCAGGAACCCTTGGTCATTCGGCGCAGAAGATTCTCACTTCTGACTCGCTACTCATGCCTGCATTCTCACTCGCACGACCTCCACAACTGGATCACTCCGCTGCTTCACCGGTCGCACGACGCTCCCCTACCCACCCCCGGACAGGAAACCCATCCGGCAGGTGCCACGACTTCGGCGGTGTACTTGAGCCCCGCTACATTATCGGCGCAGAATCACTTGACCAGTGAGCTATTACGCACTCTTTCAAGGGTGGCTGCTTCTAAGCCAACCTCCTGGTTGTCACTGCGACTCCACATCCTTTCCCACTTAGCACACGCTTAGGGGCCTTAGTCGGTGATCTGGGCTGTTTCCCTCTCGACCACGGAGCTTATCCCCCGCAGTCTCACTGCCACGCTCCACTTACCGGCATTCGAAGTTTGGCTGACGTCAGTAACCTTGTCGGGCCCATCAGCCATCCAGAGCCCTACCTCCGGCAAGCACCACGCAACGCTGCACCTAAATGCATTTCGGGGAGAACCAGCTATCACGGAGTTTGATTGGCCTTTCACCCCTACACACAGGTCATCCCCCAGGTTTTCAACCCTGGTGGGTTCGGTCCTCCACGCGGTCTTACCCACGCTTCAACCTGCCCATGCGTAGATCACCCCGCTTCGGGTCTACAGCATGCGACTCAAACGCCCTATTCAGACTCGCTTTCGCTACGGCTCCCCCACACGGGTTAACCTCGCCACACACCATAACTCGCAGGCTCATTCTTCAAAAGGCACGCAGTCACATCACAGACAAGCAAGCTTGCCTACGCTCCTACGGCTTGTAGGCACACGGTTTCAGGTACTATTTCACGACCCCTCACCGGGGCGCTTTTCACCTTTCCCTCACGGTACTCGTTCACTATCGGTCACCAGGGAGTATTTAGGCTTACCAGGTGGTCCTGGCAGATTCACACAGGATTTCTCGAGCCCCGTGCTACTCGGGAACACCCCCAACAGTCGGCATGATTTCGCCTACCCGGCTCTCACGGTCTACGGCGCCCCATCCCAAAGGCTTCGACTACCACACCGATTTCTCACTGCTCACGGCCCCGGCAGAGACCGAACAGGAGGTCCCACAACCCCGCACACGCAACGCCCGCCGGCTATCACACGCGCACGGTTTAGCCTCCTCCGCTTTCGCTCACCACTACTCACGGAATCACAATTGTTTTCTTCTCCTACGGGTACTGAGATGTTTCACTTCCCCGCGTTACCACCAACCGCCCTATACATTCAGACGGCGGCAACACCACATGACTGGTGCTAGGTTTCCCCATTCGGACATCCCCGGATCAACGTCTGGTTGGCGACTCCCCGAGGCTTAACGCAGCCTCCCACGTCCTTCATCGGCTCCTGGTACCAAGGCATCCACCGTGTGCCCTAAACAACTTGGCCACAAAAGATGCTCGCGTCCACTATGCAATTCACAAACAACAACCAGGACAACCAGCCCACCCCACCACCAAACACCAGAACCCA
>NZ_BOOC01000084.1 GCF_016863035.1 Microbispora corallina
GCCGGAGGCACTGGGTGGACCAGCCGAAACCGGCGCAGGCGCCGGGCGCGGCCGCCGACGACCCGTTCTGGGAGACGGTCGGCCGGGGCGATCTCGACGCGCTCGTCCGTACCCTCGGCCCCGAGGGCGAGCGGGTGCACGCGGCCCTCGGCGAGGTGCTTCCGGCTCTGGCGTCCTGGCACACCGCGCGCAGCGCGCGCTCGACGGTCGACGGGTGGCGTCACCGGATCGTGTGGCGGCCAGTCGAGGAGGAGATCCGGACGGGGACCCGAGGACGCTGGCTGCTCGTCCACACGGAGGACGGCGGGGCGGCGGGCTGGTCCGGCGCGCTGACGCGCGCGCTGGAGGAACGAGGCGCCCAGGTGGTCCCGGTCGTCGTGGGCCGCGCGCGGGGCGGGCACGTCGACGCGGAGGGACTAGCCCGCGCGTTCGACGCCGTACCCGCCGGCGAGCCGTTCACGGGCGTGCTGTCACTGCTCGCGCTCGACGAGGACGCGGGCCTGGCAGTACACGGCGACGCGGTGGCGCTGATCCGCGCGCTCGACGAGGCGGGGATCGAGGGCCCCCTGTGGCTCGCGACCGTGGAGGCCGTGACGGCCGGGCCGTCCGACCGGGTCAGCCGCCCGTCCGGGGGGCTCGTCTGGGGACTCGGCGGGGTCGTCGCCGCCGAAAGACCCGAACGGTGGGGTGGCCTCGTCGACCTGCCCGGCCTCCCCGACGCCCGGTCGGCGGGCCACACGGTCACGGCCCTGCTCGGGACCGGCGGAGAGACCGAGGTGGCGGTGCGAACCTCGGGGCCACTGGCCCGGCGGCTGATGCCGGCTCCCCGGCCCGCCGACGCCCCCACGGCGCAGTGGGCCCCGGCAGGGACCGTGCTCGTCACGGGCGGCACCGGCGCGCTGGGCGCCCACGTGGCCCGGCGGCTCGCCCGGCGCGGCGTCCCGCACCTGCTCCTCATCAGCCGGCGGGGGCCCGAGGCGCCCGGCGCCGGTGATCTGCGGGCCGAGCTCGCCGCGCTCGGCGCCCGGGTCACGATCGCCGCGTGCGACGTGGCCGACCGGGATGCCCTCGCCGCCCTGCTCGCGACGGTGCCCGCCGAGCACCCGTTGACCGCCGTAATCCACACCGCCGCCGTCCTGGACGACGGGCTCCTCGGCTCGTTGACGCGCGAACGGATCGCCGGCGTGCACCGGGTCAAGGTCGAGGGTGCGCTCCACCTGCACGAGCTGACCCGCGGCCTGCCGCTGTCGGCGTTCGTGCTGTTCTCGTCGATCGCCGGCGTGATCGGCAATGCGGGCCAGGGCAACTACGCGCCGGGCAACGCCTTCCTGGACGCGCTGGCGGACCATCGCCGCTCGCTCGGCCTGCCCGCCACCTCGATCGCCTGGGGGCACTGGGACGGCGAAGGCATCGCGGGAGCCGAGGCACGGGAGGGCCTGCGGCGCAACGGGTTCCCGCCCATGTCCCCCGAGGCGGCCGTCTCGGCGCTGGAGGAGGCGGTGTCGGACGGCGAGACCCGGCTGGTCGTCACCCGGGCCGACTGGCCGGCCGTGCTCGCCGTCCGGCCGCTCCCGCTGCTGCACGAGCTGCCGGAGGCCCGCGAAAACGCCGTACGGGCCGACGCGGGCGAGGCGGCCGAGACCTCCGCAGACAGCGGGAATCTGGTGCGGCGGCTGCTCGCGCTCCCCGAGACCGAACGACGCCCGGCCGCCCGCAAGGCGGTCCGCGCGGAGATCGCCGACGTCCTCGGGTACGGCTCGGCCGCCGAGGTGGACGACGACCGGGGCTTCCGCGACCAGGGCTTCACCTCGCTGTCCGCCGTCGAGCTGCGCAACCGGCTGACCCGGCTGACGGGCGCGACTCTGCCGAGCACGCTCGTGTTCGACTACCCCACACCGGCGGCCCTCGTCGATCATCTGCTCGCCGTGCTTCTCCCGGAACCGGAGCCGCCGCAGGCCGCGGTGCTGGCCAAGGTCGGCGAGCTGGAGGAGCTGCTGGCCCGGCCGCTTCCGGAACGGGGCCGGGACGAGGCGTTGAGCCGGCTGCGGCGTCTCCTCGACGGCGCCGCTCCCGCCGGGGCACCCGCCCCGGCCGGCCTCGACGCGGCCACCGACGACGAGCTCATCAGCTTCATCAGCAACGAACTCGGGATCTCCTGACCTCTCCCCCGGCCTGGAAGGCAGACCTGTGAGCGACGACCAGATCCGGCGACTCCTCCGACGCGTGACCGAGGAGCTGCACAAGACGCGCGAAGAACTGCGGGACGTCCGGGAGGAGCAACGCGAGCCGATCGCGATCGTGGGGATGGCTT
>NZ_BOOC01000085.1 GCF_016863035.1 Microbispora corallina
AACCGTCCAGCTCCAGACCCTCGTCAGCGGGCCCGACCGCCGCACTGTGGAGATCTACTCGCGGCCGGAGGGCTCCGACGGCGACTGGACGCGTCACGCCACGGTCGCTCTGGCTTCGGAGAGCCCAGCGCCGTCCGTCGACCTGGCGATCTGGCCCCCGCCCGGCGCCCGGCCCGTAGACCTGGACGACGCGTACGAGCGGCTGAGCGGGAACGGCCTCCACTACGGGCCGGCGTTCCGGGGTCTGCGGGCGGCGTGGCGGCGCGGGAACGAACTGTTCGCCGAGGTCGCCCTCCCCCAGGACCGGCACGACGAGGCCGGCCGCTTCGGCATCCACCCCGCACTGCTCGACGCCGCCCTGCACGCCGCCGCCCTCCAGTGGCTCGACGAGACGGAACCGGGCGTCGCCAACCTGCCGTTCGCGTGGAGCGGAATGCGGCTGCACGCCTCCGGAGCGACCCACCTGCGCGTACGCGCCGTACTGGGCGAGGCAGGATCACTGTCCCTGCAGGCCACCGACCCCTCCGGCACGCCGGTCATCTCCGTCGAGGCCCTGCAGGTACGGCCGGTGCGGCACGAGCAGGTGCGGACCACGGCCGACTGGGTGGACGGGCTCTATCGGGTCGAGTGGGAGCCTCTGGCGCTGGAGGCCGCCGAGCCGGGCTCCTGGGCGGTGCTGGGGGATCACGGGCTGGCCGAGGCCCTGCGCGGGACCGGCGTCAGCGTGTCCCTCTACCCCGACCTCACCACCCTCACCGATGCCGTCCAGGCCGGAGAACCCACCCCCGACCTCATCGTCCTGCCCATCACCCCCCACACCGGCACCGGCACCGACACCGACACCGACACCGACACCGACACCGAGGCAGGCTCAGCACAACCCACACACAACGCCGACGATCCGGTGGCCGCGGCTCACCACGTCCTCGAACACACCCTGCTCACCCTGCAAACCTGGCTGACCGACGACCACCTCGCCACCACCCGCCTACTCGCCCTCACCCACCACGCCACCCCACTACCCGACCAGCCCGACCAGCCCCCCCTCGACCTGGCCATCGCCCCCGTCCTCGGACTCCTGCGCTCCGCCCAAACCGAACACCCCCACCGCATCCTCACCGCCGACCTCGACCACCACCCCCACAGCACCACCGCCCTACCCGCCGCCACCACCACCGCCCACACCCACAACGAACCCCACATCACCATCCGCAACGGCACCCCCCACACCCCCCGACTCACCCCCCACACCCCCACCACATCAAACGGCGAACCCCACCACTGGAACCCCGACGGCACCGTCCTGATCACCGGCGGCCTCACCGGCATCGGCGCCCTCATCGCCCGCCACCTCGTCACCCACCACAACATCCGCCACCTCCACCTCACCAGCCGACGCGGACCCCACACCCCCGGCGCCGACCAACTCACCCACGACCTCACCACCCACGGCGCCCACATCACCATCACCGCCACCGACATCACCGACCCCCACCAAGTCGCCCACCTCATCGCCACCATCCCCGACCAACACCCCCTCACCGCCGTCATCCACGCCGCCGGCACCACCGACGACACCCCCCTCACCACCCTCACCCCCCACCGCCTCCACACCGTCCTCGCCCCCAAAATCGACGGCGCCCACCACCTCCACACCCACACCCCCCACCACACCCCCCTCATCCTCTTCTCCTCCATCAGCGGCCTCCTCGGCGGCGCCGCCCAAGCCAACTACGCCGCCGCCAACACCTTCCACGACGCCCTCGCCACCCACACCACCCCCACCAGCAGCCCCACCACCCGCCGCACCCTCAGCCTCGCCTGGGGACTATGGGCCCACACCAGCACCCTCACCCACCACCTCACCACCACCGACCACGCCCGCATCC
>NZ_BOOC01000087.1 GCF_016863035.1 Microbispora corallina
GACGGGTCAGCGCGCGTCAGCGCGCGTCTGCGCGGGTCAGCCATGCGAACGCACCGCAGCCGTCGAGCTGTGCCATGACGCACCAATGCGAAACGAGGAACGGCCATGAGTGAATCCCTCCACACCGTCACGACGCTGCCCACGGCGCGCCGGCCCGGCTGCCCCTTCGACCCGCCCGGCGAGCTGGTCGACGCCCGCCGGCACGGCCCCATCAGCCGCTACACCTTCCCCGGCGGCGTGCCGGGCTGGCTGATCACCGGATACGACCTGGTGAGGTCGGTCCTGGCCGACCAGCGGTTCAGCTCACGCAAGGAGCTCATGCGCCACCCGGCCATTGACATCGCCGGCATGGAGATCCCTCCGGCGCCGCCCGGCGAGTTCCTGCTCATGGACGAGCCGCGGCACGGGCGCTACCGCAAGCCGCTGGTGGGCAGGTTCACCGTACGCCGGATGCGGCAGCTCACCGAGCGCGTCGAGCAGATCACCGCCGACCACCTGGACGCCGTGGAGAAGGCGGGCCCGCCGGCGGACCTGGTGACCGCGTTCGCCAAGCCCATCCCCTCCATCGTCATCTGTGAGCTGCTGGGTGTCCCGTACGAGGATCGTGGCCGCTTCCAAAGGCAGATCGACACGTTCCTCGGCGGGGAGACGAGCGACGAGGACCTGATCGCGGCCTACACCGCGACCCAGCAGTACCTCGCCGAGCTGGTGGCCGCCAAGCGCGCGAACCCCACCGACGACGTGCTCAGCGACCTCATGGACACCGATCTGACCGACGAGGAGCTGAGAGGGATGGCCCTGATCCTGCTGGCGGCGGGGTTCGACACCACCGCGAACATGCTGGCGCTGGGCACCTTCGCGCTGCTGAGCCACCCGGCGCAGGCGGCCGCGTGGCGCGCCGATCCCGGGCTCACCGACCGGGCCGTGGAGGAGCTGCTGCGATATCTGAGCGTCGCCAAGACGTTCATGCGGACGGCGCTGGAGGACGTCGAGCTGGGCGGCCAGACCATCGAGGCCGGCACGACGGTCATCCTGTCGTACAACACCGCCAACCGCGACCCCGAGCGCTTCTCCGACCCCCACGTGCTCGATCTCCGCAGGGAGAACGGAGGGCACCTGGCCTTCGGCCACGGCATCCACCAGTGCCTGGGTCAGCAGCTGGCCCGCGTCGAGATGCGGGTCGCGTTCCCCGCGCTGCTCGACCGCTTCCCCACGCTGCGCCTCGCCGTGCCGGCCGAGGAGGTCGAGCTGCGGCCCGAGACCGCGGACATCTACGGGGTGAAGAGCCTCCCGGTCACCTGGGACGTCTGACCGGTGAGGGCCGGTGTGGGGCCGGGAAGGCCCGGGGGCGGCGTCCGGCCGGACGCCGCCCCCGGTCGATCGATGTGATCAGGCGATGGTGCAGGTGGCTCCGTTCAAGG
>NZ_BOOC01000088.1 GCF_016863035.1 Microbispora corallina
GGGGTGGGGGTGGGGCCGGTGGTGAACTGCCACCAGTTCAGGTTGAACAGGGAGCCGCTTGCGCCGGTGTATTTGAAGTAGAGGTCGTGGGTTCCTTTGGCGTTGGTGACGGGGCAGGTGATGGTGGTGTAGGTCTGCCAGCCGCCGGTGCCGGGGATGGTGCAGGTGCCGATGAGGGTGCCGGTGAGGCTGTCGAGGTGGAGTTCGATTTTGCCGCCGTTGGCGCCGGAGGCGGCTCGGGTGGTGAAGGTGGTGGCGCCGGTGGTGCCGAAGGCGGCGCCTTTGACCTTGATGTAGTCGCCGTTGTCGATGTAGCTGACGTTCATGCCGCCTTCGGCGGAGGGTTCGGTTTCGACGCCGGATTCCCAGGCGATGGTTTCGGCTTCTTGGCGGGTGTAGGGGTCGAGGGTGCCGATTTGGGGGGCGCCGGTGGTGGTCATGGTGATGGTGGGGATGGTGCCGTCGGCGTTGTAGGTGAATTTTTCGACGGCGACGGAGCGGGTGTATCCGCCGCCGCCGGGGAGGGCGCCGTTGTGGTAGAAGAAGTAGGAGCCTCCGTTGTAGTCGATGACTCCGGGGTGGTTGGTGAAGCTGCTGCCCTGGGTGGGCATGATCGTTCCGCGGTAGGTCCAGGGGCCGGTGGGGCTGGGCGCGGTGGAGTAGGCGATGAATTCGGAGCAGCATTTGGCGGCGAAGACGATGTAGTAGAGGTTGCCGCGTTTGTAGACCCAGGGGCCTTCTTCGAAGAGGGTGGGGCGGTTGGCGTCGCCGGTGCGGGTGCCGAAGCCGCTGGTGGTGAGGGGGATCTGGGTGACGCTGCCGGTGTAGGAGATCATGTCGGTGTTGAGTTTGACGTAGGACAGGTGGGGGTTGCCCCAGTAGAGGTAGGCCTGGCCGTTGTCGTCGATGAAGACGGTGGGGTCGATTTCGCCGTTTTCGACCAGGGGGTGGCCGAGGGCGTCTTTGAAGGGGCCGGTGGGGCTGTCGGAGACGGCGACGCCGATGGCCATGCGGCCGGTGGATCGGTTGGTGGTGGGGACGTACCAGTAGAACTTGCCGTTGCGGTTGATGGCCTGGCCGGCCCAGGCGTCGGATTTGGCCCAGCTGAAGGTGGCGACGCTGAGGGGGGATCCGTGGTCGGTCCAGTTGACCATGTCGGTGGAGGACCAGACGCGCCAGTCCTTCATGGTGAAGTAGGTGGAGTTGTCCTCGTCGTGGCCGGTGTAGAGGTAGACCCGCCCGTTGTAGACCAGCGGCGCCGGGTCGGCGGTGTAGATCGTCTGGATGATCGGATTGTCCGCCCGCGCCGCGCCGGCCGGAACCAACGCCAGCATGC
>NZ_BOOC01000089.1 GCF_016863035.1 Microbispora corallina
TCCATCGTCGTGGCCGACAGGCCGGCGATGACGGCGATCCAGGTCAGCGCCAGGGTGAACAGGACCAGGATGGCGCCGACCGACAGCCAGGCCAGCACGCCCGCCCCGGAGCGGAAGCCCATGAGCAGGGCGACAAGTATCACGACCACGAGCGAGACCAGGTTGGCGACCAGCGAGGTCAGCACGTGCGCCCACAGCACCGACGACCGCGCGGTCGGCATCGACTGGAACCGCTCGAAGATGCCGCTCTTCATGTCCATGAACAGCCGGTAGGCGGTGTAGGCGATGCCCGAGGCGACCGTGATGAGCAGGATGCCGGGCAGCATGTAGTTCACATACGACGAGCCTGATCCGGTGGTGATGGCGCCGCCGAAGACGTAGACGAACATCAGCATCATGGCGATCGGCATGATCGCGGTCGTGATGATGGTGTCGGGGCTGCGGGTGATGTGACGCAGGGAGCGTCCCAGCAGGACGGTGGTGTCGCCGAAGAAGTGCGTGCTCATCGTGGTTTCCTTATGCCTTCGTGCCGACGAGGGTGAGGAAGACGTCCTCCAGGGTCGGCTGCTTTTCGACGTATTCGACCTTGGCGGGCGGCAGCAGCTGCTTGAGCTCGGCCAGGGTGCCGTTGACGAGGATCCGGCCCTCGTGCAGGATCGCGATCCGGTCGGCGAGGTGTTCGGCCTCGTCCAGGTATTGGGTGGTGAGCAGCACCGTGGTGCCGTTGTCGGCGAGTTCCTTGACGGCCTGCCACACCTCGATGCGCGCCTGGGGGTCGAGCCCGGTGGTCGGCTCGTCGAGGAAGATGACCGGCGGGTTGCCGATCAGGCTCATCGCGATGTCGAGGCGGCGGCGCATGCCACCCGAATACGTCGACACCTTCCGGGCGCCCGCGTCGGTCAGCGCGAAACGCTCGAGCAGGCCGTCGGCGACCTTGCCGGGATCCTTGAGGTGCCTCAACCGGGCGACCAGCACCAGGTTCTCCCGCCCTGTGAGGATCTCGTCGACCGCGGCGAACTGTCCGGTGAGGCTGATCGACTCCCGCACGTCCGCAGCCTGCGTGGCGACATCGAAGCCGTTCACCCGTGCGGTCCCCGCGTCGGCCTTGAGCAGCGTGGACAAAATTCTCACGGCCGTGGTCTTGCCCGCCCCGTTCGAGCCCAGCAGCGCGAAGATACTGCCCCGCGCCACGGTGAAGTCCACCCCGCGCAGCACCTTGAGTTCCTTGTACGACTTCTCCAGACCGTGCACCTGGATCG
>NZ_BOOC01000090.1 GCF_016863035.1 Microbispora corallina
ATGATCGCGGCACATGTGGCGATGTTCCCGCTCATGCTGGCGGTCATGCTCTGGCGGCGTGACGAGTACGCCCATGCCCACCACTGAACATTCCCGCACAGGCCGTCGCGGCGCCACCACCGCGCCGTGGAGCTACCACCCCCTCATCGTCGTCTGAATTCGGCCACGCACCGGTCGGGTCACCCAAGCGACCCGTCGGCGGATCGCGAGACCCGAGCAGGCCGGTCGACGACCGCGTCAACCACCCACCCAGAAGGGACGAGGACGTGACGATACGTCATTCACTGTCGCGAAAATCTGCCATCGCGCCGATAATCCGCCTCGGAACAGCAGTCGTGACAGCGGCCATGGCCATTATCGCGATTGCCGCCGCTCCGGCGGCGGCGATACCGGTCGGATACTCCATCAACGGGGTCGACGTCTACGAAGGCAACGGTTCCATCGACTGGGCAGCCGCGTCCGCCGCCGGCATTAGGTTCGGCTGGGCCAAGGCGACGGAAGGGCTCAGCCACGTCGACGGCAGGTATGCGACCAACTATACGAATGCGAAGAACAATGGCGTCTACCTGGGCGCGTATGCCTTCGGGCGGCCGGACCTGGGAGTGGGCACAGGTAGGGCGCAGGCCGACTTCCTGCTCGATCACGCGCAATACGTCGCGGACGGGAAGACTTTGCCGCCGCAACTCGATATCGAGTGGCCCTACGAAAACTCTTCCGGAAACTATGTCGCCCCCTATCCCTGCTACGGCCTGTCACCGAGCCAGATGGTGACGTGGATCCGCGATTTCGTCACCGAAGTCAAGAACCGCACAGGCCGCGATGCGGCCATCTACACGAATTACAACTGGTGGAAGGACTGCACCGGCAACAACGGGTCCTTCGGCGCCAACCCGCTGGAGATCGCGCACTACGTCGACCCCGACAGCGGTTCGTCCTACGGGAGCGTGCCGGCCGGATGGAGCCGTCCGACTGCTTGGCAGTACAACTGCTCCCGGTCCGTGCCCGGCACATCCTCCAATAACAAGGTATGTCAGACGGCGTTCATCGGCGGCTACGCGGAGCTCACCGAGTTCGCCGGTGCCTCGAACGCTGTGGATCGGCAGGGTCCGTCGAGTGTGGTGGATGCCTCGGGGGCGGTGCAGGTGTTCGCCCGGGGGTCGGACGGGTCGCTGAAGCATTGGTACTGGTCCAACGGCTGGCAGTTCGACGTGCCGGGTGGGGACATCGCCGGGTCGCCGACCGTGATG
>NZ_BOOC01000091.1 GCF_016863035.1 Microbispora corallina
ATAAGGAAGCGCGAGCAGGGCACATAGTCGTTATCGCCTGGAGCTGAGGGCCCGCCAGAGACAGGCGGTATACGGTGATCCACATGGATCCGCACTATCTCGCCGATGCCCGCCACATCTGGGCAACCTATGTACCGCCTCGAGGACAGGCGGACACTGTACAGGGCGAACTGCTTCGGGCGGTCGAGAAGCTGCGCGATGAGGCGCAGCGCAACGGCAACGGCAACTGGGACGAGCACTACGGACGGCTCCTGGCCTACCTGCGGGAGAGACTCACCGCACCCGGGCTCTTCGATACGGCAACCTCTGCCATGCTGGTCGCAGACTTGGACCGCGTGGCGGACTACCAGCACCCGCCTACCGAGGACGCCCCTTTTGATCGAATCGCCTGCCGCGTGGTGGACTGGTATCGAGCACATCCGGAGCCGGTCCCGCACGAGCAGGATCCCCATCTCCGGCGTTAAATGATCCTCGATTCGACCAGCCAGCGGCGCGGCCACTGCGAACGGACGACGATGGACGACAACAAGAGGTTGGGCGCCCGTTCCGGCTAGCAGGCAGGGCGGGGGTGTCGGGAGACCCCAGGGCACAGTCAGGGCACATGAGCGCGAAAAACAGCGCGAAACGATGAGAAGCGGCGAGCGCTAAAAGGCCAGCTCAATGCGCGAGCTGAGCAGCCGTCGCAGGTCACCCAGCAGCATGGATCAGATCTCGATGATGTCAGCGAGCGATAGGTGGCCGCTCGTTGATGTCGGGACAACCAGCCGGCTGCGCGATCTTCTCATTGCCGATGGCTGGTACAACCTCCGCCTCCGTCTCAGGATTGGGGCCGCCCCGGGACACCAGGCCGCTGCGGGACACCTTCCGGGACGGAGTCGGGGTGGCCGGGAGAACCTCTGTCCAATACTCCTCCGGTACCGACTCTTGGAGTGCGAGGTACTCCGTATCCGTGAGCGGTTGCACTCGGCAAACCAGCGGAGTAGCCGTGGTGAGTGCCGGCACAGCCACCAATGCCGTAATCAGCAGGAAGGCCGTACTCCGCGTCTTCACGCGCCGTCACTCCCAACCACTTGATCGTGAATGGAAGAGTCTACGGCGCTGCCGGTAGGTCCCAGTCGGGCAGGCGTACAGCAGCGAAGTACAGCAACACCACCTCATACAGCCACCCGCGACCGAGCCTCAACCACCTACCGAGCAGGACAAGGAGCCGTCTACGTTGTGACTGGCTCCCCTTTGCAAGCAGG
>NZ_BOOC01000092.1 GCF_016863035.1 Microbispora corallina
CCCAGGCTCCGGCCATCAAGGGTGAGGAGCTCGTCGGCGTCAAGTCCTCCTTCACCGGTGAGGGCTCGATCGGGTCGTCCTGGCTGCTGAAGTACAACAACAGCCGCCGCCTGGGCTACCTGAACGGTGTCACCATCGGCGTCTCCGACACCGACAAGAACAACCGCATCGACACCAGTGTCTCCCCGTACTTCGACGGCGAGACCTACGGCGTCTACAAGTCGGCCGCCTCCGTGTGGTCCGGCAAGATCGTCTGATCTGGACGTCGGTAAGTAAGCACGAGGAAGGGCCCGGCCGGTCGGCCGGGCCCTTTCGCGTTTCCGGAACACGCCCGTGCGGCCCCACGAGGGCCTCTCGGCGGAGACGGCGACGACGAGGCACCGGGGCGGGGCTTACGGGCCCCGGCGCCTCGTCGCCTGCCCGCGCCCTGCTCCCCTGGGGAGGAGGTGCCGCCTCCCGAGCCTTGGGGACGGCCACGCGCCACTCCCCTGCGCCCCGGACGTGCCCGCCGCGCCGGTCTCCTGCGCCCCGGACATACCGCGTGCCGGGCTCCTGTGGCCGGGACGTGCCACGTCGCACGCGTCTACCCGCAGGCCCTGGGACACCGCACCGGGGACGTGGGCCTCGCTCCCACGTCCCCGGTGCGGTGCCCGCACCCTCACCCTCAGGCGCCTCGTAGGCCCGTCTGGGCCAGGGACGGCTCCTGGGCTCCCGGTCCGGTTCGCGCGGCGGGACGCCCGGCTCTGAGGCGGTGCCCGGAAAAGCGGAAAGGGCCCGGCGCCGGCTGCCGAGCCCTTCCCTGGCGGTGTTCACCGCCGTTTACTGCTGTTCACTGCTGTCGACCCTGTGGGCGACGATCAGACGATCTTGCCGGACCACACGGCGGCGGCCGACTTGTAGACGCCGTAGGTCTCGCCGTCGAAGTACGGGGAGACGCTGGTGTCGATGCGGTTGTTCTTGTCGGTGTCGGAGACGCCGATGGTCACACCGTTCAGGTAGCCGAGACGACGCGAGGTCTTGTACTGCGCCAGCCACGACGACCCGATCGAGCCCTCGCCGGTGAAGGACGACTTGACGCCCACGAGCTCGTCACCCTTGATGGAGGGCGCGGTCGCCGCGAAGGTCTTGCCGTAGCTCCACTTGAGGGTCTGGCCGGTGAAGGTGTGGCTGCCGTCCGGGTGCGACCCGCTCGGGTAACCGAACACGAACACCGAGGA
>NZ_BOOC01000093.1 GCF_016863035.1 Microbispora corallina
TCCAGCTGTTAGCGCTAACAATCACGCCCGGACCGGCCCCTCTCCACGGAGGCGTACTTACAGGTGGTGGTGCGGCGGAGCAAATACGATGTGCCGACGCCTCGTCAAGCCCCCGGCCACTCCGCCGCCCGCCCGGCTCCGCACCGTCGCCCCCCTACCTCCGCAGGGCGGCCGACGGCGACTGGGGCGTGATGAAACGTTCATCGCCGGGCTCCCGCAAACGGCCGACCACGTGCGCTTCACGCCTCTCGTCCGCCGGTGACCGTCGCCTTAGTGGCTCCCGGGCCTTCGGAGAGGTGCCGCCCGCGCGTCCACCCGACATGAGGGCGGCAGACACCACCGAACGGGAGCCGTGGCGGCACCCGCCGGCTCCTCGGCCGGCCGCGACGAACCCGACGACGATTGCCGGTGACCGCGATCGTCCCGCGCCGCCGGCACGGCGGGCCCTGCGTTCTCGGCGTCGACACCCCCCCGGGCGGCCGCACGTGGGCGGCGTCGAGGGCAGGACGGACAGGCCCGTCTCCATTCGAGCCGCCGGGCCTCGCCGTATTTTCATAACCCGTCCGAAACCTTGACGCAACATACGGTTCCGTTCCATAGTGAGGCCGTCAACCCCACAGGCGTCATCATGTCGGAGGCCGTATAGCACCCAGGGATGTTAACGCTAACAAAATACTCCCCTTTCCCCTTCCTGTCGCGAAACCGCAGGTCCCCAGGCATGCCCTCCACAAACGCCCCCGCATGCCCGACCCCATAGCGGCGACGGGACCGTCACCGACGCCTTTCCGCCGATGACGCACGCCCGAAATCGCCACGGCATTCGCGACACACCCCCCGATGAAAGGCAGAGGTTCCCCCATGACTGTCGGGTCCGGATTACGGCACCTCAAAAGGACGCTGCTGTCGGCCGGCGCCGCGGCCGCCCTGGCCGCGGGCGCGCTGACCGGCGTCGCCGCCCCCTCCCAGGCCGCCACCACCCAGCCGTGTGACATCTACGCCTCCGGCGGCACCCCCTGCGTGGCCGCCCACAGCACGACCCGTGCCCTGTACGCCGCCTACAACGGCCCGCTGTACCAGGTGCGGCGCTCCTCCGACAACACCACCCGCGACATCGGCGTCCTCAGCGCCGGCGGGGTGGCCGACTCCGCCGCCCAGGACACCTTCTGCA
>NZ_BOOC01000094.1 GCF_016863035.1 Microbispora corallina
CGTGATTCAGTTATGGAGGCTCAGGCATGGGCGCAAACGCCATTCCTTCGCCTGGAACCCGGTGGCGCCGGGCTCTGGTCGCCGGCGCACTGGGGGCGCTCGGTGTGACGACGGCGCTGTCGGTGCCGGTGCCCGCCGACGCCGCGGCCAGCACGCTGGGTGCGGCGGCCGCGCAGAGCGGCCGGTACTTCGGCACCGCGATCAGCGCCGGCAAGCTCGGCGACTCGGCCTACACCACGATCGCCAACCGTGAGTTCAACATGGTGACGGCCGAGAACGAGATGAAGATCGACGCCACCGAGCCCAACCAGAACCAGTTCAACTTCACCAACGCCGACCGGATCTACAACTGGGCCGTGCAGAACGGCAAGCAGGTCCGCGGGCACACCCTGGCCTGGTACTCCCAGCAGCCGGGCTGGATGCAGTCGCTGTCGGGCAGCGCGCTGCGCCAGGCGATGATCAACCACATCAACGGCGTGATGGCCCACTACAAGGGCAAGATCCCCTACTGGGACGTCGTCAACGAGGCCTTCGACGACAGCACCGGCGGGCGCCGCGACTCCAACCTCCAGCGCACCGGCAACGACTGGATCGAGGTCGCCTTCCGCACCGCGCGCGCCGCCGACCCGGCCGCCAAGCTCTGCTACAACGACTACAACATCGACAACTGGTCCTGGGCCAAGACGCAGGGCGTCTACAACATGGTCAAGGACTTCAAGTCCCGCGGCGTGCCGATCGACTGCGTGGGACTCCAGGGCCACTTCAACAGCGGCAGCCCCTACCCCAGCAACTACCGGACCACGCTGCAGAACTTCGCCGCCCTGGGCGTGGACGTGGCGATCACCGAGCTGGACGTCGAGGGGGCCTCGGCCACCACGTACGCCAACATCGTCAACGACTGTCTCGCGGTCTCCCGCTGCGTCGGCATCACCGTGTGGGGCGTGCGCGACAGCGACTCCTGGCGCTCCAGCCAAACCCCGCTGCTGTTCGACGGCAACGGCAACAAGAAGGCCGCCTACACCTCGGTCCTCAACGCGCTGAACTCCGCCACGCCCAACCCGACCCCGACTCCCACCCCCACGCCGACGCCCACTCCCACT
>NZ_BOOC01000095.1 GCF_016863035.1 Microbispora corallina
ACAGCATGCCCACGATCCAGGTGAGCCCGCGTCTGGCCAGGGACTGCTTCTTCTGTCGGGTGGTTTTCACACGTTTCCTCTGGGGTGGTGATCAGGCCGGTCGCACGTCTCGCTCGGACGTGGGTCCAGCGCTGGTTGGCCTGCCCGTCGCAGGTCCAGGTCTGGAGCTGTGGCGCCGTCGGCCGTGGCGCTGTACGGCACGTCCAGGCATGTGCCGGCGCCGACGGCGGTCAGGCTGCCGTCGACGACGGACGTCTGGGGATCGCTCTCGCCCGGACGCCGGCTGTCCGGTTGGACGGACAGCCGGCGCATCGGGACCGCTGATCAGGGGGTCAGCGGTAGCCGGCGGCGACGATGTCGGCCTGGACGGCGTTCTCGGTGGCGTCGGAGGGGTAGCCCGCGACCATGGCGCCTTCGTAGAAGGTGCCGGCGCTGAGGTTGGCGCCGCCGTCGGGCTTGCAGCAGTCGCCGCCGCTGCCGAGGATGATCGCGCCCTGCTTCTTCATGGGGCTGTAGCCGCCGGGCAGTGAGCCGTCGTACAGGGTGTAGAGGCTGCCGGACTGGGCGTTACTGCCCTTCATGGCGAAGCGGGACGTGCCGTTGTTCTTCAGCGTGGCGGTGACGAACTTGCTGGTGAAGGCCCGCTGGTTGGGGTTCCACGACTGGCTGCCGCCGGGGTACAAGCCCCATTCCAGGTCGGCCTGCACCCACGGGCCGCTGCCCGAGCAGCCGCCGAACCAGCACTGCTTGCTGAAGTTGATGGCGTCCATGGCCCCGGCGGCGTCGGCCTTGCGGGTGGTCTCGCTGTTGCCGTAGTCGAAGCAGCAGCCGCTGTTGACGTGCGTGCCGCTGGTCACCATGTACATGCCCTCGGGTGCGCTGCCGGTCGGCACGCCGGTGAGGTGGCCGTCGCGCCAGTAGCTGTTGCCGGGGTTGATGTACAGCGAGTACGCCTTGCCGCCCCCCACGGTGAGCGACTCGGTGGTCGCGGTCGCGGGCTTGCTCTGGGGCGAGCCGGGGACGACGGACGACCCCTGGTACCACAGGTCGTTGCCTCGGCCCG
>NZ_BOOC01000096.1 GCF_016863035.1 Microbispora corallina
TGTATTGACCCGTGAGGTTGTTAACCCGGGTGATCGGTGGTTGGCCTCCGAGTGCGGTGTGGCAGCGATGGTAGTTGTAGGTGTGGAGAAAGTCCTGTAGAGCCTCGGTGCGTTGGTCGTTGCTGGTGTAGGGCCGCTGGTAGGCCCATTCCTCCAGCAGGGTGCGGTTGAAGCGTTCGACCTTGCCGTTGGTCTGGGGGCGGTAGGCGCGGGTGCGTTTGCCGGTGGCGCCGAGGTCGGCCAGGGCGTGGCGCCAGGCGGTGGCTTTGCGGTAGCTCCAGGCGTTGTCGGTCAGGACGCGTTCGATGGTGGGGATTCCAAGGGTGGCGAAGAAGGCCGCGGCCCGGCGGAGGAAGGCGGCGCAGGTGTCGGCTTTCTCGTCGGGGTGGACTTCGCTGTAGGCGATGCGGGTGTGGTCGTCGACGGCGGAGTGGATGTAGTCGAAGCCGGTGGTGTGGGATCGGTCGGGGCAGGCAGCGCGGCCGTGGATGCGCCAGCCGCCGCCGTCGGGGATACGGCCGAGCTTTTTGACGTCGATGTGGATCAGTTCGCCGGGGCGGGCGCGTTCGTAGCGGCGGATGAGCTGCCCGGTGGGCCGGTCGAGGTAGGCGAGCCGGTTGAGGTGGTGACGGGTCAGGATGCGGTGCACGGTGGAGGGGGCCAGGCCCAGGATGGGGCCGATGCGGGCCGGGCCGAGCTTGCGGCTGGTGCGCAACCGCAGCACCTGCGCCTCGACCGCGGGTGGAGTGCGGTGCGGGGTGGTGTGCGGCCGGCTGGGCCGGTCATGGAGTCCCGCCTCGCCCTGCTCGCGCCAGCGGCGGATCCATTTGTAGGCGGTGGGCCGGGAGATGCCCATCTCTGCGGCCACATGCGCGACGGCTCGTCCGGCCAGGACGCGTTGGACAAGAAGACGCCTGCCGTGAACGGTCAGCCGGGCATTACGGTGGGACACGAAGACCTCCGTGCGTGGTGTGGAGCCTAGACACCTCCACCACACCGGAGGTCTTCCTCTTGATCAAGCGGAACCGTCAACAACGCTCGTGGTCAATACA
>NZ_BOOC01000097.1 GCF_016863035.1 Microbispora corallina
TCGGGGTGGGGTTGGGGGTGGCGGCGTTGAGGGCGTTCAGGACGGAGGTGTAGGCGGCCTTCTTGTTGAAGTTGCCGTCGAACAGCAGCGGGGTGTCGCCGGAGCGCCAGGAGTACTTGTCGGTGATGCCCCATACGGTGATGCCGGCGCAGCGGGGGACGGCGGTGCAGGCCTCGACGACGCGGCGGTAGGCGTCGGCCTGGGTGGAGCCGGAGCCGCCGACGTCGAGTTCGGTGATCTGGACGTCCACGCCGAGGGCGGCGAACTGGGCGATGTTCTGCTGGTAGTTGGACGGCGGGTTGCCGAAGTGGGACTGCAGGCCGACGCAGTCGATCGGGACGCCGCGGGCCTTGAAGTCTTTGACCATGTTGTAGACGCCGCGGGTCTTGTTGGCGTTGGCGTCGTCGATGTTGTAGTCGTTGTAGCAGAGTTTGGCGTTGGGGTCGGCGGCGCGGGCGGCCCGGAAGGCCTCCTCGATGAAGCCGTTGCCGAGTTTCTGGGTCCAGATCGAGCTGCGCAGTGAGCCGACGGAGCCGCCGTCGGCGAAGGCTTCGTTGACGACGTCCCAGGCGTAGATCTTGCCCTTGTAGTGGCCCATGACGCCGTTGATGTGGTTGACCATGGCGGTGCGCAGGTCGCTGGTGGACAGGTTGTTGAGCCAGCTGGGGATCTGGGCGTGCCAGACGAGCGTGTGGCCGCGGATCTTCATTCCGTGGCTTTGTGCGTGGCTGACGATCTGGTCGGCGCCGCCGAAGGTGAACTGTCCCCGGTTGGGTTCGGTGGCGTCCCATTTCATTTCGTTTTCCGGGGTGACCGCGTTGAACTCGCGGTCCCAGGTCGCCACGTAGGTCGAGTCGTTCATGTGGCCGGCCGCGATCGCGGTGCCGAAGTAGCGGCCGCTTTGCGCGGCCGCCGCTCCGAGGGTGCTTGCCGCCGCGCCCGCGGGCGTCGTCGACGCCAGGGCCGTGACCACCCCCAGCACGCCCACGGCTCCGGCGATGAGGACCCGGCGGGGACCACCGGATGATCGCCGGCCACCGCC
>NZ_BOOC01000098.1 GCF_016863035.1 Microbispora corallina
CCTGTGTCAAAGTCGATCAGAGCCATTCGTTGATTGCGGCGATGAGGATGGTTGCTTCGTAGCGCACGGCGAGTTTGTCGTATCGGGTGGCGACAGCGCGGTGGCGTTTGAGCCGGTTGATGCCGCACTCGACGGCGTGGCGTTGCTTGTAGACCTCGGGATCGAAAGCCGGTGGCCGTCCGCCCTTGGACCCTTTGGCGCGGCGGTTGGCGTCCTGGTCGGCCTTACTGGGGATGGTGGCCCTGATCCCGCGACGCCGCAGGTAGGCGCGGTTGGCCCTGGAGGTGTAGGCCCTGTCGGCCAGCACCCGGTCGGGGCGGGTGCGGGGTCGCCCAGTGTCCAGGCGCGGTACTCGGATGCCGTCGATGACGGCGGTGAACTGCGGGCTGTCGCCGCGCTGACCGGCGGTGAGCACGATCGACAACGGCTTCAGCCCTTGCTCGCACGCCAGGTGCAGCTTGGTGGTCAGCCCGCCGCGGGAACGCCCCAGCGCGTGATCGGCCGGCTCCTCGCAGTTCCCGCCCGGCGACTCGGCCTGAAGATCCCCCTTTTCCGCGCGCCCGCGGCGTGCTGATGCGCCCGGGCGATGGTGGAGTCGACGCTGACGTCCCAGGTGATACGTCCGGCCGCGTCCGCCACCGCCTGCAACGCGGTGAGTATCCGCGACCACGTGCCGTCTCGCTGTAATCGCCGGAACAGCGCGTACACCGCCGACCAGGATCCGTAGCAGGTGGGAACGTCGCGCCAGGGTGCGCCGGCCCGCACGCGCCAGCGAATCCCATCGATCAACTGCCGCTTACTGAACAGCGACGGTCGCCCTGACCGTTTGTGCGCCGGTAACAGCGGCTCCAGCACCGCCCACTGCGCATCGGTCAGGTCGAACCGCCTCGTCACCGCTAAGGTGGCCACGAGGTCTCCGGTGTTCGGTTTTGTCTTGGTCGACTAACCACTTACCGGAGGCCTCTTACGTTGTCGATCTACGACCTCTCCGACACGTCAAACCGGCTCACGCACGACTGCGGACTTCGATACAGGCCCT
>NZ_BOOC01000099.1 GCF_016863035.1 Microbispora corallina
ACGTGTCGCCGCGGCAGATGGTGTCGGTGGCGACGGCGATGATTCCGTTCCTGGAGCATGACGACGCCAACCGGGCGCTGATGGGCTCGAACATGCAGCGGCAGTCGGTGCCGTTGCTGAAGAGCGAGGCGCCGCTGGTGGGCACGGGGATGGAGTACCGGGCCGCGACCGACGCCGGTGATGTGATCAGCGCGGAGAAGGCCGGTGTGGTGGAGGAGGTGTCGGCCGACTACGTCACGGTGATGAACGACGACGGCACCCGCACGACGTACCGGGTGGCGAAGTTCAAGCGGTCGAACCAGGGGACCTGTTTCAACCAGAAGCCGATCGTGGCCGAGGGGGATCGGGTCGAGGTCAACCAGGTGATCGCCGATGGTCCGTGTACGGACGACGGTGAGATGGCGCTGGGCAAGAACCTGCTGGTGGCGTTCATGCCGTGGGAGGGTCACAACTACGAGGACGCGATCATCCTGTCGCAGCGGCTGGTGCAAGACGATGTGCTGTCGTCGATTCACATCGAGGAGCACGAGGTCGACGCGCGGGACACCAAGCT
Source organism: Microbispora corallina (assembly GCF_016863035.1). Lineage (GTDB taxonomy): Bacteria > Actinomycetota > Actinomycetes > Streptosporangiales > Streptosporangiaceae > Microbispora > Microbispora corallina. Next base: position 554 of record NZ_BOOC01000099.1, read on the forward strand.
GGGTCCGGAGGAGATCACCCGGGACATTCCGAACGTGAGTGAGGATGTGCTGGCCGACCTTGACGAGCGGGGGATCATCCGGATCGGTGCGGAGGTGGTGACCGGGGACATCCTGGTCGGCAAGGTCACGCCGAAGGGGGAGACCGAGCTGACGCCGGAGGAGCGGCTGCTGCGGGCGATCTTCGGGGAGAAGGCGCGTGAGGTGCGGGACACCTCGTTGAAGGTGCCGCACGGTGAGTCGGGCAAGGTCATCGGTGTGCGGGTGTTCAGCCGGGAGGAGGGCGATGAGCTTCCTCCGGGGGTGAACGAGCTGGTGCGTGTGTATGTGGCGCAGAAGCGGAAGATCACCGATGGGGACAAGCTGGCCGGCCGGCACGGCAACAAGGGCGTCATCTCCAAGATCCTGCCGGTGGAGGACATGCCGTTCCTGGAGGACGGCACCCCCGTCGACATC
>NZ_BOOC01000100.1 GCF_016863035.1 Microbispora corallina
TACGCCTACTCCGGCAAGACCCTCAAGTGGAGCTACGGCAAGACCTTCGCCGCGCAGGCCCCCGCCATCAAGGGCGAGGAGCTCGTGGCCGTGAAGTCCTCCTTCACGGGCGAGGGCGCGCTGGGCTCCTCCTGGCTGCTGAAGTACAACAACGGTCGTCGCCTGGGCTACCTGAACGGTGTGACCATCGGCGTCTCCGACACCGACGGCAACGACCGTTACGACACCAGCGTCTCCCCGTACTTCGACGGTGAGCTCTACGGTGTCTACAAGGCGGCCTACCCGCTCTGGTCCGGCTCGATCGCGGTTCCGTTCGAGTCGCCGGTTCTGCACTAGTAGTACCGGTTCAGACGTCGCACCTCTGAACCGAACAGCTTCACGGAAGGGCCCGGCCATCGGCCGGGCCCTTCCTTTTTTGCGGGAAAAATCTCTCGCAAGCCGGTAAACCCGAGCGGCCCTTTGAACGACGCTGCGCCTTTTGCCGGACCCTTAGACGGGACACGGCGCAGACTCGTGCCATACAACGGGTGTGATTTGCATCACAGGCGTTCGCCGCCAAAAGCAGCCGGACCATGGGCACGGTCCACGACGGAAAGGCAGCAGACGGGCCGCCATCTGCCTTTACTTCCCCTTTAACGGGTTGACTCCACAGGCTTGCGCCATGTCATTCAGATAACGCGACGGTCTCGGGGGCGACAGGGCCGGTGGAGATCACAAATGGGGCATCACACCCCGATCACGGCGCTGTATGTTTCTCCCGATCCCTTTCCTGACGCATGGGACGCAAGAGGCGTTCCACGACAGACCAAGGAGTTCCCCATGAAGCGCACTCTCGCCTTCGGTGGCCTCGTCGCCACCGCCGGCCTGCTGGCCGCGGGCCTTTCGGCCCCGGCTCAGGCCGCCGGTGACACCGCCAGCGCCCCGCTGGCTTCGACGGGCATCCAGGCCAAGAACATCGCCGCGCTGTGGCTGGCCGAGAACGCGGCCAACCTGGTCAA
>NZ_BOOC01000101.1 GCF_016863035.1 Microbispora corallina
CGGAGGAGAAGGCGGCGTCGAAGGAGGTGGTGGGCGGGGTGATGGCGTTGAGGGTGCGGATGTGGGCGAGGGCCTCGGGGGCGCCGTGGAGGCGGTCCATGCCGGCGTCCTCCCATTCGATGCTGATGGGGCCGTCGTAGCCGATGTGGTTGAGGGCGCGGAAGCAGGCCTCCCAGGGGACGTCGCCGCGTCCGGTGGAGATGAAGTCCCAGCCGCGGCGCGGGTCGGCCCAGGGCAGGTGGGACGCGAGCCGGCCGCGGCGGCCGTCGACGGTGGCGACCTTGGCGTCCTTGCAGTCGACGTGGTAGATGCGGTCGGCGAAGTCGAGGATGAACCCGGCCGGGTCCAGGCCCTGCCACACCATGTGGGAGGGGTCCCAGTTCAGCCCGAAGGCGGGGCGGTGGCCGATCGCCTCCAGGGTGCGGACGGTGGTGTGGTAGTCGTAGGCGATCTCGCTGGGGTGGACCTCGTGGGCGAAGCGGACGCCGACCTCGTCGAAGACGTCCAGGATGGGGTTCCACCGGTCGGCGAAGTCGGCGTACCCGGCGTCGATCATGGCGGGGGGGACCGGGGGGAACATGGCCAGGGTGTGCCAGATGGACGACCCGGTGAATCCGACCACGGTCCTCACGCCGAGTCTGGCTGCGGCCCGGGCGGTGTCCTTGATCTCTTCGGCGGCGCGTCGGCGGACGCCTTCGGGTTCGCCGTCGCCCCAGATGCGGGCGGGCAGGATGCCTTTGTGCCGCTCGTCGATGGGGTGGTCGCAGACGGCCTGGCCCACGAGGTGGTTGGAGATCGTCCAGACCTCCAGGTTGTATTTGGCCAGCGTCTCCTTCTTGCGCTCGACGTAGGAGTCGTCGGCCACGGCCTTGTCCACCTCGAAGTGGTCGCCCCAGCAGGCGATCTCCAGCCCGTCGTAGCCCCATTCCGAGGCCAGGCGGCAGACCTCCTCGAAGGGCAGGTCGGCCCACTGGCCGGTGAACAACGTGATCGG
>NZ_BOOC01000102.1 GCF_016863035.1 Microbispora corallina
CCGACGGGTACGTGTGATCTGCCGTCGTCGTACCGGTGGACGTCGACGGGTGCGCTGGCCACTCCGAAGTCGGGGTGGGTGTCGCTGAAGGACTTCACCAACGTGGTGTACAACGGCAAGCATCTGGTCTACGCGACGACGCATGACAACGGGTCGAGTTGGGGGTCGATGGCCTTCGCCCCGTTCACGAACTGGTCGGACATGGCCTCGGCCACGCAGACCGGGATGAGCTCGGGCACGGTGGCGCCGACGTTGTTCTACTTCGCTCCCAAGAACATCTGGGTGCTGACCTATCAGTGGGGGTCGACGGCGTTCTCCTACCGCACCTCCAGTGACCCGACCAACCCGAACGGGTGGTCGTCGCCGCAGGCGCTGTTCACCGGGAGCATCTCGGGGTCGGGGACGGGGCCGATCGATCAGACGGTGATCGGGGACGGGTCGAACATGTACCTGTTCTTCGCCGGGGACAACGGGAAGATCTATCGGGCGAGCATGCCGATCGGGAACTTCCCGGGCAACTTCGGGTCGAGCTACACCCAGATCATGAGTGACTCGACGAACAACTTGTTCGAGGGTGTGCAGGTGTACAAGCTTCAGGGGTTGAACAAGTACCTGATGCTGGTGGAGTCGATCGGTTCGCAGGGCCGGTACTTCCGTTCGTACACCGCGTCCAGTTTGGGTGGGTCGTGGACGCCGCAGGCCACGAGTGAGAGCAGCCCGTTCGCGGGTAAGGCCAACAGCGGTGCGACCTGGACCAACGACATCAGCCACGGCGACCTGGTGCGTAACAACCCCGACCAGACCTTCACCGTGGACGCGTGCAACCTGCAGTTGCTGTACCAGGGCCGCGCCACCAACTCCGGCGGCGACTACGGCCTGCTGCCCTACCGGCCCGGACTGCTCACCCTGCAGCGCTAACGGTCTGACCCGGTCTTGGACTGGAGCGGCGGGCTCGGCTGTGTGCCGAG
>NZ_BOOC01000103.1 GCF_016863035.1 Microbispora corallina
GGCCAGGTCCAGTCGCGGATCTCGGCGGGGTCCTCGCCGTGCTCGCGGGTGTGGGCGCGGGCCCGCAGCCGGGCGTCGGTCATCCGCTGGCGCAGGTGCGCGGCCCTGGCGCCGAGGCCGGGTACCCGGTCGACCACGTCGATCACCAGGTGGTAGCGGTCGATGTCGTTGAGCATCGCCATGTCGAACGGCGTGGTGGTGGTGCCCTCCTCCTTGTACCCCCGCACGTGCAGGTTGTCGTGCCCGTGCCGGCGGTAGGTCAGCCGGTGGATCAGCCACGGGTAGCCGTGGAAGTTGAAGACGACCGGCCGGTCGGTGGTGAACAACGCGTCGAAGGCGGTGTCGTCCAGCCCGTGGGGGTGTTCGGAGGCCGGCTGCAGCCGCATCAGGTCGACCACGTTGACCACCCGCACCCGCAGCTCGGGCAGGTGCTCGCGCAGCAGCGCGGCCGCGGCCAGCGTCTCCAGGGTGGGCACGTCCCCGGCGCAGGCCAGCACCACGTCGGGGTCGGCCCCGGCGTCGGTGGAGGCCCACTGAAGGATGCCCAGGCCGCGGGTGCAGTGCACCACCGCCTCGTCCATGCTCATCAGGTCGAGCACGGGCTGTTTGCCGGCCACCACCACGTTGACGTAGTCGCGTGAGCGCAGGCAGTGGTCGGCCACCGACAGCAGGGTGTTGGCGTCCGGCGGCAGGTAGACCCGCACCACCTCGGCCTTCTTGTTGACCACGACGTCCAGGAAGCCGGGGTCCTGGTGGCTGAACCCGTTGTGGTCCTGCCGCCACACGTGCGAGGACAGCAGGTAGTTCAGCGAGGCCACCGGCCGCCGCCACGGGATCTTCTTGGCCGACTCCAGCCACTTGGCGTGCTGGTTGAACATCGCATCCACGAT
>NZ_BOOC01000104.1 GCF_016863035.1 Microbispora corallina
CGCGAACACGGTGCAGGTGCAGGTGATCCTCGACCGCTCCGTCCCGGACCGGACGGCGCTCGACATCTACTCCCGGCCGGAGAGCGGCGGCGACTGGACCCACCACGCCACCGCCGTCCTGGTGAGTGACGGGGCCGAACCCGGCGGCGCTCGCCCATCGTGGCCGCCGCGTGACGCGGACGCGCTCGACGTGGACGATGTGTACGAGGCTTTGACCGCGGCCGGTCTGCACTATGGGCCGGCGTTCCGGGGCCTGCGGGCGGCGTGGCGGCGCGGGAACGAACTGTTCGCCGAGGTCGCCCTCCCCGAGGACCGGCACGACGAGGCCGGCCGCTTCGGCATCCACCCCGCGCTGCTCGACGCCGCCGTGCACCTTCCGGCCTGGGCGGGTCTGGCCGAGGTGCCGGAAGGGCGAAACCGGCTGCCGTTCGCGTGGAGCGGGGTGCGGCTGCACGCCTCCGGAGCGACCCACCTGCGCGTACACGTCGTACTGGGCGAGGCAGGATCACTGTCCCTGCAGGCCACCGACCCCTCCGGCACGCCCGTCGTCTCGATCGACACGCTCTCGGCGCGGCTGGTCTCGTCGGAGCAGCTCAAGCCCGCCGGACGAGGCGTGGGCGACGCGCTGTTCCGGGTGGACTGGCAGCCGTTGGAGCTCGGCCCGGTCAACCGCGAGTCCTGGGCGGTGCTGGGGGATCACGGACTGGCCGAGGCCCTGCGCGGGACCGGCGTCAGCGTGTCCCACTACCCCGACCTCACCACCCTCACCGGCGCCGTCCAGGCAGGAGAACCCACCCCCGACCTGATCGTCCTGCCCATCACCACCCACACCGGCACCGAGGCCGGGTCAGGCTCGCAACAGGCGGCGCAGGACCCCGGCGA
>NZ_BOOC01000105.1 GCF_016863035.1 Microbispora corallina
CATTCGAGAGCGATGCGCCAGCGAGCGTCGGCTGTGGGAAGAGACAGCGTATCTGTACCTTTGATCGTGTGTCCGCTACCCCCTTACGGCTTCATGTGGGCCCGTCCATCCGGGCGAAGATTATCGCCCCGGTCGGCACTCTGTTCATCGTCCTCCAACAGGCCGTATACGTGATCGCGCTTGTGCGGTCACCGTCATTTCAGGAATCTCTGCATGGGCCGCTAATTTGCGACTACCTATCGGATGCTTTGACGAGCGAGCAGGGGGAGATCCCGGACTATCTGGGGTGCGACGGCTCGTTCGTGCCGATCCTGTTTGTGGGCATCATGATGCTCGGCTTGATCCCCGTGATCGCAATGGCGTACCTGAGCGTACGTGTGCTGCGCTACCGCGTAGAGCTCTGCGGCACGGTGCTCGTTATGCAGGGCGCGCTGAAGGCTAAGCGGTTCGACCTGTCGTCAGCCAAGGTGGACATGGATGCCTCAACCATCCGGCAAATCCCATACTTGCGGATCTACGATCCCGCCGCCGGTCGCGGCCGACTCTTTCTCCGGGATGTAGGCACCCCGCTGATGCCACCAGGTGATCTTCTGGCTCTCGCCGACGCGATCGAGTCCGGTAGGCGGCCTGAAACCTTCGCCGAGCAGGCGACTCGGACGGCAACGACCCTTCGTCGTCTGGCCACGACCCTGTCGCCCGTTTGAGCGCTTGAGCCACCCTGCCGGCCTCCGGGGCGGCTCAACTCCTCACGGCGGGGACGGACTTCTACTGGCGAGGGCACAACGGAGGCACACGAAGGTGTGGGACGCCCGGAAACGTCGAGAAACGATAAGGGGCCGAATCGCAGG
>NZ_BOOC01000106.1 GCF_016863035.1 Microbispora corallina
ACCGACTGGAGGGCGGAGTACCAGACGGCGGCCATCTTGTCGTAGCCGGTGGCGGTCGGGTGGATGCCGTCGGTCAGGTCGGCGGTGGTCAGCGCGCTGTGCATGTCCACGAGGTGGACGTGCTTGCCGCTGTTCGCCTTGCTCTGCACGATGCCGGGGACCGCCGCGTTGAAGGTGCGCGCGGCCGACTCCTGACCGGAGTTGGCCAGCGGGATGATGGTGGCGACGAACACCTCCGCGTTCGGCGCGGCCGCGGTGATGTGGTCGATCAGCGTGGACAGCCGCTGCGGCGCGCCGGACAGGTTGTAGTTCTGCAGCACGTCGTTGGTGCCGATGTGCAGCAGCACCGTGCGCGGGGTGTAGGTGCGCAGCCAGCCGGTGATGTTGGCGTCGATCTGGTCGATCCGCCACCCCGGGTGCCCCTCGTGGTCGTGGTCGCCCAGGTTGGCCGGCCCGTTGTACTGCGAGCCGACGAAGTCGATCACGTACCGGCCGTTGGCCAGGCGCTGCCACAACCCGATCCGGTACCCGCCCGGCACCTGGGTGCCCTCGGTGATGGAGTCGCCGAGCGGCATCACCCGCACCCCGCCGTTGGACTCGGCGACCGCGGCGCCCTGCCCGAGTACGGTGCCCGTCGCGATCGCGGCCACGACCAGCGACGCGGCGGCCAGCCACCGTCTCCATGCGCGCATATTCACCGCCTCCTTCCCGCATCGGCGACCCGAGCCGGTCCGGTGACGGCGGCCGCGGCGGGGCGGCGCCCAAAGCGGCTGATCTTCATGGGCGAACTCCTGGATCCTGTGGACGGAGGACGGGGCCGGGCCTGAACAG
>NZ_BOOC01000107.1 GCF_016863035.1 Microbispora corallina
AGGAGCCGCTCGAAGTTCCCGACCTTCTCGCCCTGCAGACCGAGTCGTTCGACTGGCTGCTCGGCAACGAGAAGTGGAAGGGCCGGGTCGAGGCGGCTCGCCAGGCCGGGCGCAAGGACATTCCGACCCAATCCGGTCTCGAAGAGATCTTCGAGGAGATCAGTCCCATCGAGGACTTCTCCGGAACCATGTCCCTGTCGTTCCGGGATCACAGGTTCGAGCCGCCGAAGTACTCGGTCGACGAGTGCAAAGACAAAGACATGACCTTCTCCGCCCCGATGTTCGTCACGGCGGAGTTCATCAATAACACCACGGGTGAGATCAAGAGCCAGACGGTGTTCATGGGCGACTTCCCGCTCATGACGCCGAAGGGCACGTTCATCATCAACGGCACCGAGCGTGTCGTGGTCTCCCAGCTGGTCCGCTCTCCCGGCGTCTACTTCGACCGTTCGGTCGACAAGACCTCGGACAAGGACCTGTTCGGCTGCAAGGTGATCCCCTCTCGCGGCGCGTGGCTCGAGTTCGAGATCGACAAGCGTGACAGCGTCGGTGTGCGCATCGACCGCAAGCGCAAGCAGCCGGTGACCGTGCTGCTGAAGGCGCTGGGCTGGACGAGCGACCAGATTCTGGAGCGTTTCGGCCAGTACGAGTCGATGCGGGCCACCCTGGAGAAGGACCACACCTCCGGGCAGGACGACGCGCTGCTGGACATCTACCGCAAGCTGCGTCCGGGCGAGCCGCCGACCAAGGAGTCGGCGCAGGCGCTGCTGGAGAACCTGTACTTCAACCCCAAGCGGTACGACCTGGCCAAGGTCGG
>NZ_BOOC01000108.1 GCF_016863035.1 Microbispora corallina
TCGCTACAAGATCAACAAGAAGCTCGGGGTGGCTTCGGAGATCACGCAGGGCACCCTGACCGAGGACGACGTCGTCGCCACGATCGAGTACATCGTGCGCCTGCATGCGGGCGAGGAGTCGATGCCCGGGGCCGGCGGCGAGGTGATCGTCGAGATCGACGACATCGACCACTTCGGCAACCGGCGTCTGCGCAGCGTCGGCGAGCTCATCCAGAACCAGGTCCGGCTGGGCCTGGCCCGGATGGAGCGGGTCGTCCGCGAGCGCATGACGACGCAGGACGTCGAGGCGATCACGCCGCAGACCCTGATCAACATCCGCCCGGTGGTGGCGTCGATCAAGGAGTTCTTCGGCACCTCCCAGCTGTCGCAGTTCATGGACCAGATCAACCCGCTGGCCGGGCTGACGCACAAGCGGCGCCTGAACGCGCTGGGCCCGGGTGGTCTGTCCCGTGAGCGCGCGGGCTTCGAGGTCCGCGACGTGCACCCCTCGCACTACGGCCGGATGTGCCCGATCGAGTCGCCGGAGGGCCCGAACATCGGCCTGATCGGCTCGCTGGCCTCCTACGGCCGGCTCAACGCGTTCGGCTTCGTCGAGACGCCGTACCGCAAGGTCGTCGACGGCAAGGTGACCGACCAGATCGACTACCTGACCGCCGACGAGGAGGACAGGTACGTCAAGGCGCAGGCCAACACGGCGCTCAACCCGGACGGCTCGTTCGCCGAGGCCCGCGTCCTGGTGCGCACCAAGGGCGGCGAGACCGAGCTGGCCCGTGCCGAGGAGGTCGACTACATCG
>NZ_BOOC01000109.1 GCF_016863035.1 Microbispora corallina
CCGTTACAAGATCAACAAGAAGCTGGGCGTCCAGTCCGACATCACCCAGGGCACGCTGACCGACGAGGACATCGTGGCCACCATCGAGTACCTGGTCCGGCTGCACGCCGGTGAGGACGCGATGGGCCCCAACGGCGAGGTGATCGTCGAGACCGACGACATCGACCACTTCGGCAACCGGCGTCTGCGCACGGTCGGCGAGCTCATCCAGAACCAGGTCCGGCTGGGCCTGGCCCGGATGGAGCGCGTCGTCCGCGAGCGCATGACGACGCAGGACGTCGAGGCGATCACGCCGCAGACCCTGATCAACATCCGCCCTGTGGTGGCGTCGATCAAGGAGTTCTTCGGCACCTCCCAGCTGTCGCAGTTCATGGACCAGACCAACCCGCTGGCCGGGCTGACGCACAAGCGGCGTCTGTCGGCCCTGGGCCCGGGCGGTCTGTCCCGTGAGCGCGCCGGCTTCGAGGTCCGCGACGTGCACCCCTCGCACTACGGCCGGATGTGCCCGATCGAGACGCCGGAAGGCCCGAACATCGGCCTCATCGGCTCGCTGTCCTCGTTCGGCCGGGTCAACTCCTTCGGCTTCGTCGAGACGCCGTACCGCCGCGTGGTGGAGGGCCGGGTCACCGAGCAGATCGACTACCTGACCGCCGACGAGGAGGACCGGCACGTCGTGGCCCAGGCCAACACGGTCCTGAACGCCGACGGCAGCTTCGCCGAGTCCCGGGTGCTCGCCCGACGGAAGGGCGGGGAGTTCGAGGCGGTCCACCCGACCGAGGTCGACTACATGG
>NZ_BOOC01000110.1 GCF_016863035.1 Microbispora corallina
TGCCGGTGGTGTCGAGGCCGAGGAAGGTGATGGCGTAGGCGAGTTGGCCGGTCATGGGGAGTTGGTGGCCGACGCCGCTGATGCTGATGCCTTCGATGGCGGCCTGGGGGCCGGTGCCGCCGTAGCGGGTGCGGGTCCAGGTGGACTGCGGGTGGTCGGTGAATGAGGGGGTCGTGGTCAGGTTGTGCAGGTTGACCCATTGTTTGATCTCCTCGCCGTAGTTGGGGTAGGCGAGGGTGGTGTCGGTGGTGCCGTGCCACAGCTGGATGCGGGGGTAGGGGCCGGTGTAGCCGGGGTACATGGCGCGGGCCTGGTCGCCCCATTGCTGGCCGGTCTTGATGAGTTGGCCGCTGGAGCACTGGCTGTTCCACAGGGAGCCGTCGGTGGTGGCGAAGCAGCCGGCGGGGACGCCGGAGAAGGCGGAGGCGGCGGAGAACACGTCGGGGTATTCGGCGGCCAGGACGTTGGTCATCATGGCGCCGGAGGAGAAGCCGCTGACGACGATGCGGGCGGGGTCGATGGGGTAGTGCTGGCGGGCGTAGGCGACCATCGACATGATGCCGGTGGAGTCGCTGCCGCCGTTGCGTTTGAGGGCGGCGGGGGTGGACACGTCGAAGCAGGATCCGCTGCGGGTGGCTTCGGGGAGCACGATGATGTAGCCGTAGCGGTCGGCGGCGGTGACGTAGTCGTGGCCGTTGCCGTTGAAGATGCCGCTGGCCGAGCCGCTGCAGTAGTGGACCAGGACCAGCAGTGCGGGGTGGGCGGCGACCCTGTCC
>NZ_BOOC01000111.1 GCF_016863035.1 Microbispora corallina
GCAGGCCAACCAGAAGTGGACCCGCGTCTGACACCGGCCGATCCCCCGCCGTAGACGCGGCAGCGCCGGGGTGGGCGACCGCCGCCCCGGCACCTGTCCTATCCCGAGCCGGTCCGGGCAGAGAGCCGCGCGGACCGGCTCTCGGCTGTCAGGCGACGCGTCCTCTTGGGGCGCGATCCACCGGGGTCACCGCCCGCTCGGCAGGGGCGCCCGGTCCGTCGCCATCAGGCCGGGTGCCCGCGATCGTCCCGGGCCTGTGTCAGCCGCCTGCCGACTCCCGCCGCCGACGGCGGGGGTCGGCACGACGAGCACGCCACGGGCGCCGCCTCCCGGCCGCCTCACCTCCCGGCCGCGTCGCCTTGCGGCTGCTCCTCGCGCGTGCGCGGGTGCGGGCAGGGTGCGTGGGACCGCGGATGGTCGGGGTGGCCGGCGGTGCCGGGTATGCGTGTGCCGGGTGGGCGTGAGTGGTCACGCGCACCCGGCACAAGGGGTACCGGCGTCCGACGGCCGACGGGCCGTCAGGAGATCAGGTCCGGGTCCACTTCTGATTGGCGGCGCCGCTGCAGGCCCAGATCTGGACCCTGGTGCCGTTGGCGGTGCCCGCGCCGGAAACGTCCAGGCACTTGTTCGCTCCCACGGCGGTGATGGAACCGTCGGAGTTGAGGCGCCACTTCTGGTTGTTCTGCCCGTTGCAGTCCCAGATGATCACGCTGGTGCCGTCGGCGGTGCCCGCTCCGTTGACGTCCAGACACTTGC
>NZ_BOOC01000112.1 GCF_016863035.1 Microbispora corallina
TGCGCTGCCACCCCCACCGCCACCCCCACCGCCACCCCCGCCGGCTCCGCCGCCGGTGCTGTGAGTGGTGCGGGTGTTGGTGGTGCCGGTGATCAGCCCCGGCCCGGTGCTGGCCCGGGCAGCGAGAGCTTTGGTTCGCTGGAGTAGTTCGTGGCGTGTGGTGCCGAGGATGACGGCGCGGTGGTTCAGGTGGGCGCGGGTGGTGGCCAGTGAGTGCGCCACATCCCGGGCATCGAGCTCGGGGTGGCGTTCCAGATGGGCGGCCAGCCGCCCGGCCTGCGCGTGCAACGCCTCCACCGTCTTGCCCGACACCACCCACGCCACCGGCACCCCCACACCCGGATCGGTGGATTCCCGGGCGCTCTGTACTGGTCCTGCTGATCGCGGCTCGGCGCGGTTCGGGTCCGTGCGGTCGTCCGTGGGGGCTTGTTCGACGATGACGTGGGCGTTGGTGCCGCTGACGCCGAAGGCGGAGACGGCGGCGCGGCGGGGCCGGCCGGTCTCCGGCCAGGGCACCGGCTCGGTGAGCAGGGCGACGGCTCCGGTGGTCCAGTCGACGTGGGGGGTGGGGTGGTCGATGTGGAGGGTCTTCGGCAGGACGCCGTGCCGCATGGCCAGCACCATCTTCATCACCCCGCCCACCCCGGCGGCGGCCTGGGCGTGGCCGATGTTGGATTTGAGGGAGCCGAGCCATAGGGGGCGCCCCTCGGGCCGGTCCCTGCCGTACGTCGCGAGCAGCGCCT
>NZ_BOOC01000113.1 GCF_016863035.1 Microbispora corallina
GAGAGGGTCGATCGGTACTGGCCCGGCCTGACGGCCGAGCCCGGCGGTGTGGACTACCTCGAAGTCGAGGTGAACGGCCTGCCCGCGATGTGGGCGGTGCCGAAGGGGGCCGCCGAGGACCGCGTCGTCTTCGGCGTGCACGGGGGCGGCTACGTCAGCGGGTCCATCTACACGCACCGCAAACTGTTCGGCCACCTCGCCAAGGCGGTGGGCGCCCGCGCCTTGCTCATCGAGTACCGCGAGCAGCCGTTCCCCGTGCCGCTGGAGGACGTGACGGCCGCCTACCGGTGGCTGCTCGACCAGGGAATCGACGCCGGGCACATCGCCGCCGTCGGTGACTCGATCGGAGGCGGGCTGGCCGTCTCGTTGATGCTGCGTGCCCGGGAACTGGGTCTGCCCCTCCCCGCCGCGTTGATGCTGATGTCGCCCTGGGTGGATCTGACCGTGGGCAACAAGACCTTCGAGTCGAATCGGGAGAACGAGGCCTTCTTCTACAAGGAGGTGGTGGCGTTCCTCGCCTCGGCGTACCTGGGGGGCGCCGATCCGAGGGAGCCGCTGGCCAGCCCGCTGTACGCGGACCTGAGCGGCCTGCCGCCGACGTACGTCCAGGTGGGCGGGCACGAGACGCTGCTCGGTGAGAGCCTCGAATTCGAGCAGAACGCCCGTAAGGCCGGCGTGGACGCCCGGCTTGAGGTGTTCCCCGGGCAACTGCACACCTTCCAGATGGCCG
>NZ_BOOC01000114.1 GCF_016863035.1 Microbispora corallina
CGTTCCCCGTCTTCGCCCACGCCTACGACCAGGCCATCACCCTGCTCGACGAGCACTTGATCGGCCACGCCCCCGTCCCGTTGCGTCAGGTCCTGCTCGGCGACGCCGACCCCACCCTGATCCACCACACCCTCTACACCCAGACCGGGCTGTTCGCCCTGCAAACCGCCCTCACCACCCTCATCACCTCCTGGGGCATCACCCCCACCGCCGTCACCGGACACTCCATCGGCGCCATCGCCGCCGCCCACACCGCCGCCATCCTCCCCCTGCCCCAAGCCGCCGCCCTCGTCGCCGCCCGCGCCACCCTCATGCACACCCTGCCCCCCAGCGGCACCATGACCGCCACCACCGCCCCCGAACACCACCTCCACCACCTCATCACCCACCACCACCTCACCCACGTCGCCATCGCCGCCACCAACACCCCCACCTCCACCGTCATCTCCGGCGACACCCACCAAATCCACCACCTCACCCGCCTCCTCCACGCAGACGGCCACAAAACCCGGCACCTCACCGTCAGCCACGCCTTCCACTCCCCCCACATGGACCCCATCCTCACCCCCTTCCACGAAGCCGTCCGCACCCTCAACCTCACCCCCACCACCGACCCCACCATCCCCTACGTTTCCGACCACACCGGCACCCTCGCCACCCCCACCGACCTCACCACCCCCCACTACTGGACCCGCCACCTCCGCGACACCGTCCGCTTCC
>NZ_BOOC01000115.1 GCF_016863035.1 Microbispora corallina
ATGGATGAACGCCTCATAACAGTTGAACAGCCCATGCCGCCCGGTCAGCAGGTACCCCTCCAGCCACCCCTGACACAGGTGCTCGCTCAGCACCTCCATCACACGGCCGCCGGGCGCGAGGTGCTCGTCCGTGGGCAGTGTGGCGGCGTTCCAGGCGCGGGAGGTCACCTCGAACACCGGGGAGAGCCGGTTGGAGGCGGTCTCGTCCGGCCCCATCAGCCGGAAGTTGTCCGGGTTGGCGGCGATCACGTCGCGCAGGAACCCGCCGAGCATCCGGGTCGGCTCGCTCGACGCCGCCGCGGGCGCCTTGACCTCCACCGCGTAGTCGCGGAAGTCGGGCAGGACGAGCGGCCGCAGCAACTCCCCGCCGTTGGCGTGCGGGCTGGCGCTCATCCGGCGCGAGCCCTCGGGCACGGTCTCCAGGATCTCGGGGACCGGCCTCCCGTCCGCGTCGAACAGCTCATCGGGCCGGTAGGAGCGCATCCACTCCTCCAGCATCGCCCGGTGCCCGGCGTCGTCCCGCACCCCCGCCAGGGGGACCTGGTGGGACCGCCAGGTGCCCTCGACCGGCAGGCCGTCGACCTCGCGGGGGCCCGTCCACCCCTTGGGCGTACGGAGGACCAGCATCGGCAGCCGGTCGGACCGCCCGGCCTTGTACTCCGCGATCTCGTCGAAGACCGCGTCGAGCGTCTCCGCCATCAGGGGGTGCATGA
>NZ_BOOC01000116.1 GCF_016863035.1 Microbispora corallina
GCCTGGACGGCGTTCTCGGTGGCGTCGGAGGGGTAGCCCGCGACGATGGCGCCCTCGTAGAAGGTGCCGGCGCTGAGGTTGGTGTTGTTGGCGCAGCAGTCGCCGCCGCTGCCCAGGATGATCGCGCCCTGCTTCTTCATCGGGCTGTAGCCGCCGGGCAGGTTGCCGTCCCACAACGTGTAGAGGCCGCCGGACTGCGCGTTGGCGCCCTTGATGGCGAACCGGGACGTGCCGTTGTTCTTCAGCATCGCGGTGACGAACTTGCTGGTGAACGCCCGCTGGTTGGGGTTCCACGACTGGCTGCCGCCGGGATACAAGCCGTATTCCAGGTCGGCCTGCACCCACGGGCCGCTGCCCGAGCAGCCGCCGAACCAGCAGCTGGTGCCGAAGTAGATGGCGTCCATCGCGCCGGGGCCGTCGGCCCTGCGGGTGGTCTCGCTGTTGCCGTAGTCGAAGCAGCAGCCGCTGTTGACGTGCGTGCCGCTGGTCACCATGTACACGCCCTCGGGCGCGCTGCCGGTCGGCACACCGGTCAGGTGGCCGTCGCGCCAGTAGCTGTTGCCGGGGTTGATGTACAGCGAGTACGCCTTGCCGCCGCCGACCGTCAACGACTCGCGGGTCGCGCTCGCCGGGGTGTCGGCGCCGCCGACCCCACCCGGGCCCTGGTAGCCGACGTTGTTGCCGTGCCCGG
>NZ_BOOC01000117.1 GCF_016863035.1 Microbispora corallina
GGGACGTAGATGTACATGTTCAGGTTGGTCGGGTTCGTGCCGAAGTTCGTCACCCGGGTCAGCGACGCCGCGGAAGCGGTCTGTGCGCCCACCAGGACGCCCGCGGCGACCAGCGACAGGGCGACGGCCGCCACGATGGCTTTCAGTCGTCGTATCACGCCATGTCCTTTCGTTTTTCCGGTCCGCGGGTCAGCTCGCGACGCAGGTCAGCGTCGGTACGCTGTTGGCGCCGTTGGCGTTGCCCAGGAATCCGAACTGCGTGCTCGCGCCCGCGCCGAGCGCGCCGTTGTAACTCACGTTGGTCGCGGTGACCTGCGAACCACTGGTGCTGATCGTGGCGCTCCAGGACTGCGTGATCGTCTGGCCGTCGCCGAACTGCCAGCGGACCGTCCAGGAGGAGATCGGAGAGCCGCCCGCCGTCACGGTCACCGCGGCCTGGAAGCCGCCCGGCCACTGCCCGGCCAGGGCGTACGTCGCCGAACACGATTTGCCGCCCGGCGAGGGGCTCGGACTCGGGCTGGGCGACGGACTCGGGCTGGGCGACGGCGTCGGACTCGGCGACGGCGTGGGGGTGGGCGACGGGCTGGGACCCTGGCTGATGCTGCCGGGG
>NZ_BOOC01000118.1 GCF_016863035.1 Microbispora corallina
TCTCCAAGGGCTGGGTGTCCAAGCTCATCGCCCGCTACCGGGCAGAGGGCGAGGCGGCCTTCGAGCCCAGATCCCGGCGACCGAAGACCTCACCGGCCGCGATCCCCGCCGCCACCGTCGAACTGATCGTCCGACTCCGGAAACAACTGTCCGACCAGGGCCTGGACGCCGGCCCCGACACCATCGCCTGGCACCTGCGTGAGCACCACCAACTGACCGTGTCCCGAGCCACCCTCAGCCGCTACCTGACCCGCCACGGCCTGGTCACCCCCGAACCCAAGAAACGACCCCGCTCCTCCTACATCCGCTTCCAAGCCGATCTGCCGAACGAGACATGGCAGGCCGACTTCACCCACTACCGCCTCGCCGACGGCACCGACACCGAGATCCTCACCTGGTTAGACGACCACTCCCGCTACGCCCTGCACGTCACCGCCCACAACCGCGTCACCGGCCCCATCGTGCGCGACACCTTCAGCCAGGCCGTCCACACCCACGGCGTGCCCGCCTCCACCCTCACCGACAACGGCATGGTCTTCACCACCCGCTTGTCCGGCGGCCGCGGCGGCCGCAACGCCCTCGAACATGAACTA
>NZ_BOOC01000119.1 GCF_016863035.1 Microbispora corallina
CCGACGACGAAGGGCAGGCGGGCCTCCTCGAAGTAGTCCACCGCCGGGAAACTGTCGGCCAACCGGCGCGTGTCCACCAGCACCACCGCCCCGATCGCCCCCCGCACCAGGTCATCCCACATGAACCAGAACCGATGCTGACCCGGCGTCCCGAACAGATACAAAATCAAATCCCGATCCAACGACACCCGGCCGAAATCCATCGCCACCGTCGTCGTCGTCTTATGCGGCGTCAACCCCACATCATCGATCCCCGCCGACGCATCGGTCATCACCGCCTCCGTCGTCAACGGAACGATCTCCGACACCGCCCCCACGAACGTCGTCTTCCCCACACCGAAACCCCCCGCAACCACGATCTTCGTCGAGGTCAACCCACGACTAGAGCCTGCGAAGTCCACTGAGCACCCTTTCCAGCAAGTTCAGATCCGGCTTACCCGCCTCCAACTGCGGCTGATGCACATGCACCAACCCCTCCGCCGCCATGTCCGCGATCACCACACGCACCACACCCAGCGGAACCCGCAACAACGCCGAGATCTCCGCCACCGACCGCACCTGACG
>NZ_BOOC01000120.1 GCF_016863035.1 Microbispora corallina
GGTGGCCCGGTCGGTACGGCGTGGCTGGCCGGGCTGGCGGCGGGGCTGGGCCGCGAGGGGGTGGACCTGGGTGCGGCCGATCTGATTGTGGGTACGTCGGCGGGCGCCATCGTGGGGGCGATTCTGGCCAGTGGAGGGGACCTCGACCGGCTCGCCGTGCTGCCCGCGCCCACCGATCCCGAGGGCGGCGTACGGACTGATCCGGACAGACTCGCGGAAGTGTTCGCGACGCTCGGCGATACGGGGCTTGAGCGAACCGAGGCTCTGCGCCGGGTCGGCCGGCTCGCCGCCACCGCCTCGACCGGCGGTGAGGAGGCGGCCATCGCCCGGATGCGGTTCCTGGTCGGCGACGTGCAGTGGCCGGACACGCCGCTGCTGATCCCGTCGGTGGACGCCGAGACCGGCGAGGCGGTGATCTGGGACCGGCATGGCGCCGCATCGCTGCCTGAGGCCGTGGCCGCCAGCATCGCCTTCCCCGCGACCGCTCCGCCGATCACCATTGGGGGGCGTCGTTACATCGACGGTGCTCTCAGGGCCGGGATCAACGTCGATCTGGCGGGTGA
>NZ_BOOC01000121.1 GCF_016863035.1 Microbispora corallina
TCGAACGGCTGCGCCGGCGGCCGGAGGTCTACGCCGGGCTGCTGTGCACCATCGACGTGCGCAGCGACCCCGCCGCCGTCTACCGCACGCTGGCCGAGCTGGACCCGCCGCGGGTCGACTTCCTGCTCCCGCACGCCACCTGGGACGCCCCGCCGCCCCGGCCCACGCCCACGGCGTACGCCGACTGGCTGATCGAGGTATTCGAGCTGTGGCTGGCGGAGGGCTGCCGGCCGCCCGTCCGGATGTTCCAGTCGATCATCGACGGGCCGAGCGCGACCGAGTCGCTGGGACTGCAGCCGTCGGACCTCGTCGTCATCGAGACCGACGGCGCCTACGAGCAGGCGGACTCCCTCAAGACCGCCTACGACGGGGCGCCGGCCACCGGCTTCCACGTCCTGCGGCACGACCTCGACACGGTGGCCCGGCACACCGGGATCGTGGCCCGGCGGCAGGGGCTCGCCGGACTGTGCGCGACGTGCCGCGCCTGCCCGGTGGTGGACACCTGCGGCGGCGGCCTCTACGCGCACCGCTACCGCGA
>NZ_BOOC01000122.1 GCF_016863035.1 Microbispora corallina
AGGCCCCAAGACGACCGCGCTCTTCACCGTCACTGACCGGCCTCCTCAAGCGCGATGTCTCGGACGTAGAGACCCGGCCGGTCCGGGTCGATGTTGTAGGCGACGATCCGGCGCGGGTGGATACGGATGAAGCTTGCGCTCACATGCTCGTCCGGTGGTACGGCCAGCGACGCCGCCTGCGCCCGTCCCCGGATCTCCAGGAAGCGCACACCAGACGCCCCTTCACTCGCCACGTCGTCGACCACGAAAGACACATCCGGGCGGGCCTTGATGTTGCGGAACTTCGCCGACGACTCCATCCCGAAGCCGAAGATGTCGATCGTGCCGAGATCGGCGTTGTGGTGGAACCCGACGGGCTTGTTCTGCGGGGTGCCGTCGGGCGCGACAGTTGCCAGCCGACCACGTTGCTGACAGGCCAGATACGTTTCCTCAACAGTGGTGAAAGCCATGGCTAGACCCTAGAAAGCATCAGCCACACCTGCATCAGCCAAAAGCCCTGCCTACTCCGGGACGAACGACCTAGG